>NZ_JAKNQP010000009.1:0-213384 GCF_022662455.1 Pseudomonas sp. TREG-RG-20F-10-E-6-01 | reverse complement strand
GATGCCCTTGATCCGAACACCGAAAGCACAGTAACCGATTTGCTGACTACGTTAGCGGAGGCTATTGGCGCGTGGCTAGCTGAGGTGAAACTGCTTGGGTCGAAAATCTCTCCGTCAGGTGTCTTTGTGGGGAAAGTCTGGACGCGCCTGTTCTTCAGCCTTGAAAAGGCTTCTGATGAGTTGAGAAGCAAGGCCAGCGTGGCAGAAATGATGGAGATATTCGCACTTTGCGTAATCAATGCCCTTTTGGTCGAAGAGGCCGGCCATCATGTTCCGGGAGATACTGCTCAGCTTAAACAAGACAGTTCCGCAGACCGTACCAATCCGGTGAAATCTGCAAGCGCATTCGTCAAGAAACTGAAGAGCTTTCCACTGTCGCGCGAGACCTTGCCAATGACCGCGATTGTGGCGACATGTCCTCTTTTGCTGGGTTTGCTCAATGCACATGAAAATTATGCAGAGAGCCTGAAGGGATTATTTCCTACCAATCAACGCAATCTGGAGGATATAAATCCGCTCCTGTGCACGGCGGAGCATTGGAAATTGTTCAACCAAATTGCGGTCGCTGGCCGTGCGAAACAGAGCGTGAAAGCCGTAAGAGGATCTGGCACGAATAAACAAGAGACTCAGGATGTCACCAGTAACGGAGTGACGGAATGAGTGAGCAGACGGGCTCTATCGCCGCTTTGCTATCGACCTTGTTGCTCTCGGATGCAGGCATCTTGGGCCTAGCTTGGCGCGAACCCTTCATTCGTCCTTTGCGATGGCCTCAGTGGCGTGAGGCAGCCTATCTATCCTATCAGCCTTGGGCGGCGCGATATCCCGATCACGTGTTCGATGCCGCTTGGCGCTCTCTCCATGCCCGACAACGTGATGGTGAATCATGGATGCCGGAGGTATTGCAGTGCCTCGCCAATGAGTACCTCGAGACTCGTCATGGTGTTATCCATGTTAAGCAGAGTTTGTTTGGGGCTTGGCAACAGAGTGTAATGAGCCGCATCACGTCTATTCCTCTCCAAGCGATGGCGCGTGTTTCGTTCGGCAGGCAGGAGTATCTCTCTGCAGACCCAGCTAGGTCGATATCGGGTGAAAGGCATGTACGTAAAGTGACATGGACGGACGCTTCTCTCCTGTTGCTCACACCCTATGACGCCATGGTAGAGGATTACGTCGCGCGCGAAGGCCTACACGAGTCTCACCTCCATCTCAACGGTAGTACCCATGCAGAAGTGTGTTGGTTAAGGGCGTTAAGTGCGCCCAAGACAGAGACGAATGATTTCCTTCACGCCTGGACCAAGGGCAAGAATGCTGCGCGCGTGCGAGAGCTGGTAGGTCAGGTAAACCCGAACCTGAGCCCCACCGATTTCTCGCGCCAACTTCGAGCAGCTGCAGAACTGCGGGCTTGGTTGGTGGCTGCTGCAACAGAGCGGGTGGATCGCACCACCCGTCTTCCTCTTAACTGTGAAGCGCTGTGCTCTGGTCGCTTGGATGTCCTGCCACCTGCACTTCACGATATGTCGCTTGCGCTGACAGCTAATACCACGGTCTCGGATGAGATTCGTTGGCAGACGATGCTTTTGGAGCAGTTACGACAATCGCCGAGCGTGCAGCTCGAGCGTATGTTTCATTGTTACCTGCTGCTTCAGAACCAGTATTACCAACTATTGGTCCAGAGCGAGACTCAATATGGCTTTGACCAGTTCCAAAAACTCACTCTGACTGACCTTCGTGAGCCGGCCGAGAAGGACTACCTTCATCGCTTTCTCGCCATGCACGGCAGCAGCCCCACCATGAGCCGAACAGGATACCTAGAAGGGCGGTTTGCCCCCAAAGACTCCTTAATTAAGACGTACACACTTGTGCATGCGATTTTGGGTGGATATTTTCGTTATCTGCGCGAAGTCACAGGATGGAAGCCTTCCTCGCAACCGGCAGGCTCCCCATTGGGATGGATGTTGGAGGAACTGGAAGGATTTTTTCGCACCCCCGAGATCCGACATCGCGCCATCCATCGTCTTGCTCTCGTTGTCCATTTCATTAAGTTGCCGTGGTCGCCGCAACCGGAGAGTAAGGCAGGGCCCTACCGCTATTTTGCACTAGAAGCTCAGCTCCGTCAGGCTACTGGGGTATTGCTGACAGCAGTAACCCGGTGGCCGCGGCTCAGAACCTGGCTTCGCGGTATCGATGGTGCCGCCAACGAGCTTCACGCCCCCCCTGATCCTTTTGCGCCGATATTTCGAGTCTGCCGGCGAGCTGGTCTTACGCATAGAACCTTTCATGCGGGGGAGGATTTCCCGCATCTGTTGTCTGGAATGCGCTACATGTGGGACGCCCTCGTCTTACTTGATCTGCGTGATGGAGACCGTATCGGTCACGGGACAGCCATGGGGATACGGCCAACATTATGGCTGGAGCGCATGCCCAAAATGCTTAACATCAGCCGGGGGGATTGGATGCTGAGCGTTTTGGCCGCTTGGCAGTTGCTCCGAGATGCCCCCGGAATGCATATGCAGATTGGACGTATTCACCGAGAGTTGGAGGCTGTGGCATGCGACGTATTCGGCGAGTGGATAAGTGCGACACAGCTAGAACGCGTAATGTTGCTTAGAGGGCTCAGTTCAGCGGAAGTACGTAAGTTCAACGAGCGGCAAGAGGATGGGATAGATTATTCTCTGAATGATTACTGGCGAGCAGAAGCATTACTAGTGAAGGAGGCGGCTCGTACTCAGCCCACGGAGTTGAAGCTTTTATGGCGGTGGTTAAGCGATCCTGATTTGCTGAAACGCTCATATGAACTCATCGATAAGGAGGCCGACTTCTTGGATGGACCGACTTATGTGCGACTTCAACAGTCGTTGATGTGGCATGTCGCCGAGAGGGGCGTTCTCATTGAGACGTTACCGTCGAGTAATGTTCGGATCAGTCAGTACCACGCGTTTCGTGAGCATCACTCGCTTCGCTGGATGCGGCTGCCCGGACATTTAGAAGAGGGGGATCCGGAGATTATGATCTGTTTGGGGTCCGACGATCCTGGCATCTTTGCGGGCGACCTGGAGTCGGAATTCCACCAGCTTTATGCCGCGTTGAGGAACGAGGGCATCAGCGACTCGGAGGCGCTGGAGCGGCTGTCGATCATCAACGAACGCGGTCGTACTTATCGCTTCCACGATCGTTCACTAGCATAAGGGCCGGTGGAGGGGCAGTGCTGAGAGTTCTTTGATTCCTTGCGAATGGCTTTATAGGGGGCAACGCATGTTGCTCTCTATGGAATGTGACGGGGCCCAATATACTGACGTTTATGACAATTATTAGTTCTACGCTGGCAAGCGCGAGTTTTGCCGCTAACCAGTACCGGCACGTGCTGATTCACTCGAATACTGACGGTTAGTCAGCTCGACCTAATCACACTTGAGAGAGAGCCTTCACCGAGCCAACGTAGTCTTGAAAATCCTGATCTGCCTGAGCAACGGATTGTCATAGGCAGCGATCCTTGCCATGTATTTAGCGGGGTGTTTTATAGGTGGCAACCTCGGCATAGAGGGTATGCCACGGGGTTTGTCTTCAAGTGAATAATTTTCGGCTGGGTAAACTGATAAACGGTCAGGCACGGACAGTTTTCAGTAGTAGGCTGTTACACCTGTCTCAACCATGAAAACGCTCAGAAGAGGGCGAGACCATGCCGACTCAGAACCCTGTTCAGAATTCACGTGCCCACCGCTGGGCATATACCTGTGGCATGTCGATAAAACGCGGGTATCGCAAGTTGAAAACGTTTGAGTCCCGCGTGGCTGAGCGTGCGGTGACGGCAGGAATGCCCGCAGGTAAATTACTTGTTCGTGGGAGCTTTCTGACTGCCAAGTTGGCGTTGGTTGGGGGGCTGCTCTTTATCGGTTTCTGGCTGGTCGCTTCTGTTTTTGTGATGATCGCTGTGATTGCTTTTCTGCAGTCCAAGGCTGTCATTGACACGGATCTTGAAGGGGATAATCCAGGTCCAGACTATCTTGGGGCTAACTCCTATCTTGGCAACTACGATGACAATGGCCACTACGTAGGTCATTTCAAATCATCTGATGACGTCAGATAATTTTCTTCGTAGCCCCCATCAACTGATCTGTTCCTTTTCCCGCTGCTCCATGTGCGGCTTTGCTTGCACCTCCTAACATCCCCTCAAGGCTGTTGCCGATTGAGTAGCCAGCCCAGCTCATGGCGACCAAAAATAGTCCAGGCAGCACCATGAACATCGCCCCCATCACGTACTCGATCACCTGTGCGGTGACAGTCCCATCCATAAGCCCGGATGTGGGCAGCGACAACAGCACCTGATTGGAAGCCGAAACTTGGTTGTACAAGGTATCGAGCATGCTGGAGTCGACCCAGCGTGCTAACTCCCACCAGAAACTCAGCATGTGCAGCGTGAACAGCGCGAACGTCACCGTCATGACGGTCTTCAACTGGTAGGTACTGACCAACAGAATTAACGGCAAGCTGATGATAACGCCCATGATCAGAAAAGCCTGCACCATCGGCAGGGCGGCGCGTAGTGCATTCATTGCCGGGAAGTTGCTGAAGGAACCGAGGGCCAGCCCGGTATTGGTGGCCAGGTTATTAAGCCCCTGATTGATCGAGCTGCCACGAGCGCTGGAGCCATAGTCCTGGTACACCTGTCCGGGCGACATGGACATCGATTGCTGGCGCGGACTGACCAGTTCGCGCAGGGTGGCATCCTCGATCTCGTTGCTGGAACGGCCAGTCAACCAACCTTTCAGCTGAGTCAGCAGCGAAGGATCGACCTGCTCGATTAAGCGCTCGCGTAACCCAACACCGCTATCATTCCACCACTGCTTGCAGGTCGGGTAGCCCGCGCCATTCTCTAGCCGCGGCAAGGAAACATCGCGGTTTTCATTATAGGGCCAGTTGACGCGCGGCGTGCGTGAACGATCCGTATCGTAGTAGCCGGGCGTATCGAGAAAATAGCTTGAACCGATCCACGCTGCGTCGTGACTTTGTGCTTTGTCCAACTGCGGACGGTTGGTGAACAGCCGAGAACGGGAATAGCCATAGCAGTCGCGAGTGAAATCGGCGACTTCCTGCAGCAGTACCTGGCTGTCGATGCGCGAACTGTCGATCTCCATGCGCATCTGCCGGATATCCGGTGCGCAGGGAATGGAGGCGGTGGCCGCCGCAGTTACCCCTTTGCTCAAGGCATGCACCAGAAACCACCAGATCGGTACGTTGGCGGAGCGCTCGCCGATGGTATTGAAGGTGGTCCCCCAGGCGGTTTCTGCTGGCTTAGCCACACTCACACCGCAGCGCTGACTCGCCGCATCATCGAACGCCATTGACGAGAGGCTCAACGGAAAGACCGACGCGCAGCCGAACAACACGACGATGTAGGCCAGCCACAACCGGTTCTCGATCCGCGGCACCGAGAGCAATCCCTTGTTGCCTTCATCCGCGCCTTGCTGACGGGCCGACAACCATTCCTGCAGGATGATCGCGCCGAAGGGCGCGGCAAACAACCCGGTGTCGGACAGGACACTCCAGAGGCCGTTGTTGATGATCCAGGCCAGCAGAGAGAGGTAAAACTCAAGGTAGCTGTTGGTGCTCATGAGCATGGTGGTGACCTCACAGTCGGGTGAGTTCGACGCAGGTAAAGAGCACGAGCCCTATTGTCCCGATGCGTTTCACGCGCAATCGATCCAGTGGTCGATGTCGGTAGCGTCGAAGCAGGTCCCACCAGAGCGCAAAGAGGGCGGCGTAGAGAAGGGCGCGCCACCACCGCAGATAAGGTCGTGCGGATTCGAATGCCTGCTGCCAGACCTCGAAACTACCCAGCGCAGTGCGGCCAATCCAGGCGACCAGTGCGGCGGTCAGGATCATCGCCGCGGCAATCCCCAGACTCGAAAGCAAAGTGAATAGCGGTGAGCGTTTCATGGCTCACTTGCGCCTGGCGTCAGCATCATTGAGTCGACCGGGCTCGGGGTCGCCTTGCTCGACGGTGCGCGAAGCATCGGCACCACCGGCATGCCGATCGAGCACCAGGCTGGCGGTATTGGTCGTCAGCATCTGCCTGACCTGCAGCTCGGTCTGCAGCAGGCGAATTTCGCGCTCCAGGGTGTCGATATTTTTCGTCAAGGCGGTTTGGGCTGGCTCGGCGGAGGCGATGTTCGGTTCGTGACTGCCTGCCAGCAGCGTGCGCAGTAGCAGCAGTGCTTTGTCGAGCACACTGGACAAGGCCGTTTCACTGGCCAGGCGCCGTGCCAACAAATCCTGGTCAGGGTCGTCACGCAGGGCTTCGATCACGCCACGGGTCACCGGCAGCATCGAGCTCGAGGCTTTAGCCAGGTTGTCAGGGGTAGGCGACAGGGAACCCGACAGCAACCCTTGCAGGGCCTTGAGGCGTTCGCTGTAGGCCTCCTGGATCAGCGGCGTCAGTCCGCTGCCAGCGGTCGCACGCAGAGTTTCGCAGCTGTCGCAGGTCGCGACTTCGTTCTCGCCCAACACCCGAACGGCCCAGTCGGACTCCTCCTGGGGCGAAGCCCATGTCTGACAAATAGCCCCTCCCAGGCAATCACTGCTACTGATCGAGGCACTGTCATCCACCGTACGGTTATGCAGCAGGTTATAGCCTGCGCGGACCACGTCGGCGGTCACCCGAATGGGTGTCTGTCCGTTACCTCCGGCTTTCGAACCGCCGACCCAGGACACCCCATTGTTGCCGTTATGGGCCTCGGTGTTTTTCACCGCTGCCACCGCATCACCGCCGGTTTGCTCCAGATTGCCCTGCATCTCCTGGTTTTTGGCCAGCGCACCCCAACCGGCTTGACCGACCTTATCCGCCATCTTTTCGGCCATGGCCTGGCAGGTTAGCTTGGAGCGGTCGAAGTCGATCCGACCTTGCATCACCCCGTTACTGAGCAACTCATAGAGACCGGGGTTGGCGCGCTGGATGATCAACGCCGGCAGCGACATCACCGCTTGGGTCGCGTTCTGCACGATGCTGCCCATGATCTGCTGGAAACCTTCGGTGACGCCGTTCAGCTGGTTTTGCAGGGTGTTGGTGAGGCTCATGTTTCCGCACATCATGTTCGCTCGCCAGGAGCCGCCGACGCCGAGACCGCTGGGTCGATAGAGCGAGCTCGGTGAGCCCACTGCCGAGCCGCCACCAATGGTGTACATCACTCGGTCGTCGAGTACTTCGCCCTGAGTACCCAGGCGGTAATCGCCTTCGGCGGCGTGGGCATACGTGGCCATGGCGAGTAGTCCATAGAGCACCAGACTCATTGTGCCCAACCAGGGTCGCGCGTGAAGCCGGCTCATGAAGCACCGCCTTCGAAGTCGATGCTGAACAGGAATGTCTGTCCCTCACGTTTGCAGCAGCTATAGGGGCGCCACAGCGACCAGGCGTAGCCGCCATCCGCGCTCTGTAACGGATCGCTGGGGAAGATGGCGCACGTGGGCTGAACCTGAGGGTAGAGCAATTGCCATGTGTGGGTCGAAGCATCGTTTTCCACGATCGGGCCAGGCGGCCAGTAGCCGTCGCGTTTGGCGGGCGTGAGGGGTAAGTACACATGCGGCTGCCAGTTGCGGGTAACCACGTCGCCGGCCCGTTGCGCCATGACCGCGGCAGCCTTGAAGTCGTCGGGCTGTACCAGAAAACCCTGCCGGGGATAAACGTTACCCCACATGTTTCCCGAGGCCTGACGTTCGATTTCACGGATCCCCGGCACGAGCGACTCGGGGTAGAAACTTTCCGGGATGCCATGGCGCCAGGCCAGTGAGTCCAGGGTACTCAGGTAGTAGGGCAGGAACGCCGTTGCACCGCTGGCGCAGGCGTAGCCGGACTGCGAAGCCAGTTGCGTCGCGGCCCAGCCACCGGGGTGGCCGATCCCGTCGACGTTCTTGAAGCGGGGCAGGTTGTCGCGGTGGGTGTTCGGCGTGATCAGGTTGCCGCCGCCCTGCGCGCCGCTGATGGGAGATGAGAGGGCAGCCATCTCGGCCCAGGGGTTGTTGCCGGTGGTGGTATAGCTCGAAACCACCAGTTCAGGAATGAAATGACGAACCTTGGTCGAGGTTTTGACCTTGCAGCCGAAGGGCGTGCAGAGCAGCCAGAAACAAATGCCGACGACCTTGTATGCGAGGCAACTTGGCGAAAGCACAGAGGCGGTGATGCTACCGGTATCCAGCGCCATGCTTGGGCCGCACGCCAGCAGGATGCTCAGCGCCAGGGGCCGTAGCTTTGTGGGCGAGATTGACGAGCAGGCAACAGGCATGATCCAGGCTCTCGGTATATGGCCTGGGCAGGTTCGGTGACGGACTGAAGACTGTCAGTGGAAATTATGAAGGCGGATCTATCGGATTTGTGAGCTGTGAGACTATTATTTGACGTGAAGGGCGCTGCGCAGGGTGTCGGGTTCTGCAAGCAGTTGATCTGTGGTGATTTCGAGAATATTGGCGAGTTTGCACAGGACCAACAGCGATGGATTGCCCGTGCATCGTTCGATTTGACTGACGTAGGTGCGATCCACCTCGGCCATGAGCGCCAGCTGCTCCTGGGTAAGGTTCTTTACGCGCCGCATCCAGCGGATGTTCTCCGCCAGTTGCAGACGAAGTTGTTCGTAGTCTTGAGTCATGCGCGCAAATTGCGCCTTGAGGGACTCTCAATCCACGGGATATAGTCTACATTGGCATTGAATTAGGCCATTTGGTGCCCATGCCTATTATCGAGCGTTCATTTGGTGTCGTTAAGATTTCGAGGCTGGGTCCAGTGTCCAACAATAAAATCAGAAATCTAGGGTGCGTATGGACGAAAACTACATTTCAATTCCGGCGGCGGATGGTTGCCCAAGTCTTCTGACGCCTTGGGGCAGCGAATTTGCCCCGATGATCGAACGTGGCGTGCAATGTGCTCAGGCTTGGCTTGATACGCCCGGTGAGATTCCACTGTGGTGGGCGCTGGCTCAAACCCGCAAGACCTTCCCTGTCGGTGACTGCCAAGATGCGTTTGCGGCCGGATTTCTGTTGAGGATTCAGCAGCGATTAAATCGTGCCAAATGAACGATGAGGAAAACGACGTTTAAGCAGGCTTCGTATGGATGACGTGGACAGTTCCCGGTGTCCGGCAAGCGTGTTCGGCTGCTGAAGCCCCAATACCAGCGCTCTCACAGAGTTGGTATTGGGTAATCGCCGCCAGCGTCTAGTTAACCGCGTCTTTCAGCGACTTACCGGCTTTGAAACTAGGCGTCTTCGCGGCTGCGATCTTGATGGTGGCCCCAGTTTGAGGGTTGCGGCCGTCGCGCGCTGCACGCGCTTTCACCGCAAAGGTACCAAAGCCAACCAAGGTGACGTTCTCACCGCTTTGCAACGCAGTGGATATGATGGTTGTGAGGGCTTCCAGCGCGCGTCCGGCAGTGGCCTTCGGGAGGTCGGCGGAGCTCGCTATGGCCTCGATCAGATCGTTTTTATTCATGTGTGACTCCTTCCGCTGGCTGAGTGTTGACGAGTAATCTACTCAGATAGATCGGGCATATCCAGCACAAAACCGCTCTCCAGCCCTTTGCAGATGTAACGCTATTTGGGCTTCAAATCGATACTTACGTCCCGATTCCACGGGCTTGGTCAATGCGCTCTGCTACTTGGTAAGCCGCTTCCAACTCCGAGAGGCCGTTTTCCTGCATCAGCGCCCAGCGCTCGGCTTTTTCCTCGGGCTCCGTCATGGCTAGGGCGAGATAGAGGCTGGGCGGTACGGCGCGAAACAGCGTTTCGAGCTTCTTCGATAGCACGACCCCTTCGGTGTATTTACCTGGTTCTTTGCTGGCGGAGAGCAACAAGGCTTTCTGTGCCGGCGTGAGCTTCTTGAAACGGGAGATTTCTTCGATTTCCGCGGGCGGCATGTTCAAACAAATCCACCATTCGATCATGTTGAGCATGGTCTGCGCGGCTGTGGGGAAGTCGGCAAGGTTCTGTGTGGCGAGCCAGAACCAGGCACCCAGCTTGCGCCACATCTTAGTGCCCTTGACCACGAATGGTGCCAGCAGCGGGTTTTTGGTGATGATATGGCCTTCGTCGGTGACCATGATGATCGGCCGACCCAGGTACTGGTCGCGCTCGGCAAGGTTGTTCACAGTATTCATCAGGCTGATGTAGCTGATGGACATCTGGGCTTCGTAGCCTTCGCGAGCGTAAGTGGCCAGATCGACAATGGTCACATCGCTCTCGGGCCAAGGTGTGCCCTCGCGATCGAATAATTCGCCCTCGAAACCCTGGCAAAACAGGTCGATGGACTCGCCCATTTCTTGGGCACGCTCGCGACGCTTCTCTGGCAAGTGCGGATCAGAGGCGACGCGCAGCAAGGCGTCGCGCAGGTCGCGGGTCAGTACCTGGCGGGCCGTGGTGACGCAAGTCTGCGCCGCATCGAGAATGCACTCGCGGATCAAGCTGCGATCGGCTCGACTCAGGCGCGCCTCTTCCTTGGCCTCGCCGCCGGTGATCATCAGCCGGGCGGTGATTTCCAATTCACCGAGAATGTCGCGGTGGTCTTCGCGACTGGTTACCACCTCATCGTCCAGCTCATCGATCGACAGACTCGCCACCTGATCCGCCTGTTCGATCAGGCGCCAAGCGTCGGCAAAGGGGGCGAGACTGACCGAAGCGCCAGGTTTCAATTGGACCTTATTGACCGACAGGCCCTGTGTCGCGAAGTAGTCGCCCTGCAAGCCGAATGAGTTGCCGGCCTCGACGATAAACAGGCGAGGTCGGTATACGGCCATGACCTGCATCAGTAGGGTAACCAGGGTCGCCGACTTGCCGGCGCCGGTGGGACCGAACAACAGCAGATGGCCGTTCATGGCCCGGTCCAGGCGTGACAACGGATCGAAGCTCAGCGGCGAACCGCCGCGGTTGAACAGGGTGATGCCCGGGTGGCCGGTGCCTGTGCTGCGGCCCCAGACTGGAACCAGATTCGCCAGGTGCTGGGCAAACATCAGGCGGGTGTACCAGTTGCGCGTGTCGCGGGCCGGGTTGTAAGCCATCGGTAACCAACGCAGGTAGCTGTTGCAGGCGGCGACTTCATCGCCTTCGCGTACCGGTTGCAGCCCCGCACCCAACAGTGCGTTGGCAAGGCTGACCGAGCGCAGGTGCAATTGTTGTTCATCGTGACCGCGCAGGTAGAACGCCAGCGTGCCGCGGTACAGCTTGTGCTGGCGGCCGATGATCGTACGAGCCTCTTCAACATCTTGGCGGGTCTGAGTCGAGGCCAGGTTTTCACCGATGGCTTTGCGCGCCAGGCGGTTCAACTGATCCTCAAGCACGTCCTGAGGCTTGACCACCAGGGTCAGGCTCATCACCGTGCCTTCAGGTAACTGGTCGAACAGGTCATTCACCGCGTCGCCCTTGCGGGTTTCGCCAGTGAGTTGACCAATCAAGGGCGCTCGGCGCAGCTTGTCCACTACCATCACCCGGTGGGGCTGATCGTCGAAATACCAAAGTCCGCGCTGCACATCCGAACGCGGCTCATTGAAAAATAGCCGTTCGGCAAAGTCGTGATCGAAGGGCAGTTCCAGCGACTCACCGTCGCCCGACTCCGGATAGGCCACGCGACGGTAGAACGCCTCGGGCGCCTCATCGGTGAGCGTGGGTGCCGGATTGAACCAGGGCACTAACCAGGCATACAGACCTCGGCCATCGACTCGCGTCGATGGCACCCCGCATGCTTGCAGCGAGGCACCGATTCGTTCGCAAGCTTGTTGCAGGGATTGCGCCGGGGAGAGTCCTGTTTCTTCAGCGTCAGACTCAAGCCAGCGATAGACCACCAGGCGCACCCGGCGGTTGTTGCCACGCCAGGGAAGGCGCGTCACCACCTTATCCTCAAACAGACCACCGGGCTTGGCGATGGCCTTCAGATGACGGCGGCTTAGTTCCAAATACGCTTCGGTGAAGACCGTGCCTCGCGCGCTGTCCTGAATGTAATCGGTGAGCCGGGTCAGGTAGGGGGTGAAGTCGTTGTCGTCCTGGCAGAAAAACTGCGCCACCCACGGCGCTTGATCCAGCTCGTCAAAGCTATCCTGCAGGGCATCCTCAAGGGCATCGCGGGCCGCCATCAACCAATCGGGTTCGCGCCCTTCAGTGCCGATGGGCAGCAACTCGAATACCGCACCCACCGAACGATTGTCATCGAGCAGAAAACACTGCTCGGTGTTGAGGTACTCGACCCACGGCAGGTGATCGGTGAAGCTAGGGTTGTGCGCATAGAGTGCGGCGTCATCGGCCAACGTGGCGCGAGCGCATAATGGGTTGCGCCAGGCTTTCCACGCGGCAGTGCGGTTGCCCGAATGGCCGGTACGCACTACAAGTCTTCCTGACGTTCACCCGTCAACGCGTACTGCACCCGTTGGTAGAACGGAAAGACAGTCGAGTAACCCGGGACCGGCGCCTGTTCGGTACCACTCAAATGCGGATACACGTACAGCACCAGATCGGGATTGGGCAGGCGAGGGAACCGGTTGCGGATCTCGTTCGCCGCTGTGCGCGTGTACGGTTCCTGGTGAAAGGTGGAGAAATCCGCCTGAGCCAGCGGGCGGCGTAGCTGTTGCCGAGCATCCAGCAGCTGCTGCTGAGTGGCTTGCGAACCAGCACCGTTCCAGATGTCCAGCATGGTTTGCTCGCCATGGGGCAGCAGCGTCTCCTTGTCGGTGGAGCACCCCGCCAGGACCAAGCAGAACACGCTAATCCAGGTCAGGCAGAGAGGTATGGCTTTTTTCATGGCGAACGCTCCGGCCCTTGGGCTCGTAGTCGATGGTGATCTCATGGTCGAGGTGCAGCGCGACTTGGGCGGCCGGTGGCACGTACACGGCAGCAAAGGCCTCGCCATACAGCTTGTTGACCCACTCGCGGATGTCGCTGACCCCACCACTGAGGATTGAATTCAGCGCGCTGTTGCCCGTGCTGTTGGTAACCCCGAGCGTACTGCCGCCCGAACTGATCACGCTGCTGTTGTTCTGCTCATCCCCGAGCAAGGCGGCGACACCGGCGCCGGCCGCCGTGATCAGGCTCTGGCTGCCGAGGTATTGCTGGGCATTCGAGCGGCGCTCGCCGGCGATGCAAGGAATGCCATACGGATCGGACAGGTAACCGAGTCCACCACGGATCTTGTCGGTGCTCGAGCTCTGGGTGGTGGAGGCAGTGCGGCTGGCTACTGCCTTCGGCTGAGGCACCGTGCGGATGGTGCCATCGATAAACACAAAGGTGATTGACTCGACCTGTCCGCGCACGCAAGACAGGGTCCAGTCACCGGACGCTGTGCCGCTCATCACGGCGCCCGCGACGTCCGGCAGGTCGATGCCGTTGGCCGTCAGATTCTCGGGACCGACCAGCACCTTGAAGGGATAGGGATCATTCACTGTACCGTCCACCGGGACTCGGCCGATCAGTGCGGTCATGGCGACCGAGCCCATCAATGTCGCGTTTTCAGGAATGGTGTAGACCGGCTTCGCACCTTCGGTACGATCAACGGATCGCGTCAGGTCGCGCTCACCCTTGGTGACGGCACGTAGCTGTTTCTGGCTGCGATCAATAACGTTATCGTTCAAGCCTTCCAGCGAGTTGAACGCGGTAGGTAGACTCAGTGCGGAGGAGGTCTTGGTTTTGCCTCGGGCGTCGGTGGGCGGAGCATCCGAGGGTTCAATCCACTGCAGCGCATCATCGGTAGAATGCCGCGCTTCGAACTGGGCCCCATCGCCCGGCTCAAGCCCCAATCCGATTGGAGTGTCCTTGCCTTTGCCGGTCAGCCCCGACAACTGCTCCTGCAATTGCGTCAGCAGACCGCGAGCCTGACGACTGTCTTGTTCCGCTTTGAATCGGGCCTCGTTGGCTTGTCGGCGGCCTTCGTCGACCTGCTGGGTCACACTGCCAAGCGCTGTCTGGATGCGCGAGTCGACACTGTTTTCCCGCTCGCGCAGGCGGTTGTTTTCCGTCTGCAATGAGTCATTGTGTTTCTTCAAGCCGAGCATGTCGCTGCGCATGGCCTTCACCTGGCCGACCAGGGTGGCGACGGTGTCGCGTGGGGTATCGCCAGCAATGCCGAGCGACTTGGCTTGCTCGGCGGATAACTGAATGTTGCCCTGATCAACTGGGTTCTCTGGAGAGGGCGTGTTGCCACCCGCGACCCAGCTTTTTAGAATGATCAACACCACGGCCAGCAGCGCAGCCGGTACCAGCCATTTGAGCAACGCGTTAGCCTTCATCGCCAGCACCTCGCGCAACGGGCGGAAGCAGCACGGCGTGTTCGAGGCTGGCACTGCGGGTGACGAGATAGGCAATCGTGGTGTCTTCAGCGCTGCCGACAGGCCCGAGGAAAGCATGCTGGAAGGTCGCGGCGAACAGCTTGGCCTGAAGCCGACGCGGATCGAGTTGTACCGTCTCTGGACCACGATTGCGCAACTTCACCGCCGTCACCCAGTAGTCACCGAGTCGCCAGGCGGCGATGGGCGTGCTGGACACGTTTTCGGTGGGCAGCAGGGTTGGCAATTCGGTGCGCAGCTTGAGCGGGACGCGGCGTACGCCGGGTAGGGACTCCACGGTGCGCAGCGGCGCATACAGGCTCTGTGCGGCATAGCGCGTCAAAGCGACCGGGATCGGCGTACGTTCTGGAACAGGGAAGTTGCTAGATGCTTCCTCGGTAGCCTGTATCTGAGCATTCTTGAGAATACGCACGGGCTCCAGCGGTTGATCACCAGGCGTGGCCGCGATATCCAGGAGGATGATCTCCCCCGTCGTGACCGATTGCAGTTGTAGTCGGGTCGGTGCAATGGCTTCCGACGCGCGCAGGTACAGCGTGCCGCCGGTTGATTGCACGCGCAGCTTGCCCGTCAGGTTTGAGGGCACCCCAACTCGGACATCCTCATCGACAAAGACCACCCGTTCCTGATTGATCACCAGCGGGACCGCGAGGGGGAGGCGCTCCCAGTGCATCAGCTCGACGGCCTGCGCTGCAGCTCCCCATAGCATCAGTGCGACGGTGAGTCCCAGGGTAAAAATCCGCTTCATGGCTCACCTCCAGGCTGGGAGATTTTTTGCGGAGTGCCCTGATAACAATCCAGTGCCAGCCCCCACTTATTGCGTTCGGGGTCCAGATCAAAACGCACCACGCGCAATGGATAACGCACCACCACCCGCTTCACCGGTTCCGCGGCGTAATACTCATCGGCGTTGAGGTCGAGTTTGACCAGCCAGCTATCGCGATCTAGTTGCTTGACCCTGAGTTCCGGATCTTCGCTGTAACCTCGGCCCAGAATTTCGTAGACCCCACGTACCCGCTGGCGCAGTTCGCCGGCGGCCTTGCGGTACTCGTAGTCGCCGTCGAGGAAGGCCTTGCAGGCGGGCGTCAGGTAGGACTGCAAGCCATAGATGGCACGGCGATAATCCTGCTCGCCATCCGAGGGCCAGCGGTTGAGTTGGCCAAAGATGTACAGGGCAAAGGCATACACATTCTCTGGGGGGACATCCCACCACTTACGCGTGCTGCCCGAGCGCAGATCCGGGGGGACATGCACGGTCAGATCGGTCGGTGCCGAGCGCCAGCCGTACCAGAGTCCGGCACAGAGCAGGGCGAGGACCATTACTGCCAGACGCAGGCTGAATATATGGGCTTGTTGGGCGTCTACCTTGTTCCGAAAGCGACTCATGGTTGTCACCGGGACAGGGCAGGGCGCAGTCGACACGAACGGCGAACCGTCCAGGCGCCGGAGTGCAGGATTAAAGTCCCTCGACCCAGGCGCCAACGGCTGGCGAGTTTCCATTCGAGTTTGCGGTACAACCAGGTCTCGGGGCGAGCCCGTTTGGCTCGACGCAGTAGCGTGCCACCGGCAAATAACACCAGCGCCATGCTTGCGATCATGCTGGTCGGCGCCACGGCAATGGAGGCGGTGGCGATCGCCAGAGGAACACCCAGCAGCAGGCCAATGATTGCGCCGGAACCGAGCGCTACCCACATCTCATCATTGGTCAAACCGCGCAGTACGGCAGGATCGCGATTGAGTCGCTCGGGCAGAAAGACCAAGGTGCCGTCTGCAAGGCGTTCGACAGTGTCGTTCATGTCTACCTCACAGAATCGCGGCAGCCTTGGTCAGGAACCAGATGATGATCACCACCAACAAGGCACCGATGCCGACCACCGCACCCAAGTCTTTCCAGGTTTTGCGCTGGTTCTGCACGTCGGCATACACGGTCAGGGAATGCCAAGCCACACCAAGAAAAGCGAGTAGGGCGATTAGCAGACCGAGCAGGATCCCGCCGTCGTAGGCGTAGTTTTTAATCGTCTCGATCAATCCGGAACCTTCGCCACGCGAAGGGGCTTCCATGGTGGGGAGCTCGGCAAATGCTAGGCTTGGACCGAGCACCAGCAACAGACCGATCAGGCGCTGACTGGCACGATCACGCAGGTTGTTTTTCAGGGGGGCAAGGCACTTGAGCATGACGGCGATCTCCGGGGTTAGGACAGGGTGAAGAGCATCGGTACGAGCAGTGTGAGCAAGACGCGCGCAGCGCTGCCGCCGAAGGCCCCAGAGCGCACACTGCCGGTGGCCCAACCCCGGTAGGCCGTCCACATCACCCAGGCACACCAAAGCAAAGTCAGGACGAGAACTAGGGACAGCCAGAGCGTCGAACTGCTCTGTGCCGAGAAGCCGGAGGCGTTTTGGAACGCGGAGCTCTGAGCGTCAGTCATGCTCATGGCGACGACTCCGCGGGCGGAGTGTTGAGGCGGTAGTTACCGACCAGCTCACCAGGATCGCGAGGTTGAGCACGGGAGGGAGACAGATAGTCCTGTATACCGTGACGGATGCGCCGGATGTCCTGAGTCAGCCGGGGATAGTCGAAGCTATAGCGATCGTCGGGTTCAGGCCTATTGGCTGTCTCAGCTCGTGCCGCTATGCGTTCGATAGTGTCGAGCTGCTGTAAGACCAGACTGAGCTGACTCTGTTCATGAGCAGATGCGGCATAGCTACCGCCATGGACAAGTACCAGCGACAGTAGTGACAGGTGGCGAAAAGCAGTAGTCGACATGATGCTGGCCCATATTCATATGGAACCAGAATCAAGTAAAAAGGGTGGGTGGGGCAGTAAGAAAAGCGAGATATAAGGAATCGCTTTTCCTTAGTAGATTCGCAGCGGAAATTGAGGCGTAGATCCATTTAATCTGGGCTTTAGGTTTTGGGGGTAACTCCAATACGTTTTCGGCGGCTTTGAATCAGGTAAATATGGGTTGGCGATGACGTTCGGGTCATCTTTATATGAGTGTCTGTTGGAAAAATGTGCGTCATTAAGGAGCCGAAACCCGGCGTTACGCCGGGTTTCGATGCCTTACAGAATGTTCAGCGGATAGCTGATGATCACTCTATGCTCGTCGCTGTCCCGTTGTGTGGAAACTTCAGTACGCAGCGAGGCATGACGCAGGGCAATGCTCAGATCTTTGAGCGGTCCTTGTTGAATGACATAGCTGACCGTCAGGTTGCGTTCCCACTCGCTTTTGTCGCCCGTCGGCGTGCGGATGTTCGAGCCACTTTCGTACATGCCGAGGAAACTCAGGCCCGGCACTCCGACCCTGGCGAAATCGAATCCGTAGCGAACCTGCCAGGTGGTTTCCCCGGCGCGCTGGAACTTGCCGATCATCGATTCCGTCATGAAGTAAGCGGTCGAGCCATCCCCCTGGTTCAACCAGACCGCATCGCTGTCGCCGCTGACTTGTTGCAGGCCGGCGGCGAAGGTGTGGCCGTTGACCAGGTAAGTGAATTGCGCGCTGTCCAGGCGGCTGTCGACCTTGCCCTTGGTCACGCCGTCGCCGTAGTAGCCGAAGGTGTAGAAGGCAGGATCGTGGCCGTTGGCGCCATCGGAGCGGTTGTCGAAGTGGCGCAAATCGGTGCGCAGGGTGCCGGGGCCAACCTGCATGTCGTATTTGAGGCCGAGGAAGTTCTGTTTGTAGAAGTCCTGCAGGTTGCCGTAGTAGTACTGCAACGTCAGGTCTTTGGTGGCTTTGTAATCCACGCCGCCGTAGTAGAACTTGTTCACGAACTCGCCGGTTTGCGCATTGTTCGCGCCAGGAATCGACATGCCCATCTGGTTGCTCGACCCGCGACCCTTGACGTGCTCCAACTGGCCGAGGGTGAAGGTGAACTTCTCCAGGTCTTTGGATTGAATCTGCCCGCCGTTGAACGTCTGTTGGAGCATTCGATCGGTGGACATCACCACCGGCAACATCGGCACCAGCGTGCCGTATTTCAATTCAGTGTTGGCGAACTTCGCCTTGGCGGTCAGGCCCAGGCTGCCGAACTCATCCACGGCACGCCCGTCGCTGTCGGTCGGGAAGATGTTGCCGTTGAAGTTCTTGCTTTCAGGGTTGTAGTGCCGACCTTTGCCAGAATCCAGCCGCACCCCGAACATGCCGATAGCGTCGACGCCGAAACCGACCGTGCCCTGGGTAAAACCGGACTGGAAGTTGGCGATGAACCCCTGACCCCATTCCTGGGTGTAATTGGGATCGGCCGCGCCGCTGCGGTTGTCGGCATTACTGAAGAAGTTACGCGACAGCACGCTGAGCTTGCTGTCTTCCACCAGGCCGGCGGCGTAACCCTGTTGAGCGATGATCAGACCGCAAATGCCGGCCATTACTTTAGGTGCGCGATTGAAAAGCTCCATCGGAGTCATCCCCATGAGTGGTCGAGTGTTGTGAGAGGCAGTCAAAAGCGGCAGTCAGTTTTTATTGTTTTTCAGGAGCTACGGTGGCCGGTAAGACGTTCAGTCTCACGGGCGGCAAGCGGTACAGGATGAATAGCGCCAAAACCCCGAGCCCGGCGCACAGCAGCAGACCAACGCCCACCGACTGCGCCAGGGCATTGCGGGCCAGGTTCAGCCATTGCGGGTGTTCGAGCAGGGCGGCGTCGGGGCGCAGCAGGATTTGCGGGTCGGCGTACAACGCCAAACCGTCGGCGTACCCTTGGGCGAGAAACAGCCGTTGCAGGTTGGCGCTGTACAGCAGGTTGACCAGCACGCCCATTCCCGCGGTGCCCAACAAGCCGCCGACCAGGCGCAGGGACTGGGTCAGCGCGGTGGCAATCCCGAGAAACTGGCGCTCGGCGAGTGTCTGGGTGAACACCGTCAGGTTCAGCAGAATGAAGCCGAGGCCAACCCCGGCCAGCAGGATCAAGCCGAGCAACCCGTTGAACGAAGCACTGCGCCCGGCGATGGCCAGACCGAGGCAGGCCAGCAACAGCGCGACAAATCCACCCAGCGGCAACAGGTTCGGGTTACGCAAACGGGTGACGATGCGGCTGTTGACGATGGCGCCCAAGGTGATGCTCAGGGCCAGTGGCGTGATCAACAAACCGGCGTCCTGCGGCGAGTAGCCGTAGCTGCCTTGCAACAGCAATGGCAGATAGAACAACAGCGAAAACATGATCGCCCCGGCCGCCATCGACAGCAGGAACAGCAGGCGCATGCTCGGCAATCCGAGTAACGCCGCCGGCAGCAAGGCGTGCTCGCAGCGTCGCTCCCAGCGCCACAGCGCAACGTTCGCCGCCACGCAGCTCAAGCCCAGCGCCGCACTCAGCAGCAGGCTCGAATGCCCGAGCCATTCGACAAACAATTGCAGGCTGCCCAACGCCAGGGCGATCAGCAGCGCACCCGGCCAATCCAGGCTGATTTTCGTATGTTGCAGCGGACGGTTATAAGGCAAATAGCGCCAGGCGAAAAACAGCGCCAGACAGCCCAACGGCAGGTTGATGTAGAACACCGAGCGCCAACCGAAGGCCCCGGTCAGATACCCGCCCAACCCCGGCCCGATGGCGTTGACCACGCTGAACAGTGCACTGAGCAGCATCTGCCAGCGCAGGCGTTGGCGGGTGTCGGGAAACAGTTCCGGAATGCAGGCGAACGCGGTGCCGATCAACATGCCGCCGCCGACCCCTTGCAAGGCGCGGCCAATCACCAGCCACAGCATGTCAGAGGCAAGGGCGCAGGCCAGCGATGCCACGGTGAAGATCAGCGTGGCGGCGATCACGAACGGCTTGCGCCCGTAGTAGTCGCCCAATCGACCGAAGATCGGAATCGTCACAATCGAGGCCAGCATGTAACCGGTGGCCACCCAGGCGTACAGCTCAAAACCCTTGAGCTCGGCGACGATGCTCGGCAAGGCGTTGCCGATCACTGTCTGGTCGAGCGCCGAAAGCATCAGCACCAGCGAGATGCCGAGCATCGCCAGCAACGCTTGCCGGAAGCTCAGGGGAGGGTGGGTCGCCACGGTCATCATCGGTCCTCAGCTCAACGCCGCAACGGCCGCGGCGATCCGCGAGCAACCCTCATCGAGGGTGTTGATGTCGGTTGCAATCGACATCCGGAAGAACGGCGCCAATCCATAAGCGGACCCGGCCACCACGGCGACACCCTGGCTTTCCAGCAAGTACATGACCACGTCGTAATCGCTGTTCAGGCGCTTGCCTTGAGCCGTGGATTTACCCTGCAAACCCGAGCAGTTCACGTAGAGATAAAACGCGCCGTCGGGTTTGCGGCAACTGAGGCCGTCGATGGCGTTGAGCAGGTCCAGGCAGCGGTCACGGCGTTGCTGATAAACCGCCACGCTGTCCGTGACGAAGGTCTGGTCGCCGTTGAGCGCCTCGACGGCGGCGGCCTGGCTGACCGAGCAGGCGTTGCTGGTGGATTGCGATTGCAGGGTCGCCATTGCGCCGATCAGGTCCGCCGGGCCCGCCGCGTAGCCGATGCGCCAGCCGGTCATGGCGTAGGTCTTGGACACGCCGTTGACCACCACGGTACGTGCGCTCAGCGCCGGTTCGATGGCGAGGATGTGCGGGTTGCCCAGGCCTTCGTAGCGGATGTGTTCGTAGATGTCGTCGGTCATCAGCAACACCTGCGGATAGTCGAGCAACACATCGGCCAGGCCGCGCAGTTCGGCGGCGCTGTAGCTGGCGCCGGTCGGGTTGCTCGGCGAGTTGAGCAACAGCCAGCGCGTGCGCTCGGTGATCGCGCCGCGCAATTGCTCCGGGGTCAGCTTGAACGCGTTTTCTTCCGGGCAGGCGAGGGTCACCGGTTCGCCTTCGCAGGCCAGCACCATGTCCGGGTACGACACCCAGTACGGCGCCGGGATCAACACTTCATCGCCAGCGCCCAGGGTCGCGGCGAAGGCGTTGAAGATCGCACTCTTGGCGCCGCTGGTGACCAGGATCTGGTTCGCGGCATACGTCAGGCCGTTTTCCCGGGCCAGTTTGTCGACGATTGCCTGACGCAACTCCGGGGTGCCGGCGTTTTGCGTGTAGCGGGTTTCGCCACGTTCGATGGCGGCGCTGGCCGCTTTGCGAATGTGTTCCGGGGTGTCGAAGTCCGGCTCGCCGACCACCAGGTTGATGATCGACTGTCCTTGCCGACGCAGCTCATTCGCACGGTCGGAAGCGGCGCTGCTGGGGGACGGCTTGATACGTTGAACACGGGCGGCGATGCGGGAGGCAGTCACGTGCAGTTCCTCGTTGATGGCGTTGACGAGGCCCTACAGTACGAGTCGCTGCACAGGCCGCCATAAGACGAGATCGTTCTGGTCGGATAGGAATCGCTTATGGCTGAAACTGAACCACGCCCGCACCAGTCTGGTGCGCTCAAGCCTGTAGGCGCGAAACCGGTGTCAAGTGTTCAAGTCGCGACCCAGCCATAGCAAAGCCTTATGACTAAACCCGCTTAACCCGTAGGAGCAAGGCTTGCCCGCGAAGAACGATGACGCGCAATACCTGAAAAACCGCAGTGCATTCTTCGCGGGCAAGCCTCGCTCCTACGGGGTCGGGGATGGCTGGCCTGGCTCTTGCTAACGGCTGTGGGTCGTCCCCCTCTTTCGAACAAGAGCACCGCCACCGTGAACCTGCGCCGTTTGAAGTACTTCGTGAAACTCGTCGATATCGGCAGCATGACCCAGGCCGCCGATGTGCTGCATGTCGCGCAACCGGCCCTGAGTCAGCAACTGGCAACCCTGGAAGCCGAGCTGCAACAGCAACTGCTGATCCGCACCAAACGCGGCGTGACCCCGACCGAGGCGGGCAAGGTGCTTTACGCTCATGCGCAAATCATCTTGCGCCAGTGCGAGCAGGCGCAAAGCGACATCAATGCCACGGGCCAGGCCTTGTCCGGGCAGGTGTCGGTGGGCCTGGCGCCGGGCACCGCCGCGTCGGCGCTGTCCCTGCCGTTGTTGCGCCGGGTGCGCGAACGGCATCCGGGCATTCTGCTGTACCTCAATGAAAACTTCGGCACCACCCTGAGCGAGCTGATCATGAACGGCCGCATGGACATGGCCGTGCTCTACGGCGGGCGCGAAGTCCATGGCCTGAGCTTTGTCTCACTGCTGCGCGAACACCTTTACCTGGTCAGTGCCGACCCGGCGGTCAGCAGCCTCGAGCAGATTCCGCTGGCCGAACTGGCGGACATGGAAATGCTCCTGCCGCGGCCCTACAACGTCATGCGCCGGCTGGTGGATGAAGCCTTCCAGCGCGTCGGCCTGAGCGCTCGTGTGGTCGCGGAAGTAGAATCTTCGATCACCCTGACCGCCGCCGTCGCCGAGCATTTCGGCTCGACCATCCTACCCGAGTCCTCGGCGCGGGTGATGGTGGCAGCGACCTCGGTGCACATGTGCCGCATCGTCGAACCGGAAATCGAGGCGCCGCTGGCGTTGTGCCTGTCCGGTCATTTGCCGCTGTCGGTGCCGGCGCAGGCGGTCAAGGCGATCCTGCTGGAACTGGTCGCGGAGATGCGCGGCAGCCTGATCTGAGTGGTCATAAGGACGGCTTATCACCCCAAAGCCAAAGCGTCTTGGTCGACCGGGAACAGGCTCGCTACATTGACCCCATCCACTCAGACACGCTCGATAGGCAGGGGCCCACGCATGGATTCAGAACGCATCAAGGGGTTGATCGATTTGCTCGCCGAATCGGATCTGCTCGAACTGAGTCTGACCGAAGGCGACAGCACGATTCGTCTTTTCAAGCAGGCCGGGAAGGTTGTGACGACCGAGGCGCAGGCTGATCCGGCGCCGGTACCGACTGTGGAATCACCAAAGCCCTCATCGGCAACAGCCACCGAGGTCAAGGCCAGCCTTTACGGCGTGCTGCACCTGACACCCGCGGCGGGGGAAGCGCCCTTTGTTGCGGTCGGCGATCAGGTTGAAGCGGGGCAGACCCTGGCGGTCCTCGAAGCGATGAAGATGTTCCACCCGGTCAAGGCCAAAACCGCCGGCCGCATCAGCGCGATCCTGGCCCAGGGCGGCACCGAAGTCGAAGCCGGTCAGCCGCTGTTCCGACTCGGCTGATCCCCAGCATTTTCTCTTTCAGGTGAATACAATGTTCGACAAAGTGCTGATCGCCAACCGTGGCGAAATCGCCCTGCGCATTCAGCGTGCCTGCCATGGCCTGGGGATTCAGACCGTGGTCGTGCACTCCGAGGCTGATCGTCACGCACAGTATGTGCAGAACGCCGACCAGGCCTTGTGCATCGGCCCGGCATCCCCGAGCCAGAGTTATCTGAACCAGACCGCGCTACTGTTTGCAGCCAAGGTCAGCGGCGCCCAGGCGATCCATCCGGGTTACGGTTTTCTCTCGGAAAACGCCGGGTTCGCCGAGCGCATCGAAAACGCCGGGCTGACCTTTATCGGGCCGAGCGCCGCGTGCATTCGCACCATGGGCGACAAGGTCGCGGCGAAACGGGCGATGCGCGAAGCCGGCGTGCCGTGCGTGCCGGGGCCGGACACGGTCATGCCCACCGACGATGCCAGCATCCAGGCGATTGCCGAGGACATCGGTTACCCGGTGATCGTCAAGGCAGCCGGTGGTGGTGGCGGACGCGGCATGCGTGTGGTCAACGCCGCGGCCGATTTGCTTGACGCCATCGCCCTGACCCGCGAAGAAGCGCGGCTGGCGTTCGGCAATCCCGAGCTGTACATCGAGAAGTTTCTTGGCCATCCACGGCATGTGGAAATCCAGGTGTTGTGCGATGCCCACGGCCACGCGATCTGGCTCGGTTGCCGCGATTGTTCCTTGCAACGCCGACACCAGAAAGTCCTCGAAGAAGCGCCGGCGCCAGGCATTGATCCCGAACTGATCGCCAAGGTCGGTGAACGCTGCGCCGCCGCGTGCCGGCAGATCGGCTATCGCGGCGTCGGCACGTTCGAGTTCCTGTATGAGGACGGCGAGTTCTTCTTTATCGAGATGAACACCCGGTTGCAGGTCGAACATCCGGTCACCGAGATGACCACCGGCATCGACATCGTCCAGCAGCAATTGCGCATGGCCCGTGGCGAAGTGCTGGAACTGCGTCAGCAGGACGTGCAGCTCAACGGCCACTCGCTGGAATGCCGGATCAACGCCGAAGACCCGATCACCTTCATGCCGACGCCGGGCCTGATCCAGCGCTGGGAAGTCCCCGGCGGCTTTGGGGTACGGGTCGATTCCCACGTCACCACCGGCTATCGCGTGCCGCCGTATTACGATTCGATGGTGGCCAAGGTCATCACCCACGGCGCCACCCGCGATGAGGCCATGGCCCGCATGCGCCTGGCCCTGAGTGAACTGATTGTGGAAGGCATCTCGACCAATGTCCCGCTGCACCGCGAGATTCTCGACGACCCGGCGTTTTGCGCCGGTGGCGTGGACATTCATCACCTGGAGCGTTGGCTGCAACAAAGGAGTCCGACATGAGTATTGCTTCTGCACCGCTACGCCCGCACATCAGCCTGCTCGGCTCCACCGCTCTGTTGTTCGAAGCCCCGGGCGAGCTCGATCTGGCACCGCAACAACGCATCTGGCGCCTGGCCTTGCAGGCTGGCGACTGGGCCGAGATCCACGAAGCGGTCCCCGGCATGAACAACCTGATGCTGACGTTCATCAAACCGCCGCGCGACCTCAGCGGTTTGTGCGAGCGCTTGCTGGAGGCGTGGGACACCAGTGAGCCGCTGCCGCTGGAGGGCCGTATCGTCGAATTGCCGGTGGTCTACGGCGGCGAGTTCGGTCCGCACATGAAGGATGTGGCGGCGCACACCGGGCTGGACATCGAGACCATTGCCAACCTGCATTGCGAGCCGCTGTACCCGGTGTACGCCCTGGGCAGCCACCCCGGTTATTGCTACCTCGGCGGCATGGATTCGCGGCTGGCCACACCGCGTCGGCAGGTGCCGGTGATCAGCATTGGCGCCGGTTCGGTGTCGATTGGCGGGGTGCAGACCGGTGTGTCCGCCTCGGCCGGCCCCAGCGGCTGGAACACCATCGGCCGTACCGAAATGTCTTTTTTTGACCCGATCCAAAACCCTCCGGCGATGCTCCGGCCGGGCGATATGTTGCGTTTGCGCATCGAGAGGATCATTCGATGATCGAGATTTTATCGGCCACCGCCCTGGCCACCGTGCAGGACTTCGGTCGCTTCGGCAGCCTCGGTTACGGCGTCGGCACCTCCGGCGCGATGGACCATCTGGCGCTGGCGTTGGGCAACCTGTTGCTGGGCAATCCCGAGGACGCGGCGGCGATCGAGATTCCGTTGTTCCCGTTCGAAGTCCGCTTTACCCAGGACTGCGCGTTCGCTGTGACCGGTGCGGCCAGCGAGGCGACCCTCGACGGTCAGCCATTGCCGCCGTTCTGGGTGGCGCAGGCCCGGGAAGGCCAAGTGCTGAACCTCGGTTACCCGACCTCCGGCAGTCGCGCTTATCTGTGCCTGGCCGGTGGGGTCGACGTGCCGTCGGTACTCGGTTCGCGCAGCACTCAATTGCGCGGTGAGTTCGGCGGATTGCAGGGCCGGGCCTTGCAGCAGGGCGACCGGATTTCGGCGCTGCGTCCGGGCGTCAGTGGGTTGCCGACCGATTTTGGCGTCGTGTCGCCGACCCAGGCGCTGCCGCTGGAGCGCGATGGAGTACTGGCCATGCGTGTCTTGCCGGCGGCCGAGTACGAGTGTTTTCTGGACGAGTCCCGTGCTGCGTTCTGGGCCGGCGAATGGAAGGTCACGACCCAGAGCAACCGTTATGGCTACCGCCTCGAAGGCGCCCCGATCTTGCCCAAGGCGCCGATGGAAGTGCGCTCCCACGGCATCGTCCCCGGCGTGATTCAGGTGCCCCACGGTGGCCAGCCGATCATCCAGATGCGCGACGCGCAACCGAGTGGCGGCTATCCGAAATTCGGCACGGTGATCGAGGCCGATCTGTGGCGCCTGGGGCAGGCGGCGATTGGCAGCAAGGTGCGGTTTATCGAATGCAGCTACACCGAAGCCATCACGGCCCTGGAAGACAATCAGCGCTATCTCGCGGAGGTCAGCCGCCTGGTCGACCTCCACGGGCTGGCCTCGCGTTAAGGACGTTGAACCATGACAAATCAGGAAATCCGCCAGTTGGCGGTGTGGCTCAAGGAGACTCACCTGGCGGGCGCGGAAATCCGTCGTCCGGGGTTGCATCTGCTGCTCAAGCGTTGTGCCGGCGAGGTCGCCGCATCTGCATCTGTTGCGGCGCCAGTAGCCGCCAAGCCTGCGGATGCACAGCTGTTGAAAACGCCGGGCCTGGGCCGGTTGCTGCTCACGCACCCGCAACAGAGCGAATTGCTCGCTGCGGTCGGCAGTCTTGTAGTGCCGGGGCAATTGGTTGCGTTGCTGCAGGTCGGCGACTTGCTGTTGCCGGTTCGCAGCCAGCAATCCGGGCGGTTAGCGGCAGTGTTGACGGCGTGTGGCACGACCGTCGGTTATGGCGAGGCGTTTATGCGCCTGGACGCGGCATAAAGGGCGAGGGCAGGTGATGAAAATCGATTTGAACGCTGATCTGGGCGAAGGTTTCGGGCCGTGGCGCATGGGCGAAGACGAAGCGTTGATGAGCCTAATTTCCTCGGCCAACGTCGCCTGCGGTTTCCATGCCGGTGACCCGCTGATCATGGACAACACCGTGCGCCTGGCCAAGGCCGGTGGCATCGATCTGGGCGCCCATGTCGGCTTCCCCGACCTGATGGGGTTCGGGCGGCGGCAGATGCACATCGAGCTCAAGGAGCTGGCGACTTACGTGGTGTATCAGCTCGGCGCGCTGGCCGGGATGGCGGCGGTCAATGGCCATCGGGTGACGCACATGAGCTTTCACGGCGCGCTGGGCAACATGGTCGCCGCCGACGCGGCGCTGGCCGAACCGCTGGTGTGTGCGGTGGCGGCGTTCGATCCGACGCTGATTATCAGCTCGTCGAGCAGCCGCGCCATCGAAAACGCTGCGGACAAATGCGGGCTGCGGGTCGCCACCACGTTTCTCGCCGACCGCGCCTACGACGATGACTGCCTGCTGGTGCCCCGCAAAGTGCCGGGCTCGGTGATCAAGGAACCGGCGGCGGTGCTGCAAAGGGTTCGGCAGTTGCTGGAGGAGGGCACCGCCATCAGCCTCAATGGCAAACGCATCGCGGTGCCGGCGCATTCGATCCTGCTACACGGCGATACCCCCGGCGCCGTTGACCTGGCGCGCACCATCCGTCGTGAAATCGAGCAGGCGGGCGGTTGCATCACGCCGATTTCGCAGTTGTTGGCGTAACGGTTGCACGGTCATAAGCAGGGCTTATTGCCACACAGTCATTCCGTCTTGGTCCCCGCCTTCCGGGCTGGATAGAGTCAAAGTCATCGCGATCACCCGAGTGATCCGCACACGAAATACGAGGATACGTGCATGCCATTTTCAGATTACAAAACCGCGCTGGTAACCGGCGCCTCTTCCGGGATTGGCGCCGCCGTCGTCGAGCGTCTGTGCCAGGAAGGCGTGCAAGTGCACGCCCTGGCCCGCAGCGCCGACAAGCTGGCAGAGCTGGCCGCGAAAACGGGCTGTATTGCCCACGCCATCGACGTCACCGACCTGGCCGGGCTGACCCGCCTGTTCGCAACCCAGCAGTTCGACATTCTGGTGAACAACGCCGGGGTCGATAAACCGGGTTCGATCCTCAAGGCGGACGCCGAGGGCATCGACTTGCTGATCGACGTCAACCTGCGCGCGGTCCTGCACCTGGCGCGGCTGGCGTTGCCGGGGATGGTCGAGCGTGATTGCGGGCACATCATCAACATCAGTTCGATTGCGGCGGCCTACAACTTTGGCGGCAACTCCACCTATCACGCGACCAAAGCCGCGGTGAGCATGCTCTCGCGGCAACTGCGTATCGACGCCTTCGGCAAGCGAGTGCGGGTCACCGAGATCTGTCCGGGCCGCGTCGCCACCGACATTTTTGCCCACGTCCACGGCGACTCCGAAGAGACCTACAAGCGCTTTGTCGAAGGCTTCGAATTGCCCCAGGCCAAGGACATTGCCGACGCCATCGCGTTTGCCATCGCCGCACCGATCGCGGTCAACGTCGGGCACATGGAAATCACCCCGACCCTGCAAGTGCCCGGCGGTCTATCGACGGCGCGGCCGCAGGATTATCAAGGCTGAGTTGGCTGCGCAGTTCGCACTCCAGAAGAACGGATCAATCCGTCATCGCGTCACCCACGCCACGGCTTGCCTGGCGTCTTGTTTCTGCCCCTAGCCCAATGCCCGTAGGGATTGACCATGAAGCATGACTTCGATTTGGCCGCGGTTCTGCAAGGCGAATATGCCGAGCTGATCGTCAAGGGCATCGAAACGACGCTGCAACTGGCGCTGTTCGCCTGGTTGCTGGCGATGGCTCTGGCGCTGTTGCTGGTGACCGTACGCCTGACCGGCAACAAACTCGCTGATCGGCTGGTGGCCGGTTACGTGTCTTACCACCGCAACGTGCCGACGCTGGTGCAACTGATGCTCTGGTACTTTGGCGTGCCGACCTTGTTGAGCGAATCGACACAACTGTGGCTGGCCAACTACAGCACCGAATACCTGTTCTCGGTGATTGCGCTGGGCTTGTGTCAGGCGGCGTATTTCTGTGAAGACATCCGCAGCGGTCTGCGCGCCATTCCGGCCGGGCAGACCGAAGCATCCCGGGCGCTCGGCCTCGGTTATGTGCGCTCGATGCGCTACGTGATCCTGCCCCAAGGCGTGCGCAACTGCCTGCCCTCGCTGATCAACCACACCGTGTTGTTGTTCAAGAACACCAGCCTGGCGATGGCCATCGGCGTGGTCGAGTTGACCTACGCCACCCGCGAAGTCGAGAACTACACCTTCCGCACCTTTGAGTCGTACCTGGTGGCCACGGTGTTCTACCTGGTGTTTTCACTGCTGTTGATGGGGCTCGGCGCGCTGCTGGCTCGCCGCTTCAACAAAGCGTTGGCGAGGTAGACCCAATGTTCGATCTGTTCTCGATTGTGCAAAACAACTGGACCCTGTTCCTGATCGGTCAGTACCCGCACGGACCGCTGGGTGGTTTGGCCAGCACCTTGATCCTGGCAGCCCTGGCGCTGGTCCTCGCGTTTCCGTTCGGCTTGCTGCTGGCGCTGGCTCGGGTTTCGCCGTGGAAAGGCCTGCGCTGGGCGGCCACGGTCTGGGTCTATGTGCTGCGCGGTATTCCGCTGCTGATGGTGATCTTCTGGACCTACTTCCTGGTGCCGTTGCTGATCGGCCACAACATCACCGGTTTCATGACGATGCTGTGCACGCTGGTGATCTACCAGAGCGCCTACCTGTGCGAAATCATTCGCGGCGGCATCCAGGCGTTGCCGCCGGGACAGTACGAAGCCTCCCGTGCCTTGGGCCTCGGTTATTTGCGCACGACGATCTGGGTGATCTTGCCGCAAGCGCTCTACAACGCGCTGCCCAGCCTGATCAGCCAGTTCATCTCGATCATCAAGGAAACCTCCCTGGGCTACGTGATCAACGTCCAGGAAGTGACCTTCGCTGCCAACCAGGTCAACAACCAGTTGCTGACCAAACCGTTCCAGGTGTTTTTCATCCTGGCGATCATCTACTACCTGCTCTGTTTCGGCCTGACCCATCTGGCTGGCTGGGTGGAACGCCGTATCGCTCGCAAGCGTCTGGGCAACGGCGGTCCGGCCGCGGCTGCCGACCCGTTGCTGGTCATCGATAATTGAAGAGGGTTGCGCCATGCATCCAATGATCATGTTTTCCAACATCAACAAATGGTACGGCGAGTACCACGCCCTGACCGACATCACCGCCGAAGTGAAACCCGGTGAAGTGGTGGTGTTGTGCGGCCCGTCCGGCTCCGGCAAATCGACCTTGATCCGCACGGTCAATCGCCTGGAAGAAATCCAGAAAGGCCAGATCCTGTTCGACGGTCAGGACGTGCACGGCACCGACGCGCACATCAATCGGCTGCGCAGCCGCGTCGGTTTTGTGTTCCAGAGCTTCAACCTGTTCCCGCACCTCTCGGTACTGGAAAATATCACCCTGGCGCCAAGCAAAATCCGCAACCTGAAAGGTTCGGTGGCCAAGCAGCAAGCCATGCAATTGCTCGATCGGGTTGGCCTGGCGCACAAGGCCGGCGCTTACCCGGCGCAGTTGTCCGGCGGCCAGCAGCAGCGCGTGGCGATTGCCCGGGCGCTGGCGATGGAACCCCCAGTGATGCTGTTCGACGAACCCACCAGCGCGCTCGACCCGGAAATGGTCGGCGAAGTGCTGAGTGTGATGAAAGGCCTGGCCAAGGACGGCATGACCATGATGTGCGTGACCCACGAGATGAATTTCGCCCGTGAGGTCGCCGACACCATCTGGTTCATGGACGCGGGGCAGATTCTGGAAAAGAGCACGCCCGACAGCTTCTTCAGCCAGCCGACGCACCCGCGAGCACAACGCTTTATCGCCGACCTGCGGGCCCATTGAGCCGCAGCGGTTTTGCTCACTCTGCCATTCGACTTTCCCATCCCCGGAGTTTTTCCATGCGTATGAAGCATCTGTTTGTCACGCTGGCGTTAGGTCCTTTGGCTGTTGCGGTCGCCCAGGCCGATCAATTGAGCGACATCATGGCCAAGAAGTCGTTGAGTTGCGGCGTCTACGCCGACGTGCCTCCGTTCTCCGCCCCGGACCCGAAAACCCGTGAACTGGTCGGCATGGACGTCGACTTGTGCAAGGCCCTGGCCAAGACCATGGGCGTGGAGCTGGAACTCAAGCCGCTGTCGGTCGAAGCGCGCATCCCGGAAGTGAAAATGGGCCGCGTCGATGTGATCTTCGCCAACCTGGCCTACACCAAGACCCGCGCCGAGCAGATCCAGTTCAGCGACCCGTACTACATCGCCAAGGAAACCCTGGTGGTGCGTGCAGCCAATGCGGATCAGCCGAAAAGCTTCTTCAAGGACAAGCGCATCAGCTCCACCAAAGGCTCGACGTCCGAGCAGTCGATCCGCATCGCCGGGGCCACGCCGGTGACGTTCCAGGACACCGGTTCGGCCTACATGGCCTTGCAGCAGAACAAGGTGGTGGGCCTGGTGACCAACACCATGACCGCGCTGAAACTGGTCAAGCAAGCCAAGGAGAGCGGCGTCGAATTGGCCTTGGCCAAGGAACCGATGGCGCTTGAGCCGATTGGTGCTGGCATGCGCCGCGATGAGCCGGCGTTTCTGGCCAAGGTCAATGAATCGCTGATGGCGATGGAGAAGGCTGGGGAAATCGATGCGATCTGGGACCGCTGGATCGGCCCGAACACCGATTACAAAATGGTCCGTGAAGACAAGGTGCAGAGCCTCAGCAGCTTAAAGTTCGATCCCTTGCCTTGAGCTTGGCGAGTTGTTGCGCGGAAATTTTCTGGAGCGATAAGTTGTCCAGTTGAAAAGTCAATCCCGATGAATGTCCGCTATGTTGTCTAGCTAGAAAGTTTGACTAATCCCTGCGCATCGGGAAAAGCCGGAATCTGATAAGGGTTCCGGTTTTTTTTGCCATCCATTAGCCATCGAAAATCTTCCTCTGATTAAGCTCAACGATTCGTGATCGGCATAGCTTTTATTCGAGTGCAGACATGGTCAAGCAAATCCCGGATCGCTTGTAAAAACTGTGTAGCATTACCGATACTTTGGAACGCAGATTGGTAACCGTCAAAGATATTTTTTGAATGTTGCTGCGGTGATCGCCATTGTTACTCCAAGTAGCACGGCGCAGGGCAAAAACACAGCCATAGGGTTCAGCGAAAAGGGGAGAGACAAGTAAATGATCCAGGGCACGACTAACAGTGGTACCACTGCTCGCTTGACGCGGTGATAAACAAAGCTGCTTTCCCGTCCAGCGCCAAACTTGCGTAGGTCACGGCGCATTAAGCCATCGACAAAACCGGTGAACGAAGCCAACAAAAATAGCGGTGTGGACAGGACCAGAATGGTTAGGCGCACCAAGAAGGTAAAGGTCACATAAACCGCCGCCAGCACGAAATCCTCAATGCTCACGTAGAGCTGATTGGTCCAGCCCCAGAAGCCGTTGCCTTGGCTAGACACCCGCGCCTGCTGGGCAAAATCCGCAAAGCCTGTCTTGAGCAACAACCACTGATTAAGAAAATTCAGCCACTGGCCAATTGTCTGTCCGGGTTGTTGGATGATGAGTGAAGCTTTGAAGTGCTCACTCAGCCAACCCAGCTCGCTACTCAACATGGCTTGGCTGTGTCGCCAACCCTGATCCCCCCAGAACAGGAGCAAACCGGCGAACTCGATGAGGATCGAAAACAGCAACGAGGCGATCAGCAAACCGATGATGCGTAAAACCAAGCCAATCGTCGAGACGATTAATCCCGGGCGCTGGATCGGTTGTGGCGGCGTGTGCCGGACGGAACTCGCCATCGTTCACTCCATGCGCGTTGCAGTGTTGGTGTCGTCACGACGCCTTTTGGATCGTTTTCTGCTGAATCGAAACCTGTGGCGGGGCCGGCCTACCCCACCTGATCCAGATCGAAGTTTGTTGTTGGGCCGCCACCACTGGCGCGCCACCACTGCCCCGCCTGCGCGTTGTAGGCCGCCCGCATCCGTTGAGTGAGTTCCTGCAGGTCTTTGGGCATGGCGTCGTCGTTGGAGGTTTTTGGCAAAGGCATGCGGACTTTCCAGAGCTGCCCACCGGCTTGGAAGGAGAACATTTGCCCTTTGGGCAAACTGACGATATGAGCAGGCTCGATCAGCGGCACACTGGTGCTGCTGACACGGTCCTGTGAGGACGAGGTGAAGTCCGTGTTGGCCTCAGGATCGGAGGTATCGGTGGCACCCGACACCAGAGTCTTGGTCAGCACGTTAACCTTGGGCAACTGCTGGGTGAGTAGTTCAGCGGTGGCGGTTTCGCGCACGCGGAGCATCTGCAGGGTGTTGAAGTTGCCAATCACCTGGCCAGCTTTGGCGCGGTTGCCGATACGCGCTTCGATATCGCTGAGGGTCTGGGTGTAGGCGGTTACTTGGATCCCGGCACCGCCGCCCTTATTGATCAGTGGGATGAATTCATCACCCATCAACTCGTTGAACTCATCGGCGTGCAGGTTGATCGGCAACTTGTCACTGCTACTGCCCGATGGGGGTAGGCCATGGTCAATGCCATGTTTGTAGATGTGCCCCGCGACCGAGACCAAATCGGCGAACATGGAGTTGCCCACAGCAGCCGCCACCTCGGCGTCGGTCAGCGCATCCAGACCGACGTAGACGATGCCGCGTTTTCGGATGATCTGCATCCAGTCGAAGATTGGCCGCGGGTCATCTAAATCGGTGTAGTTGGGGGCCAGTAACTGGGCGGTCTTGCCGGTGGTGAGTTTCTCCAGCAGTGGCAGTAGCGAGGCAACGATTTTGTCGAAGTAAGTACGGTCGTAGCGTACCGCCGAACGCAGTCCGTCCAGTACCGGATCAAATACCCGCTTCACTGCCAGGTACTGCTCGATGGCCACCACGCGCTTTTCGCGTCCCACCATATGCCGGGGAATGTTCTTCTCGGTGAGTTTGCCTTCAAGTTGGACGATCACTTCCCATGCTTTCGGATCGGTTTTGGCGAAAAACTGCTGGGCGTATTCGATGAACAGGGCGTCGATGTTGACCACATGCTGTTGGATCTGCAGGTAGTCCGGGCGTCGGCCTAGCTCGATCAGGGCGCGGGCGATGATGTTGACGAAGCGCCAGGCGAACTCACGGAAGGCCGCCGAGTTGCCTTCACCGCTGAGCTGCCCGGCGATGCGTGATGCCACTTCCGAGATACGCCCGAAACGCCCCACGGCGTTGTAGCGGGCCGAAATTTCTGGCCAGCCCAGATGGAAGACATAAAACTCTTTCTCCCGACCGGCGCGTTTGGCTTCGACGTACATGCGCTTGAGCAGGTCGGCATCGCCTTTCGGATCGAAGACAATCACTACCTCGTGTTCGATGCGATGAATATCCTGAGTGATGTACACCTCGGCCAGTCGCGTCTTGCCGACACGGGTAGTGCCGAGAACCAATGTGTGTCCGACCCGTTCGCTCAACGGCAGACTGACTTCCGTTTCGTCGGGCTCGACCCCATGCAACAGCGGCGAACCACCGACCGGGGGCAAAGGGCGCAACGGATTGAAGGCTCTGTCCCAGGCCGTGAGACGGGCCAGTATCGAAAGCGGAAACGGTGCATGCTCCAAGCGCCGTTCGAGTCCACGCGCCAGGCGGTAATGGGGCGGTTGGTCGACATAGTGAGCGACAGCCGGATCCTGAGCCTCGACCAAGCGTTGAGTGTGCAGGCGGGTCCAGCGAAAACCTCGTCCCATGAACAAACGCTTGCGGCTGACCGGAATCTGCCGACTGGTCAGCTCGTAGCGGGGCAGCCGGCGGATATTGCGCCGATAGCGCAGCACCTCCCAGGCTTGTCGCAGCCGGATAAGGCCGAACAGGGTATAGGCCAGCGCCGCAACCAGCCCGATCTCGGGTGACAGGGCGACAGCCCAGGGTGAGTACACGCACAAGACCGCGGCAGCGATACAGATTGCTACGGTATACAACTCGACCGCTGGCCGGAGCTTGGACTCCATCGCATGCTCGGCCATGACCTGGACTCACTGTTCCAGTGAGGTGGGAGTGATCAAGACGGGGTAGTGCTCAATCTGCAGGCGGGTGGCGATGTCGTTGCCGTTGACCGGCAGGATGGTGATGTCCGGAGCGGCTGCTCGAATTCGGGCCAAAGCTTCGGTATCGGTTACTTCAACCGCTAGACCGGTCGCGCCCATTTCCTGCAGTTCAGTCGCGCGTTGACGCAACCAAGCCAGTGAGCGGGGATCCTCACCCACCAGGAAAAATGGCCGCAAACCCGGCATGCTCAGGGCGCGAGACGTGATCTGGCCGGGGCTCAAGTGAGAGCTGCGGACGGGCAGTATCCAGGCTTCATCGGCAAACGTGGACAGGTCCGCATGCATGGCCCGATCAGGCTGGGTCTTGTTGTTTATGGGCGACCTTTCAACCTGAAAATGGGGGCGGGTGAAGTCGCTAGGCTGATCCCCGGCTACGGTCAGTTCCGGCTGGACGAGAGGTGCCAAGAGCAGGATGAAATAACAGGTAAGGGGGATTCGCTTCATGGCGGTGTGCCTTGTTCGAAAGAAACCATCAGTCGTTCAAGTTGCCGGGAAAAACCTGCGCGGTAACGTGCGGCCTGCGCTCCTCCCGCCGGGCGGTGATAGCGTCCGGCCGCTGACACCCAATCACCAGTGGTGGCGTGATGCTCACGCAGCAGTGCGGCAGTGACGGCGAGATTTCGGTAGGGGTCGAGGGCTTCGCAGGGGCTGGAAAAACGTTGTCCGTGATAACCCAGGTTGGTTTGGCCGAGTCCAGCATCGACCCGCTTGGCGTCATGTCGGGCGAGTGCCTGAAGTAAGGCGTGACAGGCGGCCTGGCGAGTGGCGAAGCGGTAAGGTGTTCCGGCGATGTTCAGGGTCCACGGCCAGGGCCGCAATCGACCACGGACGCGGATACCACTCTCCTGCAGGGCTATCGCGAACAGCACCGTAGACGGGATGTCGGCGTCATGCGCCGCCAGTTGGTAGGCCGGTGGCGGAAGTTCGTCAGCCTGGACGGCGAGCACCGTCAGCAGGAGCGCAATACCGCTCAGTCGAGGCGCTGCCATTGTCCATTCACCTGCTGGAACGTGGCGGGCAGTGGTGCCGGGGCACCAAAACTGAACCAGCGGCCACGGTCATGGTTCAGCGTGATCTTCCGGCGTTGAACCATGACCGGATCGATATCCGCTTGCCGAGCCCAGCGACGGACGCGTTCATCCTCGCCTTGGCTGCCCACCAGGTAGATATCGAATGCTGTGTCACTGCTTTGCAGACGCTGCGCTTCGTCGGTACACGCTGGACAGTGGTCCTCGACAAACAGAGCTTGGCGCGGCGCGACCGCTGAGCTGGTAAGGGCCGGGGACGCCATGCCCTGGATCGGCAGCAGCCCAGGAAACAGCTTGGCCCAGGCAGCGGTGTAAGCGTTTTGGTAGGCCAACTCGCGCTCGGCGCGTTTGGCTTCCAGCGCTACCTGTAATTCGGCATAGCGCTGGCGCTCTTGGTCGGTCTGCGCCTCGACCCCGAGTGCGGTCAACGGATCGAGGTTCGGGCTCCAGAAACCGCGTGGGCCGGCTTGGATCTGTTCGAAGCGCGTCCATTCCTGCTCCGTCAGACCCCAGCTCCCAGCCTGTTCAGAGTCAGAGCGCCCCAGGGCAGCGGACTGCGTGCCCTGGTTCCGTGACTGTGTCGCGACGGGGTTGCCAATCGCAGCTACCGTGGTCAGTAGTGAAACGAGGCAGACGACGGCGGGCAGTAGCGCTCTGTTCATGATCGCTTCTCAACGGAGGTGCACGGTCTGGTCTGGCTGAGCGGCCACCGCGAAGATGGCTGAGTTCGGCTCCAGTACTTTTAGGTGCCAGGCCCCGAGCTGCTCACCGCTATGTAGCAGCCGGACATCCGTGAGAGAGCGACTGTCATGAGGTGCGACCGCCAGAAAGCGCTCACCACCGCGTGATTCGACCCCCAACACCGAGAACGGTGGCGAGAGCGGGACGGGCTTGGGGCGAGCGGTCTTTTTCGGTTTGGTCGCGGAAGGCGACGGCGGTGGGGGGGATGGCTGGGTCTTGTGCTCCTGGAACTGCTGCTCGACCTGTTCAAGGCGTGCGCGCAGCGCTGTCAGGTCTGCCACGGTGGCGCGGTCTGCCAGACCGTCGCGCAGTTCCTGTATTTCTTGTGCCCATTGATCCAGCATCGGATCGAGGGTATTGGCCTGTTGCTCGCCGGAATCGACCATCTGTTTCAGGTCTTTCAGCGCGTACTGCAGTTTTTCCTGTGCATCCTTGAGGGCGTTTGCATCACGTTGCAGGGTGCCCAGGGTTTGTTGGTATTGCGTGTTCGTGCTCTGTAGCTCGGCCACGCGCTGATACTGGTTATACAAACCACCACCCAGGCCGGCAATTGCCAGGCAAAGAAGTCCGACAATGAAGGTTTGAAACGTCGAGGCTTTCATGGGCGTGCCTCCGACTGATGAGGCACGTCGGGTGTGATCAGCGCGACGCCGGCCTCCATTTTCAGTTGTTCGAAGCAGACCGAGCGGCTGACTTCGTCGGTCGTGAGTTGCCAGGCGGGGCCAGCCAGCACTTGCAACGCGCGGCGCAAAGAGATCGGGCCGAGCCGGTAATGGGCCGCGGGCAGGGGCCGAGTAAACAGCACCCTCACGGACGCGGTAACGGGGCAGAGCGAATAGCCCGAGCGCTGCAATACGTACTGCAACGCATCCTGCACTGAGGGGTTCAGGCTGGACGGGATGTTCACTTCAATGATTTGGGCAAGAAGATCGCGTTGTTCCGTGGTGGGCTCGGTGCTGACCAGCGTGTAGCGGCCATAACGAAGCTCTGCCGGATGGCTTTCTTCGGCTATGCCCCTCGAGTGCTGGGCCCGATTGGAGCCACTGTCGATCTCTGGATTGGTCGGCAAAGGGTTGGGGATTTGCGCGGTGCAGGCGCTCAACAAACCCAGCAGGCAGACAGGCGTGAAAAAACGCTCCATGGAAGAAACCTCATGTCAGATTCAGTGCAGAACCTGACATGAGGTGAAGGAGCGATTCAGTGAGAAAGTTGATTCAAGGTGGGTCGTGTTAACGCTGAACACGTTGCTATTCATCGAAAATGGCGAGCCCATCCAAGACGGCAGCGTCGGGGTCGAAGATCAACAATCGCACATCCGCCAATGCCGCCAAATACAGTACGTTGACCAAGGCTTCCGGTGTGCCTGCGTCGAGTTGTTCTTGTCTCAAGCTCGAATAACGATTGCCCTCAATGTTCAGCAAGTTTTCGTCCGTCCATGGCGTGCCGATCAGTTTGCAACCGATACCGCAGCAATCTGGCAGCGTAAAAAGCTCGAACAAGAGGCCGGTTTGCCGCAGAGCGAAGTGACTGACCCACTCCTCCAGATAAAGCATCGATTCTTCGGGACGGTGCGCGGTACTGATTTCCCAGGCTCGACTGTAGTGTCCCGTTTCGAAGCTCAAGCGATGGACCATGGCTTGTGCCTCTTCCAGGGAGTACAGATCACCGAGGTGATGCCGCTCGTTGAGCATTTCGCCCATCACAGCGTAGATTACTTGGCGCACTAGCCCGGTGGACTGGCAGCGTTCATCCAAATCCATCCGAAATGGATTGGCCTTCGCTGATCAAGGCGAAATCGTCATTGAACAGGCAGGCGAACAGTTGCAGCTCATTGTCGGGCAGATGTGCTTGTGAGTCGTGCACGGGTCGAAAGCAGGGAGGGCAGTCGTTTTCGTAGGTGATCAGTAGCAGCCGTTCGATATGAAGGTTGTCGTAACCGCGAGCAAATGGATTTGAGGCCGTCAGCAGGGCTGCAGCTTGGTGTGTGGGGTTCATGAAGGTTCTCCAGAATGAAAATGAACAAGGCGCCCGAAGACGTCTGTGAGGGTTAAAGCCAGCCATGTTCGGCAAGAGAGAGAGGACGACCTTCACCCACGATGAAGTGATCCAGTACGCGCACTTCAATCAAGGCCAAGGCCTCTTTCAACCGTGCAGTCAAGACGTGATCCGCCTGGCTGGGTTCTGTACAACCTGAGGGGTGGTTATGAACAAAAATGGCGGCCGCGGCGTTATGCGCTAGGGAACGCTTAACGACTTGGCGGGGGTAAACGCTGGCGCCATCAATGCTGCCGTGAAAGAGGACTTCGAACGCCAACACCCGGTGCTTGGCATCGAGAAATATCACACCGAAGACTTCATGCTCTTGTTGCACAAGATGCAGTTTTAGGTATGAGGCCACGGCGTCAGGCGACGTCAGGTTAGGGCCGCGGTTGAACAGCCGACGATCCAGAATATGCAGTGCTTCGTCGATCACCTGGTTTTCTTGGACGATACGATCCGCCTCGAAATCCGAGGTCTCAATCAGTGTGAGTTGGGTGCTCATGGTGGTACCTCCGAAGGGAAAAAATCAGGGGTACACGCCCGAGGGGAGTGGTGTCCCCGAGGTGGGTGTGGAGTCGCGGGCGTTAGCAGATGGCGCGCTGTTTACAGCCGCGTGAATCGGTGGCGTTGACCGTGTAGGTGTGAACCACAACCGTCGCAGGGCAATGGGGAAAAAACTTTTATTCCCCAGCCAGTTTCGGGATCGAAGTCGGCACTGATGGGCATTAACCGAACCAGTCCTCGATGGATGCCGGCGATGCGTTTCTCAATTTCATCCGTCGTGTAGTAGAGCGATAACGTGCTGTAGTCCTCGTAAGCCGTAGCGAACAGGCAGTCGTCGCAAAGCCAGAAGGATTCCATGTTGGTTCTCCTGTGCGGATTGAAGAAAAGGCGCTCGACGGAGCGCCTTGATGAGGAACATCGTGGACTGTTCAGGCGGACTGAACGGTACGGGTGGCATCACGGCGGGCAGTGCGGGGAGTGGGTGGAGACTCAGGTTCGACCCGAGCCTCTGTTGGGTTTGCGGTCTCCTCAGCTTCGGTATCAGCCGATGATGGGGATGGCTCACTGTTTGGCGCTTGCTCAGCAGGTGCTGTTACTTCCTGCCTGGCGGGCGCTTTGTATTCGAACGTGCCGTTGACCTTGATCCAGTCAATGAACAGCAAACGACCTTTCAGGCTGGCGCCCGGTTGACCTTGTTTATCGCCTTTCTCGTAGAGAAACGGATCGATCCACAGGTCGCCGATACGGAACGACAGCAAGACCTTTTTCTCGGCTTTGACGGCGTCCATATAGAGACGAATCAAGCGTTCAGCTTCACCCCCAGCGACTTTGCAGTCGAAACGGGTGTACTCCACCGCATCGGTGGCACCGTGCAGGGCTGCGATATCGCAAGCCATGAATGGCTGGCCGCGGCGGACTTGTACTTCACGAACACGGTTGAGATAACCGATACCGGCGGTGTGCAGATTGAAGTAAGTGGTCGCTACTTGGGAGTGGTTGGCGTGGGCCATGATGGTTCTCCTGTTTCAAGGGAAAACGGCGACGCACAAGCCCTGACGGGGAAGTGAGTCTCCGTCAGGGTGGGTAAGGTGAAGTCGAGTCATGAACTACTCGCCACCGGCAAGCCGATGACGATCAGAACGATGCGTCTGGGGGAACAGCGGTGCAGCAGAGAAACGTCTGCGGTGGTGATCCGCAGGCATGAGGTAGTGGGCATTCATCACCGCTGAAGCGGTAACCGCGCGAGCTTCCGAACGCTGATCGCACTTGGGTAAACCACCACGAACGTGGCGTAGCCTTGAAGGTTCAAGCTACCTGGGCTGGGCTGTCAACGACAGCGAACCACGCCCTTTGTATAAGCCTGTCAGAGGGGAGCGTCAAGACGCTGCAACCCGGTTTTTTACGCCTGGAATACAGTGGCAATCACTGGAGTGGAGAAATGATGAGTGGGCCTGACGTGTCGCCAGGCGAGGAAGAGAAAAGCCACCTTTGACGGTCTTACGCAGTCGACAAGCTCCTCGCAAAACTTGGTTTAACTGCGCCATGATTCGCCAACCGACCCTTGTCGTGGCCTGGGTCGGAACATGCTGGCACGCATCCGCGCACAAAGGGTGCCCCGTATTTCCCCGGCGGGCTCCGGGACTGAATACGATCGCCGAAGCGGATGACCGCTGTTGCCCTAGAGGCAACACTGGTCATCCGCCACCACGATCAGGTCGAGCACAAAACGGGAGCGAAATCCCACAGAAGAGAAGGCTCCGAACTCAATGAGTCCGACCGAGCTACCCGGAGCGAGTCGGTCTTGGGTCGCCATTGGCGATGATCCTGAGGCACTAAAGCAGAGAGGACTGGACGACGTCAAGGCAGCGCGTACACCGTTCTCATGATGATCATCCCATGGAACATCATGTGCGACGCGTATCCTTAACGATCGACACAGTACCCTTGCAGTCGGGGTATCGGGAGCATGACCAGAACAACCCTGATTTGCCCTTTCGCCTGAGCATTGATGCGTTGCAAATGGGGCAGGTCGGACCGGCTTCGATAGGCATGGCTAAAGTAAGTGAACCGCAGCGTGCGACCAACTGCGCAATCCAGTTCGCCTGCTTGGTGACGAATGCATCCAGCGACAGGCGTCCCGCTTCGATTTCGTCCAGGGCCTGTTCCCAGATCGCGGTCATACCTGGATCTGCGATTGCAGCGGGTACTGCCTCGATCAGGGTATGGGCCGCTGCGGAGGCCATCAAGGCGCGTTTTTTCTTCAGCAAATAACCGCGATCAATCAACCCCTTGATGATACCGGCTCGCGTGGCTTCGGTGCCGATACCGGTGGTGTCCCGGAGCTTCTGTCTCAGGCGTGGGTCGTTGACCAGCTTAGCCACATTTTTCATCGCCTTGATCAGATCGCCCTCGGTGAGCGGTTTGGGAGCGGCAGTGCGCATGGACTTGAGTTCGACGTTGTCCACTGCGCACTGAGTACCCTGTTGCAAGACGGGTAAGACTTGGGACTTGTGACTGGGCTCATCCTCCTCGGTGTTTTCGTAGAGCAAGCCTTTCCAGCCCTGGACCAGGATCTGTTTGCCAACAGTGGTCAATCGCTCTTCGCCACACTCCAGTTCTACCTGGGTTCGATCAAACTCATGATGCGGAAGAAATTGCGCGAGGTAGTGGCTACGGATCAGTTCGTAGACATTGCGCTCTTGTTCGGACATCCGCGCAAGGTTCGCCGGCTCGTTGGTGGGGATGATGCCGTGGTGGGCGGTGACCTTGGCATCGTTCCATGCCCGTGAGCGCAACGATCGATCGAGGCTTGCGAGTGCGGGCCGCAGTGTGGGATCCGTTTTGAGCAGAGCATCGAATACCGCGGGTACCTCGTCGAACATACTCTCTGGCAAATAGCGGCAATCGCTGCGCGGGTAGGTGGTGGCTTTGTGGGTTTCATACAGAACCTGGGCGATGTTCAGGACTTCCTGGACTCCGAGCCCCAACTTGCGCGAGCAGACTTCTTGCAGTGTGCTCAGGTCGAAGGGCAGGGGGGGCGGTTCGCGGGAATGCTCAGTCTGCAGCGAGAGTACTGTGGCGGTCTTACCGCTAGAGATCGCTTCGACCGCGTGACGGGCAAGCGTCTGATTCAGGCAACGACCGGCCTCATCTCGTCCTGAGCTCGGTGGTAACCACGATGCAATGAATTGTTGCCCCGTTGAGGACAGATGCACATCCACGTCCCAGTAGGGCACCGAGAGGAAGCCGGCAATCGCACGATCCCGATCGACCACCAAGCGCAAAGTGGGTGTCTGGACGCGTCCAACCGACAATACACCGCCATAGCCCGCTCTCCGACCAAGAAGGGTAAACAAACGACTGAGGTTCATGCCGATCAACCAATCGGCGCGGCTGCGGGCTAGGGCTGAATGATAGAGCGGGAAGGTCTCCTGACCAGACTTCAGCGAGGACAATGCTTTGCGAATCGAAGCCTCGTTGAGTGCGGACAACCAGAGGCGCTTAACGGGACCTCGATACTTGCAGAGCTCCAATAACTCCCGGGCAATCATCTCACCTTCGCGATCGGCGTCGGTGGCGATGACAACACTGGAGGCTTCACTCAGCAGGTGTTTGATGATTTTGAACTGCGCGGCAGTCTTAGGTTTGACCTCGACCTGCCACTGCGCGGGAAGGATCGGTAGATGATCCAACGACCAGTTCTTGTATTGAATGCCATAGGCTTCAGGCGGGGCCGTCTCCAGCAGGTGGCCGATACACCATGTGACGGTGGTCTCGGGTCCGATCAGACAGCCATCACCACGCCGAGTGGCCCCGAGTACCTTGGCGATGTCCCGGCCCTGGGAAGGTTTTTCGCAGAGGAAGAGACGCATAGAACTGCTCCGGATTTGGTTCGGAGCAGCGTTGTTGGAAACAGCAGTTGCGAGATATGAGAAACCTGAATGGCAGGTTCCTCATATTTAGTCGGTGAGGGCAGGCTTGTATGGTCCGAGGTTGCTGTCTGATTCTAGTCTGGATAACAGGGATGGGTCTTCACGAGCAGCGAGTAATAACACGCCAGCAATTTCGCGCAGAGGCGCAATTTTTATGCCTGAAGTCTGTCAGGGCGTAGGTGGTTGCCCTCTGCGTTTCTTGGGTTTCGACGCCGGTGAGCTGGCCTGCTCTGTATTTTGCCCGGCGTGTATCGCAGATGCCGCCGGTTCACTGGACCGTTCCCGCATGACCACGCTGTGCACCCGGTGAGGCAGGATGCCGACTCGACGGGCCTCGATCTTGAAGGTCACCCGCGCATTGTCTTCGCTGTCCTCCCACTCATCGCGCACGGTACGGCCTTCGACCAATACACGCATGCCTTTCTGGTACAGCGTGTTCCAGTGTTCAGCCTCGCGGTGCCAGAGCTCAACTGGCGCCCAATAGCCACCTCGATCTTCATAGCTGCCCTCGCGTGGCACGGGGTTGTCGAAGTACACATTCAGCCGTAGCAAACGCCGTGGCTCGTCATTGCCTGATGGGAACTCCTGAAACTCTGGCGCACTGCCGATGTTGCCTTCGCCGACAAAAAAAGTACTCATCCTGATACCTCCACTGCGGTTGTGAGTTGGCGCAGTAACCGTTCGGCACTGGCCATTTTGATCGCGCAGGTTGAGGCCTGGCGGTAAAGCGAATGCACCACACTCATCTGTAGGTTCAGTGCAATGCGATCGCATTCGAAACGGTGCAATCCTTGGCGTACGGCCTGCTGTAGGGTTTGGTTGCGGACCTGGCGTTCCCAGACCGCAACCCCCATACGGGCAAAATCACGGGTGCGCCAACGCAAAAAGGTGCTGCCAGCGCTGGTGTTCTGCAGCACCAATCGAATATCCAGCAGTGAGTAAGGGGGCTGTCCGGCTTGCTGCACAACAGCCTCCATCAGGTGACATAACTGCGCCTCGATTTCCCTCGCCACCTGCGCCAGGTGCTCCAACTCCCCCTTACCCTTAAAGGGTTTTAAAAGGCCTTTTAGGGAGGCAGCGTGTTCGAGCTGTCGATAGGCATCCGGTGTCAACGCTTCGAAGGGCATTGGTTGGACCAGGATCATGGGATTCATGCTTCGTCCTCCGGCTCATCCGCTGTCGCAGAGGGCTCTCTCGCTTCCTCTGCCAACGCGTCAGCGTCATCCACCGCCACAGCACCACGATGAATGATTGTCGGCGCGAACTGGGAGCGGCGATGCCCCTCCAGGATGTCCATCGGGGGCAAACCCAATTTCTCGATGGCCGCCAGAGCACGGGCGTTGTTCGCCGCCATGTCATCACGCGTGACGCCAGCATGCCGATAGCGCTGGGCTTGGCCGAACAGGCTGCGCAGCAAATGGGCGCCGTCGTCGATCCAGGCTTCCATGTCGATGCGGCCGATTAGGGCGGTGTGATGGGCCAATAGGGTACGGCGCACCAGGGTGTCGTAGTCGGTCAGCAGGTAGACGGCCAGAAAACCCAGCTGGCTGCCAATGTACAACGGCAAGGTGACGGGGTGGATGTTGAGGTTGTCGCCCATGTCGATCTGTGTCGGCAGGTCCTGCCTGATCCGATCCAGCTGAAGGGTCAGTTCCAGCATCCCAGTTTTGGCCTGCATCAGTTTTTCTTCTAGTTGCACGATGGCCCAGTCGGCATAGGGATCGTCCTGGGCCGCGGTTTGCTTGATCAGGTTGGTGACACTGATGTAGCCGGCCATGCCCATGATCGAGTGGACACCTTCGCGTGCGGTTCGACCTTGCCAGATACGGGCGGCGTGGTGAGTGTGTAGGGTCAGGGTGATGCTGCTGCGCAATGAGCCTAGGTTGAGTTGATAGTGATCGGCCACGGTGTTGTCCTCGCATAAGCTTGGGCAAGATCATTGCGACGGATGATGGTCAAGGGCAGCCAAAAAGCTGAATGAGGTCTGTTCGGTTTGGTTTGAGAGGGTTAATTTCGTAGACGTTCGCGAGTGACGCCGGTGGAATTATTTCCAGGGATGGCGATGGCCGTATCGGTCGGACTGCGCAGGTTCGGCTCTTTGCGGTCTCACAGTAGAACTCAGTAGATTTGATGCCACTGGCATCAAATCTACTGACGTCCAGAGCGTTTGCCGCGCAATTGGCGTAGCTCATTCAGGCACGCTTGGGCGAGGGCGGATGCGGGTTCTCCCTGTTTTCGGGAGGGGCGTGCCGTTGGGGGCGATTCTGCAATGGGTGAGGGCTCTGTCTGACCTGCCCAGGGACGAAAATCGCCTCTCAGTGCGCGCTGGATCAGGCCCATCAGATACGCCGCTGGCTTGCGGATGCCTCCTGCCGTACAGCGTGCACCCGCTTCGTTGAGCACCGCCTGACGATCCGCTGGTTTGAGTTTGTTCAGCGCCACGGCGACGGCCTGACGCTCGCTTGGACTCAAGTGCAGCGGATCGGGCCAGTGCAGGTTATCCACCACCGGGGTCGCGCGCGGTACAGTACAAATACTTTCTTTTAATACAGTACAGGCGGCGTTCGGATTCCGAACGGTGCCGGGAACACTGGCGTTCAAGCCCGGTTCGGATTCCGAACGAGAGCCTGCACGATTCCGAACGAGGTGATCTTCCCCCAGTTCGGAATCGTGTAGAGCGTCATCGGTTGCTTGATCCAAGACTTGCTGCGTCCAGTGGTTACTCCAACTGTCGAACCGCGTCGGTAGTCGACCCTGATCGAAATCCGTGTCTTGGCGGATTTCTTCCAGAATGTGCTGGGCGACAATACGCACCGCCTTGGTGTTATGACTGAGGCAATGTCCGACCAGCTCCAGGTAATCCTGATCCAGCTCCATGGCTTCGGTGGGGGTTAACGGCTCATCGTGCAGAACGTACAGAGAGCCTTGCAGACGTCCGCTGACTTGATCGCGTCCGCGACTCACTAAGCTGAGCCAGCGGGTTAGTCTGAGCATCGTTAAGACGCGAGCGATGGTTTCACGGGAGGCTGACCCACCGTAAGGCACGCTCGATAGGTAAGGCTGCAAATCTTCATAGCGCGGCGTGACCACGCGCTGGCCCTGCAGCATCAGTCGAAACACCTGCCAGGCATTACGTTCCAATGGCGTCAGCCGATTATCCAACAACAGTCGACGCGGAACGACTTCGTGTGATTGGCCACTGAACAGAAAGCCAGCTTGCAAGGCTTGGTTGGAGGGTTGTTCGGTGATAGGGCGTGCGGGCCAGCGTTCACTCAGCTGCTGGGTGCATTGCTGCAGGACACGCTGCCAGCGGCTGGAAGGGGCAGTGTTCATGTGCCGTTGCTGTACTGATCTATCTGTTGCCATACGATGGTCAAGCTGATCTGTTGCTCCTCCGCCAGCATCATCATGGCGTCGAGCTGATCCGCGACGCCGTGCTGAGCGCGTAGCTGACACCAACGCTGCCAGAGTGCATGTTCCTGCGCTTCGCTCAGATGTTGAGGGCGGCCCTTACGGGTTTCTATCTTGAGCAGGCGTCGGCGCAGGGCGGTTTCCGAATGCCCCAAGCCGAAGTACTGATACATGATGGTGCTGCTGGCGCCGAGCTTGAGCGCTCGGTTGATCAAGCGCTCGTTCTGCTCGTCGCGTTCTGCTTGCTCGATCAACCGATGCAGCACCGGCGAGTCAATCTTGACCTCAACCCAGGGGACGGTGGCATGGGCCAGACGCGACAGGGTGGTGGGTGGTAAGGATTGCAACAGGTAGATGTCGTCCTCATCCAGTCCGAGTGCCTTGCAGCGTTGCAGATTACCCAGGCGCAGCTCATGCAGCACCTGGGTCAGCATGGCCTGGTTGAGCACATTGAAGGACAGGTTCATGGCAACTCCTTCGGTGGGTCGTTTTCAGAGGGAAGCGTTAAGTCGATCAGGCGACGAGCCAAGCGGATCAGACGATACAGCTTGATTATCAAACCGTCGGGCAGTCGCTCCAGTCCCATATCCACGGCCGGACGATCTGGCAGCGGGATTTGGTAGACCCCCAGTAACAATTGGCCGAACAAAGCCGAGGGTAGTTGTTTGCGATCCTCCCAGTTCACGTCGTCTTGAGCGCGCAATAGGGCCAGGAGCAGTAGGTGAACGCCGGTCGCGCGAGGTGTCGTTAGATCAACTTGCTCGATGCTCAGGGCGAAGCCCAAGCCAAGCTGCTGATCGATGATGCTCTCAGGATGTCCGGCATAGGTCGCCATTTCCCGCGCGAGTGTGGCTATAGCCGAACGCAGTTCTTCGGGGCTATCCAGTGCTGGTGCGATGGTCCAGATGTCGTCGATCGATGCTGCTTCGGCGGATGTCTCACGATCGATCTGTTCGCGAATCTGTTGAACACGTGAGGGAGGGCTGAGCGCTGATACGGCATTCATCTCAGGCGGTGTGAGCAGCTCCTCTCGAGCGGTTTCGGTCTGGGTTCTGGTCTCGGCTGATTGGGGGGGGGACTCGGAGGAGAGAGGTCCTGCCGCGGCTTCATCATCGCTCAGCAGATGGTTGTTTTCTCGAGGCGTGGTGACGACAACTTCAGGCGTCGGGATGACTCGTTGGGTATCGCTCAGCTCTAGGGCCAACATGCGGTAGGACTGTCCGAGCAAGCGGCTCATGCGTTCGAGCAGTTCATCCTGGATCTGCTCAAGATTGAATGACTCGGGGTCGGCATCAAAGTAGCCCAGAGTGTCGAGCCAAAACTCGGCGAACGCGATGGCGGCGGTTGGATAACGGTTCCAGGTTCGTTGTGCCTGGCTCCGCAGACCGATCAGGCGTTCGATCTGGGGCTTACCCAATCCGGCATACAGAGTTTGCGGAATGGCGGGCAGTAAGTGTTCGAGGGTGTCGAACATTCGACTGATGTGCGACTGAGAAATTGGGTAGCCTCCAGCTGCAAGACGTCGTGCCAGTTCACGTTGCGAGAGCACATCTCCATCTGCTTCGAGCATCGACTTGAGTTTGATCACGGCCAAAGCACGTTCAATGAAAGTGAGTTGGCCGTGCAAATCGCTTTCGGCCAGGTGGCCGAGTAAGGCGGTCATTTCATTGGTCCAGGGTCGGAACAGGCAATGAATCCGATAGAAGCGCTCGTCACGGGTTTCGTGCCAGAGTTCGCCGAGAATTGCCAAGCGCGTATTACCGCCGTTGCGGATGATGAAATAGGTTTCTCCCGGACGGCGGGTAATTGGCGGTGGTTGATCCAGCCCGCGTTCACGGATTGAGGCCTTGATATCGTTATACAGCGGATTACGGATGAAGCGCGGGTTGTGTTCGTAGGGTCGCAACTGCTCCAGAGTGACCAGCATGGGCGTGTCGATGAGTGGATCGGACAGCCGCTTCAGTTCTGGGCCCCGAGGGAAGTGGTCCTGGTGCAGCTTGTCGGTGATCTCCTCCTGACTAAGTTTCTTCATCTGAACAACCTCTGTTAACGCCGATTGCGCAAATGATCACCGACCTCGAACTTGACGATCTCGGCGGTGCCGGAACCTTCGAAATGTTGGGAGAGTTCTGCGAGGAACCAACCCATGGCCGAGCGCCCACCCTGCAGGCGAAAGACCACGGTGCAGTACTCCTCGCAAGGTGGCTGATGTGGTCGAATGGATGGTTGAACGATGATAGGAAGCTGATCCAACATCAAAAGACTCCTTGCCAAACGCTGTTGGCATCTAGGTCGATAAAAATGACGTGGCGAGAAGTTCCGGCTTGGTGTTTCGCCTCATCGAACCTCCGCGCACCTGCTCACCGTAGAGATCGCCTCGCGCCATTCCGGAAACAACTCGATGGCCAGCGCTTGCATAGTTTCCAGCGCTGATGGCGAGCGTCGTTCGCGTGACTGGCGCGTCTCGATTCGATGGGCCGGTAGGCCGAGGGAGGCGGCATTGAGGTATGCCACGCGGTCTGGAACTACGGTTTCTAGAACTAATATGTTGGTCGCCCCAGCGAAAGTCTCACGCAGACCACGGATGATCATCCGTGTGTCCACCCGGATGCTATTTACCTGATTCAGCAGCAGTCGCAGCGGTGGGGGTGTAATGCCCAGGTGACGGAATGGTTCGAGCTCACTGAACAGTTTCAAGGTGCCGCGGCGCAGTTCGCGGGCGGCGAGCATTTCCGGTGTAATGGGGGAGAGGGCGATATCGCAGGCGAGGATGGCCATCTCCAGCAGCACGCTACGCGCGCCTTGAGTGTCGATCAAAAGCAGGTCGTAACGGGGGCGGAAATCATCGAGCAAATTGCGCAGCCGTAATCGCCCGTCAGGGGCGTGCAGTAGTAATGTATTCAACTGGCCCTGAGCGTCGTTGGAGACGATCATGTCGAGCCCTGTAATCACCGTCTTGGAAATAATCTGTGCAGGAGTTGTCAGGTTGAATGCAATGAGCTCGTACGCACCAGCAACAGCTTTCTGGCTCAAAGCGTAATAGCTGGAGAGGGTGGGTTGGCTATCCAGATCGAGCAGCAGGACGCGTAGGCCAGCATCCGCCAGCAAACCGCCGAGATTGGCCGCCACCGTGGTTTTGCCTACACCACCGTTGGTGGAAATCACCGATACCACACGCATGGCATCAGGCCCTATGACCTAAACGCTCAACGACCCACCGCTCGATCTCCACTGAGTCCCAGCCAACAGCGCGCAACCCAATACGCTTAGCCTGAGGGAACTTCCCTTCTTTCATCAAGTTGTAGATGTGCGCCCGTTTGAAACCGGTTTTTCGTTCGACTTCTTCGCGCCGCATGATGTGGCGTTCGATCTGTGGTTGAGGTGTTTCAACTGTGGATGAGGATTGGCTGGACATGCTGGTCACTCCTGGCGCAGATTGATGCGTGGTGGCAAGTGACCTGAATTGAATAGCAGAAATAGGGGAAAGTCATTCCACTGCAATCGTTGGGATTGCAGTGCAATATTTCAGTCTATCTATTCCGGTTAAGGCTGCGATTGGCAGCGGCGAATTTTTCATCCAACGTTCGTTTGCTGAGGCCTGGCTTATCCTTATAGCGTGCGATAATGGCATCGACGATCGCTGCTTGATTTTTGAATAAGGAGAGGGGCTTTCCGGCGGGCGAATGATCTAAGAAAAGGCTCACCAACGCTCCGATGATGTTGTGATAGGTCAACTCGCTACGCTCGCTGAGTTGCCCGTTTGTTTCGGCCAAAGCTTTGAGCCCATCTCTTTCAAATCCAATTGACTCGAGATCTGCCAAGACTTCTTGAAGGTGACGCTGCTGTACTGTCAACTCCCTCGATAACTCATCTCGATCTGCTTTCAATGATAGAAAAGTTCCGAGACTGACCTTAGCAGGTGCGTCCTCACCGGACTCGAATAAAAATACAGGCTTATGGTCCGGGTAATGAGTCTCCATCCAACGACGTAAGTCTGAATGGCGGATGGTTAGCTGGAAGGGCTCTACATAGCTTCCCAAAGGAACAGAAATACCGAGGCAGCCATAAGGCAGATCCCCGTTCCGCACCGCGTCATAAATTTTTTCGGTAGTTGCGCAAAGGCCAGGCCATTGAGGAAACAGAGCCGCGAGTTCTTCTGGGCGTGACCAAGCAGCTTGCATAATCTGTGTTTCATAATGGATTAAATTGCACCAGCGCAACGCCGCATCTATGGGGCGATAAAAGACCTTAGCTTGTGGGTTGAAAACATAAGCGGACATGTTCGGACGCACCTCCATTTAAACTGGATAGGCCTCCCGTGGAATATCTGTTCATCAACCCAACTTACAGCAGCGGCTGATTTACTCAACTTTGTCACTCGGTGAGGTCATTCCATTTGACTGAAATTCAACATGATAATCATGCATGCTTGTTTAATGTGCCATCACTCGGTGGGACGAAAAGTTTTCGCCATCGATTTACGATTTACGATCTGCGACTCTAGATATTTAGAATTGATGCGGCTGCGATTGAGGTGCAGTGGTATTGAATATTTGGAAAAATGGTTTTTGCGCTAGAAGTAAGCAGTAGTGAGCCAGATGTCAATGAGGCAGCAAAACTACTGGGCTATGACTACGTCAGATTGGTAAGGGGGATTGGGAGGAGGAGAGCTGCATGGGCTTACAACCTGATCATTTAATGGCATCCCCTATACTAGGGTCGGTTCAGCCTCGAAAACGTGCCATCAAGCATGTGACATCTGCATCTTTCCGAACGTTTACGGCCCGAGTATCAAGTCGCTTGTCTTTCGAAAGCTGTAATTTAACCTTGTACGCATGTCACGGAAAACACGCGCGAAGCAGAAATTCAGCATTAAAGTATTACTTGAAATTAAGCGGCGTATTGTTTGTGATTGGTCTCGATAGTCCGTCCGCATCCGGATGCTCCTACTTCAACAAAAGCGTGCGTCGTCCGACAGCGAGGCGCACAGGTTGAGAGTTCGTGGGGGGGGCTTACCTTCGCCGTTCATGGCCAGTTATACCTTCTGGAGCAGTCGTTGATCATTCATTAAAGGTTGGCCCGGGCACGCCACGCGGGGGGACGCATCACCAGTTCATGCTTGGCGTGGATCACTGCATGATGTTGAGCTTTTGGCCAACGCGTATACGACATGATGCCTTTTTCCTTATGCGGAAATTGTGGCTTTTGGGGAATTTTCGCAGCGTTGCGACGGCGCGGCAACACCCTCGTTGCACGGGTTCATACAAGTGGCGCCCGGTAATTGAGCTGAAGTGATTACATAGGCACGCAAGGCACAAATGATGTTACTTCTCATTTGAATTGACTGTCAGTCAGTCAGTGAATAGAATTTGCCTCCCAGTCCGCTTGACGCCGTGTAAAAAATGAACAACTGGCCGCTGATTCATCCCTCTCCAAGCTCGAAACCCAACCACTTTCGCCGCACCGCTCAGCAGTGCGCGGTGATCGCCTCTGCGCTAACCCTGTGCGCTTATCAAATGGCTCACGCTGATGACCTTGCGCAGCGCACGACCGAGAATGATCCAATCCCACCCGTTGCAGGTGTGCTCACCTTGCCGGCCACCAGTGTCACTGGGGTGAGCACGAAGGGAGGGGAGTCTGGTCTCGTACATGGCTATGTTGCGGAGCAATCCGGGCTGGGCACCAAGACCGACACTTCGATCCTGGAAATTCCTCAATCCGTGTCGGTAGTCACGCGCGAACAGATGGATACCCAGCAAATAAAAACCACCAGTCAGGCGTTGCGCTATACGGCAGGCGCCAATAGCGAAAAATACGGGGCCTTCGGAGATCAGCTCGACTTCACAAAAATCCGCGGCGTCGAAGCCGATTACTATTTGGACGGGTTGCGCTTAATCAGTAACCCTGGCAGTTGGTCGCCCCAGGTCGATCCCTACACACTGGAGCGTGTCGAAGTATTGCGAGGACCGTCGTCCTATCTTTATGGACAATCAACCGGCGGAGGCATAGTCAACCAGGTAACTCGCAAGCCCCAAGAGGTGGAGTCGCATGAGGTCACGACACAATTTGGCAGCTTCGATCGTACGTTTCTTGGCGTGGATTCAACCGGTCCAATCGACAGTGACAGGACGCTGCTCTATCGCTTTACCGCGACAGGGTTGAAGGCGAATGACCAGATCGAAGATGTACGCCACAAGCGGCTCTATCTCGCGCCTTCGCTGACGTGGCAGCCGACGGAGCAAACCTCTTGGACTGTCCAGCTTGTTCACTCTCGGGAGCCCGAAATACCGAACTACAACTCTTTGCCGGCTAACCTGCTTGGGCTGAATAAAAGTCCCTATCCATCAATAGATCGGGACAGGAACTACCGGGATATGTCGTTTGATGACTCGTCCCGCGAACAAAATTACATCAGCTCCAACTTCACCCACTCGTTCGACAATGACTGGAAGGTGACGAGCACTATGCGCTACATGCATATCGCCTCGGATTTGCAAAGAAGCGTTGTCTACGGGTATTCGGTGGTCAACGGGAAGCCACTGCTAAAAAACACTTATGAGATTTCCCCTTCCAGTTCCAATACGTTCTCGATGGACAACTATGTCAGTGGCAGCCTCCAGCTAGGGCCTACTAAGCACGACGTTATCGTGGGTGCCGATTTTGCCTCGGGCACTGTAAGCAGTGCCCTCTATAGCAGTGGCCCTTATCTTGTTGACCCCTACGGCTCGGACTATCGCCCGCATGTCAAACCAGACTTCACGGCAAGCCGCGCAGCACCTTGGTCCGAGAAGCAGGAGTTCGATCGCTTGGGCCTCTATGTACAGGATCAGATTTCTTATGACCGATGGCGTCTGACGTTGGGCACACGCTACGATAAATCCGAAACAGACGACGTGACGCGAAGTTATTCCCCTACTTCGGTCTCCACCAGGATGAACAACGGGAAGTGGTCGGGGCGTACAGGCCTGAGTTTCCAGTTTGACAACGGCATTTCTCCCTATGTGAGCTATGCCACGTCTTTTAATCCGTTGATAGGCAGCGGTTACAACGGGAGTGCTTTCGTCCCGACTGAAACGACACAATCGGAGATAGGCATCAAGTTTCACCCCGCCGACTCCAGAACATTGCTGACGGCCGCCATTTACAATCTGGAACAGACCAACGTCAAAACCGCCGATGCGGCCCATCTGGGGTTCAATACCCAGGCGGGCAAGGTGCGCAGCCGTGGTGTCGATCTTTCAGCCACTGCCGAGCTGGTCGAAAATCTTAATCTGCTTGCCAGTTACAGCTACCTGGATAACGCCTTGGTCCAGGATACGACCTACCAAGGCAACAGCCTGACACAAACCCCCCGACACAGCGCTGCCCTGTGGCTTGATTACCTCATAGGGCGCGGATCTTTGTCCGGCCTGAAAATCGGAGCAGGCTCGCGTTACCTGGGCGCGTCGTACGGCGATCCAGCTAACACGTTCAAAGTTCCGGCGGTCACGCTTTTTGACCTGGCGTTGAACTATGAGCTTGGTTCAATTGCGCCTTCGCTTGAAGGCGCTTCGCTGGCGCTCAATGTCAGCAACCTGACTAACAAGGAATACGTCGCAAGTTGTACCTCGGCCATGTATTGCTTTGTCGGGCAGGATCGTACGGCCACCACTTCTCTCACTTACCGTTGGTGAGCCAAATGGGCGATGTTCTGTATTCAAGGCGCCGTGTTCTGGGGCGCCTGATGGCGGCTGGAATGTTGATCAGCCTTTCTCGAAGTCTCACCGCTGCGCCCGCACGTGTGTCATTCAAGGATGTTGCTGACCGTAATGTACACATAGATCGACCTGTGAGGCGGGTGCTGCTGGGGGACGGCACGCTGGCTTACGTCTTGGCGGTGCTGCTTCCGGACCGGCCATTTGCTGACGTTGTGGGTTGGGGCGAGAACTTCAAGGCTGCGGACCTGGATGGCTATCGGGCATATCTGCGGAAGTTTCCCGAGATGGGCCGCATTCCATCGTTTCCAGCCGCGACGCTCGACTCCATTGGTAGCGAATTAGCGATTTCGTTGGCGCCGGACGTGGTGATCATGAACCTCAGTTCAAAGGCCGCCGCCGAGTCGTCGGGCCTGATGGCAAGGTTGACGCAGGTGGGCATTCCGATCGTGTTCGTGGATTTTCGCACCCGGATGTTTGATAACACCTTGCGAAGCCTGCAGATCCTCGGCGCACTGCTTGGGCGAGCCGAGCGTGCCAGCGAATTTCTGCGTTTTCGCCAAGAGCAGATCGAACGTGTCACGTTGCCATTGGAAAACGTTCAAGCACGGCCTCGTGTCATGGTCGAGCGCGCTGCAGGTCTGTATGACGACTGCTGCCTGACGTACGGCGAAGGCAATTTCGGTGAGCTTGTCACAGTCGCCGGAGGTGACAACCTCGGCTCTCACTTCCTGCGCAGTACGTTCGGTACCTTGCATCCCGAGCAGGTTATCGCCAGCGACCCGGATGTCATCCTGGTGACCGGCGCAAATTGGTCGCTTTATTCACCTGCGGGAGACTGGGTCAACCTCGGGCCCGGCGCCGACCCCGCGCAAGGGCTCGCGCGTTTGCGACGGTTGATGCGTCGGCCGGCTTATCGCTCACTGTCGGCGGTGAGGGCGGGAAGGGTCCACGCTATCTGGCATCCCTTCTATGACAATCCGTACTACTTTGTCGCATTGCAGCGGATAGCAAAGTGGCTTCATCCCGAACTCTTCGCATCGCTGGATCCGGACGCGACGTTTCGCGAGTTCCACGCGCGTTTTCTTCCGGTTCCTTATCAACCCGGTTATTGGCTGAGCCTGGATGGAGCATCATGATGACGAAGCCAGCCATCGGCACACAGGCCGAACTCACCCGTGGGCGGAGCCTATACAGCCGCCTTGCGAAACGCCGCTTGAGCATGATCGTCGGCATTAGCCTGCTTATCCTTGTGTTTTTCACGATCGACCTTTCCATCGGCCCGGCGCATTACAGGTTGATGGAGCTGCTGTCCGTCTTGATGCAAGACGCGTCGTCGAGCCAGGTGAGCGTGATACTTTGGGACATTCGACTACCCGTGGCGCTATCGGCTCTGGTCGTCGGTGCGAGTCTGTCGATTGCGGGTTTGCAAATGCAGACAGTGCTCGGTAACCCGCTGGCGAGCCCGTTCACCTTGGGCTTGTCGGCCGCGGCGAGCTTTGGCGCCGCACTCGGTCTGATATTGGGTGTAAGCGTTCTGCCTGCTTCGGCTGTCGCCTACGCCATCCCCGTCAATGCGTTCCTCGTTTCGATGGCAGCGGCGTTGTTCATTCATCGCCTGAGTCGCAAACGCGGTATCACCACCGAAATGATCATATTGCTGGGCACGACCCTGGTCTTTACGTTCTCGGCGCTGCTGGAGGCGCTGCAGTACATCGGCCCCGACCAGGCACTGTCTGCTGTCGTGTTCTGGACAATGGGCAGTCTTTCGCGTGCTACGTGGCCCAAGCTCGGCATCATGAGCGTCATTCTCGTGATCGTATCGTTTACGTTCGCCCGCCAGTCCTGGGCATTGACGGCATTACAACTTGGAGAGGCCCGGGCGACGGCTTTGGGGATTCCCGTAGCGCGCCTGCGCTTACGCGGCATTCTGCTCAGCAGTCTGCTCGCCTCTATCTGCGTCTCTTTTGTGGGCACCATCGGGTTCGTCGGTTTGGTGGGGCCGCATATTGCCCGAATGCTGGTAGGCGAGGACCAGCGCTTTCTCCTTCCGGCCTCTGCGCTATGTGGGGCATGCATGCTGTCGGCGGCCTCGGTACTGAGCAAATCGCTGGTCGCGGGGCAAACCCTGCCGATTGGAATAGTGACCTCCCTGGTGGGCGTGCCCTTGTTTTTTGCGTTGATTCTGCGAGCGAAGACGCGATGACTGCCTTGCTCAACATCGCGGACGTGTCGGTAGCCTTCGACGGCCATATGGTATTGCAGAACGTCAGCTTCGGGCCGATGGCGGCGGGTAGCATCACGGCGCTGCTTGGTTCGAACGCTGCCGGTAAATCCACGCTGCTGCGCCGGATTGCGGGCGAGTTGGGTGGCGCAGGCACCGTGACGGTGGCAGGGCAGGCTGTCGAGACCTGGTCCATTCATCATCGCAACCGCCCCGCACACGTCCCCCAGGATATTTCCATGAACTCCTCGCTGAGAGTGTTTGAAGCAGTGCTGCTTGCGAGCAAGCAGGGCAGCGGCTGGGGCGTTGAGGGCAGTGAGTTGGATGCGGTCACCCGTATGCTCCAGACGCTGGAGATCAACGTGCTTGCTGACCGCGAGCTAGCCGCGTTGAGCGGCGGCCAACGGCAACTGGTATCGATCGCCCAGGCAATGATCCGCGCACCCAGTGTCTTGTTGCTGGATGAGCCGACAAGCGCATTGGATTTGCAAAACCAGTTCGATGTGCTCGATTTATTGCGTCGGTTGGCGCGAGCGCGCTCGATGTGTGTCGTCATGGCCATTCACGACATCAATCACGCATTGCGCTTCGCGGACCACGTGGTGGTCCTTCATCAAGGGCGGGTGCATGCCACCGGCCGCCCCCTTGATGTCCTGACACCGGCGTTGCTGGAAAAAGTCTACGGCGTACGAGCGCGCCTCGAATACTGCTCGCAAGGGGCTCCATTCCTGATTGTGGATCGGTCTTTGCGAGCACGGAACTCCATGACGAGCACCCTGTAATGACCAGACCACTCAAGCAACTCATCCTGTTGGCCATGCCCAGCATTCATGCCGGCGCTTGGCGCTATCCGGGTGCCATACCCGACTTCCACAGACGCTTCGAGCACATGAAGTGGTTCGCCAAAACCCTTGAGAAGGGGCGGTTTGATGGGCTTTTTCTGCCTGACTCACTTGCAGTTCGCGCAGGTTCCGTCGACACGCTCATGCGCAGTTCTAGCGTGGTTACGCTTGATCCATTGACGCTGCTTCCGGCGTTGGCGGCAGTGACGCGGCACCTCGGGTTGATCGCAACCGCCAGTACGACCTATAACGAACCATACATGCTCGCACGCCGCCTGGCCTCACTGGATGTCATCAGTGCCGGCCGGGCCGGGTGGAATCTAGTCACGTCGAGTAATCCGAACGAGGCCGCCAACTTCGGCGTGCAGTCGCACCTGGAGCATGGCGCACGGTACGACCGCGCCCGAGAGTTCTCGCAGGTGATGGAGGGGCTGTGGGAAAGCTGGGAGGCGGATGCGTTCTGCATGGATGCAGCCAGTGGCGTCTACTTTGATCCCGCCAAGCTGCATACGCCTAATCACCAAGGCCCTCACTTCGCAGTGAAAGGCCCGCTCAACGTAGCGCGGCCGGTTCAGGGGCGTCCCGTGATAGTACAAGCCGGTGCATCCGAAGCGGGGCGGCAGATTGCGGCAGAGACGGCCGAAGTCATTTTTACGTATCAGACCGATCTTGCATCGGCCCAGGTTTGTTATGCCGACATGCGCTCACGAGCTGTGGCCGCAGGCCGCACGGATGCGGTGAAAATCGTTCCCGCAGTCCTTGTCGTATTAGGCGACACCCTTGAGCAGGCGCAACGCAAAAGATCGAGGCTGGATGAGCTGGTGGATGATCAAAGTTGCCTCGCGACGCTCTCCATTGCGTTGGGGCACGACATTTCTGCCTACGATCCGGCAGGCCCGCTGCCTGAAATACCCGAGAGCAATGCGAGCAAGAGCGGCCGTGATCGTGTGGTGCGGCTTGCAGCGCGCGAAAACTTGAGCATCCTTGCGTTGGCGAGGCGGGTCTGCGGTTACCAGGGGCTGGAAATGGTTGGAACCGCCGAAATGATCGTTGACCAGATGGCGCTGTGGCTGCAGCAGGAAGCCGCCGACGGCTTCAACGTCATGTTCTCCCATCTACCGGGAGGCGTGAGCGAGTTCGTGGCACAGGTCGTTCCACTCTTGCAGAAGCGCGGTCTACTCAGAAAGCGTTATGAAGGGCGTTGTTTCCGGGAAAACCTTGGCCTGGTCAAGCGGTAGCCGGACTTTTCTTTCGGCGCTACTTCAGGGGTTGTTGGGATGTTGGGTGAACGGTGCCCTTGCTAGGAACAAGGGCGCCCGCTCGTGCTGACGTCACTATTCGCCTTCAGTGTGAGACCTGTACGGATAGGCGAAAGGAAGAGCGCAAACTGCAGTTCGTAATGGCCCTGTTACGTTGGAACTTCGAACAGCCCATCACGCGTCGACGAGAATATATCCAAGTCGTACTGGTATCGGGTGTGCCCATCGACGGCCAGTTCCACCAATATACGTCCAAACAATGGCGCGTATTTGAAGGCTCGGCCTGACTCCATAACGCACATCGAGGCGCCGGCATGGAATGACTGCTCGCCGGGTGCCGTCGGGATACGCCCGATCACCAACTTGCCGTCCGGGCTCATCGAGTAGAGGCAGGTCCCCGCATGCTGGTATTGAGTTGCGTCAACGGCATTGGGGGCAATCAGTTGATCAAGGTGCGCAACGAGTTCCTCCATCAATCTCGGGTTCACACCCGGTTGAATGGCTGACGGCGTATCGTAAGTGTCGTAGGTGTAGTCGGCGCTCATTTTCACCATGTTGTGCCGCTCTGACGAGAAGTCCAAGGGTGGGAAGCCGTAAAACGTACCTTGGTCGCTTGCATCGATGTTCCCGAATTCAAACCAGATTGGAATCTTCGGTGGGTTTTCCTTGAGTGGCCAATAGGCGTAACTCATCTTCCAGATCTTCCAACCGGGCGCTTGCTTGAGACCGAAGCCCTTCAACACCGAATCTGCCCACACCCCTGGGCACGTGATCAGATGTTTGCCGTGGACGGTCACGCAGCGACCCTCAGTCTCAGTCAGCAGCGTATAGCCTGCCTGGTCCTTAAGGGGCGCGACCTGGATCACGGCGTGCTTGTCCAATACGTTAAGGCGGTCCGTCTGCCGAGCGGCGAATAGAAAAGTCTTGGCCGCCTCCTGGACGTTGATGGAAGCGCTTGCCGCTTGTACCAAGCCTACGTAATCGTCAGGCATGGCTGCCTGATTGAATATCGGAAATCTTTTATGGATAGCGGCGGGGGAGTCCAGGTATTCGTAAGGCATACCCATGCTGTCCATGGACTTTTTGATGTGTTGCACGTTACCTTCGGTAGTCATCGGTGCATCCCGATGGCCAAAGAAGATCAGGTCGTCCGTAGCAAGCAGGTTTTTTCCGCTCGCGCGCTGCAGTTCTGTCCATAGCGCAAGTGAAGTTTCGGCCAGTCGGGCTTCGGACTCGTTATCTTGCATCAAGCGGAACATGCGCTCCAGGCCCTTGGAACTATTGGTATCGTTGCCTATTCCGTACTGATCGACAATCAACGTTTTCAAGCCTCTGGCTGTCGCATAGTAAGCGCTGGCGAGACCGAGTATTCCTCCGCCGATGATTAATACATCGTAGTGTGTTTCTGGAGTGTCGGGTTGCATCGTATCTTCCTGATAATTAGAGTGGGCGACAAAAGATCTTCACTGCAATTAGTTATTTTTTTGGTTCATCAGGTAATCGAGCGGTGTTACGCGGCAAGTACGTTAAATACGTTTGACGAACAGGTCTTCCAGATAAGCTGGGTGTGTGCGAAACCTTTAAAGTTTAAAAGCCTGTGGAGGGCCAGCGGTGCGGCAAGTTATAACAAGCCGTCAGCTACCCATTCAGTGTTCTGTTATGTCTAAACTGCGAAGCTGCGCGCGTCTATCGTTGCGTGGATAGACGGATCGTGCCGTCGGGATGCGCCGAGGTTTACATCATGTCCAGCATGAAAGTAGGTGCGCGATAACAGTGTGGGAATATTGCACCCAAGCAGTTCTGCCCGTTTGATCAATTCGCCTGTCTTGGTACCGATCAACGCCCCTGTGTAGTGATTTGCCTGATCCTGTGTCATGCCACGAAAAACATCCGGGAACGACCGCTCGATGCTGTCACAGATAACCGCTCCGGCGTTGCTTACGTAATCAGGAACATAACCAACCCCACGCGCCAGAAGCCTCGCTTCTGCTTGAGTACTGTCAAACGGTGTGTTGGAGCTACTGATAACCCAGCGCGCGCGTATACGTTCAACCGTGGGCAGATCAAGGATTCTGGAAAGGGACGCAATGCACAGTACATCCGGGGCGCTTGACCAGAAATCGTCCTCGCTCAACACGCGCAGGCCGGCCGGAATATCGATAATGGGCTTTACGTCGAAGCCGATCACGTTGTACCCATGGGCGAGACATTGCCTGGCAACTTCAAAGCCCACCTTGCCCATGCCGTGAATGGCGACAAGCGGCGTCCCGTTGACTCTCGGAGAGCACTTCAGTACCGCCTTCAAGGCACTCCAGACACCAAATCCGGTGGCAATTGACGTGCTGATCTGAGGGCTGTCCATGGCATCCAGAATCCACGGGGTAGATTTTCTCAGGTACGTCATATGTGCACTGCTTGTATTGATGTCACACCCTGTGTACATCGAGCCGGCATAGCGGTTCAGGGTTTCTCCGATGGCATCGAATACGTGTGGGGCCTCATCAGGTAGCGCGCTGCTATTTACGACGATTTTCCCGCCACTGAAGCCGGTTCGATAAAAACCGTGTTTCAGATCCATCGCACTTGCCAACATGATCGCTTCATCTTTTTGATGCGACAGTGTTTTATATCGACTCCAACGGATACCTCCATTGCTGGGCATCGCATGCCGGTGGGGCGAGCAGGCGATAGTGAATGAACTCTGACTGTCTACCACTACAGTTTCGACTTCATAGACACCGAACGTTGGATGAGTGATGGTTGCCATGACTACGCGTTCCCTTCTTTAGGATGAATGTGAATGCTATTAGCGGCGCCCGCATCCGTCAGGCATGTACATAAGCCCGACGGTGTGGGATCAGCCAGGAAGTCAGATACGTTCAACACGACCCCGAGTTCGGAGTCTGCAAATGCAATCAGTTGGAACGTCGCCAAGGAATCCCCGCCATCGTCACTGAACAACTGATGCTGGCTGGAGGGAGGCGTCCCGGTGACCTTCTCCCAAAGTGCGGCAGCGGCCTGCGCAACGGAGTTGTACTTTCGCGACTCAAGCTGTCGTGCGGGTTCAGCGGTGCGGGGAGTGCTGCCCTGCGTCTCAAGTGCCACGCCGTGACGTTGGCGGTCGAAGGGGTAGGGTGTTAGCGGGATGGCTCTGGCTGGCAGGTTCCACGACGGGCGCCAGTCAATGTCCACACCGGCCATCCAGATTTTCTGCAGCGCGGTGTGCCACACCTCATGCTCCGGCGATTTATCTCGCTCGCCACGCATCGTGCGAATCGCGGTGTCTCGCGGCCGCAGCGCCATTGTCAAGGCCGTCAAGGTCGTGCCGGGGCCCACTTCGACAAATAGCGTCCCTTCACGAACCGCTACGGACTCAAGCGCCTCCAGATATCTCACCGGCTCACGCGCGTGCCGCGCCCAATAAGCCCCGTCGAGGCGGTCTGACGAGTCGAATGTTGTGCCGTGCAGGGTCGAGTGGAAGCGGATATCCGAAGGCACCGCCTTGGCCGTCGGCGCGGCGGCTGCCAGCTCGTCCAGGATGGGGGCCATCATGGACGAGTGAAACCCGTGGGATACCGTCAAACCACGGCAACGTATGCCCAGGCTGGTCAATGAGCGTTGTATGCGTTCGATCGCGGCCTTGGTGCCCGAGAGAACGCAGGCCTCTGTCGCGTTGACGGCGGCTAGCGAAACGTCGTCCGCGAGCCAATCCCGGCAGGCTTGCTCACTCATGGCGACAGCGAGCATGGAGCCTGCTGGCAATTCAGACATCAACCTGCCCCGTCGAGCAGCGAACAGCAGTGCTTCTTCGGCGGTCAGCATCCCGGCGATGCAGGCGCCTGCGATTTCGCCCACGCTGTGACCGACGATTGCGTCAGGTACGACGCCGTGCCGAATGAGAAACCGGGCCATCGCGATTTGAACTGCAACGAGCGCGGGCTGTGCCGTCGCGGTATCGGTCAGGTCGGTGTCAGCATTTTCATCCAGCAGGAAGGAGACATCGACATCCGCTTGTTCTCGCAGCAGACGTACCAAGGCATGAAGATCACCTGCGAAATGTCGGTTCGACTTGGCCAGGCCGGTGGCCATGCCGAGGAACTGACTGCCCTGGCCCGGGAACTGGAAAACGATATCCGGCTTGCGGCGGCCGGTATCGCGTACCGGGTCACCGACCTGTAGAGCGCCGTCCTGGTCCGCAAACAAGGTTGCGCGATACCTGAGCGCTCGACGTGTGGTTTGGGCGCTCCACGCCGTGCGGTCCGGGGGAAGGCCGACGAGTTCTGCACGGTAGGCGCGTATCAACCTGTGGCAGGCAGCCTCGCTTTGCCCGGTTACGGGAATGACTGAAGGAAAATCGGTCGCGGCGGTTATCGTTTCATCGAGAGCTTGTGGCGAACGCGCCAGCACTATGTGCGCATTTGTCCCGCCGATTCCAAAAGCACTGACCCCAATGGCGCTTCGGCTATCCGTTGTATCCCACGGCTCGGCGATTGCGGGAAAATAAAACGGGCTGGCATCCAATGCTATCGAAGGGTTTACCTCGTCCATGTGGATCTGTGGCGCTATGAAACCATGCTGGATCTGGAGTACTGCCTTGATCAGCCCTGCCATGCCCGCGCAGGTTTCCAGGTGCCCGACGTTGGCCTTCACTGAGCCAAGTGCGCAGGACTTGTGTCCTTTCCCGGGCATTGCAAACAGGTCGTTCAATGCGTTGAACTCAATCGGATCACCGGCAATCGTCCCGGTCCCGTGTGCCTCCATCGCCCGCATGTCCATGGGCGTGAGATTGGCATCGCGCATGGCCGCGCTGATCACGCGTCGTTGTCCGTCGACGCTGGTGGTGGTGAAACCCACCTTGCGGGCGCCATCGTTGTTGACGGCGCAGCCTTTGATTACGGCTAACACGCGTTGCCCGTCAGCGAGCGCCAGGGATAACGGTTTCAGAACCACTAGCGCGACACCGCTGCCAAACACCGTCCCTGTCGCTTTGCTGGAGAAAGGCATGCAGTGACCATTCTGCGCGTAGATCATGCCTCGCTGAGTCCGGTAATGCGCACGTTGCGGAAACCTCAACGTGCATCCACCGGCCAGCGCCACTCGACATCGCCCGGCACGCAAGGCCTCGACGGCTTCTGCGACGGCGACGAGCGATGTAGCGCAGGCTGCCTGCACACCGAGTACCGGCCCCTCTATGCCCAGGTGCCACGCTGCCCGTGTGACCAAATAGTCCTTATCATTGGTAATTTGCAACTCGAACCCTGACGGCTGGAATTTTTCCATGAGGTCGGACGCTTGCAAGTGGCCAAGGTAGGCTGAGCTACTGCAGCCGGCAAACAAGCCGGTGTCGGGCATTTGCCCGGGTTTGATACCGCTATGCTCGAGCGCATGCCATGCGCACTCGAGGAATAGTCGGTGCTGAGGGTCCATCAAGGCTGCATCACGATGACCCACGCCAAAAAACGTGGCATCGAATGACAGCACGTCGTCATTCAACGGTGCGGCAAATGGCATGGTCTGCGCATCGGTAGGCGTATCACCGAGTTCGATTACCGACTCGACGCCGTTCACCAGGTTGTGCCAGTACTGCTCAAGGGTGTTGGCACCAGGAAACCTGCAAGCCATACCAATGACTGCAATGTCGCGGTCCACGTGCTGATCGTACATGCAACCTCCGAATTCAATCAGTCGTGTATCCGCGGCGTACCCGGCCCTGAATCGCTTCGTCGGCCGCTTCGATCGGAATCAGCAGTACAAAGGCCCGATAGCGCTCGCGCGGGACCTCTTGATACAGTTGCCGTACCCCAATCATCCCGGTCACCTCACCGGTGACACCGGTGGCAAACAATGATTGCCATCGACCTTGCCAAATGGCGGATGAATTCCAGACCCCCGCTGTCTCGATTCTGCCCAAGCGCGTATCTGCGGTTTCCCGGTAATAGGAGATGACGTCTTCGCCCAGGCTAGCGATCTTCCAGCCTTCGCCGCTGATGGTGCCGATTTCGACGCCGTCATCCCCGATCCATCGATCAATATGCGAGTTGACATCGCCCACAGTGGGCCTGTCGTCAGCCTGTGCCTTGAACTGAATATCGCTGAGTTCAAGCAGTGGGAGCATGACGAAGCGATCGGTGCCTACGCGCTCGGCGACTATCTGCCGAGCTTTGTTGAACCCGTCGGGAAGGTCCAGTTGAGCTCTGGCCAGATCGGCCAGGCTCACCAGGTTTGACATCATGTCCTGTTCATTAATGGGCATAGCATTAGCTCCTTGTCGTTTGACGCTCGTTGTCGAGCAACTGCCGGCCCCGCTCGCGGTCGGCGTCGCTGCCGGCGTCGGGGAAGATGGTGACTACACTGGCCTCTTTGTCGAGTTCAGAGGCGACGTTACACGCGACGATCCAGTTGGCCGCGGCCGAACCGCCAATGGGGATGCCGGTTTCCTCGAAGAACCGGAACATGGCTTTGAGAGACTCCTCATGTGAGACGGTCTGGAACGGCACTTCGTAGGGAATCAAAGAGACAAACGGTTGCCGGAACCCGAAACCAAATCCTCCTGCGCCTGCGAACCTGGCAGTTCCGTTTGGAGGTTCCATCGTGCCAAATGGCAGCTCGCGAGGCGTGCACCCTACGACGCGCAGGTCCTGGTTTTGCTGCGCCAGCGCTGCGTATACGCCAGCAAGCGTACCTCCAGTGCCGATGGCTGCTATCCAGGCATCGGGGCGTCGGCCGTCGAGCTGACGGCTGATCTCGGCGCCGGTGTGATGCTGATGCACCGATGTGTTTACCAAGTTCAGATGCTGGGATAGCAAGGTCCAGCCTGGCTCCGTGCGGGCGATCTGCTGGCTGCGGGCGATGATGCCAAGCAGAAAGTGGCTGCTGTCCACCTTCGTGACAATCGCGTTGCTATCGCTCAAGGATTGAAGCAATACCTCTGGCGCTGAGTCGGGTATTACCACGTGCACGGGCAGGCCGCACAGATGCCCCAAATGGGCTAAAGCCTTGGCCATGTTGCCACCCGACGAATCAAGAAGCTTGAGCGGGCCCTGATTAAAGTCGTGAGCATTGATCGCATCACAAAACAAGCCGAAGGCCACGCGATCCTTGATCGACCCGGAGGGGTTCTTCGACTCCAGCTTGGCGAAGATTCGACCTCCGTTCTGTGGCCCCGGCACTTCCACGAGCGGGGTGTTTCCCAGCGACGCACTGAAGTCCCTGAGTTGGGGAAACATATCCAGCGCTTTGGCAGGGCTGGGAGCTGCTGATTGAGTATTGAAAAGATCGAAATCCATGACAAGTTTCCCATTCCGCGTTTGGGTTGAATGAACGTAAAGGTCACGCCGTACGAGAGGGGCTCAGGATGGTTTTCACTACCAACGGCTCATTGCCGAGAAAGTAAAAGTGCCCGCCTGGAAAAACCTCTAGCACTGGATGTTTGGGCAGCAATTGAGACCACTCGAAGAACTGCTTTCTATCGATCAACGGATCGTTGTCGCCTGCGAATAGACGGGTCGGGGGCAAGTCACCCACCGGCAACTTCGCAAGCTTTTGAAGAAGCGTCAGGTCTTGACGAACAGCTGAAGCAACAACCGTCTGAGCGGTGTCAACGGAGGTGCTCAACTCGGGCACTTCACCAAGCCCCATCGCACGCTCTGCAAGCTGGTCGACATCCTGCTGTGATTGAAGGGTTGTCTGTAGCGACGCTGGTGCCATCTGAGACGACAAGATGAGTTGAGCCACCTTGAATCTCGACGGTGCCAGGGAGGACGCTATATGCAGTGCCAGCAAGGCGCCCATGCTGTGCCCAAAGAGCGTGGCGGGCGCGATGCCAAGAAGACTGACCAACCCCCTCATGCAGCGTTGGATAGCGATGTGTGGGTCGCTCCAGTTCACTGTCGCGTGGCTCGTGCCTGGTTGAGGGTATTGCATTATTACGATGTCCACGTCTGCAGGCAGATGGTCTCGCCACGCTCTATAGAATTCGGAACTACCGCCAGCGTGAGGGAACACCACCAGTTGATGTCGCACAGGCACTGAGGCCGCGAAGCTCAATCTGATGGCACCTTCGGCCTGGGCTTGTATGAGATTCATAGGTCACCCGACCCGGATGCTTGTGCTTCGCTTTTGCGCTCGCCGTAGAGTTGAGCGCGTAGAGACGCACGGTCAATTTTGCCGATGCCTTTGCGCGGAATCGCGTCTATCAGGACTAGCCTCTCCGGCAGTTTGAATTGCGCTATGCCAACAATCTCCAGGTGCCGTCGGACTTCGGATAACGAAAGCTGTTCTCCTTCGTGCACCACGGCGAACAGGCAAGGCACTTCGCCGAAACGCTGGTCGGATATACCCACCACCGCGACGTCTTGGATCTTCGCGTGCTGTTTAGTTAGCGCTTCAATCTCTTCCGGGCTGAATTTTTCTCCACCGCGATTGATGGAGTCGGTCAGTCGCCCATCGATATAGACGTTGCCCGCCGAATCAAGGTGGGCCATGTCGCCGGTGCGGTAATACCCGTCTTGCGTGAAGGCGCGGGAAGTCGCCAACGGATTGTTGAAGTACGAAGATATGGTGTAGGGGCCGCGGGTGATTAATTCACCCGATTGCCCAAGCGGGACCGGCGTGCCGTCTTCGTCCACGATCAGGACCTCATCTTGCTCGGACAACGGGCGGCCCTGTGAGTTGAATCGGACGCTGTCCGAATCAGTCGCGCGGGTGAAGCAAAGAAGCCCTTCGCTCATTCCGTAGCACTGCTGGATACGCATCCCTAACTTTGATTCAGCAAGGGCTGCGAGATCAGCAGGCAGGCGCGACCCACCGACTTGAATGTGCCTTAATGTCTGCGGTGCACTCTCTTGCTGACTCACTCGATCAAGCCACTGGGCCAGTAATGCTGGAACCAGCGTCGAATGTGTTACTTCATGGTTTGTGATAAGTCTTAAAGCCGTTTCCGCGGACGTGTCCGGGGACAGAACCACGGCTCCCCCGCAAAGAAGGGTGCCGAGAATGCCTGGGCAGTTGATGACAAAACCGTGAGATATGGGGAGCACCGCCAGATAGGAGGAGCAGTGACTGAGCTCGAATACTCGGCTGGCTTCACCGATCATGTAGCTGTAGCCAGCGTTTTTTCTAGCGATGGGCTTCGGGAGGCCTGTCGTCCCGCTCGACAGCAGCATCATCGCTGTATCTTCTGGCCCCATCTCTGTCGCGCGCAGCTCATGTGCTGATGCGTTGTCACATGACGATGAGCAGAATTCCCTCAGACCTAGCCAGTCTGAATTGTCGCCGTTGTCAGGCTCGTCAATAAGCCCCAGCACCACGTCCAAACCTTCTTCACGACTTACAGTGCTAGCCACACCCGCTGCGCTGAAGCGACGATTACCTTTGGTCATGGCTATGACACGAGGCCTAACCAATTTCAGGATGTGTCGCAATTCTTGTTCGCGATAGGCGGGAAGGAGGGGGGCTGGAGCCGCGCCGGTTATCAGCGTTGCAAGCATCAAGATGACAGCTTCGGCGCAGTTGGGTAACTGAAACGCGACATGATCGCCTTTCGAGATGCTTAGGGCTCGCAGTCGTGCGGCGGTAGAGGCAACTCGCGACTTCAATTGCGCATAGGAAATAACTTCGCCATCAGCAATTAAAGCAGGTGCATCTCCCCCCTTGTTCAGGACCACGGCCAACTGTTCGTTCAGTGATGCAGGATGAGGACTCATCTCGTACCCCCGGCACGAGAGCCGCCAGTTGCATGTGCTGATTCGATCAGTCGCTCAAGCTCTCCCAAGGTATGGTCATGCGTATCCCAAAGCGAAAATCCGCTACATCCCAACTGCTCCAGCATCAGTTGCAGCTCCAGTGTTTCCGCCGAGCTCAGGCCCAGATCAGTGCGCAGCCTCCAGTCAGCGGCGGCGGACGCGAGCAGATCGGGCGGTAACCCTATTTCTTTCAGCAGCACAATTACCCGTGTCGACGTCATCCCTTGAACTCCATGCATATCCTTAATGAGAATTATTAACTAATGACTGCCGGTCAGTCATCAGCGTGTTTATGAATTTTTCAAGGGGCGTAGGAAATGAAGGGGGAAAGACAGGATCCGCTGCTTTGGTGAGTTCCACTGACGGAGGTGAAGTGGTAAGCAGGCAAGTGCCGCGCCTTGAGCCTGGGGCGACCGTTTACGTTGGTCGCGATTACAGCGAATCGGCGAGGATTGGAGTTAACGCGGGTCGCTGCAACGCCATCGGATGTGGGCGTAGACTCAAGGTGCAGGGTGAAGGCTTGGCTATTAACGTTCCGCAAGGGCAGGGAGGAGGCGGCCACCTTGGTTAGAGAGGAGTCGTTGGGTGCCGCTTTGGGGGTAACGCGTGCCACTGATTTTCAATATCAGCCGCCAGGCTTTCAGTTGGGCTCCTCAGCCACGTTAATCAGGCGAAGGCACACGGAGGTAACATCACGAGCAAATTGCTCACAATCGGTGCCCTCATTAGCGATCGCATCATCGGTGACCCCATGCACGCCGGCATAGATTATCAAGGCCGTGATTCGGGGCTGATCAAATCGCCAGGTACCGGCTTCATTCCCGCCCTGCAGAATGCCTTGCAACTGTTCCAGGATGGCGTTTTTTTCTTGGTTGCTACGATTGTGGTGATGGTGGTTTGTGTAAACGATGTCGTGCGTCCTATACGTTTCGACATAAGCAATAACGTTTGTATGGATCCAGGTGCGCAGGCGCGCCAGCCAATCTCCTGAAGCGCACTTGTCCACCTCTTCCTCGAGACGGCGCAGGAACTGCGCGGTGTAGCGTTGCCCCATCGCTTCAAGCAACTCATTCTTGGAAGAAAAGTAAATATAAAAAGTACCCTTCGCTACCTTCGCCAGTTCGGCGATCCCGTCAATGGTAGTGGCTTCGACGCCCTGCGCTAAAAACAGCGTTTCTGCGGCAGCCATCAATTCATCTAGGCGTACGTGCGCAGGCTTGGTTCGCGGGGTTTTCGAGGTGGGTGGCTCGACTTGGCTTTTCTTATATTTCATTGCTGTTTGGGGCCCTGCGTAAAAGTTGACTTGTTAGGAGAGGAAGAGGCATCTGTATGAGCCTTTCAGCCCTGACTATCGGTCGGTCAATTGTATCTTGGCGACGCCATCAAGCGAAGCCTTCTTATTGACTGACTGTCAGTCAGTGGATAGGATCAAGGTAAGTTCCTTAACGTAAATTGGACTCCGATGCGCAAATATCGAATTCACGCCTTGGTCGCTGCAGCCTATCTCGGAACATTTCTTGCGACGCTGGACATCAGCATCGTCAACGTCGCACTGCCTACTCTTCAGGCAGCGTTACACACTGACTTGGCGGGTCTCCAATGGGTCGTCAACATCTATGCAGTCGCATTGTCCGCGGTGATGTTATCTGCGGGGCCTCTTAGTGATCGCTATGGGCACAAACGGGTTTGGCTCGGTAGCGTTTTGCTCTTCGTGATTGGATCGGTCATCTGCTCGCTGGCTAGCCAACTGCCGATGCTTTTGTGGGGGCGCGCTGTGCAAGGCGTTGCCGGCGCGATGCTTATACCGGGAGCAATGCCGATTCTGGCTCACGCATTCCCTGATCCCGGCCAGCGGGCACGGGCGATTGGCGGGTGGTCCGCTTTTAGCGCACTTGCGTTGATTTGCGGGCCGTTAGTGGGTGGGATATTGGTCGAGCGTGTCGGATGGCAGAGCATTTTCCTGGTAAATGTTCCGCTTGGCATTCTGGCAATTGTGCTGGGTGCGTATGGTATTCCCGAGCGCAAGCATCTCGATCATGCGGCATTCGATCCAGCAGGGCAGGCCCTTAGCATGCTATGGCTGGGGGCACTCAGCTATGGCCTCATCGGAATCGGGGAACATGGCAGTTCGCCCGATAGGGTTTTAATCCCTTTGCTTACTGCCGGAGTGGGATTCATCGCATTCGTATGGGTTGAGTTGCGCGTCGAACGGCCTCTGTTTCCGATTAAATTATTCCGTAGCCGGCCCCTGGTGCTCGCCAATCTAGCCTCCTTTATCCTCGGCTTCTCCAGTTACAGCAGTCTCTTCTTTTTGTCCATTTTTCTCCAGCAAGTACAGGGAAGCAGCCCAGAGATTGCAGGCTGGAAACTAATGCCGCAGTTCGTCATGATGGCACTAGCCTCCTTGTTTTTCGGGCGATTCGTGGCGCGGTTCTCGATGAGGTTCCTGATGGTCGCAGGCTATGCGCTGATAGGTCTGGCCTTATGCGCCATGGTCGTTTTCAATCCATGGACTCCCTATCTAGGGATTGGGTTGATCCTTGCCGTACTGGGTTTTGGAACAGGGTTGTCAGTACCCGCGACCGGCATGATGGTCATGGACTGCGTCCCGCCTGAACGTGCCGGCATTGCATCCGCGACAATGAACGCCTTGAGGCAGACCGGAATGGCTTTGGGAATCGCTATTTTAGGTAGCATCATGAGCGTTTATGCGGTCAATAGGCTCACTGTTGAAATACAGGACAGTGGGCCAAGTCATGCAGCTTATTTGGCTCGGCGAGCGATAGTGGACCATGTTTTCCCGTCGACTCAGCCCTGGGTTGTCGATCTGTACAGGTCAGCAATGGCGGGTGGCTTTGGTCTCGTCATGATCTGTGCCGGCTTGGCATGCCTGGCGATATCAGGTCTGCTGCTTTTCTTTTTTTTTTATAGGCCTGCGAATGCTTGAGCTCGTGGAACCGGGGGCGCTATGTAAGGGCTGCCCAACACATCTTGCTCAATTTTCAGCGTCTGTCTGGAGTAGGAAATCTACCTCGTAGATACATCGTGCCGCTCGGATGGTCACAGGGTGTGTGAATGGCTTTACGTCACTCAACTCCACCCTAGCTGATTACGACGGCCTCGCTCTTTTCGTGAATACGAAAGGCGGCAAGTGCTGGCACTTCTGCTTTTCCAGGGCGGAAAAGCAACCCCGTATTTCTTTCGGTACCTATCCTGAAGTTAGCTTGCGAAATGCTCGCACGTTGCGTGATGTCGCGCAGGCACAGGCCGCCAGGGGCATTGATACGCGGGTATCGATCCCCGCGATCAGCGACGGCTTGAGCACAATGCCAAACTGTTGACCGAGAGAACACCTTCTTAGGTTGATGTGATGCAGATCTTCGGCCCTTAGGAGGGAGGGACTGCTAGGGAATTCAAGCAGTGCTGAACTGGGGTTATGCCAACTCTTTCGGTCCACCATCGCTGGTCCTTAACTCGCTCGCACACCTGAAAGCCAAGATCGTACCCTTAGACTTTTCGTCCCAGAGTCACCGCGCTGATCGACGGCATGGCGTGCTCCCCTCAAACCTACCTATGCATCCAGATGAATGGAGTTTAGGCTAGAGCTAGGGTTATCAAGACTATGTTAGGATTAGATAATGTAGATAACTGGTGGGGGATTTTCCATGAGCGTTACAGAGCAATCGGGCGTCTCCACTTTGGTCGGTACGCCTAAGGAAGCTAGGGCCAGCTTAAGCCGCTCGCATGCGGACCGAGTGCTGGTCGTGTCTTTCGATCAGGTCAACCTCAGTGTTTTTGAAGTATTGGCGGAAAACTTCGCCAATGTGGCCTCCTCGATGTATGAGATGCTGCAGGAGCGTCAGGACCCGAAGTCGTTAGAGCGCCTGGCTGAGGTGTTTGTGACGCGTAAGCCGCCTTCGCCTCGCCTGCTCAAGGAAGCGGCAATGCTGGTCCAAGCCCGCAAAGCAATCTTGGAAAGTGGTGACTGGCTGACCGCCGCAGATATTGCACAGGTGGCCCAGTTGAGTACCCGCAACCCGAGTGCCCAGCCCAACAAATGGAAAAAGCAGGGGCAGATCTTTGCCATCAATCACGGTGGGGTCGACTATTTCCCTGGCTATGGCTTGGATCCGGACGCGGGCTATCGGCCGTTCAAGGCATTAGCCAAAGTCATTGAGGCTTTCGCTGGCCACAAGGACGGCTGGGGTATGGCTTACTGGTTCCGTTCAGATAACAGCTTTCTGGGCGGCAAACGGCCCCAGGACCTGTTGGCATCGGCGCCTGAACAGGTGATTGCTGCCGCACTGGATGAGATCCATGGCATTGTCCATGGCTAAGCAGCGTACCGAGTCTAGTGAGGGTAGGGCGACGCATCCCACGGTTTTGGCGGCGTACGTCACCCCACTGCCTGCGGCTACGTTGCACGTCACTTTCACTGTGATTGCCAAAGGCGCTGTGCTTCCCCGACGGTTGACGTATACCAGCGGGATATGGGCGTTTTGCGCGTCATCGGTGATCTTGGCGGTGGCGGCGGTGTCCACCGGGTTGATGATGATCGCGTCCACGCCCTGGGAGGTGAAGTTGAGCACCTGGTTAAGCTGGCGCACCACGTCGCCCTGGGCGTCCTCGAACTGCAGCGTGACCCCTTCCAACTGCTTGGCATGGGCCGCCATGTAATCGCGCATCTGCGCCAGGAACACATCGTCCACCTGGGCGATGCTGACGCCGATGCGCACATCGGCCAGGGCCAGGGGGGACAACAAAACACTGAACAGCAAGGTGAGCAGTTGCTTTTTCATGGTGTCGATCCGTTTGTCATTATTGTTGGTGTGATCTGGCCAGCCTTTCAGGCCTGACGTTTGCGGCGAAACTGTTCAACCCGTTCGGCAAAGGCAGCAACGCTGCAACGCTCGGCCAGCGCCGCCAGCATCAGCTGCTGCCCGGTTTGCGGTGCCAGGCCGTGCAGCGGTGGGTCGGTGTCCAGGTTGGTGGGGAAGGAATAGCCGTCGGCGGTGCAGGCCACCACGGCAGCCACCTGTTCGGCGTTCAGTACCTGGTCGTTGACGCGCTCGAGCAGGCCCGGGTACAGCGCCAGCATCATGCGCTCGCGGTCCAGGCTCTCCATGGGTTTGCCGAAGGCTGAGGAAATCTGCAGCAGGTTGGCCATGCGTTGGTGGTCGGCGGTGCGGTTGGTGCCGGCGGCGTGGAACAACGCCGGGTTGAAGAACAGCAGATCGCCTTTGTTCAGGGGCAACTGCACGGCGTGCACCTGGAAGTACTCGATGAACTGGGGGCGACGCCACGCCAGGTAGCCCAGCGGATACTGGTGAGAGAAGGGCAGCAACTGGGTCGGCCCGCTTTCCAGCGGCATGTCCGAATGGGCAACGGCGCCTTGCAGCGTCAGGTACTGGGACAGCACATGCAATGGCAGCGGGAAGCGCTCCACCATCTCCTCCACCTGAAAGCCCAGGTGATAGTCGCGGTGCGGTTGCTGCGCCTGGCCGCCGGGGCGCACCACGTTGACCTGCGCCGTGACTTGGAAGTCCGGGCCCAGCCACGCCTCGGCGATCAGCCCCAGCAGCGGATTGGCGTAATACTCGATAAATGAAGCCGGTGTATGCAGGGCGGCCTTTTGCAAAGCGTTCCAGATGCGTCCATTGCTGCCGGCCTTGGCAAAGTGATCGGCCCCCGCGCCTTGGGCTGCCTCCTGGGCGAAGATCGCCTCGAACACCTGGCTGTGGCGATCCACCACGTCCAGGTCGGTGTAACCCTGGCGCACCACCATCACCCCGGGGCCTGCGCTGAACAGCTGGTGCAGCTCGTTGAGCGCAGCACCGCGATCGGCGTCGCGCAGGGTCTGCGCGTGGTAAATCGGCACGTTGGCCTGCACCTCGGCGCACAGTGGGTAGTGCTCGGGCAGTGCCTGTTGTTCGCACAGGCGGCTGAAGTCCGGCAGGTGCACGGCATCGGCGCGCACAAAGGCAGAGGGACTGTTCATCAGGCACCCCCCGGCAAGGTCAGCGCAGCCTGGGGGCGCGGCGCGGTATCGTCACCGCAGCCGACCACGCCCTGCTCCAGATCCAGCACGGTGCCGGTCATCATCCCTGACTCGGCAGACAGCAGGTACGCCACGCTGCGGGCCACTTCCTCGGGCTTGAGCAGGCGGCCAAAGGGCAGTGCCTGTTCGGCCTTTTCCAGCCAGCCGTCCTGGGCGCCGTGGTAGCGGCGCTGGATTTCGTCCTCGTGGGGCGTGTCCATCCAGCCGATGTTCAGGCCATTGACCCGGATGCGGTTGCGCAAGGCGCTGTACGCCACGTTCTTGGTCAGCACCGCCAGCGCGCCCTTGGAAATGGAGTAAGGGCACAGGTAGGCCGGGCCACCGTGGCCGACGATGCTCTGGATATTGACGATGGAGCCCGCCACGCCCCGGCTGATCATCAGCGTGATCGCCTCCTGGATGAGGAAGAAGGGCGCGCGCACGTTGACCGCGTACAGGCGATCGAACAGTTCGGGGGAGGTGTCGAGGATGGTGCCGCGGTCGGACATGCCGGCGCAGTTGACCAGCCCGTGCAGCGTGCCGAAGTGGGTGCGCGCCGCCTCGATGATGGCGCGGCAGTCCTCCACCCGTTCCAGGTCGGCCTGGACGAAGTGGGCCTGGCAATCGAGCGCGGCCAGCGCCTGCACCTGGGCCTGGCCTTCGGCCTGGCGACGGCCGCAGATGATCAAGCCGGCGGCGCCACGCTTGGCCAGGGTGTGCGCCACGGCAGCGCCCAGGCCTTGGGTGCTGCCGGTGACCACGAAATATTGGCCTTGGAAAGGGCGGTTGAGGTCAGCTTCTGGCATGGGGGTGTTCTCCTGGTTTTTGTTGTTGTGAGTGCAGTGGCTCGACGCCCGGCGAAACTGAGACTAGCATTGCGACAACCTCTCCAATGCCCAAAAAGACCTCAAGAAAACCTCACGCCATGAGCCTCCTCCAACGCGCCAGACACTTCTCCATCAAGCAACTGTCCGCCCAGGCCGGTGTCAGCAAGGCCACCGTCGACCGCGTGCTGCACCAGCGCGGCAGCGTGCATTACCAGACCCAGCGGCGCATCGAGCAGGCGCTGGGCGAACTGGAGGCACAGGAGCAGAGCGGCCTGGCCGTGGGCCGCACCTTCCATGTCGACGTGATCATGCACACTCCCCAGCGCTTCAGCGCCGCCGTGCAGGCGGCCATCACCCAGCAGTTGGGCAGCCTGGCGCCATTTCGCATCGCGCCGCGCTTCCACCTGTTCGAGGAAATCGAACCCCAAGCCATGCATGACCAATTGCTGCGCTGCCTGCACACCGGCAGCCAGGGCGTGGTGCTCAAGGCGGCCGACGAGCCTGCGGTGAACCAGGCGGTCAATCAGCTCATGGCTGCCGGTATTCCCGTGGTGACCTTGGTGACGGACCTGCCCCATAGCGAGCGCCTTGGCTACGTCGGCATGGACAACCGCATGGCGGGGCAGACGGCGGCCTATCTGCTGTCGCGCTGGTTGCCACGGCAGGCCCAGGAGGTGGCGGTGGTCATCGGCAGCGAACTGTTCCGCGGCGAGGAGGAACGCGAGATGGGCTTTCGCATGTGGCTGCGCGGGCATGCCACGCATGTGCGTGTGGTGGATGTCAGCGGTGGCTATGGGGTCTACGAGCGCACGCGCGAGAAGGTCAGTGCAGCACTCAAGCAACACCCCGCGCTGCGCGCGGTGTACAGCGTGGGTGGGGGAAATCAGGCGATCGTCGATGCGTTTGCCGAATCCGGCCGGCCGCTGGACGTGTTCATCGGCCATGACCTGGACGAGGAAAACCGCCAACTGCTGCAAGAGGAGAAAATGGCCGCGATCATCGACCACAACTTGCAGGTGGATGCGCGCCATGTGTTCCTGCACATTTTGCAGTACCACCGGGTATGGAAAACGGGGCCGATCGCACCCTCGCAGGTGCAGATCGTGACCCCGTTCAATATGCCTTACTGATGCGCCGACTTACTGCGGGCGCACGCCGTCATAGGCGTCCTGCAGTAGTTGGCGAATGGCCGTGGCCTCGATAGGGCGCGGGTTCCAGTAGGGGTTGGAGAGGGCGATGTCGGTGGCGCGGTCCAGGTCGGACTCGGTCAGCCCCAGGTCTTTGAGGCGGGTAGGGGCGCCCAGCGAACTGGCCAAGTCGAACAGCGCCGCCGCCGGGCTGCTGTCCACCCCCAGTGCGCGGCTGATGCGCGACAGCGCCGGTGCCGCCGACTGGTTATAGGCGATGGCATGAGGCAGCACGATGGTGTGGGTCTGTGCATGGGGCAGGTTGAAGCTGCCGCCCAGGGTATGGCACAGCTTGTGGTGCAACGCCATGCCGACATTGCCCAGCACGGTGCCGCACAGCCAGGCGCCATACAGGCAATCGCCACGCGCGGCCAGGTCGGCCGGGTCTTTGTAAATGCTCTTCATCCCTTCGGCCAGGGCGCGGATGCCTTCCTCGGCCATCAGCGACATCACCGGATTGCCATCCTGGGCGTAGAGCCCTTCGGCGGCGTGGGCGATGGCGTTCATGCCGCTGGTGATGGACATGTCCACGGGCAGGCTGACCGTCAGCTCCGGGTCGTAGATCACGGTTTTGGGCAGCACGCGGGGGTCCTTGCCGGTGCGCTTGAGACCGTTTTCGGTGATGCCGTATACCGGGGTCATTTCCGAGCCGGCATAGGTGGTGGGAATGGCCAATATCGGCAGCCCCGAGTCCATGGCGATGGCCTTGCCCAGGCCGGTGGTGGAGCCACCGCCAATGGCCACGGCGCAGTCGGCACCCAGCTTGCGCGCCACTTCCCGCGCCTCACGGGCGGTCTCGATGGGCACGTGCATCACCGCCTTGTCGAAGATGTCGGCGGCGCGCTCGCCTAGCAGCCGGGCAATGTGTTCGGCCTGGGCACGCTGTTCGGGGGTGCACAGCACCAGCGCGCGCTTGGCGCCCAGGCGATCGATCTCCGCCTCCAGCTGTTGCAGCGAACCCTGGCCGAAAATGACGCGCGACGGCTGGCCGTTATAGACGAATGGGGGCGTGGACATGGGGCAGGTCTCCTTGAGTAGAGGCAACAGGTGCCGGGGCCGGGCGCGCAGCGACAGGGGTCGGTTGATAGGCAACCAGCCCCCAGCGTTCGCCCGTCTTGAGCCAGACGCTCAGCGTGCGGTTGTGCAGGGTCTTGGCGACACCATGGGAGGTGATGTCGGCGCGCATTTCACCAAACGCCAGGGCGGTGTCGCCTGATCGACGCACCTCGTGCACCTGGTGATCGATGCGGTGATAGAGGTAAAGGCCCTGGCGGCATTTTTCCAGGTAACTGGCCAGGCTGTCCTTGACGCCATTGGAATGGACGTAGACAAGATCGCCATGGGCAAGGCGGGCAAATGCCTCCAGGTCGCCCAAGCGCATGGCCTGGTAGCGCTCGTCTTCCAGAGCGGCGATAACGGTGTGGTCGTCGTGCATGGGATCCTCGACGGGCAGGGCGGCGGTGATCAACCGAGCGGTTGTTTAGCCAGGACAAAATCGAACGTCAGGGTGTAGAACACCTCGTCACTGTGCCCGCCATCGGGCGTGGCGCCTGCCGGTTGGCATTGCCACTGGGTAATCAGGGATGGCCGCACGGCAAACAGGGCGTCGGAGTCGAGGTAGGGGTCGCCTTCTCGATACACATGGGTGGTCAGCGGCTGATGACCCGCGGCGCTCACCGAAAACGCCAGGTGGGCCGGGCGCCATGCATGACGGTTGAGCACGGCCAGCAGCTGCTTCACCGGGCCGTCATGACGCACCTGGTGGCTGCCCGGCAACGACGTGCTGAAGTGGTAGCGGCCCTGGTCATCGGCCTGCAACAAGGCCTCGACCCCGGCCACACGCAGGTGCAGCTGGGCATTGGGCACCGGCCCGCCCTTTTCGTCGCGCACCACGCCCTGTACGTAGCCCTTGGGTCCGCCAAGCTGTGGGTTGATGTCGGCGCCCAAGTCGCGCAATTCGGCGTTCGGCCCGGGGGCCGTGTAAAAGGCCGTGGCCTGGGTACAGACGGCCGGCTTGCGCTCGTTCTGTACCAGCACCAGGGTAGACAGGCCCAGCACGTTGGACAGTAGCGCGAATTCTTCACTGGCCGGTGCCACCTGGCCCACGTCGCCGAGGAAGGCCATGCCCTGGCGCCACTCACCCTCGGTAAGCTTGATGTCCCGGGCGAACGCGTGCAGGTGCTGCACCAGACTGGTCATCACATCGTACAGTCGGGCATCGCTGGCACCGCGGTTATAGGCCAGCACTGCCTGGGTAATGGTCATTTCGTCCAAATTGCGCATGGTCACTCCAGAACGGTCGTGGCGATGGCGCCACCATCATCTTCAGGGGCGACACACTTCTCAGCCTGTTGCGCCGCACGTTATAGTTCCGCAGGATGTAAGAAAAGGCCGCTTGCGGAATTCTTTATTTCACCTGTGAAAAAATAAAAAGGAAGCACACAGTGGATCGTCTTACCGAACTGGAGCTGTTCGTACTGACCGCGGAAGTGGGAACCCTGAGCAAGGCGGCGGAAATACTGGGCTTGTCCAACGCCGCGGCCAGCCGTCACCTGGTGGCGCTTGAGCAGCGCCTGAATACCCGCCTGATCGACCGCAACACCCGACGCCTGGCGCTGACCAATTCCGGCCACCAGTTTTATGCCAGTTGCAAAAGCCTGCTGGGTGAGTTGAAGGAAGCCGAAGCGTCGCTCACTGAATCGCTGGTGCAGCCGGTGGGTACACTGACGATCACCTCATCCATCTCCTTTTGCATGTTGCACATCGCGCCGCTGATCCCGGCGTTCCGCAAGCTTTACCCGCACATCACGGTGAAGCTGCTGGGAGAGAACCGCTACTTTGACATCATCGACAGCGAGATCGACCTGGCCATCCGTACCAAGGAATACGAGCCGGACTCCAATATCACCATTCGCCGCCTGGCCGAGACCCGTCGGGTACTGGCGGCGTCACCCGGCTATCTGCAGCGCATGGGTACACCCAAGAGCATCGAAGACCTGGCCGGCCACGACCTGCTGATCTACAGCCACGCGAACCAGCCGCGCACCATGCGCTTCACCCGTGGCAAGGAAGAGGCGGCGTTCAAGACCGAGCCGATTCTGGAAACCAACGACGGCCAGATTGTGCGCGCCGCGGCGCTGGCCGGGGGCGGCATATTGGTGCAGCCCAAGTACATCATCAACGCCGACCTGGTGGCGGGGCGGTTGATCCCGGTGCTGGACGATTGGGATTTGCCAAGGCTTACCATCAACATGGCGTTCCAGAGCCGGCGTTACATGCCGGCGAAGTTGCGGGTGTTCATCGAATTCCTGTTGTCCGATTTTAATAAACACGAATACGAGCGCTATTGGACTAGATAGACAGTTTTCCGCTTGGCGGAATTCAGATTTGAGTTTTCGCCGGGTATTCACCTGCACGTCACCCCCCTATGATCCGTGGCGCCAAGGCCGGGCAGGCCCTGGCTGCCGGGCCCGGCATTGTTTCGCCTGCACGTTGAACAACAAAACCAACAACAAGGAAACGTCACGCATGAAAAACTTTGCCAAGAGCACGGTTGCGGCCAGCCTTTGCCTGCTGATTCCCGGGCTGGCCTGTGCCGATAATCAACCATTCGCTGCCGACTCCCACTGGATGACCGGTGACTGGGGCGGGGCACGCAGCAACTGGCTGGAACAGGGGGTGGACGTCCAGCTCAATTACACCGGGGAGATGGCCGCCAACGCACACGGCGGTTACGACAAGGACCACACCGCACGCTGGACCGAGCAATACGCCGTGGGCCTCAAGACCGACCTGCAAAAGCTGCTGGGCTGGGACAATACCCGCTTTCAGTTGACCATCACCGAACGCGACGGCCGCAATCTCACCAATGACCGCGTGGCTGACCCCCGCGTCGGCGGGTATTCCTCGTCTCAGGAAGTGTACGGACGCGGCCAGACCTGGCGCCTGACCGAGATGTGGATGAGCAAGGCCTGGTTCGACGGGGCGCTCGACATCAAGGCCGGTCGCTTCGACGAAGGTTCGGACTTCAACAGCTTCCCGTGCGACTTCCAGAGCACGCCATTTTGCGGCGCGCAGGCGGCCAACTGGATTGGCGACATCTGGTACAACTGGCCGGTCAGCCAGTGGGCCATTCGGACCCGCTATCAGTTTGCCCCTGAGTGGTATGCGCAAATCGGTGTGTTTGAGCAGAACCCGTCCAACCTGGAAGTGGGCAATGGCTTCAAGCTCAGTGGCAGCGGCACCCAAGGCGCGCTGATTCCGGTCGAGCTGGTGTGGAGCCCGAAATTCAACGGCCTGCCGGGCGAATACCGACTGGGTTATTACAAGAGCAGCGCCAACGCCAACGACGTGCTGGATGACCGCAATGGCAATCCACAGCCGCTGACCGGGGATGCCTTCCAGGAGCACGGCAGCCGCCATGGCTACTGGCTGGTGGTGCAGCAGCAGTTGACCGCGCGTGACGGCGACAGCAGCCGCGGCCTGTCGGTGTTCGCCAACTTTACCCACCACGACAAGGCCACCAGCCAGGTCGACCACTTCATTCAGGCCGGTATCGTCTACAAGGGGCTGTTAGACAGCCGCCCCCTGGATGACCTGGGCATCGGTATCGCACAGGTACACACCAACGCCGATTACCGCGAGCGCGCACGCCTGCAGAACCAGGCCAACGGCGTCAGCGATTACGACGATCCGGGCTATATCCCGCTGCAGCACAACGAGACCAGCAGCGAGATCTACTACGGCGTGCACGTGACCAACTGGCTCACCGTGCGGCCGAACCTGCAATACGTGAAAAACCCGGGGGGCGTGCGTGAGGTGGACGCCGCACTGATTGCCGGCCTTAAGGTGCAAGCCCGGTTCTAGAGCGCTTGCGATGCGATTCGCGCCGTCGGAGGAGGGCGGCGCAGTTTTCCACTAGCTGGAAAACACATTTGCCATACCGGCATGTTTATTCCAATTCAATCGCAGTACTCTTTGCCCCACTGAGCGTACACATAAATTCAATAAAGGTTGACCTCATGTCCAGTAACCAAACCGCCGCTGTTGGCGCGTCCGCGAAAATCCTCTGGCGCATCGCCGCCATCACTACCATGGGCTCGTTGGGGTTCGGTTACGACACCGGGGTCATCTCCGGCGCATTGCCATTCATGTCACTGGCCCCAAGCCAGGGCGGCCTGGGCCTGACGCCCGTGTCTGAAGGCCTGGTGGCCTCGGCCCTGATCTTCGGCGGCGCATTTGGCGCGCTGTTCGCCGGCCAACTGTCCGACCGTTATGGCCGCCTCGGCGTGCTCAAGGCCCTGGCCGTGCTGTTCGCCCTGGGCGCGCTGGGCACCGCCCTGTCGCCAACCCTGTGGACCATGGTCGCCACCCGTTTCGTGCTGGGCATCGCCGTGGGCGGCGCCTCATCGGCAGTGCCGGTTCTGATCGCCGAATTGGCAGCGCCCAAGCATCGCGGACGGCTGGTGTGCCAGAGCGAATTGATGATCGTGTCCGGCCAGTGTCTGGCCTACATAGCCAGTGCCGGCCTGGTGCACCTGTTCGAAAGCCCGTTGGTGTGGCGCTATATGCTGGCCATCGCGCTGATTCCGGCGGCACTGCTATATGTAGGCATGCACTTCGTACCGTCCTCGCCGCGCTGGCTGGTCAGCAAGGGCCGCATTGACGAGGCCAAGGCCACGCTGCTCGGCATCCGTGACACTCAGCGTGAGGTGGACCGCGAGCTCAAGGAAATCATCGCCCAATGTGAAGTGGAGCGCCGCCATGGTAGCTCCCTGTCCAAGCTCAACGAACCCTGGTTGCTCAAGCTGCTGGGCATCGGCATCGCCCTGGGCTTCGTCATCCAGTTCACCGGCGTCAATGCCTTCATGTACTACACCCCCATGATCCTGAAGGAAACCGGCCTGGGCACCAGCGCAGCCCTGATTGCCACCATTGGCAATGGCGTGGTGGCCGTGGTCGCGACACTGATCGGCATGTGGTTGATCAATCGCATGGGCCGGCGCACGATTCTGCTCATGGGCCTGACCGTGGTGGTGCTGGCGCAGATTTTCCTCGGCGTGGTCATGAACTTCATGCCCCACTCGCCGCTGCAAAGCTACCTGGCCCTGGGCGGCGTGCTGGTGTTTCTGTTCTTCATGCAGATGTGCATCGGCCCCATCTACTGGCTGCTGATGTCCGAGCTGTTTCCCACTCACGTGCGGGGCCTGATGAATGGCATCAGCGTCGGCGTGTTCTGGATTTTCAACGCCATCGTCGCCTTTGCCTTCCCGGTGATGCTCAGCGTGATGGGTGGCATGACGTTCTTCCTGTTCGCTGTGATCAACATCGGTTCGATCGTGTTCTGCACCCTGTGGCTGCCAGAGACCAAGGGCATGACCCTGGAAGAGATCGAACAATTCATGCAGCAGCGCCTGGGCGGCCGCAAATGGCGTACTGCCCAAGCCAATGCCTGCTGATGACAGCCGCCGGCCTTCCACAATAATGATCAAGGACATCAATCCATGACTGCGCACCTGAACACCGAGAGCCCGGTTGGGGGACTGTTCGAGGAAGAACGTTCCGCCGAGATCGTCAACGCCCGCATCACCGACGCCGCCAGCCCGCGCCTGCGCGACGTGATGTCGGTGCTGACCCGTCACCTGCACGCAGCTGTCAAGGAGATCGAGCCTACCCACGAAGAGTGGTTCACGGCCATCGAGTTCCTGACCAGGACCGGGCACATGTGCACCGACTGGCGCCAGGAATACATCCTGCTGTCTGACGTGCTGGGCGTGACCATGCTGGTGGATGCCATCAACCACCGTCGCCCCAGCGGCGCCACGCCCAACACTATCCTCGGTCCGTTCTATGTGGCCGATGCCCCGCGCTACAAGAACGGCGCCAACATTTGCCTGGACGGCAAGGGCGAGCCCACCCTGGTCAGCGGCCGCGTGCTGGACACCGACGGAAACCCCATTGTCGGCGCCACCCTGGACATCTGGCAGACCAACGACGACGGCTTCTACGACGTGCAGCAAAAAGGCCTGCAGCCCGAATACAACCTGCGCGGCCTGTTCACTACCGATGCCGACGGCTGCTACGCCTTCCGCACGGTCAAGCCCCGCCACTACCCGATCCCGGCCGACGGCCCGGTGGGCAAGCTGCTGGGCCAGTTGGGGCGTCACCCTAACCGCGCCGCGCACTTGCATTTCATCGTCACCGCCCCCGGCTATGACCAGGTCATTACCCACATCTTCACGCCCGACTGCCCGTACCTGCACGAGGACACGGTGTTTGGGGTGAAGAAAGAACTGATTGCCGAATTCACCACGCAGACCGATGCGGCCACCGCCCGGCGCTACGACCTGCAAGTGCCTTACCTGGCCGTGAACTGGGACTTTGTCCTGACCCCGGCCTGACTGACCGACCCGATTTTCAACGACAAACAAAAGTGATCGACATGCCCGATAAAAATGTTGAACTGCTTGCAGCCTACTGGACCCTGGCCGGTGACACCTACCCCGGCGCGGCCAGCGAGATCAGTCCGTTTTCCCTGCAGGCGCGGGCAGAGGCTGCGGCCAAGGCCGGCTGGCGCGGCATGGGCCTGGTGCACGCGGACCTGGTGCACAACGTCGCCAAGCTGGGTATTTCCACCGTGCGCAATATCCTCAAGGACAATGGCATCAAGCACGTGGAAGTCGAGTTCCTCACCGACTGGCACCTGGAGGGCGACCTGCTGGCCGCGTCCCACGTGATTCGCGACGAGCTGCTGGAAATCGCCGGTGAACTGGGCGCCCGCAACCTGAAGGTGGCTGGCGGCCTGTTTGAAGAAGGTCCGCCGGACGTGGCGCGCATGCGTGATGCCTTCGCCATCCTGTGCGACCGCGCCGCGCCCTACGGCACCAACGTGGTGATTGAGTTCCTGCCGTTTTCCAGCGTCAACACCATCGACCGCGCCATCGCCGTCACCGACGGCGTGCGCCCCAATGGTGGTCTGCTGGTGGACACCTGGCACGTGGCCCGCGGCGGCATGAGCTTTGATGAAATCAGCAAGATCCCGCTTGAGCTGATCAAGTCCATCGAGCTGGACGACGCCAACCATGCAGTGGTCGAGTCGTTCTTCAACGACTCCACCCACCATCGCAAGCTGTGCGGCGAAGGGCAGCTGGACGTGCCGGAGTTCATTCAGCAGGTGGTCAATGTCGGCTACCGCGGCCCGTGGGGCGTGGAACTGATCAGCGCCGAGCTGCGCAAGTTACCCCTGGACGTGGCGGCCAAGCGCGCCTTCGACACCACCATGGCCCAGTTCGAAAACATCCGTTTCTAAATGGCGACAACCTTTGCCACAACAACGAACAACAACATTTGCGGAGAGACAAAAATGGTAGGTATCGCAGTGCTTGGCGCCGGTCGCATCGGCAAAATTCACGCCGCCAACGTGGCAGCCAGCAAGTTCGCCACCCTGGTGGTAGTCGCCGACCCCTTTGCCGAAGCCGCCTCGCGCCTGGCCGACGAACTGGGCGCCGAATCCATGACCGACTGCGAGGCGGCCATTGACCGCCCCGACGTCGATGCCATCGTCATCGGCACCCCGACCCACACCCACATCAATCTGATGCTGCGCGCCGTGCGCCAGGGCAAGGCGGTGCTGTGTGAAAAACCCATCGACCTGGACATGGCCAAGAGCCTGGCAGCGGTGGAAGAAGTGGAGCGCCTGAATGGCCGCGTGATGCTGGCGTTCAACCGCCGCTTTGAAAGCACTTTCGCCGAAATGCGTGCGGCCATCGAAGCCGGCGACATCGGTGACGTGCGCCAGGTGATCATCACCAGCCGCGACCCGGGCCTGGCCCCGGAGGACTACATCCAACACTCGGGCGGCATTTTCCGCGACATGACCATTCACGACCTGGACATCGGTCGCTGGCTGCTGGGTGAGGAGCCGGTGGAAATCAACGCCATCGGCAGCCGCCTGATCGACCCGGCGATGATGGAAAAGTACGACGACTACGACACCGCGATGGTGCAGATGCAGACCGCTTCCGGCAAGCAGTGCCACATCAACAACTGCCGCAACGCGGTGTACGGCTACGACCAGCGCATTGAAGTGTTCGGCTCCAAAGGCATGCTGCAGATGGACAACCTGCGTCCCACCACCATTCGCCGCTGGAGCCAGGACGTCACCGACGCCCGCGAGCCTCTGCTGAACTTCTTCCTGGAACGCTACCAGCAAGCCTACAAGTCGGAACTGGATGCCTACATCGACGCCCTGGTAAACAAAAAGCCGCTGCCGACCACCGTGCAGGATGGCCTCAAGGCCCTGAAACTGGCCGATGCCGCCGTGGAATCGGTAGCCACCGGCCGTACCATCAAGCTCTGAGTCGCCGCCCCAAGGAGAATCACATGTCTTATCAGCGTGAGCGCGGTACCCCCATTGGCGTCGCCTGCCTGGGTATTACCCACCCGCATACCTCGGGCCGGGTCAAGGCCTTCAAACGCCTGGCCAATGTGCAGTTTCAGGGTGCCTTCGATGACAGCCCGCTGCTTCAGCCGTTCTGCGACGCCATGGAGTTGCAACCGCGCAGCAAGGAAGAGATCCTCGCCGACCCGAACGTGCACGTGGTACTGGTGCACCCCAAGAGCTACCTGATGGCCGACTGGGCCATCGAAGCGCTGGAAGCCGGCAAGGCCGTGCTGTGCGAGAAGCCGGCAGGGCGTGGCACCCAGGACACCCAGCGCATTGTCGACGCGGTGGAGCGCACCGGTGGCCTGTTCCAGGTCGGTTACTGCTGGCGCTACGCGCCATCGGTGGTAAAAATGCAGCAGGTGCTGCAAAGCGGCGATATCGGCAAGGTTCTGCAAGTACGTGCCCACGCCGGCTGCTCCCATGATGAGGCCGACACCAACCACATGAAACAGCCGGGCGACCGTGGCGGCGCGTTCTACGTGATTGGCTGCCACACCATCGACCGCATTCTGCTGCACTTCGGCAAGCCGAAGTCGGTGAACGCGCGCATCACCAAGTTCGCCGGGCAGATGAGCGATTCGGCCCGCGAGGACGCAGTGGGCGCGGTGCTCAACTACGACGACAAACTGGTGACCATCGACTTCATGTCCTGGGACCCGATGCCCTGGACCGAGAGCTGGGACATTACCGCCTACGGTACCCATGGCGTAATGCATTCAACGCCCATGCCAGCGTCGTACAAGCTGTACCACGATGGCAACAACGGCCACCAGCAGGGCTGGACGCACTGGAACGAGAACAGCTTTCCAGAGATCTGGGCGGTGCGCAAAACCGTCTACTCCCCGGAAATCGCCGAAATCGGCAACCCGGTGTACTTCGACCGCGAGGCCGCCGCATTCACGCACTCGCTATACACCGGCGCGCCTTCCAACGTGCCGGCCACCCAGGCCCACGACATCAACGTGATCCTCGAAGCGCTGTTCGAGTCCGCTGATGCCAACGGCCAGGAAACAGTCCTGGCGTTCTAACCCGCACCACAGTCCCGGTACGCGAAACACCCCGTCGGCTCGACCGTTGTCGAGCCGGATGGGCCTTTGCGTCCCTGTTAAAACACAAAAACAACAAGGCAGAGGACATTATGCACACGATCATCAAGATTGCCGCCGCACTCGCACTGGGCATCGCCCTGAGCGCCTGCGGCAAAAGCGAGACCAGCAGCAAGGGCACCATCGGCGTCGCCATGCCCTCCAAGACCGAGGCGCGCTGGGTTTCGGACGGTGCCAATATCGTCGACTCGCTGAAGAAAATGGGTTACGACACCGACCTGCAATATGCCCAGTACGAGGCACCCACCCAGCTCTCGCAGATCGAGAACATGATGGTCAAAGGCATCAAGGGCCTGATCGTGGCGCCGATCGACGGCACCACCATGGCCGATGTGCTCAAACAGGCGAAAGAGAAGGGCATCAAGGTCATCTCCTATGACCGACTGATCCGCAATTCCAAGGACTTCGATTACTACGTCACCTTCGACAACTATCGCACCGGCGTACTGCAGGGCCAGTCCATCGTCGATGCGCTGGACCTCAAGGATGGCAAGGGCCCGTTCAACCTGGAGATCTTCGCCGGCTCCACCGATGACAACAATGCCCACGTGGTGTACTCGGGCGTGATGTCGCAGATCAAGCCTTACATTGACAACGGCAAGCTGGTGGTGCGCAGCGGCCAGGTGGCCATGGACAAGGTTGCCACCCCGAACTGGGACGGTGCCCAGGCCCAGGCGCGCATGGACAACCTGCTCAGCGCGTTCTACAGCACCACCCACCTGGACGCTGTGTTGGCCATGAATGACCAGATTGCCAACGGCGCGGTGTCGTCGCTCAAGGGCGTGGGTTACGGCAGCGGCAAGTCGGCGATGCCGATCGTGACCGGCCAGGACGCCGAGGTCTCCAGCGTCAAGTCGATTATCCGCGGTGACCAGTCGTCCACCATCTTCAAGGACACCCGTGCGCTGGCCGGTGCGGCCGCCCAGATGATGGACGCCGAACTGACCGGCAAGGCAGTCAGCGTCAACGACACCACGTCCTACGATAACGGTTCGATGGTGGTGCCTACCCAACTGCTCACCCCGCAGCTGGTCGACGGCAAGAACTGGCAGAAAGTGCTGGTCGACGACACCAAGTTCTACACCCAGGCGCAGTTGCAACAATAGCCGACGCGGCGTGGCCGCCGCCCCGGTGGCGGCCCCTTGCACGGGAGAGAAAAAATGACAAAAACGATTCTCGACATGCGCGACATCCGCAAGGCGTTTGGCCCGGTCAAGGCGCTGAGCGGCGTCAACCTCAAGGTGGGCGATGGTGAGATTCATGCCATCTGCGGGGAAAACGGTGCGGGCAAGTCGACGCTGATGAAGATCCTCAGCGGCGTCTACCCCCATGGCAGCTTCGAGGGCGAGATCCAGTTCGACGGCGCGCCGCGCACCTTCCATAACCTGCGTGACAGCGAGGCGCTGGGCATCTGCATCATTCACCAGGAACTGGCACTCGTGCCGATGCTGTCGATCACCGAAAACCTTTTCCTGGGCAACGAGATCGCCCGCCACGGGGTGATCGACTGGGATCAGGCGCACTTGCGTGCCCGTGAACTGCTGGCCCGCGTCGGCCTCGATGCCCGCCCGCAGACGCTGGTGGGCAACCTGGGTGTTGGCCAGCAGCAGATGGTCGAGATCGCCAAGGCGCTGGCCAAGGACGTGCGCCTGCTGATTCTCGACGAGCCCACCGCCAGCCTCAACGAAAGGGACAGCGACACCCTGCTCAAGCTGATGCTGGAGCTCAAGGGGCGGGGCATTACCTCGATCATCATCTCCCATAAGCTCAACGAAATTGGCCGGGTGGCCGATGAGATCACGGTAATTCGCGACGGCAGCACGGTTGACGTCATCGACTGCCGCGCCGACGGCATTGATGAGGGCCGGGTTGTGCGTTCCATGGTCGGCCGCGAGCTGTCCGACCGTTACCCCGCGCGGGTGCCCAACATTGGCGAGACCTTGTTCGAGGTGCGCGACTGGTCGGTGGGTGACCCCGAGCGGCCGGACCGCGACCGGGTGCGCAACCTCAACTTTCACGTGCGCCGCGGTGAAGTGGTGGGCATCGCCGGGTTGATGGGCGCCGGCCGTACCGAGTTCGCCATGAGCATGTTTGGCCGTTCCTACGGCGTCAATGTGCGCGGCACCGCGCACCTGGAAGGCCAGGTCGTGGACCTGGGTACCGTGCGCAAGGCGATCAAGCAGGGCCTGGCCTATGCCACCGAAGACCGCAAGGGCGCCGGCCTGGTGCTGGGTGACAGCATTACCCACAACACCTCCATGGCCAACCTGGGCGCGGTGTCCAAACGCTGGGTGATGAACGAGCTGGGCGAGACCGCCGTGGCCGACGGCTTCCGCGCGCGGCTGCGCATTCGCAGCCCGGACGTGACCCAGTCGGTGGAGAAGCTCTCGGGTGGCAACCAGCAGAAAGTCGTGCTGGGCAAATGGCTGTTCTCCAACCCCAAGGTGCTGATCCTCGACGAACCCACTCGCGGTATCGACGTGGGCGCCAAGTACGAGATCTACGGCGTGGTCAACCAGGTGGTCAGCGAAGGGCGCGGGGTGGTCATGATCTCCTCGGAAATGCCCGAGCTGCTGGGTACCTGTGACCGCATCTATGTGATGAACGAAGGCCGCTTCGTGGGCGAGTTTGCTATCGCCGAGGCGTCCCAGGAAAAAATCATGCACGCAATCATGAAAAATGAGGTGATCCAATGAGCGAAGCCAGCCTGCCTCTCTCTTCCAAACCCGGCCACCTGACGTTATTCAAGCGCGGTGCGCGCGAATACGGCCTGCTGGTGTCGCTGATCGTCATCATGGTGTTTTTCCAGGTGGCCACCGGCGGGGCGCTGATGCAACCGCTCAACCTCACCAACCTGCTGCTGCAGAACAGTTACATCGTGGTGATGGCCCTGGGCATGTTGATGGTCATTGTCTGCGGCCATATCGACCTGTCGGTCGGTTCGGTGGTGGGCGTGGTCGGCTCGATCGCCGCGGTGCTGATGGTGCAGTACCGTCTGGACTTCTTCACCGTGACCCTGATCTGCCTGCTGGCGGGTGCCTTGATCGGCGCGGCCCAGGGCTATTGGGTGGCGGTGTGGGGCATGCCGTCGTTCATCGTGACCCTGGCCGGCATGCTGATTTTCCGCGGCGCCACCATTGCTATCTCCCAAGGGCAGTCCATTGGACCGTTCCCGCCGGCGTTCTCGGCCATCAGCTCCGGTTTTGTGCCTGACCTGTTCAGCAACGAACACCTGCGTATCACATCGCTGTTGTTGGGCATCGCCGTCGCTATAGCCTTCTGGGTGATTGAATACCGCAGCCGCCTGCGCACCCTGAAAAGCGGTGGCAGCGTCGTGCCCATGGTGGTGTTCGCCCTGAAAAACGGCGTGGTCACCGCGCTGATCGTGTACTTCTGCTACCTGCTGTCCACCTACCGTGGCATCCCCACAGTGCTGGTGATCATGAGCATTTTGATCGGGGTATACACGTTCATCATGAACCGCACGGTGATCGGCCGTTGGGTATACGCGGTGGGCGGCAACCTCAAGGCTGCGCGGCTGTCGGGCATCAATACGGCGCGAGTGACCTTCTTTGCCTTCGTCAACATGGGTGTGCTGGCGGCGGTGGCCGGGCTGATCTTCGTGGCCCGCCTGAACAGTGCCACCCCGCGAGGCGGCACCGGTTTCGAGCTGGACGTGATCGCCGCGGTGTTCATCGGCGGAGCGTCAGCCTCCGGTGGCGTCGGCAAAGTGGTGGGCGTGGTGATCGGTGCATTCATCATGGGCGTGCTGAACAACGGCATGTCCATCATGGGGATCGGCATCGACTACCAGCAGATGATCAAGGGGGCGGTGCTGTTGGCGGCCGTGTTCGTGGATGTTTATCAAAAGACCAGAGGTTGATATGTCGCCCAAGGAAGACAACGGCAGGGGACAACGATGATCAAGCACATTGTGATGTGGAACCTGGCCGGCGACACGCCGGAGCGCAACCAACAGGCGTGTCTGTTTCTCAAGGAGCAATTCGAAGGGCTGGCAGGGCGGATACCCGGGTTGTTGAAAATCGAGGTGGGGGTGGATTTCAGTCGCATCGACTATGCCTGTGATGTTGTGTTGTACAGCGAGTTCGACTCGCAGGAGGCCTTGGCAGCCTATGCAACGCACCCGGAGCATTTGCGGGTGAAGCGGGAGTTGGGGGACTGTCGGATTGCGCGGCATCAAGTCGATTACGTCGCCACCGTGTAGCTAAGTCCGCTAGGTTGGGGCGATTAGCGCCGCTAGAGGTACCCTGAGCCAATGTGGGGAATCTCAGCTTGGCGGCGCACATTTTAAAAGGCGCCAGAATAGGTCACTCAGAGCGGCGTATTGAGAAAATTCCGCGTTTGGGGGGGCAAAAACATTTTTCCTGGGATCTAGGACGGTAGTTTCAGCCTAAAAAACTAATCGGGCCCCCATTCGCACCGGGTGTGTGAGCGCTCGCGAATAGCGATTTCTCACGGACTACAGTAGGGCGGTGGATGGTATTCAGTGCACCTCAGTATGCTGGATCAGAAACCGGTACCGGGATCAACCACCTGCGATCCTGCCGGCTTTAGTTTCCGTAAAAGCAGTACCAAGACGCGTATCAGAAGAAATGGTGATCATCTCGCTGCCTGTGGGCGATAGCTCACCTCGGGTATCGCAGCCTGCCAGGATGCCGATACCTAGAAGTCCCATACCTGAAATCACCTTACGGCGAGTCAACAAAACGCTCATTGATTCAAGCCTCTTTATACGGAAACCATAAATTGGATTAGCTCATCTTTTAAATTATTACTTCATGCATTGATCATGTGCTTATCGATAGATACATCGGTTCAAGGCCGAGCTGATCACTAGTGCGATTGAAATGAGGGTTTTGTCTCTCATACTTTTAACGTCGCCTCAACAACCGTAAACGTGGGTCGTCTAACTAAGTACTCGCGCAAAGAAGATGTAAGTTCCCCAATCACCTTACTAGAATGACTGCTGGAAATCAGCCCGAACTACCAAGTTCTTTAGCCTCGTAATGGCGTTAAGTCTTACTAGCAACCTGGATCAAGGTCTTCAATGTCAATCTGTTTTCTACGGCCCTCCTTGCGCGGGGGCTGTTTGATGAATTGAAAGCTGCAAAAGGCAGCATCATCAACGTTACCTCTATTGCAGGATCCAAGGTGCACCCGTTCGCAGGTGTCGCTTATTCCACATCCAAAGCTGCGCTCTCCGCCCTGACTCGGGAAATGGCTTTTGATTTTGGCCGACATGGCGTAAGGGTCAACGCTATCGCACCTGGAGAAATCGAAACCTCAATACTGTCCGCAGGCACTGCGGAAATCGTTGAACGGTTAGTGCCGATGAACCGGCTGGGCAAACCTGAGGAAGTTGCTTCGCTCGTCTACTTCCTTTGCACCAGTGGCGCTTCTTATGTAAACGGCGCAGAGATTCACGTTAACGGTGGCCAGCATGTCTAACGTTAATGGCCGGATCTGGGCGTTCACCTTACGTATCCGCGTAAGCGTTGACGTAGGGAACTGACGTTTAATGCACAAAGCCGGTAGCGCGGGATTTAGGTGTGTCTCGATGATTCACCTACTGACGATCCTACGCAGTTACCGTCCAAATTTGCTCTTGAAATACCCAAAAAACAAGTCCAGAATTGAGTCTTTTCCTGCCTCGGCAAGAAAATAAACCCCTTAGATTTCAATGGGTCGGACGCCAGATGCGAGTCTCGTTTCCCGCTCCAAACACAAAGAAAAAGCCACTCTAACGAGTGGCTTTTTTTTGCCTGGGATTTACGCATACGTCGGCGCTTGGCCCGCTATTTGTCGTGCCTGGCCAAGCACTGTCCAGGGGCACCTGATGGTGCCGTGGTCACTCGGTCAGCAGGTTTTTGCCGAGCACGTAGCTTTTTCGCCAACGAGTGATCTGTACGTTGAGAAACAGCCCTGCCTGGTAGAACGGGTCGCCCTCGATAAACGCCTGTGCCTGTTCGCGGGTATCCAGTTCGACGATGTAGAACCCACCGCCCAGGTCGCTGGCATCGTCATGCAACTTGGCTCCACACGCGATCAACAGCGCCGCGTGGCGCTCCAGGTACGCCAGGTGGCTGGGCCGGTGGCGGCTGCGGACCGCCTGGCTGCCAGGCTTGTCCCATGTTTCGATTACAAATGGCATACGCAGACTCCTGAAAATGATGAATCGGGACTCACGGGTGGCCCAGGTATCCCCACAGCAGGACGGTGCAAATGTAGATGGCACCGACCCAGAACATGCAGATCACGGTGTAGCCCATCACATCCTTGAGTTTCAGCCGTGACAGGGCGAGGGCCGGGAGGATCCAGAACGGCTGCACCAGGTCGTTCCAGGCGTTGCCCAGCATCACCGCCATGGAGGTCTGGGCCAGTGAGCTGTTCAGGGCACGGGCAGCTTCGATCATGAAAGGGCCCTGAATCGCCCAGTGGCCGCCGCCGGAAGGGGCGAAGAAGTTGATCAGGAACGAGCTGATCAAGCCCCAGAAGGGCAAGGTCTGCTGGTTGGCCACGTCGACAAAGACCCTGGAGACACTGTCCACCAGGCCCGAACCGGCCATGATCGCCATGATCCCGGCGTAGAAGGGGTACTGGAGAATGATCCCGGTAATGGTCTTGATGCCCTCATTGAGCTTGGCTATGTACTGGGCCGGGGTGCGCAGCAGCAGGATGCCGAGGAACAGGATCAGAAAGTTGACCTTGTTCAGATCGAGGTTGGCTCCGCGCAAAAAACTCACGGCGACGTAGCCCAGACCCAACAGGCCCACCGCCAGGCTCAGCAGCCTACTGTTGTTGAGCCGAGTGGCCACGGTGTTGTCGGCGAACAGCCCGTCCACGCCCTGGCCGCTTTCATCCTTGGCGATGTACTGGCTGGCGTCGATCTCGGTCACCTGTTCCCCCTGCCGGGGGGGCAGGGCTGCATTGAGCAGAGGCAACGTCACCAACACCACCAGAGCTGTGAGCAAGATCGGCCAGGAAAAAATCGTTTCGCCCAGGCCTATCAGGCCCATGCTTTTCTGCATCGGATGCCCGGGAGTGGAGATAAGCACCGGGATGGTCGCCGACAACCCCAGGCCGTAGTCCCAGATCGCTGCCGGCGATGCCGCAAGCCACCGAGGCGGCGGCAAAGCCAAGCATGCCAAGCATGAAAATCCGCCGTGGCCCGTACCTGTCCCTTAAACGCCCGCCGAGGATCAGGAACAGCGCAAAGGCTGCGGCGTAGATCGACACCGACGCCTGCATCAGGCCATCGCTGGCTTTCAGGTCGGCCTTGATAAAGGGCAGGGCGATATTGACGATGAAGTAATCCAGGGGCGGCAGGAACGATCCACCAGCAGGATCACCAGGCATACCCAGCGTCTGGCCCCGGTCTGGGTTACGGGCGGCTCCGGTGTCAGCATTGGCGCGCCTGCTGTCCGAGGTTTTCCCGAGCGCTGGCGCCCAGCTCAAGCAGGCTCAGGTCCATGGGGCTCAATGGCTCGAAGAACGCTCGCCCCGGATGAGCGCCCAGGCGTTGCTCGACTTCGGCATGCAGGGCTGGGTCGTCCAGGCCGAACCAGTCGGCGCTGCCCAGTTTGAGCGTCGCTCCCTGGTGTTTTCGTCGATGCCGTCGCTACAGCGTATCCGCAGGATCACGGTAGTTTGGGTTTCGATGGTATGCATCGCCAGCCGGTGTGGCCTAAGGGTCGGCAGCTCGACGAGGTGAGCTTCGACCCGTTCAATAGAGATGGGGTGCATGGAGGCGGTCATTCCTTGAGCTGCGTGCCGATGGGGTCCTGATGAACTGGATGGTGTTGCTTTGTTTGGGAGAGGTCAAATACCCCAGGAGGTGGTGACCAATACTTAATGGGTATTGTGGCCTGGGTACTGTTGCGTCCTGCCTGAGCTAGAACTCGGTCACAACCGTTACGCCGGCCGTCTCGAAGCGATCCATGTTCATCAGCGCGTCGATGGACTGCTCCAGGCTGATGGTTTTACCCACGAGTTTTTCCGGGGCGAGTTTTCCGCCGGTGATCATCTGGACCATGGCGTCATAACGATGCGCTTGCATGCCGTGGCTTCCGTAGATCTCAAGCTCGTGCGCGATGACTTTGCTCATGGGGATCGCCGGTGTGGCGTGGTCGGCGAGCATCAGGCCTACCTGGACGTGTTTGCCTCGACGGCGCAGGTTGTTGATGGAGTTGAAGCACGTGGTGGGATGGCCCAGTGCATCCAGTGAGACGTGGGCGCCACCCTGGGTGATTTCCAGCACGGCTTCGGTGACGTCCGCAACGGCTTGTGCGTTCACGGTTGCAACGGCACCGAGCGAGCGCGCCAGCTCTAGTTTTTCCTGGGAAATATCGATGGCGATGACGTTCGCGCCGAGGGCGTTGGCGATCATCACTGCGGACAGGCCGACGCCTCCGCAGCCGTGCACCGCAACCCACTGTCCGGCGCTGACTTTGCCTTGGTCAACGACGGCGCGGAATGAAGTGGCGAAGCGACAACCCAGGCTTGCAGCGGTGGCAAAGTCCATGCTCTCAGGGAGTGCCACGACGTTCAGGTCGGCCTGATGGATACCGACGTATTCAGCAAACGAACCCCAGTGGGTGAAGCCCGGTTGAAACTGTGTGTTGCAGACCTGCTGGTTACCGCTGTTGCACTCGGGACACGCGCCACACCCGCCTACGAAGGGCACCGTCACACGGTCGCCGACCTTCCACCGGGTAATGTCGCGGCCAACCTCGGCCACGATGCCGGCAAGCTCATGCCCGGGAACATGCGGCAACTGGATGTCCGGATCATGGCCCTTCCAGCCGTGCCAGTCGCTGCGGCAAACCCCCGTGCCCCTCACCTGTATCACCACACCGTGACGCTCCGGCGTCGGGTCTTCGACGTCCATCAAGCGCGGCGGTTTGGAAAAGGCTTCGTAGACAACTGCTTTCATGAAAGTAACCTCTGCCTGGATAAACGCGGCGCTGTATTCGATGGCTTTCTTATTCGGGGCTGCTCGAATCAGCGGTGATCCATTATGTGCAAATGGGGTGAAATTGCTTTTCAGATTGCGATTGATAGTTTGCGCCGAATGAAATTAATCTTCGTGAGCTGGCACATAATTGAAAGGATCAACCATGCTCGAGCGTTTGGATAAGGTGGACATTGCAATATCAGAGCGATTGCAGCGAGATGGGCGACTGTCGAATGTCAAATTGGCGGAGCAACTTTCCCTCAGCGAAGCATCCTGTTGGCGTAAACAAAAGCGCCTTGAGGAATGCGGGGTGATTGAGGGGTATCAAGCCATCCTGAATCGCAGAAAGCTGGGCCTGGGGGTGATGGCTTTTGTTCAGATTTCCTGCAGTGATCACAGTGAAGAGGCCACGGAAAAGTTTGAAAAAATCATCGCCTCGGCGCCTCAGGTACTCAGTTGCCACAACACAACGGGCGAGGCGGATTTTTTACTTCAAGTCGTCGCCAGGGATTTGGACAGTTACAGCAGATTCGTCGAAAAGGTGCTGCGAAAGCTCCCGGGCGTTTTGAGTATCCGCTCGAACCTGTCGCTGCGAGAAATGAAGACCACGCAGCGTTTTCCGCTGGCCGAACTCCTGAGTATCTGAGGGCCTGCGGCGCCCGGCCTCGCCTGCGCGCACAGCCATAAGACGAGAAAGATAAATACCCAGGTAAACGGCGATAGCCGGGGAAATCAGATGCTTCTTTGACGTCTTGGAGCCGGTATTGCTCGAAGCCCTATGCGTTGAAAATGTCGAAGATTAAATCGTGGGCGCGCGATCCGAAATGGACGCACCGAGGGGCTTGCCCAGACATCGCATTCACGCCAAGGCCGTCACCTCGACAGGACCTCAGGCGTCGGCAAGCTGAAACCGATAGCCCACGCCATACAATGACTCGATGGGCGTTTCTCCAGGGCACGCCTGCTCCAGCTTGCGTCGCAGGTTGCGGATATGGCTGTCCACCGTACGGTCGGTGACCACGCGGTGGTCGGAGTAGATCTTGTCCAGCAGTTGGTCGCGGGAAAACACCCGCCCGGCGGAGCGTGCAAAGGTGCTGAGCAGTCGCAGCTCAAGGGGGGTGAGGTCCAGCGCGATACCGTCGAGGGAGGCGCGGTACTGCGTTTCGTCGATCAGCAGGCGCGGTGGGGCGCTGCTCAGCAGTTGGGGACCGCGGCGCAGGATGGCCTTGATCCGGGCAACCACTTCGCGCGGGCTGAAAGGCTTGCAGATGTAGTCGTCGGCGCCCAGGTCCAGCCCCAGCAGGCGGTCCACCTCTTCGACGCGGGCGGTGATCATGATGATGGGCACGGCACTGAACACACGCAGGTCCTGGCAAACTTGCATACCGTCACGGCCGGGCAGCATCAGGTCGAGCAAGATCAGGCGCGGCGTGTGGGCGCGCACGGTCGGCACCACCTGCAAGCCGTTGTCCAGGCACAGGGTCGGGTAGCCTGCCGCAACCACATAATCCTGCATCAATGCGGCCAGCTTCGGTTCGTCTTCGACAATCAGGATCGGGCTTTCGTCGTTCATGAGTCAGATGTTCCTTGGCAGGCGCAGGGTCAGCCAAAGCCCCCCAAGCGGGGAGTGCGCGGCGTCAAGGCTACCGCCGTGGGCGAGGGCGATGCTGTGACAAATCGCCAGCCCCAGGCCGGCCCCGCCACTGCTGCGGTTGCGCGACGATTCGCCACGATAGAAGCGCTCGAACAGGCGCGGCAGTTGCTCGGCCGAAACACCAGGGCCGGAGTCGAGGAGCTCGAGGCACACCTCGGCGCGATCCTGAGAGGCGCGGATGTGTATGACCCCCCCCGGATCGGTGTAGCGCACGGCGTTCTCCAACAGGTTGGAAAACAATTGCTGCAAGCGATTGGCGTCGGCGAACAGCTCCAGCGGTTGAGATGGCAAGTCCAATTCGACGCGCAGGTACCGGGTATTCAAACGCTCCTGGAACATCGACACGCTGGCTTGCAACAAGTGATCCAATGAACACACGCTCTTGCGGTAGGTCAGTGCGCCGATATCTGCCAGGGACAACTCATACAGGTCATCCACCAGTTTGCTGAGCATGCTGACCTCGCCTTGCAGCGACTTCATCGAGCCTGGGTTCAGGGTGCGTACGCCATCCTCGATGGCCTCCAGCTCGCCACGCATTACCGACAGCGGGGTGCGCAGCTCGTGCGAAACGTCGGCCATGAACTCGCGACGCATCTGTTCATTGCGCTCCAGGGTGTAGGCGAGCTGGTTGAAGTCACGGGCCAATTGGCCCACTTCGTCATTGGAGGCCACCGCCACCCGACTGCTGTAGTCACCGCTGGCCAGACGGTGGGTCGCTGCGGCCACCCGTTTGACCGGTTCCAGCAGCGTTCGGGCGATCCACCAGGCAATCAGCATCGCCAGCAACAGCGAAAACGCGCCCATGACCAAACTGGTGCGTAACTGGTATTGCTGGAACCGTTCGCCGCCGGCTTCGGTCACGCTCTGGAACGGGGTCACGGCCAGCCAGCCCACGGTTTCGTCGCCCACGACAACCGGGCGCAACAGCGCGTCGTCGCCAATATCCGGGTAACCGTTCACGCGTTTTTTGTGTTTATCCAACAAGGCGATGCGAAATAGCGCGCCTGTCAGGTCGGAGGCCAAAGGCGTGCGCAGGTCGTTCTTCGCCGGATCCTCGCCAAGTTCGGGCCGCATGATGTCGAACCAGCGGTCCGGCTGGTTGCGCAGGAACTCCCAATTGCCTTCGCGCGCGTAAGCGCTGGCCAGGCGCGGCAGCACGGGCGCCATGCGCTCCAGCGCCTGCTCATTGAGGTACCCGAGAAAGCCCCGCCCGAAGCTCCAGCTGGTCGCCAGGCCCATGCTCAGGATGACCAGCAACACACCGGCCAGTACCGCAATAAACAGCTTGGTGGAGATACTCAACTTCATGGAGGCGGGCCGTCGGGAATGGATGGTGACCATTTAGGCCCTGGCGAGCGAAAGATTCAACCCGGCGGGGCAATCTTCAATTTTCCTGCACATTTGCCTCGCAGCATGGCGCTGACTCAAGTCATCCCGTCTTGCAGAGGCTGCTATGTCGACGAAAATAATCGCCAAATTCCTGGTCACCGCCGCGGTGCTCCTGTCCTTGATCATTTTGGTCATGCTGGGCGGCTGCTCCGGCGGCGAGCCACTTCCTGAGGCGGTCACCCCCAAGGTCTCGGTGATCAGCATAAAACCCCAGAGCCAAGTGCTGACCACCGAGCTGGCGGGGCGCACCCAGGCCTTCATGGTGGCGCAGATTCGTCCGCAAGTCGGTGGCATCGTCCAGCGGCGGCTGTTTGTCGAGGGTGCGGATGTCAAGGCCGGGCGAGCGTTGTACCAATTGGATGCGGCGCCCTACAACGCCGCACTGGCGCAGGCCCAGGCGAGCCTGGCCAAGTACCGCGCCACGCTTAAATCGGCGCAGGCCACCGCCAGGCGCGACGCCGAACTGGTGAAGATCAATGCCATCAGCCAGCAAGACAACGAGGACGCGCAGGCGACGTTGCTCACCGCGGCCGCCGACGTGCAAGTCGCCGCAGCTGAAGTCGAGACCGCCCGGATTAACCTCGCTTACACACGTATTACCTCGCCGGTCAGCGGGCGCATTGAAACGTCCACTGTGACCCCCGGGGCGCTGGTGGTGGCTGATCAGGACAGCGCGTTGACCACGGTGCAACAACTCGATCCGATCTATGTGGATGTCACCCAATCGACTACGGAACTGCTGCGGCTCAAGCGTGACCTGGCCAGCGGGGCCTTGCAGTCCAACGGCGAGGGGCAGGCACGGATCAGTCTGAAGCTGGACGACGGCACCGCCTACAACCATGAGGGGCGGCTCAAGGTCAGCGGCGTCAGTGTCAACGAGGGCACGGGCACCGTGACCCTTCGCGCAGAGTTCGCCAACCCGGACCACCTGCTGCTGCCGGGCATGTATGTGCGCGCGGTGCTGGAGCAGGCGCGCAATGATCAGGCCATTCTGATTCCGCAAAAAGCGGTCAACCGTAGCGCCAGCGGTGTGACCACCGCGTTGCTGGTGGTTGACGGCAAGGTTGAACAACGCGAGCTGACCATCGATCGCGCGGTGGGTAACCAGTGGTGGGTCACCGCAGGCCTGAACGCGGGGGACCAGTTGATCGTCGAAGGCGGGCAAAAGGTTCGTGTCGGCGCCGCCGTAAACGCGCAAGACGCCACTACCCAGGCGGCTACGACGCCGACTCCTGTGAAGGCGGGTTGAACATGGCGCACTTTTTTATTGATCGACCTATCTTCGCCTGGGTGATCGCCATCGTGATCATGCTCGGTGGTGGCTTGTCCATCAGCCAGTTGCCGTTGGAGCAGTACCCGGACATCGCGCCGCCCACGGTCACGATTTCTGCCACCTACACCGGGGCCTCGGCCAAGACCGTGGAGGATTCGGTGACCCAGGTCATCGAACAGCAGATGAAAGGCCTGGATAACCTGACCTATATGTCGGCCACCAGCAGTTCGGCAGGCAGTGCCAGCATCAGTTTGACCTTTACTGCCGGCACCGACCCGGACGTCGCCCAGATGCAGGTGCAGAACAAGCTGCAACAAGCGGAGTCGAGACTGCCGCAAACGGTACAAAGCGAAGGCCTGACCGTGACCAAGGGCGGCTCGGATTTCTTGATGATTGTCGCCCTGGCATCGGATGACCCCAGTGTCACCGGTACCCAGATCGGCGACTACATTTCCACCACCTTGCTGGACTCCATCAGCCGAATAGACGGCGTTGGCGATGTGCAGACGTTGGGGTCGGGCTACGCCATGCGTATCTGGCTGGATCCTGCCCTGTTGGAAAAGTACGCGTTGATGCCCTCGGACGTCAGCAGTGCCCTGGAGGCGCAGAACACTGAAGTTTCCGCCGGGCAGCTCGGCGCCTTGCCGGCGATCAAGGGTCAGCAGTTGAACGCCACGATCAGCGCCCGCAGCAAACTGCAGACCGTCGAAGAGTTTCGCAATGTCGTCGTCAAGTCCAACAGTGATGGAGCTGTCGTTCTGCTGGGCGACGTCGCAACCCTGGAGTTGGGCAGTGAAAGCTACGACATCAGTTCGGCCCTCAACGGCAAACCTGCCGCAGCCATGGGTGTGCAACTGGCGGCTGGCGCCAATGCGCTGAATGTCGGTGAGGCAGTCAAGGCCAAGCTCAAGGAGATGGAGCCGTTCTACCCGACGGAAATGCAGCTTAAAAACGTGATTGCCTACGACACCACGCCATTTGTCAGCCTGTCCATCGAGGAAGTGGTCAAGGCCCTGGGCGAGGCCATCGTGCTGGTGGTGCTGATCATGTTCCTGTTCCTGCAGAGCCTGCGGGCAACGCTGATACCGGCGATCACCGTGCCGGTGGTGCTGCTGGGCACGTTCGGTGTGCTGGCGCTGTTCGGCTATTCGATCAACACCTTGACCATGTTTGCCATGGTCCTGGCGATCGGTTTGCTGGTGGACGACGCCATTGTGGTGGTGGAAAACGTCGAGCGGTTGATGGGCGAGGGGCTGTCGCCGGTGGCCGCCACGCGGCAATCGATGAGTGAAATCAGCAGTGCACTGGTCGGTATCACCCTGGTGCTGAGTGCAGTGTTTATTCCCATGGCGTTTTTCGGTGGTTCCACCGGGATTATCTATCGGCAGTTTTCGGTGACCATTGTCTCGGCCATGGTCCTGTCGGTGTTGGTGGCGATGACCCTGACACCCGCGCTCTGCGCGTCGTTGCTCAAGGCGCGTGGCGGCCAGGCGCATACGGCTCAGCGCGGGTTCTTCGGCTGGTTCAACCGCACCTTTGAACGGGCCAGTGCCGGATATGAGCGCTGGGTGGGGGCGGTGTTGCGCCGTTGGGGACGCAGCCTGCTGCTTTACGGCGTGGTGCTGGTGGTCATGGCGGTGGGCTACATGAGCCTGGCCACGTCGTTCCTGCCGGATGAAGACCAGGGGATCCTCCTGGCACAGATCCAGTTACCGGTCGGCGCGACGGACAGCCGCACACAGGCCGTGATCAAGCAGTTCGAAGACTACATCCTGAAACAGCCCGAAGTCGAAGCGATGATCAGCATCAGCGGGCTGGGGATGGGCGGCAACAGCCAGAATACCGCGCGGGCGTTTATTCGCCTCAAGGACTGGTCCGAACGCGGTGGCTCTGGTGAGGGTGCAGCCGCCATTGCCCAGCGGGCGACCATGGCGCTGTCGAGCATCGGCGATGCCGATGCGTTCGTCATGCAGCCGCCGACCGTGCGCGGCCTGGGCCAGAGCTCGGGGTTCGACCTGCAACTCAAGGACCTCGGTGGCCTGGGCCATGATGCGTTAGTGGCGGCCCGCGAACAGTTCCTGGAGTTGGCCAGGAAAGACCCCCGCTTGCTGGGCGTGCGCAGCAACGGCCTGGACGATGCGCCGCAGCTCAAGGTCAGCATTGACGACCGCAAGGCCGGGGCCTTGAGCTTGAGTACCAGTGACATCAACACCACATTGTCGACGGCGCTTGGCGGTACTTACGTAAACGACTTCCTCAACCAGGGCCGGGTGAAAAAAGTCTATGTACAGGGCCAGGCATCCTCGCGCATGCAGGCGGCGGACCTTGATCACTGGTTTGTGCGCAACAGCAACAATGAAATGGTGCCGTTTTCGTCCTTCGCCACCAGCTCCTGGAGTTACGGCTCGCCGTTGCTGGAACGCTACAACGGTAACGCCTCCCTGGAAATCGTTGGCGACCCTGCGCCAGGGGTGAGCTCCGGGGACGCGATGAACGCGGTGGAAGCCATTGTCCGGCAATTGCCCCAGGGCATCGGCTACGAGTGGACGGGGCAATCCTATCAACTGCGCCTGTCGGGCTCCCAGGCGCCGCTGCTCTACGGCGTCTCCGTGTTGTTTGTATTCCTGTGCCTGGCCGCGCTCTATGAGAGTTGGTCGGTGCCGTTTTCGGTGATCCTGGTGGTCCCCCTGGGGGTGATCGGTGCGGTGCTGGCGACCCGTGTCGCCGGGTTGAGCAACGACGTGTATTTTCAGGTCGGGTTGTTGACCACCGTGGGCCTGGCCGCGAAAAACGCGATCCTGATCGTTGAGTTTGCCAAGCACTTGCAAGAGCAGGGCAACAGCGTGATCGACGCGACGCTGATCGCCGTGCGCCAACGCCTGCGGCCGATCCTGATGACCTCCCTGGCGTTCATGTTCGGCGTGTTGCCGCTGGCCTTGAGTACGGGCGCAGGCTCCGCCGGGCGCCAGGCCATCGGGACCGGGGTGCTGGGCGGCATGTTCAGCGCGACGGTGCTGGGGATTTTCTTTGTGCCGCTGTTTTTCGTGCTGATCCGCCGCCGTTTTGGCCGCGTGCACAGCGCTAACCAATCTGCCCCGACAGGTGATGCATGATCAAGTCACACTGGCCTTTGCTGGCCGCCATGGCCCTGGGCGGTTGCGTCAACCTGGCACCGCAGTATGAGCGTCCCGCTGCACCGGTGTCCGAGCAATGGCTGCCAGCAGCCAGCCTGCCAACAGGGCAGGCTGGGGTTGATATCAAATGGCAGCAGTTCTTTACCGACAGCCGCCTGGCGCAGTTGCAGGTAGTGGCGCTGGCCAATAACCGCGACTTGCGTTTGGCCAGCCTGAACGTTGAGAAGGCCCAGGCGCAGTACCGCATCAAGCGTGCGGACCTGTTTCCCACTGTCGACGCGAGCGTCAGCGGCACCCATAGCCGTACACCGGGGTCGCTGTCCAACTCCGGCGCGGCGGCCACCACTCACGATTACAGCGCTCAATTGGGGCTGAGCAGTTATGAGCTGGACGTGTTTGGCCGGGTTCGCAACCTGCGGGATGAGGCGCTGGAAGACTACCTGGCGCTGACGGAAACCCGGCGCAGCACGCAAATCAGTCTGGTGGCCGAAGTGGCCACGGCCTGGCTGACCCTGGCCGCCGACAACGAACGGCTGCTGCTGGCCCAGGAAACCTTGACCAGCCAGTTGGCCACCTACGACCTGACCCAGCGCAGCTACACCTTGGGCGGCGCTTCTGCGTTGTCCGTGGCGCAAGCCCAGACCACGGTCGAGTCGGCACGGGGCGATGTGGCGTCCTACGAGAGCCAGATCCTGCAGGACCGCAATGCCTTGCGCCTGTTGGTCGGCAGTGATCTGCCCGAGGCGCTCTTGCCGGGGACGCACCTGGAATCGGCGGCGGTGCTGGTGGAGATTCCGGCGGGCCTGCCCTCCAGCCTGCTGCAACAACGCCCGGACGTGCTCTCGGCCGAACATACGCTCAAGTCCGCCAACATCGATATTGGCGCGGCCCGTGCGGCGTTTTACCCGAGCATCAGCCTGACCGCCAATGCCGGCTCGTCCAGTTCGGCATTGGCCGGCCTGTTCAAGTCCGGCAGCGGTGCCTGGACCTTTGCCCCGAGCATCAGCGTGCCGATTTTTGACGGCGGCAGTAACCGCGCGACCCTGGATTCGGCCAAGGTAGAACGCGAGATCCAGGTGCAGACCTATCAGCAAACCCTGCAGACCGCCTTCCGCGAAGTGGCCGATGCGTTGGCGGTGCGCAGCACCCTGGATCGCCGTATCGCCGCGCAACAGGCGCTGACCGACGCCAGCCGCAAAAGCTTCGAACTCTCGGATGCCTTGTATCGGGGCGGCTCGCAAAGCTACCTCGAAGCCCTGGATGCGCAACGCTCGCTCTACAGCGCACAGCAGGACCTGATCACGCTGCGCCTGACCGAGCAGAGTAATCGCATCACGTTGTACAAAGTGCTGGGGGGCGGGTGGAATTAATGGCCCTGCCACGTGCACACATCACCGCAGCGAAGGAACGGCTTGCGCGCATCAAATCAGATGACTTCTTTGAGTGGGGAATAACCATGTGTGCCTTTCGTTCCAGTGTAAGCCGTTGCGTCCAGGTGCTTGCCTGCGCCTGCTTCATCACGATCTCACCGCCTTCGCGTGCGGACGCCGACGCAGATCCATGGGAAGGTATTAACCGACCTATTTTCTCATTCAACGACACGTTGGATACCTATGCACTCAAACCACTTGCCCAAGCCTACCAATTCGTCACTCCCCGGGTTGCTCAAGACGGCATTCATCATTTTTTCAATAATCTGGGGGAGGTCAAAAATCTGTCCAACAACTTACTTCAAGCCAAGTTTCATAGTGCCGGCGTGGATACGAGTCGCTTTTTACTCAACAGCACGATTGGCCTGGCGGGGTTGTTTGACGTCGCGACGCCCATGGGGCTGCAGCGCAGTGACGAAGATTTCGGTCAAACCTTAGGTTACTGGGGGGTAAATAGCGGCCCTTACCTGGTACTGCCGCTCCTGGGGCCAAGCACACTGCGCGATGCGCCTGCCATCCTTCCTGATGCCTACACCAATCCGGTCCGCTACATCGGCGACGTTCCTACCCGTAATAGCCTTTACGGCGTGAGCCTGATCGACGGACGTGCTCAATATCTGACGTCCGAAAAGCTCATTACGGGCGATAAGTACAACTTCATTCGAAGTGTCTATCTGCAAACCCGAGCGTTCAAGATCAACGGGGGAGCCGTAAAGGACGACTTTTGATCGGGACGTGACCCACCAGGTCGTGATAACCCTGCATCCGGCTTGTTACACATTGGCAAGCTGGACTTGATCACGGCCCTTTGATTTAGCACTGTACATAGCGCTGTCCGCGCGCCGCATGAAAGCATCAAATGACTCCGATGGCACCCACGCCGCGACGCCGAAGCTACACGTTACCTGACCCGCCTCCTCAAAGGGCAGGGCGCTGACGAGGGCTCGAAGCTTTTCCGCCAGCCGCTTTGTGTCGTGCAGTTCGCTACCCGGGCAGATCAAGGCAAACTCTTCGCCACCTGTTCTGCACAGTAGATCGGATTTGCGCGTTGCCGAACGTATTCGTGTACACAATGCCTTCAGCACGTTGTCACCGCACTGATGCCCCCTGCTGTCGTTGATGCGTTTGAAGTGATCAACGTCGAACATGATCAGCGATAGAGGCTGGTAGTGGGTGTTAGCTTCAATGAGCAGGCGTTCCATCAGCTCTTCGAAGTGCCTGCGGTTATACACGCCCGTCAGGTGGTCGGTAATGTTCAATAAACGCAGGGCTTGCGTGCGCTCTTCAACAAGAGACAGGGCCCGCGCGCGCTGCGTGATCAGCAAGTACACCATCAACGTCATCAGCAGCGTCAATCCTGTTCCGAACACGGCAATCAGACTGATAAACGATGCGTGACTGTTGGAGCTCAAAAATGCTGAGGTTGGCCGAAACCGCATCAAGTAGTGTTGGTCGGCTACTTTCAACACGCGCTGAGCGTAAAGCGGCGATGGGGCAGCCGGCGATAAGCTCTGATAAATGTTGTCTTCCTGATGCTGTGTGTCGGTCAATGACAGCGTTACGTTCAGTCGTTGCAGACTGGGTAACGGAATGCTTTGTTCCATCAAGGAGGCCAAGCGCATTGTCGAGATGATGAAGCCCTGCAAACCTTCATCGTTCACTGGCGCCTCGGAGGACTCTTTGAATACGGGAGCGACAAAGAAAACCCCGGCCTGGCCATTGCTCATTTTCAACGGTTCCGACACGACCATTTGATGTGTTTCTCGTGCCTTCTTCAACAGGGCCTCGCGATCCGGGCGGGCGATGACATCCATGCCAGGGGTAACCTTCACGTCATCGCGCTTGGATAAATAGAGCAAGACCATGTGTTCCGGGCGACGGGTGAGGGGGGGCTTCGGCACCGGTGATTGGATTGATCTCATGATACGCAAAGTCACTCGTACCATTGAGCAGCGCCTTGGTGTGAAACACTTGTAGATCCTGCTCGAGAATCCTCGGTACCCAGCCGTACGTTTCGCCCTCTTCGACGAGAGGCGTGACGAACCCCATAAACTCCTTTTCCGTGACATCGTCGGCGTTGATGAAGAAACGCCTGACGGTGTCCAGTTTCAAGTCTTGAACAGTAAAACGTCGCTGCAAGCGACTGAATCGTTCGTCAACCTCCAGTTGGAACGCAACGGCAACGGTGCGCTGCTCTGACCCGTGGTAGAGAATCAGTACCAAGCTCGTTACGGCCACCCCAGCCAGGCACACAAGAATGCAGAGGGTCACGTCGGATGCTTTAAGGGCGCTCTTACGAAAAGGCATCATTTCGTGTTCCTTACTCATCGCCAAACGAACAGCAACCGCCTGAAGGGCTTTCTCGATTATCGGCACACCTGCCAATATCTTTATAGATCAGGTACGGCAATACGGCGTTTATAGAGTAAGCGAGGAGCCCACACACCTGTACATTGCCGGTGGCAGGTGAATGATTCTAGAACGCGGTCACGCCGGCTGTGCGACGAGGTTCAGGTCGGCCTGGTGTATACCGACGTACTCGGCAAACGACCCCCAATGAGTGAAGCCCGGTTGAAACTGGGTAGTGCAGACTTGCGGGTTACCGCTGTTGCACTCGCGACACGCGCCACATCAGCCTGCAAAGGGCGACCGTCACACGGTCGCCGACCTTCCACCGGGTGATGTCCCTGACAACTCCAGGGCTCTGCGCTGGAATTCCGTGCGGCTTAGCACAACACTCGCGCCGTGCTGTACACACGTAGCCGCTCCCGACGGCCCTGGCCTTATTTGTCGAGCGCCTGCTGCCTTGCCATTTCCTGGCTGCGCAGAATGAACCGCTGCAGTTTGCCACTCGGTGTCTTGGGCAGTTGTTCAACGAACTCGATTTCCCGTGGGTACGCATGTGCGGCCAGGCGCTGTCGCACATGCAGGCGCAAGACTTCAGCCAACTCGGCGCTTGGCAGGTACTGACGGTTCAGTACGACAAACGCCTTGATCAGCTCGGTGCGTTGCGGGTCGGGTTTGCCGATGACGGCGGTTTCAACCACCGCCGGGTGTTCGATCAGCGCACTTTCCACATCGAAAGGCCCGACGCGATAACCGAACGTGGTGATCACGTCGTCGTTACGGCCGACGAAGCTGATACTGCCGTCGTCATTGAGCTCCACGATATCGCCGCTCAAGTAATAGCGGTCGACAAAGGCCTTGGTGTGCATACCGAAGTAGCCGTTGAACCAGCACAGGGGCGAGCGCTCGCGATCCACCGCCAGCACGCCTGGCCGGCCAGTCGGCAATTCGCGATGTGCGTCATCCAGCACGACAATCCGGTACCCCGCAACCGCATAACCGGCCGAGCCCTCACGTACCGGGTGGCGCAAGCCGTGGTGATTGCACAGCACCATGCCGATTTCAGTCTGGCCGTAGTGGTCGTGGATGACCACACCGAGTTCTTCGGCAAACCACCGAATGACTTGCGGGTTAAGCGGTTCGCCGGCGCTGCTGATGACACGCAGGTGGCCACGCACGGCGTCGGCGAACTCAGCCCCTGCCGCGATCAGCAGACGATAAGCCGTCGGCGAGCCGGCCAGGTTGCTGATCGCATACTTGGCGATGATCCGGCAGGTACTGTCCACCGCAAAAGGGCCGTCATAGAACAGCGTGGCACGGCCACACGCCAGCGGGCCGGTCACTGCGTAGTACAAACCATAGGCCCAGCCGGGGTCGGCGAGATTCCAGAAATGGTCGTCCTCTCGCAGGTCAATCGAATCACGCATATAGCCCTTGAAGGCCAGAATGGCGCTCAACGGTACCTCCAGCGGCTTGGCCGGCCCTGTGGTACCCGACGTGCACATCAGCAGGAACGGTGCGCTGGCGTCCAGCAACTCAGGCGCGCAATCCGCCTGTTGACGACCCAGGACGGCCCAGAAGTCGTAATCACCCGGGTGCCGTGGATCAGCGCCGGTCACGATGATAGGGGGCAGTCAGTGACCTCGTCGAGCTTGGGGCGATTATGGGCATCGGTCACGATCCAGCGTGCCTCGGAGCAGCCCAACCGCTGCTCGATCGCCTTTGGGCCGAATGCAGTGAAGAGCGGTTGGTAGACCGCGCCGATGCGCCAGGTACCCAAAATGGCAATCAACAGTTCAACCGTGCGTGGCATCAGGCCTGCTACACGCTCGCCCGGCTTGACCCCTTGCTCTCGCAGAAAGTTGCCGAAGCGCGCAGCCTGTGCCTGCAGTTCGCTGAAGGTGTAGTGCGTGGCGTGGCCATCCCGGGTTTCGCAATACAACGCCACGGCATCACCGTCGGCGTGCCGGTCGCAGCATTCGATGCATGCGTTCAAGGCGGCCAGCTCGCCGTGCAAATCCTGGGCGGCCAGTTGTAGATAATCGAAAGATCTCACTGCTGAGTCGTAATCGCGCATAACGTACCTGATTATTATTGTTGGAATATGCCCTGTGTGCACTGGCCCAGTGCACGCGCTTTCATGGTGTCAGCTGTCCATCATTTCGGCTGCTTGCTGCGTGGCCTGGCTGGTTCGGGTGGCCAGCTTGCGCACTTCATCGGCGACCACGGCAAACCCGCGCCCGGCCTCGCCTGCGCGCGCCGCCTCAATGGCGGCGTTCAACGCCAACAGGTTGGTTTGGCTGGCAATGCCCTGGATGGTCGCGACGATCTGGGTCAACTTGCTGAGGGTTTCCTGCATTACCCGATGTTGTTCCGCCTGAGCCTCACGCATCGTGCTTTCTTCATGGTGGGCATGGATATCGGTGATGGCGCCCACCACTCTTTGCGGTGAGCCGTCCTGCGCGCGGCGCGTTTGCCCCCGGCCGCGAAACCAGCGGTAAGCGCCACTTTTATGTTTGAGTCGATAATCCACATCAAACGGGGTCTTGCCGCTGCGGTCATCAACGTGGGCGACAAACGCTGCGATTGCCCGCGCGCTGTCCTCGGGATGCAAGCGCGAGGTCCAGCTTTCCAGGGTGTTGGGGAACTCTTCAACCGTGCTGCACCCCAGCAGCCGGCGCATTTGCGAAGACCACCAAATGGTATTTGTCGGATTCGCAGGGTCGCCAGCCACGACCTCGATGTCCCAGAGCCCGTCATGCAGCATTTCCCGGGAAATGTCGAAACGTGTGGCCGCCAGTTCGAGCGCTTCGGTGTGCAGGTGCTGGTCGTGAATGTCACGCAGGGTCCCACCGATGGCGAGCGGTACGCCTTGCGTATCGCGACATGAATCGCCGCTGATCCTGCACCATCGATAGTCACCGTCTGATGCGGACTTCATCCGCACCTCGAGCGCAAAGGGCGTCCGCCCGTTGCGGTCGGCAAGGTGCCTGGCAAGCGCCTCCAGGTGCGGTTGCCGATCAGCCGGGTGTAGCTGTTCGCTCCAACGGCCAAGCTGATCAATACCTTGGGCCTGGATCGATGCAGACCCCGTCCACTCCATCCTGGACTCCGCCGCGGGTGCGGCGGCGCCCTCCAGGTCCAGCGACCAGAACAGTTCATCTGCGCCCCGGGTGATCAGTGCCCAGCGTGCTTGCGACTGGCGCAAATGTTTGTCGCGGTCAGCCAGGCGCTCGTCCAATTGGCTGACGTGCAAGGTCAGTGCGCGCGTTTGCTCCTTCAGGGCTTGTCGCTCCTGCAGCAGTTGCTCGACGCCTGCAAGGATGCGGCGCAATAACGGGTGGTTCGACGATAACGGCGTGCTCGCCTGGTCAGGCTGCTCCAGCCTGTCGGCAAGTGGCGCCAGTACCCAGCGGGTGGTTCGGCTGAAAAAAAGCATGGAACACCTCTACCTCGATCAAATGGGTTCAGCCTGCAAGCGAGGGCGTCGGGCATGTCGACAAGGCCCGGGCGTCAAAGGCTGTCGCCCCCGGCAGGGCTTGCCAGGCCGACGGGCCTGCGGCGATTTCCTGAGCACTCAGCAGGCAGTGGTCGAGTTCGCGCTGCAACGTGTGGGTATCCAGATCCTGGCCGATGAAGACCAGCTCTTGCCGGCAATCCCCGACAATGCTGTCCCACTTGGCCATGATGCTTTGCAACCGATATTCATCCCGCGGCCATTGCGACGGCTCGATGAAGTTCCACCAGTGGCCGACATAGTCCCACTGGAACTGCTTGCCGCTCTGCACCAGCAGGCCGGTTTCCCGGTGTCGGCTGGCGAGCCAGAAGTAACCTTTGCTGCGCAGCAGACGCCCGTTGCACCAGGGCCGCTGGAGAAAGTCGAACAATCGCTTTGGGTGAAAAGGCGCGCGCTCGCGGTACACCCAGGACGTCACGCCATAGGTGTCCGACTCGGATGCCGGTGCGTCGCCGGCCTCCATTTTCTTCATCCAGCCCGGCGACGCCGCAAGGCTGGGCAGATCAAACAGATGGGTATCGAGGATGCTGGATAACTCAACGTTACCCTCAACCATCGGCACGATCCGCGCGGTCGGGTTAAGCCCGGTGAGGATCGCGTGCACGGCCTGGTAGCCAGGCTCATCGAGCAGGTCCAGTTTGTTGACGAGAATGACGTTGGCGTACTCCACCTGCTCGATCAGAAGGTCCGCCAGAGGGCGCTTAGGTGTGTCCTCCTGCGCGTCGTCGCGGGCCACGGTGTCCGGCGACGCCAGCAACGCCTGAAAACGACTGCCATCGACTACCGTCACCAGCGTATCGAGCCGTGCCAGTTCGCTGAGGCTGAAGCCCTGTGCGTCCAGGAAAGCGAACGTCTCCGCCACGGGCATGGGCTCGGAGATCCCGGTGGATTCAATCAGCAGGTAATCGAAACGCTGCTGGCGTGCCAGGGCACTGATCTGTTCGAGCAGATCGGCGCGCAGCGTGCAGCAGATGCAACCATTGCTCATCTCGATCAACTCATCGCGACCACGGTGCAGTGATACGTCGCGCTGCACCTCTTCGGCATCGATGTTGACTTCGCTCATGTCATTGACGATGACCGCCACCCGCAGGCCTTCGCGATTGCGCAGGATATGGTTGAGCAGGGTGGTTTTGCCGGCGCCGAGGAAGCCGGAAAGTACCGTTACCGGCAGTCGGCCCGCCTGGGCGCCGTCAATCATGTGTTCACCGCAGGTTGGCTTGCGGCCTTATCCAGGTAGCTTTCGAACAGGTCGACCACCACCAAACCCTCATCTGCGGCGTCCCCCCACAGGTCCTGAGTGCGAAACTCGACGTGGTAGGTGGGCTGATGCGCCGCGCTCAGGTCGCCATGGCCAATCGCGTCCGGGAACGGCCACTGCACGGATGTGCGGTGCAGGACCACGCCTTCTTTGCCACGCACGTAGGCGGGCATGCGGGTATGCCCGGCCACATACTCGTCTCGCACGAGCACTCGGTCGCCCACCTCAAAGTGCGCTCGACCGGTGATCGCCGGGCGACCTTCAGCATGAGCGGGATTCGCCAGCTTGAAGTGAGCACCCAGGGCCTGATCGAGTTCCGCCTGGGTGATGACGCCTGTTTCGACCAGCAGGGTGGCGGTCGCGATGACATAGCGTTCGTAGTACTGGGTGCCGACATGTTGACGAACATCCAGGCGTTCGACGGCGTGGCGTATTTCGTCCACGCTGAACTTTTTCAAGTGATCGGCACCGACAAACATCAGGCTGTAGGCCAGGTGCTCCCAGTCCTGCTTGAACACCTGTTTGTAGCTCAGGCTGTTGATGGTATGAGGGACCTTGCCAAAGCCTTGAAAACCACCGAGATCGTGAAAACCATCCATCGTGAATACCTCTGAAAAGTGAAAGAAACAAAGCGCCCCGGTTACGCTACGTGCGGTAGCGCCACGCCGATAAGGACATCCTTGGTGATCAATTTTCGAAGCGCTTCTTCATCCATCGATTCGCTCCCCTGCGGCCGCACAGGCAGCACCAGGTAGCGGCTTTCGGCGCTGGTGTCCCACACCTTGATGGTGACCGAGGCCGGCAGGTGCGTGCCCAATTCCCGCAGGACGGTGCGCCCTTCGCGAACCAGCCGCGCACGGAATTCGAAGCCCTTGTACCACTCCGGCGGCAAGCCGAGCACAGGCCAGTTGGTGCAGGAGCACAGGCTGCACACAATCACGTTTTTCACGCTGGGCGTGTCTTCCAGGGCAACGATGTATTCACCCTGCGGGCCGGTGTAGCCAAACTGGGCGCACGCTGCGGTGCCGTCCTTGAGCAGCAGTTCGCGAAACTGCGGGTCCACCCAGGCCTTGGCCACAATCCGAGCACCATTCTCTGGGCTCCATTCATGCGCCATCAGCTGCGTCATGTGCTCGATGTAACCGTCGGGGATCAGGTCCTTCTGCTTGAGTACTTGCAGTAAAGCCTGTGCTCGTTCGCCCGGGGTTGACGTGTTTTTTTCAGGTGTGGTCATGGGTTGATTCCTCATCGTTGATCTTCCAGGCAGCGCCTGACGGCTTATTCTTTTTGCGCTGCTTCTTTTTGCGCTGCAGGACCGGCTAAGAGTTTTTCCAGTCAACAGACGCTTCGAACGCCGCGGCAGCCTGGTAAATCGTCCCTTCGGCATAGTGCTTGCCCACCAGCATGAGCCCGACAGGTAAGCCGTCTACCAGGCCGCAGGGAATCGACATGGCCGGATGGCCGGTGATGTCCTGGGCGGAGGCGTTGCCGATCATTTCCAGGGCTCGGGCCACATACTCGGTGATCGAGCAACCCGGCTCCGGGTGGGGCTGGGCAATGATCGGCACGGTAGGCATCACCAGCAGGTCATAGCGCGCCAATGCCGCGTCATAAGCGGAGCGTGCCAGGCGCCTGAGGTTTTGCGCCTTGGCGTAGAAACGGCCGTTGTAGCGCTCGACACCGTATTGACCGACGAACATGCACAGCTTGAGAGAGGCCGACAGGTCATTGGCCTGATCGCGCCATCCGGCTTGCTTGTCCAGCAACCCGACGTCATACAGCCCTTGCCAGTTAAAGCCGGCCCCATTGCCGTGCATCATCTGCATCGTCAGGCCCTCACAGCCGATGGGGTGCCACAGCGAACCGGCAATCTTGTGTTCCGGTACCGACACCTCCTCGACCTGCGCGCCCAGCTGCGAAAACCGTGCGATGGCATTGCGTACAGACGAAGCCACGCGCGGGTCCTGGTTGGCCAGTTCGAAGCCTTCGCGCAGGATGCCGATCCTGAGACCGCTCACGCCGCGCTCCAGGTAATCGCTGTACGTGTCGACCTGCGGGGCGGCTTGTCGCGGATCGAGCCCGTCCGCGCCGGCCATAACCTCCAGCATCAAGGCGTTGTCGCGCACATTGGCGGTGATGGGGCCGGCATGATCGATGGTCGCTTCGATGGCCATGATTCCGGTGTAAGGCACCAGGCCGTGGGTCGGCTTCATGCCGTAGGTGCCGCAGAATGCGGAAGGAATCCGGATGGACCCGCCCTGGTCGCCGCCGACTGCCAGGTCGACCTCGCCCGCGGCAACCAGCGCCGCGCTGCCGGAAGACGATCCACCCGAGGCAAACCCATGGCGATAAGGGTTGTGCACCGGTGCGGGGTCGGAGGTGTGACTGCCACCGGACAGGCAGTAATGCTCGCACGTGGCCTTGCCGAGGATGGTTGCGCCCGCATCCAGCAATCGGGTGACGACGGTGGCGTCGAACGCTGGAACGTGGCCCTCCAGCGGCTTGGCACCATTCATCATGGGCACGCCAGCCAGTGAAATATTGTCCTTGAGCGCGACCGTTTTACCGACCAGTTTGCCTTCACGGGCGCCGCTGACTTCCGTGCGCAAGTACCAGGCGTTCAGTGGGTTGTGTGCGGCCGATGGACGATAGCCCGAGCTGCGTTCGTAACGTACAGGCGGGATAAAGTCGGGCAACTCGTCAATCAGGTCGTAAGCGTCGAAGCTTGACTGCATAAGAAGCAAGTATTCATCAGCTTGCTCGGGGCTGAGCTGCATGTGCAGGCTGCTCGCGATATCCAATAGCTGCTCAAGGGTGGGGCGAACGATTGCCATGGTGGGGCGGTCCTTATCGTCAGTGGCCGAAGAGCACTGTGTACTCGTCAATATCGGTGGGCTTGGTGCTCAAGATAGTCCGCGCCTGCGGTCGCAGGCTTGGTTGGAAAAGACATCGACTTGGCTGAGCCGGACAGCCTGCGCCAAGGCAGCAGAGGTCTGCGATGGCTGTCCGGTGGACGCTGCGTCAAAAGATGCGGGCGTAACGCAGGTTCATGCGAAAGTCCTCCTTGGCGCCATAGTCCACCGAGAGATCCTTGCCCAACTGCAGTTGGATCTGGTCCTTGGGGGTGACGAATTTGGTGGCCGTCAGACGGAAGTTGGTTGTCCCCAACTCGTTATCCTGATTGACGTGCTCGACGTTCGTCTCGCCTCCCCAGGTGCGCCCGACGCCGATAGCAAATGCGGTGGTGGCGTCCGGCATGTAACGGCCCATGATCTGTGCTGCGTAGGAAACGTCTTGCTTCATACGGTCGGCATTCGCACCATAATCAGTGTTGTCGCCATACCAGGTAGCGCCGCCGACCAGGTCCATTGCCCATTGTTCTGTGAAGTGCTTGACGTAGGCACTCTGCAGTTCGAACTTCCAGCGGTTCTCACCGATATTCAGCGCGTCATTCTTGTCGTAGGTGCCGGTGGGTACGTACAGATAGGGGGCGATACTGAGGGTGTCGCGGGCTTCGTTGAGCCGCCACTTGACCGGCGCGGTCAGGATCAAGTCGCCGACGCCACGGGTACTGCCCAGCGTCGAGGCATCACCTGCACTGGAGACGTGCCCGAACGGCAAAAGGAATTGCGGGTCGATGGTGACCGTGTCGCTGAGCGCGTAGACATGGAGCAGACGCAGAATGCCGACGTCTGAGCTCAACCTGTAGTCAGAGCTGACCTTGTGCCCGTTGGCGTAAGCCGAGTCTGTGGTGGAGTGCTGGTAATAAATCGCACCGATGGTCGCGCCGACCGGGTATTGCTCATAGTCGCCAGGGGCTACTTCACCGGCGTTCGCGTGAAGTGCGGGCAACAGGGTGGAGAGTGTCAGCAGGCGAATCTTATTCATCTTTTATTCCTCGCACAGGGAGACCGGGCCACCCGGGGAGGGTGGCAAGGAAGCCGAAATTGGGCTGTAAGCGCCGATGGCGCTCAGGCGGTTGGCGACAGCGCGTCGCGCAACATGCCGGTCTGCGAGTGACAGTTGATGTACTCGAATACCTGGCTCTTGGCGTCTGACACGGACACTTCGTGGTACAGCCGTAACTTTTTCAAACCCGCGGCCACGCGGAAGAACGTCACGAAAATACGCAGGTGGGTAGGGTGGGATTCGGCCCAACGTTCGAGTTTTTCCACCGAGCGCCAATGGCCGATGTTGTAGCTCAGGTCGAGAAAGTTGCCGTCCATGTCGATATTGCGCACGAACCTGTTGCTGTAGCAGCCCAGGGGTTGGCCGTTGTCACGCAGGAAGTCCATGCCGTCCTGCAAGGTTGGCAAAATTTCGTCGAGGTACAGCGAGCGTTCGTCCGCCTCGGCATCCGCCCAATCCTGGCCTGAACGAATCAGGGTGAGGTTGTCATGCCCCAGCACCACGACCCGGCCGCCTTTGGCAGGGTCACCCGCGACCACTTTCAGCTCAGTGGTGGGCTTCATCCAGTCGGTCTGGGAGATCGGGAAGCGGTCGCGCATCGAGCCCCAGTAACCGTGTTCTTCGATCTCGCCACTGGTGGTATCCATGACTGCGCCGACACCGGGCAAGTTTTCCTGGAAGGCGTACAAGGTCTCGAACTGCTCGGCGCGCGGGGCGGTGATTTCGCGGAAATAGCCCAGGCCGTCACTGAGCCGATCCGGCGAACTCCACCAGTCATTGACCTGGGATGAGCGCAACCAGCGACAGTGGGCGCCAGGGTCTTTCCAGTACCCGACCACAATCAAATTATCAAAACCGCTGCTGTCGGTGTGGTGGGTCAAATCATGGGTTTGCGGGCCATCGGCCAGGCTGAAGCTGCCGACGATATGGCGCATTGCCTGCAATGCAGCCTCGCGCTGGGCCTCGCCACGATATTGCACGCCGAGATAGGCCATCACCACCTGTTCCAGCTGCTCGTCAGCGCGCGCGACCCACATCGGGAACGGCGGTTGATACTCGTCGGGCACGCGGCGGGACAGGGTGCGTGGGCATTTGAGATGTGTGTCGATTGCAGATTCCATGTTGAGCTCCTCGTTATTTTCGTTCAGGCCTACGGGTGGGCGTCAGCGCTTCGGCGGCAGGTCGCGCTTGGCGACCTGCCATCGGTGCAGCAGCGTCATGGCCCACCATTCAATCAACCAATAAGCCGACTCTTCAGGTGCGAGGTCGCGCCTTTGCAGAAGCCAGGAGGAATCAGCCATTCGTTGTGAATAGGGTCGATGCATGGCATGCCTCATCAGCGGTGGGGTGAGCTGCTGTGAGGTGGAAATTAGGCTGGGCGGCGAGGGCGCGCTTTGTTCGACGAGACAACCGTTTGGTTGGAAAAGACAATGCTGAACTGCAATTGCACCTGTGGTCCGCGTTGGTGCACGTGAGCCAACCGCGTGACGTGCGGTGCTTCTAAATGGGGATGACGGCGAAGGCGACAGCACCGAAGCCTGGCGAACGTCTCGATGGAAATCGCACGGCAGGACCTGAAGAGGCCTGCGGCTGCGCTTGGCCTGCTAATTGCTTTTGATGGCTGGATATTGGCCGCAAATCAAACCTATCGAGCGTCAATTGCATCGTTGTTGAGGTCAGTGCCATGAACCCAAGCACGCAGTATTCGACCCTTGCCGTAGCGGCGCCCCGTCGCTTTGATTACTGGAAAGAGGTGGTCTGCCGCCATTGCCTGTCGGCAGATAGCAAACCCTTGTCCCAGAGCAGTTTTGACGGAGCGCTTGCCATCAACACTGTTGGCGATCTGGACATCTGTTCGTTGTCATCGCCGCTGCATTACTGGGAACGCTCCGAGCGGCACCTGCGCAGCGGACCGGCTGAAGACTTATGGTTGGGCTTCTCCCGAAATGGCCATGGACAAATTGAGCAAGGCGGAAGAAAAGCCAACCTGGCAACCGGAAATTTGTTTCTTTATGACGCAACTCAAGCGTTTCGATTCAGCTTCGGTGGTACCGAAAACCACCTGGTCCGTATTCCGCGAGCCTTGCTGACCGAGCGTCTGCCACGGATCGCCGATTACACGGCGATGGTCCTCGACGACCGGCGCCCCGGTGTCATTCCACTGCGTGAAATGTTGCGACAGGCCGCGAGCGCACCGACGTCGTTGCAGGATGAGCACATCTCGAATCGTTATTCAGGCGCATTGATTGACCTGCTGGTGATCAGCCTGGAACTCCAGGACCTGAAGACAACCCACCAGGAGCTGGACCTCTACGGCCGCATCATGAAGTACATCCAACGACACCTGACCGAGCCGGACCTGTCGATTGAAGTCATCGCGCAAGCCCACAATGTGTCCACGCGAACCGTTACGCGCGCCTTCGCGCGGTACCAGAAAACCCCGGTTGCAGAGATTTGGAAGGAGCGTCTGAATGCCAGCCGTGAGGCGATCGAGCGCGGCCAGGTGCGCAGCGTGTCCCAGGCGGCGCTGGACTTCGGGTTTTCTGACTTCTCCCATTTCAGTCACGCGTTTCGCAAGGCCTTTGGTGTTGCGCCCAATACCCTCTTGCGTCGAAGTTGAGGCGCTTGATGCGCAAACGGCTGGCGACTAACCCCGGCTTTCGCTGGCCGTTTCCCGGAACAATCGGGGCGACATGCCAAATGTCGATTTGAAGTGCCGGCTGAAGTGCGAACTGCTGCCATAGCCCCAGGCATAGGCGATCTCGGTCAGGGAACGATGGGCTTGTTCGCGGTTGCGCAGGTCTTCGGCGCAACGGGACAGCCGACGCTGCCAGATGTATTCGCTGACACTGCACCCCAACTCATCCTGAAACGCGCGGTGCAAACTGCGCACCGAGCACTGCTCTGCGTTGGCGATGCGCTCGGTGCTCAGGTCGCGGTCGGCCAGGTGGCGCTCGATATAGGCCTTGAGGCGGTTCTGCTTGAAGAAGCGGAAGTCATGTTCGAGTTGTTTTTCGTCCTGCTTGTTCTTCAGCGCGTTGTCCAGCAGCCCGGCGATACTGTCGCCGATCAGTGCGGCCGAGTGGCTGTTGAGCAACGGATAGTGCTGGTAGGCGTCGCTGATCAGGTGCATCAGCATGCGGCCCAGCCCATTGCGGGCGTTCAGGTGCATGTCGCCGGGGTGTTTCAGTTGCCCGTTGGCGCCCTGGAACAGTAGCAGAAAGTGCTCGCAGCCCTGGGGGCTCGTGACGCTAAAGGGTTTGCCGCAATCGACCAGCAGCATTTCGTCCGGCGCGACGGTGCTGTGTTGCTGGCCTTGGTCGAAATGACTGACCCCGGCGATTTGCAGGATCAGCATGCGCGGCGTGTCGAGCACGTCGAGCGCCTGGCTCAGGTGGCGTGAGTAACGATGGGCGCTGGCGGTCATGCGGCAAAAACGCAGTTGGCCCAGGTCACCGTATTCCAGCCGGCCCTGGAAGTTGCCGTCCTGCAACGGGTCGATGCTGGTGGATTCCAGGCGCTTTATATACTCCGGCGTGCGGCCCAGGTGATCACTCATGAACTCTTTCCACTTCATCAGCCGGTCAGAACAAACGACCTGTTCGGTGGACACACAGGCTAGATTATTCATTGTTTCGCCCTTTTTATTTTTGGTGTTGGCTGACCGGGCGAAGGCTGAGCCTCGCCCGATCCTGGCACGCGATCAGAACGGGTAGTGATGGCCCCCGGCTTGCCAGGTGACCCAATGTGCACGGGTAAATTCGTCCAGAGCATAGTGGCCGTTGAAGCGCCCCAGGCCGGAGTTCTTTTCGCCGCCAAAAGGGGCATTCGGCTGATCATCGACGGTAATGTCGTTGATGTGGGTCATGCCCGCCACAATCCCGCGGGCAAAACTCAAGCCGCGCGCCATGTCGCGGGTAAACACCGCACTCGACAGACCGTACTCGCTTGCGTTGGCCAACTCCAGGGCATGCGCCTGATTTTCTGCCACCATCAGCGGCAACAACGGTCCGAAGGTTTCATCCCGGGCCAGGGCCTGGTCGGGGCCCACTTCGCCGAAGACATGGGCCGGCAGCACCAGGCCGCGCGCCTGGCCGCCGCACAGTTGCTTGAGGCCGGCGCGTTCGGCGGCGTCGATTTTACCCAGCAGGCCATCGAGCTGACTCTGGTTGACCACCGGCCCGATCACCGTGTCGGCCAGGGCCGGGTCACCGGTCTTGAGGTTGCGCACGCGCTCGACCACCAGCGCCGCGAAGTCGGCATACAGCGAGCGGTCGACAATGACCCGGTTGACGCTCATGCAGATCTGGCCCTGGTGCAGGAAGCGCCCGACCACTGCGGCGTGTGCCGCTATCTCGATGTCCGCATCCGCCAGCACCACCAGCGGCGCGTTACCGCCCAGCTCCAGCGCCACGCGCTTGATGTGCTTGCCGCCGGTGGCGATACGTCCGACATTGCGGCCCACATCCGTGGAGCCGGTGAAGGAGATCAGGCTCGGTATGGGGTGCTCGACGAACGCATCGCCTATCTCCGAACCTGCGCCGACCACCACGTTCAGCGAGCCCGCCGGGAAACCGGCTTCTTCGAACAGATGGGCAATCAGCAGGCCGCCGGTGACCGCCGTATCGCTGGCCGGCTTGAGTACCACGGTATTGCCCAGCGCGAGTGCCGGGACCACTGAGCGCATGCTCAGGTACAGCGGGAAGTTCCACGGGCTGATCACACCGACCACCCCCAGTGGCTCGCGAAACACGAAGCTCTGTTCGCCAGGCTTGTAGCTGGTCAGGATCCGGCCCTCGACCTGCATCGGCAGCGTTGCGCACTCGCGCACCAGGCTGAGGGTGAATTGCCATTCCATGCCCGCCTTGATACGGGTGCTGCCGGACTCATGGATCAGCCAGTCGATGATTTCTTCGCGACGGTTCTGGATGACCTGGGCGAGTTTTTCCAACTGCGCGCTGCGTTGGGTCGGGTGCAGCGCTGCCCAATCGGTTTGCGCGCGCCGGGCGGCCTGGTAGGCGTCGTCCAGGTCGGCCACCGAGGCCAGGGGCATTTCCAGCAAGGATTCGCCGTTGAAGGGGTTGCGGTCGTCCAGGCGTCGTGCAGAACGACCTGCACGCCAGGTGCCGTTGATGTACTGGTCGCCGTTGATGGCATAGGGCGCGATGATTGGAGTTGTCATTGTCTTACCTTAGAGGCAGGTAGCCGCGTCAATTTAAGGGGAGGAGAGGGCAGGCCCTGTGGTTGAACGTATTCAGCTTCGGATCCAGGCGCGCCCCCAGGAATTGAGGGTGTATTCCTCTTGTGGCCAGACCCCGGGTGGACGGCTGGCTTCGGTGATTTCCAGCTCGGCCGAGAACTCCAGGCGGTTGCGGTCAGCGTCGACCACCATGAAGAACAGATTGTTGCCGGGACCGTGGCGACCCGGGCCGAAGAACAGGGTGATGCGCTCCTTGGCGAAACGGTCGCCCCAGTCGCGAATGTCGTTCCATTCATTGGTTTCGTAGCAATGGTGGTCCCATTCGTTTTTCGAACCGCGGAAAAACGCCAGTGAATGGTGCTCATCGTCCGAGCGCAGGAAACAGGTGGTGAGCTGGCCGCTTTGCTCGTCCACGACATTGTCCGAGACGGTAAAGCCCACTGTGTTGACGTAGAAGTCGATCATCGCTTCCAGTTCGGTGGTCTGGAACACCACGTGCTGCAGGCGTCCCGGCATGCCCTTGGGGTTGGCCGTGGATGCGTTGCGGGCGACGCCAAAGACGGTTTGCCGTCCCTGGGGATCACGGATTTGAAAGGCGCCCGCTTCCAGCAACGGCGAGTCGAGCGGTTCGACGCTGCACCCTTTGGCTACCAGGCGCGCGTGCAGCTCGCTCAAGCGCGGCTGGCTGCCCAGGTCGTACGCCGCGGCGAGCAGGCCGCTGTGGTCGGCGGGCGAAATCAGCATGGCGCGCTGGGGTCCCTGGAGCAGCCAACTGCCGTCGGCTTGCGCCAGGCCGTCCATGTCCAGCAGACGCCGATAGAACTCGACTTGCTGCTGGGGATCTTTGCTTGCCAGGTGCAGATAGCACAGGCGTGCGGGTGTGGAAGTCTGCAAGGTTTGCATAAACACCTCTGGGGCTGAAGGTTCAGGGGTAGACGGGTGCCATGCGTGGCTCAGCCGCGCAGTTGTTCGTCAGGGTGATGCCGAACAGCGTCTGCAATGATTCGGCGGTCTGGTCTTGGGTGGCCATGTCGAAGATGGCGGCGATATAGCGATCCGGGCGTAGCAGCAAAAACTGTTGGCTGTCGCCGAGCACGCCCTTGAGCACCTCTTCACGGTCTTGCAGCACGGTGCAGCCCGGGAGCGATGGCAGTGTCTGCCAGTGCGCGGGCAGGATCAGGATGCGCTTGGCTTCCAGGTGGTCCCAAAGACCGTGGTGCAGTTGGTCAAGACGCTGGTGGGCAGGGTCGCCATATTGAATAAGGGCGAAGCCGTCCCCGAGGCTCGCGTCCAGCAGGTGGGCATGGCCTTGGGCGTCGGTCAGCAATGGCTGAGGAAACATTTGCCCACAGGCCAGCTTTCCCGCTTTGCCTTCGGGCAGCACCAGGCCTTTGGTAAACCGCGGCTTGGGCTTGAAGCGCATTTGCAGGAAATAGTCGCGCAGCGGTGGCACCAGGCCGATCAATGCGAAGGCCGCGCTGATCAATCGAGCCCGCAGTACGGTGGCCGGGGCCATGACCACGCCCAGGTTCAGGGCCAGCTTGATCAAGGCCCAGGCATGGTCGCGCCGCTCGCTTTCGTAGGACAGCAGGGCGGTCGCGGCCATTTTTCCCTTGATGACGCCGATCAGCTTCCAGCCAAGATTGTGGGCATCGCGAACGCCGCTGTTCATCCCTTGCCCGGCGTAGGGCGGGGTCAAGTGTGCGGCATCGCCGGCCAGAAAGACGCGGCCAACCTGCCAACGCTCGGCAACGCGGGCATGAAAGGTGTAGACCGTCTTGCGCACGATGGACACCGGGGCATCCCCCTTGAACGGACGAAGCAGTGTGTGCAGGCTCTCGGGGCTCAGTGCCTGCGCATCGGCTTCCCCAGGCTTGAGCTGGAACTCGAAGCGCCGTGTGCGGTGCGGGCCGGGCACTTCCACGACCGGGCGTCTGGCATCGCAGTACACGCGGGTCTGCCAGAACGGATCGTCGTCCTGGTCGGTATCGACCACCAGCCAGCGTGAGGCGAAGCTGGACCCGACCATCTCGATCCCCAGTTGCTTGCGCACCGGGCTGCGCCCGCCGTCGCAGGCGACCAGGTAGCTGGCCTTGACGTCGAGCAGTTGGCCATCGGCGTCCATGATCAACGCGCGCACGCCGTGTTGATCTTGAGTGAACTCCAGCAGTTCGTGATTGAAGCGTGCTGTCAGGCTCGCAAAACGCTCGAGGCCGTTTTTCAGCGTGCTTTCAAACAACGGCTGGCGAAAGGCATTACGTTTGGGAAACCCATACACCTTGCCGGTGGGCTCGACCTTGCCAAAGCAACGACCGCCCGGGCGGGTAAAGTAGTGCACGCCGTAGCCGGGCACCACGTCGCGCAGTACGGCGTCATCCAGCCCGATCGCCTGCATGGTGCGCAGGGATTCATCGTCGATCGAGACGGCGCGGGGTTCGGTCACGGTGCCGGCCTTGCGGTCGATGATCAGCGTGTCGACATTGGCCTGGCCGAGCAGGTTGGCCAGGGTCAGCCCGGTGGGGCCGGCACCGATGATCAGGACTTGAGTGCTGAAGCTGTTGAGGGTTGTCATTGTTATTCCCTTCCAAAGGTTTCAGTCCGGCTGTCGGGGGGCGTGGGTGAGCGCCGCCATGCGTTGCGAAAGCGCCTGCGCGAGGCTGAGCATCTGTGCCCCTTGTTGCGCTTCCAGGGTGTTGTCGCGCTCTTCGATCGGACGAACGCAGCTGATGCTGCCAACCACCTTGCCGTCGCTGTCGAGGATCGGCGCCGCCAGGCCGTAGACACCGGGATCAATTTCAGCCGCGCTGGCGACATACCCCTGACGGCGTAGTTGCTGCAGTGAGCGGCGGAACTGTTCCCAGGTGTGGCCCAGGTTGCTGGCGCGGACTTCGTCCGGGTTTTCCAGGAACAGTTTGTTGTGCTGGCGCGAAGTCATGTTGGCGAGGATCGCTTTCGAGGTGGCGCCGAGGAACAGCGGCCTGGGTGAGCCACGGGAATAGCTGACCTCACTGAACAACTCGCCCTGTTGGTGGATGCACACCACCTGGTCCTTGAACAGCCGGCAGATCAGCCACACCTGCTGCTCGCTCCAGCGCGGCAGGTCCTGTTCCAGGGACTGTGCCGCGCGCACCAAGGGGTCGCTGAGGCGCAATTGGCGGTCCCAAGTGATAATCCGCGCGCCCAGCGCGTAACGTCCGGCCTCGACTTGAAACAACAGGCTCGCCTCGGCCAGTTCGCGAACGTAGCGGTAGATGGTCGAGCGGGTATAACCGAGTTCCGCGCCCATTTCGTCGACCGCCCAGATCGGGCTGGCTTCGGTGAATAAATCCAGGACCCGCAGCATGCGTTCCAGGCTCGAGCCTTTGTTATCGGCGTCCTGTTCCGGCGGGGCTTGTGATTCAGACAATGGCTTCATGGCTTACTGCTCGTCGGCGATGCTGTTGCGCAGGATGCCGATACCGGATATCTCGACCTCGACGGTATCGCCAGGCTTCATCCAGACCGGCGGTTCGCGGAAGGCGCCTACACCGCCGGTGGTGCCACTGACAATCACATCGCCAGGCGCCAGTTCGGTGAAGGTTGAGCAGTACTCGATCAATTGGCGCACGTCGAAAATCATGTCGCTGGTGCGGGTGTGTTGCATCACTTCGCCGTTCAGGCGCGTGGTCAATTCCAGGTCCTGGGGGTCGCCGATTTCATCGCCGGTCACCAGCCAAGGACCGAAACCGCCGGTGTTCGGAAAATTCTTGCCAGGCACGAACTGGATCGTGTGCTTCTGCCAGTCGCGGACGCTGCCATCGTTGTAGCAGGCATAGCCGGCCACATAGTCCAGTGCATCCATCGCTTTGACGTGCCGTGCGGTTTTGCCGATGACCACCGCCAGCTCGCCTTCGAAATCCAGTTTGTGCGAAGCCTTGGGGCGAATGATCGGTTGCAGGTGGGCCACCTGGCTGTCGGCGAAACGCGTGAAGATCATCGGGTAAGTCGGCATTTCACGGCCGGTTTCACGCACGTGGGTGGCGTAGTTGATGCCGATGCACAGCACTTTGCCGGGGTTCGCGATAACCGGCAGGAACGTCACGTCTGCCACTGCCACGCGTGGCAGTGGCGCGAGCACGGCCTGGGTCAGTTCTCCCAGGCGGTTGGCGGCAATCGCCTGCTTGAGGTCGGCGCCAAAGGTGGCCTTGACCGATTCCAGGTCAATTATCTGATCACCGTCAACCACACCGTAAGTCGTGCGGCCTTGAACAACGAAGCTTGCGAATTTCATGAAGCGTCCTCTCGGAAAGGGGAACGGGAGCGGGGCAGTAATGGGGTTAATCTAGGCTTATGCATTAATCCTGTAAAGTGGGATTTATGCATAAATCTCGTATTGCGGAATAAGTGTGGGTTTTGTGTTCGATCATCGAATCGAGATTTCCAACGCCAAGCAACCCGGGCCATTCCATGGGGGGTGGATGGCGACGGGTGTGGCTATGGAGGAGTGGGGAATGCCAGGCCGACTTAACGTGGCACCCAGCAGCCGTGCAGCGACATGCGCATGCGAAACGGGATTTTGATGCGTGCGATAGGGCCCGCTGACATGTCAGCCGAGTCCAGTACCACCAGTTCGCTGCGGCCTTCGGCAATCAGGTTGAGCAGGCAGACCACGTAGCCATCACCTTCCGGTGCCTCAGCCGAGCGTGGAATGAAAATGGGCTCCTGAAAGCATCCGCTGTCACCGGGGAACCAGGCATCGGTGACGCCCGTTGTCAGGTTGAGGTGCGCCAGCAGGTTGAAGAACTGAAACGGCATCGGCCCGTTCGCCGGGTTATAGGGCCGCTGCGGATCGAAGGCGAGCAAGAACCCGTGTTCATACTGGCGGCCGATGTAGCGGTCATCGCAGCGGGGAAATTCACAGGGAAAGTCCGTCAGTGCCTGGGGTTGCAGCTCATCGTGCGAGCTGTGGAGGTCGAACACCCAGCGCATCAGGCTGGCTGCCAGGGTTTCCGGCGGTGGTACGAAGCCGTCCGCCTGGGGGAAGAAATAGAAAATATTGCCGCCGGTGACCGGCATGTCCAGGTAGATTTTTCCGTCTTTGTCGAAGGCATTCAGGGTATGGCCCTGGAAGCCGTCCTTGGGCCCCTTGAACCAGCGCACGTCCCGCGCGTGCCCATGGCGGGGCACCACGGCAAACAGCTGGGGCAGCTCGGGCTGCCACTGGAAATGCTGGCCGCCGTTTTTCATGCGTTCGACGTCCACCGTCAAGGGGATCAGTGGGAACACCACGTAATGCTCGGTGACCGCGAAGTCGTGGACCATCGCGGCGTAGGGCGCCTGGAACCAGATCTCATGCAGCAGTTTCCCCTGCGGCGAAATCTCGAAATAGGCCATGTCGGGTGTGCCGTCGCCTTTGGCTTCGTAACTGAAGGCCAGCAGGTTTCCGGTGACCGGGTCGAGCTTGGGGTGGGCCGTGAAGGTCGCAGCGTCGATTTGCCCGTCGAAATTCCACTCGCCAAGGGTCTCCAGCGTCTGCGGGTCCAGCGCCCAGGGCATGGCATCCTCCTTGAGTGCCAGCAGGACGTTGTTGTGCGCGATCACCGAGGTGTTGGCGGTGGTGTTGTTTTTTGCCGCGAGCGGGTCGTTGGTGTAGGCGTTGCGGTACACACCATTGAGCGAACGTCCTTCACGGCGTTGAGCGACCAATCGGTCGGTCAACACGTAGCGGCGGCGCAGCGAGACCTTGCCATCGGCAAAGTAAAAGCCGCTGACCAGGGCGTCGCCGTTGAAGAATATATCGGTGCCCAGCATCGGTGGGTACTGCGGGTCCGGTGACACCTGGTAAAAGGTGCCACGGATCGCCTCGGGGATCGCGCCTTCGACCTCAAGGTCATACACCTCGCCTTCGACGCGGCTGGGTGTGTACAGCGCCCCGGAAAATTCGGGGGTGTTGGGGAATGGAGTATTCATCGCTTCATCTCATGGATCGGTTTCGTTAATGACATTCAGGCCGATTGCGTCGAGAGCGCCTGCCCACAAGGCTTCACGCCTCGACGGAAGCGAGCCACCACCAGGCACGAGATGATCAAGGCCAGCACATAAGCGCAGGCGGCCAGCCAGCCCACCGCGCGAAAGTGTCCATCACCCACCACCAGCGCGGCGCCAAAGGGGCCAAGCCCTTGGCCGACGAAAATCGCGGCGTTGCCCAGGCCCGCCAATCGACCGGAGGGGTCCAGTTCGGCGGCCATCGAAAGCAGATACGGCAAGCTGAAAAACCACACCATATGAATCAGGCAAGCCGTGGTGGCGAACGCAACGGTGCTGTCGCCGTAGACCATGATCAGCGTCGCCAGCAAGGCGGTGCCAAAACTCAACAGTTGCGGGAACAACAAACCCAGGCGTCGTCCGATCATCCCGGAGAGTCCCGCACCCAGGGCGCCGGCCAGGATGCTGCCACCGAGGATGGCGCCGATCTGCTGGGGCTCCAGGCCCAGACTCTTGCCGATTCGCTCCTGATACACCCACAGGGCGGAATGCCCGAAAAACAACAGCGCAAACAGTGCGATCAGCAGCATGGAGGTCAGCCCGAACGGCCGGGCCGCACCGTGAGCAATGCGATGGGCGTCTGAGTAGTGCCTGGGTATTCTCCAGCAACCCAGTGCGGCAAGCAGGCTGGTGATGGCCAGCAGGAAAAAGGCACCTTGCACGCCAAACGCCTGCAAGAGCAGCGGCATGGACGTCACCAGCAGCATGCCCCAGAGCAGGTTGCCGATATTGATCACGGCAAATGTCGCGTCTTTTGACCTGCGCAGTGCAGCGGTTGCATACACCACCGCCATTACCGCGCCACCGCTGGCACCGCAGATCACCCTGAAAACCACCAGCCACGCCTGGCTGTGAAGCTGGGTGCTGACCAGGTTGCCGGCGGCCAATATCAACAAGGCAACCAGCGCAAAGCGGCGGCGGTCGACACGTGCCATCAGCAGCGCACATACGCCGCAGGCGATGGCCATCGCGATCAGCTCGGCGGCGAAAATCACGCCGATGGCATTGAGCGGCACACCCAGCTGATCAATCAACGCGCCACCCAGGATCGGCTGGATCTGCAGCGTGCCCAGGGAAATGACCATCATCAGGCAGATAGCGCCCAGTGATTTCTTGCTGTCGATGGAGTTGAGCGCATTCATCAAACATCACCTCAGTCAGAACTTGTGAACGTAGCGAACCTGCACGGCGTAATCGGTTTTGCTGCGGTTTTCCACGCCGGTCTCTTTATAGGTATTGAGCCAGAAGGCCTTGTCCTCGGTTATTTTCCAGAACAGGCCGGGGCCGATGCCGAGCACCTTCTCGCGAGAATTGCTAAGGCGATCGCCGTTGGCCTGGTCATCCGAAATCTGCCTGAAGTAATAGCCGTTGATCCCGACCGAGACCTTCGGGAACACCTCGTACGAGGCCGTGAAGTTGGCCCAGGCCGACTGCCCTGCCTGGGTGTCGCGCACCGGTCGCCCTTCATAGAACTGTGCCGAACTGCTGGCCGGGTCGTCGTTCTTGAAGTTGTACAGGTAGTTCAAGCGCCAACTCACTTCCCAACGCGGTGCCGGCATCAAGGTGGCGGCCCAGTAGGGGTTGAAGGAGAAGTAATTGGAGCCGGGGTTCAAGTCCTTGTGTTTGTCGTACTTGCCGGTGGGCAGGATCGTATCGAAGGCCACGCGCTGCACGAACACGGGCCGGCCCTCGGCGTTGACGATCGGGTCGAACTGGATCTGCGGGCCGACAGTGACGTCACCCAGACCGACCCCGTTGTCCTTGAGCTTGACACCGTTGTCGCCAAAGTCGCCGTCCAGGGAGACCACCGGGACCAACAGGCTCCAGCCCAGGTGCGCGCCGCCACCGATGGTGTTGGGTGAGTAATAGCTGAATTGGTTGATCAGGGTAATGACATTGATTTTCGGGTTATCGAAGTTGCGGTTGTCTTTGCCGGCATTGTCACGAATGCTGCTGGACGTACTGAACTTCAGGTAGGTCTGATGCGTCAGCCCGGGTGGCCCGGCGAAGCCGTCGTAGAAGCTGGTGCCGCCCAGGTTGATACCGCTGGGCTGGCTGACGGAAGGCGGAGGAGGGCCCTCAGCAGCCTGGGCGGCAAGTGATACGAAGCTGAAAGCCAGGCACGCTGGCAAGGATGCGTTCAGTTTCATTGACGTCGCTCTATTATTGGAGTTGTGAGCTGGGGTTGCTTCCCCTGGCGCTTCAACTTTAATTCTTGAGCTTTGCTGTTGCTTGAACGCAGCGGTCAGAGTTGACTGAGAGCGCCAGGTTGATGGCGCTGTGGTTTGTGGCGCACGTGATGCGTGGTGTGCCTTATGGCATTCAGGACGGCAGTGATAACAACCAGGCGCTGACTGTTTTGAACGCCGCAAGGCACGGCGCTCGATGCGCTCCACTGGGACCGACTTTGCCCAAAGCAGGGCCGACACCGGAAGTTCGAGGCCCCGGGCTCGCTATCGTTGTCCTGGGGCCATCCGATCATTTCAGCGGTGGTCTTATTACCTGCGGTTCTCGCTTACCACCACTAACCCCATGATGACGGCCGCCGCCAGCATGCCTGCGGTCATGAAAATGTAGGCCGCTCCCGGATTGCCTGTCAGGCCGATGAGGTAGCCGACGATCCACGAACCGAGAAATGCGCCCAGCGCGCCACAGGCATTGATCAGCCCGATAGCACCGCCGAATACGTTGGCCGGCAGCAACTCCGGAATCAACGCAAAGAAGGGGCCGTAAGGTGCGTACATCGCCGCCGCCGCAATGGTCAGCAGGCTGAATGACAGCCAGAAGTGCGTCGAACCCAGCAAGTAAGAACCCAGAAAGGCCAAGGCGCCGAGGGCCAGCAGCGGCCAGACGAACAGTTTACGCTGCCCGGTTTTGTCCGAGGCCCAGGAGACCGCCAGCATGGTCACTACTGCGGCCACGTAAGGCACAGCACTCAGCCAGCCGGTGGTGACGATGTCAGACGCCGAGGCCTGCTTGATGATCGACGGCAGCCACATGATGAAGCCGTACACGCCGATGCTCCACAGTGCATGCACCAGACACAGCTTGATCACCAAGGGTGAGGTGAATGCCTGACGGTAGTTGCGCATCACCTTCATGTTTTTTTGTTCGTCGGCCAGTGTGGCGGCCAGTCGGTCTTTCTCCTCGCGAGTCAGCCAACTGACTTCCTCGGGTTTATCCCGCGCCAGGCGCCACCAGACAAACGCCCAGAGCACCGCCGGCGCGCCTTCGATAATGAACATTTCTCGCCAGCCCCAGGCGTGGATCAGGTAGCCGGAAACCACCGACATCCATAACACCGTGATCGGGTTGCCGAGGATCAGAAAGGTATTGGCGCGTGAGCGTTCCTTGCGGGTGAACCAGTTGCTGATGAAGATCAGCATCGCCGGCATCACTGCCGCCTCCACCACCCCCAGTGAGAATCGAATGATCATCAGCATCGGGATATTGGTCACCAGGCCCGTGGCCATGGCGCAGAAGCCCCACAGGATCAGGCTGCAGAACACCAGTTTGCGCACGCTGTAGCGTTGGGCATAGATGGCGCCGGGCACTTGGAAGAAGAAATAGCCTAGAAAGAACAGCGAACCGATCAGCGAGGACGTGCCCTTGCTGATGTTCAGGTCCTGCTCGATACCGGAGGCGGCGGCGAAGCCGTAGTTGGCCCGATCGAGATAGGCCAGGCTGTAAGTGATGAAGATCAGCGGGATCAGGTAGAGCCAGCGTTTGATCGCAAAGCGCTCGGACTTGGACCCGCGGGTGGCACGGGTGTCTCCTGCCGAGAGAGCAGTCTCTTTGATGGTGTTCATGAATAGCCCTTCATTATTGTTGTAATCGAGGGTGTTGCATTCAGGTGCAGCGGATCAGCGCCGGGGCCTTGGCGCAGACGCCAGGCGAGGGGTGACCGACGTCGCCCCGGGACCTTTCAGGGACGCGCCGCCGTGCCGTCCGGCAGGCGTGCATTGGTCCAGCTTGGAATGCCGCCCTGGCACGGATAGCGCTTGGCTTTTTCCTCGTCGATGTCCACGCCGATACCCGGCCGGTCACTGAGGTAGGCGTAGCCACGGTCGATTTCCGGGCAGCCAGGGAAGACGTCCAGCAGATTGTCGTTGAGCGGGGTCCATTCCTGGATGCCGAAGTTGGTGGTGCTCAGGTCCAGGTGCAGGTTGGCGGCCACGCCGACCGGCGAGATATCGCCCGGGCCATGCCACGCCGTGCGCACACCGTGGAACTCGGCGAAGGTGGCGATTTTTTTCGCCGGTGTAATGCCGCCGACCGTGCTGACATGGCAACGGATAAAGTCGATCAGGTTGTTCTGGATCAGCGGCTTGAATTCGTTGACGTTGGTGAACAGTTCACCCATGGAAATCGGGGTCGAACTCTGTGTGCGCAGGGTTTTCAACCACTCGATGTTTTCCGGTGCAACAGGGTCTTCGAGGAAAAACAACTGGTGTTGTTCGAGGTTCTTCGCCAATTGCACGGCGGCGATCGGCGACACGCGTTCATGCACGTCGTGAATGAACTCGACACCGAAACCCAGCTTGTCGCGCAGGTGATCGAACAGTTTGGGCACGGCACGCAAGTAGGCATCCGGATCGAAGTAGATACCGTGGGTCTTGTTGCGCGGTGAGATTTTCGGTTGGATGTTTTTCGCCCTGGCCAGCTTGCCGGCGATCAGCTTCAGGTCCTCGGTGCCAGAGCCTCCGTACATGCCCATCTGGCAGCGCACGTGCTGATAGCCTTCTTCCATGGCTGCGCGAATGCTGTCTTCCACTGCGACTTCATCTTCACCGTCACAGTGGCGGTACAACGGCACGCCATCGCGGCAGCGGCCACCGAGCATCTGGTAGACCGGCAACCCGGCGACTTTGCCCTTGATGTCCCACAGCGCCATGTCCACACCGGACAGTGCATTGTTCATGATCGGCCCTGAGCGCCAGTACCCACTGACGGCCGCCGACTGCCAGATGTCTTCGGTGCGCAGCGCATCCTTGCCGATCAAGAAGGGTTTCATGTACTGCTCGATGGCCGCCTCGACCGCGAAGATACGCTGGGTAAACGTTGCACAGCCCAGGCCGTAGAGCCCCGGCTGGTTGGTTTCCACTTTTACCACCACCAGATCAATGCCGCCTGGCGCGGTGAGAATCGTTTTTACATTTGTGATTGTTATGGATTCCATCTCGCTCTCCCATTGAGCTGTCGTTTGCTTATGTCTTGAATCCGTCGCCGGCATTGCTGCGTGACTCGATGAGCCGTGCCTCGTTGATCGCGTCTACGTTGTTGGCCATCGCCTCGTTGAGGGTCTCGGCCGCAGCCACGGCGTCATGGTTTTTAATCGCCATGTAGACCTTGATGTGCGCATTGACACTTTCCAGGGTGACCCCCAGTACGCGATTCAACTCTTCGAGGTAATACAGGTAGATGTGCCGGATCGAATCCATGGCATGGATGAAGATCTTGTTGTGCGAGGCCTTGACGATGGCGTAGTGGAAGTCAAAGTCGGCCTGGGAATAGCGCTTGTAATCGTCCTTGTTCACCAGCATCCGGTTCAGGGCCGCTTCCAGCAGGGCGATGTCGTCGCTGGTGGCGTGCTTGACTGCCAGTTCCATGCAGCGAAACTCCACGGCCTCGCGAAACACCCGCATGTCTTCGAATTCTTCCTGGGACAGATGCATGATCGGCTGGCTGTCATTGAGCACACCGTGCTGCTCAAGGTCCTTGATGACGAAGGTGCCCTTGCCTTGATGCGTCACCACGATGCCCAGGCCGCGCAACCGCTGGACCGCGCTTCGCACACTGACCCGACTCACGTCGAAGGTGGCGATCAGCTCGGATTCGGAGGGCAGCTTACTGCCGGGCGGCCAGAGACCCTCCAGAATGTTGTGCTTCATCTGCTCGTAAACAGCGTTGACGGTGTTTTGCGTTTTGACGATTTCACGGTTCATTTTTGTGGTTTTCAACTCGTCACATAAGTTTGATTCTTTTAGCACCTTCCGCCAATAAATCTAAGAAGTAAATACATTGAAGGGGAGAAAGTGGATTTTTTTCTTGATTATTGCGCCGATTCGAGATCAGGATAGCCTCAGGTTGTCCCATGAGTTCGTATTTTTACGGCCAACTTATTAGTTAAGTTGTGGCGTCGCCAGGCGTATCGGGACTTTGTTCCAAGAATAAAAAACGCTGAACACCGAGGAAATCATGTCATCACTTTTCGATTTGAGCGGACGCACCGCACTGATAACCGGTTCCACTCGCGGCCTGGGTTTCTCCTACGCACTTGGGCTTGCAGAGGCGGGTGCCACGGTGATCCTCAATGGCACCGACGCGGCGCGTCTGGAAGACGCCGTCGGCCAGCTCACTGCCAAGGGGTATCGCGCCACGGGTCATCTGTTCAATGTCGCGGATGAAGCGGCGGTGGAGGCGATGTTCCGCGAACTCGACAGCCAGGGCGTGCTGGTCGATATCGTGATCAACAACGCAGGTATCCAGCACCGTCAGCCGATGCTCGAGTTGGCGCTGGCCGATTGGCAGCGAGTGCTGGACGTCAACTTGACCAGTGCCTTCATCGTTGGCCGGGCGGTGGCCAAGCGTCTGGTGGCCGCTGGGCGTGGCGGCAAGATCATCAACATCGGCTCCCTGACCAGCGAAGCGGCCCGCGCCACGGTCGCGCCTTATACGGCTGCCAAGGGTGGCATCAAGATGCTGACCAAGGCCATGGCCGCTGAATGGGCGCAGTTCAATATCCAGTGCAACGCCATCGGGCCGGGTTACATCCTGACCGAAATGAATGCGGCCCTGGTGGACAATCCGGACTTCGATCATTGGGTTAAAAGCAGCAACCCGACCCAACGCTGGGGGCGCCCCGATGAGTTGATCGGCACGGCGGTCTACCTCTCATCCCAGGCCTCCAACTATGTGAGCGGCCAGATTATTTATGTCGATGGAGGCTGGCTGGCCACGCTCTGACCGGGTCCGTTCGATAAGGCGGGCATTGCCTGTTCGCCATGCCCGCGGGCGCAAGCACTTACCTGATAAATACAAATAAATAGGTAGAGCGATGAAACCCACACGCGCAAGACTTTCGGTCTTGGCCATGCTGTTTGTGGTCACGGCAATCAACTATATGGACCGCGCCAACCTGTCGGTGGCCGGCTCGGCGATTCAAGGCCAGTTCGCCTTGTCGCCGACCCAGTTGGGCCTGCTGTTTTCGATGTTCACCTGGTTCTACGCCATGAGCCAGGTGCCTGTCGGCTACGTACTCGACCGCGTGGGGCCACGACGCTTGTACGGCAGCGCGATTATCCTGTGGAGTGTGTTCACATTTGTCATGGGCTTCGCTTCCCATCATATGTTCGCCACCGCGTCGGCGTCGTTTGTGATGCTGCTGGTCTGCCGCGCGCTGATCGGCGTCGCTGAAGCCCCATCGTTTCCTTCCAACACCAAGATCATCGCCAACTGGTTCCCCGACCATGAGCGGGCGCGAGCCACTGCGGTCTATTCGAGCGCGCAGTACATTGGCCTGGCGGTGCTGACGCCGGTGCTGTCTTACATCGTCGCCACCTGGGGCTGGGAAGCGTCCTTCTACCTCTCTGGGGCAGTGGGCATCGTCTTCGGCATCTATTGGCTGATCGCCTATCGCGATCCCCAGGACAGCACCAAAGCTAATCAGGCAGAACTGGACATGATCCGCGACGGTGGTGGTTATGGTTCGGCCAACCAGCGAGGCAACAGCACCAGGGTCAACTGGCCGGACGTACGCCACGTGCTGCGTCAGCCGACGGTGTGGGGGTTGTTTATCGCTCAGTTCGCCGCGTCCTCGACCCTGTATTTCTTCCTCACCTGGTTCATCGTTTATCTGGAAAAAGGCCTGGGCCTGTCGATTGCCACCGCCGGGATTGGCGCGATGTTCCCGTATCTGATGGCTATGTGCGGCGTGCTGTGTGGCGGCGTACTCAGCGATATGCTGCTCAAGCGCGGTCATTCGCGCACCAAGGCGCGCAAGATTCCGGTGATGTGCGGGCTGGCGGTAACGACCAGCATTTGCCTGGTGAATTTTTTCGAAGACCAGCCGGTGATTGCCATCGCGATTCTGTCCGTGGCGTTCTTCGCCAATGCCTTCTCCAATCTTGGCTGGGTGGTGTGCAGTGACGTCATTCCACGGCACCTGATCGGCACGCTGGGTGGTTTTTTGAATATCTTCGGCAATTTGTCGGGGATCATCAGCCCGATTGTTATCGGGGTGATTCTGGAGCGCACCCACAGCTTTCAGTACGCCATGTTTTACATCGCCGCCGTGGCATTGATGGGGCTGCTCGCTTACACCTTTCTGGTGGGCAAGATCGAAGTCGTCGCGCTGCCAAACAAGCAATCCACATCCGCACCTGAATCCGACCGCCCGCTGGGCAAACCTTCCCAGGCATGAGGTAAATCGCAATGGCCATTCAAACAATCGAAAACCGCGCCTGTGTCGCCTACGGGGTCAAGGACGTACGCCATACATCGCTGCCCCTGGCGTACTCCGACGAGGAGCAGGTCCTGGTCAAGGTCAGTCGCGGCGGGATCTGCGGCTCCGATATTCATTATTACCAGCATGCCAAGGCGGGCATGTCGATCCTCAAGAACCCGCTGGTGCTGGGGCACGAGTTCATCGGGGTGATTGCCGCCGTGCCCACGGGCAGCACACTGAAGGTGGGGCAGCGGATCGCAGTCAACCCGTCGCAGCCGTGCAACCGCTGCGCACTGTGCCTGGAGGGCAAACAGAATGTCTGTTGCAGCATGAAGTTCATGGGCAGCGCGCAATTCAACCCCCATGTGAACGGTGGTTTTTCTGACTACGTCGCCGTGACTGAGCAGCAATGCGTGCCGTACGCCGACAGCTCCAAAGACAGCGTGATGGTGTTCGCCGAGCCGTTGGCTGTCGCCATTCACGCGGTGCATCAGGCCGGTGACCTGGTGGGCAAAAAGGTCCTGGTCACCGGCTCCGGCCCGATCGGGTGCCTGGTGATGGCGGCCGCGCTCAAGGCGGGTGCCGCCGAAGTGGTTGCCACCGACATGAGCGAGCGCTGCCGCGAACTGGCCCTGCAAATGGGCGCGACGCTCGCCGTGGACCCGACCGACACCGCACGCACCGCGCCATGGGCCGAGGAGGGCGGGTACTTCGATGTCTGCTTCGAAGCCTCCGGTTCACCGGCAGCCATCGCCTCCACGGCAGCGTTCACGCGTCCCAAAGGCACGGTGGTGCAAGTGGGCATGGGCCACAACACGGTCGAGATGCCGCTGGGCCTGCTGCTGGTCAAAGAAATCAAATTGGTCGGCTCGTTCCGTTTTATCGACGAATTCACCACATCGGTGCGTTGGCTGGAGAGTGGCCGTATCGATCCGCTGCCGCTGCTGTCCGCTGAGTTCAATCAGCACCAGGTGGTTGAGGCACTGGAGCTGGCCGGCGACAAAAGCAAAGCGGCGAAGGTGCAACTGATCTTCGCTTGAACACCGTTTTACGCCTCGGCCCTTCCCCTGCGAGGGGCTGTTTATGAACCGCATCGGATAATTGAACGTCATGACTTTCATTGCGCCGCCCCAAGCGGCTCTGCGTATTGCCCTGATCGGCGAATGCATGATCGAACTGCAACAACGCTCTGATGGCCAGCTAAACCAGAGCTTTGGCGGCGATACGCTGAACACGGCCGTTTATTTGCGTCGCCTGCTCGCTGCCAAATGGCAGGTGTCTTATGTCACGGCGCTGGGCGATGACAGTTTCAGCGATGCCATGTGCGCCGCCTGGGCCAGTGAGGGGCTGGACCTGTCGCTGGTGCAGCGTCTGCCGGGACGCCTGCCGGGGTTGTATTGCATCCAGACTGACGCCCAGGGCGAAAGGCGTTTTTTGTATTGGCGCAACGAAGCCGCCGTCCGCGAGTGTTTTACCCAGGCTGCGGCTGCGCAGGTATTGACGGCGCTGGACGACTATCGCGTGTTCTATCTGAGCGGCATCTCACTGGCCGTGCTCGGTGAAGCGGGACTTGATCGCGTCTTGCCGCGATTGATCGCGGCGCGTGCGCACGGCGCCAAACTGGTATTCGACAATAACTACCGGCCCCGCCTGTGGCGCGACCGTCAGCAGGCGACAGAAACCTATCAACGCCTGCTGCCTCATCTGGATCTGGCCTTGTTGACCCTTGACGATGAGCAGGCCCTGTTCGAGGAGGCCGACGTCGAGTCGATTTTCAAACGCTACCGGCAAATGGGGGTGAATGAGGTGGTGATCAAGCGCGGTGCGCAGAGCTGTCTGGTTCAGCACCAGGGGGCGTTGCACGAAGTCGCTGCGACCAGGGTTGCCAGGGTGATTGATTCTACCGCCGCCGGTGATGCGTTCAGTGCCGCTTACCTGGCCTGTCGGCTGCAAGGAGGCATACCGCAGCAAGCAGCTGCCGAAGGTCATCGACTGGCCGGGCGAGTCATTCAGTACCCGGGGGCAATAATTGCACGGGAGGCAATGCCTGGATTTACGCAATAGACGCTTCGGCGTGTTTTTTCGTTTGGCGCGTGGTTGACCACCACTGGTGCGGTTGAACGGCCGACGCCGGGAACGACCCACTACGCCTGCAAGTCTACCTGTATCTACTCATCGGTAAGGTACAGCGCTATGGATAAGACAATCACCGTGGATCAACTGGCGACGGCCGACCTTGGATCAATCAACGAGATATGGCTGGGCGAGACGCATACCCAGCTGTGCCTATGGCGTGGTGAACAAGTCTTCACTCACGAAATGATGAGCGAGGGCACGCACGACCAGAATATCCAACGCCTGTGCTTGCAGTTGGTCAACCCTGACGATCAGGCGGCAGTGGCCAGCATTGAATCGATCGTGCGCGAACGGTTGAAGAAGATGGGGAAGGAAGGCGAGTTTTATCCGGCTGAGGAGGCGGACACTCACCAATAGTCAGTATTTGGCGTTTGCATTATGGTCACTACGCAGAAGGTCATGGGCGTTCTGGATGCAATCAACGGCCGGTGGAGCAGGGGGACGATGCGCTTGGCCGGCGTGCCTATCGAACCGGATTGGAGCATGCGAAGAGAGATGATGAGCCAACGTTTCACGACCCGTGTCGATCAGCTTTGGACTGTTTACTGCCGGTAGATACAGTCCAAGCACGGGATTTCTATTCTCCCAGTAGCTGAACTTACTCTTTCTATGGGATTCAATTCATGACCCCGGACGCGTGTCGACAGGTTTACCAGTTCATGCACATGTCTTTTTTGGTGTAACGTAACAACACATCTAGAAGAGGTTTCCCATGTCTAAACTCGCAGAATTTCGTCAACTCGAAAAACACCTGGCTGAGCAACTCCAAGCGCTCGAAGCGCTTAAAGGCGACGCCGGTCTAAAGAAAGAAATTGAATTCGAAACCAAGCTTCGCGATTTGCTCGCAAAGTATGGCTATAGCCTCAAAGACGTGATCAATCTGCTCGGTCCACAATCCAAGGGCCGCGATACTGCACCGGCGCCAAAAGCGGGCACCCGCAAAGCTCGTCAGGTGAAGGTTTATAAAAACCCGCACACTGGAGAAACCATTGAAACCAAAGGTGGTAATCACAAAGGCTTGAAAGAGTGGAAAAGCAATCACGGCGCTGACACGGTTGAGTCCTGGCTGGCCAAGTAAACTTCGCTTGAACACAAAAAGGGCTTAAAGAGCCCTTTTTTTTATTCAGGATTTGAGTGATTTGCCGCGTCTGCAGCGCTCCGAGCAATAGCGTACTTCGTCCCAGCAACGGGCCCATTTCTTTCGCCATGTGAACGGAAGCCCACAGGTAGCACAGGTTTTGACTGGAAGCTCTGACTTTTTCAAGAGGCGTCCTTGATATTAAATTCGTATGCCCCTACCTGATCAACCCGTGAAACGGTGCGCATCTTAAGCGCAGATCAGCAGTCCTGAAACTCAAGGCAATAGCTATCTTTTCATGAACTTACTTCGAGCGTCTTACATAAGTCCTCCAAGACAAGAGGAGAGAGGTCGTGTCTAAGCTTCATCCAGAAAATCGTGAGAATAACTCGACATTCAAAAACTTTAAAATCCAGTGGGCGTTGATGAGCGCCTATGAACGCTTCGAGCAACTGGTGGTGTTGACGCTGAGCCTGATCATAGCGCTGGTGATCGTTATCGCCGTGTTGCAACTCTGCAGGAATGTAGTGCCCCTTCTGATAGGAGGAGCCATTGATCCGCTGGATCACAACGCATTCCAGGCACTATTCGGCTCCATTTTCACGGTATTGATTGCCTTGGAATTCAAGCATTCGATAGTGCGACCCGCCCTCAGGCGAAACAGCGTCGTGCAGGTGAGAACGGTGTTGATGATTGCGTTGCTGGCCCTGAGCCGAAAATTTGTCATCCTCGATTCGGCCGTCACTCCGGCTTCGACCATCGCGGCGCTAGGTTTCGCGACGCTGGTACTGGGCCTGCTTTGCTGGCTTTTGCGGCACCGCGACCTGTCTGAGTAGCAAGCGCTGCCCTCAAGCAGCTGACGCATTCGCTCGCTGCAGGCGCGTTCTGGCGAGAGAAAATCGGTTCAGACCTGCGCCTGCGCGGCACGCTGTGCGCAAGGCTTTCACCCAGGATTTTGAGTTGGAAAATTTTTTTCGAGATGCCCTTGAAAATGTTTTGGTAGTACCTATTTTCGGTTTTACGCGATGCCGCAAACGGGTCGCGTCTTAAATCACTTGGAGAAAACTCAGGAGATTTTGCTATGGCTACTACTCTTTCTTTGGCCCCTCTGTTTCGTCAGTCTGTGGGTTTTGATCGCTTCAACGACCTGTTTGAATCGGCGCTTCGTAGCGAGGCCGGTAACACCTATCCACCTCATAACGTCGAGAAACACGGTGATGATCAATACCGCATCGTGATTGCAGTGGCGGGTCTTACTGAGGAGGACATAGACATTCAGGTTGAAAATGGCGTATTGAACGTTTCTGGTGGAAAACGTGAAAACGACGAGAAGGTGACTTACCTTCACCAAGGGATTGCGCAGCGGGCGTTCCGCTTGTCCTTCCGGCTGGCTGACCATATCGAGGTGCAGGGTGCATCGCTCACCCATGGTCTGTTGGCAATCGAGCTGCTTCGAGTGATTCCCGAAGAAGCCAAGCCAAAACGCATCCAGATCGGTACCGCCGGCAAGCCAGACCAGCGTCAAGTAAGCCTGCAATAATTCCCTTTAAGGCGCTCATCGGAGCGCCTTTTTCTTATTGGCGTTTAATTCGCGATGACGTCAGTGCTGATGCGGCGTGTTCGTCGGATCAACGATCTGGAAAACCTTGCCCTGACGCCACCCATCCGCGCCTGGCGCAACGGCCGGGGCCGGTATGTCCACTCGCGCGTTCTTCTTTTGCGCGCTATCGACACCGAATCGACGATCCCGATCTGCAACCATCTGAGGGTCTGCCTGCCCATCTGCTGTGAAACCCATCATGAGCTGAGGCACGCCCAGGGGCAGGTCTTTATTGAGATCGGTATGCCAGGTATGCCACGTCTTGCCATAGGTATGGACGAGCTTTTCCATCAATGCATGCTCGGCTACTTCAGGGATGCCGGGCGCTATGAGCTGACCTGATTTCACTTCGTGAACATGACTGTGCCAAAGCGCTTGCTCGGCTTTGGGCAGACCGGCAAACAATTGTTCGCTGATGATGTACTCGACCCCCATCAGTTTGGCGTCCTTGCGATTGCCATCGTAGATCACACACTGGATGACTTCCTCGTTGAGGATGGCGCAGTAATGGTGGGCCTCCATCTGGGCATTCATATGGCCGTTATAAAAATGGAAGCCATCCAGGTAGGCATTCAATGCGTCTATCGGCGGGCGTGATTGAAGCAGTGCAGCGCCTGCATCCAGAGACTGCGTAGTGGGCGATTTGGTATCCCCCGGCGCAACAACGTTAGAGGGCGAGTTGTTGCCCGCACAGGCGGCGAGCAATGGAGCCAACACCGCCGCGCACAGCGTGTTGATCCCATAGGGTTTGCAGATTGCGCTCATTGGAGAGTCCCTTCAGTCAATTTCATTCAGTGCCTGCCAGGCTGCTTGAAAAGGGTTTTGGCACACCATTCGATTACAGCGCTTTGGATATCCATCGGGCAGCGTCATACGGCTGTTAAAAACCTGGATGGGTTGTGGGAAATCACGGCCTGGAGGCGACTTCCTCTAAATGCTGCAAAAGATCTTGCGGGTCCTCGTACACCCTCAGCGCTCCGGCTCTTTCAAGCTCGCTGATATCGTAGCCACCGGAAAGCAAGCCGACGCCTGTCGCTTTGCAGCGCCTTGCCGCAAGCATGTCCCATATGGCATCTCCCACTACCACACAATCCTCAATCGGCACGTTGAGCTTGCGCGCTGCGGCAAGGAAAAGATCTGGATCTGGCTTGCCGTATTTAACATCGTCGCGGGTGATTATATTGATCTCGTTAATATCCAAGCCAAGCGCTTCTAAATTGATCTTGGCAGTAGACAAACCGCCGCTGGTGGCGATGCACCACTGTTTATTTTCTTCAGTCAGTGTTTTTAATAACTCGACTGAACCTGGAAGTGCCGTTATCTGGCCTTTGAGGGCCTCGTAGGCAGCGGCATGTTTCTTACTTAACGTCGCGCCTTGCGCTGCAGTAATGGTTACACCCGTTTCACGCGACAGGGTCTTTAACATGAGCCCTCCGCTCATGCCGATCTTGCGATGAATACGCCACATAGCCAGCGGGATGCCCTCGGAATCAAGAGCCTCTTTCCACGCCGCCACGTTTTGGTAAACGCTGTCGGTGAGCGTGCCATCGAGGTCGAATATAAAAGATGTTTGAGGTCGCATGGCGTGTCTCCAGGTTGATAGCTGTAATGTTCGTGACGGGTAGTTCGTTGGCGGTTTGAGATTAAGCGGTCATCGTTTTTTCAATTCGCTCATCATCAGCGGGCCCGCTGTAACGCGACCCCTATTGCCTATCTCCCGTCAATCAAAGCTTGGCGCATACCGTTCTGAAACGTGAGGCCGCCACGCGTTCATTATTTCGTCGGCGACGGGTGTGTTCACGCCACGCCGGCTGCCAACCAAAAGGGATTGCTCGCCGTTGTGCCGTGCGGTCCCGATACAAGATTGCGGAAAACCTGGATCTGCAAAGACGACACCCAATCGGTCAGCCGATTTCGACACAGCAAAAATTTGAACCGCCGCTGAACACGCTTACCTAACGATTAGCTTGTGACGAATTGCACAGGCGATTTGCCAATATCGGCATACTCCGAGAGGTGGGCAACATGGCTAAAGACGAGAAGAAAAGCAAAGGTGACGCTTCGAAAGCCAGCAAGGAATTGAAAGACAAAAAGTCCTCACCCGCAAAAAAATCCGCAGCAGCATCGGCTCTTTCAAAGTCTTCCGAGAAGAAAGACAAGAAAAAAGAGGCCGAACCAAAGAAATCTGTAAAAGCCGAACCAAAGAAGTCTGTAAAAAAAGCGGATAGCAAGCCAGAAAAGGCGAAGAAGTCAGAAAAAACCGAGAAGTCAGAGAAGTCGCCGAAAAAGAAAAAGTGATACCTGCTAGGGCTTTATGCCCTAGCTTCTTCACGCGGGTTTGTCTTCGATAAAGGCGGCGGCTCAAAAGGCCGCGCGCCAATCCCGAGTTGCCATCCCATCACGCAGGGCTCCCTGCAAAAAACCGCCTTCGGTTGCAGCGTCCGTTTCCATGAACGCCATCAACCTACCCGCGGCAGTCGATACAGGATGACCAGCCGAAAATCCCGCCTGCATCGCTATTCACCTCTGAGCCCATCGCCTCGATGGCCACCTCGTTTTTTGCTTGGCCGTTGAATGACGTCAACGCCTAGCAAGGCAATGTCGAATCCGTTTTTTCAAACGACCTGAAAGCCTTCCTCATATTGAAATGTTTAAAGTGGTTTAATGTTTATGTCGACCCGCGATGGAATCGCAACGGTCGGCTTTCCATTGACCTCTCTGTCATTGATCCACCCAAGGAGCTACACCATGCAAGGAAGTATGAAGTTCAAGCACCTCGCGTTTCTGTTGATCCCGCTCGTTGCCGCCTGTACCACACCGGATAGAAACCGCGAATCGGCAGTCATTGCCCAGCCTCAGCCTCAGCCACAGCCACAGCAGGCGTTGCAGTTCGACAACTGCGCGGTGGGCTGTCCGGCCGGCGGCAGCCCTCTGACGTTGAACCGTCAGGCCTACACGCTGAACAACAACGGCTCGACCAAGTTTGCCAACTGGGTCTCGTACAAAATCACCAAGGACACCCCGGCGAGCGGACGCCCGCGCGATTGGAAGACGGATCCGGACATTCCGGCCGGGGAAACGCTTGACCCGGTGGATTACAACGGCGCAAATGTCGCGCTCAAAGTCGACCGTGGCCATCAGGCCAACCTCGCCTCCATGGCGGGCGTGCCTGACTGGCAGACGCTCAATTATTTGTCCAACATCACCCCGCAGAAGTCCGACCTTAACCAGGGGCCCTGGGCGCATCTTGAAGATCAGGAGCGCAACCTCAGCAAACAGGCGGGCGTCGACCAGGTATATGTCAGCACCGGGCCGCTGTATGAGCATTTTGTCGGCACGCTGCCGGGCACAAACAAGGTGCACACCATTCCCAGTGGCTACTGGAAAATCATCTTTGTCGGCAGCTCGCCCGAAAACGGTGTGTACGCATCGTTTGTGATGAACCAGGAGACGCCCAAAGGCGCCAACTTCTGCGACTACCAGGTCACCGTGAGCCAAATCGAAGAGCGTTCGGGGCTGACCTTCTGGAGCAATTTGCCGCAGCCGGTGCAGGCTGCGCTGAAGGCGAAGCAGGGCCAGTTGCCGGGCCGTATCGGCTGTAAATAACCCTCACACAAAGCGCCTATGCGGAGCAAAACGCGTAGGCGCTTTCGCAGGGCAGACCGAACCGTTGGTCTGCATAACCCAACACTCACTGAACCCCAGGTTGCCGACAGTCCTCCACACCCCTGTGTGTTCTGAAAAGACAATGAGGTGTGCGGCATGAAAGCAATCAGGATTGAGCGGTTCGGCGGCCCCGAGGTCATGCAGCTACGCGATGTCGAAGTGCCGGAACCGAAGACGGGCGAAGTGCTCGTGAAGAATTTTTTTGTGGGTATCAACCCGGTGGACTACAAGATTCGCCAGGGCCAATACCCCGAGGTCAAGCAGGACAAACTGCCGTTGACCCTGGGCCGCGAAGTGGCCGGTGTGGTCGAGAAGGTCGGGCAGGGTGTCAGTGATTTCAAACCGGGCGACCGGGTCTTTGCAATGATCGGCGCCGATGGCGGCTACGCCGAATATGCCCGCGTGCCTGCCGCGCATCTGGCGCGCATTCCGGCCGCGCTTGATTGGCCGGTCGCCGCCGGTGTGCCGCTGGCGGGCCATACCGCCTGGCAGGCGTTGGTGGAGCATGGCCACATCGAGCAGGGGCAAAAGGTCCTGATCCACGGTGGCACCGGCGGTGTGGGGCACTTCGCCGTTCAATTTGCCAAGGTCAAGGGCGCGCAGGTCTACGCCACGGCATCCACCGACAGCCTGGCGTTTTTGCGTGAGCTGGGCGTGGACCGTGCGATTGACTACAAGACCGAGCGTTTCGAAGACATCTGCCAGAACTTTGACCTGGTCATCGACTTGATTGGCGGCGATACGCAAGCGCGCTCATGGCAGGTGCTGGGCGAGGGCGGGCGGCTGGTGTCGACCCTGACCCAGCCCGATGCCCATCATCCGCAGGCCGCGGGCAAGACCGGTACGCGGTTTACGGCGGCGCCGCGCGGCGAAGAGTTGACCGAGATTGCCGGGTTGATCGAGGCGGGCAATGTGCAGGTCTATATCGCCAGGCAGTTTGAGCTGGCGGCGGCAGTAGAGGCATTAGACTTTCTGGCCAACGGGCATGTGCACGGCAAGGTTGTCCTGCACGTGAGCGATTGAGGAGGCTGCATGAGCGATCAGTTGAAGCGACCTGAAGGCGCCCCTACCGGGCAGAAAGTACGCCCCGAGACGGCGAAGCGAAGTGACAAATCAGAAGACCCGAATGTCGCCCGGCCCTGGGAGCCTGATGTCAATCAGGGCGCGGTTGCCCCCGGCGGCCCGTCGAAGGATCCAGAGTCGGGTGCATGAGGCCAGCAAGCCAGCCCTGCCGTGACAGGGCTGGCGGCTGACTAGTTGCGCATCGCCCGTTGTATTCGCATCCATTCTTGATGCGCAGCGGCGCGTTGTCTGTCGGCGGTCTGCTTGGCCTGGCTGAAGCGTGCCCAGGTCGCCGTGTCACCGCTGTAGGATTCGATGATGTTGTAGGCCGCCGCTTCGAGTCGATCGGCTTCGAAAAACATCTCGGTGGTGTGCGCGATTTGGTCATCCCACGCCTGTCTCGTGGAGTATTGAAGGGTTTGACGGGTCATTGCGTGAGTTCCTCCATCCATTGAATCTCTGCCGCGCTGTTCCAGCGCACATGAGTAATTCCATATTGCTCGGCCATCGGCTTGGAAACGCGCTTGAGCGTGTTCTGGCCAAATTTGGGTATCACTGCGACGCCGGCGTCGCAGCTGGCCCAGTGCCAGGCCTGGGCGTTGTCCATCTGCGGCGCGCGAACGATGAAAGACTTCGGCACCCCGTGAAGCTGATACTCGATGGTAAATAGATCGCTCGCTTTCATGAGGCCTCCTGTTGCTCATGAAGTACAGATATTTGGCGTCAAAGAAGATTCAAAAAAGTTGTCTGACAATTCGATGGCCGTGCTGGCGACACTCGCACGTGTCAGTCGTCCACGGTAAAGGTCACCCAACCCGGGCCGTCATTCGCTCTTTCGATTTCCATAATGACGCCGCCAATCGAGGTGCCATCCGGCAGGTTTACCGCGACAAAGTTGGGGTGACCGGGCCATTGCAGGGGCTTGTCGAAGCTCAGGCGCGCAATCGTCGGCTTGCCGCTGCTGGTCAATTGGATGTTCACCGACTCATTGAGGTGTTCGTCTGAGCCGGTTCCCAGGTGGCGTGATGCAGTAATGACGCTGGCAATACCTTGATAATCATAGGACATAACGGGCTACCTTCTGTGGTGACTGCGAATTCAACAGTGTCGATTTTTGACCCTGCTGTTCATTCGATAGTTGCGCGCAAGGCAGACCAATGTGCACACACGGCGCCCGCGTCACCCTGAACCGGGTCTTGCTGTGGAAACGCCAGGCCGGCAATGCTCTGCAGCTGCGCGTCGCTCGGTGCCTCGCGGCCTATATCTGCGTGCTGGCCGGGCGGGTAGGCGCCAACCACCTGAAAGTCTTCACTGCAACCGAGATTGCAATGACCGGTACCGGCGGGAAGCAGCAACACGTCGCCTGGCGTCACCGACACCACGTGGCCATTGGGGCCGCCGAGCATCAGGCGAGCATGACCACGGGCGACGCCCAATACCTCATGCCCTTCGCAATGGTAGTGATGGTAATCGTAGACCCCGTCCCGCCATTGTGGCGGCCAGCCGTTTGCCGAAAACGTCTGTTCAAACAGCGCCGCCGGATCACGTCCTGTTACGGGGATGGCGTTTGGGTAAATGATCACCGGCAAGCGCGGGTTGTTCGGCACCCAGCCGTTGCGTTCGAGCAGCAAGGTTTTGACCCTGCCCGCAGATGGATGCGCGTTTTTCATGCCGTGTTCTCCTGCACGCAATAACAGTGCAAAGCCGCTGAGCGCCAGTGTGGCGCGCCGATAAACTATCTGAGCGGCCACGGCCTAGGGACGTTCCAGAAACTTTAAACCTTCGTGATAAGCGAGGTGTCGATAGCTGGAGACACTTCGCCAGGTAGAGGGAACGTCAATGATAGGGATTGTGATACCTGCCCATAACGAGCAAAGGCACATCAGTGATTGCCTGGCTTCGGTGCTGCTTGCCATTGAACATCCGGCATTGCAAAACCAGCGCGTCGAGGTCCTCGTGGTGCTGGACGACTGCTCGGACCAAACCGGCGCGCGGGCAAACGCACTGGGCGTGGCAACACTTGACGTCTGCTTTAGAAACGTCGGCCAGGCCAGGGCCGTCGGTGCAGAGCGACTGCTGGAGGCCGGTGCTCAATGGCTGGCCTTCACCGATGCCGATACGCTCGTGCCGCAGGATTGGCTGGTGCGCCAGCTCGCGTTCGGCGCCGACGCGGTGTGTGGCACCGTCGAAGTGGACAGCTGGAGCGAGTACGACGAAGTCGCACGCTCTCGATACCTCGCCCTCTACCAGTTTGTCGAAAACCATCGGCATATCCATGGCGCCAACCTGGGCCTGAGTGCAGACGCCTATCGCAACGCCGGCGGGTTTCAGCATCTGGTTGCCCACGAGGACGTGCGCCTGGTGGCTGACCTGGAAAGGACCGGCGCGCGGATTGCGTGGACGGCCACCAACCCGGTGATCACCAGTGCGCGGCGTGATTACAAATGTCGCGGCGGGTTCGGCGAATACCTGGCTTCGCTCATGCCTGGCACGGGCCACGTGGTGAGCGAGCCCTGCGCGAGTGCAAACGTCACGCTCGGGGCCGGGTGACCTCGGGTGCTTATCGACTGGGTGCAATGGCCCGCGATGGTCGTGACGGTGATCTCGGCCTGGTTCATCGGCTCTCAACGGCCTCGCCGGCGCATGTTCGCGTTTTGGGGCTTCATCCTCAGCAACGCCTTATGGGTGGCTTGGGGCTGGCACGCGAATGCCTATGCGTTGATCGTGCTCGAGTGCACGCTGCTGGGCATGAACGCGCGCGGCTTCAGGAAGAATCAGCGCACACACCGGGCGTCCGAATGACCCGGATCACTGATTCTGGAAGTTCTTTTTAAACCCGCGCAGGTTCATCAAGCCCAGGCAGATCTGCAGCACGATCAGCGCATAGGCATCAGCGTAAGCGCCCCAGACAACCCACAGAATATTGCTCAAACAAAAGCACACGAACCCCGCCATTCTGCGCGAGGGGCGCTGAGAGCCGATCAGCCATGCCGCCAGAACCGTGACCAGCATTGCTGGCCACTGCACCCAATCCAGATTAATCAAACCCGCTCCCTTAATTGCCAGACCTTTAAATAGGAAGAGGGCGGGTGAGATGAATGATTCAGTTTTTTTAACCCGCGTAACGTCCTAACCACTCGTCAGCTATTGAGCCTAATAGTTGAACGAGCGCGGCTGCGCTCCGGCCAGATAAATCATGTGCGGACCGATAACAGTCTGACGCCTGGCAAGGCCTTGCGCTTTCACCCACCTCACTAACAGGTAAACGATGATGAAGACGTTATATAGATGCTTGGGGCTGTGCAGTGTGTTGATGCTGCACGGCTGTTTTGACAGCGCCAATAACACCACCAAGGACAACACCAGCGGTAGCAAGTCCTCGGTGCAGATGCAGGAAGGCAAGTCACAGGAAAGCCAGTAAATTCCGTGAGGTCCGGGCTGTCGCGAGCAGCCTGGACTGCACCGCTTACAATGATAAAAAGGGTGATCGCGATGAATTGCCTCATTTGTGTGGGAGTGGCCGAACGGGTTTCCTGTGACGGCCCGTGGGAAGAACGCGACTGCCCGGACTGCGGGCGTTATCGGGTGGCAGACGAACTGATCCTGGCGTTGATGGACAACGGCCAGATCTTCGATATTGCCAAGACGCGTGACTGGCTGCACAGCCGGCGTGCCGAGGGCGCTACACCGTGCATTCAATTGCATGAGGCGCTGCTTGTGTTGTGAGGGCCACGGGCTTTAGTCGCTGTGGTCTTGCCCTGTGTCGCAGTCTGATTACAGGCTGCTTTGCCGTGCCCGCCGGAGCAGGTCGCGCGCGTGGTCCACACGCAACAGCAGGGTCATAGGCCTCTCATCGATGATGATTTGCGCCACGATCAGCCCATTGTTCATCGGCGCAGTCACCCGCCAGTACCTGCCAGCCACCCACATGCCGCATCAGCACATCCAGCAGCAACAGGTCAGTTTGAGTGCCAGCTGCATTTGCAGCGCGCGGCGTTATTGTGCGCAGCCCAGATACAGTTTCATGGGAGGTTTTGTTTAGGAACGATGGAGGCGGGTGTTTTTTTCCTGAAGGGAAGGCGGATTGACGTGTGATACGTAAAAGTCCAGTATGGAATTATAAGTACAAAAAATGCGTCAACCCTGCTTTTATTTCTTCACGCTTGCCAAACCAACAATAACTTGCGAGACCTCAATCATGAAGAAACACACGCTTATCACCGCCCTGGCCTTCAGCCTGCTCGCTTCCAGCCATGTGCTGGCGGCCGAAAAAACCTTGCGCATCGGCATTGAGGCGGCGTATCCACCGTTCGCCTCCAAGACTCAGGATGGCAAGATCGTCGGGTTCGACTACGACATCGGCAACGCCTTGTGCGCGCAGATGAAAGTCAAATGCGTGTGGGTCGAGGGTGAATTCGACGGTCTGATTCCTTCCCTCAAAGTGAAGAAAATCGACATGGCCCTGTCGTCCATGACCATCAATGAAGACCGCAAGAAGTCGGTGGACTTCACCCACAAATACTATTTCACCTCCTCACGCCTGGTGATGAAGGACGGCGCAGCCGTGGATGACCAGTACGCCAGCCTCAAGGGCAAGACCGTCGGTGTGCAGCGCGCCACGACCACCGACCGTTATGCCACCGAGGTGTTCGAGCCCAAGGGCATCAACGTCAAGCGCTACAGCAACAACGAAGAAATCTACATGGACCTGGCATCAGGGCGCCTCGATGCGATCTTTGCCGACACCATCCCGCTGAGCGATTTTCTGTCGATGCCACGTGGCAAGGGCTATGCCTTTGTCGGCCCTGAACTCAAGGACCCGAAATACGTGGGCGAGGGCGCCGGGATTGCGGTACGCAAAGGCAATACCGAACTGGTCGGCGAGCTGAACGCGGCCATCGACGGTATCCGCGCCAATGGCGAGTACCAGAAGATTTCACAGCAGTATTTCAAGTCCGACATCTACGGCGACTGACGCCTCAAGCCGGCGTGCCGACTCCCCGCAGGGGCCGGCACGCCGGCTCGTGCGACGGGTCAGCCCTTCAATTCCTTGAGGTGTTTGTAAACCGTCGCCCGTCCCATGCCCAGCACATTCGCCACATAGTTGGACGCGCTCTTGCCCTTGAACGCGCCTTCGGCATGCAGCGCCAATACCAGCTCGCGCTTGTGGTCGCGCGTCAGCAGATTCAGGCTCAACTGGCGTTCGCGCATCCACGCATGCAGGAAGGTGTTGATCCGTTCCTGCCAGTCATCGCGAAACAGCGAATCCGGCTGCGGGATCAGCTTGCTCGGCGACAGAAACAGGTCCAGCGCCGCCTTCGCGTTTTCGAACAGCGAGATATTCAGGTTGATGCACAGCACGGCAAGCCGGCGCCCTTTGTGGTCGTGCAGCACGGTGCTCAGGCTGCGGATTTTCTGACCGTCCCAGTTGAGCTTTTCGTACGGGCCGATGTTCACTTCGCTGACGTCATCGCTGAGCATGTCCTCCAGCGACGAGTCGTCACCGATAGCGCGTTTGGACAGGTTGTTGGCGATGTAATCGACCTTTTGCGTGCGCAAGTCATGCAGCACCACTTCGGCATGGGGGAAGAACAGCGTGGCGATCGCATCGGCGATCGCGCGAAAATTCTGCATGACTTTTTCTTGCTCGGCGGTGTTCATCAATGCGGCTCCAGGCGGACGGGCGAGAGCATACCAGCGTCCAGGCCGAACCGCGTCAGTGGCTCCGGCAGCGGGTTACCGCGCACCAGGGCCGCGCTCGCCTGGCCCATGGCCGGTGACGTCTGGATGCCATAGCCGCCTTGCGCCGCCACCCAGAACAGCCCCGGAACCTGCGGATCGAACCCCGAGAGCAAATCACCGTCGTGGACAAAGCTGCGCAGGCCGGCCCAGGTGCGGGTCGGGCGGCGGATGGTCAGGGTGGTGGCTTCTTCGATCTGGTAAATGCCCATGGCAATGTCCAGCTCCTCTGGCTGCACATCCTGTGGCTCGACCGGGTCGGCGTTGGCCGGTGAACCCAGGAACATCCCGGCGTCGGGTTTCATGTAGAAGGCTTCGTCCAGCGCCACCAGCATCGGCCAGTGGTGGGTGTCCACACCCTCGGGCCCGGCGAAGATAAACGCCGAGCGGCGCTTGGGTTGCAGGCCAATGGACGCCGCGCCGGCCAGCCCGCCGATATGATCCGCCCAGGCGCCGGCGGCGTTGATGATGACTGGGGCGGTGTAGGTCGCGTCCTGGGTGCGCACATGCCACAGGCCGTCGGCGTCACGGCTCAAGCCCAGTACGTGGCTGTCGGTGCGCACGTCGCCGTGGTTGCGACGGATGCCGCGCAAATAGCCCTGGTGCAGGGCGTCGGTATCGATGTCGCTGGCGGTAGGGTCAAAAATCGCGCCATGGACTTTCTCCCGCCGCAGGATTGGCAAGCGTGCGCAGGCCTCGTCGGCACTCAGCCGCTCGACTTGCGGCACGGTGGCCTTGGCGCTCAGGTATTGGCTGTTGAGTTCCACCGGGTCGCCAATGAAATCCACGGTCATTTCACCGCGGGGCGTCAGCAGTGGATGTTCGCAAAAGCCAGGCGGCGGGTTGTCGAAAAATTCACGGCTCGCCAGGGTCAGCGCGCGCACTTGCGGGGTGCCATAGGCGGCGGTGTAGAGGGCTGCCGAGCGCCCGGTGGAGTGATAGGCCGGGTGGTTTTCGCGCTCCAGTACCAGCACCTTGCCGTGCTGCGCCAGCCAGAAACCGGTAGAGGCGCCAGCAATGCCGCCGCCGATAATGATGAAGTCTGCAGAGTTCATGATCGTTTCCTCAAAAGGCGGTTAGCGCTGGATCTGATACAGGGCATTGGCCAGTGCAATGTCTTCCAGGCCCAGGCCGATGGAGCGGAAAAACACAGGGCGGTCGTAGTCCGGGCGCTGCGCCATGTCGCTGAGCAACTCAGGCAAGTCGCCGACGATGGTGCGCTTGTCCCAACCGTGCCGTTCACCGGCGATCAGCATTTCACCGGCTGCGCCTGGGGTGGTCTGGCGATAGTCGCAGAACACGTGCATGTGCTCCAGGCATTCGGGCGGCACTTCATGGGCGCGCGGCGCGTTGGTGCTGATGGAGGTGATCAGCGCGGGTTTGCGCAAGCGTGTCGGGTCGATCACAGGTGTTGCCGAGGAGGTGCAGAGCAGGATGACGTCGGCGTCTTCCAGGGCGGCGTCACAGCTCGTGGCGAGGGTCAGGCGCGGGTCCAGGCCCTTGAGGTGGGCGAGGGTGTCGGCATTCGCGCGGCCAAGGCGTGGCGAATACAGGCTGATGTGCTGCCAGTCGCGCAGGTTCTGCACATAGCGCACGTGCGCCTGCGCAACCTTGGCGCTGCCGATAATCGCCAGGCGCCGCGCGGCCGCCGGTGCCAGCGCGTCCACCGCCAGCGCAGTGGTAGCTGCGGTGCGCGCGGTGGTCAGTTCGGCGGCATCGCAAAGCAACAGAGGCTGGCCGGTGCGCATCGACATCAACAGCGTCCATGCGGTCACCAGCGGCCCTTGCTCACGCACGATGTAGGGCGAGGTCTTGACCCCGTAAACCCCGTCTTCGGCCAGCACGCCCAGGTAGTTGATAAAGTCGCCGGCGCCCTGAGGGAACTCCACCAGCTGTTGCGCCGGCTGTATCGCAAGCCCTGCGGCCAGGTCGCGAAACAGCTTGCGCAGGATGTGAGGCACATCGATTTGCGCAAGTAATTCGTGGGCCTGGGCCTGGTTGATCACGTGAGGCGTGCTGGGCATGGCTATCTCCGCGGATAAACTGATTTGTCCATTATGGACTTATAATTCTGTTGAGCAATATCCGTATCAAAAAAGCTACAGCGCTGCCTCCCGGAAAGTTGTGATACGCACTGAATCAATGCATCAGGACTGATACAAATGGGTACATTTAATTGACGCCAGCATTTCGCCATCCTATTATCGCCGCCGATTAGTGGCTCAGTGCCATATAGAGGGATCTAGAAATGTGGCGTTTGGAACGTCGGACAAGGCTTGGCCTGCTGTCCGCTTTTTTTTGCCTGGGCGTTGCCGGATTAGCGCAAGCTGCCCCCCCGCAGGCCACCCCGGGCATCACCGACCTGATTCGCGACCGCCAGGACCGGCTGCTCGAAGACCAGCAGCGGCGCCTCGAAGAACTCAAAGACTTGCCCGGCAAATCCGCCGCGCCTGCAACGCCGACCACGCCCGTGGATACCCGTTGCTTCCCGATCAAAACCATTGAACTCGCCGGCGCCGATGCGCTGCCCGAAGGTGAGCGGGACGCGCTGATCAAGCCCTATATCGGCCAATGCCTGGGCGTGCCGCAGCTTAATGAAGTGCTCAAGGTCATCACCGACCGTTACTTGGCCAGAGGCTTGGTGACCAGCCGTGCCTACCTGCCACAGCAGGACCTTTCCAGCGGCAACCTCAAGATCCAGGTAGTCGAAGGCAAGCTCGAAAGTTTGAAGGGCGTCGAAGGCAGCGGCATCACCGACCGCCAGTTGGCGATGAGTTTCCCAGGCAAGACCGGCGAGTTGCTCAACCTGCGCGAAATCGAACAGATGGTCGACCAGCTCAACCGCCTGCCGTCGAACCAGGCGCAGATGGAGTTGGCGCCGGGCAGGGCCGTGGGTGGTAGCGACGTTCTGGTCAAAAACACTCCGCAGAAACCGTGGCGTGTCGGCTTGTCGCGCCATAACGGCGGCCAGCGCAGCACCGGCGAGCAACAGTGGGGTGCGAGCCTGGATTGGGACAACCCGCTGGGGTTGGCCGACCAACTTTCGCTGCGCGGCGGCCACGATGCGGTGAGCGACCACCAGAAAACTTCACGCAATTCGATGCTCAATTACAGCCTGCCGTTTGGCTGGTGGAACCTCACGTACACCTACAGCGAGAGCGAATACCGCTCCCAGGCCCAGGCGAATAACTTCACGTTCAAGCAAACCGGCGACAGCCAAAACCACCAACTGCGCCTGGAGCGTGTGATTCATCGTGACGCGCTGAGCAAAACCTCCCTGAGCACTGGCGTGGCCTACCTGCGCACTAACAACTTCATCGAAGACAGCAAGCTCGCCCTGAGCAGCAACCGCCTCAGCGAAGCGCAGTTCGGCATCAACCATGGTCGGCGGATTGGCAGCTCGTTCCTCAACATCGACCTGGGCATGCAGGACGGCATCGGCGCCTTCGATGCCCAGGCCAATCATCACCCCAAGCCCGGCCAGGCCGATGCGCGCTACCGCAAATACAGCGCGACGGTGAGCTATTTGTACCCGTTCACGCTGTGGGGCGAGTCACTCAGTTTCAGCAGCTTCATGACCGGCCAGCACAGTGAAGACGTGTTATTCAGCCCACAACGCATGAGCCTCGGCGGGCAATCGTCGATTCGCGGCTACAAAGACCAGATGCTCGCTGGTGACAGCGGTGGTTACTGGCGCAACGATTTGCGTTGGAGCCGCCCAGTGACTTGGGCCTGGCTGCAGCCGGTGTTCAGCGAATACGGCACCAGTCTTGGTTATGACCAGGGCGTGATCAGCCACGGCCGCTACAACGCCGAGCAGCATGGGCGCATGAGCAGCAATTCTCTGGACCTGTTTGCCCGTGGCAAGAACGTCGCGGCCAGCGTGACCTTTGCTCACTCCTTGGAACGACCGGCTGCGATCACGGAACGTGAAGCGCCGATTTATTTCCGCCTGGATTTTTTCCTTTAAATTTTTAACCGCCCTCGGGCATAGAGACATTACATGGACGTTCGTCAGCTCGCCTTCCTCGCGCAACAGCCTTCTGCTGCCGTAAAAAGCCGCTCCCGCTTTCTGGGGCTGCCTAAACGTGGGTTAGCGTTGATCCTGGCCAACGCCATGTTCTGGCAGCCACTGCTGGCGCAAGCCGACGGCATCGTGGTGAGCGCGCCGGGAACCAGCCTCGGGCAAGCGGCCAATGGCGTACCTATCGTCAACATCGCCGCGCCAAACGGCAGCGGGCTGTCGCACAACCAATTCCATGACTACAACGTTGGCGCCAACGGGGTCATTCTCAACAACGCCACCGGGCGTACGCAGTCCACTCAGCTGGGCGGCATTATTGTCGGCAACCCGAATTTCCAGGGCACTGCCGCCAACATCATCCTCAACGAAGTCAACGGCGGCAGCCCCAGCCAGCTGCGTGGCTATACCGAAGTGGCGGGGCAGTCGGCCCATGTCATCGTTGCCAACCCGTACGGCATCAGCTGCAACGGTTGCGGCTTTATCAACACCCCACAAGCCACGCTGACCACTGGTAAAGCGGTGATCGAAAACGGCCAGATCAGCCGCTACCAGGTCGACCAAGGCAACGTCGCCATCGAAGGTGCCGGCTTGAACGCCAGCAACGTCGACCAGTTCGAAATCATCACCCGCGCCACCACGATCAACGCGCAGATCCAGGCGAAAAAACTCACCATCGTGGCCGGTCGCAACGACGTCGACGCGCGCACTTTGAACGCCACGGCGCGTGCGGCGGATGGCAGCCAGACGCCGGATCTGGCGATTGACTCCTCGGCGCTGGGTGGCATGTACGTGGGCGCGGTCAAGCTGATCGGCACCGAGGCCGGTGTGGGCGTGCGGCTGTCGGGTGACATGGTTGCCGGCGGCGATATTCAGATTGATGCGGCGGGCAATGTGGTGATGGGCCAGACCTCGGCAGCCGGCGCCGTAAATGTGAAGGCCGCAAGCGTGGCGGCACAGGGATCGGTCTTGGCGGGCAGTGCCTTGAATGTGCAGACCCAAGGCGCACTGATCAACCAAAAAAGCATGGTTGCGCGTGATCGCGTGCAGTTGCAAAGCGGCGGGGCGTTGACCAACAACGGCATCATCGAAGCTGGCGTTAACGCTGACCAGACACGCAACGCGCAGGGCGACATCCAAATCAGCGCCGGGCAGTTGAATAACAACGGCAAGACCCTCATTGCCAGTCGCGACCTTTCACTGAATGTCGATGGAACGCTGAGCAACCAGGGCGGCACCCTGAGTGCGAAAAACCAGCTCAAGGTCAGCGCCGCAACGTTGGATAACCAGCAACAAGGCCGCGTGCTGAGTGCTGCAAGCATTGAGCTGAATGCCGCTCGACTGCTCAACTCTGAGGCCGGGCTGGTCGCCGGCGACCGCGGGCTGCGCGCTAACGTCGGGCAATTGATCAACCGCAAGGGCGAACTCTCCAGCCAGGCCGACGTCACCTTGCATGTCGATGACCTGGACAACGTCGCTGGCCTGATCTCCTCGGGCCAAGCGCTGCGCTTGAGCGCCGGCGCGACCCTGAATAACCAGGCCGGTCGCCTGGCCGCTGGGCAGCACCTGCAGATCGACGCCGGGCAACTGAACAACAGTCAGTCAGCCGTCGTCAGCAGCCAGGGCAGCCTGGGGCTGAACATTGCCGGTACGCTGGATAACCAGCAGCAGGGCCGCATCGAATCCGGCACTGGCGCACAGATCAATGCCGGCAGCTTCAATAACCAACAGAGCGGCGTACTCATCAGTGGTGGCGCGCTTGATCTGGTTGCAGGGCCGGTCAATAACAGCCAAGGCGGTTCGATCAGCAGCGCCAAGGCTCTCAATGCCCGCGTCACCAGCCTCGACCAGCATGATCATGGGCGCCTGTACAGTAACAACGACGTCAACCTGGACCTGGGCAATGGCCACCTCGACAACCGCGACAGCGGCTTGATTAACGCGGGCGGCCAACTGACGTTCAACAACCTCAATAGCGTCGATAACCGCAGCGGTGAGATTTCCAGTACGCATGGTTTTCAACTGACCGCAAACAGCCTGGATAACCGCAGCGGCAAATTGCTCAGTGACCAAGCGCTGGGCCTGCGCATCGCGCAAACCCTGAACAACGGCGCCGGCGTTATTACCGCCAATGGCCTGGAGATTGACGTTGCCAGTTTGATCAACGATCAGAGCGGCCTTGTGCATAGCCGTGATCGGCTGAACGCTCGGGTGAGCGGCGCGCTCGTTAACCAAGGTGCACGTTTGAGCGCCGACGCTGGCGCGCAGCTGACTGTGGGTAGCCTGGACAACAGCAACGGCGGTCAGCTCTTCAGCCAGGGCGACCTGAGCCTGAACCTCAATCGTGGCCATCTGAACAATCAGGGAGGCTTGATCAACTCGCCGGGGCGGTTGCTGCTGACGCAGCTGAGCAGTGTCGATAACCAAGGCGGTGAAATTTCCAGCGTGCAGGCGTTCGACCTGAACGCCGATCAACTTAACAACGGCGCCGGCAAGTTGCTCAGCGAGCAAGCGTTGAGTGTGCGCATCGCCCGTGCTCTGGACAACGCCAAAGGCCTGGTAACGGCCAAGACTCTGGAGGTTCAGGCCGGCACGCTGAACAACCAATTCGGCCGTTTCGCTGCGGTAGACGACCTCAACCTGCACGTCGATGCCGAACTGGATAACCGCGCGGGCAAGTTGCTCGGCAAGCAACTCGTATTAGGGCTTGGCGCGCTGAATAACGATCAGGGCCAGGTGCAGGCTGGATCGACGCTCGCGCTTCACACGCAGGGTGCAATCAGCAATCAGGCCGGTACGTTGGCAGCCGGGCAAAGCGTGACCCTCGACAGCGCCAGTCTGGATAACCGTCGCGGCAACTTGACCAGCGACGCGTCACTGACCGCGCGCATTGCCGGGAACATGCTCAACCAGGCGGGGCTCTTCAGCGCCGGTGCTGACCTGCAATTGACTGTCGCCCACCTGGACAACTCACTCAAAGGTCGGATTTCCGCCCAGCAACTGCACATTGCGGGTCAGACAGTGGACAACAGTGCGGGGGGCAGCCTGGCTGCCAAAAGCCAGCTGGGTTTGGCGCTTGGCGGTCAGTTGAATAACACGCAGGGCTCGATCGTCAGTGATGGGCATCTCGCTATCGAAGCCACTGGTTTGGCCAACAATGATGCCACGCTGTCCAGCAGCGATGCGCTGCAGATCACTACCGGCACGTTGAGTAACCAGGGCGGGCGCGTAAGCAGCGGCACGCAGTTAGGGATGACGCTGACGGCGCTGGATAACAGCCGCGCGGGGCATATCTCCAGCCAGGCCGATGTGAGCCTGAACCTGCAAGGTGGTCACCTCAATAATCAGGGTGGCTTGATCAGCGCGCCTGGGCAGTTGCTGCTCAAGCAACTCGGCAGCGTGGATAACCAGGGCGGTGAAATTTCCAGTGCGCACGCCTTTGAGCTGGCGGCAACGGCCCTGAACACCTCGGGCGGCAAGCTGCTCAGCGAGCAAGCCCTGGTCTTGCGTATCGCCCAGGCACTGGACAACACCCGCGGCCTGATTGCCGCCGCCGCCGTGCAAGTCAACAGCGCCAGCCTGGACAACCAGGGCGGCAAATTGAGCGCTGCCACTGACTTGAACCTCAGCATCGAGGGCGTGCTGGGTAACCGCCATGGTGAACTGCTTGGCCAGCGCTCGACGGTCAACGTGGCAGCACTGGATAACACTCAGGGTCGTCTCCAGGGCGACAACCAGTTGACCTTGACCGGCCAGGGCGCCATCACCAACACCCAAGGTACCTTGGCTGCCGGGCAGGTGTTGACGGTGAATGCCGCCAGCCTCGATAACAGCGCCGGCAAGCTCACCAGCGAAGGCGCCGTGACGGTGCAGGTCTCGGCCAACGTGCTCAACCAGGCCGGGCTGTTTGCGGCCGGCGACGGTGTGCAGCTCAATGCCGCCAGCCTGGACAACCAGGCCAAAGGCCGCATCACCAGCAAAGGTGATGCGCAGCTGCGTGTGGGCAAACTGGATAACCGCGAGGGCAGCATTACTTCGGTTGGCCAACTGCAGGTCCAGGGCGACGCGTTGGATAACCGCCAGGGCGGGTTGCTCAATTCGGGCAAGGCCATGAACGTGACCGTCGGTAAGGTCGACAATCGTGGCGGTGAAGTGTCCAGCGTGACCGAGTTGACGTTGGCAGGGCATGACCTGGACAACAGTAACGGCGGTCGTGTGCTGGCTAACGGCGCACTCCAACTGACGCTCGGCAGGCTGAACAACCAGCTTAAGGGCCTGATTTCAGGGCAACAGGACGTCAGCCTCAAGGCCGGCAACCTGGACAACAGCGCTCAAGGCAATCTCTACGCCAAGCACAACCTTGACCTGAACCTGGCCGAGCACGCCGACAACACCCAAGGCGTGATCCGCAGCGATGCTGGGTTGCAACTGCGCACTGCCAGCCTGGGCAACAGCGGTGGGCGTATCAGCAGCGGCGGGGCGCTGGTGCTGAGCACCCAGGGTGCGATCACTAACCAGAACGGTGAAGTGCTCAGTGCCGGCACCGCGACCGTGAACGGCGCCAGTGTGGACAACAGCCAAGGGCACATCATCGCTGACGGCGCATTGCAACTCACAACGGGTGTGCTGCTCAACCAGCACCAAGGCCGTGTCACCAGCGCCGATCGCCTCAACCTCAAAGCGACCAGCGTCGACAACCGTTTCGAAGGCCGTATCGCCAGTGGCCAGGCGCTCGACGCCAGTGTGACCAGCCTCGACCAACGCGGTGGCGGCGAGCTTTACAGCAACAGTGAACTGACTCTGGACATGCAGCATGGGCTGTTGAACAACGTCGATGGCTTTATCAATGCACCGGGGATGTTGCTGCTCAAGAACCTCAAAGACGTCGACAACCGCAACGGTGAGGTCTCGAGCACACACGCCTTCACCTTGACCGCCGACACCTTGGATAACAGCGGCGGCAACCTGCTCAGCGACCAGGCATTGACCCTTAAAGTCGAACACGCCCTGCTCAACGTCAAAGGCTTGATTTCAGCGGCTGGAGTTGGGCTTGAAGCCTTGCGCCTGGATAACCGCGAAGGCAGCGTCAGCAGTACCTTGGACACGCGCGTGGCCGTCCAGCAAGATCTGCTGAACGACCAGGGCGAGATCGTCAGCGCAGGGCACACCCAGCTGGATGCAGCCAGCTTGAGCAACACCAAGGGGCAAGTGCTTGGTGATGTGAGCCTGGGCCTCAAGGTCAAGGGCGCAGTGAACAACCAGGGCGGCACAGTGGGCGCCGGCACGTTGTTGGATGTGTACGCCGCCAGCCTGGATAACCGCCAGGGCGGGCAACTGGTCAGCAACGGTCAACTGAACGCAACCGTTGACGGGTTACTGGACAACCAGGCCAAGGGCCGGGTGTTGGCCAAGGGCACCATGGAACTGCACACCGGCCAGCTGGACAACCGCGAAGGGCGGCTGATCGGCCAGGACCTGCTGACGTTGCACAGCGCTAATGTCGACAACCGCAGCGGCGTGGTCCTCGCGCAAAAAGACCTGCAACTCAATGTGGCTGAGTTGGACAACCAGAAAGGTTTGCTCAGCGGCAAGGCGGCCTTGGTGTACGCCGGGCAACAGTTGCGTAACCAGAACGGCCTGATCAGTGCCGTAGGGCCGCTGCGGCTGACCGCCGCTAACGTGCAAAACGCGGCGGGCCGTATCGCCAGCCAGAACGACCTGCAGGCCACTGTTGGCGTGCTGGCTCAACAAGGCGGTGAGTTGGTTGCCCTGGGTGAGCTGAATTTGAGCGGTACCTCGCTGGACAATCGCAACGGAGGCTTGGTAGGCGCTACAAAAGCGCTGAAACTGACGGTCGACGCCATTGATAACCGCGCCGGCGAAATTTCCAGCCAGAGCAGCATCGACTTCAAGGGCCAGCGCCTGGATAACAGCGGCGGCAAACTGGTCGCCGGTACGGCGCTGGAGCTGGCCGTGGCCCAGGTGATTAACCAGGCCCAAGGGCTGGTGTTTGCCCGCGATAACCACTTCAACGGCGCGCGGCTGGACAACAGCCATGGCACCTTCTCAGGCCAGCAATCCCTGAACATTGCGCTGGCAGCCATTCCCGGCACCGAACTGAACGGGCAGTTGGACAACCAGCAGGGCCAGATCAGCAGCGAAGGCACGCTGCAACTGACCAGCACCAACCTCAACAACACAGGCGGCGCAGTGTCTTCGGCCGCTGCGCTGACGCTGGAGGTCGGCGGCGCTGTCGCCAACGAAGGCGGCATTCTGGAAACCGATGCCAGCCTCAACCTCACCAGTGCCAGCCTCGACAACGGCCCCAAAGGCCTGCTCAACAGTCGCGGCGCGCTGACGCTGACCACCGGCGCCTTGAACAATAGTGGCCGTATCACCAGTGCCGACCGCCTGGACGTCTCGGCCGCCCAACTGAACAACAGCGGGCGTATCGCCAGTGACAACAACCTCACGGCCACAGTGACCGGGCTGGACCAGCAGGGTGGCGAACTGTTCAGCAAAACCCGGCTCGACCTTGACCTCAATCATGGCCAGTTGACCAACGTCGCCGGACTGATCAATAGCCCGCTGTTGATGCTCAAAAACCTGGCGGATGTAAACAACAGCCAGCTCGGCGAGATTTCCAGCCAACAAGCGTTCACCCTGGCGGCTCGCAACCTGAATAACGCCACCGGCAAGCTGATCAGCAATCAGGGCCTCACGCTGCAGGTGAAAGAGGCGTTAGGCAACGCCCACGGGACCATCAGCGCAGCCTCGATCAACGCGCGTGCCGCCAGCCTGGACAACAGCGATGGCCTGCTCAGCAGCCACGGGGCAATGGACGTCGCCGCCGACCAGTTGATCAACAACCAGCGCGGTACGCTGATCGCCGACGGCGCGTTGCTGCTGTCTTCCGCGCGGCTCGACAACCGTGCCGGTGATGTGACGGGCAAGGCCGCGGTAACGGCCACGATTGACCAAGTCGATAACCGTGGCGGTCAACTTATCAGCACCACCGAGCTGGCGTTGCAGGGCACGGCCCTGGACAACCGCAAAGGCCTGGCAGGCGCCGAAAAAGCGCTGAAACTGCAGGTCGGCAATGTCGATAACCGTGGCGGCGAGCTGTCCACGAATGGCGACCTGGGCTTCACCGGACAAACCCTGGATAACAGCGACAGCGGTCGTGTGCTGGCCGGGCAAGCCTTGAGCCTGACCGTGGCGAAACTGCTCAACCGCAACGACGGCCAGCTCAATGCCCAGCGGCTGATGCTCACGGCGCAGGACCTGGACAACAGCAACGGCAAGTTGCTTGCCCAGCAACTTTTGCAACTGGAACTCAACGGCGAGCTCAATAACAGCCAGGGCGTGCTCAGCAGTGAAGGGCGCCTGAATGTCAATGCCGCCAACCTGATCAACCGCCAAGGCCGTATTTCCAGCGCTCAAGCGTTGGAGCTGGACCTGGCAGGCGCGGTGGATAACCAAGACGGCCAGTTGGTGACCGACAGTACGTTGCAGCTGCGCAGCGCCAGCCTGGACAACCAGAAAGGTGTGGTCAGTGGCAAAGGGGCGGTCTCGGTAACTACCGGTGCGCTGGACAATACCAACGCTCGCCTCAACAGCGGCGACACCTTGAACCTGAAGGCTGGCCTGTTGAACAACGCCGCTGGCAGCATCGGCAGTGCCCAGGCCCTGACGGCCAGCGTCGATGGCCTTGACCAGCAGGGCGGCAAGCTGTTCAGCAATACACGCCTGACGCTGGACCTGAACAACGGGCAGTTGAACAACCAGCAAGGCCTGATCAACGCGAACGGGCCGCTGGTGCTCAATCGTCTCAATGGCGTGAACAACCAAGGCGGTGAAATCTCCAGCGGCCAGGCGTTCGACCTGCTGGCGCGCAACCTGGACAACAGCCATGGCCGGCTGCTCAGTAACCAAGGCCTGGCCTTGCGTATCGACCAGGTACTCACCAACGTCAAGGGGTTGGTTGCAGGTGCCAGCCTGAGTGCCAATGCAGCCTCTGTTGATAACAGCGGCGGTACGCTCACCAGCCGTGGCGACCTCGAATTGACCAGCACCGGTCTGCTGAATAACCAGCAACAAGGCCTGATCAACGCCGCACAAACACTGACGGTGAACAGCGGCGACCTCAATAACCAGGGCGGCAGCTTGCTCGGCACCCGCGCCTTGACGCTCAATGCCCAGGCCCTGAACAACAGCGCCAAAGGCCTGATCAACAGCCAGGGCAGCCTTGTGCTGAATGCCCAGGCGCTGGACGCCAGCGACGGTGGCGAGGTGTCGGCCAAGGGCGATATCGACCTCAACCTCAGCGCATTGGCGCTGCGCGACGGCAGGCTGATCAGTGATCAGCGCCTGACCGTGGACCTGGCCAATGGTGACCTGGACAACCGTCAAGGCCTGATCCTCGCCAAGGGACCTTTGACCTTGAAGCGTCTGCGCGACGCGCAAAACCAGGGCGGCGAGATCTCCAGCCAAAGTGCCCTGAGCCTGAGCGGGCGTAGCCTGGACAACAGCGCCGGCACACTCATCAGCCAACAAGTACTGAGCCTGAATGCCGACGCTGTGGTCAATCGCGCTGGCCTGATATCGGGTTGGCAGGGGCTGAATATTGCCGGCGCCAGCCTGGACAACCGCGCTGGCGGCACGCTCTCCAGCCGCAACGGCGACCTCGACCTGCGCCTCAGTGGTGGCTTGCTCAACAGCGGCGCAGGCGTACTGGTCAGCCAGGGACGCTTGGGTGTCAGCGCGGCCAGCCTGGACAACAGTGACAAAGGCATTATTTCCAGCGGTGCGCAGCAGACCCTGAGTGTGATTGGCCTGCTGAGCAACGCCCAAGGCGGCTTGATCGACAGCGGCTCAACACTGGACCTGAGCGCGGCCAACCTCGACAACAGCGCCGGCAGTATCACGGCAATGCGCAACCTGAACGTATTGGGTGGCAACCTGATCAACACCGGCGGCTCGCTGATGGGCAACGACCACCTGGTGCTCGACCTGCAAGGTAACCTGGGCAACGTCAACGGCAAGATCGCCGGCACCGGGGCGCTGGTGCTCAAGCAGGCTATCGAGGTGGATAACCGTGGCGGCCAACTCGCCAGCCAAGGGCGCCTGTCACTGGCCATGGGTGGCCTGAACAACAGCCAAGGCGGCACGGTCGCCGCTAAAGGCCCACTGGCGATTGATGCCAGCGCTATGGTGCAAAACAACGCCGATGGTTTGATTTACAGCCAAGAGGGCGACCTGCAGATCAAATCCTTCGGCCTGAGCAACGCGCAAGGCAAGCTGCAGGGGCAAAACGGATTGCGTGTCGAGGTCAATGGCGACCTCGATAACCAGGGCGGCAACATCATCAGCCAGACCGGTGACGTGCAGTTCAAAGCCGGTAATTTCGACAACCGTGGCGGTGTGCTTGCCGCCCTCAAGGGTGACATCGACGCCGGCGTGGTCGGTGTGATGCGTAATGGTTATGACCAGAGCAGCAGCCGCAAGGGCGGTTTGATCCAGGGTGAGCGTCTTCTGCTCACTGCTGGCCGGCTCGACAACCAGGGCGGCCACATTGCGGCGCAGTCGGGTGACGCGCTGCTGACCCTCGCCACCCTGAATAACCAGCAAGGCGCGCTGTATGCCAAGGGCCTGATGCGGGTCCAGGGTGACAACCTCGACAACAGCAACGGGCAGATCGCCGGCGACCAGATAGCACTGGGCCTCACGGGCCAACTGACTAACCAGAATGGCCTGATCGAAAGCACCAACGCCCTGACGGTGGCGGCCAATGCCATCGACAACCAGGGCGGCAAGCTACGCGCGCTGGGCCGCACGGGTGCCACGCAATTCCAGATCGGCAGCCTGTTCGATAACCGCAACGGCGCAGTAGAAACCGCCAACCAGGACCTGACCCTGGCCGCTGCCAGCTTCCAGAACAGCGGCGGGCAATTGCTGCACATGGGTGAGGGCAATTTCGATATTTCCCTGCCCAATGTCACCGGTGCCGGCGGCACCATCGTCACCCGTGGCGGCCTGACCTTGAACGCGGATACCTGGACCAACACCAGCGTCATCCAGGCAGGGCGTTTGAACGTCAATGTCAATAACTTTACCCAGACCGAAACCGGGCAGCTATTGGCCTCCACGCACTTGGAAGGCAAGGGCGGCAGCTGGGTCAATAACGGCTTGATTGCCAGTGACGGCAGCTTGAAGCTCGATTTGGCGGGCGCTTACTCGGGCAATGGCAAAGTCACCAGCCAAGGCACCCTCAACCTGCACGCGGGCCAGTTGGACCTGAGTAACAGCGCGAAGATAACCAGCGGCGGCGATGCGGTGATCAACGTTGATGGCCAGCTCAATAACCGTGGGCGCCTGACCTCTGCGGCCACTCTCAACCTCGCGGCAGGTGGCCTGAACAACTACGGGACCCTGGGCGCAGCGCAAAAGGTAACGCTGACCAGCGCGACCCTGCTCAACGATCATGGCTTGCTGTTCAGCGGCAACGACATGGCGATGTACAGCGACTCGATCACCAATCAATACGGCGACATCTACAGCCTTGGGCGCCTGGACGTTGCCGGCCGTGACGGCGTGAGCAAAGCCGCCCGCCTGGAGAACGTCTCCGGCAGCATCCAGTCCAGCGGGGATATGTCGCTGAAGGTGGCCAACCTGACTAACCGTCGGGATGTGTTCCAGACCAAAGAAATCCCGGGCAGTGGCGGCTCGCTCGGCACCATTTGCTGGGACTGCAGTGGTGGCAGTTTTGTCGTCGACTTTGTCGGCACCGAGAATTATCAAAGTGAGCTGCTGAACACCTCGGCTGCCTCGACTATCCAGTCGAACGGGCGAATGGACATCGCCGCAAACAACGTGCTCAACGAATACAGCACCCTGGCTGCCGGCACGGACATGAATATCACGGCGGACACACTCACCAACAAAGGTGCGACGTCCGGCTCCGGCACGCGCACCCGTACCTGGAGGTTGACCGCGTCCAACGGTACTTACTGGCGTTTCAAACGCAGCGTCGTAGACCCGTACAACGCGCAGGGCGGCCCTAAAAGCTTGCCGGTCGGTGCGTTGTCGGCGTTCCCACTGGTTGCCGACACCCTGGTATCGACCGCCGGGGCGTCACTGGCGCCGGCGATCATCCAGGCCGGTGGTGCGGTGAACATCACCGCCACCAAGACCTTGATCAACAGCAGTGAGACACCGTTCACAGCCTTGACCGAACGCGCCGCGCGCCACGAAGACACCGCTATCAGCACCGGACCGGTAACGGTGGTGGTGCAACTCGCTGCGCAACTGCCGCCTGACCTTGCCAAACAGCAAGTCAACCCGCTGACACTGCGTGAGTTCAGCCTGCCGACCGGTACCCACGGCCTGTTCCACCTCAGTACCCAAGCGGTCGACGGCACCCAGGCGGTACAGGCCAACACGGGCCCGCAAAGCTGGACCATGGGCGGCGCCAGCCTCGGCCTGGCGCAACGCAAGGACGCGCAACCAGCACCGACGACGCGTACCTTCGATTTGACCCAAGTCGATCAACAGAGCGCCGCGACTCGCCAATTGGGCTCGACAGCACGCCAGGTCAGTGGCGTCACCGCCAGCGCCACGGCGTTTGACGTCTCTGCGGCCACCGATGTGGACAACGGCGGCGTCTGGACGCCTGGCCAGATCACTACCGGTGAGATCGCCCGTGGGGATGGCATCAACAGCCAAAATCCGTCCGCAGGTTCGACCCTGCCTACGGTCAAAGTCAGCGGGCCTGGTGACCAGCCAAACCTGGCGCTGACTGAGCGCGATACGCGCATACAGGTCACTACACCCGGCGACCTCGCGCGCCCCACAGTGAACATTCCCGGTGTCACCCCGGTGATGCCAGGCATCCAGCCGGTAGCCGGCACGCCCAATACACAAAGCCAAGGCAATCGCCCAACGCAAGTAGCCACGGTGGTCGCTAAACCACTCGACGCAGGCGCGCAAACCACCTCGGTCGCCAGCCAGACCGTCAGCCGTGTACAAGGCTTTACGCCCACCGGGCCGGTGTCCCAACCGCACAAATACCTGGTCGAAACCAACCCGGTGCTCACCGACCTGAAACAGTTCATGAGCTCCGACTACCTGCTGGCGGGCCTGGGTTACAACCCGGATGAAAGTGCCAAACGCCTGGGCGACGGGCTTTATGAGCAACACTTGATCCAGCAAGCCGTGCAAGCGCGTACGGGGCAGCGTTTTATCGACGGCCAGAACACCGACGAAAAACTGTTCAAGTACTTGATGGATAACGCCATCAGCAGTAAGCAACAGCTGAACCTGGCCGTGGGCGTGTCGTTGACCTCGCAGCAGGTTGCCGCCCTGACGCACGACATCGTCTGGCTCGAAGAGCATTCAGTGAACGGTGAGAAAGTGTTGGTGCCGGTGCTTTACATGGCCCAGGCCGACAACCGTCTTGCGCCGAACGGTGCCCTGATCGCCGGTAACGACCTGAACCTGATCGCCGGGGAAAACCTGGAGAACGCCGGCACCCTGCGCGCTACCAACAACCTTTCAGCCAAAGCCGGCAACGACCTGACCAACAGCGGCGTGATCGAAGCCGGTAATCGTCTGGACCTGCTGGCCGGCAACAACATCGTCAATAAGTCTGGTGGCATCATTGCCGGGCGCGACGTCACGCTCACGGCCCTCAAGGGTGATGTGATCAACGAGCGCGCCGTGACCAGCACAGGTGGCGGTACCGCGACGCGTCGCGACTACCTCGACAGCGTGTCACGCATCGAGGCCGCGAATGACCTGACCCTGAATGCCGGGCGCGACGTGGCCAACACCGGTGGTGTGTTGCAAAGCGGGCGCGACACCCTCATCACCGCCGGGCGCGATGTTCATATTGATGCGGTTGAGCAGCGCGATGGCTTCAACATGGGTAGCCGCCTGCGCACCGAAACCGTGACACAAAACGGTGCCAGCGTAGAAGCCGGCCGTGACCTGACAGTCTCGGCAGGCCGCGACTTCAGCGCCATCGCCAGCCGCATCGACGCCAAGCGCGACCTGAGCATTACGGCCACCGAAAACCTCAGCGTTTCCTCGGCTGCCGATGAGCAGCATTCCTCCAGCAAGTCCAAGAAAGTCACACAGTCCAAAGACCACATCAGCCAAGTCTCCAGCGTGCTGACCGCCGGCGGCGACGTGTCGTTGAATGCCGGCAAGGACCTGGAACTGACCGCCAGCCGAATTGCCGGTGGCGGCAACGTCGCCCTCGAGGCACAGCGCGATGTGAGCATCCTCTCGGCACTCGACGAAGACGCTTCGTTCTACTCGAAAAAGAGCAAAGGCTCGTTCGGTCGCAGCAAAAGCGAACAACGTGAAAGCTACGACAGCACCAACGTCGCCTCCGTCGTCGAAGCCGGCAAAGACCTGACCATCAACGCCAGCAAAAAAGCCGACGGCGGCATGAACATCGAAGGCGGGCGCGACGTCACCGTGATCGGCAGCCAATTGAAAGCCGGCGGCGACATGCTGCTGGGTGCCACGGGCGATATCGCGGTGCTGTCGGGTGTCGAGGAGCACGGTTCCTACAGCAAGAAGACCAAGTCCGGGTTCCTCGGGCTTTCGAAAAGCGGCAAGAGCCAGCTGAAAACCACCGCCAGCCAGGTCGGCAGCGAGTTGGAGGCCGGCAATGACGTGGTGGTGGCTGCGGGTAATGACGTGCGGTTGCGGGCGAGTGAGATCAGTGCTGAGAACGACACTGAACTGCGCGCCGGGCTGGTGAACAGCACCGGCGACATTAACCTGGTTTCTGCGAATGACACGGCGTACAGCCGCAGCGAGGAATACAAAAAGAAATTTGGCTATGTGGAGAGGCCAACGTCGGTGGCGATCTCTTCGGCGAAGAAGGCCGGGCGTGAAGCGCAGAGCAGCACGAGCGTAAGCAGCCAGGTCAATGCTGACCGCGATGCTACCTTGCAGGCTGAACGTGACATCAACCTGGTGGGCAGCGGCATCAGTGCCGGGCGCAACGTCAGCCTGGACGCCGGGCGTGACGTCAACGTGGTCGCCGCTCAGAACTCCAGCAGCGAACGCAGTTGGGAGAAGAAAAAACAGACGGGCTCAAGTATCTCCAGCAATGGCAATGGCTTCAGTGTTTTTGCAGGCACCGAAGGCTCCACGAAAAAAGATCGCCTGGAACGCGAGACCGCTGCGGGCAGCCAGATCAGTGCAGGCCAGGACGTCGCGATCAACGCCAAACGCGATATCAATCAGCGAGGCTCCGACCTTGATGCAACCAATGATATTGACCTGACGGCCGGGAGAAATATCAACATCGATGCCGCCCGTGAAAGCACCCTCACCGAGCAACTGCGACAAAAAGAGAGCAATGGCCTGGGGGCTTCGATCAACCATAACTACGCCAATACCAAGGAAGCGGTGAGCGGTGCGGGCAAGGGCGAGGACAATGTCAGCAAAGGTTCGAGCACGCTCAAGGCAGTGGATTCGGTCGGCCAGTTTGTTAATGGCCCGACGGGTGATGCCAAGTTTGGTAATAGCAAACAGAGCAATAGCCAACAAGTGGTCGAGCAGACCAACAGGTCCTCGACGCTCAATGCTGGCAAAGACCTGAGCCTCAACGCCGGCAACGACGTCGTGGTGAAGGGTAGCCAATTGGACGCCGGTCGCGACATCAATATTAAAGGGCGCGACGTGACCCTTGATATCGCCAAAGGCAGCGTCAGTGAGGAAACCACCAACACCCAGAGTTGGGGCGGTATTCATGGCGGCACCAGTGGCGGGATCAAGGTCGGTGTCGGTGGCAGTTATGGCACCGCCACGGGCGACAGTGCCCAGGGCACCTCTACGCCTACGCAACTTGATGCTGGCCGCGATATCAACCTCAAGGCAAGTAATGACCTCAACCTGATTGGTACACAGGCCAAGGCGCAACGAGATATTGAGCTGAATGCCGGCAAGGATTTGAATATCCGTTCGGCGCATAACGACAGCACCAGCGAAAACAATCGCCACAGTGGCGGCGGGGAGGCGGGTCTTACCTTTGGCTCCGATGGCATCGGCGTTTATGTCAGTGTGAGTTTGGGCAAAGGCAACTTGGAACGAGAAGGCCAACGTCAACAAGAGGCATATCTATACGCAGGCGACCGCCTGGGGTTCAACAGCGGTAAGGACACCAACATCGGCGGTGCCAACCTACGGGGTGATGAAGTAGTAGGCCGTGTCGGTGGCAACCTCAACGTTTCCTCGGTGGCCGATACCGGCAAGGTCAACGGCAAAGAGTTTGACATCAGTGTTACGGCCACGATCGGCCCGGGAGCGGGTGTCAGCGGCTCGGTCGGCTATGGCCAAACCACCGGCAAGACCGACTGGGTTGAAGAACAAACCAGCATCACCGGCAAAAACAAAGTCGATATCCGTACCGAGAACCATACCCAGGTCGACGGTGCTGTCATCGCTGCCGACAACGGCAACCTTAAACTGGACACCGGTACGCTGGGTTTCAGCGATATCGCCGGGCAGGATAAAGAGCACGGTTACTACCTCAACGTAGGCGGGACCTACAAAGCCGGTAGCAATGACAGTAAAGGCAGCACCGTACAAGACAGTAGCCAGACGGGCAAAGGCAAGGAAGGTAAGACCGGTTGGAGCGTTGAGGGTTGGAACTACGAAAAAGAACGCGAGCAGATTGTGCGTGCAACTGTTGGGACCGGTGAGATCGTTGTACGCGAGGATGCCGAAACAGGTGCTGACTCCACGACCAGTTTGAACCGCGACGTGGGCAAAGCCTATGAAATCACTAAGGATGGAGAGAAACGCACCGATCTGTATGCGAGCAGTTCCTCGATTGATGCGGTGATGGACCCCGAGAAAACTGCTAAAGACTTGGTTAAGGACGTTGTTAATTTCGGCGAAAATCAAAAGAAGAAGATTCAGGAAGTCGCAAGCGCGCTCGACCAGATCAAGGGAGAAATCCAAGCTCAACGTGTAAGTATCAATGATATCTCGGCGAAGACCCGCAAAACATTTGGGGATGAGCAAGCGCTAACCATTGCGAAAAATTTAGCCCGCAAAGGCCTTGACCCTAATGCGCTAGAAACGCTTCCACCGGAAGTGATTAGCGCATTGACTACCTTTTCGCAAAATGCAGAGATTTACGATAAGAAAATTAAAAGTTGTATTGATGATGGCAGTTGTCCATTCGCCTCTTCGGCTGAGCAAAAAGCTGGGCAGCCACTGGAACTGGCGGCGACGAACATAGATAATTTACCGCGTAACGGCGGTGAGGCAGCGCTTAATGGCATCGTTGATATTGTTAAGATTTCTCAAGCGCTCCCAATAGAGCAGTTCCAAGCTGCGATGCTCAGCGTACAAGCTATGATGGGGCCTTTAAAGTTTGTAGTGAGCGCTGTTGCGAATGCTGTCGTCAAGGAAGTAGCCGGTGAAAAATATCAGGAGTATAAAGAGTCGGCCGCTATTGAGTTGGCAGCAAAGCTGACAGACCGAAAAGTTGAGTTTATGCGGGAGATCCATGAGGAGGCTAAAGCTGATGCTAATAGTGTTCTGAATGGCGATGAATACGTTGTTGCAACGGAGTTCCTGATTGATGCCGTCCTGGGCGAGGTCAAGTCCCTAGGGATGAAGGCCGGCAGTAAAATCTTTGCTAATGATTCGAAAGGCCCGCTGCTGCCTGACAGTTACTGGAAGAACAAAGAAGCGCCCACTCAGGTTACCCCGGGGACTACGCGGGTGGTGGACATCAAACCGAGCAGCCGTAAAAAAGATGAGTTTTATGAGCGGACCACGCATTATGATGAGTATGGGCGTAGCAAAGGTCAGACCCATATGACCGATCATGGGCAACCTGACGTGCATCCTAATCCCCACCATCATGTGCGAGATGTGGAGCGAAATCAAAATGTCAAAGGTGCCAGGCCTGGCGTGCATCCAGATTACTAGGAGGGAATATGCGGCCACTTGAAATGAGCATTGAGGGCATTGAGAAGCTTTCCATTATTCCAGATTTTGATTTCTATAATCTAAATCTTGTGCTGGGGCTCAGCTTGCAGCGAGAAAATATGGGGCACGCAGTTGATACTTACAGAGTTACCTTAGAGATGCTTTATGAGTCTGAGCAGTCGGCGTTTGAAGTTATTTTAGGGTTTACAGGGGTTCGTCGTTTAGCAGTTCCTGATGTGTGTGGGAGTTTTTACTTGAGCGAAGTTGAAGTGGATGACGTCTCAGCAGATCAGCTTGAAGGAGTTAAATATAGGCTGAAAGACTATGGAGGCACAGGGTTTGAAGTGCTTGCTCGGGAATTTTCAGTTGTCAGCTGCAAGCAACACTTGTGAAACGAGAGTTAAACGCGAAACGGGGGCAGTTCACAGTTCTGTAAAGGCAATCAGCATTGCTCTTTGAAGCATGTGAATGGTGGTCTGGCCCCTATTTCTTTCTCTGAGAAAGTTGAAAGCAGGCTAGCCGTGTTGTTGTAAATTTAGCTGACTCGCCACTAACGTTTGGTGAGATAGAGAAAGCGCTCGTGTCACGTCCTGTGGAATGGAAAACGGGGTCAGACCACGGTTTTGTAAAGGTAATCAAAATTGCTCTTTGAAACATGTGAATGGTGGTCTGACCCAATTCTATTTTCAGGCAGGCGACTTTGTGGGGTTCAGGCACTCGATGGAGCGGTCTACGGTGGTCTTGGCCATTTCCAGCAAATGCCACACCGCCAGAATTTTCGCCCGCTCGGGGTTAGGCAGTTGCTCACTGCAGTTAAGTGTCGTGGCCGAAGCGCTGTCGAGCAAGCTTGAGGTGTAGAGCAGGGCGTCTTCGAAGCTCAGGTCTTCGATTTGAACGCCTTGGGCTGGCAGGTAATGGTCGATGGCGCGGTTGAAGGCGGCGCGGTCTTTAGTGGCGTTGTGGGGTGGATCGGGGACGACTTTTTTCATGGTGTAACTCCACATGATTGGAGCTGACATCCGTCGCGACTAAACGAGGGTGGCGGCTGTACGCAGGTTAGTCGACCGGCCACATGGAAAACCGGCGCACCCGGAGGTGCCCTACGCACAGCCACCATAAAACTTCACGGAGGACCATGCGCCATATGAGACCCGAGCGACTAAACCCGATCACTGATAAGCAGTGACGGACCGCAGACTAGCCATCGATTCGAGCAGGCACAAGGCGGCAGGAATTGTCTAGGAAACGTCCTGCAATTTAAAGAGACACGCCCTGCTGGCCCTTCAAAAACCATGACTGAATGCCACTAACCCGCCCATCAACGGTGGTGGTGAATAGCTTTTTGTAGGTGCTTTTCCCCTGCGACGTAGGCAGCTTCTGAAATATCACTCAGCCTACCCAGGCTTGTGTGCGGGGCGTATCCGCTTGCTTATATTCCGACGCCAACTTCATTGCATCCAGGGATGTGAGGCATGGCGCAGGGCTATATCAACGACCGCACCACGGACTACAACGGCTTGAAATCCCGGTTGATGGGCAGTGCCCCGAGTCGGCAGCGTTCCGATCATTTCGACGTGCTGAACAGGCACCTGCGTCCTGGGCTGGTGATGCCTGGGCAGTTGGTGATCGTTCCCGATCCCTACAGCGTGACCTGTTCGATGGAAGAGGCCTGGCTGGTACGCCGGGCCGAGGCAATTCGTCGTGAGTTGGACGCTGGCGCCGGACCCCAAGTGGTCAATAACTATGACCTGCTACAGAGTTTTTTGGGGTACGGCTCGTTGGGCGTGGGCAGCGCGACGTCAGCGTGGGCCCGGCATCTGGATGAAGTGGCGCAGACCCTGGAGGCGATTGAGCAGCTGTATCAGCGCCTGAAAAACACTGGTTTGGACCGTGAGGCGTTTCTTCGCCAGCGTAAGGCGTTGTTCGGGCTGCTGGACACCCAGCTGCAAGGTGCGGCGCGATTTGGCACCGGATTGCAGGGCAATCAGGCGCTGAAGAAGGTGTTGGGGATTTCTACCAAAAGCTATCTGCAAAAGGGCGAGATCGCCGGGTATGCGCAGCGGATGCGGGATATTGCGCAAACGTCGAAATGGTTGGGCAAGGGCGCGTATGTGGGATTGGCACTGGACGTGGGCGTGGCAGGGCTGGAAATCAAGGAGGCGTGTGTGGCGGGGCGGGAGGCGCAGTGTCGGCGGGCGAAATATGTGGAGACGGGGAAATTGATGGGAGGGGTGGCGGGGGCTTATGGCGCAGGGAAGCTGGGTGCAACATTAGCCCGTAGCGGCTGTAGGGTTCTTTTGGGCATCGCGGCTAAAGGTAACGGTGCGCTGGCCTGCGCAGTGATCGGCGGCGCTGCGGGCGGGTATGCGGGAGGAAACGTATTCGGCACTGGCGGTGCGTTTCTGGGCGGGAAGATCGAAGAGATCGACGGTGATTTGATCTTTCAACCAGAGGGGGCTTAAGCATGGACTTTCAACTCATCCTGGCAATCATTTTAGCTGCCGGGACACTGATTTTCGCAGGGCTGACTATATACGCTGAGTACACAAAGCTCGAAGCCCTGGAAAGCTACTTCAGCCAGAACAAAGTGATCTGCGACAACAAACGCTTTTGGGGCAGAAATCAGCATATCGACAGGTTTCATCGCATGCTCGTGATCAATGGCCTGTTGGGAATGCCTAAATTTCACATCAAAAGAGGGGAGGTAACCGAGGCTGAACTGGCGTCCGTGCCCTTGTCCCTAAAGCGTTGGGCGTTGTGGCCGTATCGTTTTGGAATGGTGTGGTTTGCCGGCTGTATGCTTTGGTCCATTTTGTATGGCTGGTAGCCCGGGACGCACGGCGGTCCGGGCTGCATTCTCACGGGTGCTTGACACTGGCGTCGCGGCTAAAGAAAACGGTGCGCTGGCCTGCGCAGTGATCGGCAACGTATTCGGCACTGGCGGTGCGTTTCTGGGCGGGAAGATCGGAGAGATCGACGGTGATTTGATCTTTCAACCAGAGGGCGCTTAAGCATGGATTTTCAACTCATCCTGGCAATCTTTTTATTTGCAGGGGCGTTTGTTGGCGCGGGACTCACTTTATATGCTGAGTGCACAAAGCTCGAAGCCCTGGAAAGCTACTTCAGCGAGAACAAGGTGGTCTGCGACAACAAACGCTTTTGGGGCAGAAATAAACACATCGACAGGTTTCATCGCATGCTCGTGATCAATGGCCTGTTGGCAATGCCTAAATTTCACATCAAAAGAGGGGAGGTAACCGAGGCTGAACTGGCGTCCGTGCCCTTGTCCCTCAAGCGTTGGGCGTTGTGGCCGTATCATTTTGGAATGGTATGGATTGCCGGCTGTATGCTTTGGTCCATTTTGTATGGCTGGTAGCCCGGGACGCACCACGTTTCTGGCGGCATTCTCACGGGTGCTTGACACTGGCGTCGCGGCTAAAGAAAACGGTGCGCTGGCCTGCGCAGTGATAGGCAACGTATTCGGCACTGGCGGTGCGTTTCTGGGCGGGAAGATCGAAGAGATCGACGGTGATTTGATCTTTCAACCAGAGGGCGCTTAAGCATGGATTTTCAACTCATCCTTGCAATTTTTATGTGTGCAGGTGTGTTCGTGTTCTCGGGGCTCACTCTATACGCTGAGTACACAAAGCTCGAAGCCCTGGAAAGCTACTTCAGCGAGAACAAGGTGATCTGCGACAACAAACGCTTTTGGGGCAGAAATAAGCACATCGACAGGTTTCATCGCATGCTCCTGATCACTGAACTGTTGGGGATGCCTAAATTTCATATCAACAGAGGGGAAGTAACCGAGGCTGAACTGGCGGCCGTTCCTTTGTCCCTCAAACGCTGGGCGTTGTGGCCGTATTATTTTGGGATGATAGTGGCTGCCAGCGGTGTCCTCTGGACCCTTTTGTACGGTTGGTAGGCCCGGGGGCACACCGCGCCCCGGGCTGCATTCCTACGCGGGAGCGTGGGAGCCATCTCTCAGCGCATATGCAAAATGATCGGGCTGCTGCTCGCCGGGTCCGTATGCCCGCGCAGCGTGTTCACCGCCGCGGCATCGACCGCACCGCCGTTATTGCCCCATGTACCTCGCACGTAAGTCAGCACCTGCGCGATTTCCTCATCCGACAGCTGCTCCCTGAACGCCGGCATCCGGTAAGCATCCGGCACACCGGCGGTCACGATCCGTTGTGAGCCATTAAGCGTGATGTTGATCGCCGACGCGTTTTCCTTGGCCAGTGCCGAGGTGGCGCCCGCCAGCGGTGGCATCCACTCCGGCTGGCCCTTTCCGTCCAGGCCATGGCAGGAAGCGCAGCGGGTTGCGTAGGTGTGGGCACCCGGTACGTCTGCAACCGCGTTGACCGCCTGATACTGCCACGGCGAACCGTCGCGCTGCGGGTCGCCGGGCAGGGATTTGAGGTAGCGGGCGATGGCGTTCAAATCCTCATCGCTCATGAACTGCGTCGAGTTGTTGAACGCTTCGGTCATCGAGCCATACACCACCGCATGTTGGTTACGCCCGGTCTTGAGGAACCGCACGATCTCGTCCTCGCTCCAGCGGCCCAGCCCGGTGTTGTGGTCCTGGCGCAAGCTCGGTGCATACCAGCCGTCGAGCAGGCCGCCGGCCAGGTAGGGCGCGCCGGACTCGTCCAGTGCTTTCTCGTTAAATGCCAGGCCGCGCGGCGTGTGGCAACTGCCGCAGTGGCCCGGGCCTTGGACGATGTAGGCGCCGCGGTTCCACAGCGCGTCCTGGGCGGGTTTGGCCGCGTAGGTGGCGTTGGGTGCGAACACGCCGTTCCACAGGGCGATGGGCCAGCGCATGTTAAGCGGCCAGGGAATGCCGCTTTCAATGTTGGGCTGATTGGCCGGCTCCACGCCTTGCATGAAAAACGCGTACAGCGCACGCATGTCGTCATCGCTGAGCTTGGCGTAAGACGGGTAGGGCATGGCCGGGTAAAGCCTGCGCCCACCCGGCGCGACGCCGTGGCGCACCGCGCGGTCGAAGTCGGCCGGCGTGTAGGCGCCAATGCCGGTGTTGCGGTCAGGCGTGATGTTGGTGGCGTGAATTGCCCCCAACGGCGTGGCCATCTCCAGGCCGCCGGCGAACGGCGCCTTGCCCGGCAAACTGTGGCAGGCCACGCAGTCGCTGACGCGGGCGACGTACTCGCCGCGGCTGACCAATGCCGGGTCGGCTTTGGCGGCAGGTTGTTGATCAAAAGGCGAGGCGGGCTCGCGGGTCACGTACCAGGCCAGTACGCCTGCGGCGACCGCACCGGCCAGCACCAGCCAGCCTGCGGTTCTAGCCAATCGTTGGTTGTTCATGCGCGTTCCTTGTCGGTCAGGCGAAAGTGTATCGGCTCAAAGGCAGGCTACGAATGCGCTGGCCGGTCAGGTGCGCGACTGCATTGGCCACGGCCGGCGCCACTGCAGGTAACGGCGGTTCGCCGATGCCGCCCATCTTTTCGCCACTCTCGACAATCTTGACGTGCACCTGGGCCATGCGCGACAGCGGCAGGATCGGGTACAGGTCGTAGTTGCGCGCCCGTGGTTTGCCGTCCACGTACACCGCTTCCTCCAGCAAGGTTTGCGACAAGCCCAGGGCCACCGCGCCATTCACTTGTGCTTCAACAATCGCCGGGTTGACGATGCTGCCCGGGTCGATGGCTTCCCAGATGTGGTGCACCTTGACCTGACCGTTTTCGATCGACACTTCGGCGACCACCGCAGCGTGGGAGCCGAACGGTGAGGCCATGGCCACGCCACGCGCGCGGCGGCTGCCGTCCTCTGCGGTGTAGGGGCCACGCTTCCAGCCGCCGGACAACTCGCCCACCGCCTGCAGCAGCGTGGTCAGCCGCGGGTTATCGCGCAGCAAATGCAGACGCAGCTCGTAGGGGTCTTGGCCGCCTTTGTCGGCCAGCTCATCAAGGAAGGCTTCATAGAAGAAGTCATTCAGCGAATTGCCCACCGAGCGCCAGTAGCCGAGCATGGTCGGGCCTTTGACGTAGATCTGCGCGATGCGCTTGTTGGGGATCGCATAGCTTTTGCCCGACAGCCCTTCGAGGGCCGTGGGGTCGATTTTGTCGCCCTGTTTACCGGCGATGGCTTCGCTCGGGCCTTCGGTTGCACTCACCGCTTCAATGGCCACCGGCAACCCTTGCGCGTCCAGCGCGGCGCGGAACTTGACCACCGCCACCGGGCGCAGCACGTCGCGCAGAAACTCCTCTTCACGGCTCCAGATCAGCTTGACCGGGCGACCGACTGCCTTGGCCAGCGCGATGGCCTGCGGGTAAGGGTTGGCCGAGTCATACAAAAAGTGCCGGCCGAAAAAACCGCCCAGCAGCGGTGAGTGCAGGGTGATCTTCGCCGGGTCGAGGCCGGTGCGTTTGGCGATATCGGCGCGGAACATATCCGGCGCCTGGTTCGGCAGCCACACCTCCAGCGTGCCATCGGGGTTGAAGCGTGCCAGGGCAGAAGGCGGCTCCAGCTGGGCGTGGTTGACGTACTGGTTATGGTAAGTGGCTTCGACTTTGGTTTTGGCGTTGGCCAGCGCGCCGGCCACATCGCCTTCGTTCTCGTCGTCACGCGCCGGGCCTTGCTGGGCGGCGAGGAAGTCACGGTACTTGTCGCTGGAAAAATCCGCCGGCATCGCGCGTACGGTCGAATCCGCAGCGGCTTCCAGCCATTCCACCTGGATCGCCTCCACCGCGCGCTTGGCGTGCCACCAGCGCTCGGCCACCACGGCCACGGCGCCGGGCAGTTGATGCACCGAGTGCACGCCCTTCATGGCTTCGACCTGCGCCTGGTTACGCAGGCTGCCCACGGTCATGCCCAGGCGCGGCGCGTGCTGGACGGCGGCGTGCAGCATGCCGTCGACTTTGAGGTCGATACTGTATTGCGCCTTGCCGGTGGATTTGTCGTAGGCATCCAGGCGTTTGACCGGCTTGCCGATCCAGCGGAACTGGCTCGGGTCGCGCAGGGTGATGGTGGCCGGGTCGGGCACTGGCATGTCCAGGGCGCGCCCGGCCAATTCACCGTAGCCCAGCGAGCGGCCGGAAGCGGCGTGCACTACGCGGCCGGGTGTTGTGGTCAGTTGCGCGACCGGCACACCAAGCTGCTCGGCGCCGGCCTGCAGCAGCATCGCGCGGGCCAGGGCGCCGAGGCGGCGCATGGTCGGGTAACTCATGCGCACCGACATGCTGCCGCCGGTGATGCGCATACCGTTTTCCATCACCACATACGCATCGCCGGGCGGCGCGGCCTCGACGATGAAGGTGGCGGGGTCGGCGTCCAGCTCTTCACCGACAATCTGCGCCATGGCGGTGTGAGTGCCCTGGCCGCCTTCCATGAAGGGGCTGAGCAAACGCACGGTGCCATCAGGGTGAATCTCTAAAAACGCCGGCACCTGGGTGCCGCGTTCTGCCGCGTCGGGCGTGGCGGCGTAGGCCCTGGGCGTGCCCAGCGGCAGGCCGAAGCCAATGACCAGCGCGCCCACGGCGGTGCTGGCCAGGAAGCGGCGCCGGGACAGGTTGATCGGTTCGCCCAATGGCGTGTCGAGGAGGGCGTTGCGCGTGTTCATCAGGCGCTCTCCTGCCGGGCGGGCTGAACGGCCAGGTCATGCACCGCTATGCGAATGGCGTTATAGGTACCGCAGCGGCACAGGTTAATCATCGCCGCCTCGATCTGCGCATCGCTGGGCGCCGGGGTGTGCTTGAGCAGCGCAGTGGCGGCCATCACTTGCCCGGACTGGCAGTAACCGCACTGCGCCACCTGATGCTCGACCCAGGCCGCGACCACGCGCTTGCCCACGTCATCGGCTTCGATCGCCTCGATGGTGGTGATCTCGTGGCCAACCACTCCCGCCACTGGCGTGACGCACGAGCGCACCACGTTGCCGTCCACCAGCACCGAGCAGGCGCCGCACTGGGCCAGGCCGCAGCCGTATTTGGTGCCGGTCAGCCCCAGGTCATCACGGATCACCCAGAGCAGCGGCGTATCGGCGTCGGCATCGACCTCGTAGGATTTCTGGTTGATACGTAATTGCATGGTTCACCTGCTGATCATCGGTTGGTGTGGCTTTTTTTATAAGTTGCCCATCGTTGCACTCTAGACCACGGCGCAACAGCTATCGATCCAGTCATCGACAACTCGGAGGATCAGGCAAGAATTCGACAGGATTGCACCACTGCGCGTGCTTTTAGCCTGTAGGCCTTTGCTGATCCAGGCCGGTGCGCCGCACTTTTTTTCATTCTTCTGATCTATCCCTGTCACGACCGCGCTCATTCTGCGCGTGGACAGCAGCCAGACCCGGTGCCGATGGATCGAACGTCAATTGCTTTTATCACCCGCTGGCCGCTGCTGATCGCAGCGGTGTTTATGCTCTGTGCCTCCGGCTGCAGCCAGCAACAGGGCCGCGATATCGCCAGGCAGTTGCGCGATGGCAAGCCCGATGAGTTTTTTCAGACCAGCGTCGACCGCATGGCAACCTTGAGCATGCGCGACAACCTGCAAAGCCTGTACGTGCTGATGAACAAGCTCTACCTGCGCAACCCCAACCAGTGGCGCCAATCGGGTTATACCGATGCCGTGACTGCCGCGCGGGAAATTCGCCGGGCCATCGAGAACCGGCAACCGCTGCCTGCCCTGGGGGACCGTCGTGACCTGGTGGCCTTGAGCTATTCGCTGAGCCCGGAGTTTCGCGGCGACCGGGTCGGGGCGTTTATCTATGCCATCGGCAGCATGCTGGTGACTGCACACGGTGGGCGCACGCAGTTTTATGTCACCGACTCGATCAACCCGCAATTTGTCAGCAATGCCGCGCGCAATATCGAGAAAGCCACCTGGCTGCTCAGCCAGCGTCAGGACGCCAATGGCGTGTTGCTGCTGTTCTCCAATGAAATCTCGGAGGAGGGCAGCAACCTCAGTTTCGCCGTTGAGTTCGGCAAAGTGGTTGCGCGCCTCGACCTGCTTGCCCAAATGCTTGACGAGCGTTACCGGCGCGTTGCACTCAATTACGCGCAGAGCTTGCTGCTGATGAATTTTTTGCCCGTGCAGTGATGCGGGGACCGATCATGCGGTGCGGCATTTCCCTTTCATATGTGGGAAACGGCCTATCTTGCCCCCCTTTGCTTGAAACATACCCACGGTCGGCAATAGCCTCGGACTTTTCTTAACGATGAGTGCCTACCTTGGGAAAGCGCAAAACGGTTTGGCCTACTGATCGCGAAGTCCGCCTGCGATTTATCCTGTTTGCCGTGATCGACGTGGCAAGTGCTCAAGGCGTCCCCGCTGATGTGCTATTGCCCGCCCACAAACTGCTGCGCGACGCGCCGACAGAGGCGCAGTTGCGTGACGCGCTCGCGAATGTTCTGGCGTGTGACGAAATGCTTGGGTTCAGATTTGCGCAGGGCACGGAGGCGGATGATTTGCTGCGCTCGCTGGCGCCGACGGCCGATGAGACCGGTGCGGGGTTTATTTGAAGCGGGTTAGATCGTTTATTTCCTTACGATTGGTCTCAAGAGCCTAATCGCATATCTACAGCGACGTTTATCTGCCTATACAAGAGGTCAACGACGCCACCGCCTCGCTGTCCGCCGAGTTGCGGTAGCGGTGGGGCTGGTCGGTGTAGAACAGGATCGAATCGCCGGTGGAGGGCCGTGTCGTAGGGGAACTACGCGCGGCTGACAAACGCACCATCGGCACCACCAGGCGTTTGCTCTGCTGCGCCGGCAACACCTCCATGCCTTCAAAGGCGCGGTCTTCTAGAAAGGCCGCCACTGACACCTTCAACCCCTTGGCAATTTTGCACAGCACCTTGATCGACGGCACGCTGCGGCCCGATTCGATCTGCGCCAGCATTGCCCGGACGCCGCAGGCGCGTGCCAGGCCGTCCAGCGACAGGTGGCGTTTGCTGCGCAGGCGCTGCGCGACACACAGGCTGGTGTCGTCGTCATCGGTGCCAGGTTTTGGAAGCGGTTCGGTTGACTCGGCAAGTGCCTGCAGAAAATTCATCGGTCTTACGCCTGGCGCGTATCAATGGAGGGCGCCGCCTGGGCGGTCAACACGGCAAGCCCGGCGCGTGCCGTGTACATCGCCCACATCAGCTCGGCCGTATTTCCTTAAATACTGAGTTTGCATGTGTTAATTCGATTTTGGACTTAACCAACACAGGCCGTCCGAAGCTGTTGTGGGAAGGGTCTGGTCCGTTAATAAGGCGTGACTCGGTAAGCCTGCGTGGCTTCCCACCCCTGTTCGCGTGCTCGGCCCAGGCCTGTCGCGCCCCAAAATTCCAAGGATCTGCCCATGCTGTTGCGCCAACCTCCGTTCCTTTTTGCCGCCTTGACCCTCAGTTCACTGGTGCAGGCCGAAGACCTGCAATTGGCACCGGTCGAGGTCACCAGCAGCGAGGTCAGCGCAGGCGAAGTGGCCCAGGCGCAACTCAACAGCGTGCCCGGTGGCACCAACTACATCGACATGAGCAGCGTGCAGCAGGGCCGGGTCAGCACCAATGAAGACGTGTTCAAGTACCAGGCCGGTGTTTACGCCAAGGCGGCCAACAATGAAGGCGTGAAGCTTTCGATACGCGGTTCGGGCTTGAACCGCAGCCCCGGTTCGCACGCCTCCGGCCTGTATGAAATGTTCGACGGTTTGCCGCTGACCGGCCCAGGCGGCACGCCCTACGAACTCAAGGACCCACTGTGGCAAAGCCGCGTCGAAGTGCTGCGCGGCGCCAATGGCTTTGACCAGGGCGCGCTGGCTTTGGGCGGGTCGGTGAATTACGTCACCCGCACGGGTTACGACGCACCCAAACTGCAGGTGCGTTATGAAGCAGGCAGTCGCGGTTATGCCCAGCGCGAGATCAGCTCCGGCCAGGTGCTGGGCGATGCCGACTATTACATCAGCCTCACCGACTCCGAATCCGACGGCTACCAGCACCAGAGCGCCGGTACCGGCAAGGGCATCGCCGCCAACTTCGGCTACCGTTTCAACCCGGACCTGGAAACGCGCTTCTATTTTCGCTACCGCGAAACCACCAACGAAACCCCCGGCAAGCTGACGCGTGAGCAGATCAGCCACGATCCGACGGCCGCCAACAGCCTCAACGCCGCCCGCGATTCCAAGCGTTTGCAGCCCGGTTCGACCTGGATCGCCAACAAGACCACCTTGCAGTTGGATGACAATTCCCGCGTCGAGGTCGGGCTGGCCTATCACGACTATCCGATGGACTTGCGCGAGGGCACCAATCGCTTGAAAGTCGCCTACACCGACGTCAGTGGCACCCTCAATTACATCCGCCAGGACCTGCTGTTCGGCCACGACAGCAAGACCACGGTAGGGCTGCGCAGCACCCAGGCGATGCCGAATAACGGTGCCTCGGAATACGTGCGCACGCCTGCCGGTAACACGGCTATTTACGCGCCCGGCACCAAGACCCGCGACTACAGCTATCTCGGCGCTGACACCGTGCTGCATGTCGGCAACGACTTGGAGCTGGTACCGGACCTGTGGCTGACCACCGGCCTGGCCGCGATCTACACCCGCCGCGAAACCCAAGTCACTTATCCAGAAGGTCAGGCGCCGTTGAGCCAGCACGACTGGGATTACGCCCCGCGTATCGGCCTGCGCTATGACTTCAACGCGCAATTGCAGGTGTATGGCAACCTGAGTCGCTCGGTCGAGCCACCGCACGCGTGGTCGATGATCTGGGGTTCCAATAAATACTTTCCCACCGGCAGCGGCCCGGCCACCGGCTTGCAGCGTGAAGGCGTGAGCCTGCGCAATCAGACCGCTACCACTGTGGAAGTCGGCGGCCGTGGCGAACAGTGGTTTGGCCAGTGGGACCTGGCGCTGTACCGCTCAGAAGTGCGTCACGAACTGCTCACCGTCGAAACGCAGGCGCAAACTGCCACCACCAACGCGATTGTCGCCGAGGCCAACGCCAGCCCCACCGTGCACCAGGGTGTGGAACTGAGCCTGCTCAGCCCGCTGTGGGACGGCGGCGGCAATGGCCAACTGGCCTTGCGCCAGGCCTACACGTTCAGCGACTTCCACTACCGCGACGACGACCGCTTCGGCGACAACACCCTGCCGGGCATCCCCAAGCATTACTACCAGGCGCAACTGCGCTACAGCCACCCGACGGGGTTTTACACCAGCCTCAACACCGAGCATTCCTCGCGCGTGGCGGTGGACTACGCCAATTCCTACTACGCGGCGGCCTACACCACCCTCGGCGCCACCTTCGGCTACGACGCGCCTAAGCAGGATTGGCAAGCCTGGGTCGATGTGCGCAACCTCACCAACCGGCGCTACGCCAATACGGTCACGCCGGGTTATGACGACAAGGGCCTGGATGTGGCACGGTCCACACCGGCAGACGGGCGAGGCATTTTTACCGGCGTGTCGTGGAGTTGGCGTTAAGCAACACTTGTATGACGAGGGGGCTCACTGCGAAGCGCGGGCTTCCTGTGGCGAGCGGGCTTGCCCCGCGTTGGGCTGCGCAGCAGCCCCAAAACCAGCTACCGCGCTCTACCTGCCAAAACGCGGTGGGCCTACTGGGGCCGCTGCGCGCCCCAACGCGGGGCGAGCCCGCTCGCCACAGGAAGTCCGCTCGCCATAACTACCAGCAAGTAACGCCCGAAAACAGCACTGGCGCCGACCTGAGCCCCCCTTGCCCTCATACCGTTTTGCTGGCATTGTTCGCGCAATTGGTAATATTTCCCATTTGAGAAGTTTTTGCGCATGCATGACATTCCGGCCGCGCCGGGCGATGGCGCCCGTCAGCAGACCCTCACGGCAATGTACCGCGAGCACCACGGCTGGTTGCACGGCTGGCTGCGCAAAAAACTCGGCTGTTCGCAGCACGCCGCCGACCTGGCCCACGACGCATTCATCCGCGTCCTGATGCTGGCCGACCCCCACAACATCAAGGAACCGCGGGCCTTTCTCGCCACCACCGCCGGGCGTTTGCTGATTGACGGCGCGCGGCGCCGACGCATCGAAAAGGCCTACATGCAAGCCCTGGTGATTCAGTGCGAAGACGCCGGCATGCCCGATCCGGCGGCAATCCACGTGGCGTTGCAGGCCCTGGAGCGCATCGCCGAGATGCTCGCCGGCTTGCCCGCCAAGACCCGCGAAGCCTTTCTGTTAAGCCGCCTCGACGGGCTGACGTACAGCGAAATCGCGTGCTGCCTGGACGTGTCGCCCAGTACCGTCAAAAACTACATTTCCACGGCGCTGGTGCATTGCTACCACAGCCTGCACGCGGCGGACCCGCTGTCGTGAGCACTGAACACATCATCCAGCAAGCGGCGAACTGGCTGACACGCCTGCACGACGAAGACGTCAGCGACGCCGACCGCCAGGCCTTCAACGCCTGGTGCCAGGCCGACCCGCGCCATGCCGTCGCCATCGAACGCATGCGTGCGCTGTGGGGCAATTTCGACGCCGTGCCCGCGCGCCCGGCGCGCATCGCCCTTAACCGTGCCTTCGCCCCACGACGCTCGCGGGGCGCACAGGTGCTGGGTTTACTCGGCGTATTGCTCTGCGGCTGGGTCGGTCTGGAGCGCGCGCCGGTGTGGATGGCCGATCAGCGCACCGGTGTCGGCGAACGTCGTCAGGTCGCGCTCGAGGACGGCAGCCGCTTGCAGCTCAACAGCAACTCGGCCGTGGACGTGAAGTTCGACGGCCACCAACGCGTGATCCAGTTGCTGCAAGGCGAGCTATGGGTCGAGGTGGCCAAGGATGCGCAACGGCCATTCGTGGTGCGCACCGATCAAGGCACGGCCACCGCCCTGGGCACCCGCTACCTGGTCAAGCGCGCCGCGGACGGCACCACCGTGGTCACGGTGATCGAGTCCAGCGTGGCGGTCAAAGGCGAGGGCGCAGAAGGCGTCAAGGTCGCAGCCGGCCAGCGTGCGGTGCTTGACCATGGCCGCGCCCAGTCGCCGCAGGCGATTGGCAACACCGACCCGGACGCCTGGACGCGTGGCCTGCTCAAGGTCAATGACCAGCCCTTGAGCGACGTGCTGCAAACCCTCGCCAGCTACCGCCATGGCCTGGTGCGGTTTGACCCACAGGCCCTGCAAAACCTGCGGGTGTCCGGTGTGTTCAAGCTCGACGACACCGCGGCGGCGCTCGCGGCACTGGCCGATAACCTGCCGATCAAGGTGGAGTACTTCACGGACTTGCTGGTGGTGGTCAAGCCGCGTTAAGTCAAGGTTCATGCTGGCGCAGGCGCTTGTACAACGTGTTGCGACTGACGCCCAACTCCCGCGCCAGGTGGGAAATATTGCCGCCAGCGGCCTTCAAGCGTTGCGTGAGGTCGATGCCATCTTCCACACCCTGGCTGGCAGGCAACGGCGCTGGCACGTTCAAATCCACAAAAAAATCATCCGGCAGGTGCTCGGGGCGCACCGGTTGTTCTTCGGCCATGGCCAGCGCTACCTGCAGCACGCTGCTGACCTGGCGCAAATTGCCCGGCCACGGGTGTTGCTCGAACAACGCCAGCACCTCGGCACTCAGCCCGGCCCATTGAGTTGGGTCGCGGTGCTGCTGCCACAACTGCTGGAACAACGCCTGCTTGTCGGTACGCTCACGCAACGGCGGCAGCTCCAGGGTCAACCCGCCGATGCGGTAGTACAAATCCTCACGAAAGCGCCCGGCCTGCACCCATTCGCGCAGCGCGCGGTTGGTGGCGGAGATGATCCGCAAGTCCACCGGGAACAGCTCGCTGCTGCCCACCGGCTGCACGCAGCGCTCCTGCAGCACCCGCAGCAAACGGGCCTGGGTCGGCAGCGGCATATCGCCGATCTCATCCAGAAACAACGTGCCTTTGTCCGCCTTGCGAATCAGGCCGATGCTGCCTTTCTGATTGGCGCCGGTGAAGGCGCCTTTTTCATAGCCAAATAGCTCAGACTCGACCAACTCCGCCGGAATCGCCGCACAGTTCACCGCGATAAACGCCTGCGCGCTGCGCGAGCTGGCCTGGTGCAGGGCTTTGACGAACACCTCTTTGCCGACGCCGGTCTCGCCGTGGATCAGCAGCGGAATGTCTTTTTCCAGCAGACGCTCGGCCTGGCGCACGGCTTTTTCCACGCGCGCGTCGCCAAAGTGCAGGGTGTTGAGGCTGATCGAGGTCGGCTTCAGCTCGGCAGGCTTGCCCGGCTTGGGCTCACTGAAGACCCGCGCCTGTATCGGCATCTTCTTCGGCCGTTTCAATAAACACTGAAACCGATTGCGGCCCGCCGCCTGCAGCGAGAACGGCAAGCCTTCCGGCTGGTTCAGCAACTCCAGCAACGAGACCTTGAACAAACTGTCGATCAGCACCCGCGACAAACTGATGCCCAGCAAGTTGTCCGCACGGCGGTTGGCCGACAGCACTTGCCCGCTCTCATCAAAAATCAGCAGCCCGGCCCACTGGCTGTCGAGGTTGTTCAGGCCGGTGTTAAAGGTCAGCTGGAAATGCTCGCCGCGAAACAGGTTGAGGATCAGCCGGTTTTCTACGGTCTGGCTCATCATCTTGACCATGCCCAGGGTGTGGGAGGGCGGCAGATAGCTGTCGCTGGACACATCCAGCACCGCGATGATTTCGCGCTGGGCATCAAAGATCGGCGCCGCCGAGCCGGTCATGAAGCGGTTGGCCTTGAGGAAATGTTCGTCGTGCTCGATATGCACCGCCTGGGCACAGGCCAGTGCGGTGCCGATCGCATTGGTGCCGCTGCTGCGCTCCCTCCAGCTGGCGCCGGCGTTGAAACCGCGCGCCAGTTTCGGCTCGATAAAGCGCTGGGTGCCCCACGAGGTCAGGACCTGGCCCTGGTTATCGGCCAGCATGATCAGGCAGTTGGAATTGCTCAGGATGTTTTCGTAGTAGGGCAGCACTTCCTGGTGGGTGGTCTGCACCAGTGAATGCTGGCTTTCCAGCAATTGGCTGATGCCCTCGGCGGGCAGTTGGTCGAAGCTGGGCGTGCTCTGGTGGTCCAGGCCAAACGCGCGGCAGCGGCGCCAGGAATCCTGGATGAGGGTGTCGTGAGCCAGGGGTTCGGCCATGGAGGCGACCTTCTTTTTTATTGTTATTGGGCTTGCACAATCTGGCTGAAGAAACAGGGTCGAAATGTGGGAGCGGGCTTGCCCGCGAATGCGGTGGGTCAGTCAATACAGATGCCGACTGTTCTACCGTCATCGCGGGCAAGCCCACTCCCACCTTTGATTCGCGTCGCCCATCAATTGTTGTTCACAACTGTTCATTGTCAACCCCGCGCCTGTTCAGTTGTTCAGCCCCAGGTGTTCACCTGTGTTCATGCTCGAGCGGCGTATTCGGCCCATGTCCTTACAGATCAATCACCTGCCAGTTCTGGCACGAAACTCGCTCCGAGTCGTTGCCAGATTCATTCCAATAATAAAAAAGGGCGTGTCATGTCATTGACCCTGGAACATGTCTCCCGCGTCGTCGAAGGCCAGACCTGGATCGACGACGCCAACCTGCGCTTCGAAGCCGGTTCCTTCAACGTCTTGCTGGGCCGCACGCTGTCCGGCAAGACCAGTCTGATGCGCCTGATGGCCGGCCTGGACAAGCCCGACAGTGGCCGCATCCTGATGAATGGCGTGGACGTCACGCACAAGCCGGTGCGCCTGCGCAACGTGTCGATGGTCTACCAGCAGTTCATCAACTACCCGACCATGACCGTGTTCGAGAACATCGCCTCGCCGCTGCGCCAGGCCGGTGTGTCCAACGAGCTGATCCACAGCAAGGTGCTCGAAACCGCGAAAATGCTGCGCATCGAGAAATTCCTGCAGCGCCATCCGTTGGAGTTGTCCGGTGGCCAGCAGCAACGCACGGCCATGGCCCGCGCGCTGGTTAAAGACGCCGAGCTGATCCTGTTTGATGAACCGCTGGTGAACCTGGACTACAAACTGCGCGAAGAACTGCGTCAGGAAATGCGCGAGCTGTTCAAGGCCCGCCACACCATCGCCCTCTACGCCACCACCGAGCCCAATGAAGCCCTGGCGCTTGGCGGCACCACCACGATTCTGCATGAGGGCCGGGTGATCCAGAGTGGCAAGGCTGCCGAGGTGTACCACCAGCCGCAGACCGTGCTGGCCGCTGAATTGTTTTCCGAGCCGCCGATCAACCTGATGCCGGGGCGGATCAGCGGCAATGAAGTCAGCTTCGCCAATTTTGTGCACTTCCCGCTCAACGTCGACCTGCGACCCATCGGCGAGGGCGAGTTCCGCTTTGGCGTGCGCCCCAGCCATATCAGCCTGGTGCCGAGCAACGACGATGACCTGGAACTGGCCGTGACCGTGGAAGTGGCCGAAATCAGCGGCTCGGAAACCTTCCTGCACGTGCGCAGCGAGCATTTTCTGCTGGTGCTGCACCTGCCGGGCGTGCACGAGTATGACGTCGATGCGCCGATCCGCGTGTACATCCCCACCCATAAACTGTTTGTGTTCGATGGCCAGGGCCGCTTGGTCCAGGCCCCCGGGCGCCGCGTAGCGAGGGTTGCCTGATGGCCGAGATCCATTTGCAGAACCTCGCGCACAGCTACAGCCCTACACCCGCCGGCCCTGAAGACTACGCGATTCGGGAAATGAACCACGTGTGGGAGCAGGGCGGTGCCTACGCCTTGCTCGGGCCGTCCGGGTGCGGCAAGTCGACCTTGCTGAATATCATCTCCGGCCTGCTCAACCCTTCGGAGGGCCAGGTGCTGTTCGACCACAGGGTGGTCAACGAACTCACTCCGGAACGCCGCAACATCGCCCAGGTGTTCCAGTTCCCGGTGGTGTACGACACCATGACGGTGTTCGACAACCTGGCCTTTCCGCTGCGCAACCAAGGCATGCCCGAGGCGAAAATTCACAGCAAGGTGCAGGAAATTGCCGAAGTCCTCGACCTGCAAACCCTGTTGAGCAAAAAGGCGCGCAACCTCACCGCCGATGAAAAGCAGAAAGTCTCCATGGGCCGTGGCCTGGTGCGTGATGACGTGTCGGCAATCCTGTTCGACGAGCCGCTGACGGTGATCGACCCGCACCTGAAGTGGAAACTGCGGCGCAAGCTCAAGCAGATCCACGAGCAGTTCAATATCACCATGGTCTACGTGACCCACGACCAGCTTGAAGCCTCGACCTTTGCCGACAAGATCGCGGTGATGTACGGCGGGCAGATCGTGCAGTTCGGCACGCCGCGCGAGTTGTTTGAGCGGCCCAGCCATACGTTTGTCGGCTATTTCATTGGCAGCCCCGGCATGAACCTGATTGAAGTGCAGGCCGAGGCGGGCGGGGTGCGGTTTGCCGGCACGCTGCTGCCGTTGCCCGAGGCGATGCAGCAGCGCATCCGCGACAGCGACTACAAAAAACTGCAGGTGGGCATCCGTCCGGAATTTATCCACGTGTGGGACGAGTACAACCCTGACGCGCTGCAGGCCGATGTCACGCATGTCGAAGACCTTGGCACTTACAAGATCATGACCCTCAACCTCGACGGCGCGCCGTTGAAAATACGCCTGGCCGAAGACAAACCGGTGCCCCAGGGCAGCGCCTCGATCAGCTTTCCGGCGCAGTGGCTGATGGTCTACGCCGATGACTACCTGCTGGAGGTGCAGCCATGAACAAGGTGCAGAACAACAAGGCCTGGTGGCTGGTGTTGCCGGTGTTTCTGTTGGTGGCGTTCAGTGCGGTGATCCCGATGATGACCGTGGTCAACTACTCGGTGCAGGACATCTTCGACCAGTCCAGCCGCTACTTTGTCGGCGCCGACTGGTACAAGCAGGTGCTGCTCGACCCGCGCTTGCATGACTCCTTGCTGCGCCAGTTCATCTACTCGGCCTGCGTGCTGCTGATTGAAATCCCGCTGGGTATCGCCATCGCCCTGACCATGCCGACCAAGGGCCGCTGGTCTTCGCTGGTGCTGATCATTCTGGCGATTCCGCTGCTGATTCCGTGGAACGTGGTGGGCACCATCTGGCAGATCTTCGGCCGTGCCGACATCGGTTTGCTCGGTTCAACCCTCAACGCCATGGGCATCAACTACAACTACGCGGCCAACACCATGGACGCCTGGGTCACGGTGCTGGTGATGGACGTGTGGCACTGGACCTCGCTGGTGGCGTTGCTGTGTTACTCGGGGCTGCGCGCGATCCCGGACGTGTACTACCAGGCCGCGCGAATAGACCGCGCATCGGCCTGGGCGGTGTTCCGGCATATCCAGTTGCCGAAGATGAAAAGCGTGCTGCTGATCGCGGTGATGCTGCGGTTCATGGACAGCTTCATGATCTACACCGAGCCCTTCGTCCTCACGGGCGGCGGACCGGGGAATGCCACCACCTTTCTCAGTCAGACCCTGACCCAGATGGCTGTCGGCCAATTCGACCTGGGCCCGGCGGCGGCGTTCTCGCTGGTGTACTTCCTGATCATCCTGTTGGTGTCCTGGCTGTTCTACACCGCCATGACCCACTCCGACGCCAACCGCTGAGGCCGCCAACATGAGCAAACGCAAGGTCATACCGCTGCTGGTCTACATTCTGTTCCTGCTGGTGCCGATCTACTGGCTGCTGAACATGTCCTTCAAGAGCAACACCGAAATCCTCGGCGGGCTGACCCTGTTTCCGCAGGACTTCACCCTGGCCAACTACAAGGTGATCTTCACCGACCCGAGCTGGTACACCGGCTATATCAACTCACTGTATTACGTGAGCCTGAACACGGTGATTTCCCTGAGTGTGGCGCTGCCGGCAGCCTACGCCTTCTCACGCTACCGCTTCCTGGGCGACAAGCACCTGTTCTTCTGGCTGCTGACCAACCGCATGGCGCCGCCGGCGGTGTTTTTGCTGCCGTTTTTCCAGCTGTATTCGTCCATCGGCCTGTTCGACACACACATCGCCGTGGCCCTGGCGCATTGCCTGTTCAACGTGCCGTTGGCGGTGTGGATTCTGGAAGGCTTCATGTCCGGCGTGCCCAAGGAAATCGACGAAACCGCCTACATCGACGGCTATAGCTTTCCCAAGTTTTTCGTGAAGATTTTTATCCCGCTGATCGGCTCCGGCATCGGGGTAACCGCGTTTTTCTGCTTCATGTTTTCCTGGGTCGAGCTGTTGCTGGCGCGCACGCTGACCTCGGTCAACGCCAAGCCCATCGCGGCGGTGATGACCCGCACGGTCTCGGCCTCGGGTATCGACTGGGGCGTGCTGGCGGCGGCGGGGGTGTTGACCATCCTGCCCGGCATGCTGGTGATCTGGTTTGTTCGCAACCACGTGGCCAAGGGCTTTGCCCTGGGCCGGGTCTGAGGAGTCGATGATGGAATGGATGGCCTGGACCACTCCCACCGCGTTGTTCTTTGCGGCCATCGGCGTGCTGCTGGTGGGCATGACCACCTGGGAACTGCGTTCGCCGAGCATCCCTCGGCGCGGTTTTTTACCGATCAGCACCACCCGTGGTGATCGCCTGTTCATCGGTCTTCTCGGCAGCGCCTACCTGCATTTACTGGTTATCGGCGTTACCGACTGGAGCATCTGGGTGGCGTCCGCGCTGTCCCTGGTATGGCTGTTGAGTGTGATGCGTTGGGGCTAGTGCCCTTGTGAATAAACCACCAGGAGGTCTCTATGTTGAATAAAAACAATAAGCTGCGACATAGCATTTCATTGGCCGGCGTACTGGCCCTCAGCGGTTTGAGCGCCACGGCCTGGGCCGATGCGTACGAAGACGCGGCGAAAAAATGGATCGGCAGCGAGTTCAAACCGTCCACCCTCACCCAAGACCAGCAGCTCGAAGAGTTGAAGTGGTTTATCAAGGCGGCAGAACCGTTCCGTGGGATGAAGATCAACGTGGTGTCGGAAACCCTCACCACCCACGAGTACGAATCCAAGGTGCTGGCTAAGGCCTTCAGCGAAATCACCGGCATCAAGCTGACCCACGACCTGCTGCAGGAAGGCGACGTGGTGGAAAAGCTGCAAACCCAGATGCAGTCCGACAAGAACATCTATGACGGCTGGGTCAACGATTCGGACTTGATCGGCACGCACTTTCGCTATGGCAAGACCGAGTCGATCACCGACCTGATGGCCAACGAAGGCAAGGACTTCACCTCGCCGACCCTGGACATCAAAGACTTTATCGGCCTTTCGTTCACCACCGCGCCGGACGGCAAAGTCTACCAACTGCCCGACCAGCAATTCGCCAACCTCTACTGGTTCCGCGCCGACTGGTTCGAGCGGCCGGAGCTGAAAGCCAAGTTCAAGGAAAAATACGGCTACGACCTCGGCGTCCCGGTGAACTGGTCGGCCTATGAAGACATCGCCAAATTCTTCAGTGAAGACGTCAAGGAAATCGACGGCAAACGTATTTATGGGCACATGGACTACGGCAAAAAAGACCCATCACTGGGCTGGCGCTTCACCGATGCCTGGTTCTCCATGGCCGGCGGCGGCGACAAGGGCCTGCCCAACGGCTTGCCGGTGGACGAGTGGGGCATTCGCGTGGAGGACTGCCACCCGGTGGGCTCCAGCGTGACCCGCGGCGGCGACACCAACGGCCCGGCCGCGGTGTACGCGACGCAGAAATACGTGGACTGGATGAAAGCCTACGCGCCACCGGAAGCGGCGGGCATGACCTTCTCCGAATCCGGCCCGGTGCCGTCCCAGGGCAACATCGCCCAGCAGATCTTCTGGTACACCGCGTTTACCGCCGACATGACCAAGCCGGGCCTGCCGGTGGTGAATGCCGACGGCACGCCGAAATGGCGCATGGCGCCATCGCCGGTCGGGCCTTATTGGGAAAAGGGCATGAAGAAGGGCTATCAGGACGTGGGCTCCTGGACTTTCCTCAAGTCGACGCCTGAGAAGCAGAAACTCGCGGCCTGGCTCTACGCGCAGTTCGTGACCTCGAAAACCGTCTCGCTGAAGAAAACCATCGTTGGCCTGACGCCGATTCGTGAGTCCGACATCAACTCCCAGGCCATGACCGACCTGGCGCCCAAACTCGGTGGTCTGGTGGAGTTCTACCGCAGCCCGGCACGGGTCGAGTGGACCCCGACCGGCACCAACGTGCCGGACTACCCACGCCTGGCGCAACTGTGGTGGAGCAACATCGCGGCTGCCGCCAGCGGCGAGAAAACCCCGCAGCAGGCGCTGGACAACCTGGCCAAGGAGCAGGACGCGATCATGACGCGCCTGGAACGCTCCAACGTGCAGCCAATATGCGGCCCGAAAATGAACCCCGAGCGTGATGCCCAATACTGGTTCGACCAACCCGGCGCGCCAAAGCCGAAACTGGCCAATGAGAAACCCAAAGGCGAAACCGTGAGCTACAACGACCTGCTCAAGTCGTGGGAGGCAGCGCGTAAGTAACACAGCATCCGTGGCGAGCGGGCTTGCCCCGCGTTGGGCTGCGAAGCAGCCCCAAAACCTGACGACCGAATGCTGTCTGGGTGAACTCGGCGTCTTTTATGGGGCTGCTTCGCAGCCCAACGCGGGGCAAGCCCGCTCGCCACAGCAAGCCCGCTCGCCACGGTAAGCCCGCTTGCCACAGCAAACCCACTCGCCCCAATGGGCCGCTCAGCCCACTGATTTTGTGTCTACTGACCCCCTTGTTCGCCGCCAAAATCCGCGCCGTTTCCCGCGCGGGCGGCAGCCCGGACACCCGCGCATAGTCGCGGCTGAACTGGGTCGCGCTTTCGTATCCGGTTCGGCAAAATCCTGGCGAATCCATTGGCTGGCCTGGCTGACGCGCGCCATGGCAGTGTCCGGCGCGGCGATGTCGGGCAACATCCAGCCATGGGGGCCTTGCAATACGAGGAAGAGAATCTCCCGTTCGTACGCAGCCAACGTAGTCGTAAAGCCTGGAGTTGGTCTACAACCCCCTTGCATCTGTCGAGTGATGCCGGATAACCGCTGATCCGCAGCCATGCAATGCCGATTGAATTTTCCCCACAGCCAGATGCTCTGCACTTTAGAAGCGCGCGTTTTGAGCGCTCTTGCGGGGCTTTCTGGTGAGAAAGCCGAGTTGTATCGGACTTTGTGGAAACTGCCATCATGACGCTTCTTACAGCGCTGTCGGGCCAACCGGCCACCCTGACTGACTCGGCCGACGGCCGCCATCAACGCGTGTACCAGCAGCTGTACAACGAGACGGAGGGTTGCGAGGCGCTGGCACGGGAATTCTTGCTGGCGCAATTGGCCCAGGTGCAGGACGTGCCCTGCGAATTGCCCGACACGCCCGAACAACTGCCCGCGTGGGTCGAGCAGCGCTGCGCCGCCGTGGCCCGCGACTACGCCGACTACCTGGAGCAACGCCAGCAGGGTCAGCCACGGCGCTACTTCCAGAACAAGGCCCACGCCTTGTACGTGTTGCAATGCCTGGCGCCGACCAAACAGGTCGATGGCGCCTGGCTGTACGGTTTACTGCGCTATTGGCAGGACCAGCGCTTCGATGGGCTGCTGACCACCTACCTCGAAGAACTGGGCGACGGCGAAGCCGCGCAAAACCATGTGGTGATCTATCGCAAGCTGCTCAGCGAGCACGATGCCGACAGCGAAGCCGGCCTCAATGATGACGACTACCTGCAAGGCGCCTTGCAACTGGCGCTGGGCCTGTGTACCGAGGAGTTTCTGCCGGAGGTGATCGGTTACAACCTGGGTTATGAGCAATTACCCCTGCACCTGCTGATCACCTCGTACGAGCTGAGCGAGCTGGGCATCGATCCCTATTACTTCACCCTCCACGTCACCATCGACAACGCCAGCAGCGGCCATGCCTGCAAGGCCGCGCAATCGGTGTTGAACCTGCTGCCGCTGGGCGAGGGCAGGGAGCAGTTCTACCGCCGCGTGGCCCGCGGTTATCAGCTCAATGACCTCGGGCCGGGCACCACGGCCGTGATCGAGCGCTTCGACGTTCAGGAGCAAGTCGTGGCCATGCTTGAGCGTAAGCGCACGTACGGTCAGCACATGCATTCCGATTACTGCCGCTTCGAGGGCAAAACCGTCAATCAATGGCTGGCACAGCCTGGGCAGATCGCTGAGTTCCTGCAGGCGCTGCAAGACAAAGGCTGGATCAAGCGCAACCAGGACCCTGCCGACAGCCGCTTCTGGCAACTGATCGAGGGCGCCGGTGCAGCGATGTTCGGCGTGTTCAGCGGCGCTGAAAAGCAGCTGCTGCACGACTGGATTGCCGGTGACTGGGTCAGCGGCGAGCGCGTGCCGCCTGCACGGCCGGGGCGCGGCAGCCGTTTCTCCCGGGAGCAGCATCGCCCGGCCGATCCGGACACCCAGGCGCTGGTTGAGTCACTGTGCAAACTGGCCGATGAACAGCAGCTCGATGCGCTGATTCCGTGGATGTCGGCGCGGCGCCATTGCGCTCCGGCTGGGCTTTACGCGACGCGGCGCTTTATCCAACTGCGCGCGCGTCTGCGCTGAGGGGTGTGGTTCATGTCTGCACAGCAGCTCGTTGATCGCACCTTGTTGAACCTGGGCCGCGGATTGAAGGAGAACGGCTACCGGTTTATCACGCCGACGCCCCTGACCCATCAACGGGTGTGTCAGCGCCTGGCAACGCCGCTGGCGATGACGATGCGCGATGTGTTCGGCTGGTCGCTGCCATTTGATAACGCGTTGTTGCCTGAGGCCTTTCGCGAAGAATTGCAGCAAGCGCAGGTGATCGAAAAACACGACGCTTTATGGCGCAGCACCGTGCGCTGGTCGAGCCTGGACGAGTTGCTGTTCGCCCACTCGCCGTACCCGACCACCCAGGCCGACGCGGTGTTTTTCGGCCCCGACAGCTACCGGTTTGCCCACGTGATCCAAGCCCATCTGCAACAGCGTTTCGACCCTGTGCGGCGGGCGGTGGACATCGGTTGCGGCGCGGGTGTCGGTGCATTGGTCATCGCCCGCGCCCGGCCTGACGCTGACGTGCTGGCGGTGGACATCAACCCCCGCGCTTTGCGCATGACCGCGGTGAATGCCGAGCTGGCGGGCCTGGCGAATGTCAGCGCGTACCACAGCGACATACTGGCCGGCGTCGACGGCGAATTCGACCTGATCGTTGCCAACCCGCCCTATATGAATGACCAGCATCAGCGCGCCTACCGCCATGGTGGCGGTGCCTTGGGGGCGCAGTTGTCGGTGCGTATCGTCAGCGAATCCCGCGAGCGCCTGGCTCTGGGTGGCAGCCTGGTGCTCTACACCGGCGTGGCGATGGTGGCCGGTGCCGATGCCTTTCTGGAGGCGATCAAACCGTTGGTGGCCAGTGCTGACTACGGCTGGACCTACCGCGAAATCGACCCTGACGTCTTTGGCGAAGAGCTGGAAAAACCCGGCTATGAGGGCGTCGAGCGGATCGCCGTGGTGGCGCTCACCGTCACCCGATTGCGCTGAAGCTTGGCGCGCATCAGCGGCGACCACTGATCGGCTGTGGCCCTACCTCGACGGAACGCTCGCAGGTGTCGCGCCCCTTAATCAATAACCCTTTCAACACCTTCTCAACAACAGGAGTGCAGAGCATGCGAGCGATGACTTTCCAGGGCGCGCACAAAGTGCAGGTCGATACGGTGCCCGATCCGATCATTGAGCAGCCCGACGACATTATTTTGCGCGTCACCGCCACCGCCATTTGCGGCTCGGACTTGCACCTGTACCGCGGCAAGATCCCGACCGTCGAGCACGGCGACATCTTCGGCCATGAGTTCATGGGCATCGTTGAGGAAACCGGGCCGGCAGTGACGGCCGTGCAGCGCGGCGACCGCGTGGTGATCCCGTTCGTGATTGCCTGTGGCGACTGCTTCTTCTGCCAACTGCAACAATTTGCCGCCTGCGAAACCACCAATGATGGGCGCGGCGCGATCCTGAATAAAAAGGCGATACCGCCGGGAGCCGCGTTGTTCGGCTACAGCCGTCTGTATGGCGGCATTCCCGGCGGCCAGGCCGAGCTGGTGCGGGTGCCGAAAGCCAACACCGGGCCATTCAAGGTGCCTGGGTTGCTGGCGGATGAAAAGGTCCTGTTCCTCTCGGACATCCTGCCCACGGCCTGGCAGGCGGTGACCAACGCCGGCATCGGCAAGGGCTCCAGCGTTGCGATCTACGGCGCCGGCCCGGTAGGCCTGCTCAGCGCGGCGTGCGCGCAGATGCTTGGCGCCGAGCAGATCTTCATGGTCGATGACCATCCCTATCGCTTGGCCTACGCGCAGAAAATGTACGGGGTGATCCCGATCAACTTCGAAGAAGATGACGACCCCGCCGACACCATCATTCGCCAGACCGCCGGCATGCGCGGGGTGGACGGCGTGGTGGACGCAGTGGGGTTCGAAGCCAAGGGCAGCACCACCGAGACCATCCTCACCACGCTCAAGATCGAAGGCAGCAGCGGCAAGGCCCTGCGCCAGTGCATCGCTGCCGTGCGCCGTGGCGGGGTGGTCAGCGTGGCCGGGGTGTATGCCGGGTTTATTCACGGGTTTATGTTTGGCGACGCGTTTGACAAGGGGCTGACGTTCAAGATGGGCCAGACCCATGTGCAGCGCTTCCTGCCGCAGTTGCTTGAGCACATCGAGCTGGGGCATCTGAATCCCGAGGCGATCGTCACGCATCGGTTGTCGCTGGAGCAGGCTGCGCGCGGCTATGAGCTGTTTGACAAGGCCGAGGAGGAGTGCCGCAAGGTGATCCTGCTGCCGGGCATGGATGAGCGGCCGATTGTCGAACCGCTGGAAGAAGTGACGCCTGATTTACGCCTGCAGGGCGTTCCAGGCTTCTAAACCGAACGCAGCGCAAACCGGGAGGGGGCAAGCCCCTCCCGCATTCACGTCAGGCTGCCGCCTGCGGTTGGATCTGCAGCACGCCGTCCACGTCCTTGACCAGGCCACTGGCCACAAACAACGGCGCCACGCGCTTGTGCAACTGCGGCTCGACGAACTCCTTGACCGTGTCCAGCGCCAGCTCGCCACTGAGCGGCAGCTCGGCCTTGGTGTACGACAGCCAGGCTTTTTTCAGCATCGTCAGCACATCACTGCCCGCGGTCGAGGCAAAACGGCGGTGGCTGGGTTTGCCATCAAAGTTGAAGCTGTGCTGGTACGCGTAGCCGGTTTCGTCACCGTTGCTGGCGGCGCAGCGTACGCAGGTGCATGGGCCGTCGCCGAACGCGCTGCGCAGGTAGGCGTTGAAGTCCACCACGGGCTTGAGTGACAGGCGCTTATCCACCTCGAACAGGTCTCCGGTCATTTTATCGTCAGTGTTCAACGTCCATTTCCTCGCAGGTCGGCAGGTGCATTTCAAAGCGCGGCACAATAGCAGCCGAGCGGCGCCCATGGGGATTTTTTGCGCGGAAGGTACTCGCTTCAGGGTCGACGTCCATTCGCCAATAGCCTTGTTAGCGTTTCCCCAATCAACCTCCGTCGATGGCGACGCAGCGCAAACGCGTAAAACCCTGGAAAACCTCGACCACGTGCTGGCAGGTTTTGGCGTCGGACGCTCGAACATCGCCGCCGTTCAGCGCTGCTGATTTATTGCATAAGAATAGAGCTATATATTCTTTTCGTGTCTTAAAAAACGCCGCTAGGCTTCATCACCTTCCCGAAAACGCGGCAGATTCCCCCATGACTTTCAAGCGTTCCTCCCTGACCTTATTGGTTGCGTCGCTGGCCGCTGCTGGCAGCTTGCTCAGCCCCGGTGCCCAGGCCGAAGGCAAAATCAGCATCGCCCAGCAGTTCGGCATCGGCTACCTGATCCTCGACGTGGTGCGCGACCAGCACTTGATCGAGAAACACGGCAAGGAGCAGGGCCTGGATATCAAGGTGGAATGGAACAGCATCTCCGGCGCCACGGCGATGAATGAATCGCTGCTGGCGGGTGCGCTGGACGTGGTCTCGGCCGGTGTGCCGCCGATGCTCACCCTGTGGGACCGCACCAAGGGCAAGCAGAACGTCAAGGCCATCGCCTCGCTCGGCTCGATGCCCAATTACCTGCTGACCAACAACCCTAACGTGAAGACCCTCAAGGACTTCACCGAGAAAGACCGCATCGCTGTGCCCGCTGCCGGTGTGGGGTTTCAGTCGCGCACCCTGCAGATCGAAACCGCCAAGCAGTTTGGCGATGCGAACTACAAGAAGTTTGACGATATCTCTATCAGCCTGGCTCACCCTGACGCCACGGCGGCGTTGATTGCCGGTGGTTCGGAGATTAACTCGCACTTCTCCAGCCCGCCGTTCCAGTACCAGGAGTTGCTTAACCCTAACGTGCACAAGGTGCTCAGTTCCTACGACATCCTTGGCGGGCAGGCTACGTTCAACGTGCTTTACACCACTGAGAAATTCCACGACGAGAACCCCAAGACCTATAAGGCGTTTTACGACGCGCTGGCTGAGGCCGAGACGATCATCAAGGCCGACAAACCGGCCGCGGCGAAGGCGTATATCCGTGTGGAGCAATCCAAGCTGCCGTTGGACCTGGTGGAGAAAATTGTCCAGGACCCGGAGATCGATTTCACCATCGTGCCGCAGCGGACCTATATCTATGCCGAGAAATTGCAGGAGCTGGGGGTGTTGAAGAACAAGGCGGCGAGTTGGAAGGATTACTTCTTTGAAGAGGCTCATGGTGGGAATGGGAGTTGAGTGGCCATTCGGGTGAATCGGGGGCGTCATGGGGGTAGGGCGGGGTACATATCCATTTCTGCGGTAACGGCGGCTGGCGGTTCCGCTCTTACAGCGGGTCACTTTTGGCAAACGCCCCAAAAGTAACCAAAAGGTCTGTGCCCCACCACTCGGCACCTCGCCTAGGCTCGGCATTCCCTCACTCCGGCTTGAATCCGTGGGCCGCCGCGACGGGCCATCCATGGCCCAACACGGCTAACCCGGCGTCCTGCCGGGTTACCCACGGATTCAAGCCTGCGTTCGGCCAGCGTGGTTGACGGGGCCTGTCAGGTCAAAAGCAAGATCAAAAGCAGAGCACGGCGGCCTGGTAGCCGACCTGAGTGGTTGAAGCAAAAGCAGGGCAACAGCACAGCAACACACCTCTATCTGATGTACTGAGCTCCAAATGTGGGAGCGGGCTTGCTCGCGAATGCGGTGGTTCAGTGACACATAAGCTGACTGACCCACCGCCTTCGCGAGCAAGCCCGCTCCCACAATTTCACCGAGTTCAACTGCCAGCACCGCACTGCTTTGCTTTTCTGTGGGAGCTGGCTTGCCTGCGATGCAGGCACCGCGGTCCATCAGGTACACCGGGTTGATGCCATCGCAGGCAAGCCAGCTCCCACATTTGATTGAGTTCAGCTTCCAGAATCAGGTCGGCTGTCAGGCCGCCTCGGCTGTGCTTTTGCTTCTACCACTCAGGTCGGCTACTAGGCCGCCGTGCTTTTGATCTTGATCTTGATCTTAGGCGCCCCGTTAAACTACGCTGGCCGAACGCAGGTTTTGGAGCGTGGGTAAACCGGCAGGACGCCGGTTTAGCCGTGTTGGGCCATGGATGGCCCATCGCGGCGGCCCACGCTCCAAAGCCTGCGTGAGGGCACACCGAGCCTAGGCGAGGTGCCGAGTGGTGGGGCAAGAGCCTTTTGGTTACTTTTGGGCTCTTTTCAAAAGTGACCCGCTGTAAGAGCGGAACCCATACCCGCCATCACCCAAATAACGGATATGTACCCAATAACCCACCCCAAACATCACCGAAAAAACTCCCCAGGTGTCGCATCAAACTGCTGCCGAAACGCCGCAATAAACGCCGAAGTCGACTCATACCCACACCCCAACGCCACATCCGTAACCCGCTCCCCCTGCTCCAGGGCCGGCAACGCACTCAGCAACCGCAACCGCTGACGCCAAGCGCGAAACGTTAGCCCGGTATCACTCAAAAACAACCGACTCAACGTCTTCTCACTCACCCCCAGCCTGCGCCCCCAATCCCCCAAGGTCGTCTGCTGCTCCGGATGCAGATTCAAGCTGCGATAAACCTGACGCAACCGCGGGTCCAGGGGCAAAGGCAGCATCAAATCCACCTGCGGCGCAGCGGCCAACTGGTCGAGTACCACCTGGGCCAGGCGCCCATCCGGCCCGTCCTCGGCATATTCCACCGGCAACTCACTGAAACTGCGGATCAACTCGCGCAACAAACTGCTCACCTCCAACACCTGACACCGCTCGGCCGCCCAGGCGGTAACGCTGCAAGCCAGGTACAGGCTGCGCATTTCCGTGTGCGGCGAACTGAACACCCGGTGCGGCACGCCCGCCGGGATCCACACCGCGCGCTGGGGCGGGGCGACGAAGCGGCCGACGCTGGTCTGGATCTCCAGCACCCCGGATATCGCGTAGGACAACTGCACCCACGGGTGGCTGTGCTGGCGGGTCAGCGCGCGATTGGGCAGCGACTCCGTGCGCCCATACACGGGCCGCGGCAGGCTGGAAAGCCCGGGCACACTGCGCCGGACGGTCTTGTCATGTCCTTTAGGCGGCATTTACTGGCTCATTGGCGTTAGTCGGTAACAAGCCGTTACGTTAGAGTCGCATCGATGCTCTTGGCAACCCCTGGAAGATTTGCTTATGACCCGTCCACGTTTTCTGCCTGACAACTTCACCCTGACCCTGATTGCCACGGTGATTCTCGCTTCCCTGCTGCCCGCCAGCGGCCAGACCGCCGTGGCCTTTGGCTGGGTGACCAACCTGGCCATTGCGCTGCTGTTTTTCCTGCACGGCGCCAAGCTGTCGCGCCAGGCCATCGTTGCCGGTGCCGGGCACTGGCGCCTGCACCTGCTGGTGTTCAGCCTGACCTTTGTGCTGTTCCCCTTGCTGGGCCTGGCGCTCAAGCCGGTGCTGTCGCCGCTGATCGGCAAAGACCTGTACATGGGCATGCTCTACCTGTGCGCCTTGCCGGCCACGGTGCAATCGGCGATTGCCTTTACGTCGCTTGCGCGCGGCAACATTCCGGCGGCGATCTGCAGTGCGGCGGCCTCCAGCCTGTTCGGCATCTTCCTAACGCCGCTGCTGGTGACGCTGCTGCTCAACGTGCACGGCGACGCGGGCTCCACCGTCGACGCGATCCTGAAAATCAGCGTGCAATTGCTGTTGCCGTTTATCGCCGGGCAAATCGCTCGTCGCTGGATCGGCGATTGGGTCGGCCGGAATAAGTCCTGGCTGAAGTTCGTCGATCAGGGCTCGATCCTGCTGGTGGTTTACGGCGCGTTCAGCGAAGCGGTCAACGAAGGCATCTGGCACAAGATCCCGCTGTGGGAGTTGGGCGGCCTGGTGGTGGCGTGCTGTGTGTTGCTGGTCCTGGTACTGGTGGCGTCCACCGTGCTGGGCAAGGCCTTTGGCTTTAACCAGGAAGACCGCATCACCATCTTGTTCTGCGGCTCGAAGAAAAGCCTCGCCACCGGCGTGCCGATGGCCCAAGTGCTGTTCGCCGGCGCAACCATGGGCGTGTTGATCCTGCCGCTGATGCTGTTTCACCAGATCCAGTTGATGGTGTGCGCGGCGCTGGCGCAGCGCTACGCCAAACGGCCGGAAAGCATCCCCGAGCTGATGGGGCAGGTGGATCCGTGATCCAGATCACACCCTAGGCCGAATCACCTCAAGTTAACGCCCGGCCAGACGACTTCCTGGGTAAGAGCCCAATAAGGAGTGTCGGCATGAGCGTTAAAGGTATTTCGGTGTTTGCAGGCCTGTTTTGCCTATGGGCCAGTGCCTGTGGTGCGGCACAGACCGTGGGGCAGGGCACTATCCAGTTCACCGGCGCAATCGTTGAGCCTGGGTGTGCGACAAATGCGCGCAGCGGCGCGGTGATAGAGTTGACCGGCTGCGCCAGTTTTAACCGCGGCAGCCGCTTCGAGGTGCGCAGTCTGGCGCCGGTGGCCAGCGTCAACGCGGCCCGGGTGAAGCTGGTTGCCGACAGTGGCGCCGGGCGTTATTACGACCAGCGCTACCTGCTGGTGGACAGCGCCGGCACGCCGATTGTGTCGGGCAACTATGTAATCACCATGACCTTGCCCTGAACCTCAGAGCGACGATCCGCGTCAACAGCGCGGCGAGAAACCTATAGAATGCTCGGCGGCGGCGCTGTTCTGCGTGGCCGTTGGATCATCGCCAGAGTACCTCGCCCGCCAATGAGCATTTCAGCCGCAACCCCCCAAGCCAACTGGCAACCGGTCATCGCCCTTGCTTTGGCCGCGTTTGTGTTCAATACCACCGAATTCGTACCGGTCGGCCTGCTCAGCGCCATCGGCGCCAGCTTCGACATGCCCATCGCCAGCGTCGGCCTGATGCTCACCATCTATGCCTGGATCGTGTCGCTGACGTCGCTGCCGGTGATGCTGCTGACGCGTAACGTCGAACGGCGCAAGTTGCTGATCGTGTTGTTCGGCTTGTTTATCGCCAGCCATATTCTCTCCAGCGTCGCCACCAGCTTCGGCCTGCTGATGGTCAGTCGCATCGGCATCGCCTTGTCCCACGCGTTGTTCTGGTCGATCACCGCCTCCCTGGCCGTGCGCCTGGCGCCGGAGGGCAAGCAGGTGCAAGCCCTCGGCCTGCTGGCCACCGGCACGTCACTGGCGATGGTCCTGGGCATTCCGCTGGGCCGCCTGCTCGGCGAAGCGATGGGCTGGCGCACCACGTTTCTGGTGATCGCCGCCTTTGCCGCGGCCCTGGTGTTCTGGCTGGCGCGCACCTTGCCGCTGCTGCCGAGCCAGAACTCCGGCTCGCTGCGCAGCCTGCCGTTGCTGTTCAAGCGCCCGGCGCTGGTGGCGCTGTACGTGCTCACCGCCATGGTGGTGACCGCGCAATTCACCGCCTACAGCTACATCGAACCCTTCGTCGAAGGCGTCGCCGGCCTGAGCGGTAACGTGGTGACCCTGTTCCTGCTGGTGTTCGGCGGCGCGGGCATCATCGGCTCGCTGCTGTTCAGCCTGGTGCACCGTTTCAACCCGCACCTGTTCGTGGTCAGTGCGGTGTTCCTGCTTGCTGCGTGCCTGGCGCTGATGCTGCCCTTGAGCGGCGCCGAGTCCTACCTCGTCGGCCTGAGCGTGTTCTGGGGCATGGCGATCATGGGCTTTGGCCTGGCCATGCAATCCAAAGTGCTGGTGCTGGCACCCGACGCCACCGACGTGGCCATGGCGATGTTCTCCGGTATCTACAACATTGGCATCGGCGGCGGCGCCCTGATGGGCAGCTGGGTCGGCAGCCACTTCGGCTTCGCCTGGATCGGCGCGGCGGGCGGGTTGCTCGCGGCAGTGGCGCTGATCGGCTACTGCCTGGCGATTCACCGGTATGGGCAGGGTGTGGCGCGTAGCAACTGATGCGTTGGTCAATGATGACTTGAAAAAATCAAAGGATTGAACCCGTGAGACACCTCGTCGCCTACATGGATGCCGTGGATCAGTCTAAAAACGTGCATTGATCCGTCAACCGGCCCGCAGCACCGGCCCGGCGCTGTTTGCCCGCAGCGAATACCTGTCGCGGCTCGGGCTGGCGCCGATCGTCGGCGCACTACTCGGTGCGCCGCCCGCCCGTAAGTTGGGTGGCCGCGACTGAACGGTGCTCGGTGTCGAAGAACTTTTTGGCCAGCGGCGGGCCTATCTATAACGCCGCTGTTTGCCCATTTTTTTTCGGAGCCCACCGCCGATGTCACGTCTATTGCTCAAACCTGCACTCTTTACCGGTGTTTGTGCCCTGATGTTCAGCCTTTCAAGCCAGGCCGCCAGCTTTGATTGCGCCAAGGCCAAGGCCGCTGACGAAATTGCCATCTGCGCCAACCGCAGCCTGAATGATCAGGACGTAACGATGGCGTTGCTCTACGACCTGAACAAGCACTTCATGGCCATGGGCGGGCGCGGCTCATTGATGGACGGGCAGGCGGACTGGCTCAAGCAGCGGCGCGCGTGTGGCGCGCGGCTGAGTTGCCTGAGTGACGCCTCCACGCAACGCATTGGCATGTTGCGCGGGTTTATTGATGAGCGGGTGATGACAAAGGGGCCGTTCTGAATCACATCGAACACTCAGCCTTTGGGTGATTGCCGTGGCGAGGGAGCAGGCTCTCTCACCACAGCAATCGGGCGTCCTGTTACAACGCCGCCAGCACCGCCTCCAACTTCTCCTGATCGCGCGCGAACTGCCGGATGCCTTCGGCGAGTTTTTCCGTTGCCATCGCATCTTCATTCGACGCCCAGCGGAACTGCGCTTCGGTCAGTTGCTGACGCACTTCACCTTCAGCGCCCGGCACCAGTTTGCGCTCCAGCGTGCCGTTGTCTTCATCGAGTTTGTGCAGCAGGTCCGGGCTGATGGTCAGGCGGTCACAACCTGCCAGTTGCTCGATCTGGCTAAGCGTGCGAAAGCTTGCGCCCATGACCACGGTCGGGATGGCGTTGGCCTTGTAGTAATTGTAGATGCGGGTGACCGATTGCACGCCCGGGTCTTCGGCGCCGGTGTAATCCAGGCCTGTGCTTTTGCGGTACCAGTCGTAAATGCGGCCTACGAATGGCGAGATCAAAAACACCCCGGCATCAGCGCACGCCACGGCCTGGGCGAAGGAGAACAGCAGCGTGAGGTTGGTCTGGATGCCGGCTTTTTCCAGACGTTCGGCAGTGCGGATGCCTTCCCAGGTGGACGCCAGCTTGATCAGCACGCGCTCGCGACCGATACCGGCCTGGTCGTACAGGGCGATCAGCTGGCTGGCCTTGGCCCACAGCGCGTCTTCGTCAAAGGACAGCCGCGCGTCGACTTCGGTCGAGATGCGCCCGGGAATCACCTTGAGAATGCCCGCACCGACCGACACGGCGAAGTGATCGCAGGCCAGGCCCACGTCGCCCTTGGACAGGCTCACGGCAGTGCGCAGCAGCTCGGCGTATTCCGGGATGGCGGCGGCTTTGAGCAGTAACGACGGGTTGGTGGTGGCGTCGACCGGACGCAGGCGGCTGATGGCTTCCAGGTCGCCGGTGTCGCAGACCACGGTGGTGAATTGCTTGAGTTGTTCGAGCTTGGGCGTCATGAGCGGCGGTCTCCAGGAAGTGGGATGTGGCGCAGCGCTGGGCGGCACGGGACACCCGTTGTACCACTTCCCAGGCGGCTTGTTTACCCGCGCGCCACGCCTTTACGCCTCTGGGAAGCCGACTTTCTGCGGCCAGCGGTTCTGGAAAACCTGCACATCCAGTTGTTTGAACAACCCTCCATGCGTAAACGGTTCGGCCGCCAGCCATGCGCGCGCATGGGCCTCATCGTCAAAATGAAACTTCTCACGGCTTCCAGGTCTGCACATCCTGCGCATCCACCGCCTTGGGCAACAAGCCGGCCTTGAAGAAGGCATCCGCGATCTTCTGCTGTTCACCCAACTGTTCGACCGTGACCGGTTGCACCTCGTAACTGCGGTGCGCGTTGGCGGCTTCCACCGTGGCCACATCCAGGTTGCCCCACAGTGGGCCGAGTACTTTCGCCGCGTCCTGCGGGTTGGTTTTTACCCATTGACCGGCTTTTTCCAATTGCTCATACACACGTTTCAAGACCTCGGGATGGGCTTTGGCGTAAGGCGTGCCGGTCAGGTAATAGCGCTTGTAACTGGCAAGGCCTGCGCCGTCGGCCAGGGTGCGGGTCGGCAGTTGACGCTGCACGCTGGTGAGGAACGGTTCCCAGGTGACCCAGGCGTCAACCTTGTTGTTCTCAAAGGCCGCGCGACCATCGGCCGGCGACAGATAGGCCGGCTCGATATCCGAGAACGCCAGGCCGGCTTTGGCCAGTGCGGCGATGAGCAAGTAGTGAGTGCCGGCGGCCTTGGTCACCGCGATTTTCTTGCCTTTCAAATCTGCCAACTGCTGGATCGGCGAGTCCTTGCGCACCACGATGGCCTGGGCTGAAGGCGAGGGCGCTTCCTGGGCGAAGTAGGTGAGTTTGGCCTGGGCGGCCTGAGCGAAGATCGGCACGGTGTCAGCCACGTCGGCGCTGATGTCCACGTTGCCCACGTTCAATGCTTCGAGCAGCGGCAGGCCGCTGGGGAATTCATGCCAGCTCACGTCGATGTTGTCGGCCTTGAGGGCTTTTTCAAGCGTGCCCTGGGTTTTCAGCAGGGTGATCAGGGTCGAGGATTTCTGGTAACCGATGCGCACGGTTTCCTGAGCCTCGGCGCTCACCGCAACCGAAAAAGCCAGCAGCCCGAGGACAACGGCGAGGGGACGACGAATAGACATGGCGCGCTCGATCTTCAGCGAAATAAGGCCAAGCTTAAAGTTCTAAAAAGCATTCGATAAATACTCTTTCGGTCTGAGCTTAGGGCGCTTTTCACGCGTTTCGACGAATTGGGCATAACCATAGAATTATAGGGTTCTTTCATAATTACACGTCGTTAATATAATCGAGTTCGCTTGTCTGCCAGGTCTTATGTGGTCTTTTTGCATAAGCAGCTTCCTTCAACTCACCTATGCCAAGGCCTTCCATGACGTTGAAACAACTCATTCTCGCCGCCAGCCTGCTGTTTGCCGCAGCGGCGGCCCACGCCGAGCAGACCCTGGACATCAGCTACCAGCGCTCGTCGACGCTGTGGATCCTGCTCAAGCAAAATGGCCAGCTCGAACAGCGCCTCAAGCCCTTGGGGTTCACCGTCAATTGGCATGAATTCAGCACCGGCCTGCTCAGTTCCTTGAACGCCGGCAGTGTCGATTTGCACGCGGACGTGGCTGACGCCTTTGCGCTGTTCACCCAGGCCGCCGATGCGCCGCTGACGTATTACGCCCAGGAAAACTCGTCGCCCGGCGCCCAGGCGATCATCGTCCAGGACGCATCCCCGATCCACAGCATCGCCGACCTCAAGGGCAAGACCGTTGCCGTGTCCAAGGGCTCGGGCAGCAACTTTCTGCTGATCTCGGCGCTGCACAAGGCCGGCCTGACGCTGGCCGATATCACCCCGCGTTACCTTGAGGCACCCGACGGTGGCGCGGCGTTTTCAAATGGCAGCGTGGATGCCTGGGTGATCTGGGACCCGTTCTTCGCCACCCAGCAGCTTGAGCATCACGTGCGTGTGATCGCCGATGGCAACGACGGGCTGGCCAACTACAACCGCTTCTACCTGGCGACCACACAATTTGCCAAGGCGCACCCGGAGGTGCTGCAAATCACCTTCGATACCCTGCGCGAAACCGGCCAATGGGTCAAAGCCCATCCCAGGCAAGCCGCTGACATCCTTGCGCCGCTGTGGGGCAACATCCCACCGGCCACGGTGGAGCGCGCCAATAGCCGACGCAGCTACGACATCATCCCGGTCAAGGTGCAAAACCTTGCCGAACAGCAACGCATCGCCGACACCTATTACGCCGCCAAGCTGATTCCCAAGCCACTGAACGTCGCCGATATCACCGTGTGGACCCCCAAACCATGAGCCGCCAGATCCATTTGTCAGCCTTCCTCCTGAGTGGGCCGGTGGTGCACAGCCACGCCGTGTGGCGCCACCCCGAAACGCTCGGCAATTACCTCGACCCCGACTACTACTCGCGCATCGCCAAGGTGGTGGAGGAGGGCCTGTTCGACTTCCTGTTCTTCGCCGACCGCCTGGCCGTGGGCGACCAGATGGGCGGCTCGCGCGAGTTTGCCTTGCGCTACGGCGCCCAGGACGCCACACGCCTGGACCCGTTGCCGATTCTCTCCTACCTGATAGGCCAGACCCGCAAGCTGGGGCTGGGCGCGACGCGCTCGACTACCTATTACGAACCGGCGCACATCGCGCGCGAATTTGCCACCCTCGACCATCTGTCCAAGGGCCGCGCGGCGTGGAATATCGTCACGTCGATGAACGACAGTGAAGGGCGCCTGTTCGGCAAGGACAAGCACCTGGAACACGACCTGCGCTACGACCGTGCCGATGAGTTTGTCGAAGTCGCATTGAAGCTCTGGAACAGTTGGGGCAAGGACGCCCTCAAGCTGGACCGCGAACGCGGCGTGCTCGCCGACCCGGCCTTGATCACGTCGGTGCAGCATCAGGGCGAGTGGTTCAAGGTCGAGGGCCCGCTGAATATCCCGCGCACGCCCCAGGGCCGTCCGGTATTGATTCAGGCCGGCTCGTCCGGGCGCGGTCGGCGGTTTGGCGCGCGCTGGGCCGAGGCGATTTTCACCATTCACCCGCATTTGAACGCGATGCGCGCCTTTCGCGATGACGTGCGTGCCCAAGTGGTGCAGCAAGGCCGCGACGCCGACAGCTGCAAGGTGTTGACCGCGGTGATGCCGTTTATTGGCGGCAGCGAGGCCGAAGCCCGCGCCAAACGCGATCGGCACAACGCCCTGGCGCGGCCTGAGCTGGGGCTGGTGACACTTGCTTCGCAGCTCAATGTGGACCTGTCGCCGTTCCCGCTGACGGCCACCCTGGCCGAGGTTGCCCGGTCGCCACTGATCCCTGCCGCTGCGGCGGAAAAGCTGTTGATGCAAGGGCCTGAAATTACCCTTGAGCAACTCGGCCGCATCTTCGCCAGCAGCGTGCGCGTGCCGCAACTGGTGGGCACTGGCGCGCAGATCGCCGACCAATTAGCGGAGCTGTTCGAGCAAGGCGGCTGCGACGGGTTTGTGATCTCGCCGGGTTACCTGCCGGGTTCGTTCACTGAGTTTGTCGAGAGCGTGATTCCGCACTTGCAGCGCAAGGGGTTGTTTCGTACCGCCTATGAAGGCTCGACGCTGCGCGAGCACCTGGGGCTGGCGGATCTGGCAACCTGAAACCGCCTCCTGAGAAGAGCCGGGCTGTCGTGGCGAGCGGGCCTGTCGTGGCGAGCGGGCTTGTTGTGGCGAGCGGGCTTGCCCCGCGTTGGGCTGCGAAGCGGCCCCCATCAAGGCCACCGCGCGCTGACTGGTAGACGGCGGTGTCAGGTTCTGGGGGCGCTTCGCGCCCCAACGCGGGGCAAGCCCGCTCGCCACAACAAGCCAGCTCGCCACAATTTGACCGACTTCAGCCTCCACCACCGCACTGCTTTTGCTTTTCTGTGGGAGCTGGCTTGCCTGCGATGCAGGCACCTCGGTCCATCAGGTACACCGGGTTGATGCCATCGCAGGCAAGCCAGCTCCCACCCTTGACCGAGTACAACCGACACCCATCTATCTGATGCACAGAGATCCAAATGTGGGAGCGGGCTTGCCCGCGAATGCGGTGGGACAGTCAGCTCATGTGTCACTGGCAGGCCGGCCGCCTTCGCGAGCAAGCCCGCTCCCACCTTATGACCGAGTACAACCGGCACCCATCTACCTGATGCACAGAGATTCAAATGTGGGAGCGGGCTTGCCCGCGAATGCGGTGGGTCAGCCAGCTCATGTATCACTGGCACACCGCCTTCGCGAGCAAGCCCGCTCCCACCTCTGACCGAGTACAACCGACACCCATCTATCTGATGCACAGAGAACCAAATGTGGGAGCGGGCTTGCCCGCGAATGCGGTGGGACAGTCAGCTCATGTGTCACTGGCAGGCCGCCTTCGCGAGCAAGCCCGCTCCCACCTTATGACCGAGTACACCGACACTCATCTACCTGATGCACAGAGCTATGTGCAAACCCTGCGCCTGGAACGCGCCAAGCAGATGCTGGAGTCAACGCCACCGCCGGCTGATTCAACGCCGCAGCTGCGCTTCACCTTCGATGCATGCCACCAGAAACTCCATCACCACCTTTACCGACGGCGAGCGGCGCATATCCGGGTACACCGTCAGCCAGATATCGCGGACCGGCCCGTCGCCGGGTGTCGGCAACCTGGCCAGCAGCGGATCGTGGTCGCCCACCAACGTTGGCAACACCACTGCGCCGACGTGCGCGCGCGCGGCCGTCTGTTGGGTGATCAACTCGCTGGCGGCAAACACGATCGGGCGTTGGCCGCGCAGTTGGTGCAGCCACGCCTGTTGCGGCAGGTGATCACGGCTGCTGTCGTAGGCGATGAAGGTCCATTGGGCAGTAGGCAACTGCCTGAACGCGGGCGCGCCATAAAGACCGAAGCGCACCACGCCGACCTTGCGGCGCACCAGCGCCTCTTCGTCGGGGCGCACCGTGCGCAGGGCGATATCGGCCTCGCCCTTGTCGAGCGCAGCCAGTTGAGTGGACGGTATCAGCACCAGGTTCAGCTGGGGGTACTGGGCCCGCAACCGCGCTATGTGAGGCGCGATGCAGTGGTTGGCGATGGACGGCGGGCAACTGACCCGCACAGTGCCGGCCAGTTCGATGGAGGCTACCCGCGACAGGCGCAGCACGTCGGTGGCCATCTCGCCCATGCCCGCGGCCAGCTCGGCCAGCGCCAGGCCCTGAGCCGTGAGTGGCCGGCTGCGTGGCAGGCGGTCTACCAGTTTTACGCCGAGGGCTTTTTCCAGCGCATCGACGCGGCGCCCGACGGTGGCGTGTTCCACCTGCAACTCGCGGGCGGCCGCCGACAGCGACTGGGTGCGGGCCAGAACGGTGAAGTAATACAGATCCTGCCAATCGAACATCGGGTTATTTCCGCACAGAGGCTGGGAAGGGTTGGGGAATATTCCTACCGAGCGCGCCCTTTTACCATGGCCGCTTCCCAGTGCAAACGGAGTTGTTACCCGATGAAAGCCATCACCCTGCAAGCCTACGGCGGTCCCGAAGTCGCCCAATTGCGCCACGACGTTGAAAAACCCCGGGTCACGCCGGGGCATGTGCTGGTCAAGGTGGCCTGCGCCGGGATCAATTTCATGGACATTCATACCCGCCAGGGCAAATACGCACACTCTTCGACGTACCCGGTGCGCCTGCCGTGCACCCTGGGCATGGAAGGCGCCGGTGTGGTGGTCGAAGTCGGTCCGGGCGTCAGCCACTTGGCTGTGGGCGACCGCGTGGCCTGGTGCATCGCCTGGGGTGCGTATGCCGAGTATGCGAATGTGCCTGTCGAGAAAATTGCGCAGATCCCGAACGCAATCGGTTTCGATCAGGCCGCTGCGGCGATGTTTCAGGGCTGCACCGCGCACTACCTGATCGACGATGTAGCGCGTTTGCAGGCGGGCAGTACCTGCCTGGTTCATGCCGCGTCCGGCAGCATCGGCCAATTACTGGTGCAGATGGCGCGTCGGTTGGGGGCAACGGTATTGACCACCGCCAGCAGCGTCGAGAAATGTGCGATTGCCTTGCAGCAGGGCGCCCATCAAGCCTGGACCTATGAGCGATTTGCCGACCAGGTGCTGCAAGCCACGGGCGGGCGAGGGGTGGATGTGGTGTTTGATTGCGTCGGCAAAAACACCTTGCGTGAGAGTTTTCGCGCCTGTCGCACGCGCGGTTTGATCGTCAACTACGGCAATGTCTCGGGCTCGCTGACGGACCTGGACCCGATGGAGCTGGGGGAGGCGGGCTCGTTGTTCTTGACGCGCCCACGGCTGGCTGACCACATGGCCGATGGCGCGACCGTGCAACGGCGTGCCAACGCTGTGTTCGCGGCGATGCTGGAAGGCACGCTGACGGTGGACATTGAAGGGCATTACAGCCTAGAGACGGTGCAGCACGTTCATGCCCGTATCGAGGCGCGGCAGCAGATCGGCAAGGCGGTACTGTGGGTGGACCGCGACCTGCGTTAACCGCAGGCGAAAAAAAACCGGCTGATCAGGCCGGTTTGGGGTGCCCCGCAAACAGTGCGGGGTTACGCGTTGTGCCCTTGCAG
>NZ_JAKNQP010000008.1:0-226075 GCF_022662455.1 Pseudomonas sp. TREG-RG-20F-10-E-6-01 | reverse complement strand
CACCGAGCCTAGGCGAGGTGCCGAGTGGTGGGGCAAAGACCTTTTGGTTACTTTTGGGGCGTTTGCCAAAAGTAACCCGCTGTAAGAGCGGAACCGCCAGCCGCCGTGACCGCAGCAACGGATATGTACCCAACCCCCACCCCACCCCCACCCCACCCCAACCCCGCCCCAAGTTTTGTCAGCCCCCACCAAACCCCTCTTTACCCAAGCTTTACCCACACCTGACCGCCGCTGACCTTGATCTGAGTAACCTACTCACATCCGGACTCACCGGAATAGAGACAGGAGAATCACCATGCGCAAGACCCTTATCGCTTTGATGTTCGCCGCTGCCCTGCCAACCGTTGCCATGGCCGCCGCGCCAGAAGGCCCAGGCCCGATGGGCGGCCCTGAAGGCCACATGATGGGTGGCCCGGGCCCCGGTGGTGAACACGGTCCGCGTGGCAAAGGCGGCCCGTTCAGCCAACTCGACCTGAGCCGCGAACAGCGCGAGCAAATCGGCAAGCTGATGGGCGAACAATGGCACGGCCGCAAAGAGATCGTGCGCAAGTACCTGGACAAACTGCCAGCCGCTGACCAGCAAGCCATGAAAAACGAAATGGCGGCCGCCAAGCAGAAAACCCAGGCCGACATCCGCGCCGTGCTCAAGCCCGATCAACAGAAGAAATTCGACGAGATCGTCAAGAAACAAGCCGAGCGCCGCGCCGAGTGGAAGGAATTCCAGGCCTGGAAAGCCCAGCAGCCGAAAAAAGCGCAATAATGCTCTAGCTTTACCACCCCAGCCCAGTGGCTCGCGCCGCTGGGCTTTTCCTGCTTGAGGGTTTCCTGTGCGTTCATTGTTCTGGCGCATCCTGGCCAGTTTCTGGCTGGCCATCGCCTTGGTTGCCGGGCTGTCGATCCTGCTTGGGCACATGCTCAACCAGGACGCCTGGATTCTCAGCCGCCACCCCGGCCTCAACAACCTGCCGCAGGAGTGGACGCAACTCTACGAAGCCCAGGGCGAGGACGCCGCTCAGGATTTGCTGCAACAACGCAAACGCCAGTACCACATCGACGTGCAAGTGCTCAATGAGAGCGGCGAGCCGGTGGTGCGCGGTACGTTCCCCCGGCGCGCCGCCGCCTTCGAGGCCCGGCAAAATGACAACCAGGACGGCCACCTGCCGTGGCGCCGCCTGACCGCCGAGTACACCAGTGAAAAAACCGGCGACACCTACCTGCTGATCTACCGCATCCCGCACCCGGAACTGGACGAATGGCACCGAAACAGCCTGACGTGGCCGTTGAGCGCGCTGGCGATTGCGCTGGTGGTGCTGACCCTGTTCAGCCTGCTGGTGACGCTGTCCATCACCCGCCCGCTCAGCCGCCTGCGCGGCGCGGTGCATGACCTCGGCCAGGCCACCTATCAGCAAAACAGCCTGGCGAAATTGGCCAACCGCCGCGATGAGTTCGGCGTGCTGGCCACTGATTTCAACCGCATGGGCGCGCGTTTACAAAGCTTGATCGGCAGCCAGCGCCAGTTACTGCGCGACGTGTCCCACGAGTTGCGCTCGCCGCTCGCCCGGCTGCGCATTGCCTTGGCCTTGGCCGAACGCGCCAGCCCCGAAGAACGCGAACGACTCTGGCCACGCCTGACCCGCGAATGTGATCGCCTGGAAGCCCTGATCAGCGAAATCCTGGTCTTGGCCCGCGTCGATGCCGACAACGCGAGCGCTGAAGAAGTCGACCTCAACCCGCTGCTCAAGAGCCTGCAAAAGGACGCCCAGCTCGGTGCTCCGGACCAGGTGGTGCAACTGACCGCCGAGCCCGAGCTGGCGCTCAAGGGCTGGCCGACCATGATCGAGCGCGCCGTGGATAACCTGCTGCGCAACGCCCAGCGCTTCAACCCACAGGGACAACCGATCGAGTTGCACGCCCGGCGCCACGGCGAGCGCATTCTGATCAGCGTGCGTGACCACGGCCCCGGCGTCGAAGCCGAACACCTCAGCCAATTGGGCGAACCGTTTTACCGCGCGCCCGGCCAGGCTGCCCAAGGCCACGGCCTGGGTCTGGCGATTGCCCGGCGCGCAGCGGAACGCCATGGCGGCAGCCTGATCCTGGCCAATCACCCCGACGGAGGTTTCATCGCCAGCATCGACCTGCCGCTGGAACCGGGAGTTGTCACACCGGTGTGAGGATCTTCTATAGTGGCCCTTCTCTAATGGAGGGCCTTTGATGACTGACCTGCTGACCCCCATCCAAGCCGCACTCGATCTGCCGCAAACCCCGCTGACCTTCACGGAGGCTGGCGCCCTGCCCTCGACCTTCGCCGTCACCGAACTGGCCAGCGCCAGCCTTGGCGCAGCCGGCCAGGCCGTGGCTCACCTTATCCACCAACAGACCGGGCGTTTGCCCAGTGTCAGTGTGGACCGTCGCCTCGCCTCCTTCTGGTTTTCGTCCTCGATTCGCCCCGTGGGATGGGAAACGCCGCCGCTGTGGGACCCGGTCGCCGGCGACTATGCCTGCGCCGATGGCTGGATTCGCCTGCACACCAACGCCCCGCATCATCGCGCCGCCGCCGAGCAGGTCTTGGGCACGGTCAATTACCGCGCCGAAATGGCCGCAAAAGTTGCAACGTGGAACGCTGCCGAGCTGGAACAGGCGATCGTCGATGTCGGCGGCTGTGCAGCGCAGATGCGCACGTGGCAGGCCTGGCAAACCCATCCTCAAGGGTTGGCGGTGAATGCCGAGAAGTTGGTGCAGCGCCAGACCTTTGACACCCCCACCGACAAACCCTGGCTCGGCTCGGTGGCGCGCCCGCTGGCGGGCATCAAGGTACTGGACCTGACGCGCGTATTGGCCGGTCCCGTGGCCAGTCGCTTCCTCGCCGGGCTCGGCGCCGACGTGCTGCGCATCGACTCCCCGAGCTGGAACGAACCCGGCGTGGTGCCGGAAATGACCCTGGGTAAACGCTGCGCACGCCTCGACTTGAAGAGCCCCGAAGGCCGACAGGTGTTTGAAGACCTGCTCAAGGACGCCGACATTCTGTTTCACGGTTACCGCGCCGACGCCCTTGAACAACTGGGTTACACCGCCGCAGAACTGCAGACCCTCGCCCCCGGCCTGATCGACGTAAGCCTCAATGCCTACGGCTGGAGCGGCCCGTGGCGCAATCGCCGCGGCTTCGACAGCCTGGTGCAGATGAGCAGCGGGATTGCCGACGCGGGCATGGCCTGGAAGCAGTCGGATAAGCCGGTGCCATTGCCATTGCAGGCGCTGGATCACGCCACCGGGTATTTGATGGCAGCCAGCGCGATCCAGGCGCTAAGCGAACGCTTGAAATCCGGGCGTGGCGGCTCGGCGCGATTGTCATTGGCGCGCACGGCGAAGTTGCTGGTGGAAGCCGGACAGGTGCCGGAGCAACCGGCGTTACGGGCTGAAGAGCCGAGTGACCAGGGGTTGGTGGTGGAACAGACGGCATGGGGTCAGGCCCATCGGTTGCTGGCACCGGTCACCCTCAGCGGCACGCCGTTGCAGTGGGATTTGCCGGCGGGGGAATTGGGCTCGCACCGGGCTCAGTGGTGACCTGAAGACCGCCTTCGCGGGCAAGCCCGCTCCCACATTTGAAATGCATTCCCCATGTGGGAGCGGGCTTGCCCGCGAAGAGGCCCTGACAGACGCCATCAATCCGCCCGTTGCAGCGACGCCCACAAATGCTGCGCCGCATACGCCCTCCACGGCCGCCACGCCTCAGCCCGCACCCACAACTGGCGCGCCGAAACCGGCCCGCCTTCCAACGCCGCCAACGCATTGATCAACCCAATATCCCCCGACGCAAACGCATCCGGCTCACGCAACTGACGCATGGCGATGTACTGCGCGGTCCAGTCACCAATCCCCGACAAGGCCACCAGCCGGGCCACGCCGTCGTTGAGACTGGCTTTGGGCTCAAACAACTGCGGGTCATCCAGCAACGCCTGAGCCACACCGGACAACGTGCGGCCCCGCGCCTTGGGCATGCCCAACGTCGCCAGATCCGCCTGCGCCAACACCTCCGGCGTCGGGAACAGGTGGGTGATACCCGCGTGTGGGGTTGCCAGTGGCTGGCCGTACTGCGCCACCAGTTTGCCCGCCAGGCGAATGGCTGCCACCACCGTGATCTGCTGGCCCAATACCGCGCGAATCGCCAGTTCCAGACCGTCCCACGCGCCCGGCACGCGAAGGCCTGGACGCGCCGCCACCAGCTGCGCCATCAACGGGTCGGCGGCCAATTGCGCATTGATCAACCCGGGCTGGGCGTCCAGGTCGAACATGGCTCTCAAGCGCCGCGCGATCTCAGCAAGCACCGCCGCGTCAGAAACCTCCACGCCAACGTCCAACCAATCGCCTGCGCCCGGCGCAACGCTGATCCAGCCGTGGCAACCGTTAACACTGATGCTGCGTCGATACACACCCGCCTCGACACTTTCCAGCCCAGTGATCGCACGCAGGGACAAAAAGCCCAGCATCGCCGCCCAGTCATAGGGCGGCTGATACGCGAGTCTCACAATGACAATACCCCGCCATACAAGCCATACGCCGCCAACCCTGCGCCGGCGACAACGCAGCTGAAAATGCCTTTTTCCACAGAGGTGAACAACGGCTGGCCCTGCTCGCGCTTGGCCAGGGCGAACAGAATCACACCGGGCGCATACAGCAGCGCCGACAACAGCAGGTATTTCAAGCCGCCGGCATAAAGCAGCCACACGGCATACGCCAGGGCAATCAGGCCCACCAGCAAATCTTTCATGCGCTGGCGGCGGGCGCCTTCGTAGGTTTCGCCACGTGCACTCAACAGCACCGCATAGGCCGCCGACCACAGGTACGGCACCAGAATCATCGACGAGGCCAGGTAGATCAGTGTGGTGTAGGTGCTGTGGGAAAACAGCGTGATCACCAGAAAGATCTGGATCATCACATTGGTCAGCCACAGTGCGTTAACCGGCACCTGGTTGGCGTTTTCCTTTTTCAGGAAGGCCGGCATGGTCTTGTCATGGGCAGTGGCATAAAGAATTTCCGCGCACAGCAACGCCCAGGACAGCAAGGCGCCAAGCAAGGACACGGCCAGGCCAATGCTGATCGCCATCGCGCCCCAAGGGCCGACGATATATTCCAGCACACCCGCCAGGGACGGGTTTTGCAACTGCGCCAATTCCGGCTGGCTCATGATTCCCAAGGACAACACATTCACCAGCACCAGCAGTGCCAAGACCCCAAGAAACCCGATCACCGTGGCCCGGCCGACGTCCGAGCGTTTCTCGGCCCGCGCCGAATACACGCTGGCGCCTTCGATGCCGATGAACACAAACACGGTGACCAGCATCATGTTGCGCACCTGGTCAACCACGCTGCCGACTTGCGGGTTGCCCAGGCCCCAGATATCACGGGTGAAGATATCCGCCTTGAACGCCACACCGGCGATCACGATAAACATCAGCAGCGGCACGATCTTCGCCACGGTGGTGATCTGGTTGATGAACGCCGCCTCCTTAATCCCGCGCATCACCAGAACATGCACGGCCCACAACAACAGCGAGGCGCAGGCGATGGCGACCGGCGTATTGCCCTGGCCGAACACCGGGAAAAAGTAGCCGAGGGTGCTGAACAGCAACACGAAGTAACCGACATTGCCCATCCACGCACTGATCCAGTAACCCCAGGCCGACGAGAACCCCATGTAGTCGCCAAAACCGGCCTTGGCGTAGGCATACACCCCGGAATCCAGTTCGGGCTTGCGGTTGGCCAGGGTCTGGAACACGAAGGCTAACGTCAGCATGCCCACGGCGGTGATCGCCCAGCCAATCAATATGGCGCCCACTTCAGCGCGCGCCGCCATGTTCTGCGGCAAGGAGAAAATCCCCCCGCCAATCATTGAGCCCACCACCAGCGCGATCAGCGCACTGAGTTTGAGTTTTTGGGCCGGTTGCGACATGAACACTCCTGAATAACTAACAATTGAGCTGACGACCGTGCACTCAACTAATTAATTCAGCGAGTGTAGCGTTTATTAAAGACAGCGATAAAACCGTCAAGCTCATAACGTAATGGCATGACAGTTTATATAGTTTAGGTTTATTTAGAATTTAAATAGGCAGGCACTTTGCCAGCCCTCGGTTATTTGGCAGCCCGTCCCGAAAAAGTTTGCACATTCAGCAAAAGGGGCTAGCTTCAAAAGTCCGCCTGAACGCACTAAATAATTAACCACAACGCAGAGCCGCTCTGGGACGCGACTTTGCGAGGAACACTATCGCCCGGGAATCTTAACCCTAAGTCATTAATTCACAATGGAATGTGCCAATGAAGTGATCTGAGTCAGCTGTTTGATTAGCGCACGGAATTATTCTGTGGTCTCTCTTCTCCTGCATTGGAGTCATGCAATGTCTGAATCTCCCGGAAAACTTCGACTAGGCGCGCTGGTTGCACTGGTCGTGGGCTCAATGATTGGCGGCGGGATCTTCTCACTGCCGCAAAACATGGCTGCCAGCGCCGATGTAGGTGCGGTGTTGATTGGTTGGGTAATTACCGCCATCGGCATGCTGACCCTCGCCTTCGTGTTCCAGACCCTGGCCAACCGCAAACCCGACCTCGACGGCGGCGTATATGCCTACGCCAAGGCCGGTTTCGGCGATTACATGGGTTTCTCGTCGGCCTGGGGTTACTGGATCAGCGCGTGGCTGGGCAACGTCGGTTACTTCGTGTTGCTGTTCAGCACCCTCGGGTACTTCTTTCCGATCTTTGGCGAAGGCAACACCCCGGCCGCGGTGATTGGCGCGTCGGTGTTGCTGTGGGCCGTGCACTTTCTGGTGCTGCGCGGGATCAAGGAAGCGGCGTTTATCAACCTGGTGACCACCGTCGCCAAGGTCGTGCCGCTGGTGCTGTTTGTGCTGATCGCGCTGTTCGCGTTCAAGCTGGACATCTTCACCGCTGACATCTGGGGCGTGAAAAACCCGGACCTGGGCAGTGTGATGAACCAGGTGCGCAACATGATGCTGGTCACCGTGTGGGTGTTCATCGGCATCGAAGGCGCGAGCATCTTCTCGTCGCGGGCGGAAAAACGCTCCGACGTCGGCAAGGCCACGGTGATCGGTTTTATCACCGTGCTGCTGTTCCTGATGCTGGTGAACGTGCTGTCTTTGGGGATCATGACCCAGCCGGAGCTGGCCAAGCTGCAGAACCCGTCGATGGCCGCCGTGCTTGAGCATGTGGTCGGCCACTGGGGCGCGGTGCTGATCAGCGTCGGCTTGATCATTTCGCTGCTGGGCGCCCTGCTGTCGTGGGTGCTGCTGTGTGCGGAGATCATGTTCGCCGCCGCCAAAGACCACACCATGCCGGCGTTTCTGCGCCGCGAGAACGCCAACCATGTGCCGGCCAATGCCCTGTGGCTGACCAACGCGATGGTGCAGATTTTCCTGGTGATCACGCTGTTCTCGGCCAGCACTTACCTCTCGCTGATCTACCTCGCCACCTCGATGATCCTGGTGCCTTACCTGTGGTCAGCGGCCTACGCGCTGCTGCTGGCGGTGCGCGGCGAGACCTACGAAAACGCCCTGCGCGAACGCAAGAAAGACCTGTTCATCGGTGCCATCGCGCTGATCTACGCGGTCTGGCTGCTCTACGCCGGCGGCGTCAAATACCTGCTGCTTTCCGCCCTGCTCTATGCCCCTGGCGTGATCCTGTTCGCCAAGGCCAAGCATGAACTGGGCAAACCGATTTTCACCAACGTCGAGAAGCTGATTTTCGCCGCAGTCGTCGTGGGCGCCCTGGTGGCTGCCTACGGCCTCTACGACGGCTTCCTGACTCTGTAAGTGTTTTCTACTGGAGGATCTGTAATGACCACGGAAAAAGTGAAGTACGGCGTACATTCCGAAGCCGGCAAACTGCGTAAAGTCATGGTGTGCTCCCCAGGTTTGGCCCACCAGCGGCTGACCCCCAACAACTGCGATGAACTGCTGTTCGATGACGTGCTGTGGGTGGCCCAGGCCAAGCGCGACCACTTCGACTTCGTCACCAAGATGCGCGAGCGGGATATCGATGTGCTGGAAATGCACAACCTGCTGACCGACATCGTTGCCATCCCCGAAGCGCTGGACTGGATTCTGGAACGCAAGATCACCCCAAACACAGTGGGCCTTGGCCTGGTCGATGAAGTCAGTTCCTGGCTGCGCAGCCTTGAGCCGCGCAAAATCAGCGAGTACCTGATCGGTGGCGTGTCGGCCGATGACCTGCCGAGCAGCTTCGGTGGCAAGACCATCGAGATGTTCCGCGACTTCCTCGGCCACGCAAGCTTCATTCTGCCGCCGCTGCCCAACACCCAGTTCACCCGCGACACCACCTGCTGGATCTACGGCGGCGTGACGCTGAACCCGATGTACTGGCCAGCGCGACGCCAGGAAACCCTGCTGACCTCGGCCATCTACAAATTCCATCCCGAGTTCACCAACGCAGACTTTCAGATCTGGTATGGCGACCCCGACCAGGAGCATGGAGCCGCCACGCTGGAAGGCGGCGACGTCATGCCGATTGGCAATGGCGTGGTGTTGATCGGCATGGGTGAACGCTCGTCCCACCAGGCCATCGGCCAACTGGCGCGCAACCTGTTCAAAAACAAAGCCGTGGAACGCGTGATCGTTGCCGGCCTGCCCAAATCCCGCGCGGCGATGCACCTGGACACAGTGTTCAGCTTCTGCGACCGCGACCTGGTCACCGTCTTCCCGGAAGTGGTCAACCAGATCATCCCTTTCACCCTGCGCCCGGATGAAAGCAAGCCACACGGCATCGATATCCAGCGGGAGAAAACCAACTTCCTCGAAACCGTCGCCGCAGCGCTCAACCTCAAGGCCCTGCGTGTGGTCGAGACCGGCGGCAACAGCTTCGCCGCCGAGCGCGAGCAGTGGGACGACGGCAACAACGTGGTGGCCGTGGAGCCTGGCGTGGTGATCGGCTACGACCGCAACACCTACACCAACACCCTGCTGCGCAAGGCCGGTGTTGAGGTCATCACCATCAGCGCCGGTGAACTCGGTCGCGGCCGTGGCGGCGGCCACTGCATGACCTGCCCGATCATCCGCGACCCAATCGACTACTAACTTTCAAACCTTGGCCGCCGCTCATGAGGCGCCGGCCAAGGGGATAACCTAAACAGAAGGAGATCCACCATGGCTTTTAATATGCGCAATCGCAGCCTGCTCTCGCTGATGCACCACACCACCCGCGAGCTGCACTACCTGCTGGACCTGTCCCGCGACCTCAAGCGCGCCAAATACACCGGCACCGAGCGCCCGCACCTGCAGGGCAAAAACATCGCGCTGATCTTTGAAAAAACCTCGACCCGCACCCGTTGCGCGTTCGAAGTGGCGGCTCACGACCAAGGCGCCCACGTCACCTACATCGACCCGGTGTCGTCGCAGATCGGCCACAAAGAAAGCATGAAAGACACCGCCCGCGTCCTGGGCCGCATGTTCGACGCCATCGAGTACCGTGGCTTTGAACAGGAAATCGTCGAAGAGCTGGCCAAGTTCGCCGGTGTGCCGGTGTTCAACGGCCTGACCGCCGAATTCCACCCGACCCAAATGATCGCCGACACCCTGACCATGCGCGAACACAGCGACAAGCCGCTGCATGACATCAGCTACGCCTACCTCGGTGATGCGCGTTACAACATGGGCAATTCGTTGCTGATGATCGGCGCCAAGCTGGGCATGGACGTGCGCATCGGCGCGCCGAAAGCCCTGTGGCCACACGAGGATTTCATCAAGCAGTGCCAGGCATTTGCCGAAGAAAGCGGCGCGCGCATCACCATCACTGAGGACCCGAAAGAGGCGGTCAAAGGCGTGGATTTCATCCACACCGATATCTGGGTGTCGATGGGCGAGCCAGTGGAAGCGTGGGACGAGCGTATCGAGCAACTGCTGCCGTACCAGGTCAACACCAAGATGATGAAGGCCTCGGGCAACCCGCGCGTGAAGTTCATGCACTGCCTGCCGGCGTTTCATAACAGCGAAACCAAGGTGGGCAAGGACATTGCCGCGCGCTACCCGAACCTGGCCAATGGTGTGGAAGTGACCGAAGAGGTGTTCGAGTCGCCGGCCAACATCGCCTTTGAGCAAGCGGAAAACCGCATGCACACCATTAAGGCGATTCTGGTGTCGGCGCTGGCGGATATCTAAATCTTGAGTGGGGACTCGATCAATGTGGGAGCTGGCTTGCCTGCGATGCGGACACCTCGGTTTCTCAGGAACATCAGGGTGATGCCATCGCGGGCAAGCCCGGCTCCCACATGAATTGCGCTTCGCTCAAAGACCCTGCTGAATTCTAGAAGGATTGCATTATGCGCATCGTCGTAGCCCTGGGCGGCAACGCCCTGCTCCGCCGTGGTGAACCCATGACCGCGGACAATCAACGCGCCAATATCCGAATCGCCACCGAACAGATCGCCAAGATCCACCCCGGCAACGAATTGGTGATCGCCCACGGCAATGGCCCGCAAGTCGGCCTGCTGTCGTTGCAGGCGGCGGCCTACACCAGCGTGTCGCCGTACCCGCTGGACGTGCTGGGCGCCGAAACCGAAGGCATGATCGGCTACATCATCGAACAGGAATTGGGCAACCTGCTGGACTTCGAAGTGCCGTTCGCCACCTTGCTGACCCAGGTGGAAGTGGACGCCAACGACCCGGCCTTCAAAAACCCGACCAAACCCATCGGCCCGGTGTACGCCAAAGCTGAAGCCGAGAAACTCGCCGCCGAAAAAGGCTGGGCCATCGCCCCGGACGGCGATAAGTATCGTCGTGTGGTTGCCAGCCCACGCCCGAAACGCATCTTTGAAATTCGCCCGATCAAGTGGCTGCTGGAAAAAAGCGCCATCGTCATCTGCGCCGGTGGCGGCGGCATCCCGACGATGTACGGCGAGGACGGCAAGCTGCGCGGCATTGAGGCGGTGATCGACAAGGACCTGTGTTCATCCCTGCTCGCCGCGCAACTGGACGCCGATTTGCTGGTGATCGCCACCGACGTCAACGCCGCCTTTATCGACTTCGGCAAGCCGACCCAGAAAGCCATCGGCCAAGCCCACCCCGACGACATGGAAAAACTCGGTTTCGCCGCCGGCTCCATGGGCCCCAAGGTACAAGCCGCCTGCGAGTTCGCCCGCCAGACTGGAAAAACCGCCGTCATCGGTTCACTCTCGGACATCGAAGCCATCGTCCAGGGCAGTGCCGGTACGCGCATCAGCACGGCAAAACCTGGCATCACCTATCTGTGAAGTAAAGGAGATACGCCTATGGCCACCTTTGAACCCGGTCACCTGCACGTCGAACGTCACGCGCTCAACAAGGATGACTACAGCTACAACCTGTGCATCGACTACGAGGTCAGCCAGGACCCAAAGGAAGGCAAGGGAATGCTCTTCAAGCTGCACGGTTCGGTGCAGGGCAAGGACCTCAAGGAGGAATTCTTTTTGCCCAAGGACCAGGCCTTTGATTTCGCGCGGCATGCGATGAACATCGCGCAGAAATATGGCATGCCGAAGATTGCGACGCTTAACGGCCAAATGCACAAGCAGTACGACTTGATGTTTGAGGATGTACGGCATCAGTTGGATGTGAAGGCGGGCGATCCGATCAAGCCCGAGCACCTGGAATAACAAGTTTGCACTGACACAACACCATCAGTGTGGGAGCGGGCTTGCTCGCGAATGCGGTCTTTCAGTCAATAAATCAAGAGACTGACACACCGCATTCGCGACCAAGCCCGCTCCCACATTTTGATCTCCATCCGCTCCAAGGCATACTTGCCACCTCCCGCACTCCAGAACCAAAAACCGCCCCATGCGTATCCACGTCAGCTTCATCGACCGCGTCGGCATTACCCAGGAAGTCCTGGCCCTGCTCGGTGGGCGCAATCTCAACCTGGATGCGGTGGAGATGGTGCCGCCCAACGTCTACATCGACGCGCCGACACTGAGCGCCGAGGTGCTCGAAGAACTGCGCGACGCACTGTTCAGCGTGCACGGCGTACAGGCGGTCACGGTGGTGGACATCCTCCCCGGCCAACGCCGCCACCTGCAACTCGACGCCCTGCTGGCCGCCATGACCGACCCGGTGCTGGCGCTGGACAGTGCCGGCAAGATCCTGCTGGCCAACCCGGCGCTGATCGCCCTGTACGGCCGCGAGCCGGCGGGGGAAAGCATCAGCGAGCTGTTCAACGACGCGGCGCTGTTGGAGACCTTGCTGGAACACGGCTTTCGCCTGCCGCTGCGCGAAATCAGCGTCAACGGCCAGACCTTTTTGCTGGACGCCACGCCGATCACCGACGCCGGCGCCCTGCTGACGCTGTACCAGCCCAACCGCATCGGCGAACAACTGTCGGCGCTGCACCATGACCATGCCGAAGGTTTTGATGCGTTGTTGGGCGAATCACCAGTGATCCGCACCCTCAAGGCGCGTGCGCAGCGCGTCGCCGCACTTGATGCGCCGCTGTTGATCCAAGGCGAAACCGGCACCGGCAAAGAGCTGGTCGCGCGGGCCTGCCACGCCATCAGCGCGCGCCACAGTGCGCCGTTTCTGGCCTTGAACTGCGCGGCGCTGCCGGAAAACCTCGCCGAGAGTGAACTGTTCGGCTACGCCCCCGGCGCCTTTACCGGCGCGCAGCGCGGCGGTAAGCCGGGGCTGATGGAACTGGCCAACCAAGGCACGGTTTTTCTGGATGAAATCGGCGAGATGTCACCGTATTTGCAGGCCAAGCTGCTGCGTTTTCTCAACGACGGCAGCTTCCGGCGCGTTGGCGGCGACCGCGAAGTAAAGGTCAATGTGCGCATCCTCAGCGCCACCCACCGCGACCTGGAAAAGATGGTCAGCGAAGGCACCTTTCGTGAAGACCTGTTCTACCGCCTCAATGTGCTCAATGTCGAAGTGCCGCCGTTGCGCGAGCGCGGTCAGGACATCTTGCTGCTCGCCCGCTACTTCATGCAGCAGGCCTGCGCGCAGATCCAGCGCCCGGTGTGCCGCCTGGCGCCAGGCACCTATCCGGCGCTGTTGGGCAACCGCTGGCCGGGCAACGTGCGGCAGCTGCAAAACGTGATCTTCCGCGCCGCCGCGATTTGCGAAAGCAGTTTGGTGGACATCGGCGACCTGGACATCGCCGGCACTTCGGTGGCGCGCCAAAGCGACGGAGAAGTCGACAGCCTGGAACAGGCAGTGGAAGACTTCGAGCGCAGCCTGCTGGAAAAGCTCTACGCCAGTTACCCCTCGACCCGCCAACTGGCCAGCCGCCTGCAGACTTCGCACACCGCGATTGCCCATCGCCTGCGCAAGTACGGCATCCCAAACAAACCCTGACTGAATAAACGCGGTTCAAATGTGGGAGCTGGCTTGCCTGCGATAGCATCGCCTCGGTTCAACTGACAGACCGAGTTGCCTGCATCGCAGGCAAGCCAGCTCCCACAGGGATTGCACTCCAAATCTGGTCTGGATGCGACACTCGCTGTACTGAAAGCGCTACAGCGTAACGATATCGCTACAACCCTGTTTTTTGCGCGCCATGCAAGGCTTTGATCCACATAGGCTTTTTTTCACCGGCCCAGCTGTAGCGAAATCGCTACAGGCAAATCTTTCCATTTCCTCGCCGATTTTATTAACCCATTGATTTATAACGACTTAATAACATTGGCCGCGATATTGCTAAGTAACTCCTCATTATTCCAATCCCGTCCACCAGACGAATCTGGCCCTGAGGAGTTTCCATGAGCGAGTTGCGTTTCACTGAAGATCACGAATGGCTGCGCGCCGAAGCCGATGGCAGCGTCACCGTGGGCATCACCGCTTTCGCGCAGAACGCGCTGGGTGATGTGGTTTTCGTGCAACTGCCGGAGTTGCAGGCCTACGCCAAGGGCGCAGAAGCCTCCACCGTTGAGTCGGTCAAGGCAGCGAGCGGCGTGTACATGCCGCTGGACGGCGAAGTCCTCGACGTAAACGACAAACTCAGCGACAGCCCGGAACTGGTCAACGAAGACCCGATGGGCGAAGGCTGGTTCTTCCGCTTCAAACCCGCCGATGCCGACGCAGTGGCTAAGCTGTTGGATCAGGATGCGTACGACCGCCTGATCAAAGCCAACGCCCAAGCCTGAGGAGCGCGCCATGACGATCAATCTCAGCACCGCCAACGAATTCATCGCCCGTCATATCGGCCCACGCCAGGAAGACGAGCAGCAAATGCTCGCGAAGCTGGGCTTTGACTCGCTCGAAGCCCTGAGCGCCAGCGTGATCCCGGAAAGCATCAAGGGCACCAGCGTGCTCGGCCTGGAAGACGGCCTGAGCGAAGCCCAGGCCCTGGCCAAGATCAAGGCCATCGCCAGCCAGAACCAACTGTTCAAGACCTACATCGGCCAGGGCTACTACAACTGCCACACGCCGTCGCCGATCCTGCGCAACTTGCTGGAAAACCCGGCCTGGTACACCGCCTACACCCCGTACCAACCCGAGATTTCTCAAGGCCGCCTCGAAGCGCTGCTGAACTTCCAGACCCTGATCAGCGACCTCACCGGCCTGCCGATCGCCAACGCGTCCTTGCTCGACGAAGCCACCGCCGCCGCCGAAGCCATGACCTTCTGCAAGCGCCTGAGCAAGAACAAAAGCAGCAACGCCTTCTTCGCCTCGATCCACAGCCACCCGCAAACCCTCGACGTGCTGCGCACCCGTGCCGAGCCGCTGGGTATCGACGTGGTGGTCGGCGACGAGCGTGAACTGACCGACGTCAGCGCATTCTTCGGCGCCCTGCTGCAATACCCGGCCAGCAACGGTGACGTGTTTGATTACCGCGAACTGACCGAGCGTTTCCACGCCGCCAATGCGTTGGTCGCGGTCGCCGCCGACCTGCTGGCCCTGACCTTGCTGACGCCTCCGGGCGAGTTCGGCGCCGACGTGGCCATCGGCAGCGCACAACGCTTCGGCGTGCCGCTGGGCTTTGGTGGCCCGCACGCGGCGTATTTCTCTACCAAGGACGCGTTCAAGCGCGACATGCCGGGCCGTCTGGTCGGTGTGTCCGTCGACCGTTTCGGCAAGCCGGCCCTGCGCCTGGCCATGCAGACCCGCGAGCAACATATCCGCCGCGAGAAGGCCACCAGCAACATCTGTACCGCCCAAGTGCTGCTGGCCAACATCGCCAGCATGTACGCCGTGTACCACGGCCCCAAAGGCCTGACCCAGATCGCCAACCGCATTCATCACCTGACCGCGATCCTGGCCAAAGGCCTGAGCGCGCTGGGCCTGAAGGTTGAGCAAACACACTTCTTCGACACCCTGACCCTGAACACCGGCGCCAACACCGCGGCCCTGCACGACAAGGCGCGCGCCCAGCGCATCAACCTGCGTGTGGTGGATGCTGAGCGTCTGGGCCTGTCGGTCGACGAAACCACTACCCAAGCGGATATCGAAGCCTTGTGGTCGATCTTCGCTGACGGCAAAGCCCTGCCGGAATTCGACGCCAACGTCCAAGGCACCCTGCCGGCCGCCCTGCTGCGCCAATCGCCGATCCTCAGCCACCCGGTGTTCAATCGCTACCACTCCGAAACCGAGCTGATGCGCTACCTGCGCAAGCTGGCCGACAAGGACCTGGCGCTGGACCGCACCATGATCCCGCTGGGCTCGTGCACCATGAAGCTCAACGCCGCCAGCGAAATGATCCCGGTGACCTGGGCCGAGTTCGGTGCCCTGCACCCATTCGCGCCGGCCGAGCAAAGCGCTGGCTACCTGCAACTGACGTCCGAGCTGGAAGCCATGCTCTGCGCGGCCACAGGTTACGACGCCATCTCGCTGCAGCCGAACGCCGGTTCCCAAGGTGAATACGCTGGCCTCTTGGCCATTCGTGCCTATCACCAGAGCCGTGGCGAAGAGCGCCGCGACATCTGCCTGATCCCGTCGTCGGCCCACGGCACCAACCCCGCGACCGCCAACATGGCCGGTATGCGCGTGGTCGTGACCGCCTGCGATGCACGCGGCAACGTCGACATCGAAGACCTGCGCGCCAAGGCCATCGAGCACCGCGAGCACCTCGCGGCGCTGATGATCACCTACCCGTCCACCCACGGCGTGTTCGAAGAAGGCATCCGCGAAATCTGCGGCATCATTCACGACAACGGCGGCCAGGTGTACATCGACGGCGCCAACATGAACGCGATGGTGGGCCTGTGCGCACCGGGCAAGTTCGGTGGCGACGTGTCTCACCTGAACCTGCACAAAACCTTCTGCATCCCGCACGGCGGTGGCGGCCCGGGCGTTGGCCCGATTGGCGTCAAATCGCACCTCACGCCATTCCTGCCTGGCCACGCGGCCATGGAACGCAAGGAAGGCGCGGTGTGCGCGGCGCCATTTGGCAGCGCGAGCATCCTGCCGATCACCTGGATGTACATCAGCATGATGGGCGGCGCGGGCCTCAAACGCGCTTCGCAGCTGGCGATCCTGAATGCCAACTACATTTCCCGTCGTCTTGAAGAGCACTACCCGGTGCTCTACACCGGCAGCAATGGCTTGGTGGCGCACGAGTGCATCCTGGACCTGCGCCCATTGAAAGACAGCAGCGGCATCAGCGTGGACGACGTGGCCAAGCGCCTGATCGATTTTGGTTTCCATGCACCGACCATGTCGTTCCCGGTAGCGGGCACGCTGATGATCGAGCCGACCGAAAGTGAATCCAAGGAAGAACTGGACCGCTTCTGTGACGCGATGATTGCCATCCGCGAAGAAATCCGCGCGGTGGAAAACGGCACGCTGGACAAGGACGACAACCCACTGAAAAACGCGCCGCACACGGCCGCTGAAATCGTCGGCGAATGGACCCACCCGTACAGCCGTGAGCAGGCGGTGTACCCGGTTGCGTCGTTGATCGAAGGCAAGTACTGGCCGCCGGTTGGCCGGGTCGACAACGTGTTTGGCGACCGCAATCTGGTGTGTGCGTGCCCGTCGATTGAGAGCTACGCGTAACCCTGACTGACGGAACAGGGTCAAGTGTGGGAGCTGGCTTGCCTGCTCCCACATGGATCTCTTCCACAGTCAGGCCGAGTACATCCAGAAAATAATAAGAAACCGGAGAACAACCATGTCCCTTAGCGTGTTCGACCTGTTCAAGATTGGCATCGGCCCCTCCAGTTCCCACACCGTTGGCCCGATGCGCGCCGCCGCCCGCTTTGTCGAAGGCCTCAAGCGCGACAACCTGTTGAGCGCCACCATCGGCATCAAGGTGGAACTCTATGGCTCCCTCGGCGCCACCGGCAAAGGCCACGGCAGCGACAAGGCCGTGTTGCTGGGCCTGGAAGGCGAACACCCGGACACCGTGAACACTGAAACCGTGGCTGCACGCCTGGCGCAGATGCGCAGCGACGGCCGCTTGAACCTGCTCGGCGAACACAGCATTGCGTTCAACGAGAAAGAACACCTGGCGATGATTCGCAAACCGCTGGCCTACCATCCCAACGGCATGATTTTCCGTGCCTTCGACGCCGCCGGCATCCAGATCCGCAGCCGCGAGTACTACTCGGTCGGTGGCGGGTTTGTGGTGGACGAAGACGCGGCCGGCGCCGACCGGATTGTCGAAGACACCACGCCGCTGACCTTCCCTTTCAAGCATGCCAAGGACTTGCTTGGGCATTGCGCCACCTATGGGCTGTCGATCAGCCAGGTGATGCTGACCAATGAAAGTGCCTGGCGCCCGGAAGCGGAAACCCGCGCCGGCTTGCTGAACATCTGGCAGGTCATGCAGGACTGTGTGGATGCCGGTTGTCGCAATGAAGGCATCTTGCCCGGCGGCTTGAAGGTCAAGCGCCGCGCGGCCGCGTTGCATCGCCAGCTGTGCAAGAACCCCGAGTCGGCGCTGCGCGACCCGTTGTCGGTGCTCGACTGGGTCAACCTGTACGCGCTGGCGGTCAACGAAGAAAACGCCAACGGCGGCCGCGTGGTCACGGCGCCCACCAACGGCGCGGCCGGGATTGTGCCGGCGGTTTTGCATTACTACATGCGCTTTATCCCCGGCGCCAATGAAGACGGCGTGGTGCGCTTTTTGCTCACCGCCGCCGCCATCGGGATTTTTTACAAGGAAAACGCCTCGATCTCGGGCGCCGAAGTCGGCTGCCAGGGCGAGGTCGGCGTGGCCTGTTCGATGGCAGCCGGGGCACTGTGTGAAGTGCTGGGCGGCAGCGTGTCCCAAGTGGAGAACGCCGCCGAGATCGGCATGGAACACAACCTCGGCCTGACCTGCGACCCGATTGGCGGGTTGGTGCAGGTGCCTTGCATCGAGCGCAATGCGATGGGCTCGGTCAAGGCGATCAATGCGGTGCGCATGGCCTTGCGCGGTGACGGGCAGCATTTCGTCTCGCTGGATAAAGTCATCCGCACCATGCGCCAGACCGGCGCCGACATGAAAAGCAAATACAAGGAAACCGCCCGTGGCGGTTTGGCGGTCAACATTATCGAGTGCTGACGCCTAACGGCGCGTCCGCACGTTTTTCAGGAGCTGAATATGTCCACCCAAACCCTGTTGAAAACTCCACTGCATGCGCTGCACCTTGAGCTGGGCGCGCGCATGGTGCCCTTCGCCGGCTACGACATGCCGGTGCAATACCCGCTGGGCGTGATGAAGGAACACCTGCACACCCGTGAACAGGCCGGGTTGTTTGACGTGTCGCACATGGGCCAGATCCGCCTGACCGGCGCGAACGCTGCCAAGGCCCTGGAAACCCTGGTACCGGTCGACATCATCGACCTGCCGGTGGGCATGCAGCGCTACGCGATGTTCACCAACGATCAAGGCGGCATTCTCGACGACCTGATGGTGGCCAACCTGGGTAACGACGAACTGTTCCTGGTGGTCAACGCCGCCTGCAAGGACCAGGATCTGGCGCACCTGCGCCAACACATTGGCGAGCAGTGCACGATCGAGCCGCTGTTTGAAGAACGCGCCCTGCTGGCCCTGCAAGGCCCGGCGGCGGTGAAGGTGCTGGCGCGCCTGGCGCCGGAAGTGACCAAGATGACGTTCATGCAGTTCGCCACCCTGCGCCTGCTGGGCGTGGACTGCTATGTCAGCCGCTCCGGCTACACCGGCGAAGACGGGTTTGAAATCTCCGTGCCCGCCGCCAACGCCGAGAGCCTGGCGCGCAGCCTGCTGGCCGAGGCCGAAGTGCAGGCCATCGGCCTGGGCGCCCGTGACTCGCTGCGCCTGGAAGCCGGCCTGTGCCTGTACGGCCACGACATGAACACCGACACCACGCCGATTGAGGCCAGCCTGTTGTGGGCTATCTCCAAGGCTCGCCGTGCCGATGGCGCGCGCGCCGGTGGCTTCCCCGGCGCCGACCGGATTTTCACCCAGCAACAAGCCGGTGTGAGCCGCAAGCGTGTCGGCCTGCTGCCACAGGAACGTACCCCGGTGCGTGAAGGTGCAGAGATCGTCGATGCGCAGGGCACCGTGATCGGCAGCGTGTGCAGCGGCGGCTTTGGCCCGACGTTGGGCGGCCCGCTTGCCATGGGTTACCTGGACAGCACATTCATCGCTCTGGACACCGAAGTGTCTGCGTTGGTACGTGGGAAAAAGGTGCCATTACGTGTAAGTAAAATGCCATTTGTGCCACAACGTTACTTCCGTGGCTGATTGACTGTTCCTATAAGTAACGCGGTTGCGTTAACGTGCACTAAACTGTAACGCAACCGCCATAAAACAGTGCACTGACGATAGTCAATGTAATAGCCAACAACCTATAACAAGTGATCAACTCTATCGAATAAGTGGGATCCACATTAATCATCAAACAGTCATGAAGCCGAGCAAACGCTGGGCTTTTGGCGGGGCTTGTTTTTTCTCTATTAGTTGGCGTAGAGTTTGCCCACTGTGTTTGCATGGGTCGCTTTGAACCTGGACCTGGGCAGTAGCCAAAGTTTGCTACAACCCGTTCGACGTCTCTTACTTTCCTGCAACTCAGCCCAGTACTCTTTCATGTGAAAGGGGCTGTCATTAATTTTTTGCGTCAAGGAAATAAGAAAATGGCTGATCGTCAGAGCGGTACCGTCAAGTGGTTTAACGACGAGAAAGGGTTTGGTTTTATCACTCCAGAAAGCGGTCCGGATCTGTTCGTGCACTTCCGCGCTATTCAGGGCAACGGCTTCAAGAGCCTCAAAGAAGGCCAGAAAGTGACGTTCATCGCCGTGCAAGGCCAGAAAGGCATGCAGGCTGACGAAGTACAAGCAGAAGGCTGATCCTTGCTGCGACAAAAAGCCCCTGATGGTGACATCAGGGGCTTTTTTATGTGCGTTTGCTCGTAAAATGGCTTTTTTCTCTAGAGAGACTGCCATGTCCAAACCCCTGCTGAGCCCCCAAGGCGAGTTTCCCGCCGTTGGCCTGGGCCGTCGCCTGGCAGCGATGTTTTATGACTTTCTCCTGTGCACTGCCTTGCTGATCGTCACGGCGTTCATCTACAAGCTGGTGTGGATGGCCTTTATCGGTGAGGCGAAGATGCGCGCGCTCACCGAGTCTGGCGCACTGGACGGTGACCCGTTGCTGTCGACGATTCTGTTCTTTGTGTTATTTGGTTTTTTCGCCAAGTTCTGGACCTATTCCGGCCAGACCCTGGGCATGCAGGTGTGGGGCGTGCGCGTGCAGAACGCCGACGGCTCGCGGATCAGCCTGTGGCAGGCGCTGTTGCGGTTTGTGGTGTCGATTGCGTCGTGGTTGTGCGTAGGGCTGGGGTTTATCTGGTCGCTGTTTGATAAGCAAAAACGCAGCTGGCATGACATCTATTCGGATACGCAGCTGGTGCGTGTCCCGAAGCAGAAGAAGTAATTCCAAACGACACAAAACAACTGTGGGAGCTGGCTTGCCTGCGATGCAGGCACCTCGGTCTATCAGGCAGACCAGGGTGATGCTATCGCAGGCAAGCCAGCTCCCACATTTTTAACCGTGTTTACAATTAAATTAAGCGTTGCCAGCCAGTTTCAGGCGCGCCGCCTGGGTGAAATCGAGCATGCGCTTGAGCGGCCTTACCGCCTGCGGAATCACCGACGGCTCGACGAAGATCTCGTTGCTGCCCTCACGCAGGCACTGCAGCGTGCGCTCCAGTGTATTCATCGCCATCCACGGGCAATGCGCGCAACTGCGGCAGGCCGCGCCGTTGCCGGCAGTCGGTGCCTCGATGAAGACCTTGTCCGGGCACAGCTGCTGCATCTTGTAGAAAATGCCGCGGTCGGTGGCGACGATAAACGTCTTGTTCGGCAGGCGCTGGGCCGCTGCGATCAATTGGCTGGTGGAACCCACGGCGTCCGCCAATTCAATCACCGACGTCGCCGACTCCGGATGCACCAGAATCGCAGCATCCGGGTACAGCGCCTTCATGTCCTCGAGCTGCTTGGACTTGAACTCTTCGTGGACGATGCACGCGCCATCCCACAGCAACATGTCTGCGCCGGTCTGGCGCTGAATGTAGGTGCCCAGGTGCTTGTCCGGCCCCCAGATAATCGTCTCGCCGTTGTCCATCAGGCTTTCGACGATTTCCAGTGCGCAGCTTGAGGTAACGACCCAATCGGCCCGCGCCTTGACCGCCGCCGACGTGTTGGCATACACCACCACCGTGCGCTCGGGATGCTGATCGCAGAACGCCGAAAATTCCTCCACCGGGCAGCCAAGGTCCAGGGAGCAGGTGGCTTCCAGGGTGGGCATGAGGATGCGTTTTTCGGGCGTAAGGATTTTGGCGGTCTCGCCCATGAAACGCACACCGGCGACCAGTACGGTCTTGGCCGGGTGGGCTGCGCCGAAGCGGGCCATTTCCAGGGAGTCGGAGACACAGCCGCCGGTTTCTTCGGCCAGGGCCTGAATCACCGGGTCGCAGTAGAAGTGGGCGACCAGCACCGCGTCCTGAGCCTTGAGCTCGGCGGCGATGGCGGCACGCAGGCTTGCCTCTTCTTCGGCGCTGAGCGCCTTGGGCTGCTTGGCGTCGAGGTGAGCTTGAACCAGTAGGCGTTCGGAAATTTGCGTCATGTTCGCAAGACCTGCAGGCGCAGTTGCGCGAAAGTCGAGTGTACCACCGGCTTTGGAGCCTTTCGGGCGCCGCCGGACGAAGTGATTGTGTTCATCAAGCACGGGTGAAGCTGCGCAAGGCTACAGAATATCGAATGGATTCAAAAGCCTAATCTGGCCTGCACAGGCACGCTCATCGGGCAAAAAAACGGGAAGGCGCATCACTGGGCCTTCCCGCTTTGATCACGCCGAACGTCAGCGCATCAGTACATCCGGATCGTTCTGCAACAGGATCGAGTCATGCATGTTGGCCAAGGCATCCTTCAAGGTTGACTGCTCCAGGGCATCCTTGGACTTTTTGCTCTGCTGGGCGGCGTGCTCAAGCAGCGCTAGGTAGTCGCGCTTGGTTGAGGCTTCCTTCGGCACCACGCTGTCTTGCACCCGGTTGCCCATCACGTACTTCTGCGTGTGGGTGTTCTGGGAAGCCGATTGGGTAACGGACGCATTTGTCAGTCGGCCATCTTTATAGGCGAAGTTTGCGGTGCTGCTGGCCTTGTCCTGCACTTGCACATACAGGTAATTCTGCGATTCGCGAGAGCCGTCAAAAACCGGCGGTTTGCCACCGTCGAGGCCTTTATGGAAGCTGGCCGACAGCAGCGATTGCTGGTTCTGGGTGACGCTGCGGTCGCCCGTGCTGCGGCCATTGACCTGGGTCTTCTGCGACACGCTGTAGGAAAAGCCCCCAACTTCCGACCGACGCATCGAATTGGGCGCGCCCGCCGCCTGCTTGATCGAGGCCTTGAAGTCAGCCAGGCCCGTCAGCAAGCCTTTGTCGGTCGGGTTATTCGTCAGCGGGTTTGCAGTGCCAGCCCCGGGCGGATAGTTGCTGTTCATGGCGCTGAACGCGTCCTTGAACATGGCCATCAGGTCCGCGTTGGCACTGCCGCGCCGCTCGACGCGGTCGAACTGCGCTAGGTAGGTTTGCAGCGCCTTGGCCTGCTGCTTGGCATTGCCGAGGATCGCCGCGTTTCTCAGGTCCACCGTGAGGTCAATCTGACCCGCCGGGCCACTCATGCGCGTGGTACGGCTCTCGCTGTCGGCATGAAAGGCCAGGGTAATGTCCTCACCGTTCGAGTCCTTCACCTTGGCATTGAGGTCCACCGACGACAGCAGCTTGGCGTCGAACTGAGTCAGCCTGCTCAAGTCGAGTTTCGGCGGCACGGCGGTCAGCCCGTCGACCGAGGCCTGGAATGCGCTGCCCAACTGGCCGACGGCCTTGAGTTCATCGGCGGTCAACTCCCCGCCTTCTACGGTGGCCTGCACGCCCAGACCATCTTTCTGGTTGGACAGGCTGAACGTGACGGTCTTGCCGCTGGCAGTCTTGATGCTGAGGCTGACCTGGTTGTCGGCCTTGCTGTGCAGCAGCGTCTGGTCCGCCTTGATTGCATCGGTGTCGCCAGCGCGGTCAGCTGTGGTGTTGAGCAGCGACTGGGAAATAGCGGCACCGCCACCTTTGGTGAATTGGTCCACTAACGCAGCGCCCAGGCCACTGTAGCGGCTGGCCGTAGTGACCGAGTGGAAGTTGGCGTTGATGACCCAGGTGATCGAATCATCGCTGTTGTTTTCCCAGGTCCGCACGCTTTCCTGGCCGGGCAACAAACCGTTTCGAGAGTAAGTATCGACGACATCGGCTGCCGGATTGCCAAGGCTGACCACTGAAGAAGGCCGCGCTGGTGAGACATCGAGGGTGTTCGCCGAGGTGGCCGGCGGCGTGCTGGTCGCAGCCCGAACAATGAGGGGATTGGTCGCTATAACAGGCGTTAGCGTGGTCATGACAGTCCGTGTCTTAAAAGCTGAGTAGCGTTCAATCTAACCAAGACGCGCCGGGATTAATAGCACTGATACCTAAATGGAAGGCAAAGAGCCATGCCAAAAAACTGGCTCTTTGCGGTATGGCGCACGTCAGAAGCGGTAAGTCACCGAGCCCCCGAAACCATTGGCGCTGTTTTCATATTTGGCGTCGTAGGTCAGCGCCAACTGAGGGTTGTTGTCGCGAATCTTGATCGGCTCTTCCTTCAGGTAGGAATAGGCCACGTCAAACGTCAGGTTATCCACCGGCGTCCAGCCGGCACCCAGGCTGAACACGGTACGGTCGCCCGTAGGAATCCGTACGGAACGGTCGGTGTTGTTGGTCGGCGTCTGGTCCACCGAGAAGCCGGTGCGCAGCACCAGTTGTTTGTTGAGCTGATACGACAGGCCGATCGCATGGGACCACGTGTCGTGCCAGTGCTCCTGCTCGGTGATGGAACCCAGGCCTGCCAGCTCAGCCGTCAGTTCGGACACGCCGGAATTGTTCACCGTGATCTTCTTCAGCTGGCTCCAGCGGGTGTAGGTGCTGCCCACGTAAAGGGTCAAGGCATCGGTCAGCTGGTGAGTAACGGAAAGGTCCACGGAAGACGGCGTGGTGACATTCAGCTTGGCGTCGTACTTCTGTGCCCCGCCGTCCAACAGGTCGGAGAGCACGCCCGAGGCGTCGGTATGACCACTCAAGTGATACACCACTTGCGAATGGTAGGTGAGGCCGACGCGGGTACTGTCCAGCGCCTGCACCAGGATACCGGCGTTAAAGCCCATCGCGGTGTCGTCGCCCTTGATCTTGGCCGTTTCCGTACCCAGCCCGAACGCCGGTACCTTGGAGTCAAGCTCGCCGCTGATTTTGTTGAAGGTCGGGCCGAAACCTATCGACACCTTGTCGTTGAACGCGTAGCTGACGGTCGGCTGCACGGTGAGGACTTCAATCTTGCTCTTATTCCCAAAACCATTGCCCTGGAAGCTGTGCTCATAGTCGGTCACCAGGCCAAACGGTGCGTAGATGCCCAGGCCAAACGCCCAGTGTTCATCGATCGGCGTAACCAGGTAACCCATCGGCACGGCAATGCCGGGGACCATGTCGCCCTTGTTGGTGCCAGGGTTATCGACGCCGCCCTGGCTGGAGCTGGCGTCCTTGATATTGGTTTTGGCATCCAGATAGGTCGCCCCGATGCTGACTTCATTGTGCTTGAGGCGCGACATGCCGGCCGGGTTGCCGAACACCGTGCTGGCGTCGTCGGCCGAGGAAGAACGCCCGGCGTAGCCTGTGCCCATTGAACTGATGCTTTGTTCATTGAGGGCGAAGCCACCGGCGAGCAGCTGTGTAGAGGCAAGCGAAACGCAAAGCGCCAAAGCGCTTTTAAGAGTTTTGTTATTCATTATTAGGACTCGAATTATTGGTCAGCGCCGGGAAAACTACCAACGTTCGAGCCGAGGGTTTATGAAGAGTTTTTCATGCACACGATTGTCGGACAATTCTAGAGTTTTCAAAGACTTTGCCCGTTTTTCGGCGTCTTTTTATGACCTTTTAACCTGATCGTGACCGCCTGGTTTTAACTGCCCGTAACGCCAGGGCAGCCCGCCCTCGTAAGCTCAACCCAATCCAACGTGCGCGCTGGTTGCCTGCGATTGCATCGAGTGTGTCTGGCCAACGTGTCGCGAGTATCCACCGCCTAAACGTCAACACCAATGCTTTGCCAGAGCAAAGTCAGCACCGTACGGGAGGAAGTCGCTGGTGAGATAGGTATCGTAATGACATGATACGGCCCATTTACTCCCACTCGGCCAAACTCAAATGAATACCACTGTCGGGATCGGCTCAGAGCCAAGCGAGCTGGCCGCCACCGGCTTGGGCAGAAGCGAAGCGTTCACCGAGCGCGTTCTGGCCAGCATCAACGATTGCATCAAGGTTCTGGACCTCGACGCCCGCCTCACCTTCATGAGCGAAGGCGGCATGAAAATCATGGAAGTCAGTGACTTCAACGCGATTCGCGGCTGCCCCTGGCCCGACTTCTGGCAGGACAAGGGAAACGCGGATGCCAAGGCTGCCGTACAGGCCGCCAAAAACGGTGAAAGCGCAAGTTTCATCGGCCCCGCCGAGACGCTGGCCGGCAACCTGAAATGGTGGCATGTGCAGGTCAGCCCGATCCTCGACCGTGACGGCCGGCCGGAACAGATCCTCTGTGTCTCGCGTGATATCACTGCCCTGCGTGAAGCCGAAGAGTCCCTGCGCACACTCAACGAATCCCTTGAGCAAAGGGTGATGGAGCGCACCCGCGATCGCGATCGTATCTGGCGCCTGTCGCCGGACCTGATGCTGGTCGCCCAGCTCGACGGCGTCATCTCCGCGGTGAACCCGGCCTGGACACGCATGCTCGGCCACACCGAACACGACTTGGTGGGCAGCCAGCTGCTGGACTTGGTGCACCCGGAAGACCTCGCGGTCTCCTCCTCGGCGGTCAGCCGCCTGGGGGACGGCAAGAATTTTCCCAATTTCAAGAACCGCTACCGTCACCAGGACGGCAGCTACCGCATGATCGCCTGGACCGCCGTGCCCGACAGCGACTACATCCACGCGGTGGGCCGGGATATCCAGGCCGAAGAAGAAGCCAAGGAAGCCCTGCGTCTGTCGGAAGACGCCCTGCGTCAGTCGCAGAAGCTTGAAGCAATCGGCCAACTCACCGGTGGCGTCGCACACGATTTCAATAACCTGCTGACGGTGATCAAGTCTTGCGCTGACTTGCTCAAGACGCCTTCTTTGAGCGAAGTGCGGCGCATCAAGTACGTGGAAGCCATCGCCAGCACCGTGGACCGCGCCGCGCGCCTGACCGCCCAACTGCTGACCTTCGCGCGCCGCCAGGCGCTGCGTCCGGAGGTTTTCAACGTCGGCGACAGCGTATTGCGCGTGGGTGAAATGATGGACAGCCTGACCGGCTCACGCGTCAAGGTCACCATCGAGGTGCCGCAGGAACCCTGCTTTATCAACGCCGATGAAAGCCAATTCGACACTGCACTCGTGAATATGGTGGTCAATGCCCGGGATGCCATGGCCGGCAATGGCCAATTGGCGATCAGGGTGGCAACCGCTACGTGGCTGCCTTCAGTGCGTGCCCACCCGGTGCGAGTCGCCGAGTACGTGACAATTGAGTTGAGCGACACCGGATCGGGCATTGCTCCGGAGAAGCTCGACGCGATCTTCGAACCCTTCTACACCACCAAGGCCATTGGCCAGGGCACCGGGCTGGGCTTGTCGCAGGTGTATGGCTTTGCCAAGCAGTCGGGCGGTGAAATCCTGGTGCGAAGCGAGTGCGGCAAAGGCAGCCAGTTTATGTTGTACCTGCCCAAGGTCGAAGCCGGTTTGATGCCCGTCATCCAGGACAGTCACGACGTAACCATCGCCTCGGACCTGTGCGTGCTGATGGTTGAGGACAATCCCGACGTCGGCCTCTACACCTCGCAGACCCTGGAACAGATGGGTTTCAAAGTGCTTTGGGTCGCGGACGCCAACAGTGCGCTCGAGGCCCTTGCGCCGAACCCGGAAAGCTTCCAGGTGGTGTTCTCCGACATTTCCATGCCGGGCATGAGCGGACTGGAATTGCTCGATGCGCTCGAAGCCCTCTACCCGTGGCTGCCGGTGGTGCTCACCACGGGTTACAACGACGAATTCGCACGTATCGCCAAGGAAGAGGCCCAGCGTTTTGTGCTGTTGCAAAAGCCCTACTCCACCGAAGCATTGGCCGTGCTCTTGCAAAAAGTCGTCAAGAGTCGCCTGAACCTCACCGCACAAAGCTAAGCCTGAGACGGGGCCGCACCGGCCCCGTCTCTAAACACTTCGATTAAGCAGTTCCTTTGCAACAATCAAAAACCATCCCGCCCCCCGGCACTGCAACCAAAACCCGCAAAACCAACCCTTAACCCGTGCCGACACCCCGATATTGAAGCTGGACGAGGGCAAGCCCGCGTTCACCGGCGCAAACATTTCTAAATGTTTCTTCATAAAGCCAAACCGTCATTAAACAGACATATCTCAGGAATTAAATCGTCACGTCTTAGACAGGTGGACCTATCCCACTTAACCCTTCCCTTGAGGTGTTGTCGTGATGTTGCCGACTAAAAAAAGTCTGTCTGTTCTGTTCGCCGCCCTGTGCCTGAGCGGCGTGGCCCACGCCACTGACGTTACCGGTGCAGGTTCCAGCTTCGTCTACCCGGTGCTGTCGAAGTGGTCGCAGGACTACAGCAAGAACTCCAACAACCGCATCAACTACCAGTCGATCGGCTCCGGCGGCGGTATTGCCCAAATCAAGGCCGCCACCGTGGACTTCGGCGCCTCCGACGCCCCGCTGTCCGCCGATGAGCTCAAGGCCGGCGGCCTGGGCCAGTTCCCCAGCGTGATCGGCGGCATCGTGCCGGTGATGAACGTGGAAGGTATTGCGCCGGGCCAGTTGAAGCTCGACGGCGACGTACTGGCGAAGATCTTCCTTGGTGACATCAAGGCCTGGAACGATCCGGCCATCGCCGCGCTCAACCCGGGCTTGAACCTGCCGGTGGCAAACATCACCGTGGTGCACCGCTCCGACGGTTCGGGCACCTCGTACAACTTCACCAACTACCTGGCCAAAGTCAGCGACAGCTGGAAAACCAAGATCGGTTTCGGCACCACTGTGCCGTGGCCGGTGGGTGTGGGCGGCAAAGGCAACGAAGGCGTTTCGGCCTACGTGAAGCAGATCAAGAACTCTATCGGCTTTGTGGAATACGCCTACGCCCTGCAGAACAAGATGACCTACACCCAGTTGAAGAATGCGTCGGGCAAATTCGTCAAACCTGACGCCAAAGCGTTCCAGGCAGCCGCGGACACCGCCGACTGGGCCAACGCCAAGGACTTTAACCTGATCATGACCAACGCCCCAGGCGAAGGCGCGTGGCCGATCACGGCGACCACCTGGATCATCATGTACAAGCAGCCCAAGAATGCCGAGCAAAGCCAGGCGGCGTTCAGCTTCTTCAAATGGTCGCTGGAAAAAGGCCAGCAACAGGCAGCAGCGCTGGACTACGTAGCCCTGCCGGACTCCCTGGTGTCGCGCATCGAAGGTTACTGGAAGTCTGACTTCGCCAACTGATTCGCCCTACAACCGCCTTGCTCATTGATTGAGGAAGGCGGTGAGCACATCTGATATGAACGACACCGTCCACCCGCTGGTTATGAGTACTCACGCAGGCGACACCGCGGGCGACCGTCGTGCCACCCGCGATCAACGCCACGATTTGTGGTTCAAACGTTCGATGTTCGGCGCAGCCATGCTGGTGTTGGTGCTGCTGGGTGCCATTGCCGCCTCGACCCTGTGGGGCGGCGGCCTGGCGTTCAAGACCTTCGGGTGGAGCTTTATCACCAGCACCGAATGGGATGCGGTGAACAACCACTTTGGTGCCGTGGTGCCGATTTACGGCACCTTGGTCACCTCGTTTCTGGCCTTGCTGATTGCGGTGCCGGTGAGCTTTGGCATTGCGATTTTTCTTACCGAAGTCGCACCGCCGTGGCTGAAGATGCCGGTCGCGTCGGCGATTGAACTGCTCGCCGGTATCCCCTCGATCATCTACGGCATGTGGGGCCTGTTCGTGTTCGGGCCGTTCATGGCCGAACACCTCTCGCCCTTGATCAATGACTACCTGGGCGCCCTGCCCTTTGTGGGCTCGCTGTTCCAGGGCCCGCCGTTGGGAATTGGCATGCTCACTGCCGGCATCGTGCTGGCGGTAATGATCATGCCGTTTATCACCTCGGTGATGCATGAGGTGTTTCGCAGTGTGCCCACGCCGTTGAAAGAATCGGCCTACGCGCTTGGCAGCACTACCTGGGAAGTGGTGTGGGACATCGTCTTGCCCTACACCCGCTCGGCCGTCGTTGGTGGGATCTTTCTCGGCTTGGGTCGCGCCCTTGGCGAGACCATGGCCGTGACCTTTGTATTGGGTAACGCGCAACAGTTTTCCGCGTCCCTGTTGATGCCCAGCAGCTCGATCGCCTCCGTCATCGCCAACGAATTCAGCGAGGCCTACACCGACCTGCATCGCTCCGCGCTGATCGCCTTGGGCTTCTTGCTGTTTATCGTGACATTCGTGGTGCTGGCACTGGCACGCCTGATGCTGATGCGCTTGTCGCGTAAGGAAGGGTTATGAACACTCACGAACGCCTGTACCGCCAGCGCGCGCTTAAAAACGCCGTGGCCATGTTCTTCAGTTGCGGCGCCACCGCCTTTGGCTTGCTGTGGCTGGCGTGGATTCTGCTGACCACCCTGATCAATGGGTTCCAGGCTCTGAACCTGCGCCTGTTTACCCAGATGACCCCGCCACCCGGCACCGAAGGCGGGCTGGCCAACGCGTTTTACGGCAGCGCGCTGATGTCCGGCATCGCGCTGTTGATCGGCACGCCCATCGGGCTGATGGCGGGAATCTGGCTGGCGGAGTTCGCCCGCCACTCGCGCCTGGGCACCACGGTGCGGTTTATCAACGACATCCTGCTGTCGGCGCCATCGATTGTGCTGGGCCTGTTTATCTACACCGGCGTCATCCTGCCGCTGAACCTGCTGACTAACCATCAGGTCGGGTTTTCCGCCATCGCCGGTGCCCTGGCCCTGGCTCTGCTGGTGATCCCGGTAGTGGTGCGCACCACCGATGAAATGCTCCAGCTGCAACCTTCGACCATGCGCGAGGCAGCCCTGGCATTGGGTGTACCGCAATGGAAGTTGACGCTGCAGATTGTGTTGAGAGCGGCCAAGGCCGGCGTCGTCACCGGCATCCTGCTCGCTCTGGCACGGATCACCGGGGAAACCGCGCCCTTGCTGTTCACCGCCTTCGGCAATCAGTTCTGGAGCAGCAACCTGCTCAAGCCGATTGCCAGCGTACCCGTGGTTATTTTCCAGTACGCCATGAGCCCGTTCGATGACTGGCACGCGCTCGCCTGGGCGGGTGCACTGGTGCTGACGCTGTTCGTGCTGGTGCTGAGCCTCACATCCCGCCTGATTCTTTTACGCAATAGGTCTCACTGATGGACGCTACCGGCATTGCTCACGAAAAAACCAAAATCCAGGTGCGCGGGTTGGAGTTTTTCTACAACAACCAGCGCTCGCTGAACGCCATCGACATTGATATCCCGGAAAAACGCATCACCGCCATCATCGGCCCCTCGGGCTGCGGCAAATCCACCCTGCTGCGCGTGTTCAACCGCATCTACTCGATGTACCCCAAGCAGGAAGCCCGTGGCGAAGTGCTGCTCAACGGCGAAAACATCCTCGCTCCCGGCTACTCGATGAACCGCCTGCGCAGCCACGTGGGCATGGTGTTCCAAAAGCCGGTGCCGTTTCCGATGTCGATCTACGACAACATCGCCTACGCCGTGCGCCACCACGAAAAACTTTCCCGCCGCGAAATGAACGATCGCGTCGAACAAGCCCTGCGCGGCGGCGCCCTATGGGATGAGGTCAAAGACAAACTCAACCAGAGCGCACAGAGCCTCTCCGGTGGTCAGCAACAGCGACTGTGCATCGCACGCACCATCGCGCTGCGCCCTCAAGTGTTGCTGCTGGACGAGCCGACCTCAGCGCTCGACCCCATTTCCACCGGGCGCATCGAGCAATTGATTACGGAGTTGAAGACGCAGTACACGGTGATCATCGTGACCCACAACATGCAGCAGGCCGCACGGGTGTCGGACAACACCGCGTTCATGTTCATGGGGGAATTGATTGAGTACGGCAAGACCGACCAGATCTTTACCACGCCGAAGATGAAGCAGACTGAGGACTACATTACCGGGCGGTTTGGGTAACCGCTCGGCGTGGCAAAGCATTGGGGCTTGGTGGCGGGCTCAGTCCGAGCGGGCTGAGTTTACGTATTGTTCGATGCACAGGTCGCGATAGTCTGTACGCCAAGGACGCGCAGGAGCCTGGCGTCGCAAGGCCCAAATCACAGGCAAAAAAAAACCCGGAAATCCTCACTTGCGTGGGCCTTCCGGATTTTCTAAACCGCCAAAAATGGTGGGTCGTGTGGGATTCGAACCTACGACCAATTGGTTAAAAGCCAACTGCTCTACCAACTGAGCTAACGACCCGCTGTGTGGTGGCGCGTATAATACTGATTTCTAAGGATTATTCAACACCTTATTTTAAATAAATCAGAAATAACGCGTGGGGTCAGTAATTCCGGACGCTTGGAAGCCTTCTGCGCGCAGTCGGCAGGCGTCGCATTTCCCACATGCACGGCCGTCATCGTCTGCCTGATAGCAGGAAACAGTCAGCGTGTAATCGACGCCAAGTCCTACACCAGTCTTCACAATGTCCGCCTTGGTCATGTTCTGCAGCGGCGCCTGAATACGGAAGCCCTGCCCCTCTACGCCGGCCTTGGTGGCCAGGTTGGCCATGCGCTCGAACGACTCGACGTACGCTGGCCGGCAGTCCGGATAGCCGTTGTAGTCCAGCGCGTTGACGCCGATGAAGATGTCGCGAGCATTCAATACTTCAGCCCAACCCAGGGCCAGGGACAGAAATACGGTGTTGCGCGCTGGCACGTAGGTCAGCGGAATGCCTTCACTGGGCGCCTCGGGCACGTCAATGCTGCTGTCGGTGAGCGCGGACCCGCCGATGCCATTGAGGTTGAGGCCGATCACCTTGTGTTCGACCACACCCATGTCACGGGCCACGCGCGCGGCGGCGTTCAGCTCGGCGCGGTGGCGCTGGCCGTAGTCGAAACTCAGGGTGTAGCAGCTGAAGCCTTGGGCGCGGACCATGGCCACCAGGGTGGCGGAGTCCAGACCGCCGGAAAGCAGGATGACTGCACGCTTTTGATCAGCCATATCAGCGCCCCGGCTCGTCATTCCACAGGTATTTGTGCAGCTGCAACTGCAGGCGCACCGGCAGGTTGTCCGCCACCACCCAGTCAGCCAGGTCGCGAGCGTTCAGGTCGTGATGGCTTGGAGAGAACAGCACCTCGCCTGCACGACGGTCCAGCCCGTACTGGATCAGCTTGGAAGCCGCCCAGTCATAATCGTCGCGGGAACAGATCACGAACTTGACCTGATCGTTGGCGGTCAGCAGGTCCATGTTGGCGTACAGGTTGCGGTGCGCCTCTTTGGAGCCAGGGGTCTTGAGGTCGACCACACGGCTGACGCGCGGATCCACGGCCGAGATGTCCAGGGCGCCGCTGGTTTCGAGTGAAACCTCGTAACCGGCGTCACACAGCCGCTTGAGCAGTGGGATGGCATTGGGCTGGGCCAGGGGTTCGCCGCCCGTCACACAGACGTAGCGCGGCTTGAAGCCGGCAACCTGTTCGATGATGTCGTCCAGGGTGCGCACGGTGCCGCCGCTGAAGGCGTAGGCGCTGTCACAGTATTGGCAACGCAAGGGGCAGCCGGTCAGCCGTACAAATACAGTAGGCAGGCCAGCAGTGCGCGTTTCACCCTGTAACGAGTAAAAAACTTCGGTAATACGTAATGTGTCTTGCATAGTCGCCACGGGCGTAACAGCTAAACAGGCTGTCCGCCTCCGTCAGGCACTTCAAGGAATTGCGCAAACGCGTAAACCCCAGGAAGCGTGTTTCATAAAAGGGCGTGGATTCTAACGAAAAAACCCGCGCCAGGCGCGGGTTTCTTCTAAACGGGAAGCATCGCTTACAAGCGCTGCAGGTCCCGCTGGGCCAACTGGGCAGCGGAGGTACCCGGATACTGGGCAACCACCTGCTGCAGAATGCCTTTGACCTTGTCGGTGTGACCCAGGCGGCGTTCTACGTCAGCGAGTTTGTACAGCGAATCAGGCACCTTGGCGTGCTTTGGGTAAAGCTGGCTGACCTTGGCAAAAGCCTGGCCTGCACCTTGCAAATCACCCTTGGCCAAGTTGACCTCGCCCAACCAGTACTGGGCATTGCCCGCGTATTGGCTGTTCGGGTATTTGCGCAGGAATGCGGTAAAGGCCTGGCTGGCCTTATCGAAATCCTTGGCTTTGATCAGATCGAAGGCTGCATCGTAATACAGCTTTTCCTTCGCCGGATCACCCGGTTCGCTGCTCGCGGCAGGAGCTTGACTTGCCGCCGCGGCCCCCGCTGCTGCACCACCGGCGGCGCTTGGTGCGCCACCGGCAGAAGAATTATCAGGAGTGGCGGCAGGTGTAACGCCGGCTCCAATGCGTCGGTCAAGATCCTGGTAACGCTCCAGGCCTTCTTGCTTAAGCTGGTTCACTTGATTCTGCAGAACCTCAATCGTGCCTTGTTGTTGCGACAATTGATCCTGCATGCGTTGCAGCTGGTTGAACAGCTCGCCCTGTGCCGAGGGAGCGGACGTAGCCGCTCCCCCAGCATAGGCGCCGTTCGTGCCATAACCCGCTGGCGGATAACTGCTCCCGCTATTGTTATAGCCAGAGTTGCTATCTTCCACAGGAACCGCAGCCCACACCGCAAGCGGTGCGAGGCTGAGAGCCAATACAGTTAGAGCACGACGGCACGTTCGCATGACGAATTACTTACGCAGTTCGACGCGACGGTTTTGAGCCCAGGACTGCTCGTCGTGGCCAGTAGCAACTGGACGCTCTTTACCGTAGGAAACCAGTTCCAGTTGGCCTGGAGCAACACCTTGCAGTACCAGGTAGCGCTGAACGGCTTTCGCACGACGCTCGCCCAGTGCCATGTTGTACTCACGAGTACCACGTTCGTCAGTGTTACCTTCCAGAACAACGCGAGCGCCGTTAGCTTTCAGGTCCTTCGCGTGAACGTCCAGAGCGCGCATGGCTTCTGGCTTCAGGTCCGAACTGTCGTATTCGAAGTAGAAAGTGGTGATAGCGCGCAGAGCAGCTTCTTCGCTCAGGGAGCCGTCAACTGCACCAGTGTTAGCGCCGTAACCAGCGTTTGGATCAACAGCTGCGCCTTCACCGGCATTGTCGCCGCCTTTAGACGAGCAACCAACGGCTACGGACAGAGCCAGAGCCAGAGCAGCAAACTTACCAAACTTCAGCATTTCCATCGTGAAACTCCTAATGAACCCCAGTGTGTTAAGTACTTCTTTTTGTAGCGCCGCGTCAGTTCAGGTAAGGGGACCAGGACGGTTCTCTGACTTCGCCTTGAGCGGTAGGAAGCGGGAGCCTTACGCGTCCATTAATGGACACGAGCATCAAGACTCCCCGGCCCTGCTGGCGGGTGGCGTAGATTACCATGGTGCCGTTGGGCGCAACAGTAGCTGACTCATCAAGGTTGGTATCTGTGAGGATTTTTACGGTTCCGCGCTGCAAATCCTGGGCCGCAACCCGGAAATTAGTGAAACCATCCTGACGGTGAATCATCACCAACGTCTTTTCATCAGCCGAAAGCTTAGGGTTGGCATTGTAGTTACCAATAAAGGTCACGCGTTCTGCGCCACCGCCACCTACGCTTGTTTTGTAGATTTGAGGCTTGCCGCCACGGTCGGAGGTGAAGTAGATGGTCGAACCATCCTTACCCCAGAACGGTTCGGTGTTGATGCCTGGGCCGCTGGTAACACGGCTGATCTGGCGCGAAGCCATGTTCATCACGTAGATATCAGGGTTGCCGTCTTTGGACAGTACGAACGCCAGGCGCGAACCATCCGGCGACCAGGCTGGCGCACCGTTGAGGCCTTCAAAGTTGGTGATCTGCTCGCGACGACCGGTATCGATGTGCTGAACGAAGATACGTGGACGACGCTGCTCGAACGATACGTAGGCAATACGCTTGCCGTCCGGCGCAAAGCGCGGCGACAGGATTGGCTCACGCGATTGCAGCAAGGTCACAGCGCGTGCACCGTCGTAGTCCGAACGCTGCAAGGTGTAACGAGTGTTGTCTACAGAGAAACGCTCAGCCGTTACATACAGCAGACGCGTCGAGAAAGCACCTTTGATACCGGTGAGCTTTTCAAACGACTGGTCGGAGATGTAGTGCGCCATGTCCCGCAGTTGTTCGGCGGTGCCCGAAACGCTGCCGGTCAAGACCTGCTGCTCGGTGGCCACGTTGAACAACGTGTACTGGATCTGCAGGCGACCGCCGGCCGGCGTGATGTTGCCGACCATCAGGTACTGGGCGCCCACTGCCTTCCAGTCACGGAACACAACTTCGCTGGCCTGGTTAGGCTGGCTGATCATGTTGCCTTTTGGAATCGGCGCGTAGTAACCGGAGTTGCGCAGGTCGTCACTGACGATCTGGGCCATGTCGTCCGGCAGCACGCTGCCGCCCTGCCAGCCGAACGGTACTACGGCAATCGGGGTGGCCCGATCGCTACCGCTGGTAACCAGAATGTTCTTTTCATCCGCCGCCGCTATCCCTGCCATACAGCAAATAACGACAAGCATTCCTCGAAGAAGGTTTCTCACAAGGCTAGATCCTCAGGTGTGAATGTCATCTTGAATGAACGATAGGGAGCGAAGTCGCTTGGTTTCATTCCCTGCATCTCGGTCAACCGGCCAATGTTCTTGACCGCGGCAACCGCCGAACTGTCGAACGAACCGTCACCACTGGACTTGGCCACGCTGACCGAAGTCACCGTACCGTCCGGCAACATGCCGATCTGCAGCACTACTGTCATGCCTTTGCGTGCCGAAGGTGGACGTGTCCAGCCTTCCGCTGCTCGTGCCCGAATCAGGTCGTCGAAACTGCCCGCGACTTCATCACCACGTTCATCGGCCAAGGCTTGCTGACGCTGCGGCGTGTCGGAAAGCAAATCTGCCAAAGCCTGGGCCTTTTTCTCTTCGGCGGATTTACGTGCTGCTTCCTGGGCCTTTTTCTTGCTGGCGTCGGCGGCAGCTTTCTTCTTCGCGTCGTCGGCGACTTTCTTCTTCGCCTCGTCTGCTTCAGCTTTTTTCTTGGCGTCTTCGGCGGCTTTCTTCTTCGCGTCTTCGACTATCTTTTTCTTGGCTTCTTCAGCGGCCTTTTTCTTGGCCTCTTCTTCAGCAGCTTTTTTGGCTTCTTCTTCAGACTTCTTCTTAGCTATATCAGCCAATTGTTTCTCTTCGGCTTTTTTAGCTTCGGCAGCTTTGTCGGCTTTCTTGGCTTCATCAGCCTTTTTCACCTCGTCAGCTTTCTTGGCTTCGTCAGCCTTTTTCGATTCCTCGGCCTTTTGAGCCGCCTCTTCTTTCTTTTGTTCCGCAGCAGCCTTCACCGCTTCCTGCTCGACCTTCTTCTGTTCCATCTGTTCGACTTCAGTCTGGCGCGCAGCCGACTTCTGGGCCTCACCCGCAATCTTCTGATTGGTCTGGGTGGTGGCCTGACTTTTCGATTTCAGCTGATACAGGGTCGCCTGCACGATCGGCTTGGCTGGCGGCAGGTCCGGAGTCATGGCAAAGCTGACGAACAGCATGCCAAACACCAGGACGTGCAGGGCAATTGCCCAGACGCTAGGCCAGAAGTAGCTTTCCGAGGCGGACGGCTCTCGCTGTTGCTGCATCAGGGCGCCTCGGTAATCAAGCCAACGTTACCCACGCCGGCCTTCTGCAGCCCACCCATGGCGCCCATGACTGAACCATAGTCGACCACTTTGTCGCCGCGAATGAACACCTGGGTGTGCTTGCCGCCTTCGTTGCCGGCCCGAATGATCTTAGTCACGGCATCGGTCATCTGCGGCAAGGTCATGGCCTTGTCCTGCTGTTTCTGGGTGTCGACTTCGCTGCCAAGGTTCCAGTAATAGGTCTTGTCAGCCTTGATCGAAATGGTCAGGACCTGAGTGTTGTTGTCTTGCGGCAAGGCTTCGCTGGAAACCTTGGGCAGATCAACCTTCACGCCCTGATTGAGCATCGGCGCGGTCACCATGAAGATGACCAGCAGCACCAACATCACGTCGATGTAAGGCACTACGTTCATCTCGGCGACCGGCTTGCGCTTTTTGCGAGCTCGAGCGATTAAAGCCATTGGGAATTACCTGCTTATTCTTCGCTGGTGTGCACTTTACGGTGCAGGATCGCCTGGAATTCATCGGCGAAGGTGTAGTAACGGCTGATCAAGGTCTCGCCGCGCGCGGCAAAACGGTTGTAGGCAATTACTGCGGGGATAGCAGCGAACAAGCCAATCGCGGTGGCGATCAGGGCTTCGGCGATACCCGGGGCCACGGTGGCCAGGGTCGCTTGCTGGGCCTGAGCCAGGCCACGGAAGGAGTTCATGATGCCCCACACCGTACCGAACAGGCCGATATACGGGCTCACGGAACCGACGGTGGCGAGAAACGGCAGGCTCTGCTCCAGCTTCTCTTCTTCACGGGAAATCGCGACGCGCATGGCACGGGCCACGCCTTCCATGACCGCTTCCGGGTCAACGCCCGGTTGCTGACGCAGGCGGGAGAATTCCTTGAAGCCGGCGCGGAAGATCTGCTCGACGCCCGAATCCGGGTCCGGGTTGCTGCCGGCCTGACGGTACAGCTTGGACAGGTCGATACCCGACCAGAAGCGCTCTTCGAAGCTCTCCAGGGCACGTCGACCGGCACGCAGCAAATTGCTGCGTTGAAAAATCATGACCCAAGAGGTAACCGATGCGGCTACCAGGACCAGCATCACCAGTTGAACCACGACACTGGCATTGCTGACCAGGCTCCACATGGAGGAATGGTCGACGACGGTAGGTTCCACGCTAAATCTCCTGCTTTGATTGTTTACCCGCGCCGCTTACGCCGGCAAAGGCCGCACGTAGAGCTTCGGGAATGGCCCGGGGTTTCAAACTATTGGTGCGCACACAGGCCACCAGGAACTGCCCCTCGCAGAGCAGCGTTGCATCCGTTGCCCGCCTGACTTGCTGTTTAAAGCGCAGGCTGACACGGTTCAATTCGATTACTTCAGCGCTGACCAGTAACTCGTCGTCCAATCGCGCCGGTGCGTGATAACGCGCCTCGCTGGAATGCACGACGAATAACAGGTCCTCCCCTGCCAGCTGGGATTGGGCAAAGCCCAGCTCCCGTAGCCGCTCGGTTCGAGCCCGCTCCATGAACTTGAGGTAGTTGACGTAATAAACGATGCCGCCGGCATCGGTGTCCTCGTAATAAACGCGACAGCGATGTGCGAACGACTGATCCCCGTTTTGCGCGCGCATACTCTAGTGCTTACTCCTCAGGTTGCCAATCCGGCTGGGCAACTGTTTTTTCATTCTCTGAAACATTTGCAGCAACTGAATGACGCTACCAGCCACTAGGACAGCACAAACCTCAGATAAATCGACTGACGTGAGCTTTTTAATCGTCCACTGCATCCAGGAATTCGTCTACTACAGGCATCTCGCCCAATCGTGACGGAATGTTTAACCCGAAGTGCAGATAAGCATGACGCGTCACCACCCGCCCCCTTGGCGTGCGCATGATGTAACCCTGCTGGATCAGGTACGGTTCCAGCACATCCTCAATGGTATGACGCTCCTCGCTGATCGCCGCCGCCAGACTGTCCACACCCACCGGGCCGCCGTCGAACTTCTCGATCATGGTCAAGAGTAGACGTCGATCCTGATGATCGAAGCCATGTTCGTCCACATCCAGCAGGTTCAACGCCAAATCGGCCACGGCCTTGGTGATATGCCCCTTGGCGCGCACTTCAGCAAAATCGCGCACACGTCGCAGCAAACGGTTGGCGATCCGCGGCGTGCCTCGCGCTCGACGGGCGATTTCAAACGCGCCTTCCGGGTCGAGCGGCAACCCCAGGATGCTCGCCGAACGACTGACAATCGTCGCCAGGTCTGCGGTGCTATAGAACTCTAGACGTTGAACAATGCCGAAACGGTCTCGCAGCGGGTTGGTCAGCATGCCCGCGCGGGTGGTCGCGCCCACCAGGGTGAACGGCGGCAGGTCGAGTTTGATCGAGCGGGCCGCCGGGCCCTCGCCGATCATGATGTCGAGCTGAAAATCTTCCATGGCCGGGTACAGCACTTCTTCGACGATGGGCGACAACCGGTGAATCTCGTCGATAAACAGCACATCGTGCGGTTCAAGGTTGGTCAGCAAGGCCGCCAGATCACCCGGACGCTCCAGCACCGGGCCGGAGGTGGACTTGATCGACACGCCCATTTCCTGGGCGATGATGTTCGCCAGCGTGGTTTTACCCAGCCCCGGCGGGCCAAAGATCAAGGTGTGGTCCAGGGACTCGCTGCGCCCGCGCGCGGCCTGGATAAACAACTCCATCTGCTCGCGCACGGTGGGCTGGCCGATGTATTCGGCCAGGCTCAGCGGGCGGATGGCCCGGTCCTGGACTTCTTCACGGTCGCGCGGGCCAGTGGCCGCGATCAGACGATCAGCTTCAATCACTTAAATCATTCCCTTCAGGGCTCGGCGGATCATGTCTTCGCTGCTCAGGTTCTTGTCCTTGATGGCCGATACGGCTTTGCTCGCTTCCTGCGGCTTGTAGCCCAGGGAGATCAACGCACTGACCGCATCGCTCTCGGCGCTGGCGACCTGGCTTGCCGGCATGTCCGGCTGGTTCGGCACCAGGGCAAACATGCTCGGTACCACTTCCCAGGCCTTGAAGCGGTCCTTGAGTTCCACCAGCAGACGCTCGGCGGTTTTCTTGCCGACGCCCGGCACCTTGGTCAAAGCCGAAGTGTCCTGAGCCGACACCGCGCGCACCAGCTCATCAACTTCCAGGCTCGACATCAACGCCAGCGCAAGCTTTGGCCCCACGCCATTCAAGCGGATCAGCTCGCGGAAAAAGTCGCGGTCGCGCTTGCCAATGAAACCGTAGAGCAGTTGCGCGTCTTCCCGTACCACCAGATGGGTGTGCAGGGTCAGCGGCTCGCCGACCGACGGTAGGCGATACAGGGTGGTCATGGGCACTTCCAGCTCATACCCCAACCCATTGACATCCAGAATCAGGTGCGGCGGCTGTTTCTCAGCCAGGGTGCCGCGCAAGCGTCCAATCACGGTTCAGATCCTTAAAGCTTGGGGTCAGATTGAGGCCTGACCGGAAATAACGATTGCGCTGATGCTATCAGAGACGCAGCCGGCCGCCACGACTGCGTGCCGTGCCCAGGCCGTGCGGCAGCAAGCTTGAGCGCGTGTGCGCATGGCAAATGGCAATGGCCAGGGCGTCGGAGGCGTCGATTTGCGGTTTGGAGGTGAGCTTGAGCATGTGCATGACCATCATCTGCACCTGCTCCTTATTCGCCGCACCGGTGCCGACCACGGCCTGTTTGACCTGGGTGGCGGTGTACTCGGCGATTTCCATGCCCTCCTCCGCACCGGCGACAATCGCGGCGCCACGGGCCTGGCCAAGCTTGAGCGCGGAGTCGGCGTTTTTGGCCATGAAGACTTTTTCGATGCCCATGGTCACCGGCCCGTAGGTCTGGATCACTTCACGCACGCCGCGATAGACAATCTGCAGGCGCTCGGCCAACTCGCCCGCGCCGGTGCGAATGCAGCCCGAGGCGACGTAGACGCAGCCGCGCGGGGTTTGTTGCACCACGCCAAAACCGGTGATGCGCGAACCGGGGTCGATACCTAGGATTAAAGTCATAACGCCTGCAGTTTTGTGGATACAGATAGACCCAATGTGGGAGCGGGCTTGCTCGCGAAAGCGGCCATTCAGTTAATGCATCACGTGACTGACACACCGCATTCGCGAGCAAGCCCGCTCCCACAGGGGACCCTCATTGTTCTCAGGTGAGCTGCTCGGCTACAGATTCCGGGATGTCGGCGTTCGAGTACACGTTCTGCACGTCATCCAGGTCTTCCAGCATATCCAGCATCTTCAGCACCTTCTGCGCGCCGTCCAGGTCCAGTTCGGCGCTGGTGGTCGGCAGCATCACGATTTCCGCGTCGGTGCCTTTGAAACCTGCCGCTTCCAGGGCGTTGCGCACCGCATAGAAGCCGGCGAAGGAAGTGAACACGTCGATGGAGCCGTCTTCGTTGGTCACCACGTCGTCGGCGTCAGCCTCCATCGCAGCTTCCATCAGCGCGTCTTCATCCGTACCCGGCGCAAAGGTGATCTGCCCTTTGCGCTCGAACAGGTAGGCCACCGAACCGTCGGTGCCCAGGTTGCCGCCGCATTTGCTGAACGCATGGCGCACGGCTGCCGCAGTACGGTTGCGGTTGTCGGTCATGCACTCGACCATCACCGCAACGCCGCCCGGGCCGTAGCCTTCGTAGCTCAGCTCGACCATGTCGTCGGTGTCGGCGGCGCCGGCACCACGGGCCACGGCGCGGTCGATGATGTCACGGCTCATGTTCGCGCCCAGAGCCTTGTCCAGCGCCAGGCGCAGACGCGGGTTGGAGCCCGGGTCACCACCGCCTTGGCGGGCAGCAACGGTCAGCTCGCGAATCCACTTGGTGAAAATCTTGCCTTTCTTGGCATCCTGACGCTCTTTGCGGTGCTTGATGTTCGCCCACTTGGAATGGCCAGCCATAACACAACTCCGAAATTCTCTAGAAACCTTATCAATCCCGCCCCAGGCAGGATTTTCCTCTTAAAAGCACAACCCTTGTAACGCAAAGGCGCATCCGAAGATGCGCCTTTTTAGACTGCGTAAACCTCAGTGCGCTTTCACGCAGCAGCCTTACTCAGCCTTTGGCGTCTCGCGCAGACGGATGTGCAACTCGCGCAGCGCCTTGGCATCCACCACGCCCGGAGCCTGGGTCATTACGTCCGCAGCACTCTGGGTTTTCGGGAAGGCGATCACTTCACGGATCGACTGGGCGCCGGTCATCAGCATCACCAGACGGTCCAGACCGAATGCCAGGCCACCGTGCGGCGGAGCGCCGTACTTCAGGGCATCGAGCAGGAAGCCGAATTTCTCTTCCTGTTCCGCTTCGTTGATGCCCAACAGGCGGAACACCGCTTGTTGCATCTCTTTGCGGTGGATACGGATCGAACCGCCACCCAGTTCGGTGCCGTTCAAAACCATGTCGTAGGCACGCGACAACGCGCCTGCCGGGTTGGCTTCCAACTCTTCAGGCGAGCACTTCGGTGCAGTGAACGGGTGGTGCAAGGCGCTGAAGCTGCCGTCGTCGTTCTCTTCGAACATCGGGAAGTCGACGACCCACATCGGTGCCCACTTGCAGGTCAGCAGGTCCAGGTCGTGGCCCAGCTTAATCCGCAGCGCGCCCAGGGCTTCGCTGACGATCTTGGCTTTGTCGGCGCCGAAGAACACGATGTCGCCGTCAACCGCACCGACGCGATCGAGGATCGCGTTCAGGTTGTCCAGCGGAATGTTTTTCACGATCGGCGATTGCAGGCCGTCAACGCCATTGGCGCGCTCGTTGACCTTGATGTACGCCAGGCCCTTGGCACCGTAGATGCCGACGAACTTGGTGTAGTCGTCGATCTGCTTGCGCGGCATGCTCGCGCCGCCAGGCACGCGCAGGGCAGCGATGCGGCATTTAGGGTCGTTGGCCGGGCCGCTGAACACCTTGAAGTCGACTTCCTTGAGCTGGTCGGCCACGTCCACCAGTTCCAGCGGGATACGCAGGTCTGGCTTGTCGGAACCGTAGCGGCGCATGGCCTCTTCAAAGGTCATGTGCGGGAACTCGCCGAATTCCAGGTCCAGCACTTCCTTGAACAGGTTGCGGATCATTTGTTCGGTCAGGCCCATGATCTCTTTTTCATCGAGGAAGCTGGTCTCGATGTCGATCTGGGTGAATTCCGGCTGGCGGTCGGCGCGCAGGTCTTCGTCGCGGAAGCACTTGGCGATCTGGTAGTAACGGTCGAAGCCGGCCACCATCAGCAGCTGCTTGAACAGTTGCGGCGATTGCGGCAAGGCGAAGAAGGAACCGGCGTGGGTACGGCTCGGCACCAGGTAGTCACGCGCGCCTTCCGGGGTGGCCCGGGTGAGGATCGGCGTTTCGACGTCGAGGAAGCCGTTTTCGTCGAGGAAGCGGCGGATGCTGGTAGTCATGCGCGAACGCAGGCGCAGCTTCTCGGCCATTTCCGGACGACGCAGGTCCAGGAAGCGGTAGCGCAGGCGAGTTTCTTCGCCGACGTCGGAGTATTCGTTGAGCGGGAACGGCGGGGTTTCCGACTCGTTCAGCACTTCGAGCTCGTAGCCCAGCACTTCAATCGCGCCGGACGCCATGTTCGCGTTCACGGCACCGGCCGGACGCAGGCGAACCTTGCCGGTGATTTTCACAACGTATTCGCTGCGCACGCGGTCGGCGGCGGCGAAGCTTTCAGCGCGGTCCGGATCGAACACCACCTGGGCCAGACCATCACGATCACGGATATCGAGGAAGATCACCCCGCCGTGGTCACGGCGACGGTGAACCCATCCGCACAGGGTGATTTCCTGACCATCCAGGGTCTCGTTCAGTTGGCCGCAATAGTGGCTGCGCATCATGATAGTGGTTTCACTTCTCGTAATTCGAATTTCGGTGGAGGCTCGCCTCGTCACCGTACAGTTAAGCAGGGGACGGATAATGCAGGAGCCTGCGCGTAGAGTTCAACTCAGTCTGCTTTGTCGCCGCCCGCCAGATTCTTCTTGGCGCCGGTCTTGAAGTCGGTCTCGTACCAGCCACCGCCGCTCAGGCGAAAGCCCGGCATGGACAACATCTTCTTCAGCTCAGGTGCCTGGCAGGCAGGGCAATCGACCAGCGGCGCTGCGCTGATTTTCTGAATGGCTTCCAACTGATGACCACAGGAAGCACATTGATAATCGTACATGGGCATGGAGATGTCTCGGCGATCAGATCATTACTGCGCTGCACCCGCCCTGTGGGTAAAGACCCGGCACGCGCAGCAAAGCGCGGGATTATATCTGGTAAATCGAAGCAGCGCAGCCGGCTTTCTGCCCCAGGCCTTGCCCGCCCGGGCAGCGGGCCGGCCCGGTGCCACCTGGCTAGTCAGGGTGGTGCGACGCCGTACTGCCTTTTAATACGTGAACCACGCACACCACCCTGACCAAGCCACTGAAGTTCTTCACTCCTCCGTAACGCAAATGCACTTCCCGATCGACATAAGACAGCAATGCACTGACTGAGCAGGCATTGAGCCTGGCTATCTCCGTGAGGATATTCCAATAGATCTGCTCAAGCCGCAGGCACGTGGAAAACCCGTTGAGCCTGACCGACCGGGACAATGGCTTGGCCAGTCCCATATCGAACCCTTTAGCAAAAGGATCGACTTTTATCTTATGAAAACCACAGGTTTCCATCACTCCACTACCCACTCCGCGTGACATACACCTGACACTCCATTGCCAAACAGCAGCCCATGGGTTTCTCCCATCGGACAGTGGCCCTATAAAACAGCAGGACGTGCGAGGCAGCCAGAAGACGCGGAGTCGATAGTCGTAGGACAACGCCAGGAAGCGCAGAGAAACAAGCGAGCGGCGCCAGGACGGCACCACTCGGTTTGCTTTTGGGGATGGAGCGTTACTGGTTTTCGAGCAGGGATCGCAGCATCCACGCCGTTTTTTCGTGGACTTGCATACGCTGGGTCAGCAGATCGGCGGTTGGCTCATCGCTGACCTTATCGAGCAACGGGAATATACCGCGTGCGGTGCGGGTCACAGCTTCCTGGCCCGCCACCAATTGCTTGATCATCTCTTCTGCGCTGGGCACACCCTCTTCTTCCTTGATCGAAGACAGACGGGCGTAGATCGAATAGGCACCCGGCGCCGGAAAGCCCAGGGCACGGATACGCTCGGCAATGGAATCCACCGCCAACGCGAGTTCGTTGTACTGCTCTTCAAACATCAAGTGCAGCGTACGAAACATGGGGCCGGTGACGTTCCAATGGAAGTTGTGGGTCTTCAAATACAGTACATAGGTATCGGACAGCAGCCGTGAAAGCCCATCGACGATGGATTTACGATCTTCTTCACTGATACCAATATCGATTGCCATGTTTTTCCCCTTCAATTGACGAGCATTCATTGATCAGGTGCAGGACCACTCTAGCAAGAGTGCAGGCCGTGTGCAGCCCGACACACGCAACTGGCGTGCGGCAAATCGCCCCTCTGCATGACAGGTTTGCTACACCCAGCAGCCCTAGGTCAATCGGCGGCGCGCAGGCCTCAGCCTCAAGTAGGAAAACGCCCAAAATGCCGCCGAAAAATCCCGCACCTGTCTAGGACAAGTGTTTGAAGCAGAAATGCCATCGCGCCTGCAACACCCCGAAATGCTTGATTTGAGTAGGCACAGCCTTTGCTGTTAAATAGACGGCGTGTGGTTGCCGTTAATTTGCGCGGCACACCACATAGGCTGATACCCGTGCACGTGCCCAACGCCTCCCATTGTTCAGAAGCGAACCGTGCCCGTCAGCTCTTCCTTGTGATCCTTCTTAACGTGAGTTAATCAAAATGTTGAAAATCGTCCACCTGCTAACGGGCGTTGCAGCGTTGCTGCTGTCCTTTATACCGAGCTTGCAACAGGGAAGCCCTCCCTACCTGGAACAACACGACGCTCTGTACCTGGCCTTGTTCGGCCTTCTTAACCTGACGCTGGCACCGGTGATCCCGTACTGGAACAAAGGCACACGTCATCAACTGCAAAACCTGGTCAGCGCGCTGCTGGTACTGACCGTTGTCGTTCAAACCCTCACCCTCCTGGCACCTATGCCTGAAGTCGGCGGCCACCCGGCTATCCTGCTCAGCCTGGTGATTGCTGTGGTCGCTATCGTTCTTCACCTGGCCATCAGCTTCTACCGTTCGTCCCCAGCGGCCGCGACGCAAAACTACGACATGACCAACCGGGATACCGGTACCGTGAAGTGGTTCAACACCTCCAAAGGCTTCGGCTTTATTTCCCGCGATTCGGGCGACGATATCTTCGTCCACTTCCGGGCCATCCGTGGCGAAGGCCACCGCGTTCTGGTCGAAGGCCAGCGCGTGGAGTTCTCCGTCATGAACCGTGACAAAGGCCTGCAAGCCGAAGACGTGATAGCGGCATTGCCGCGTCGCTGATACTTTTCTCGGCGTAAAAAAACCGCGATCCAGCCCTGCTGGGTCGCGGTTTTTTTATGCGCGCCTTAATAATGTGGCGGCGGCGCTTCTTCTTCGGATGACTCGAACTGGCCACCCATTTCTTCCTGACGCTTGAGCAGCGCCGTCATCTGCAGCTGCAGGCGCTCTACCGCCCGCTGCTGGGTGACCAGAATGTCATTGAGGGTCTCGATGGTGTCGTCCTGAAAGGCCAGGCGGCTTTCCAGGTCGGTGACGCGCTCTTGCAGATCCATAATTCAGTCCTGGCTAAAGATGAAGCCGGCAGGCAATAAAGCGCGCAGGCGGGCGCGTATCGCCGTTACTTGCTCTTCGGTGTACGGCCGGGCCGGATGCTTGCCCCAGACCGGTGCAGGCCAGGCGGCATCATCACGCTTGCGCACGATCACGTGCACGTGCAACTGGCTGACCACGTTACCCAGCGCACCAATGTTCATCTTGTCGGCTGCCCACCCTTCGTTCAACAACGCCGCCAGGGCGGTTGTTTCCTGCCACAAGGTTTGCTGATCGGCGACATCCAGCTGAAACACTTCACTGATACCGTCAATGCGCGGCACCAGGATGAACCACGGGTAATTCGAGTCATTGGACAGCAGCAGGCGGCAGAGCGGGAAGTCCCCAATAGCCAGTGTGTCTTGTTGCAGGCGTTGGTCTAAGGCGAACACGCGGGCACTCCGTTTGGCAGGTCAATTTCAGGTGCCCAGCATACCTTTGAATGCGCAACGCTTCACGGCGAATGCGCAAAGCCTCGATGCATGCGGATAAAAAACGTGCCCCCTTTAGAGGCAAGCGAATATTTGAGCTACGCTGAATCGGGCCTCGACGGAATGCACCAAAATGACCCACCCGTGCCTCAAAGGGATCCGCCGATTACCCACTCATGAGGGTCAACCGGTAACGTTTTTACCTGGTACAGGATTTATGCAGCCCTTCAGAGGTGTAACGCCTGGGCGTCAAGCCCAAACCAAACGGCGTAAAAAGCCCGTGCTTATGCGGTTTTTACACTCCCGTAACGTTTTTCACGAAAAAATGACATTTGGTTACCGCTTTGTGCACGCTTGTTGCATTCACCCCACTATCGTCGGCAACGGCACCCGTTTGGAAGCAGGTGTTTCGCGATAAAAACACAAGCGATTGAGTGCGTATCACGGAAGATTTCAAACTTCGAAAGCGGTCTGAAAACAGCACTTAAGTTGTCAGCCTGGTTACAGTCGGGCTGTGAATTTGCGACATGGAAATAGCAATTTACGACAGCCTCGTAAAGAAGCTGAAAGGATAGATGGGTAAGTATCGTCAATAGGGTCTGCGTGATATAACTTTGCGCCGACACAAAAAAGAAAGAGCCGCCCAGATAAAAATACAGGTGGGACGGCAGTACTCTTCCTAAAACCAAAGGAGCAAATCACGATGCGCGTGATGAAGTGGAGCATGATCGCCCTGGCTGTTTCAGCAGGCACCTCGCAGTTCGCAATGGCGTCCGCCCAGGACGATTCCAAGGGCTTTGTTGAAGACAGTACTTTCAGCATCAACACTCGTTTGCTGAACTTCAGCCGCGACTTCCGTAACAACGACACCGGCAAAAGCCGTGTAGACGAAACCGGCCTGGGCTTCAACGGCCTGTTCCAGTCGGGCTACACCCAAGGCACCATCGGCGTCGGTGTTGATGTGATCGGTCTGCTGGGCGTGAAACTCGACAGCGGCAAGGGTCGTTCGGGCACTGGCCTGTTCCCTACCGGTGCAGACGGCCGCTCGCAAGACGACTACTCCAAAGGCGGCGGCGCTGTTAAGTTCCGCATCTCCGACACCGTGCTCAAAGTCGGCGACCAGTACACCACCGCGCCTGTATTCGCCTCCGATGACAGCCGCTTGCTGCCAGAGCTGCCGCAAGGTATCTCGATCACCAGCAACGAGATCAAGGGCCTGAAACTCGAAGGTGGTCACTTCACCTCCAGCGTGGCACAAGCACAGACTTACCGTGACAGCCTGGGCCTGACCAAAACCGACTTCATCGGTGGTGTGTACGCCCTGACTCCAGAAGTCAGCGCCAGCCTTTACTACGCGAAGACTGAAGACTACTGGAAGAAAACCTACGCCAACCTGAACTGGACTCACGCGCTGAGCAACGAACAGTCCCTGGCCGTTGACTTCAACATCTACAGCACCAAGAGCGACGGCGCCGGCCTGCAACGCGCAGAAAAAGACGGCACCACCAAACTGGACAACCGTGCCTACAGCTTGCAAGGCGCGTACACCATCCAGGCTCACACGTTCACCCTGGCCTACCAAAAAGTCAGCGGTGACGGTGACTACGGCTACGGCGTAGACGGCGGCGGCACGATTTTCCTGGCCAACTCCATCGCCCGTTCCGACTTCAACGCAGAAGACGAGAAATCGTTCCAGGCTCGTTATGACCTGAACATGGCCACCTTCGGCGTGCCAGGCCTGAGCTTCATGACTCGCTACGTTAAAGGTACCGGCGCTAACACCGCAGAGACCTCCAACGGCAAAGAGTGGGAACGTGACATCGAAGCCAAGTACGTGATTCAGAGCGGTCCAGCAAAAGACCTGAGCCTGCGCGTGCGTCAAGCGACCTATCGTTCGTCTGATGGCGTGTACTACGGTTCGGCGTCTATCGACGAACTGCGTCTGATCGCGCAATACCCGCTGAACATCTTGTAATTGCCAGTTTGATTACAACGATGGCTTAAGGCCTCGGCCTTAAATAAAAAGCCGCTCCCCTGTTTGCAAGGGAGCGGCTTTTTTATTGCAGTTTTATTTCTTTGAAAAAATAACTAGCAAGCTAACTAACGAGATTAACGGCGCGCATTGAACCTGACCATTCGGCCAAGTTCGATACGTTGCGCTTAGTTATTTCGCAGCCGGTTCCTGCATCACGCGAATAACGCGCTGTGGAAACGGAATATCAATGCCCGCGCCTTTCAAACGATCACGCGCCAGTTCATTAAGCATAAACACCACGTCCCAGTAATCTGACGTCTTGGTCCAGCAACGCAAAGACACGGTGATCGAACTGTCGCCCAACGTCGACACTACCGCCACCGCTGCAGGGTCTGTCAGCACGCGCGGGTCTTTCGCCAATTCCAGCAGCACTTCACGGGCTTTCTGCAAGTCGGCTTCGTAGTCGACACCCACGTCGAACACTACCTTGCGGGTAGGCTGGCGGTTGGTGTTGGTGATGATGCCGTTGGACAGGATGCCGTTAGGCACGATCACGGTTTTGTTGTCGCCGGTACGCAGCACGGTGTGGAAGATCTGAATACTGTCGACGGTCCCGGATGTGCCCTGAGCCTCGATCCAGTCACCGATGCGGAATGGGCGGAACAGCAGAATCAGCACGCCGCCGGCGAAGTTGGCCAGGCTGCCTTGCAACGCCAGGCCGATGGCCAGGGTAGCCGCACCGATGGCGGCGACGAACGAGGTGGTTGCCACGCCGATCATCGAGGCCACGCTGACAATCAGCATGACTTTCAATGCGATGTTGGCAAGGCTGGTGATGAAGTGCTGCAGCGCCAGGTCCGCATTGCGGATGGCCAGCAAGCGCCCCACGCGGTGGGTAAATACGTTAATCAGCCACCAGCCGATGGCCAGGGTTATCACTGCCAGCAACACCCGGCTGCCGTATTCCATAATCATCGGGATCCAGGACTGCGAGGTCTTGATCAGGTGATCCACTTCAGCGTTCAAATCCATCTATCTTCTCCTGTTGCGCGGATGTGCGGCTTGATTGACTGCCATAAAACGCAAATGAGCCCCGTGGGGCTCAAGTGTAGGCACAGACTCTGGGGCGTGGGACGTCAAAAACACCCACAGGTTCCGCGAAGTGCCATCAGTCGCGGAAGTTATTGAACTGCAGTGGCATGTCGAAGGTCTTGGCGCGCAGAGCAGCGATTGCTTCTTGCAGATCGTCACGCTTCTTGCCGGTCACGCGAACCTGTTCACCCTGGATGGCGGCCTGGACTTTCAGCTTGGCATCCTTGATGTGGGCGACGATCTTCTTTGCCAGCTCTTTGTCGATGCCTTCCTTGAGCACGGCTTCCTGCTTCATCAGCTTGCCGGAGGCGTAGGCGTCCTTGACTTCAAGGCACTGCACGTCGATCTTGCGCTTGACCAGGGCCAGCTTGAGAATCTCGATCATCGCTTCCAGCTGGAAATCGGCTTCAGCGGTCAGGTTGACGGTCAGTTCCTTTTCCTTGAACTCGAAGCTGCCCTTGCCTTTCAAGTCATAGCGACGGTCCAGTTCCTTGACGGCGTTCTCGACGGCGTTGGTGACTTCGTGTTTGTCCAGTTCGGATACCACGTCGAACGAAGGCATGTCATTTCTCCAATATAAGGGGCGGGCTCAGTAGAGATGGAGCGCGCCCAAGCTAAAATGCCGAGGCATTATAGCGGTTCTTTCGCCCTGTTCACTGTGAGCGACCCTACGGAGCACAAACTCATGTCGACTACCTGGCACATTCTCGGCGCCGGCAGCCTGGGCACACTGTGGGCCACACGCCTGTCGCGCGCGGGCGTGCCCGTGCGGCTGATCCTGCGGGATGAGGCGCGCCTTTCCAGCTACCGGCAGGCAAGAGGCCTGACGCTGGTAGAGCATGGCGTAGCACACACCTACCCAGTGATCGGCGAAACGCCCCACAGCCAAGAACCCATTCATCGTCTACTGGTGGCGTGCAAAGCCTACGACGCCGAAACCGCCATCGCACAGCTGCAACACCGGCTGGTACCGGACGCCGAATTGATCCTGTTGCAAAACGGCCTGGGCAGCCAGGACGCCGTGGCCGCGCAGCTGCCGCAAGCCCGTTGCATCTTTGCCTCCAGCACCGAAGGCGCGTTCCGCGACGGCGATTGGCGCGTGGTCTTCGCCGGTCATGGCTACACCTGGCTGGGGGACGCGGGCCACCCGACGCCACCGCTGTGGCTGGACGACCTGCACGCCGCCGGCATTCCCCACGAATGGAGCACCGATATTCTCACCCGCCTATGGCGCAAGCTGGCGCTCAATTGCGCGATCAACCCGTTGACCGTGCTCTACCAGTGCCGCAACGGCGGCCTGCAAGACCACCAATGCGAAGTGGCGACCTTGTGCGCCGAATTGACCGAGTTGCTCGAGTGCTGCGGTCAACCGGCCGCCGCCGAGGCGCTGCACAGCGAAGTAGAACGCGTCATCCACGCGACGGCCGCCAACTACTCCTCCATGTATCAGGACGTGGCCAACGCCCGGCGCACCGAAATCAGCTACCTGCTGGGCTACGCTTGCCAGGCGGCGGCCCGCCATCAGTTGGTGCTGCCGCATCTGCAACAGCTGCAAGCGCGGCTGATTGACCACTTACGCGCACGCGGATTGGCCACCGACTGAGGCACGCGCTACCCTGCCTACCTGTCTATCACCTGGGAAAACCCTGATGCCACTGCGCCAGCGTCTTGAAAATCTACCGGTAGGGCAGAAACTGCTGGCCGCCCTGCTGGTGTTGTTGACCACCGTGTTGTTGGTGGCCAACCTGACGTTTATCAGCGCCGCCTACTGGATCTCCCAGGAAAGCATGGCCCCGCAGGCGTTGCAGGCCATCGGTCGCCTGGTGTCCAACCCCGCCCTCGCCGCCGAAGCCCTCGAATCCCCGGCCAAGGCCGACGCCCTGCTCAGCGAGTTGACCAGTTACTCGCCATTACGCGCCGCCGCGTTATATGACGGCGAAGGCACCCGCCTGGCCCAAATGCAACATGGCAACCGCCTGCACCTGCCGGACAACTACCGGCATATCGAGGCCTGGCGCGTCACCGAATTTCGCAGCAACCAAGTCATCACCCTGCCCCGCGCCGGCCAGCCTCCGGGGCATTTACTGTTGGTGGCCAGCAGCGAGCTACCCGTGGCGTTCTATACCGGCACGCTGACAGCCAGCCTGGGCATCCTGATTTTCAGCGTATTGCTCTGGCTGGTCATCGCCCGGCAGATCAAACGCCTGATCACCCGCCCGATTCACGAACTCGAAGAGCTCTCGCGCCAGGTGACCCGCGAAGAAAACTACGCCCTGCGTGCCGGGCGCGGCAACCATGATGAAATCGGCAGCCTGGCCGAAGCGTTCAACACCATGCTGTCGCGCATCGAAGCCCGCGAGCATCAGCTCAAGCGAGCGCGGGACGACTCCCAGGCCGCCTACGCCCAAGCCCAGGGCCTGGCCGAAGAGACGCGTCATACCAACCGCAAGCTGGAACTCGAGGTGCAGGTTCGCAGCAAGATCGAGAAAAAACTCACGGGCTTCCAGAATTACCTGAACAGCATTATCGACTCGATGCCTTCTGCGCTGATCGCCCTGGACGAACAACTCTACGTCACCCAGTGGAATCAGGAAGCCACCGCGCTTTCCGGCACGCGCCTGGACGAAGCGCTGAACCAGCCGATCTTCCTCGCGTTCCAGCCGCTCAAGCCCTACCTGCCGCAAATCAAGGCCACGGTTGAGCAACACACGGTTGAACGCATTGAGCGCGTCACCTGGATAAAGGATGACGAGGCCAAGCATTACGCCCTGACCTTTTACCCCTTGATGGGCGGCGCCGGGCGCGGCGTGGTGATCCGTATCGACGACATCACCCAGCGCTTGTCCCTGGAAGAAATGATGGTGCAGTCAGAGAAAATGCTCTCCGTCGGCGGCCTGGCCGCGGGCATGGCCCACGAAATCAACAACCCGCTCGGGGCGATCCTGCACAACGTGCAGAACATCCGCCGCCGCCTGTCCCCCGACCTGCCGAAAAACCTGGAACACGCCGAACAGGCGGGCATCGAACTGGAAGTGGTCAACCGCTACCTGCAGGGCCGCGAAGTCCCGCAATTGCTCGATGGCATCCAGCAAGCCGGCGCACGCGCGGCGAAGATCGTCACGCATATGCTCAGTTTCAGCCGCCGCAGCAATCGGCAAATGGCGCCTTGCGATTTGCCAGCACTGATCGACCAGGCAGTGGAAATTGCCGGTAATGACTTCGACCTGACGATCGGCTTCGACTTCAAGGGCCAGGCAATCATCCGCCAGTTCGACCCGCAGCTCGGCCCGGTGCCCGGCACCGCCAACGAACTGGAACAGGTACTGCTCAACCTGTTGAAAAACGCCGCCCAGGCCATTCACCTGCGTGAAGACGACCGCGAGCCCGGGCGCATCATTTTGCGCACCCGCCTCAACCCGCCCTGGGCGGAGATCCAGGTGGAAGACAATGGCATCGGCATGAGCGAAAACGTGCGCAAACGCACGTTCGAGCCGTTCTTCACCACCAAGGAAATCGGCCAAGGCACCGGGCTGGGGCTGTCGGTGTCGTATTTCATCGTCACCAATAACCACAAAGGCCAGATGGAAGTGCACTCCACCCTCGGCCAAGGCACCTGCTTCACCCTGCGCCTGCCGCTGGCCGGCAGCCAAATGCCACCCTTTGACCTGACTCAACTGGAGCAATAACCATGGGCTTTCGCCTGTCGAAGATCTACACCCGTACCGGCGACACAGGCGAGACCGGCCTGGGCGACGGCCGTCGCGTGCCCAAGGACCACCCGCGCGTGGAAGCCATCGGCGAGGTGGACACGCTCAACAGCCAGTTGGGTTTACTGCTGGCCAACCTTGAAGAGCAGAGCGGCAAGCATCCGCAACTGAACGACGTGATTGAGGTGCTTACCCCTTGCCAGCATCGGTTGTTCGACTTGGGCGGTGAGCTGGCGATGCCGGTGTACAAAGCCTTGAATGCGGCCGAAGTTGATCGGCTGGAAGCGGCGATTGATCGCTGGAACGAGGAAGTCGGGCCGCTGGAGAACTTCATCTTGCCCGGTGGTTCCGCGCTGATCGCCCAAGCCCACGTGTGCCGCAGCCTGGCGCGCAGTGCGGAGCGGCGGTGTCAGCAGTTGAATGCGATTGAACCGTTGGAAGGCGTGGGGTTGGCGTACATCAATCGGTTGTCGGACTTGTTGTTTGTGGCAGCACGGGTGATTGCCAAACGCCAGGGTGTGGCTGAGGTGTTGTGGCAGGCGGCGGCTAAGCCACACTGAGGTTTTGGGGTGACCGATCTGGCCCCTTCGCGAGCAAGCCCGCTCCCACATTTGACTGCATTCCAACGTTGGAACCGGGTCGACTGTGGGAGCGGGCTTGCTCGCGAAGAGGCCCGTCAGAACAACATCAAACCTGCGGCCAAAACGCCCGAATTCCTGCCACACCCTGAGCCCCGGCGGCCCACGCCTGCTCCCGCTCAGCCGGCCCGACGCCGCCGAGCAAAAACACGGGCTTGCTGAACCCACGGATCAACTCGGCCGCCTGCTCCCAACCCAATGGCTGAGCATCCGGATGCGTCTGGGTCGGCTGCACCGGTGACAGGGTGACAAAATCCACGTCCATCATTTCCGCCAGCGCCAGTTCTTCAGCGTTGTGGCAGGAGGCCGCCAACCAGCGATCCTTGGGCAGTGGGCGTCCCTTGCTCGCGTATTTACGCAACTGCGCCGACGTCATGTGCCAGCCGGCCGCCGGGAAATCCCCCAGCCACTCAAACGGGCCCTTGAGCATCAATTGCGCCTTGCCGGCACACAGGCCAACCGCGTCCACCGCCAGGTCACGGTATTTAGGGTCGTAACCATTGGGCGCACGCAGCTGAACCAGCTTGATGCCCCCGGCAATCGCCTTCTGAATACCACGCAGCAAGGTCGGGGTTTCCAGCTCGCCTGGGGTAATCAGGTACTGAGCCGGCAGCCGCGCCGCCGCCACGATCGGGGCATTCGCCGCCGGGAACGCATAGTTGATCAAGTCTCGCGGAGCCACCCATTCCAACGGCTGCCCTTCGGCACCGTGAGGCTCGCCGGTAAAGGCCGAGACTTCCCAGACATCCAGCAACACCTGCTTGTCCGGGTAATCATGCTGCACCTTGATCAGCGGGCGTGCCGTGGTGACCTGGATGCCCAGTTCTTCCTGCAATTCGCGGGACAAGGCGGCAGCAACCGATTCATCGGCCTCCACCTTGCCACCGGGAAATTCCCAGAGGCCGCCTTGATGCTGGGTATCGGCGCGGCGCGCCAGCAGGATCCTGCCATCGACACCGCGGATCACCGCTGCTGCTACATGCACTCGTTTCACCGCGCTTATCCTCTTGGCTGTCAGGTGCGGTATTCCGCATTGATCTTCACGTACTCGTGGGACAGGTCAGTGGTCCAGATCGTTTCGCTGCACTCACCGCGACCCAGCTCAATGCGGATGGTGATTTCTTCCTGCTGCATCACTGCCGAGCCCTGGGCTTCGGTGTAGGTTTCGGCGCGGGCGCCACGGCTGGCAATGCACACCTCGCCAAGGAACACGTCGATCTTGCCCACGTCCAGGTCAGGCACGCCGGCACGGCCAACGGCGGCGAGGATGCGGCCCCAGTTCGGGTCAGAGGCAAACAAGGCAGTCTTGATCAGCGGCGAGTGGGCCACGGTGTAGCCAACGTCCAGGCATTCCTGGTGGTTGGCGCCGCCGTTGACTTCAACGGTCACAAACTTGGTCGCGCCTTCACCGTCACGCACGATGGCCTGGGCCACGTCCATGCACACCTCGAACACCGCCTGCTTCAACGCGGCGAACAGCGGGCCTTCGGTAGAGGTGATTTCCGGCAGGTTGGCCTGGCCGGTCGCAATCAACATGCAGCAGTCGTTGGTCGAGGTATCGCCATCGATGGTGATGCGGTTGAACGATTTGTTGGCGCCGTCCAGCATCAAGCGTTGCAGCACGTCGCGGGAGACTTTGGCGTCGGTGGCGATGTAGCCGAGCATGGTGGCCATGTTCGGGCGGATCATGCCCGCGCCTTTGCTGATGCCGGTCACGGTGATGGTCACGCCGTCGTGCACGAACTGACGGCTCGCGCCTTTTGGCAGTGTGTCGGTGGTCATGATGCCCGTGGCAGCGGCAGCCCAGTTATCCACAGACAAGTCATCCAGCGCGGCTTGCAGGGCGCCTTCGATTTTTTCTACCGGCAGTGGCTCACCGATTACGCCGGTGGAGTAAGGCAGCACTTGGCTGGCGTCCACGCCAGTCAACTGGGCCAGCTTGGCGCAGGTGCGGGCAGCGGCCACCAGGCCAGGCTCGCCGGTGCCGGCGTTGGCGTTACCGGTGTTGGTCAGCAGGTAGCGAATCGAACCGGCCACGCGTTGTTTGGCCAGGATTACCGGCGCGGCGCAGAACGCATTGAGGGTGAATACACCGGCGACAGTCGAACCTTCGGCACAGCGCATCACCACCACATCCTTGCGCCCGGGGCGCTTGATGCCGGCCGAAGCGATACCGAGTTCAAAACCGGCAACCGGGTGCAATGTGGGCAAAGGACCAAGACCAACAGCCATGAATGCGCTCCTTAAAAATAGGTGATGTCTGTGCCGTCGCTATCGACGGTGGGAATTAATGGCAAAACGCCGCGACGGCTGATGCCGGTCGCGGCGCGGGGTGTTGCAGCGTCAGGCAAAAATCTTAGTTGATTTCGCCGTGGCAGTGTTTGAACTTCTTGCCCGAACCACACCAGCACAGTTCGTTGCGGCCCAGCTTCTGATCATTGCGAACCGGAGTTTGCGCCAAGGCCACATCGACCTCTTCGCCCAACACCTCAGGCGCTTCCAGGCCCGGTGCTTCGTCGTGCTGGAACTGCATGCGCGCAGCCAATGCTTCGGCTTCCTGGCGCAGGCGAGCTTCTTCCTCGATCGGGTCTTCGCGACGCACCTGAACGTGGGACAGCACGCGAATCGAATCGCGCTTGATCGAATCCAGCAGCTCGGAGAACAGCGTGAACGACTCGCGCTTGTACTCTTGCTTCGGGTTCTTCTGGGCGTAACCACGCAAGTGGATACCGTGACGCAAGTGGTCCATGGTCGACAGGTGGTCTTTCCACAGGTCGTCCAGCACACGCAGTACGATTTGTTTCTCGAAGGTGCGCAGCGCTTCGGCACTGGCCTGCTCTTCTTTCTCGTTGTACGCGGCCAGCAGCTCGGTCATCAGCTTCTCGCGCAGGGTTTCTTCGTACAGGTGATCGTCTTCGTCCAGCCACTGCTGAACCGGCAGGTCCACACCGAAATCGCTCTTCAACGCCGCTTCCAGACCGGCAACATCCCACTGCTCAGGCAGGGACTGTGGCGGGATATGCGCGCTGACAGTGGCGTTGAGCACGTCCTGACGGAAATCGGCAATGGTCTCGCCAATGTTGTCGGCGGCCAGCAACGTGTTACGCATGTGATAAATCACTTTACGCTGTTCGTTGTTGACGTCATCGAACTCGAGCAGTTGCTTACGAATGTCGAAGTTACGGCCTTCTACCTTGCGCTGAGCCTTCTCGATGGCGTTGGTCACCATGCGGTGCTCGATCGCTTCACCGGACTGCATGCCCAGGGCCTTCATGAAGTTCTTCACCCGATCGGAGGCGAAGATGCGCATCAGGCTGTCTTCCAGCGACAGGTAGAAACGGCTGGAACCGGCGTCACCCTGACGACCGGCACGACCACGCAGCTGGTTGTCGATACGGCGCGATTCGTGACGCTCGGAGGCGATCACCTGCAGGCCGCCGGATTCCAGCACGGCCTGGTGACGTTTCTGCCAGTCGGCCTTGATCTGAGCGATCTGCTCAGGGCTTGGGTTTTCCAGCGCCGCGACTTCCACTTCCCAGTTACCGCCCAACAGGATGTCGGTACCACGACCGGCCATGTTGGTGGCAATGGTCAGTGCGCCTGGGCGACCGGCCTGGGCAATGATCTCGGCTTCTTTTTCGTGGAACTTGGCGTTGAGAACCTTGTGCTCGATGCCTTCCTTGTTGAGCAGGTTGGACACGTGCTCGGAAGTTTCGATGGTGGCGGTACCCACCAGGATCGGACGTCCCTGGGCCATGCCGTCCTTGATGTCGTTGATGATTGCCGCGTATTTCTCTTCGGCCGTCAGGAACACCAGATCGTTGTAGTCTTTACGCGCCAGCGGCTTGTTCGGTGGAATCACCATCACGGCCAGGTTGTAGATCTGGTGGAACTCGAACGCTTCGGTGTCGGCCGTACCGGTCATGCCGGACAGTTTGTTGTACAGACGGAAGTAGTTCTGGAAGGTCGTGGAGGCCAACGTCTGGCTTTCAGCCTGGATGTTGAGCCCTTCCTTGGCTTCGATGGCCTGGTGCAGGCCTTCGGACAGACGACGACCCGGCATGGTACGGCCGGTGTGTTCGTCAACCAGCACGACCTGGCCGTCCTGGACAATGTATTCGACGTTGCGATGGAACAGCTTGTGGGCGCGCAGGCCGGCATACACGTGGGTCAACAGGCCCAGGTTGTGGGCCGAGTACAGGCTTTCGCCCTCGGCCAGCTCGCCGATCTGGGTCAGCATCTCTTCGACGAACTGGTGACCGGCTTCGTTGAGTTCGACCTGACGGGTCTTCTCGTCGATGGAGAAGTGACCTTCTTTGGTCACCACGCCTTCCACTTCCTCGATGTGCTGCTCCAGACGCGGGATCAACTTGTTGATCTCGGTGTACAGGCGCGAGCTGTCTTCGGCCTGGCCGGAGATGATCAGCGGGGTACGGGCTTCGTCGATGAGGATGGAGTCGACTTCGTCGATCACGGCAAAATTGAGTTCGCGCTGGAATTTTTCTTCCATGCTGAACGCCATGTTGTCGCGCAGGTAGTCGAAACCGAATTCGTTGTTGGTGCCGTAGGTGATGTCGGCAGCGTAAGCGGCGCGCTTCTCTTCCGGCGGCTGGAACGGCGTTACCACGCCGACGGTCAGGCCGAGGAATTCATACAGCGGGCGCATCCAGTTGGCGTCCCGGCGAGCCAGGTAGTCGTTCACCGTCACAACGTGCACGCCCTTGCCGGACAGTGCGTTGAGGTAAACACCCAGGGTTGCCACCAGGGTCTTGCCTTCACCGGTGCGCATTTCGGCAATCATGCCTTCATGCAAGGTCATGCCGCCGATCAACTGCACGTCGAAGTGGCGCATGCCCATGACACGCTTACCGGCTTCACGGGCGACCGCAAAGGCTTCGGGAAGCAGCTTGTCGAGGGTTTCACCTTTGGCTATGCGGGCCTTGAACTCTTGGGTCTTGGCGCGCAATTGCTCGTCCGAAAGGGCAACCATCTGCTCTTCGAAGGCATTGACCAGCTGCACCGTCTTGAGCATGCGTTTAACTTCGCGCTCATTCTTGCTTCCAAAAAGTTTCTTTAACAAAGGCGCAAACATATCGGCAGGTTCTTCCACACATAGGGATGGAGGGCGCACCGTGAGTGGCCCGAGCAGCCCTCACGGCCGCATGCGAACGCGCATTCTACCCGGAATCGTGGGTGAGGAAAGTGGCGTTATTCCCCGATGCTGGCATGGCGCTGTGAGAGGGCCTGTTTAAAATAAGGGCTTTTGCTGGAACTTCAACCCATCAGGCGCAGAAGTTACCTATTGATTTTACGAGCAAAGCGCTGCGTGACGCATTGGCTGGGGGGCACACAGGCGCTTTCTGCTAAGATGGCGGCTCTGTTACTTAAGGTGTCTAAACATGGCATTTCGCCCTCTTACAGCCCGCGCGCCCAGCGTGTTGCTCCGCGAAGCCAAGCCGTTGAAAGCCATCTTCGGCCATGCGCAACGCTTGGGCCATTTGCAACGCCTGGTCGAAAGCCAGCTACAACCTGCCGCACGTGAACATTGCCATGTGGCGTCCTGGCGCGAAGGAAATTTGCTGTTAATTGTCACCGACGGTCATTGGGCGACCCGTTTGCGCTATCAGCAAAAACGCCTGCAGCGACAATTGATGGCCTTTGATGAATTTGCCAGTTTGACCCGTATCCAGTTCAAGGTGCAGCCGCCGACCGTGCAGCAAGGCGCGGTGGGGCACACCATCAACCTGTCGATAAATGCGGCCGAAACCATTCAGGCAACGGCCGACGGGATCAGCGATCCGGGCTTGCGCGCAGCACTGGAACGATTGGCCGCGCACGCCAAGCCCAAATCTGAATAGCTACTTACGCTTGCTGCCGCCCAGCAACGAGCCCAACAAACCCCGCACCAACTGCCGGCCCATCTGATTGGCGGCCTGTTGCATGGCTGACTTGAGTGCCTTGCCGGCCGCGGAGCCCAGAAATGCCCCGGCCTTGTCGGTAAAGCTCGGTTCTTCGGCAGCAGGCGTGGCTGCCTCAGTCGGCCCGAGCTCCTTGCGCGCCATCAACACTTCATAGGCCGACTCTCGATCAATCGGCTTGTCATAGCGACCCAGCAACGGCGAGCTGGCAATCAGCGCGGCGCGTTCGGCTTCGCTGAGCGGCCCGATGCGCGATTGCGGCGGCGCTACCAGCACGCGTTGGACCACTTCCGGCGTGCCCTTTTCCTGCAAGGTGCCCACCAGTGCCTCACCAGTGCCCAGCTCTGTGAGCACCGACAAGGTGTCGAATGCCGGGTTGGCCCGAAAGCCATCCGCTACCGCGCGCAGGGATTTCTGCTCTTTCGTGGTGAACGCCCGCAAGCCGTGCTGAATACGCAGACCAAGTTGCGCCAAGACCGTGTCAGGCAAATCAGCGGGGGATTGCGTGACAAAGTACACACCGACACCCTTGGAGCGGATCAGGCGCACCACTTGCTCCAGCCGGTCCTGCAGAGCCTTGGGCGTGTCGGCAAACAACAAGTGCGCCTCATCGAAAAACAGCGCGAGCAACGGTTTGTCGGCATCCCCGCGCTCCGGCAACTGCTCGAACAGTTCGGCCAGCAGCCACAGCAAGAAAGTAGCGTACACCTTGGGCGCTTCATGCACCAACCGGCTGGCGTCGAGCAGATGGATTCGCCCGCGGCCGTCGCTGGCCGGCTGCAAAATATCTTCAAGCTGCAGGGCCGGCTCACCAAACAAGGCTTCAGCGCCCTGTTGTTCAAGCACCGCCAGGCGCCGCAACAGCGCCTGGCTGGAGCCGGTAGTCATCAGCGCGGCATCGTCACCCAGCAGCTGCGGGTGATAGCGCAGATGGTTGAGCAATGCCTTGAGGTCTTTGAGGTCGAGCAGCAGCAGGCCTTCGCGGTCCGCCACTTTGAAGGTGGCATAGAGTGCCGACTGCTGGCTGTCGGTGAGTTCCAACAGGCTGCCGAGCAATAAAGGTCCCATTTCGCTGATGGTCGTGCGAAGCGGATGACCCGACTGCCCGTGGATATCCCACAGCGTTACCGGATAAGCCTTCGCCGTGTAATTAAGGAAGGGCATGCCCGCGATGCGCTCAGCCACTTTACCTTGAGGGTTCGCGGCAGCCCCCAGACCACATAGATCGCCTTTGATATCAGCGGCGAACACGGCCACACCCGCATCACTGAACGCTTCCGCCAGGCGCTGCAAGGTGACGGTCTTGCCGGTGCCCGTGGCGCCGGCAATCAGGCCGTGACGGTTGGCCAGGCGCATGGCCTGGGCGATGGGCTGGCCGTCGGGGCCGGCGCCAATAAGGAGTTGCGAGGAGTCAGGCATTTCGTCACCTTTGGTTAATCTTTAGTGCCGCAAGGTCGATACAGATAATTGTAAGACCCACAAAGTCTAAAAACAGGTCGGATGGCTCCTACAGGGACTCACAGAGCTATCACCAGAAGTACCACACCTTTTTTGACGCTGCCATTTTGCGCATCCCATGAGGACGCGCTTCGGATACCAAGACCTTAGCGGACCCTTCAAGCCATGAATAAAAACCTGCGCTTCAGCCACAAAATCCTGCTTGCAGCCGCCCTTATCGTCATCGCCGCCTTCGCATTGTTTACCCTCTACAACGACTACCTGCAACGCAACGCGATTCGCGACGACCTCAATAATTACCTGCATGAAATGGGCGACGTCACCGCCAGCAATATTCAAACCTGGCTCACCGGGCGCATAGCGCTGGTGGAAAACGCAGCACAGAACATCGCCATCAACCCCGAGCCCGCCGTGGTCGCCGGCCTGCTGGAACAGAAAGCGCTGACGTCCTCGTTCATGGCCACCTACGTGGGCGACAGCAAAGGCGCCTTCACCATCCGCCCCGACACCAAGATGCCCGATGGCTTCGACCCAAGGGTGCGCCCCTGGTACAAGGGCGCCCAGTCCAGCAATGGTTCAACCCTGACTGAACCCTACATTGATGCTGCGACCGGGAAACTGATCATTTCGGTCGCCACCCCCAGCACCACCACAACTGGCCAGAGCATCGGCGTGGTTGGCGGCGACCTGAGCCTGCAAACGCTGGTGGATAACATTGGCGCGCTGAACTTCGGCGGCATGGGTTATGCGTTCCTGGTCAGTGCCGATGGCAAAGTGCTCGTGCACCCGGACAAAAACCTGGTGATGAAGACCCTGGCCGACATGTACCCCAATCACACGCCGAAGATCAGTACTGACTTCAGTGAAGTTCAAGCCAACGGTAAAGACAACATCGTGACCTTTACACCGATCAAGGGCCTGCCCTCGGTGAACTGGTACCTGGGCATTTCGGTGGATAAAGACAAGTCGTTCGCCATGCTCAGCGAGTTCCGCAATTCGGCGATCATCGCCACGATCATCGCGGTGGTGATCATCATTGCGCTGCTGGGCATGCTCATCCGCGTGCTGTTGCAACCCCTGCACGTAATGACCCGCGCGATGCAGGACATCGCCGATGGCGAGGGCGACTTGACCCGCCGCCTGACCATCCAGAACAACGATGAGTTCGGCACGCTGGGCATTGCCTTCAACCGCTTCGTGGAGCGGATTCATACCTCGATCCGCGAAGTGTCCTCGGCCACCGAACAGGTCAACGAAGTCGCTTTGCGCGTGGTCAGTGCCTCCAATTCCTCGATGGTCAACTCTGACGAGCAGGCCAACCGCACCAACAGCGTCGCCGCCGCCATCAACGAACTGGGCGCCGCCGCCCAGGAAATCGCGCGCAACGCCGCACAAGCCTCCAGCCAGGCCAGCGATGCGCGGCACTTGGCCGAAGACGGCCAACAGGTGGTGGATCGCAATATCAAGGCAATGACCCAACTGTCAGCGATGATCAGTGCTTCGAGCAGCAATATAGAAGCGCTGAACAGCAAGACTGTGAACATCGGGCAAATTCTGGAGGTGATCACCAGCATCTCCCAGCAAACCAACCTGCTGGCACTGAACGCCGCCATCGAAGCGGCGCGTGCCGGGGAAGCCGGGCGCGGGTTTGCGGTCGTGGCCGATGAGGTGCGCAACCTGGCCCATCGCACTCAGGAGTCGGCGCAGCAAGTGCAGAAGATGATTGAGGAACTGCAAGTCGGCGCGCGCGACTCGGTCAGCACCATGAGTGAAAGCCAGCGCCACAGCCAGGACAGCGTGGAAATCGCCAACCTGGCCGGCGAGCGCTTGAACAGCGTGACCCAGCGCATTGGCGAGATCGACGGCATGAACCAGTCAGTGGCCACCGCCACCGAGGAGCAAACCTCGGTGGTGGAGTCGATCAACATGGACATTACCGAGATCAATACCCTCAATCAGGAAGGCGTGGAAAACCTGCAATCCACCCTGCGCGCCTGCACCGACCTGGAACAACAGGCCGCTCGCTTGAAACAGTTGGTGGGCAGTTTCCGAATCTGAGCCCAGTGCCCGCCGTTTTTTTAGAGCGGCGGGCCGTTATTTTTCCGGAGGCTCGGATTTGGCCTGTTCGCGCTCCCACAACTCAGCGGCACCCGGAAACTCGGTGCCGTCCTCAGCATCCAGGTCATCCGGGTCATATCGACTTAAACACCCCTCCCCCAGCGTCGCCGGGGCTTGGGAGGTGGCTTTGTCGAGTGGATCGCTCATTGATCAATACCCAATAGCAGCAAAAAAAAGGCCTGGGACGATTTAACGCCCAGGCCTGTGCTTCTTCAAGACCTGTATCAGAACACTACGGTCTTGTTGCCGTGCACGAGCACGCGATCTTCCAAGTGATAACGCAGGCCACGGGCCAGCACCATCTTCTCGACGTCACGGCCGAAACGCACCATGTCTTCAATGCTGTCGCTGTGGCTGACGCGTACCACGTCCTGCTCGATGATCGGGCCGGCGTCCAGCTCTTCGGTGACGTAGTGGCAAGTTGCGCCAATCAGCTTCACGCCGCGCAGGGAGGCCTGGTGGTACGGCTTGGCACCCACAAACGACGGCAGGAAGCTGTGGTGAATGTTGATCACTTTGCCGGCGTATTCACGGCACAGTTCCGGCGGCAGAATCTGCATGTAGCGCGCCAGCACCACCACATCCGCTTCGTGCTGCTTGACCAGGCGGGAGACTTCGGCAAAGGCCGGCTCCTTGTCCTGCGGGTTGACCGGCACGTGGTAGTACGGGATGCCATGCCATTCGACCATGCTGCGCAGGTCGTCATGGTTGGAGATTACGCAAGCGATCTCGCAGTCCAGCTCATCGCTGTGCCAGCGGTGCAGCAGGTCGGCCAGGCAATGGGACTCGCGGCTGGCCATCAGCACGACACGTTTTTTCTGCTCGGTGTCGGTGATGTGCCAGGTCATCGAAAACTCTTCGGCGATCGGCGCAAACGCCTCACGAAAAGCTTCAAGACCAAAGGGCAGCGTGTCGGCACGAATTTCGTGACGCATGAAAAACCAACCGCTGAGATCGTCCGAGTGATGGCTCGCCTCGGTGATCCAGCCGTTGTGGGAGGCCAGAAAGTTACTGACTTTGGCAACGATGCCAACCCGGTCCGGGCAAGCAATCACCAGCCGAAAAGTGCGCATTAGGGGGAAACTCCAGAACTTCGCAAAGGCGGCCATTCTAGCGATTGCGCAGAAAAACTGCAGTATTCCTTACGGCTTATTCTGCGCCCACCCTCAGGCTACAGCCCTTAATAGCGTAAGGTTTTACCAACGCTATATGCGTGTCCAACGTGATGCACGGGCAATTGTCGGAAAATAAACGAGATTATCTTTACGTCTACCACCTACTAATTAACTCGATTGCGTAGCAGCGCTACAAACATTCAAAGTAATTCACATAAATGCATCCTTAAATGTTTACTTGGGGTTAGTGCCTGACTATTATTGGGCCACTCTCCTGCCAATCCGCGCTCTACATAAGGTAGTCCACATGTCTCTGATCAACGAATACCGTGCCACCGAAGAAGCTATCAAAGAGCTGCAAGCCCGTTTGAAGAACCTGTCCCAAGACGACAAGCTGCAAACCGAGCTGGAATTCGAAGGCAAACTGCGCACCCTGATGGGTGAATACTCCAAATCCCTGCGTGACATCATCGCGCTGCTGGATCCGGAGTCGAAAGTTAAAGCACCCCGCGGCGCTGTGAAAACTACCGGCACCAAGCGCGCTCGCAAGGTCAAGCAATACAAGAACCCACACAACGGTGAGGTGATTGAAACCAAAGGTGGCAACCACAAGACCCTGAAAGAGTGGAAAGCCAAGTGGGGCGGCGACGTGGTTGAAGGCTGGGCTACCCTGCTGGGCTAAGCCTGGTCGGGCTCTCGCCTGATAAGCGACACAATAAAAAACGCCAGCTTGCTGGCGTTTTTTATTGTCCGAATATTCTCCAATGCCTGACTACAGGTTCAGCCGGGCGGCTAAAGAGTCGGCATACTCCTGCCATTGATCCAGCACCTGACACTGAAACGATGTAGCACTAACAGCCAACTCCTCGCGCGCCTGTTTAAATGCCAACAGGGTAGTCGGCGCGCCCCACTCCGAACTCGACAACCGTTGCTGACAGAAAAGTTTCCAGCGCTGTTGCTCCTCGTTGTTCAAGGTGTCAGGAAAGTTACGCGCGCGGTAGCGGAATAATAATTCCGGCAAACGATGATCATCAAATGGCCACTGCTGATGCGCCAGATGTAAAGGCTCGGCTGCCCGGACTTGTTCGCATAAACGACGATCGCGATCACCAATAAAACCGTCATAGAGCTGCTGCTCGGGATCCGCACTCGGCGCAAAATCTTCCTCGGCATAAATAGCCGCCAACTTATCGCGCCAAACTTCGTGTGCGTCAGTTAGTCGCAGTGCACGTGCCTGGCACGTGTCCATATCCAATTGAAGTCGCTCGCGGTCCTGCGCCCGCAGCACGTTCAATGGGGCAACGACCGGGCAGCGGTTGATATGCACTAACTTGAGCGGCACTGGCAGTTCGCCTTCCGCCAGATCGCCACGGCGCGTGTAGAGGCGCTGGCGCAAGGTATCGGCGTCCAGATCCAGCAACCCCTGCGGGTCCAGCCCAAGGTCACAGACGATCAATGCATTGCGATTGCGCGGGTGCCAGGCCAGCGGCAGCACCACGCCCAAGTAGTGACGCTCGGCGGAAAAGCGCCCGGATATATGAACCATCGGTTGCAACAGGCGTACCTGATCCATCACCCGCTGCTTGCTGCGCAGTTGAAACAGCCACTCATACAACTTGGGCTGTTTCTCGCGGACCAGACGCGCCAGGGCGATCGTGGCTCGCACGTCCGACAAGGCGTCGTGGGCCTGGCCATGATCGATTCCGTTGGCGGCGGTCAAGCGCTCAAGCTTGAGGGTGACGCGCCCATCCTGCTCTGGCCAGACGATCCCTTCCGGGCGAAGTGCGTAGGCCGTGCGCACCACATCGATCAAATCCCAGCGACTGTTGCCGCCCTGCCATTCACGGGCGTAAGGGTCGAAAAAGTTGCGATACAAACTGTAGCGCGTCATTTCATCGTCAAAACGCAACGTGTTGTAACCGGCACCGCAAGTGCCCGGTGCGGCCAGTTCGGCATGCACTCGGGTCATGAAGTCGGCTTCGGCCAGGCCTTTGTCCGCCAGAACGTCAGGGGTGATGCCGGTGATCGCGCAGGCGGCCGGATGAGGCAGGATATCGTCGCTGAGCTGGCAATAAAGGTTGACCGGCGGGCCGATCTCGTTGAGTTCGAGGTCGGTACGAATACCGGCAACCTGAAGCGGGCGATCGCTGCGCGGATTGATGCCGGTGGTTTCATAGTCGTACCAGAAAATGGAGGTCACGGGTTATTCCTGTGCTGAAGACCGGCAAAGTCTAGGCGCTGTTGGCCGTCCGGGGCCAGTGATACCTTGGCTGTACAAATATCCAGCAAAACCTTGAATGGTTGCTTCCACCGGCGACACTGCTAGCATCCGTGTCTCTTAGCCGCTTCGCACTGCCAGGGATCGCAATGCCGAAAAACCCTTTGGATACCCGCTACCAGATCGAGACCCCTGAAGGCATAGATCTGCCCTTGCGCCCGGCAGGCCTGCCGCCGCGGGTACTGGCCTTTGCTTTCGACCTGGGCTTGCGTGGCTTGGTCATGGGCATCCTGCTCGTGCCGCTGGCCCTGTTGGGCAATATTGGTATTGGCCTGGGTTCATTGCTGCTGTTTCTGGTCAGCTGGTGGTACATGGTCTTGTTCGAAGTGCTCAATCAAGGCTGCTCTCCAGGCAAGCAGGTCATGGGCCTGCGGGTCGTACAGGACGATGGCACGCCTGTCGGCTGGTCCGCCTCGCTGATCCGCAACCTGCTGCGCTTTGTCGACATGCTGCCCTTCGGCTACTTCCTCGGCGCCATCAGTTGCCTGCAACACCCTCATTTCAAACGGCTCGGCGACCTCGCCGCCGGCACCCTGGTGATCTACCGCGAACAATCACTGGCCCGCCCCCGGATACCCCAAGCGGCTGCGTTGCGCCTGCCCTTCGCCCTTGACCTGAGCGAGCAGCGCGCCATTCTCGGCTTCGCCGAACGCCAGGGCGAACTCTCTACCGAACGGGTGCATGAACTGGCGTCCATCCTCGCGGCCCCTCTGCAAGTGTCCCCTGCACGCGCCGTAGAGCAACTCAATGGTGTGGCCCGTGGCTTGTTGGGGCCGACATGAAGCAGAGCCTGTTCGAAAGCCGTCACCAGCCCCAATGGCAAGCCTTTGAAGCGCAACTGACACAGTTGGAGCAAGGCAAGGCTAAAGCCAGCGACGTGGCGGACTTCCCCCATCACTATCGCCGCCTGTGCCAGCACCTCGCGCTGGCACAGGCGCGTGGCTACAGCAGTTATCTGGTAGATCCGCTGCAGCAATTGGCCCTGCGCGGCCACCAGCAGCTCTATCGCCATCGCAGTCAATTGGGAGCAAAGGTTCTGAGTTTCGTCCTGGCCGACTTTCCGCGCCTGGTACGAGAGCAATGGCGCTTCGTGTTAATCGCCGGCCTGTTGTTTTTCGGCAGCCTGCTGGGAATAGCCCTGCTGGTTTACCTGTTTCCCGACCTGATCTACAGCATCGTCAGCGCCCAGCAGGTCGCCGAGATGCAAAGCATGTACGACCCCGCTGCCAGCCGCCTTGGGCGCGCCGCCGAGCGAGCCTCCAGCGAAAACTGGATGATGTTCGGCTACTACGTGATGCACAACATCGGCATCGCCTTCCAGACCTTTGCAGCCGGGTTACTGTTTGGCCTTGGCAGCGTGTTTTTTCTGATTTTCAACGGCTTGATCATCGGCGCAATCTGCGGCCATCTCACCGAAATTGGCTATGGCCAGACCTTCTGGTCGTTTGTCATCGGCCACGGTGCATTCGAGCTGACCGCCATCGCCCTGGCCGGCGCTGCGGGTTTGCAACTGGGGTGGTCGCTGATCGCTCCGGGACCGCTCGCTCGCAGCGAATCCCTGCGGTTGGCGGCGCGCAAAAGCGTGCAGATGCTCTGCGGTGTGATGGTGTTCCTGCTGATCGCTGCGTTGATAGAGGCGTATTGGTCTTCCACCACCGCTATCACACCTTGGATCAAATACCTGGTGGGTGCCGCGCTTTGGCTGCTGGTGGCCGCTTACCTGATTCTTGCAGGGCGGGTTCACCATGCGCCTGAGTGACGCCAGCGTGGTAATTCGCCCCCGCACTGCCTGGGAGGCCATGGACCTTGGCGTGTTGATGGCCAGGGAGCATCGCTGGCTGTTGATGAGCAGTTGGGCGCTGGTGAGCTTGCCGGTATTCGCCTTGCTCACCGTGGTGTTATGGGAGTCTCCTTCTGCCGCTGTTTTTCTGTTCTGGTGGCTCAAACCGGCGTTCGATCGGCTGCCGTTGTACATCCTGTCCAAGGCACTGTTTGGTGAAACACCCAGCGTCAAACAAGCCGTGCGCCATTGGCCGCGACTGTTAAAAAGCCAGCTGCTGGTCAGCCTGACCTGGCGGCGTCTGAGCCTGAGCCGCAGTTTCGTGCTGCCGGTGAGCCAACTCGAAGGCCTGGGTGGCCAGGCGCGTCAACACCGCCTTGGCGTGCTGTTACAACGCAACGCAGGGGCCGCGCGCTGGCTGACAATCATTGGCATGCACCTGGAAATCGGCCTGTGGTTTGGCTGCATGGCGCTGTTCTACCTCTTCATTCCTGAACAACTTGAACGGGATTGGGACTGGCAACGACTAGTGCTCGCCACCCGTTCGCAAGCGCTGTGGCTGGAGCATCTGGGCAACGCGTTCTATGCGCTGATATTGGTGTTCTGGGAGCCTATCTACGTCGCCTGCGGTTTCAGCCTGTACCTCAACCGCCGTACCCTGCTGGAGGCCTGGGACCTGGAACTGGTATTCCGGCGTTTACGCCAGCGCCTGGGCAGCGTGGCGACGCTACTGCTGTTGGCGGTCGGACTGATGCTGCAGGCCAGTCCACAGGTCATGGCGGATGAGTCCAGTAGCCCAAAGCAACTGAGCACCCCGGCCGCGAGTCAATCCATCAAGACTCTGCTGGCCCTCCCCCCGTTCAAAAACCCGGAAACCGTCACCCGCTATCGCTTCGGCGAAGACCAGCCTGCGGCCAAAGGCACCGCGCACGGTGAGGGCAAATTACCCGGATGGTTACAGGCACTGCTCGATCACCTCAACAGCAACACCTTCAAACACCTAGGCCAGGGATTGGAAATACTCCTGTGGAGCCTGTTGATTGGAGGCCTCGCGTTGCTCGGTTGGCACTACCGCGACGGGTTGCAGGCTTTTGTCAGTCGGCGCGCAATCAGTCAACCCAGGGTTACCAAGCCCGCTCCAACGCAGTTATTCGGCCTGGAACTGGACATAGACACTTTGCCCGACGACATCGCCAGCACTGCCGAACACTTATGGCCCACACAACCACGGCAAGCCCTCAGCCTTCTGTACCGAGGCCTGCTCAGCCACCTGTTGCATGACTACAACATGCCACTGAAAACCGCTGACACCGAAGGCCAGGTCCTGGAGCGTGTTCACCAATTACAACAACCGCAGCTGCTGGTGTTCAGTGATGAGCTGACACGCCACTGGCAGAACCTGGCCTACGGCCACCGGCTGCCCCCGCTCGCCGCCCAGCAAAAGCTCTGCAGCGACTGGCGCGCGTTATTCAAGTCGGACGCCGCGCAATGAACCGCCTGTTACTGTGGGCAGGTGTACTGCTGGCGTGCCTGCTGGGGGCCGGTGCATTTTATGCCTGGCACAAAGCGATCCCTTATGACGAAGTGGTTGAGCGCGGCCCATCGCCCCAAGCGCGGGAGAATCCCTATTTGGCGGCCGAGTACTTTCTGCGCCAGCAAGGCCTGAGCGTCGAGCATGCCAATAGCCTTGAACGCCTCGCTCACCTCCAGCCACAAGGCCACAGCCTTCTGCTGTTGGGTGATCGCGCCAACATGACCCCACGCCAGGTGGATCAACTGCTGGAGTGGGCAAAGTCCGGTGGCCATCTGCTGGTGGTCGCCGAAGCGCTGTGGGATGAAGAGACAGGTAAAAGCGGCGACCTGCTGCTTGATCGGTTGAACATCCACCAGACATTGAGCGAAACCTTCGATGAACCAGCCACGACGCGCAAAAAGAAAACGCCGGACCTGACCAAACTCTACGTCGACAATGAAACCGCCCCGGCGTACTTCAGTTTCGATACCGACTTCAACCTCACCGATCCCAAACACCTGGCACAGTTTTCAGCCAACAGCGCCAAATCCAGCCACCTCATGCAACGCAATTTCGGGCACGGCACCGTAACCGTGGTAACCGACAGCGAGCTGTGGAAACCCCCGGGCATCGGCCAACACGATAACGCCTGGCTGTTGTGGTACCTCAACCAAGGTACTGACGTGACCTTGTTGTTCAACAGCGACGTAGACAGCCTGTTGACCCTGTTGATGCGCTATTTCCCCCAAGCCTTGGTGGCACTCCTGGCGCTGATTGCCCTGGCACTCTGGCAGACCGGCATGCGCCAGGGCCCGATCCAGGCGCCTGCGCCCAGGGCACGTCGGCAATTGCAGGAGCATTTGAAGGCCAGCGCCGATTTCCTGCTGCGTCGCACCGGCCAGGGCACGCTCTTGCACGCCCTGCAGCGTGACATTCAGCGCGCTGCCCGCCGACGTCACCCTGGCTTTGAACACCTCGACACCGCTCAACAGTGGCAGGTACTCGAACGCCTGACGCGCCAACCCTCCCACATCATCAGTCAGGCCCTTGGGCCACTCCCGGCAAAACGGCTCACCAGCGCCGATTTCAGCCGTCAGGTGGCATGCCTGCAAACTCTCAGGAATGCCCTATGAGCGAACTCCCTGCAGCCACTGCCCCTACCGCCGAAAGCCTTCAACACGCCAGCCAGCAGGCACAGGCCCTGCGCGTTGAACTGCGCAAGGCGGTGATTGGCCAGGATCAGGTGATCGACGACGTACTGACCGCGCTGATCGCTGGCGGGCATGTCCTGCTCGAAGGCGTACCCGGCCTGGGCAAGACGTTGCTGGTGCGTGCCCTGGCGCGTTGCTTTGGTGGCGATTTCGCGCGTATCCAGTTCACACCTGACCTGATGCCCAGCGATGTCACCGGCCACGCCGTGTATGACCTGCACACCGAGCAGTTCAAGCTGCGCAAGGGGCCGCTGTTCACTCACTTGCTGCTGGCCGATGAAATCAACCGCGCTCCGGCCAAGACTCAAGCCGCCTTGCTTGAAGCCATGCAGGAGCGCCAAGTCACTCTCGAAGGCGAGGCGCTGCCTATCGGTCAGCCCTTCATGGTGCTGGCGACCCAGAACCCTATCGAACAGGAAGGTACTTACCCCCTGCCCGAAGCCGAACTCGACCGTTTCATGCTCAAAGTGCGCATGGACTACCCCGATGCTCGGCAAGAACTGGAGATGGTGCGCGAAGTGACTCGCTCGTCCCGGGCAGACATGCTCGATGTGCACCCGCTACGTACAGTGCTGCAGGCCCAGGACGTGTTGCACCTGCAGCAGGTTGCGAGCGAACTGGCGCTGGATGAGCAAGTCCTCGACTACGCCGTGCGCCTGGCGCGAGCCACCCGCACCTGGCCTGGGCTGGCCATCGGCGCCGGCCCTCGGGCCTCCATCGCCCTGGTTCGCGGGGCCCGGGCACGCGCTTTGTTGCGTGGCGGTGAATTCGTCACCCCTGACGATATCAAGGGGTGCGCGCTGGCTGTGCTGCGTCACCGGGTGCGCATTGCGCCGGAACTGGACATCGACGGGCTCGAGGTAGACCAAGTGCTCCAGCAACTGCTGGACCAGATCGCGGCGCCCCGGCAGTGACTCGTCCATGAAGCCGACCCGCCTGTTGCTCAGCTGGCTGAGCGTGCTGCTGGGCCTGAACATCCTGCTCGGCGCCGCAACGGCGCTGCAGCTTAAAGTGCCCGACACACTGCACTCGATAGCCTGGGGCTTGTTACTGGCGCTGTTGCTGCTGGCGCTGCTGGATTCCGTGCGCCTGAAGCGTCGCCCCGGTGTGCAAGTACAAAGGCAAATGCCGGGCAGCCTGGCACTCGGACGCTGGGGAGAAGTGCGCCTGACCCTGACGCACGATTACTCGCAACCAATGACAGTGAAGGTGTTCGATCATGTTCCTGACGGCTTGAGCATGGAAAACCTGCCCCAAAGCATTGAACTGCGCCCCGGTGAACACAGCGAACTGGGCTACCGCCTGCGGCCTTTGCGCCGTGGACACTTCAGCTTCAGCCGCTGTGAAATTCATCTGCCCAGCCCCATTGGGCTATGGTCGGCACGGCAATTTGTCGAGGTCAGCGATACGACTCGCGTCTACCCGGATTTCGCTCACTTATACGGCGCACAGTTGCTCGGTGTGGATAACTGGCTCAGCCAACTCGGCGTGCGCCTACGCCAGCGAAGGGGCCTGGGGCTGGAGTTCCACCAACTGCGCGAATTTCGCGAGGGTGACAGCCTGCGCCAGATCGATTGGAAGGCCACCGCACGACAACGCACACCCATCGCCCGTGAATACCAGGACGAGCGCGACCAGCAGATTGTGATCATGCTCGATTGCGGTCGACGCATGCGCAGTCAGGACGGCGATTTGTCACATTTCGACCATGCACTCAACGCCTGCCTGTTGCTCAGTTATGTCGCGCTGCGTCAGGGCGATGCCGTGGGGCTGAGCACCTTTGCCAGTGACCAGCCGCGTTACCTGGCGCCGGTCAAGGGCAGCGGCCAGCTGAACCTGCTGCTCAATGCGGTGTACGACCTGGATACCACCCGCCGGACGGCCGACTATCAAGCTGCGGCCAGCCAACTGCTGGCCCGGCAAAAACGCCGGGCGCTGGTGATCGTGGTCACCAATCTGCGCGATGAAGACGATGAAGCACTGCTGACAGCGGTCAAGCGCATCAGCCGACAGCATCGGGTACTGGTGGCGAGCCTTCGGGAGGAAGTACTCGATGATTTGCGCCAAGCCCCCGTGCAAACCCTGCCCGAAGCATTGGCTTATTGCGGGACGGTCGACTACCTCAATGCACGCAACGAACTCCATGACCGGTTGAGCGCCCATGGGTTATCCGTACTGGACACGCCCCCATCAGCGTTGGGGGCCGCGCTCGTCACGCGTTATCTGGGTTGGAAAAAAGCCGGTGTGTTCTAAAAGCGTGCTGACACAAACACCTTGCCAAGGCCGGGCTAACGATCCAACCCGGGCCAACACGTTCAATGCCTAAGCGGATGCCTGTAACGGATCGAAGCTGAAGTAATTCAACAAGGCGCTGATCAGCTGGCTGTACTCTTCGCCCGCCTCGATCACGCTGAACCCCGAGTCGTAATGCTGCGGGTTGATGTCTTCATGGCTCCACAAGCAGGTCGCGGTCAGGTCAATCGCCTGGCACTCGCCGGTCGGGCCAGGAATTTTCAGACGCAACTCGAAATCCACGTCGACCATCATGGGCAACTGGCTGATCAACATCAGCCCACTTTCGGACGCGTTGCCCAGAAAACCGATAGGTTTATCGGTAACACGGTTGAATACCTGCAGGAAGCAAGGTAGCTGGTGCCGCTCGATCCGTCGGTGGGTAAACATGTGAGATCGCCATCCAATGGCCATGCCCTGGCCGGTCCAGTGATTCGGAACGAGCCAATGGCTCGCTCTCCCTGGATCTCGGTGTGCCAACAGACGTCGCTATGGTCACTAAACAACTGCCGAATCCGGGCCTCGCATTCGTTCGAATAGAAACTTGTACAAACGAACATCCAAAGGATAGCTCAAGACTGGCGACGGGCCAGCTATAGCATGACAAATATCATTACAACGACGCCGGCCGTGTCTGTGCAGCACTGGCGCCGGGGTAATGCCCCAACTGTTGCAGGGTGTCGAGCCTGGCTCGCGCACGGTAGGCGTACTCACTTGTCGGGTACTGGCTGATGATGAATTGATAGGTCTGGACAGCATCCACAAACAATTTCTGTCGCTCCAGGCATTGGCCGCGCAACATCGAGACCTCCGGTTGCACATAGCGACGGGTGCGGCTCTCGCGGTCAACCTGGGACAATTCCAGCGTGACGCGCTCGCAATCACCCACCCCATAAGCACGGTAAGCGTTGTTCAAATGGTGGTCCATCGACCAGCGGGTACAGCCGACAACACTGACGGCTAGGGCAGCAACGAGCAAAATTCGCATGGGGGTTCTCCTGTCTTGAGCAGTGTATCGACCCCTCGTCGAAAATCTTCAAGGATGTTCGTCTATTCAACCGCTGCAAAAACAAGCCAATCGTCGATAAGTAGTGCAAACGAACAATGACTACAACGAAAGAGCATAGTAGCCTTCTCCAGCGCTTGAACTCAGGAGTCTGTGCATGTCCGTCCGTCGTACCAAAATCGTCGCCACCCTTGGCCCGGCCAGTAACTCGCCGGAAGTCCTCGAACAGCTGATTCTGGCTGGTTTGGACGTTGCCCGTCTGAACTTCTCCCACGGCACCCCGGACGAGCACAAGGCTCGCGCCAAGCTGGTGCGTGACCTGGCCGCCAAGCACGGCCGCTTCGTGGCGCTGCTGGGTGACCTGCAAGGCCCGAAAATCCGTATCGCCAAATTCGCCAACAAGCGTATCGAGCTGAAGATCGGTGACAAGTTCACCTTCTCCACCAGCCATCCGCTGACCGAAGGCAACCAGCAAGTCGTGGGTATCGACTACCCGGATCTGGTCAAGGACTGCGGCGTCGGCGACGAACTGCTGCTGGACGATGGCCGCGTGGTCATGCGCGTCGACACCGCCACCCCGACCGAACTGCACTGCACCGTGATCATCGGTGGCCCGCTGTCCGACCACAAAGGCATCAACCGTCGCGGCGGTGGCCTGACGGCGCCGGCGCTGACTGAAAAAGACAAGGCCGACATCAAGCTCGCCGCCGAAATGGAAGTGGACTACCTCGCGGTGTCCTTCCCGCGCGACGCGGCCGACATGGAATACGCCCGTAAACTGCGCGACGAAGCCGGCGGTACTGCCTGGCTGGTAGCGAAGATCGAACGCGCCGAAGCCGTTGCCGATGACGAAACCCTCGACGGCCTGATCAAGGCTTCCGACGCTGTAATGGTTGCGCGTGGCGACCTGGGCGTGGAAATCGGTGACGCCGAGCTGATCGGCATCCAGAAAAAGATCATCCTGCACGCCCGCCGCCATAACAAAGCGGTGATCGTGGCGACCCAGATGATGGAGTCGATGATCCAGAACCCGATGCCAACCCGCGCCGAAGTGTCCGACGTAGCCAACGCCGTGCTCGACTACACCGACGCCGTGATGCTCTCGGCTGAAAGTGCTGCCGGCCCGTACCCGTTGGAAGCCGTACAAGCCATGGCGCGGATCTGCGTCGGTGCCGAAAAGCACCCGACCAGCAAGACCTCCAGCCACCGCATCGGCAAAGTGTTCGAAAGCTGCGACCAGAGCATCGCCCTGGCAGCCATGTACACTGCCAACCACTTCCCGGGCGTTAAAGCGATCATCGCCTTGACCGAAAGTGGCTACACGCCGTTGATCATGTCGCGCATCCGTTCCTCGGTGCCGATCTACGCGTTCTCCCCGCACCGCGAAACCCAGGCCCGTGCGGCCATGTTCCGTGGCGTGTACACCGTGCCGTTCGACCCGGCCTCGTTGCCGCCGCATGAAGTCAGCCAGGCTGCCATCGACGAGCTGATCAAGCGCGGCGTTGTGGAGAAAGGCGACTGGGTCATCCTGACCAAGGGCGACAGCTACCACACCATCGGTGGCACCAACGGCATGAAGATCCTGCACGTTGGCGACCCAATGGTCTGAGTGACAGGCTGAAAAACAAAAGCCCCGCCATGTGAATGGCGGGGCTTTTTGCATGTCAGGCTGGCGGTTGTGTTGGCGTCACTGGCCTCTTCGCGAGCAAGCCCGCTCCCACATTTGACCGCGTACACGCTGAAGAAACGCGCTCGAATGTGGGAGCGAGCTTGCTCGCGAAGACGTCAGAACAATCGACAAAATCTAGCGCCTGGTGACAAAAGCCGACAACGCCGCAATCGCCTCCGGCGATTTCAACCGCTGCGTAAACAAAGCCCCCTCCTCTTCAATCACTTGGCGCAACTGCTCGCGATCTACACTTTTCATCAAATGTTTGCTGACTTGCACTGCGCCCGGCGCCAGGGTTTCAAAGCGTTCAGCCACTTCCCGCGCCTTGGCCAGCGCCGCTTCACCGCCGCTCAACGCCTGCGTGGCAATGCCCCACGCGGCCGCCTGCTCACCAGTGAATCCCTCGCCCAGCAGCAACAGCTCAGCCGCCTTGGCATGCCCCAGCAATCGCGGCAGGATCAGGCTTGAGCCAAACTCCGGACACAGCCCAAGGTTGACGAATGGCATGCGCAAGCGCGCGTCGCGGCTGATATAGACCAAGTCGCAGTGCAGCAGCAGAGTCGTACCGATGCCCACCGCCGCGCCGGCCACAGCGGCGATCACTGGTTTGCGGCAATTGAGCAGGCTTTTCATAAAGTGAAACGGCGGGCTGTCGAGGTCGCTGGGCGGCTGTTCGAGGAAATCGCCGATGTCATTACCGGCGGTAAAACACTCACGGCTGCCCTGAATCAGCACGGCACGGATGTCTGGGTCCGCATCGGCCTGCTCCAACGCGTGGGCCAATTGCGTGTACATGGCGCGGGTCAGGGCGTTTTTCTTGTCCGGGCGGTTGAGCTGCAAGGTCAGCAGCCCGCGTTCGCGTTGCAGCAGGATGGCGTCGGTCATGGTGGATCTCGCGGCTGTAGAAATCAGCGCTCAACCACGGGGCACAAACACATCGGCCAGCAGTTGATTGCGCGGCAGACCGGCCAGGAACAAGCGCTTGGAAAACGCCTCGACGCTGACAGGGTGCCCGCAGAGTAAGGCCAGAGTTTGCCGCGAAACAAGCCGCAGTTGCGCCAATGCCTGGGTCAACTCAGCCGCAGTCCACAGCTCCACGGTGACGTTTGGATGCTGCAAAGCCAACTGCGCCAGGGGCTCGGCCAGGTAATGCGCGTCGGCATCATGAGCCAGGTGAATCACACGGATGGCGCCCTGATGATCCTGGCGCAACGCCTCGCGCAGCACGCCCCATAACGGCCCAAGCCCGGTGCCGGCGGCCAGCAGCCATAGCGGCCGCGAATGCCAGTCGGGATCGTATTGCAGCGCCCCGCCCCTCAATTCGCCCAGGCGCAGGTCGTCTCCCAGTTGCAACTGGCGGGCGATATTTATGAATTCACCGGGCTGACGGCAATCGAGGTGAAACTCCAGGAACGGATCTTCCTGGGGCAAGCTCGCCAGCGAATAGGGCCGCGCCACCTGTCCCGCCCACACCACCAGATGCTGCCCGGCGCGATAACGCAGGCCACGTTCCGGTTGCAAGCGCAGGCGCAGCACACTCGCATTCAACCAGTCGACGCCCACCACCTTGGCGGGCAAACCGTCACGCAGCGGGTCGAACGTTTCGACTTGCACGTCCCCGACAACCTGGCATTGGCACGCCAAGCGCCACCCCTGCTGACGTTGCGCCGGGCTCAAGGCGTCGGGCTGTTTGTCCTCAACCGCACCCTGGCAGCGCACCAGGCACGCATGGCAACTGCCCGCCCGGCAACTGTAAGGCACGGCCACACCCGCCAGATTCAGGGCATCCAGCAAGTTGCTGCCGGTGGCTACCGACCAGTGGCGTTCGCCGACGTGCAGTTCAGGCATATAAGGTCTCAATCAGAAGGGGCGCGCACAGGGAATCATGCCTGCGACAGTTTGACCATAGTCGGGTGTATCGGCCACCGCGCCGGGTTATACTGCCGCGCCTTTTTAGCGTCGCGCCTGCACCTACGGCGTGCCTTGGAAAGGTGGACTCAGCCGACCGATGTACCCCACTGAGCCACCTTTATTGAATGTTCCCTTATAGAGGAGCGCGACTCATGACCGTGATCAAGCAAGACGACCTGATTCAGAGCGTTGCCGACGCCCTGCAATTCATTTCCTACTACCACCCCGTTGACTTCATCCAGGCGATGCACGAAGCCTACCTGCGCGAAGAATCGCCGGCAGCCCGTGACTCCATTGCGCAGATCCTGATCAACTCGCGCATGTGCGCCACCGGCCATCGCCCGATCTGCCAGGACACCGGTATCGTCACCGTGTTCGTGCGCGTGGGCATGGACGTACGTTGGGATGGCGCCACCATGGGCCTGGACGACATGATCAACGAGGGCGTGCGTCGCGCCTACAACCTGCCGGAAAACGTCCTGCGTGCATCGATCCTCGCCGACCCGGCAGGTGCGCGTAAAAACACCAAGGACAACACCCCGGCCGTGATCCACTACTCCATCGTCCCGGGTAACACCGTGGAAGTGGACGTGGCAGCCAAGGGCGGCGGTTCCGAGAACAAGTCGAAAATGGCCATGCTCAACCCGTCCGACTCGATCGTCGACTGGGTGCTCAAGACCGTTCCGACCATGGGCGCCGGCTGGTGCCCACCGGGCATGCTGGGCATCGGCATCGGCGGCACCGCCGAGAAAGCTGCGGTGATGGCCAAGGAAGTGTTGATGGAATCCATCGACATCCACGAGCTGAAAAAGCGCGGCCCGCAGAACCGTATCGAAGAGATGCGCCTGGAGCTGTTCGAGAAGGTCAACCAACTGGGCATCGGCGCCCAGGGCCTGGGTGGCCTGACCACCGTGCTCGACGTGAAAATCATGGACTACCCGACCCACGCCGCCTCGCTGCCGGTGTGCATGATCCCCAACTGCGCCGCTACCCGTCACGCACACTTCGTGCTCGACGGTTCGGGCCCGGCGTCGCTGGAGGCGCCATCGCTGGACGCCTACCCGGAAATCGTCTGGGAAGCCGGCCCATCGGCCCGCCGCGTCAACCTCGACACGCTGACCCCGGAAGAAGTGCAAAGCTGGAAGCCAGGCGAAACCGTGTTGCTCAACGGCAAGATGCTCACTGGCCGCGACGCGGCGCACAAGCGCATGGTCGAGATGCTGAACAAGGGCGAAACCCTGCCGGTAGACCTCAAGGGTCGCTTCATCTACTACGTCGGCCCGGTTGATCCGGTGCGCGAAGAAGTGGTTGGCCCGGCTGGCCCGACCACCGCCACGCGGATGGACAAGTTCACCCGTCAGATCCTCGAGCAGACCGGCCTGCTGGGCATGATCGGCAAATCCGAGCGCGGCCCAACCGCCATCGAAGCGATCAAGGACCACAAAGCCGTGTACTTGATGGCTGTGGGCGGTGCGGCGTACCTGGTGGCGCAAGCCATCAAGAAGTCGCGCGTAGTCGCGTTCGCCGAACTGGGCATGGAAGCGATCTACGAGTTCGACGTGAAGGACATGCCGGTCACCGTTGCGGTGGACAGCAAGGGCGAATCCGTACACATCACCGGTCCTGCCATCTGGCAGAAAAAGATCAGTGAAAGCCTGGCGGTAGAAGTGCAGTAAGCACTTCACTGCGAGGATAAAGGCGACTGCGGCCCATGGCCCAGTCGCCTTTTTTATGGCCGACTCATTCCTTCGGGCCAGTGGGGTCTGTTGCGGCTGGAGGGCATGTTGTGGCTAGAGGGATTGGTTGTGGCGAGCGGGCTTGCCCCGCGTTGGGTGGCGAAGCCGCCCCAATAAGGCCACCGCAGTGTGCCAGGCCTATCGCGGGGGCAGTTTTTAGGGCGGCTTCGCCCCCCCTACGCGGGGCAAGCCCGCTCGCCACAACAAGCCCGCTCGCCACAAACTGAACGGCGTGCATGCTATGGTGCTCACCCCTTACCGTGCCTGTTCATCACCGTATGATCGCGATCCCACGCCCCCTGCGCCTGACCTTCTATTCCCTGTTGATCATCGCCGGAGCGGTGCTGGCCGCTGCGTTGGCCACTCGCCATGCCGAACGCCAAGCCTTGGTGGATGACGCCGCCCGCGCCAATCAACAGCTCACGCTCTATGGCAATTCCCTGCACACCCTGATCGAACGCTACCGCGCCCTGCCCGCCGTACTGGCGCTGGATTCGGAAATGATCAGCGCCTTGAAAGGCCCGCTCGACGCCACCACCCAAGACCTGCTCAACCGCAAACTGGAGCGCATCAACGGCGCAGCACAGTCCTCAACCCTGGAACTGATGGACCGCAACGGCCTGGCCGTGGCCGCCAGTAACTGGAACTTGCCGAGCAGTTATGTCGGCCACAACTACGCCTTTCGCCCCTATTTCAGCCAGACCTTAAGCCAAGGCACCGGGCGTTTTTATGCGGTTGGGGTAACCACCGGCATTCCGGGTTACTTCCTCTCCAGCGCGGTGGTCGATGAACATGAGCAGTTTCTCGGCGCCATGGTCGTGAAGCTCGAACTCTCCGAACTTGAACGTGAGTGGGCCCAGGGCAATGACCTGCTGCTGGTCAGCGACGCGCGCGGCATCGTGTTTATCGCCAACCAGCCGGGCTGGCGTTATCGCAACCTGCGGCCGCTGTCGGCCAGCGACCTTGCCGAACTCAAGGCCACGCGCCAATACGATAAAAAGCAATTACAGCCCCTGCAAACCCAGACGCTGCAGCGCTTCGATGAAAACAGCCACCTGATGCGCGTCAATGGCCCTGACGGCAATGCCAACTACATCTGGGAATCCCTGCCACTGAAGGCCGAAGGCTGGACCCTGCACCTGCTGCGCAAACCGCAGTTCGCCTTTGAGGATCAGCGCAACGCCGGCCTCGCCGCTGCTGGCTCGTGGCTGGCGCTGGTGTTTCTGGTGCTGTTCCTGACCCAACGCTGGCGCCTGGCCCGCCTGCGCCAGCGCAGCCGCGAAGAGTTGGAACAGCTTGTGGAGGAGCGCACCCAGGCGCTGCGCACGGCCCAGGATGGCTTGGTGCAATCGGCCAAACTGGCGGCACTGGGCCAGATGTCCGCCGCACTCGCCCATGAAATCAACCAGCCGCTGACCGCCCAACGCATGCAGTTGGCGACTCTGCGCCTGCTGCTGGACCACGGCCGCGTGGACGATGCCTACCAAGCGCTCACACCGCTGGACGACATGCTCACGCGCATGGCCGCACTCACCGGCCACCTCAAGACCTTCGCGCGCAAAAGCCCCAGCGGCTTGCGCGAAAAGCTCGACGTGGCCACCGTCGTCGACCAATCCCTGCACTTGCTCGACGCGCGCCTGCGCGACGAAGCCATCGGCGTGGTGCTGGACCTGGCCCGCCCCGCCTGGGTCCGCGGTGATGCCATCCGCCTGGAGCAGGTGTTGATCAACCTGCTGCGCAACGCCTTGGATGCGATGGCCGACAAGCCACGCAAACGCCTGGAGATCCGCCTGCACGCCGACCAGCAGTTGTGGCGACTGACCGTCAGCGACAGCGGCGGCGGCATTGCAGAAGAACACTTGAGCAGCGTGTTCGACCCGTTCTTTACCACCAAACCCGTCGGAGACGGCCTCGGCCTCGGGCTGGCGGTGTCCTACGCTATCGTGCATGAACTGGGCGGGCGCCTGCTCGCCGGCAACCGTGGCGACGGCGCAATATTCACCTTGACCTTACCGATTGCGCTGGAGACGCCCGACCTATGTTGAACGCCGTGATTGTGGTCGATGACGAAGCCAGCATTCGCACGGCCGTCGAACAATGGTTGAGCCTGTCAGGGTTTGACGTGCAGTTGTTCAGCCGCGCCGAGGAATGCCTGGCGCACCTGCCCAGGGACTTTGCCGGAGTGATCTTGAGCGATGTGCGCATGCCCGGGCTCAGCGGCCTGGAACTGCTGGCCGAAGTGCAACGCCGGGATGCCGATTTGCCGGTGATTCTGCTCACCGGCCACGGCGATGTGCCGATGGCGGTGGAAGCGATGCGCGACGGCGCCTATGACTTTCTGGAAAAGCCCTTCAGCCCCGACGCCTTGCTCAACAGCCTGCGCCGCGCCCTGGACAAACGCGGGCTGATCCTAGAAAACCGTCGTCTGCATCAACAGGCCGACCATCGCGCGCAGCTCGAATCGAGCCTGCTGGGCGTGTCCCGAGGCTTGCAGAACCTGCGACGTCAGGTGCTCGACCTGGCGAACCTGCCGGTCAATGTGTTGATCCGTGGCGAGACCGGCAGCGGTAAAGAGCTGGTCGCGCGCTGCCTGCACGATTTTGGCCCGCGCGCAAAAAAGCCGTTTGTAGCGCTCAACTGCGCCGCCATCCCCGAGCAGTTGTTTGAGGCCGAATTGTTCGGCCACGAAAGTGGCGCGTTCACCGGAGCCCAAGGCAAGCGTATTGGCAAGCTGGAATATGCCCATGGCGGCACGCTGTTCCTGGATGAAATCGAGAGCATGCCGCTGGCCCAGCAGGTGAAGTTGCTGCGCGTATTGCAGGAACAAAAGCTTGAGCGACTGGGCTCCAACCAAAGCATTCACGTGGACTTGCGCATCATTGCCGCCACCAAGCCGGACCTGCTGGAAGAGGCGCGCGCCGGGCGCTTTCGCGAAGATTTGGCCTACCGACTGAACGTCGCACAGCTGCGCCTGCCACCTCTGCGCGAGCGCCGCGAAGACATTCCGCTACTGTTCGACCACTTTGCCCACAGCGCCGCCGAGCGCCTGGGCCGCAGCGCCGAGCCCTTGAGCGGCGCGCAACTGGGGCGCCTGCTCAGCCATGATTGGCCGGGTAATGTGCGTGAACTGGCCAACGTCGCCGAGCGCCAAGTGCTGGGCCTGGGTGAACCGGAGCCGGAAGGTATCGAGGCCGGGCAATCCCTGGCGGCGCAGCAGGAAGCCTTCGAAGCGCATTGCCTGAAAGCGGCGCTGGTGCGCCACAAGGGTGATATCAAGGCGGTGTTGGCGGAGCTGCAGCTGCCCCGTCGCACCTTCAATGAAAAGATGCAGCGGCATGGGTTGGTGCGGGAGATGTTTCTCTAGGCCAATCGTTGTGTTGACTGGCAGGCCGCTATCGGGGGCAAGCCCCCTCCCACACTTGAGCGTGTTCACAAATCAAAATGTGGGAGGGGGCTTGCCCCCGATAAGGACAGCAGCCATAAGCGGATTTCCGCTCATCACCTGAAAATCATCAGCAAATTTCCGCTCAATAAAATCTTGTACCCCTTCTATTCCGGGCCTTCACCCACCTGGCACAGCTCCTGCTATAGCCCCAGCCAGGCAGTGCTCAAGCACGCTCCATAAAAACAACTAGATGAAGGATCCTTCAATGGATAACTCCAACTCCCTGCCTCTGGGGTCGGCGGCTGCGCCGGCAAAAGAACGCAGTACTTCCAGCCGGATCAAATCGATTTTCAGCGGTTCGGTCGGCAACATGGTCGAGTGGTACGACTGGTACGTCTACGCCGCCTTCTCGCTGTACTTCGCCAAGGCCTTCTTTCCGAAAGGCGACACTACCGCCCAACTGCTGAACACCGCCGCGATCTTCGCCGTGGGCTTCCTGATGCGCCCGATCGGTGGCTGGCTGATGGGGCTGTACGCCGACCGTGCCGGTCGCAAAGCGGCCTTGATGGCTTCGGTGCTGTTGATGTGCTTCGGCTCACTGATCATCGCCCTGAGCCCGGGTTATGAAACCATCGGCGTCGGCGCACCGATCCTGCTGGTGTTCGCCCGCCTGCTGCAAGGTTTGTCGGTGGGTGGCGAGTACGGTACCTCGGCCACTTACTTGAGCGAAATGGCGACCAAGGAACGTCGCGGCTTCTTCTCCAGCTTCCAATACGTGACGCTGATCTCCGGCCAACTCATCGCGCTGGCAGTATTGATCGTGCTGCAACAGGTGCTCACCACCGAACAACTGTACGACTGGGGCTGGCGCATCCCGTTCGCCATCGGCGCCCTGTGCGCAGTGGTCGCGCTGTACCTGCGTCGTGGCATGGAAGAAACCGAGTCGTTTACCAAAAAGGAAAAGGCCAAGGAAAGCGCCATGCGCACCTTGATGCGCCACCCCAAGGAACTGATGACCGTGGTCGGCCTGACCATGGGCGGCACCCTGGCGTTCTACACCTACACCACCTACATGCAGAAATACCTGGTGAACACGGTGGGCATGAGCATTTCCGACTCCACCACCATTTCGGCGGCCACGCTGTTTCTGTTCATGTGCCTGCAACCTATTGTCGGCGGGCTGTCGGACAAGGTTGGCCGCCGGCCGATCCTGATCGCCTTCGGTATCCTTGGCACCTTGTTTACCGTGCCGATCCTCACCACCCTGCACACCATCCAGACCTGGTGGGGCGCGTTTTTCCTGATCATGGCGGCACTGATCATCGTCAGCGGCTACACCTCGATCAATGCGGTGGTGAAGGCCGAGCTGTTCCCTACGGAAATCCGTGCCTTGGGGGTGGGCCTGCCATATGCGCTGACCGTGTCGATCTTCGGCGGTACGGCTGAATACATCGCGCTGTGGTTTAAGAGCATTGGCATGGAAACCGGCTACTACTGGTATGTGACGGCCTGTATTGCGGTGTCGCTGGTGGTCTACGTGACCATGAAAGACACCCGCAAGCATTCGCGGATTACCACGGACTAAACAGTGTGGGAGCGGGCTTGCTCGCGAAAGCGCAGTGTCAGTCGATGTTGCTCTGACTGATCCACCGCATTCGCGAGCAAGCCCGCTCCCACATTTTGGTCTTCAGCGTTTCATAAACAGCGTCAGGTCAGCTCTACGGGCTGCCGGCGCCCGTACCGGCGCTGCGCATACGACGCCCCGGCAATCATCACCACCAGCACGCCCGCCAACACCGCCGATGAACCGATGGTGCCGAAATCCAGCCCGCCCTTTTCATGGGGCTTGGTGAGGAAATCGCCCAGGGTCGCACCGAACGGCCGAGTCAGCACAAACGCCACCCAGAACAACAGCACCGAAGAAATCTGGGTGAAGTATTTAAGTGCTACCACCACCGCAATGGCCGAGCCGATCAGCAAGGCGCCACCGGCAAAACCCAACCCGGAGTCGTCCGCCAGGAAGTCACCCAGCGCGGTGCCCAAGGTGTTGGAGAACAGAATCGCCATCCAGTAAAACAGCTCGCCTCGAAAGGTCTGGACCTTGTTCACGTTCAGCGAATCACCGCTGAGGTGCCACAACGCGAAGATGATCATCAGGATCACGATCAGGATCATCGAGCCGGTGGCGTACCCGAGGCCCAAGGTGCGGTCCATGAAATCCGACATCGTCGTGCCGGCGGTACTCGTGGACAAAATCACGATCCAGTAAAGCACCGGGTTGTAGGTTTTCGACCAGAGCTGGGTCACCAGGGTGACGAGAAATACGCTGATCAAGATCATCGAACTGATGGCGTAGCCGACATTCAGGGTCATCGACAACAAATCCCCGGCGGTTTCGCCCAGGGTGGTTGCGCAGATTTTCATGACCCAGAACGCCAGGGTGATCTGAGGAAGTTTGTTCATTGTGCGCAAGGCTCCGAAGCTCAGTCGTGCATTGGGCCGACGTATAGGGGGTGTCGACCTGGCGCGCAGACTGAACGGGACGCTGTGAAAAATAGGTGGGCAATCAATGAAAATTCCATCCGGCCAATGGAAATTCGCCGTCATGGATTGCACTATGGCTACCTCACAGCCCCCCGCAGCAGGAACCCCGGCCCATGTCTGACGATATCCATTTCTACGAACCCGCCAATGGCCACGGCCTGCCCCATGACCCGTTCAATGCCATCGTCGGGCCACGGCCGATTGGCTGGATTTCTTCCCACGACCGCGAAGGCCGCCTGAACCTGGCGCCCTACAGCTTTTTCAATGCATTCAATTACATTCCGCCGATCATTGGGTTTTCCAGCGTCGGGCGCAAAGACAGCCTGAACAACATCGAACAGACCGGCGAGTTTGTGTGGAACCTGGCCACTCGCCCGTTGGCCGAACAGATGAACCAGAGTTGCGCGGCAGTATCGCCAGAGGTCAACGAGTTCGAGCTGTCCGGCCTGACGCCAGTCGCCTCGAAAATTGTCGGCGTGCCGCGCGTGGGCGAAAGCCCGGTGTCGTTCGAATGCAAGGTGACGCAGATTATTCAGCTGCAGCGCGCCGACAAAGAGTTGGTGCCGAGCTGGCTGGTGTTGGGCGAGGTGGTCGCGGTGCACATTGCCAAGTGGCTGCTCAAGGATGGGATCTATGACACGGCCGCCGCGGAGCCGATCTTGCGCGGCGGTGGGCCGGCGGATTACTTCCAGCTGGGGCCGCAGGCACTGTTCAAGATGTATCGGCCAGGCGCCACTCAGCGCTGAGTGAAAGGCAAAAAAATGTGGGAGCGGGCTTGCTCGCGAAGGCGGTGGATCAGTCAATATTTTCGGTGACTGACACTGCGCCTTCGCGAGCAAACCCGCGCCCACATTTGGATCGGTGGTGTTGATTAGTCAGCGGCAGGTGACCAGGTCAATTGCCCGTCTTCGTCCACGTCGACCAACCGCTGCAATTGCGCGGCAGCCGCATCGTCGGCGTCGTCAGCGGTCTTGAACGTGTGGCCTTCAAGGATCTTGTGAAACCTGGGGGCGCCCATGCCATCCAGTGCCTTGACGGCGATGGCGGCGCTGTAGCCACCCTCTTCTTCACGCACCAAGGCGGAAACGGCTTCGTGGTGGGCAAACTCTTTACGTGCCATGTTGCAGGTCCTGGCCAATGGGAAAGTCGGCCATTCTAACCTTCTCAACCGGCCAGTTGCAGGTACTCGCCGTAGGCATGCGCCGCGGATGCATCAGTAAAGGTCTGGAAGTCCATGCTGCGCACCACCATGTCGTTCAACAGCTCGGTGAAGACCATCAAGGCGGGCGAGTTGAAGTAGGCGCTCATCGCCTGCTCGCTGCTCCAGAAGCCGCAGATCAGCCACACATCGGGATCCACTTGGGAATGCTGCAACGAGAATTGCAGGCAACCCTGAGCCTGACGGCCCGGTTCGATCAAACTGCTCAAGCGTGCACCGAGTTCGGTGCTGCACCCGGTACGGGCACGGATAAAGGCCATATGGCTCGCGGGAATGGGGGTGGACATGTTCGACTCTCCCGTTGAGAAGTGATGCTCGGCAAGCACTGTGAGAGCGTGCTGCCACAGGATCAAAGATAACGGCGCGGGTGCGGGCGCGGTTAGTCAATTCCTGCCGGCTTATTGCACAATCCTGCCAGAGGCGTAGATAAGACGTTTGGCCCCGGGGGTTTATTCCATGGCCATGTTCAGTGTTTCAGGCAGATGACAGGCACTGCACTTGCCTGATTCGCGACTTATCGCAGGATCAGGCAAGGATTGTGCAGGATCGACGTAACACTTTCTCAAAAGCCGCCGCTAAGCTGATCCCATCAAAAAGCTTGTAGAGGACACGTCATGTCGTCGGAACATAAGTCCATTCCTCTCGATGCCGAGACGGAAAAACAGCGCGCCGAACTCGCCAGCATCGTGCACCGGCATACCTGGGAAGATGGCTCCTACGGCACGGCGATCACCTCGTTGTTCCTCAACCGCCACAACACGCCGCGCGACTTCATGCCGGTGCTGGTGGAACCTGCACTGTGCATCCTCGCCAGCGGCAGCAAGGAAGTACGCCTGGCTGACGAAATCTTCGCCTACGACCCGCTCAACTACCTGGTGTTCTCCGTGGCGATGCCGGTGGCAGGGCGGATCATCGATGCCACGCCGGAAGATCCCAACCTGTCGGTGCGCATCAATATCGACCCGGCCCAACTCACCGCGCTGATCGCCGAGGCCGGGCCGATGGGCGTGCCCTCGCGTCCGACTTCGCGCGGCATGTACGTCGACCGCATCGACACTCAATTGCTTGACGCCGTGCTGCGCCTGGCGCGCCTGCTGGATACGCCCAAAGACATCGCGATGCTGGCGCCGTTGATCAACCGCGAGATTCTTTACCGCTTGCTGCGTGGGCCGCAGGGTTACCGGCTGTATGAAATCGCCGTGGCCAACAGTCAGAGCCATCGGGTGAGCCAGGCCATCAAGTGGCTGAACGGCAACTATGAACAGCCGCTGCGTATTGATGACCTGGCCCGCGAAGTAAACCTCAGCGTCTCGACGTTGCACCACCGCTTCAAGGCGATCACCGCGATGAGCCCGCTGCAATACCAGAAGCAGTTGCGCCTGCAGGAAGCGCGGCGTTTGATGATTGCCGAAGGGCTGGAAGCCTCGGCGGCGGGGTATCGGGTTGGGTATGAAAGCCCGTCGCAGTTCAGCCGCGAGTACAGCCGGCTGTTTGGGGCGCCGCCGCTGCGGGACCTGGCGAGAATGCGCCAAAGTATCTGACCCACCACAAGTATCATTGTGGGAGCTGGCTTGCCTGCGATGGCGGTGGGTCAGGCAGCGAATGTTCGACTGATGCACCGCCATCGCAGGCAAGCCAGCTCCCACATTTGAACCTTGGTGTTCTTTAGTCCAAGGTCCGGGGCAACTGCAATGTGACGCGCAAACCACCCTCGCGCAAATTCTGCAAACTCACCTCACCGCCATGGCTGTGGGCGATGTTGCGCGCAATACCCAACCCCAAACCATAACCCTGCTGCTGCCCGGCCAACCGAAAGTGCGGTTCAAACACCTGCTCCAGCCGCTGCTCCGGCACGCCGGGGCCTTCGTCGTCGACGTGCAGGATAAATTCCGCGCCATCGTCTTCAATGTGCAGATGCGCGTTCTGCCCGTACTTCAACGCGTTGTCGATCAGGTTACCGATGCAGCGCTTGAGCGCCAGCGGCTTGCCTGCATACGGCGCCAGGGCGCGGCCATCCTGGGTGATGCGACCATTGCCGTTGGGCGCCAGGTACGGCTCCACCAGGCAATCAAGGACGTGATTGAGGTCGACCGGCTCGATGTTTTCGTGGATGTCAGTGTCTTTCACGCATTGCAGCGCGCCCTTTACCAGCAGCTCCAATTCATCTAGGTCGCGACCGAACTTGGCTTGCAGGTTCTCGTCTTCGAGCAGTTCCACGCGCAGGCGCAAGCGGGTGATCGGCGTGCGCAAATCGTGGGAAATCGCGCTGAACAATTGGCTGCGCTCGGTCAGGTACCGGCTGATACGTTCGCGCATGGCGTTGAACGCACGGCCCACTTCCACCACTTCGCTGCCGCCGCCTTCGGCCACCGGCTCGACATCCGCGCCCAGGGACATATCACGCGCCGCCCGCGCCAGACGCTTGAGCGGTCGGCTTTGCCAGTGCACCAGCAGGCCGATAAACAACAATAGAAAACCGCTGGTCAGCACGATAAACCACACCTGCTGCGACGGCAGGCCCTGTTCTTCAAGGCTGGTGTAGGGCTCGGGCAACAACGAGGCGATGTACAGCCATTCGCCCGGCGCCAGCTGGATCTGCGTGACCAGCACCGGCGGATTCACCGGTTCCAGGGTCAACGCGTAATGCGCCCAGGACCGCGGCAGTTCATCGAGCTTCAGGCCAGCGTTGAAAATGCGCAGGTCTTCGGCACTGACGAACTCCACCGAGATATGCACGTCGCCGCCCAGGGTCTGACGCAATACTTCGTCTACCGCTTGCAGCACCGCCTGTTTGCGCGGGGTCTGCGGCAATATCTGCATATCCAGAGGTCGGTCGTTGAGGGTCACCACAAAACGGGTGCCGCCCATGCTGCGCAACTGGTCCAGCACCAGCGGGCGGTAGGCCACTGGCAACGAGCGGAAATAACTCACGCTGGCCGTCATCGAGTGCGCCAGGCTGCGGGCGCTCGTGACCAGGCCTTCGAGCTGGGTGGCGCGCAATTGCGAGACCCAGATCACGCTGGACAGTGCCTGGGCGAACAGCACCGCGAGCAAGGTCAGCAGCAACATCCGCCCCAGCAGCGAGCGCGGCACCGGGAAACGGCGGCGGCGTTCGCTTAAATGCTCAGTGGGCATTGCCGGCAACCACGCTGGCTGCCAGTTGATAACCGCTGCCGCGCACGGTGCGGATCAGCCGTGGGGGTTTTTCGGTATCGCGCAGGCGTTGGCGCAAGCGGCTCACGGCCATGTCGACGATACGGTCCAGCGGCATCAGGTCGCGGCCACGGGTGGCGTTGCCAATGGTGTCGCGGTCGAGAATTTGTTGCGGGTGATCGAGAAACAGTTTGAGCAGGGCAAAGTCGGCGCCGGAAAGAATCACCTCTTCGCCGTCCACGTGAAACAGGCGATGGCTGATCATGTCCAGTCGCCATTCATCAAACACCCACACATCGCCGCTGCTGCTGCGTTCCTGGCCGAACTGGGCGCGGCGCAACAGGGCTTTGATGCGCGCTTGCAGCTCGCGCGGGCTGAAAGGCTTGCCGATGTAGTCGTCGGCGCCCAGCTCCAGGCCGATCACGCGGTCGGTTTCGTCGGAACTGGCAGTGAGCATGATGATCGGCACCTGCGCCTGGCGCGGGTGCTGGCGAATCCAGCGGCAGAGGCTGAAACCGTCTTCGTCGGGCAGCATCACATCGAGGATGACCAAATCGCACGGCGCCTCGTTCATCGCCTGGCGAAACCCTGCACCATCCGGCACGCCACGCACCTGGAAGCCGGCGCGACTGAGGTAGGTCTGCAGCAATTCGCGGATTTCCTGGTCGTCGTCGACGAGGAGAATCGATTTACTGATTACGCTCACGGGGTCCTCCTTGTTGTTATGGCCAAGCTTGAGTCATCTGTTGCCCTTGAGGCCCTATCGCATGCAAGCCCGCTCCCACATTTAAACTCATTCCAACTGGATGAATGCGGTTGAATGTGGGAGCGGGCTTGCTCGCGAAGAGGCCATCACTGCCTACGCAAAAGCCTGCTCCAGCGCCACACCCGCCCCAGTCAACCCGGAATACGGCGCGGTCACCAACCACACCGGAATGCCTTTGAAGTAATCGCTCATGCAGCCTTTGTCGCTGAAGCTCTTGGCAAAACCGCTGTTGATAAAGAAGTCGGCAAACCGTGGGATGACCCCGCCCACGATATACACGCCACCGCGTCCACCGGTGGTCAGCACGTTGTTGCCGGCCACGCGGCCCAGCCAGATGCTGAACTGGTTCAACACTTCGATCGCCACCGGGTCCCCGGCCAGGCCGGCTGCCGTAATGGCTTCGGGCGTGTCCAGCACCGGCGTGTGCCCGTCGACCGCGCAAATCGCGCGGTACACCCGTGGCAGGCCGCCGCCGCTCAAGGCGGTTTCGGCACTGACGTGCCCGATCTCGGTGTAGATGTGCTGCCACAGCTGGGTTTCACGCGGGCTGCTCAGCGGCAGGTCAACGTGGCCGCCCTCGCCCGGCAGCGCCGCATATCGGCCTTCGCCCAGGTCCAGCAAGGTGCCGACGCCAAGGCCGGTGCCCGGCCCGATCACCACCGCCGGGCGCAGCGGTTCCGGCGTGCCTTCGCAGACCACGCGAAATTCGTCGGGCTTGAGGCGAGTCATGCCCAGGGCCATGGCCGTGAAATCATTGACCAATAGCAGCTCATCCACCTGCAAGGTTTTACAGAATGAAGCTTTGCTCAGGCGCCAGTGATTGTTGGTGAATTTAAATTCATCGCCACTCACTGGCCCGGCCACCGACAGGCATACCGCGCCGATGTCCCCGATTTCCAGGCCTTCTTCCTTGAGGTAGACCTTGATGGCCTCCTCAGGGCTGTGGTGATCCGCGGTGGCATGCACGCGGATCGAGTGCAGCTCCTGATCCCGCCACAACGCAAAACGGGCGTTGGTACCACCGATGTCACCGACCAGCGCAAGCTTCACTTAAGCGTCTCCAAGGCAGAGGTAAAGGCGCTGGCGCCCTGCTCTGCGGAGCTTGCGGCCAAGCGCATAAATGCAAATAGCTCACGCCCCGCCCCCACGTTGTTGCCCAACAGGCCCGTGGCAGGCGTGCGCGCTGCGAATTCTTCGGCGTCCACCTTAAGCTCCAAGGTGCCGTTCACGCCATCCACGCGAATGATATCGCCATCTTTGACCCGCGCCAGCGGCCCGCCGCTTTGAGCTTCGGGGTTGACGTGAATCGCGGCAGGGATCTTACCCGACGCGCCGGACATACGCCCGTCTGTTACCAATGCCACTTTGAAGCCACGGTCCTGCAATACACCCAGGAACGGCGTCATCTTGTGCAATTCAGGCATGCCGTTGGAGCGCGGGCCCTGGAAGCGCATCACCGCGACAAAGTCTTTTTCCAACTCACCGGCCTTGAAGGCGTCGGCCAGATCCTGTTGATCCTGGAACACCACGGCCGGCGCTTCGACGATCTGATGCTCAGGGGCGACGGCGGAGACTTTCATCACACCACGGCCGAGGTTGCCTTCCATCACGCGCAAGCCGCCTTCCGGCGAGAATGCACGGGCCACGGGGCGCAGGATGGTTTCGTCGAGGCTTTCGATCGGGCCGTCGCGCCAGATCAGCTCGCCGTCGACCAGGAACGGCTCCTGGGTGTAACGGCTCAGGCCCTTGCCGGCCACGGTGTTGACGTCTTCGTGGAGCAGGCCGGCTTCGAGCAGTTCGCGGATCAGGAACGACATGCCGCCCGCCGCCTGGAAGTGGTTGATGTCGGCCTTGCCGTTTGGATACACGTGGGACAGGGTCGGCACCACCTCGGAGAGGTCGGCCATGTCCTGCCAGGTGAGGATGATGCCCGCCGACATGGCGATGGCCGGCATGTGCAGGGTGTGGTTGGTGGAACCGCCGGTGGCGTTGAGCGCGACGATGGAGTTGACGATGGATTTTTCGTCGACGATCTCGCCGATCGGCGTGAAGTTGCCATTGGCTTTGGTCAGGCGCGTGACCTGGTGCGCGGCTTCGCGGGTCAGCGCATCACGCAGCGGCGTGTACGGGTTGACGAACGAGGCGCCCGGCAAGTGCAGGCCCATCACTTCCATCAGCAGCTGGTTGGTGTTGGCGGTGCCGTAGAAGGTGCAGGTGCCGGGGCTGTGGTAGGACTTCATCTCCGATTCCAGCAGCTCTTCGCGGGTGGCCTTGCCTTCGGCGTAGCGCTGGCGCACGTCAGCCTTTTGCTTGTTGGAGATGCCCGAGGGCATCGGGCCGCCTGGCACAAAGATCATCGGCAGGTGACCGTAGCGCAGCGCGCCCATCATCAGGCCGGGGACGATCTTGTCGCAGATGCCCAGCATCAGCGCGGCGTCGAACATGTTGTGGGACAGCGCTACCGCCGTCGACATGGCAATGACTTCACGGCTGAGCAGGCTCAGCTCCATGCCGGGTTCGCCTTGGGTCACGCCATCGCACATGGCAGGCGTGCCGCCGGCAAACTGGCCGACCGAGCCGACTTCGCGCAGGGCCTTTTTGATCTGTTCAGGGAAATGCTCGTACGGCTGGTGCGCCGAGAGCATGTCGTTATATGAGGAAACAATCGCCACGTTGGCGGCGTTCATCATGCGCAGACTATTTTTATCTTCAGTGCCGCAGCCCGCCACGCCGTGGGCGAAGTTGGCGCATTGCAGCTTACCGCGCATCGGGCCGTCGCTGGCGGCGCCGCGAATGAGCGCAAGGTAAGCCTCGCGGGTTGCACGACTGCGGGCGATAAGCCGTTCGGTGACCTCAATTACGCGGGGATGCATGTGTAGAACTCCAGGCTAACGGATGTGGCGACCCTCGTTCCTATGCTGATCAAACGCCCGCAGCTCATGGGATGGCAGGGTGTCGTTTGTATCATCGGACCAGTTGATTCAGGTCACTCGTTGTAGATTGAACAAAATATTGCCACTAAAAAGGCTTGTTTTCTATTTTTATGCGAATAATCTTGTAATTCTTACAACAAATCGACGACAGGCACTTTCCAATGACTCTTCGTATCGCAATCAATGGTTTTGGCCGTATCGGCCGTAATGTCCTGCGCGCACTGTATACCCAAGGCTACCGCCAGGATTTGCAGATCGTCGCCATCAATGATTTGGGCGACAGTTCGATCAATGCCCACCTGCTCAAATACGACACCGTACACGGTACTTTCGAAGCAGAGGTTGCCCACGATCAGGAAAGCCTGACCGTCAATGGTGACCGGATTGCCGTCAGTGCCATTCGCAACCCCGCTGACCTGCCGTGGGCTGCGCACAAGATTGACGTGGTGTTTGAATGCACCGGTCTGTTCACCGACCGTGACAAGGCTGCCGCTCATATTACCGCCGGCGCGCGCAAGGTAATCATCTCGGCCCCCGCCAAAGGCGCAGACGCCACGGTGGTATACGGGGTGAACCATGACATTTTGCGCCAATCGCACCAGATCATCTCCAACGCTTCCTGCACCACCAACTGCCTGGCGCCTGTGGCTCAGGTGCTGCACCGCGAGCTGGGCATCGAGAACGGCTTGATGACCACCATTCACGCCTACACCAACGACCAGAACCTGACCGACGTCTACCACACCGACCCGTACCGCGCGCGCTCGGCCACCCAGAACATGATCCCAAGCAAGACTGGCGCCGCTGAAGCGGTGGGCCTGGTGCTGCCGGAACTGGCGGGCAAGCTGACCGGCATGGCGGTGCGTGTACCGGTGATCAACGTGTCGCTGGTCGACCTCACCGTGGAGCTGAAGAAAGAAGCCACCGCCGAACAAGTCAACGCGCTGCTCAAAGAAGCCAGTCAGCACTCGAAAATCCTCGGCTACAACACCCTGCCGCTGGTTTCCAGTGACTTCAACCATAACCCGCTGTCGTCGATTTTCGATGCCAATCACACCAAGGTCAGCGGCAAATTGCTGAAAGTGCTGGCCTGGTACGACAACGAGTGGGGTTTCTCCAACCGGATGCTGGATAACTGCCTGGCGCTGTGCAACGCGGAGTAAGCCCGGTTTGTGTGGGAGCTGGCTTGCCTGCGATAGCATCACCTCGGTTTGACTCAAATACCGAGGTGCCTGCATCGCGGGCAAGCCCGGCTCCCACAAAAGCACTCGCCCACATTTGATCGGTGCAGGCTCACAGCAATAGCCACTTGCCATTTCCGTTGATGATAAGCATTATCATTAACTGCAAATCGATCTGGTAGCACTGTGAGCCAATCTCGCTTCAACCAAGTCTTTATCACCCAACGGGTGATTCTGCTTCGCACCTTGCAGCGGATGGTGAATAACCACAGCACCGCCGAGGACCTGCTGCAGGAAACCTACCTGCGCGTCACCCGGGCCCTCAGTGAGCGGCCGATCGACCACCTCGAACCCTTCGTCTACCAAACTGCCCGCAACCTGGCGCTGGACCACCTGCGTTCGCGGCGCATTCAAGCCCGCACCTTGCAGGAAGATGTCCCGCTGGACGTGCTGCAAAGTGTCGCCGCGCCCATCAGCACGCCCGAAGACGCCACCCAGGCCGAGCAATTGCTCGAACACCTGAGCATCAGCCTCGGCCAGCTGAGCGCTCGCCAACAGCAGATATTCATCCTCAGCCGCCTGCACGGTTGCAGCTACCAAGAGATTGCCGACCAGTTGCAAGTGTCCTTGAGCACCGTGCAAAAGGAACTGAAATTGATCATGGCCATCTGTGTAGGAGTGGCTGAACGGCTGGATCAGCCTTAAGCTTCAGCCGACAGATATGGCGATCCAGTCTGTAGGAAAGATGAATAGAACGTGGCGAAGACCCGAGGAACACCGTGACAGACCCGAATAAACTGCGCCCCCATGAGCTGGCTCATGAGGTGTTGCAAGACACTGCCATGGACCAGGCCCTCGACTGGCTGATCGTCTTGCAGTGCCCGCAACCCGGGCAGCAAGCGCAGTTCGATGCCTGGCTGGCCAGTGACCCGGCACACGTACACGCATTCAACAAAGCCCAAACCGCCTGGGGCGGAGCGCCAGTGCACAGCGCCGCCGTGGCCCTGGCAGCGCCGCGCAAACCGAGCGTCTGGCGCCGGATAAAACCGCATTGGAAACCCTTGGCCACCGCCGCCGTGCTGTTGATCGGCCTGTTCAGCTTCAGCAACCTGCCCGTGCGCCTGCAAGCCGACCACCTCACCGTCGTCGGTGAACGCCAGCGCGTGCAATTGGACGACGGCTCCAAAGTGCTGCTGAACACCAACTCGGCGTTTTCCAGCAGCATCAAAGACCACCAGCGCATCGCCCGCCTGTACCAGGGCGAGGCGTTTTTTGAAGTTGCGCCCAACCGCGGCCTGCCTCTGGAGATTGACGCCGGGCCGGTGCGCGCCAGCGTAAGCGACACCGACTTCGCCGTGCGCTACCTCAACGGCGAGGCCCAGGTGCAGGTGCAGCGCGGTGACGTCGACCTGAGCAATACCTTCGACGATGCCCGTGTGCGCCTGCGTGCCGGTGAGAGCATCCGCATCGGCCCCAAAGGCTTTGGCCAACCCGCCAAGCTGGATGTGAGCAAGGACCTGGCCTGGGTTCAAGGTCGGCTGGTGTTCGAAAACTGCCCGATGAGCGACGTGCTGGCCGAGCTGCGCCGCTATTACCCGGGCTGGATCATCAACACCAACGACAAGCTCGCCAGTACAGCCGTCACCGGCAACTACCGCCTCGACCAGCCGCTGGACGTGGTGCGCTCGCTGGCGCACATCACCTCGGCCACGCTCTCGGAATATCCGGCGCTGGTCATTTTGAACTAAATGAGAATTATTTTTACTCGATGTTAACCGGCGGTACGTCTCGTTATAGCCAATGCAACTGATTCCTATTTGATTCGGTTCGCAACTATAAGATTCGTACTCCGGAGCGCTCTCGATGTCCTCTCGTTTCAATCGCCGGTCTTCCTCGCCCGTCCTGTCATTGCTGACCGCTGCCATGCTGCTGGCCAGCGCGCCAATCATGGCCGCCACTGCCGCCGAGCCGGTTGCCCGCAGCCACGGCAACTACAATTTCAGCATCGAGCAGCAGCCGTTGGTCTCGGCGCTGAACGCGTTTACCGCCGTGACCGGCTGGCAAGTCGGCCTGCCGGCAGAGCTGGGCCAAGGTGTCTCGTCCCCTGGCGCACGCGGCCCGCTGTCACCCGAAAAAGCCCTGGACCGGTTGTTGGTGGGCACCAACCTGAGCTATCGCAAACTGGGCACTAACAATATCGTGCTGGAAAAACGCGCAGCCGGCAGCGTGCTCAACCTGCAACAGGTGACCATCAGCGCCACGCGTAACGAACAGGACGTCAACAGCGTGCCCAGCACGGTCACTGTGCATGATCGCCAGGAACTGGACCGCCAGAACGTCAACACCATCCGTGAACTGGTGCGCTACGAGCCCAACGTATCAGTCGGCGGCGCAGGCACCCGCGCCAGCAACGCGGGCTACAACATTCGCGGCATCGACGGCGACCGCATCCTCACCCAAGTCGACGGCGTCGAAGTGCCGGACAACTTCTTCAACGGCCCCTACGCCAAGACGCGCCGCAACTACGTCGACCCGGAAATCGTCAAGCGCGTGGAAATCCTGCGTGGCCCGGCCTCGGCTTTGTACGGCAGCAGCGCCATCGGCGGCGCAGTGAGCTACTTCACCCTCGACCCGGACGACATCATCAAGCCCGGCCAGGACGTCGGTGCCCGCCTGAAAACCGGCTACAGCTCCGCCGACGACAGCTGGCTGACCTCAGGCACCGTTGCCGGCCGCGTGCAGGACTTCGACGGTTTGCTGCACTTGAGCCAGCGCAATGGCCATGAAATGGAATCCTACGACGGCAACAACGCCACCGGCCTGGCCCGCACCGGTGCCAACCCGGAAGACGCGCGCACCACCAATATCCTGGCCAAATTGGGCTGGAATTATGGCGATGACAACCGACTGGGCCTGACCTACGAGAAGTTCAAGGATGACCGCGACGTTAACCTGAAAAACGCCGTGGGCGGCCCGTTCATCGGCGGTCGCGGGATGAATTTGTACCGCGCCCGCTCGGGCAACGACACCATCACTCGCGAGCGCTTCGGCCTGGAAAACACCTTTGCCCTCGAGTCGCCGATTGCCGATCGCATCAAGACCAGCCTGAACTACCAGATCGCCAAGACCGACCAGACCACCGCCGAAATCTACCAGGCGGGCCGTCGCGTATTACGCACCCGTGACACGCTTTACGAAGAAAAACAGTGGGTCTTTGACGCCCAACTGGACAAGGCCTTCAACATTGGTGAAACCGATCACCAAGTGACCTATGGCACCACACTCAAACAGCAGAAGGTCACCGGCTCGCGCAAAGGCTCGGCCTCCTGCCTCGCCGTCGGCTCCGGTTGCACAGCCATCGGCGCACCCAGCCCACAAGCCAGCGACAGCGTGAAAAAATCCAGCGACTTCCCGGACCCGACCATCAACACCTACTCGCTGTTCGCCCAGGACCAGATCACCTGGAACAAATGGACCTTCCTGCCGGCAGTGCGCTATGACTACACCCAGCTCAAACCCAAGCTGACCCAGGAATTCCTCAACACCGTAAACCCGACCGGCGCCTACCCGGTCAGCGACAAAGAAAAAACCTGGCACCGTGTAACGCCCAAATTCGGCCTCACCTATGCGCTGACCGATCAATACACCTGGTTCGGTCAATACGCCGAGGGTTTCCGCACGCCATCGGCCAAGGCGCTCTATGGTCGCTTTGAAAACCTTAACCTGGGCTACACCGTCGAGCCGAACCCGAACCTCAAGCCGGAAACCAGCAAGGGCATCGAAACCGGGATTCGCGGCAATTTCGACGAGGGCTCTTTCGACATCGCGGTGTTCTACAACAAGTACCGCAACTTTATCGACGAAGACGCCTCGGTCGCCGGCGGTGACATACAAACCTTCGAAGCCAATAACATCAAGCACGCCACCATCAAAGGGGTTGAAGCCAAGGGCCGCCTGAACCTCGACGCGTTCGGCGCACCGCAAGGCCTCTACACCCAAGGCTCGGTCGGTTACACCTACGGCCGCAACGACGACAACGGCGAGCCGCTCAACAGCGTCAACCCGCTTAAAGGCGTGTTCGGCCTGGGCTACGAGCAAGAGCAATATGGCGCGTTGGTCAGCTGGACGCTGGTCAAAAAACAGAACCGCGTCGACAGCACCACCTTCCACGCACCGGATGGCAGCACCAGTGCGCCGTTCAAAACGCCAGGCTTCGGCATCGTCGACCTGACCGGTTATTACAAAGTCACCCACGATGTGACCATCAACGGCGGCCTCTACAACCTCACCGACAAGAAGTACTGGAACTGGGATGACGTGCGCAGCTACGACGGCGTCGGCGAAGCCGGCGTGACAGCGCCCGCCAACCTCGACCGCCTGACCCAGCCCGGCCGCAACTTCGCGATCAACCTGATCTGGGACATCTGATAGCCCTTCACCCCAAATGCCGCCTCCTCACCTCGCCGGAATTTCACCGGCGAGGTGAGGATTTTTTACTGTGCCGCGTCTTCTTGTTCGTCTAGTTGATAACAGCTCTCTTTAGGGCACCCAGGCGCTACTCTTCTCAAGGACTTTTTTCGATGACCGCTTCCCCTACCGCAGAACGCCCAAGCCTGCGCTCCCAGCGCCTGAACCAGATCACCAACGCGCCCCACACCAAGCTCGATGCGCTGGTCAAAGCCCACGCCCCGTTCGAAACCCAAGCCAACTTCGCCCGCTTCGTGGTCGCGCAGTACCTGTTCCAATCGGAACTCGTGGCGCTGTACAACGACCCTGAGCTGATCAAGATCGTCCCCGACCTGGCTGAACGCTGCCGCGCCGAAGCCGCCAAGCTGGACCTCGGCGACCTGGACACTGAAGTGCCTGCACCGGTCGCTGGCGCTGTCAAGAACCCGAGCAAGGCCGAAGCCCTGGGCTGGCTGTTCGTCTCCGAAGGCTCCAAGCTGGGCGCCGCGTTCCTGATCAAACGCGCCGTGGGCCTGGGCCTGAGCGAAACCTTCGGCGCCCGCCACCTCGGCGAGCCGGCCGGTGGCCGTGCTGAAGACTGGAAAAGCTTTACGCGTACCCTCGACGGCCTTGAGTTCAGCGCCGAAGAAGAAGCCGCAGTAGAAAAAGGTGCAATCGACGCGTTTGTGCGCTTCACCATGCTACTGGAACAGGCGTACGCTAGCGCCCCTGAATTGGCCTGACTGCTGGAATGCGATTAAAAATGTGGGAGCGGGCTTGCTCGCGAAAGCGGTGTGTCAGTCGACATATGCATGACTGAACCACCGCCTTCGCGAGCAAGCCCGCTCCCACATTTGGATCTCATTTCAACCTGATTTTCTGTGATCACCCAACCTATGACCGGCAAAACCCAATCCACCTCAAAAATCGCGCAGATCCTCTTCGGCCTGCTGGCCTACGTCAGCCTGGGCATTGGGTTGGTGGCGATTGTCATACCGGGTTTGCCCACCACTGAATTCATCCTGCTTGCCGCCTGGGCCGCGACCAAAAGCTCGCCGCGCCTGAGTGCCTGGCTGGAAAACCACCGGTTGTTCGGGCCGATCCTGTTCAATTGGCGCAACGGCAAGATCATCGCGCGCCGTGCCAAAGTCAGCGCCACCGTCAGCATGCTGCTGTGCGCCGGTTTGATGCTGGTGATGCTCGATCACGGCTGGCCGATCTACCTGGCAATCGCCGGCATGAGCCTGGGCAACCTGTGGATATGGTCACGCCCGGAACGGCTTGCAGCCCCCGTATAGCGCGGCGTGTAGTCTTTTTCCTACCGCTCATCGCCTTTCCCTCATGAAACATCTCGTTACGCCGATGTTCCGGACATAGCGCCGAATGGACTTGGCTCGCCCTGCTTGCAGGTCAACAAGTCCAATCGCGAGTGAACCTATGTTCGACACCCTCTCTATCCGCTTGAAAATCGTGCTGCTGTCCGGCCTCTGCCTGTTGGGGGTGATTGCACTGGTCGTCGGCGTCAACCTCTACGAAGCCGATCAGAACAACCGGCTGGTCAGCGATTCAAGCTCGCGAATGCTCACCAACAGTGTGCAGAACCTGTTGCAAGCCAAGGCCGGCGAACAGGCGGTACAGCTGCAGAAAACCTTTGGCGAAAGCCTGGTGGTGGTCACCGCACTGGCCGACCAGATCAAGGGCCTGCGCACCACCGCCGCCAAGCGCGGGCTGGAAGCGGGTGCCCTGCGTGAAGAACTCAACCAGAGCCTCAAGACCGCCTTTGAGCGCAACACCAAGGTGCTGGGGATCTGGCTGTCGTTCGAACCCAATGGCCTGGATGGCAAGGACAGCGAGTTTGTCAACGACAAGGCCCGCGTCTCGAATGAAAAAGGCCGCTTTTCGAGCTACTGGAGCCGCGCCGCCGGTGAAGGCTTGAACACGGTGATGGTCGAGGAAGACCTGACCAAGACCACCCTCAATCTCAGCGGTACGCCCTACAACATTTGGTACACCTGCCCACGGGACACGCGCACTGTTTGCCTGCTTGACCCGTACTCCGACGACGTGGCCGGCAAGCAAGTGCTGATGACCACCCTCTCGCTGCCGTTGATCGTCGACGGCAAGGTCATCGGCGTAGTGGGTGTCGACCTGGCCCTCAACACCCTGCAGGCGGTGACCGACGCAGCACAAAAAGAACTCTTCGACGGTGCCGCGCATCTGGAGATTCTCTCCAGCACCGGCTTGATCGCGGCCTACAGCGGCGAGCCGGCGCGGGTCGGCAAAAACCTGATCGACATCCTGGGCGCCGAGGGCAAAGAGATTGTGCAATTGCTGGCCAACGACACGCGCACGATCCGCGAGCAAGACGACACGATCCGCGCCGTGTACCCGGTCAAGCCGATTGCCGACGCCAAGTCCTGGGGCATCGTGATCAAACTGCCCAAGAACGTGATGCTGGCTGACACCTTGAAACTGCAAGGCGTCCTCGACAACGCCCAGGAAGCCGGCACGCTCAAGGCCTTGCTGGTCGGCGCCGCCGCCGCATTGCTGGGCCTGGTGCTGATCTGGCTGACCGCCACCGGCGTGACCCGCCCGATCAACACCGTGGCCGCAATGCTCAAGAACATCGCCAGCGGCGAAGGCGATCTTACCCAGCGCCTGACTTACGCTAAAAAAGATGAACTGGGCGAGCTGGCGAACTGGTTCAACCGCTTTCTCGACAAGCTGCAACCGACCATCGCGCAGATCAAACAAAGCATCACCGAAGCACGCGGCACGGCTGATCAGTCATCAGCCATCGCGCGCCAGACCAGCGAAGGCATGCAGGTGCAGTTCCGCGAAATCGACCAGGTTGCCACGGCGTCCAATGAAATGAGCGCCACCGCCCACGACGTGGCCAACAGCGCGTCCAACGCAGCCAGCGCGGCACGCGGCGCGGACCAGTCGGCACGCGAGGGCATGTCAATCATTGAGCAGAGCACCCGCGACATCACCACCCTCGCCGAAGAAGTCAGCAAGGCAGTGAGCGAGGTCGAGGCCTTGGCGGTGAACAGCGAGCAGATCGGTTCGGTGCTGGAAGTGATCCGCAGCATTGCCGAGCAGACCAACCTGCTGGCCCTCAATGCCGCCATCGAAGCAGCGCGCGCCGGGGAAAGCGGGCGTGGGTTTGCGGTGGTGGCCGACGAAGTGCGCAACCTGGCCAAACGCACACAGGATTCGGTGGAAGAAATTCGCCTGGTGATCGAGCGCATCCAGAGCGGCACCCGTGGCGTGGTGGCCACCATGCATTCCAGCCAGCATCAGGCCCAGAGCAATGCCGGGCAGATCCATCAGGCCGTGCAGGCGCTAGGCAAGATCAGCGACGCGGTCACAGTCATCAGCGACATGAACCTGCAAATCGCCAGCGCCGCCGAGCAGCAAAGCGCCGTGGCCGAAGAGGTCAATCGCAATGTCTCGGCAATTCGCACCGTGACCGAAACCCTCACTGGCCAGGCCACCGAGTCGGCGGCCATCAGCAGTCAACTGAATGCCTTGGCCAGCCAGCAGATGAAGTTGATGGACCAGTTCAAGGTGTAACACCACTGCTGAAACCGATAGAGGTCTCTGTGGGAGCCGGGCTTGCCCGCGATGGCGGTGGGTCAGTCCATACCTTTATGGCTGACACACCGCTATCGCAGGCAAGCCAGCTCCCACAAAGAGCAGAACTGCAGAGGTTTAAAGGCCAGTCCACGCCTGAACAAACGCCGCCACATCTTCCTTCGGCGCAACACGCGGCGGGTTCTGCGGCGTGCCCAGATAAAGGAAGCCAATCACCTCCTCATCCGCCGTCAGCCCCAGGCCTTTCGCCACGTGCGCTGAGTAGGACAGCTCGCCAGTGCGCCACACCGCGCCGATCCCCTGTGCATAAGCCGCCAGCAGAATACCGTGGGCCGCACACGCCGCCGCCAGCAGTTGCTCGGATTTTGGCACCTTGAAGTGTTCTTGCAGGCGGGCAATCACCACCACCACCAACGGCGCGCGCAGTGGGCCGTTCTGGGCTTTGTCGATGGCGGCTTGCGGCGCGTCGGCGTCTTGCAGGCGCGCCGCTTCGGCGAGCAGCGTGCCCATCTGCTCGCGGGCCGCGCCTTCGACGGTGAGAAAACGCCATGGGCGCAACTGGCCGTGGTCCGGCGCACGCATGGCGGCGGCGAACAGCACATCGCGCTGCTCCTGGGTCGGTGCCGGTTCCAGCAAACGCGGCACGGAAACACGGTTGAGCAAAGCGTCGAGAGCCTGCATTGGCCACCTCCAGAGAAAAATGTGCGGCCATTCTAGCGGGAATGAATCGGATTCGACCAAACGATAATTGCTCTTATTCATTGAGCCCCGCCCTGTTAGACTTTGCGGCCTAATTTTGGCCATTGCTTCAGGAAACTTGATGTTCGGTTCGCTTTTTCGCCTGTCCGCAGCGTTGATGGCCTTGAGCCTGACCGCCTGCGATGACGTCCCACGTTTCACCAAGGCCGAACCTGGTGAAGCGCGAGCCGGCGGCGCGACGACGGTGAACAAGCGCGACCAGAACGCCTTTTCCCTGCCCTCGACCAACCTGGCACCGACCCGCCGCCTGGACTTCAGCGTCGGCAACAGCTTCTTTCGCAGCCCGTGGGTGATCGCGCCGTCCACCACCACCGCGCGCGACGGCCTGGGCCCGCTGTTCAATACCAACGCCTGCCAGAACTGCCACATCAAGGACGGCCGGGGTCACCCACCGTTGCCCGACGCGCCCAATGCGGTGTCGATGCTGGTGCGCCTGTCGATTCCCGTGCCGATGACAGAGCCGGCGCCCTACGCCAAAATCATCGAGCAGCTCGGCGTAGTGCCCGAGCCGGTCTACGGCGGGCAATTGCAAGACATGGCCGTGCCGGGCGTGGCGCCGGAAGGCAAGGTGCGCGTGGATTACATACCGGTCAACGTGACGTTCAAGGACGGCACCGTGGTCGAGCTGCGCAAGCCCGACCTGCGCATCACCCAGCTCGGCTACGGCCCGATGCATCCGGATACACTTTTCTCGGCGCGCATCGCCCCGCCCATGATCGGCCTGGGCTTGCTCGAAGCCATCAGCGATGCCGATGTGTTGCGCAACACCGACCCGAAAACGGCCGACAAAGAAGCCCTCGTCGGCCGCGCCAATTGGGTCTGGGATGACGCCCAGCAGAAAACCGTGCTCGGGCGCTTTGGCTGGAAAGCCGGGCAACCCAACCTCAATCAACAAAATGTTCACGCGTTTTCTGGTGATATGGGCCTCACCACGTCCCTGAGACCCTTTGATGACTGCACCGACGCCCAAGTCGCCTGCAAACAGGCCCCCAACGGCAATGGTCCCGATGGCGAGCCGGAAGTCAGCGATAACATCCTGCGCCTGGTGCTGTTCTACACCCGCAACCTCGCCGTGCCGGTGCGCCGTGGCGTCAACACGCCGCAGGTGCTGGCCGGCAAAAACCTGTTCTACCAGGCCGGTTGCCAGGGCTGCCACAAACCCACGTTCACCACGGCCGCAGGCGCCGCCGAACCCGAACTGGCCAACCAAGTGATTCGCCCCTACAGCGACCTGCTGTTGCACGACATGGGCGAAGGCCTTGCCGACAACCGCAGCGAATTCAAGGCCGGTGGCCGCGACTGGCGCACGCCGCCGTTGTGGGGCATTGGCCTGACACAGACCGTCAGTGGCCACACCCAGTTTTTACATGATGGCCGCGCCCGCAATCTGCTCGAAGCCGTGCTGTGGCATGGCGGTGAAGCACACGCGGCGCAGCAGCATGTGCTGTCCTTTAATGCCGAGCAGCGTGCCGCGTTGCTGGCGTTCCTGAATTCTTTATAAGCTTTGCCGCACTTACAGAAGGGAGCTCGACATGTTTCGTCCCAAGTTGTTGTTCACAAGCCTGGCCGCCCTCGCCCTTGGCGCCTGCTCGCCGCAGGACCCGCAAGCGGTGACCTCGGCGGCCATCGCCAAGCAAGTGATCCTGCCGACCTACAGCCGTTGGGTTGAAGCCGACCGCCAACTGGCCGTCAGCGCCCTCGCCTACTGCCAGGGCAAAGAAAGCCTGGAGACCGCCCGCGCCGACTTCCTCCACGCGCAAAAAGCCTGGGCCGAGCTGCAACCGCTGCTGATCGGCCCGCTGGCCGAGGGCAACCGTTCGTGGCAAGTGCAGTTCTGGCCGGACAAGAAAAACCTGGTCGGCCGCCAAGTCGAACAACTGGTCACCGCCCAGCCGCAGATCGACGGCGCCGCCCTGGCCAAGTCCAGCGTGGTGGTACAAGGCCTGTCGGCCTACGAATACATCCTCTACGACGCCAAGACCGACGTCGCCGACGAAGCGCAGAAAGCCCGTTACTGCCCGCTGCTGGTCGCCATCGGCGAGCGCCAGAAAGCCTTGGCTGAAGAGATCCTGGCGAGCTGGAACAGCACCGACGGCATGCTCGCGCAGATGACCAAGTTCCCCAACCAGCGCTACGCCGATTCCCACGAAGCCATCGCTGACCTGCTGCGCGTGCAAGTCACTGCGCTGGACACGCTGAAGAAAAAACTCGGCACGCCGATGGGTCGCCAGACCAAGGGCATCCCGCAACCGTTCCAGGCCGATGCGTGGCGCAGCCAGTCGTCCCTGCAAAGCCTGGAAGCCAGCCTGGCCGCGGCCCAGACCGTGTGGGCTGGCGTCGACAACAAAGGCCTGCGTGGCTTGTTGCCGTCGGAGCAGAAGTCGTTGGCAGACAAGATCGACGCCGCCTACGCCGCGTCTTTGAAGCTGTTCGCCAGCAATCAGCGCACGCTCAATGAAATGTTGGCCGACGACGCCGGCCGCCAGCAGCTCAACGACATTTACGACAGCCTCAACGTGGTCCACCGCCTGCACGAAGGTGAGCTGGCCAAAGCGCTGGGCATCCAACTGGGCTTTAACGCCAACGACGGTGACTGATGATGCTCAGGCGACAGGCTTTGGCGGTGGGCAGCGTGCTGCTCAGCGCGCTCACGTTGGGCGGTTGGACGCTGTTCAAGCAGAAGGGCTCGAACAGCCCGCTGCTGCTGTCCGCACGGGATGATGCGGACGGCAAGCACTACGCCGTGGGTTATCACCTGGACGGCAAGCAGCTGTTTGCCACCCAGGTTGGCCAGCGTTGCCACGACATCATCAACCACCCGACGTTGCCAATTGCGTTGTTTGTGGCCCGTCGCCCGGGCACTGAGAGTTACCTGATCAACCTGCGTGATGGCGCGTTGCTGCAGACCATCACGTCGAATGCCAATCGCCATTTCTATGGGCATGCGGTGATCCACAAGAGCGGCGACTGGTTGTATGCCACCGAGAACGACACGTCCGACCCGGGCCGTGGGTTGCTGGGTGTGTATAAGTTCGAAGGCGAACGGCTGGTGCACAGCGGCGAGATGTCCACCCACGGTATCGGGCCGCACCAGGTCTCGTGGATGCCCGACGGAGAAACCCTGGTGGTGGCCAACGGCGGGATTCGCACCGAGGCTGAAAGCCGGGTTGAGATGAACCTCAATGCAATGGAGCCAAGCCTGGTATTGATGCATCGCGATGGCCGGTTGATCAGCAAGGAAACCCTGGCCCAGCAGATGAACAGCGTGCGTCATATGGGGATTGCCGGCGACGGCACAATTCTCACGGGGCAGCAGTTCATGGGGCCGTCTCAGGAGCGGTCCGAGTTGCTCGCGATCAAGCGACCGGGGCAGCCGTTTGTGGCGTTCCCGGTGGCGGATGAGCAGCTGCAGGCGATGGGGCATTACACCGCCAGCGTCGCAGTGCACAGTGAGTTACGCCTGGTCGCGCTGACGGCGCCACGGGGCAATCGCTTTTTTATCTGGGACATGGACAGCGGCGAACTGCGCCTGGATGGGCCTTTGCCCGACTGCGCTGGCGTGGGTGCGGTAGCGGACGGGTTTGTGGTGACTTCAGGCCAGGGACGCTGCCGCTTCTACGACTGTCGCCAGAAGCAGTTGGTGGCTAAGCCGTTGGAGCTGCCGTCCGGGTTTTGGGATAACCATCTGCACGTGATTTGAAATCGGCACCCGTCCGTGACTGCGGCCACGGACAGGTGCTGGACCCCAAATCAACAGCCAAAAAAAAGGACCTCGCATCGCAAGGCCCTTTCTCGGGGGTTTGAATCTGTTCAACGCTTTATTCAGCTCTGCGGCCTCATGCCCTGAGACATCCCGAACATGAACAACAACAACTCATGATCAGGCTTGACCGCCACATTCGCCTTGGCGATGCGCGGTAACGGACATTGCCCGCCCCCTTGCACCGCACTGAGCACTTGTGTCCGAGGCAGCTCCCAGGCAGCCAGCGCCAGGGCTGAAATGCCCAACGCGCCGACCAGGAACAAACCTCGTGCTATTTCTAGCTTCATCTGGTTAAACCCTTGATAGCGCTGCCAAACGCCGTCTCGTAAAAGTAGCTGAGTTTTTTCCAGTCGGTATCGTTCCACGACGAATGGCGCCGCAGTTGCAGCATGTCATGGGACGCCGCCCGATAAGCGGTCAAACGCTGCCGGCATTTTTCAAAATCCAGCAACGCCACTTCGACTTTGGCCGAGTCGCCTTCGCCGGTTACGCGTACGAACACGTGCTTGATGTACAGGCAGCCATGCTGCCAGCGGCCTTTGTGCATACGTGCCAGGGTGCCCGCCAATTCCTTGAGGAGGCGCTCATGCACCGCCTCACCGTATTGCTCACGACCACCGGCGGCGTACCAGTTTTCGATTTCGTCGAAACCGTCGAGCGACGCAGTCACCAACAACGCTTTCCATTGATGTTCAGGGTCGCGACGTGCCTCGCAGAACACCAGCTCCGGCACGCGTACATTCAATGAACGCAACCCCCTGAGGGCATCACGCTCACGCAGTACGGTCGGGCGCCCAAACGGGTGAAGCCAGCTGCGATAGATGTGACCGGTCTGGCGTTTGCTGTAAAGCAAGCGGCCGTTGGGGCTCATCACGCGTTGCACACCACTTTCACCGCCACGTCGGCGATTGGGTTCTTCAACCCACTCGCCCTGCAGGCGCCAGAAAAAATCGAATCGTTCCTCGGGAGCTACATGACTGCCTACTACGCACTCAACTGCCATCCTGTTACCTCTTACGCAATACATATACTCGCCACATGGCGTAGAGCGGTATGAAGTCCAGGGATTCCTGAACACGGAAACCGGCCTGCTCAAACTCTGCCTCGACAGTAGCAGCCGGTAACACAAACCGGTTTTGGTAACCTTCTTGCTCACCTTTGTTGCGACGTTTCACTTCGGCGCGTTTGCGTTTCCAGGCCTTGAAATTGCCATCCACCCACAACGAAATAATCACGCTGTCGCGGGTAACCCGCTGAAATTCTCGCAGTATTGTCATCCTGTGCGCCGGATCACCAATGTGGTGCAGCAAGCGCATGCAGAAAATACTGTCGACCGAGTTATCCGGTAAATCGATATCAAAGGCAGACGTCTGCAAGGGTCGTACCCGTTTCACCACGTCCGCTGGCTGAGCAACGGTCGCGACCTTGAGCATCGACGCTGAATTATCGGCCCCGATAATCACACGGTTGGGTTTCTCAGCCAACAGCGGCCAGAAGCGCCCGGCGCCGCACGGCAGGTCCAACACCAGGCCAGGTTCGCCGGCCATGGCCAGCGCACCCCGCGCCAATTGCTCGTCGCGCTTGTGGGACAACCGGCGAGCCAGATTGTCCTGATGCTTGAGCAAATAATTTTGCGCGTGCTGATCGTCGTACTTTTCAGAAAAATCGAGCTTGATCGGGGTAGACATCAACGGATCTCCAGTAGCTGATGCCTACAACCTTATGCAGCGAACTGTGATCAACAGGTCAACCCGTTGTGAAAAACTTGTCCTGTCCAATCTCATACATTTCAAGACTTTACAGACACAAGCAATAGCATGGGGCCATCTTCGCCGATTTACGGGGATGTCTGGCAGGATAACGGCAGGGGCAAGTGTCAGGGCTTGACCTGACTCAACTGCACGTGAAAACGACAGCCGTTGGGTTCCATCGTGCTGAGGCTGACCGTCCAACCCTGGTTCTCACAGATACGCTGCACCAGCGACAAACCCAGGCCAAGCCCTTCGCCACGCTTTTCGCTGCCACGCACGAACGGCTCGAACATCGCCTCACGCTTGTCTTCGGGAATCCCTACACCGGTGTCCTCCACCACAAAACCGCTGGGTTCAAGGGTCAGGCGGATGAAGCCCTGCTCGGTGTAATGCAGGGCATTGCGCAACAGGTTGCCCATAACGGCGTGGAGAAAAGTGGTGTTGTAGCGCGCGTCCGAAGGGTTGCCTGGCTGGTAGATCAACGCCAGGCCTTTGCGCTCGATAGGCTCGCGCCAGATGCCGAGCAAATCGTCCGCCACCTGCGCCAGCGTGACCTGCGGCGACATGGCTGCTTCATCGTGTTCGGCACGGGCCAGCATTAGGAAGGTCTGCACCAGCTCGCGCATTTCTTCGCAGGCACGCGCGATGCGCTCAACCTGATTGCGGCCGCGTTGATCGATCGCCGGGTTTTCCAGCAGCAGTTCGCAGGAACTGGCCAGCACCATCAAAGGCGTGCGCAATTCATGGCTGACGTCACTGGTAAACAACTGCTCGCGTGATAACGCCTGACGCAGACGCCCCAGCGTGGCATCGAAGGCCACCGCCAGTTCGCCGACTTCATCCGCCGCATAATCGGGTGCCAGCGGTGGCGCCAGGCCCAGCAACTGGTCGCGATGGCGCACCTGGCGAGCGAGCCGCACCACCGGCGCCATCACTTTGCGCGCCAACACCCAACCAAGGAACACCGCCAGCGCCAGGCTAAGCACGAAGCCCACCAGCACCACGGCAAATAAAACCCGCTCGCGCTCCTCGAAGTCGCTTTGGTCCTGCAGCAGCACATACCGACGGCCATCCACCACTTCGACCATGGCGTGGTACGACAGCGCCTCGCGGAACACCTCATGAAAGCCGGGTTCCAGGTGCCGCAAATCCTTGGGCAGCTCGAAATCCCCGCGCCCACCACTGAAATAGAACAGCTGATCGGGCTCCGGCCGGTGGCTCCAGTCCTCGACGCTGTCCATCAACAACAGCCGTTGCAGGTCGCCGCCCAAGCCCGCCGAAATCAGTTTTTCTTCTACCAGGTGCACGGTCGCAACAATGCCCATGGCGAACGCCCCTGCCACCAACGCACTCATCAAGGCAAAGGCGATGATGATCCGCTGGGCAAGGCTTTGCTTAAACTCCATCACGACCCTCGGCCAGGCGATAACCCACACCGTGCACGGTTTGCAGCAGCGGTTTGGCGAAGGGTTTATCGATCACTTGGCGCAATTGGTGGACGTGGCTGCGCAGGCTGTCGCTGTCCGGGCAGTCATCGCCCCACAAGGCTTCCTCGAGAATTTCGCGACGCAGCACATGCGGGCTTTTTTGCATCAACACCGCGAGCAACTTCAGGCCCACGGGGTTGAGTTTGAGCAGGCGCCCCTCGCGGGTGACTTCCAGGGTATCAAGGTCGTAGTTCAAGTCGCCAACTTGCAGGGCGCGGCGGCCGCCACCCTGGGCACGGCGCAGCACGGCTTCTATGCGGGCGGCCAACTCCGACAGGGCGAACGGCTTGAGCAAGTAATCATCGGCGCCGGACTTGAAGCCCTGCAGCCGGTCATCCAACTGGTCGCGGGCGGTGAGCATGATCACCGGCGTGTCGCGACGGGCGTCTTCACGCAGGCGTTTGCACAAGGTGTAGCCATCGATGCCAGGCAGCATGATGTCGAGCACGATCAAGTCGTAATGCTCGGTAGCGGCCAGGTGCAGGCCCGACAAACCGTCCTGCGCACAGTCCACGGTGTAGCCCTTTAGCCCCAGGTAATCGGCCAGGTTGGCCAGAATATCGCGGTTGTCTTCAACCAATAAAATTCGCATGGGCAGTGTCTCCGTACGCGGTAACGGCCGTGTTGGCTCGCGCAGCTTAAGGCCAAGTGTGGCTCAGGGATAGACCTCAGAGCCGTGTCGATAAAGGTTTTCAACCAATAAGATAAACCAACAAGTTTTTCACTATAGCTTCACAAACTGACTACAGTGTCAGGCCGAAGATCACCGCCCATCGATATAAGGAACATAGACATGGGTTTTCTCAAAACAGCGCCTATGCGCTTTCTGCTGCTCGTCACCGGCACCTGGCTGGTTATTTTCCTGATCACCCGCGGTGTGCTGCTCTTCACGCACCTGGACGAAGTCGCTGGCAACCTGCTGCCGGTGTTTGGCGTCGGCTTGCTCTACGACCTGGGCTTTCTCACCTACGCCGCCCTGCCGCTGGGCCTGTACTTGCTGCTGTGCCCGCCCGCGCTGTGGCGTCGCCGCGGCCATCGCTGGTTCCTGCAGGCTGTGCTGACAGTCAGCCTGTTCGCGATGCTGTTCACCTCGGTTGCGGAGTGGCTGTTCTGGGATGAGTTTGGCGTGCGTTTCAACTTTATCGCCGTCGATTACCTGGTGTACTCCAATGAGGTATTGAACAACCTGTTGGAGTCCTACCCGATCGGCAAGCTGCTCAGTTTGCTGGCGATGTTGGCGATTGTGTTGAGCCTGGCCCTGCGCAAGCCGTTCAACGCGGCGATGCGCGCGCCTCTGCCGCCCATGCGTGGCCGCCTGCTGAATGCCTTGGGCTTATTGATCGTCGCCGGGCTCAGCCTGCAATTGATCAGCCAGGACAGCCCACGCGCCCAGGGCGGTAACGCTTACAACAATGAATTGGCCAGCAATGGCCCGTATCAGTTTTTCGCCGCGTTCCGAAATAATGAGCTCGATTACACACAGTTCTACAAAAGCCTGCCTGACGACGTCGTCGCCAGGCAATTGCGCGCTGAACTCAGTGAGCCCAATGCGCGCTTCGTCGGCACTGACCCGCTGGACATACGCCGGGCAATCACCAACCCCGGCACATTGCGCAAACCCAATATCGTGCTGGTGACCATCGAAAGCTTCAGCGCCAAGTACATGGGCAGCAACGGCGATGGGCGCAACCTCACGCCCAATCTGGACGCCTTGCGTAAACAAAGCCTGTACTTCAGTAACTTTTATGCCACCGGCACCCGTACAGACCGTGGCCTGGAGGCGATCACGCTGGCGATTCCCCCTACGCCAGGCCGCTCGATTGTCAAACGTATCGGGCGTGAAAGCGGTTTCGCCAGCCTCGGCCAACACCTCAGTGCCATCGGCTACGACAGCGTATTTGTCTACGGCGGGCGTGGTTACTTCGACAACATGAACGCGTTTTTCAGTGGCAACGGTTACCGGGTGGTGGACCAGAGCAGCGTGGCCGAATCAGAAATCTCGTTCAAAAACGCGTGGGGCATGGCCGACGAAGACCTCTACCGGCAAACCCTGAAGCTGGCCGACGCCGATTACGCCAAACAGCAACCCTTTTTGCTGCAACTGATGACCACCTCCAATCATCGCCCCTACACCTATCCGGAAGGGCGCATTGATATCAAGTCCGGCAATGGTCGTGACGGCGCGGTGAAATACACCGACCACGCCATCGGCGAGTTCCTCAATGCGGCACGCCAGAAACCCTGGTTCGATAACACGATCTTCGTGTTTGTCGCCGACCACACCGCCGGCAGCGCAGGCAAAGAGGACCTGCCTGTCGCCAACTACCAGATCCCGCTGTTCATCTATGCACCCAAGCTGATTGAAGCGCGTGAAACCGCGCAACTGGCCAGCCAGATCGACCTGGCGCCCACCTTGCTGGGCCTGATCAACCTGAGCTACGAGTCGACCTTCTTCGGCCGCAACCTGTTGCAGGACAATCCGCTGCCGCCGCGTGTCGTCATCGGCAACTACCAACACCTTGGGCTGTTTGACGGCAATGACCTGGCGATCCTCAGCCCGCGTCAGGGCCTGCGTCGCCATGACCAGGCGCTGGGTGAGAGCCAGGAGTTGCGCGTGGGCAGTGACGACCCGTTGATCCAGCGCGCAATCACCTACTATCAGGGCGCGAGCTACGGCTTCAAGCAACAATTGCTGAGCTGGAAGGCACCCAAAGAAGTCATCCCGCAGGTGAGCACACGCTGACCGGCGTGCCGGCGGCAAACACCGCGCATAAAAAAACCCCGCCTGCATCACTGCAGGCGGGGTTTTTCAGGTGCCGGGTAAGGCTGGCTTACATCATGCCGCCCATGCCACCCATGCCGCCCATGTCTGGCATACCGCCGCCAGCCGAGCCTTCTTTCTTCGGTGCATCAGCGATCGCAGCTTCGGTAGTCAGGATCAGACCGCCGATGGAGGCCGCTGCCTGCAATGCCGAACGGGTCACCTTGGTAGGGTCCAGGATGCCCATTTCGATCATGTCGCCGTAGACGCCAGTGGCAGCGTTGTAACCGTAGTTACCTTTGCCGTTCTTGACTTCGTTGACGACAACGCTCGGCTCGTCGCCGGAGTTGGCAGCGATCTGACGCAGTGGAGCTTCAACGGCACGACGCAGTACAGCGATGCCCACGTTCTGGTCAGCGTTGTCGCCTTTAAGGTCAACCAAAGCTTCCAGAGCACGGATCAGCGCAACGCCACCGCCAGGTACCACGCCTTCTTCAACGGCTGCACGAGTTGCGTGCAGGGCGTCTTCAACGCGGGCTTTCTTCTCTTTCATTTCAACTTCGGAACCAGCGCCAACCTTGATCACTGCAACGCCGCCGGACAGCTTGGCCAGACGCTCTTGCAGTTTTTCACGGTCGTAGTCCGAGGAGGTTTCGGCAACCTGGGCACGGATCTGAGTGATGCGAGCCTGGATGTCCTGGTCTACGCCAGCACCGTCAACGATGATGGTGTTTTCCTTGGAGATGGTCACGCGCTTGGCGCTGCCCAGGTTTTCCAGGGTGGCGCTTTCCAGGCTCAGGCCGATCTCTTCGGAGATGACGGTACCGCCAGTCAGAACAGCGATGTCCTGCAGCATGGCCTTGCGACGGTCGCCGAAGCCTGGAGCCTTGACGGCTGCGACTTTAACGATGCCACGCATGTTGTTCACAACCAGCGTCGCCAGGGCTTCGCCTTCAACGTCTTCGGAAACGATCAGCAGTGGGCGGCCGGCTTTGGCAACGGCTTCCAGCACTGGCAGCATTTCACGGATGTTGGAAATCTTTTTGTCGACCAGCAGGATCAGCGGGCTGTCCAGCTCGGCAACCATGGTTTCTGGCTTGTTGACGAAGTACGGGGACAGGTAGCCACGGTCGAACTGCATGCCTTCTACAACCGACAGTTCGTTTTCCAGGCCAGTGCCTTCTTCAACGGTGATCACGCCTTCTTTACCGACTTTTTCCATGGCTTCGGCAATGATGTCGCCGATGGAGCTGTCGGAGTTGGCGGAGATGGTACCGACCTGAGCGATAGCCTTGGTGTCAGCGCATGGCTTGGACAGGTTTTTCAGCTCAGCAACAACAGCGATGGTCGCCTTGTCGATGCCGCGCTTGAGGTCCATCGGGTTCATGCCGGCAGCGACGGCTTTGTAGCCTTCGTTGACGATAGCTTGAGCCAGAACGGTAGCGGTGGTGGTGCCGTCGCCTGCGTCATCGTTGGCACGGGAGGCAACGTCTTTGACCAGCTGCGCGCCCATGTTCTCGAAACGGTCTTCCAGTTCGATTTCTTTTGCTACCGAAACGCCGTCCTTGGTGATGGTCGGAGCGCCGAAGCTCTTCTCGATGATCACGTTACGGCCTTTAGGGCCCAGGGTCGCTTTTACTGCGTCAGCCAGGACGTTGACACCGGTGAGCATTTTTTTGCGGGCGGAATCGCCGAATTTAACTTCTTTAGCAGCCATGATCGATATTCCTTAAATTCTTTGGAGTAACGGAAAAATGAGCGGGAAAATCAGCCTTCCAGTACAGCGAGAATTTCGTTCTCAGCCATTACCAGCAGGTCTTCGCCGTCAACTTTCACAGTGTTGCTGCCGGAGTAAGGGCCGAAAACAACCTTGTCACCGACTTTAACGGCCAGCGCACGCACTTCACCGTTTTCCAGAGTCTTGCCTGGGCCTGCAGCGACGATCACACCGTGGTTGGCTTTTTCAGCAGCCGAACCTGGCAGAACGATACCGCCAGCGGTTTTCTTTTCTTCTTCGCTGCGACGGATAACGACGCGGTCGTGCAGAGGACGAAGCTTGCTCATTGTCGATCTCTCCTAATTGTGTTTTTCATCGGCCGGTATCGGTACCGGCGGGTTGTATTCCGGCTGTGCCGGTCGCGCCTCGCCAAGCAAGACGCGGAAGTCTGTCTGGTGTCGCCACCAGAAACCTTGCGGTGACCGTTACATAAGGGCGCATAAGCTTATTACAAGGGGCCACGGCGGAAATTTTTTATGTTTGCCGACGCACAAAAGCAACACGGCACCCGAAGGTGCCGTGCCAATAAAGCGGTTATTTGCTGTCGCGGTGTTCGAATTCGCCTTCGATCACATCGCCCTCGCGTCCCAACGGCGGGCGCGGAGCCGGGCCACCACGGGGTTGCAGGTCATCGGCGAACGCACGCTGGCGAATCGCCGCTTCTTCGGCGCGCTGGCGCATCTTGCCGGCCAGCAGCTTGCGAGTGACCGGCAGCAACATCACCAAGCCGACCACGTCGCTGATGAAACCCGGCAGGATCAACAGGCCACCGGCCAGGGCCATCATCAGGCCTTGCAGCATGGTTTGAGCGGGCAGCTCGCCGCGGTTCAGGCTTTCACGCGCACGCAACGCTGTGGCCAAGCCGGCGACGCGCAGCACCAGAACGCCGAGCATCGAGCCGAGAATGATCAATAACAGTGCCGGGAAAAACCCGATTGCACTGCTGACTTGAACGAATACGAACAGCTCCAGCACCGGGAACAGCAGAAAGAGCAATAAAAAAGGGCGCATCAAATGGTTCCTCAACGCAAGAATGCCTTGCCAGTCCACCTTAGATGACGTCGCCATTTCGTGAATTCAAGCGTTGGCAGGCTCTTTTTTCGGCCAGACCTCAGCGTGAGCCAATGAAACCAGGGCTTCGCGTACTTGTGTCGGAGTGTTGCAAGGCGTCGCGAACGGCAACCAATGCAGCGACTGGCCAATGCGCAGGTGCATGCCTTCGCTGTCGATGCCGGCCAGTTGCGCGGGTTCAAAGGTCGGCAAGCCGGTCAGCGCGACGTAATGGGCAATGGCCTTGGTGTGGTCGGCGTTCATGTGCTCGACCATGCTGCGCTCAGCCTTGCCTGCAAACGGGTTGGCCAGTGTCAGGTGGTCAACCCAGTGGATCGCACCAAACCCGCCTATATAGCGGTGACGCACCGGCTTAAGTACCCAGAAGTCGAAATCGTGAGCTTTGTGGTAGTTGGCCGAATCGGGGAAGTAACGGTAGTAACGCTCGGCAGCCGCTTCAATGGCGGTGGCATCTTCGAGTTTCTCGGCTTCAGCCAGGTAGGTCAAGCGTCCCACTGCCTGCACGTCATCGGCCTCGCGCTCACCCACCAGCAGCGAGCACTTGGGGTCTTTCTGCAAGTTATGGGTGTGCTGGGCGATACGGCTGATCAGGATCAGCGGGCGACCCTGCTCGTCGAGGCAATACGGCACGACCGAGCCGAAGGGAAAACCGGGCATGGCTTTGGACAATGTGGAGAGAGCCCCACGGTATTCCTTGAGCAACAGCTCTCGGGCGTTCTTGGCAACGTGCGCGCTCAACGTATGACTCCTCGGGTATTCCGCCGCCCACAGCATATGGGAATGGATCTCAACACAAGGTAATCAATATCCGCGCAGGTTGCCAGAGTGCACTTACCAGGCCACACCGAACCCTGCGGTGTAACGGGTCTTGCTCAGGCTGCTTTGCGATTCGCCACTGATGATGTCGCGTTCAGCCTTGAGGTTGAGAGACGCCCATTCGGTGACCTTGTAACGCAGGCCCATTTGCGCATCGAGGGAGTAATCGGACGGCCCGGCAAGCGGCTTGCCCACCTCGCCGTTGGTGAAGAACTCCACGGTCTTGCCCACCAGGTAGCGGTTGTAGTTCCACTTCATGGCCAGCGAGTAGAAATTGGATTTGCCGCCGTCGGCATATTCGTAATCGGTGCGGTTAACCAGCGAACCGAGGGAGAACGCGCCCAGCTCATCGTCCCAGAACTGGTAGCCAGGACCGGTACCGACCGTGCGCTGGCGGGACAAGTCTTCAACCTTGTCGCGCTTGTAGGTCAGGCGGCCTTGCCAGAACCAATGCTCGGTGATGAAACGGTCCAGGTCATATTCCAGCGCCCAGTTGTCGGTGGTGGTGACGTCGTCCTGGAACTCGCGGTTGTATTCGCCCTGCGCGGTATGGCGCCACTGGCCGTGACGGGCCGTGGTCTTGAAGTCCACGTCGTAGTCGTTGGTGTCTTTGTCGGCACGCTTGTAGTCCAGCGCCAGGTCGACATTGCCCTTCCACACCAGGTCTTCGATGACCGGCTTGGGCTTGAGGATTTGCTGGATGCTGGCCAGTTCCACGGTTTTGGGCGCCTCGCCATTGGCCAGCACCACCTTGCCGTCATCCGCAGCTTTCAGGGATTTGGCCTTCTCACCGCTGTACGCGTCCTGCTTGACCAGTAGCTCCTGGTCACTTTCCAGGGTTTTCACCTGCTTCCAATCCACCGGGATGGCCCCTGCGTAGCTGGTCTGAATCAGCAACTTGCCACCGTCGAAGACTTTGATCTTGCCGGTCAGGCGGTCACCGTTCTTTAACCACACGGTGTCAGCGAGCAGGGGCGTGGAGGCGCTGAAAACAGCGAGGCACAGCAGGGTTCTGGACAACATAAGCGTATTCGGGGCTCAGGGTTGGCGAAAAAGGGGCGCTATCGTGTTAGATAGCTACGACTGACTCAAGTATTTATATTGAGTTCAATTCTCAACACCATCATTACAGACGTTTCTTACAAAGACCCTCACGATGCCCACAGTGAATCAACCCGCCGATATTGCGCAAAGCCCGGCAGAAATGCGCCGTACGGCGTTGTACCTGACCTTGGCGCAAGTGCCCGAAGGCTGCGTGGTGAGTTACGGCGAACTGGCGCATCTGGCCGGGCTGGGCCGCGCGGCCCGCTGGGTCGGGCGCACGCTGAGCCAGTTGCCCGAGGACACCCGGTTGCCCTGGCACCGAGTGCTGGGTGCCGGTGGTCGGATAAGTCTGCCAGTGGGCAGTGCCTCAGGTGACGAGCAACGTGCGCGTTTACGCAGCGAAGGTGTCAGTATCCTGAACAATCGCGTTGATATTCAGCGTCATGGCTGGCGCCCGGTAGAGCACAGCGGTTAGAGTGCGCGCTTTGTTTCCGCAAATCTGAGGCAGACTCCAGCCCATGCCCCGTAAAACCTGGCGCGCCGCGCTCGCCGCCTATGCCAGCCCCTCGACGTTAGTGCTGTTGTTGCTCGGTTTCGCCGCCGGCTTGCCTTACATGTTGGTGTTCTCGACGCTTTCAGTGTGGTTGCGCGAGGCCGGTGTGGCCCGCGAGACCATCGGTTATGCGAGCCTGATCGGCTTGGCCTATGCCTTCAAATGGGTCTGGTCACCGCTGCTCGACCAATGGCGTTTGCCGCTGCTCGGTAAACTCGGACGACGTCGCTCCTGGCTGGTGCTGGCCCAGACGCTGGTGATCCTCGGGTTGATCGGCATGGGTTTTTGCGACCCGCAAAAACACCTGTCCTGGCTGATTGCGATTGCTGTGATCGTCGCCTTCGCCTCGGCCACCCAAGACATCGCGGTAGACGCCTATCGCCTGGAAATCGCCGACGACAGCCGCCAGGCTGCCCTCGCCGCCAGTTATATGTCCGGTTATCGCATCGCCGCCCTGCTGGCCACCGCCGGTGCACTGTTCTTTGCCGAAGGCTTCGGCTCGACCGGTTTCAACTATAAGCACTCGGCATGGACCGGCACTTACGTGCTGTTCGGCCTGCTGATGATTCCGGCGCTGCTGACCACTCTGTTCATGCGCGAGCCCAATGTGCCACTGCGCACGCAGTTGCAGGCTGGCCGCTACAGCTTCGTGCATCAGCTGGTCTCGGTGTTTGTACTGATCGTGTTGCTGGTGTCCGTCCCGGCGATGTTCACCCAGCTCTACAACACCGATTTTGCCAGCGTCCTGTTCCACGGCGTCAGCCTGTGGGAGCTGTTAATGGAAGACCGCGCCTTCCTGCGCGCCATCCTCTATATCATCCTGACCACGCTGTGCCTGTCGACCATGGGCCGACGCGGCCTGGCGCCGGTGCTGACGCCGGTCAACGACTTTATCCTGCGCTACCGCTGGCAAGCCTTGCTGCTGCTCGGGCTGATCGCCACCTATCGCATGTCCGACACGGTGATGGGCGTGATGGCCAACGTGTTCTACATCGACCAGGGCTTCACCAAGGACCAGATTGCCGGAGTGAGCAAGATTTTCGGCCTGATCATGACCCTGCTCGGCGCCGGCATGGGCGGCTTGCTGATCGTGCGCTTCGGGATCCTGCCGATCCTGTTTATCGGCGGCGTGGCCTCGGCCGGCACCAACCTGTTGTTCGTGATGCTCGCGGACATGGGCCCCGACCTGCAGATGCTGATCTTCACCATCTCGCTGGACAACTTCAGTTCCGGCCTTGCCACGTCGGCGTTTGTCGCCTACCTGTCGAGCCTGACCAACCTCAAGTTCTCGGCCACCCAATATGCGCTGCTCAGCTCGATCATGCTGTTGCTGCCGCGCCTGATTGGCGGTTATTCAGGGGTGATGGTGGAGAAGTTCGGCTATCACAACTTCTTCCTGATCACCTGCCTGCTGGGCGTACCGACGCTGTTCCTGATTGCCCTGCACTGGTTTCAGGAAAATCGACGGATTCGGTTGAGCCCGCCCACCGAAGAATGACTCACCTCGGTCAATGTGGGAGCTGGCTTGCCTGCGATAGCATCAGCGCGATGTAACTGATACACCGCATCGCAGGCAAGCCAGCTCTACACAAGCCCGGTCGCCACAGAAACACCCCGCGACCTCATGCCTGTACTCCGGCAGCAACCGCCCGTACAATCCCAAGTCATTTCAAGTCCAAGCAACCGACAACGGCCTACCATGCGTACCAGTCAATATTTGCTCGCCACACAGAAAGAAACGCCTTCCGACGCGGTTGTGATCAGCCACCAGCTGATGCTGCGCGCCGGCATGATCCGCAAACTGGCCTCGGGCCTGTACACCTGGCTGCCCATGGGCTTGAAGGTGATGCGCAAGGTCGAAGCCATCGTTCGCGAAGAAATGAACGCCGCCGGCTCTCTGGAAGTGTTGATGCCGAGCACGCAACCGGCTGAGTTGTGGCAGGAATCCGGGCGCTGGGAAGAGTACGGCCCTGAATTGCTGCGCTTCAAGGACCGTCATGGCCGCGATTTCTGCGCCGGCCCGACCCATGAAGAAGTGATCACCGACCTGATGCGCAACGAGCTGAGCAGCTACAAGCAGCTGCCGCTGAACCTGTATCAGATCCAGACCAAATTCCGTGATGAAATCCGCCCACGCTTCGGTTTGATGCGCGGCCGTGAATTCATCATGAAGGACGCCTACTCCTTCCACGCCGACCAGGCCTCCTTGCAGGTCACCTACGACCGCATGCACCAGGCCTACTGCAACGTGTTCACGCGCCTGGGCCTGAAATTCCGCCCGGTTGAAGCGGACAACGGCTCCATCGGCGGCGCCGGCTCCCACGAGTTCCACGTACTGGCCGAGTCCGGCGAAGACGATATCGTCTTCAGCAACGGTTCCGACTACGCGGCGAACATCGAGAAAGCCGAAGCCGTGCCACGGGAAACGTCCCGCCCGGCGCCAAGCGAAGAGCTGCGCCTGGTGGACACCCCAGAGACCAAGACCATCGCGGCGCTGGTGGAAAAATTCAATCTGCCGATTGAAAAGACCATCAAGACCCTGATCGTGCGCGCCGAAGAAGAAGGCAAGCTGATCGCCCTGGTCATCCGTGGCGACCACGAGCTCAACGAAATCAAGGCTGCCCAGCAACCTGGCGTGGCCAGCCCGCTGGTCATGGCCACCGATGCCGAACTGCGCGACGCGATTGGCGCCGGTGCCGGTTCGCTCGGCCCGCTGAACCTGCCGCTGCCGATCATCATCGACCGTTCGGTCGAACTGATGAGCGACTTCGGCATTGGCGCCAACATCGACGACAAGCACTACTTCGGCGTGAACTGGGAGCGTGACCTGCCAGTTCCAACCGTGGCCGACCTGCGTAACGTTGTCGCCGGCGACCCAAGCCCGGATGGCAAGGGCACCCTGGAAATCAAACGCGGCATCGAAGTCGGGCACATCTTCCAGCTGGGCAACAAGTACAGCAAGGCGATGAAGTGCGAAGTGCTGGGCGAGAACGGCAAGCCGATCACCCTCGACATGGGCTGCTACGGCATTGGTGTTTCCCGTGTGGTGGCAGCTGCCATCGAACAGAACAACGACGAGAAAGGCATCATCTGGAGTGACGCCCTGGCCCCATTCCAGGTGGCCCTGGTACCGCTGCGCTACGAAACCGAGCAAGTACGCGAAGCCACCGACAAACTGTATGCCGAACTGACGGCTGCCGGCTTTGAAGTGCTGCTGGATGACCGGGACAAGAAAACCAGCCCGGGCATCAAGTTTGCTGACATGGAACTGATTGGCATCCCGCACCGGATCGTGGTCAGTGACCGCGGCCTGGCCGATGGCAATCTGGAATACAAGAGCCGGACCGAAGCCGAAGCCCAACCGTTGCCGGTGGCTGACGTGCTGTCTTTCCTTCAGGCGCGTATTCGTCGCTGAAAACCAGATCAAGAGAAGTCATGTTCAAGCGAAACACCAGAGCCCTGGGGGGCGCCGCCTTGTGCGGCGCCCTGCTGGTCAGCGGCTGCGCCAACCAGATGTCGCAACGCAGTGAGCACGAGGAGCGGGTCGAGCGCAAATTGCTCGACCACAGCCTGCAGATCGATGTAGGTGAACCCAAAGTGCTGGAACTGCCGCAACGCCGGGTTCGCATTCACGAGCAGAAGACCTTTGAGGTCACTGAATTCGAAGTCACCCGCCGTTACGATCGCTACACCCCCTACCAACCCTGGCGCAAACTCTACGAGATGCCCTTGGGCGCGGTCGCCCTGGTGGCTGGCGCGGGGGCCAACGTGGCGAACATCTTCGCCCTCGGCAACCTGCCGACCAGCATGACGCGTGACTGGCTGAGCTACGGCGTGGACGGCATCAACCCGTTCATGAACGTGCAATCCCACGGCCGTGCGCAACAGAACCTGGCAGGGATCGATGAAGTCCAGCGTGACAAGCGCACGGAGTATTCGAGCCTGCCCTGGAGCGAGCGCCCGGTACAGGTCACCGCCGGCAAGCAGACCCATGAGCTGACCACCGACCGCGACGGCGTGCTGCGCCTGAACCTGTTGGACAGCCCGTTTGCCGAGCAGGACCTGAACCGCGTCACGACCTTGAAGATCAGCGTGGAAGATGGCCAGGACGACGTGCACTCAGACTCCACCCTGGCGATCAGCAACACCCTGCGCGGCAAGTTGCTGGAAGCCCATGGCCTGATCTACGACGACCTGGAAGACGACGAAGTCAACCAGTGGGTGCACCGGGTCAAGCGCCTGTCGGAGTTGGGCCTTGAGGAAGAAGCCAGTGAGCTGGAACAGAGCCTGATCGAACTGACCCGCAATGATCCCGAGTTGCAGCAGGAGTTTGTGCAGGCGCTGACCAAGGATGCGGGGCGGTTGGTGGCGGACCCTGGGGCACGCTAGGACCTCAGGGCAGGTAAAGATCTAAATATGGGAGCGGGCTTGCTCGCGAAAGCGATGTATCAGTGATGAATGTATCGACTGACACGGCGCCTTCGCGAGCAAGCCCGCCCCCACATTTGGCTCCCGGTTTTTACCAGGGAAACTGCAGCTGTTCGTTACCGCTGCTCAGATCCAGCAACCGCACCCCAATCCCCAGCAACCGCACCGGCTTGCCGCCGCGATTGAACGCCTGGGTCAACAGCTGTTGATAACTCTCCAGATCCCGCCCTGCCCCAGCTTGCTCCAGGGTGGTTTGGGTGAAGTCGTGAAACTTCACTTTGACGAACGGCTTGCCCGCGCGATAGCTGCTGTCGATGCGCGCCATGCGCCCGGCCAGGGTTTCCATCAGCTCGGGCAGTTTCGCCAGGCAACTTGAGAGATCCGGCAAGTCCACGTCGTAGGTATTTTCCACACTGATGGATTGCCGACGGCTGTCGTTCTGCACCACGCGGTCATCAATCCCACGAGCCAGGCTCCAGAGCCGCTCGCCAAAACTGCCGAATTCACGCACCAGCGCCAGCTTGTTCCACTCACGCAATTGCAGGCAGTCTGCAATCCCCAGGCGCGCCAGCTTATCGGCGGTCACCTTGCCAACGCCGTGCAACTTGTTCACCGGCAACTGGGAGACGAAGTCTTCGACCTGATCCGGGGTGATCACAAACAGGCCGTTGGGTTTTTTCCAGTCGCTGGCGATCTTGGCCAGAAACTTGTTCGGCGCAACGCCCGCGGAGACCGTGATGTGCAGCTGGTTGGAGACCCGGCGGCGAATGTCTTGAGCGATGCGCGTGGCACTGCCGCCAAAGTGCGGGCTGTCAGAGACGTCCAGGTAGGCTTCGTCCAGCGACAGTGGCTCGATCAGGTCGGTGTAATCGCGAAAGATCGTCTGGATTTCTTTCGACGCTTCCTTATAGGCGTCCATGCGCGGCTTGACGATGGTCAGGTCCGGGCACAGCTTCAAGGCGTGGCGCGATGACATGGCCGAACGCACCCCGTAAGCCCGCGCCTCATAGTTACAGGTGGCGATCACCCCTCTTCTGTCGGCCGAGCCGCCGACCGCGAGGGGCTTTTGTGCCAGGCTCGGATCGTCGCGCATCTCGATGGCGGCGTAGAAGCAATCACAGTCGACGTGGATGATTTTGCGCTGCGTCATATAAACAGAGGGTGTAATCCAACGGGCGGCCAGTATCGCATTCACCCCTGTATATAGCACCAGTAGTTTGAATCTTCCGCTTGAGCGGTAGGAAATTTCACTGATGAATTTATTTTCTCAATCGAAATTCGCCTGCCAATAGAGCTGAAACCCTCGGCCACACTGGCCTCGCGACCTTCCAAGGCTTGCCTTGGAGAGCTAACCGATTGAACCACAAGCGCTTTTCTTCGATTCACAGGTTGACACACTCGCGTTCCTCTGTAGAATGCCGACACACAGACGCGGGATGGAGCAGTCTGGTAGCTCGTCGGGCTCATAACCCGAAGGTCGTCGGTTCAAATCCGGCTCCCGCAACCAAACATCAAAAAAGGCTACTCGAAAGAGTGGCCTTTTTTGTGCGCGCTTGTTTTGCATGTGTACGCAAATTGTAAGACAGAAAAATCTTTGTCCGTCGCGCACTTACCGCACATGGTCGGGGTGAAAGACGCTAATTCACACTAATTTGACCCATCGACCCATTAACGGTTGACACCTCGGCGTTGGGCTGTAGAATGCCGCCCACAGACGCGGGATGGAGCAGTCTGGTAGCTCGTCGGGCTCATAACCCGAAGGTCGTCGGTTCAAATCCGGCTCCCGCAACCAAACATCAAAAAAGGCTACTCGAAAGAGTGGCCTTTTTTGTATCTTGCGAAAAAGTTCTTCTGAAACAATGGCATGGCATCTTTCATGAAACCGTACACGGTTTGTAGAGTCCATCTCATTGCAAGCTATGCTGAATGCTCAAGCATTACCCTCTACGACCAATGGCCGCAGTCGCCGCACCCGGCGATACGCGTTAATATTTGTAATTATTTTGTCCATAGGGATTGGTAACTTGGCTGGATACCTCCATCCTGTCGCGCACAATCCACGAGGTGATTGATGCGCGCCAACTCGTCTGAACCACAAGACACCGTCACAGCGACACAACCGATCACACCCACCCGCTTGCGTTGGCTGGATCTGTTGAGCAAATACCGTCAGCCGATCGGGCTGGCCGTTACCCTGTTGCTGTTCGCAATCGCCCTGATCGCCTGCCGACACTTACTGCTGGAACTGGATCTGTATGCGCTCCACGACTCGATCCTGGAAGTGCCCAGACCCGCCCTGCTGGGTGCGTTCGCGGCGGCCATCGCCGGTTTCATCATTCTGCTGGGTTATGAATTCTCCGGCGCACGCTATGCCGGGGTAAAACTGCCGGCCAAGACCCTGGCGCTGGGTGGCTTCACTGCCTTTGCCATCGGCAACGCCATTGGCTTGTCGATGCTCTCCGGCGGGTCTGTGCGTTACCGTTTATATGCACGCCACGGTATCGGGGCTTCGGAAGTGGCGCACATGACCGTGTTCGCCAGCCTGGCCCTTGGTACGGCGCTGCCGCCACTGGCAGCACTGGCCACACTGAGTAACCTGCCGGCGGCATCGACCTACCTGCACCTGTCGCAAGGCGTGCTCGGTGGTATTGCCGGTGCAGTGCTGCTGCTGTCCGCCGCGCTGTGCATCGGCATTTATCGCCGTCGCCTGCCAGAGCAACCTTATCCAGACAACCTGCTGGTCAAGGCGGGACGTCGTACCCTGCGCCTGCCGGGCCGGCGCCTGACGTTCCTGCAACTGATCATCACCGCGCTGGACGTAGCCGCTGCCGCCACCGTCCTTTATATGCTGCTGCCGGAAGCGCCGCCGTTCGGCCCCTTCCTGCTGGTGTACCTGCTGGCCCTGGCCGCCGGTGTACTCAGCCATGTGCCAGGCGGTGTTGGCGTGTTCGAAGCGATTCTGCTCGCGGCATTCGCCGACAAGCTTGGCGCCGCGCCATTGGCTGCGGCCCTGCTGCTATACCGCATGATTTATGTGGTGCTGCCGCTGCTGATCGCCTGCGTGTTCCTGCTGGTCAACGAGGCCCAGCGCCTGTTCCAGACGCAGCAAAGCCTGCGGGTTGCCTCCGGCCTGGCCGCGCCGGTGTTGGCCGTACTGGTTTTTTTGTCCGGCGTGGTCCTGCTGTTTTCCGGCGCAACGCCGGAAATCGACTCACGCCTGGAAAACATCGGCTTCCTGATTCCCCACCGCCTGATTGACGCCTCGCACTTCGGTGCCAGCTTGATCGGCGTGCTGTGCCTGTTGCTCGCCCAGGGCTTGCGTCGGCGTTTGTCGGCCGCCTGGATGCTGACCATGGTGTTGCTGCTCACCGGCGCCCTGCTCTCACTGCTTAAAGGCTTCGATTGGGAAGAAGCCAGCCTGATGATCATGACCGCCGTGCTGCTGGCGATCTTCCGGCGCTCGTTCTACCGCGCCAGCCGCCTGACCGAACTGCCGTTCTCGCCGCTGTACCTGGTGGCCAGCGTCTGTGTGTTGGGCGCCTCGATCTGGCTGCTGCTATTTGCCTATCAAGACGTGCCGTACAGCCACCAGCTGTGGTGGCAGTTCACCCTGGACGCCAACGCCCCACGCGGCCTGCGCTCGCTGTTGGGTGCAGCGGTGCTGTTGGTGATCGTCTCGCTGACCTGGCTGCTGCGCACCGCACGCCCGGTGATTCATCTGCCAACCCCGGACGAACTGGAACGCGCCACCAAGATCCTGATGGCCTCCTCACAGCCCGACGGAGGCCTGGCGCTGACCGGCGACAAGGCGCTGCTGTTCCACCCCAACGATGAAGCCTTCCTGATGTACGCCCGCCGCGGGCGCAGCCTGGTGGCCTTGTATGACCCGATCGGCCCGACCCAGCCGCGCGCCGAGATGATCTGGCAGTTCCGTGACCTGTGCGATATCCATCACGCGCGCCCGGTGTTTTATCAGGTGCGCGCCGAGAACCTGCCGTACTACATGGACATCGGCCTGACCGCGATCAAGCTGGGCGAAGAAGCCCGCGTCGACCTGAAACGCTTTGACCTGGAAGCCAAGGGCAAAGAGATGAAGGACCTGCGCTATACCTGGAACCGTGGCACCCGGGACGGCCTGTCTCTGGAGATCTTCGAACCGGGCCAGGCGCCGATGGAAGAACTCAAGGTCATCTCCGATGCCTGGCTGACCGGCAAGAACGTGCGGGAAAAAGGCTTTTCCCTGGGCCGTTTCAGCGACGACTACCTCAAGCACTTTCGTATTGCGATCATTCGCTTCGAAGGGCGCCCGGTGGCCTTCGCCAACCTGCTCGAGACTTACAACCATGACCTGGCCAGTCTCGACCTGATGCGTGCGCACCCGGACGCGCCGAAGCTGACCATGGAATTCATGATGGTTGGCCTGATTCAACATTATAAGAACCATGACTACGCCCGCTTCAGCCTCGGCATGGTGCCGTTGTCGGGCCTGCAACCACGCCGTGGCGCACCGCTGACCCAACGCCTGGGCTCGATGGTGTTCCGACGTGGCGAGCAACTGTATAACTTCCAAGGTTTGCGCCGCTTTAAAGACAAGTTCCAGCCTGACTGGGAACCCCGTTATATGGCCGTGCCCGCAGGACTTGATCCGCTGGTGGCACTGGCCGATACCGCCGCCCTGATTGCGGGCGGCTTGACTGGATTGGTGAAACGCTGATGATTCGACGCTCCTGGCGGTATGTATTGGCCTTTGTAGTGCTGCTCGCGCTGATCGCGGCGGGTGGCTTCTGGTACTGGAACCGTCCTGCCCCGCAACCGACCCTGGAACAACTGCCCCAGGCCGACGGTTCGGTGATGACCCGCGTGACGCCTAACGGTTCGGCAAAAGCCCGTGTGGCCGTGGCCGTGATGGCCGATGAGACCCTGACCGATAGCCAACTGATTGCCCTGAGCCAGGGCGGCTCCGCGCAAATCGTTCAAGTGATCCTGCCAAAGGATGACTGCAAGCTGCAGGAACAAGCGCTGCAAAGCGCCCTGGCCCAGCTCAAAGGCCCGGCGACGCTGGTCAGCGGCATCGGCCCTGGCGCGGCACTCGCCTGGCGCTGGCTGGCCACACAGAACGATGACAAGGCCAATGCCATCTCCGTCGGCTTCGCCCTGGTGCAGGAAGGCTGTAAGGACCCGCTGCCGAAGACCTCTGCCCATGGCAATTGGCTGGTGGCGTGGAACGACAACCCTGACGACGAAAGTGCCAGTTTCGTACGCGACACCCCGCGCGCGACGACCAGCATCAGCGACTACGACATCCACTACCCGCAAGTGCTGAACAACGAACTGCGCAAGCAACTGGTGGGTTCGGACAACGGCGGCCTGGCGATTCCCGTGGTGGAAGTACCGGCCGGCCAAGCCAAGGACACCGTTACCCTGTTCCTCTCCGGTGATGGCGGCTGGCGTGACCTGGACCGTGACGTCGCCGGTGAAATGGCCAAGATCGGTTACCCGGTCGTGGGCATCGACACCTTGCGCTACTACTGGCAGCACAAAACGCCTGAACAAAGCGCCAAGGACCTCACCGAATTGATGCAGCACTACCGGCAGAAATGGGGCACCAAGCGCTTCGTGCTGACCGGTTATTCATTCGGCGCCGACGTACTCCCGGCGATCTACAACCGCATGCCGGAAAACGAACAGCAACGCGTCGACGCAATCATCCTGCTGGCGTTCGCACGTACCGGCAGCTTTGAGATCGAAGTGGAAGGTTGGTTGGGCAACGCCGGCAAAGAAGCCGCGACGGGCCCGGAAATGGCCAAGCTGCCGGCTGACAAAGTGGTGTGCATCTACGGCGCCGAAGAAGTCGACGAGAGTGGCTGCACCGACAAGACCGCTGTTGGCGAAGCCGTGAAGCTGCCAGGCGGGCATCACTTTGACGAGAACTACCCAGCGCTGGCACAGCGCCTGGTGGATATCATCGTCAAGCATCAGGCCAAGGACAAAGCCGAGTAATTCCAGGTATTACATGGCTTAAAATGTGGGAGGGGGCTTGCCCCCTCCCACATTTGTTTTTGCAGTGTTGTTTAGATTCAGCGCGGTTCGATATGCGCAATCATCAACTGCACGGTTTCATTTCCACGAAACTCGTTCACGTCCAGCTTGTAGGCCAACTCGACCCAACGCACTGTCGGATTAGGCCAGACCTCACGGTCCACACCAAATGCAATGCCGTCCAGCTTCACCGACCCGCATTCGCTCTTGAGCACCACTTTGAGGTGTCGCTCACCGACCACGCGCTGCTCGACCAACTGAAACACACCGTGAAACAACGGCTCGGGAAAGTGCTGCCCCCACGGCCCGGCATGCCGCAATGCGCGCGCCAGTTCCAGGTGAAACTCTTCCACCGCCAGGGTGCCGTCCGACAGCAGCCGGCCCGTCAGGTCTTCTTCCCGCAGTTGCCGACGGACTTCAGCGTCAAAGGCTTCGGCAAACAGGGGGAAATTCGCCTCGGGCAAGGTCAGACCGGCCGCCATCGCGTGACCGCCGTATTTGGTGATCAGGTTGGGATGCTGGCTGGCGACGACCGCCAGCGCATCACGGATGTGAAAACCCTGCACAGAGCGCCCTGAGCCCTTGAGCAGGCCGTCACCGGCATCGGCGAAGGCGATGGTCGGGCGGAAGTACCGCTCCTTCATTCGCGACGCCAGAATACCGATCACGCCTTGGTGCCATTCCGGGTCGAACAGGCACAAACCGTAAGGCATCGACTCCACGGGCAAGTCCTTGAGCTGGGCGAGCGCTTCGCGCTGCATGCCCTGTTCGATGGATTTGCGGTCCTGGTTCATACCGTCCAGCTGCGCCGCCATTTCCCGCGCGGCGGCGAAGTCGGTGGTGAGCAGGCATTCGATGCCCAGGCTCATATCGTCCAGGCGCCCGGCGGCGTTCAAGCGCGGCCCGAGGATAAAACCAAGGTCGGTGGAGGTGATGCGCGCGTGGTCGCGCTTGGCGACTTCAAGAATCGCCTTGATGCCCGGCCGCGCACGACCGGCGCGAATGCGCTCCAGGCCCTGATGCACCAGGATGCGGTTGTTGGCGTCCAGCGGCACCACGTCGGCGACACTGCCCAGGGCCACCAGATCGAGCAACTCGCCGATGTTCGGCTGAGGCGTGTTGGCGTACCAGCCCAGGCTGCGCAGTCGCGCGCGCAGGGCCATCAGCACATAAAAGATCACGCCTACGCCAGCCAGCGCCTTGCTGGGAAATTCACAACCGGGCTGGTTCGGATTGACGATGGCATCTGCCGCCGGCAGCTCATCACCCGGCAAGTGGTGGTCGGTGACCAACACCTTCAACCCCGCCGCCTTGGCCGCCGCGACGCCTTCGACACTGGAAATGCCGTTGTCCACGGTGATCAGCAACTGCGGCTCGCGCTGCAGCGCCACCGCAACGATTTCCGGAGTCAGGCCATAGCCGTACTCGAAGCGGTTGGGCACCAGGTAGTCGACATGGGCCGCACCGAGCAAACGCAGGCCCAGGGTGCCCACCGTGCTGGCAGTGGCGCCATCGGCGTCGAAGTCACCGACGATGAGGATGCGCTGGCGCTGCTCCAAGGCCGTCACCAGCAGGTCCACCGCCGCGTCGATGCCCTTGAGCTGCTGGTAGGGAATCAACCGCGCCAGGCTCTTGTCCAGCTCAGCTTCGGACTGCACCCCGCGTGCGGCGTAAAGACGGGTCAACAGCGGTGGCAATTCACCGAGAAACGGCAGGACAGCGGGCAACGGGCGAGGATCGATACGCATGGGGCGACGGAAGCTTCTCTTCTAGTACAACGGTTAAACAACAATGCTGAAAGCAACATGGGTCAACTGTAGGAACCGGCTTCTGTGGGAGCGGGCTTGCTCGCGAATGCATCACCTCGGTATAGCTGAAAGACCGAGGTGTCTGCATCGCAGGCAAGCCAGCTCCCACAATTTCAACCGCGCTCGCCAACCAGCCATTGCAGTTGCACTTCGTGCTGACCGCGATCGTCGGTCACAAAAATCGTGCCTTCACTGATCATCACGTCCCACTTGATCACGCGCGGCATGTCCTTGGCCAGGGTCTCGAGGACTTCCTGCGGCACGGCAGCGATGTGCACGTTCTTCAGGTTGTTGGCCACCGGCACCACTTTGCCTTCCCACACGCGCAAGCTGCCATAGGCCAGCAAACTGGTGCGCTCGGTACGGCGTGAACACCAGGTCAGGCGGTCGGCGTCAGGCTGGCCGACTTCGATCCAGTGCAGAACCCGATCATCCAGGCTTTTTTCCCACAGGGCTGGTTCGTCTACATCTGACAGGCCACGACCGAACGCCAGTTGCTCGTTGTACCAGAGGGCGTAGGCCAGCAGGCGCACGGTCATGCGCTCTTCGGTTTCCGATGGATGGCGGGCGATGGTCTGTTTGACGCTCTCATACACCGAGCGATCAAGGTCGGTGAGGTTGAGTTCGAATTTGTAGGTCGTGGACGGCTGGGCCATGAACGGGCTTCTAGAGACAGGGAAAGGCAGCCAGTCTAACCGATGGCGAGGTCAATCAACGAATACGGCGTTGCATCATCCTTATCCCTGGGCCGCTCGCCTATGTTAAAAGGCATCACACCACCGCCCCACGCTTGCTAAGGATCCTCATGTCGTTTAATGCCAAACCGCTTGCCGGCCTGAAAGTCATCGAACTGGGCACCCTGATCGCCGGACCCTTTGCGTCACGTATCTGTGCCGAATTCGGGGCCGAGGTGATCAAGGTCGAATCCCCTGATGGCGGCGACCCGCTGCGTAAATGGCGCAAGCTGTATGAGGGCACATCGCTGTGGTGGTTTGTGCAGGCGCGCAACAAGAAGTCGCTGACGTTGAACCTCAAGCACCCGGATGGCCTGGCGATTCTCAAACAGTTGCTGGCAGACGCCGACATCCTGATCGAAAACTTTCGCCCCGGGGTACTGGAAAAACTCGGTTTGAGCTGGGAAACCCTGCATGCCCTGAACCCGAAGCTGGTGATGGTACGGCTTTCAGGTTTTGGCCAGACCGGGCCAATGAAGGACCAGCCAGGGTTCGGCGCAGTGGGCGAATCCATGGGCGGTTTGCGCTATATCACCGGTTTCGAAGATCGCCCACCGGTACGCACCGGGATTTCCATCGGCGATTCGATAGCCGCCTTGTGGGCAGTGATTGGTGCGCTGATGGCGCTGCGTCATCGCGAAGTCAACGGCGGGCTTGGCCAGGTGGTGGACGTGGCGCTGTATGAAGCTATCTTCGCGATGATGGAGAGCATGATCCCGGAGTTTGATGTGTTCGGGTTTATCCGCGAACGCACCGGCAACATCATGCCCGGCATCACGCCGTCTTCGATCCATACCAGCGCCGATGGCAAGCATGTGCAGATTGGGGCCAATGGCGATGCGATCTTCAAGCGCTTCATGTCGGCGATTGGGCGTGAAGACCTGGCCAACGATCCGACCTTGGCGAGCAATGATGGACGCGACAGCCGCCGTGACGAGCTGTATGGCGTGATCGACCGCTGGGTCAATTCGCTGCCTCTGGATCAAGTAATCGAGCAACTCAACCAGGCCGAGGTGCCCGCCAGCCGCATCTACAGCGCCGAAGACATGCTTGGCGACCCGCAGTTTCTGGCGCGGGAAATGTTCCTCAAGGCGCAGTTGCCGGGCGGCAAGGACTTCAAAATGCCGGGGATCGTGCCCAAGCTGTCGGACACGCCCGGCAGTTGTGAATGGGTCGGGCCGCAGTTGGGCGAGCACAACAGCGAGGTGCTTAACCAATTGGGCTACGACACGGCGGCCATCACCCGCTTGCGCGAGGGCGGCGCGATCTGATGGCCGGCCCGTGTAAACGCTGGTCCATTCCCCTGTGCTTTGTCGGCGCGATGTTCGGCGTATGGCCGCTCGCCGCGCGTGCCGAGGACACGATAATCTGGTTGCTGCGCGACCTGCCGCCGCTGATCATCTTCGAGGGCCCACAGAAAGGCCAAGGGGCATTGGATCAATTGCTGCCAGTGCTCAGCGAGCGCCTGCCGCAATACCGGCACACCGTGATGCACGTCAATCGCGCCCGCGGCATCCAGATGCTGCGCGCTGACTCCCTGACCTGCGATCCGTTACTGCTGTGGACGCCGGAACGCGCGAAGTACATTGTGTTTTCCGCCCAGGCGTTTGCGGTGGCGAGCAACGGCGTAGCCATTCGACGAAGCCAGCAGGCGGCAATGGCGCCCTTTATCGTCAATGAACAATTTGACCTGCAAGCCTTCCTCGACGCCCACAAAGCACGCATCGGCGCCACGGCCGAACGCAGTTACGGCCCCGTCATCGATGAACAGCTAAAAGGCGCCGATCCGCACATTCTGGCGCTGCATTACGGCAATGACGCCCTTGGCAGCCTGCTGCAAATGCAACGTCTTGGGCGGCTGGAGGCGGTGCTGGGCTACTGGCCGGAAATCCGCTATCACGCCACGCAACAGGGCATCGCCGCACGAGACCTGGTGTTTTATCCCATCAAGGGCTCAGCGCCTTATCAGCGTACGCATATCGGTTGCTCGGACACGCCTCAAGGCCGCCAGGCCATGGCACGTATCGACCAGGTATTACGCGACATCCCACAGGCGCAGCTACAGCAGTCCTACACGTCGTGGTTGGACCCGGTCACGCGTGAACAGTACTTGCGTGACAACCCTGATTTTTTCCAGGACTCACCAACCCCCTGAGGCATCACAGGGCAAATCGCAGGCAAAAAGAAACCCCGAAGAGTGGGGAGACACTTCGGGGTTAAACGTGGCCTACAAAGACCAGTACAACAAGCCACAAACACCGGAGCACAATGTTTGCTCTTGCTGTTACAAAATCTGACCGGCCATGCTGTAGGAAGTTTCCCTAGTTAAACAATTCTTCATGCAAGGGCGCCATTGCGGGTCTGGGCAGCGCTGCGCAAGGCCGCGATGACGGACGGTTCCAGACGCCCTTCGGCGATTTTCAGGTCGCGCAGCAGGCAATCCACCACATCCACCAGCACGCGTTTATCGGTCAATTGCGCGCGGTCGACTTCACGCTCCACAACGATGGCGCCGGCCGGGTTCTTCACGGTCACCAGGCACTCGTCTTGCACACCAGCGGTGGTCAATGTCACCTGATAAGGGCTCAGTGCTTCTTCGAGCAATAGGCTGATACTTTCCATCTCGATCACCACTCAATAGTTCGGGAACAATCGTTTCAACGGGAGCTGCATCTATCCTAAGTGACTGGTTATGACGTAGGAAAGTTCGCTTTATCGTCTTTATGGGGCCGTCAGGGAGTGACGTGAACCAGCATGCGCTTGCAACATGACAGGCAAAAAACGGCCGCACATAACTGCTTACGCAATGGTTGACCGTTTTGAGGTTCCCGAAACAAAAAACGCCGCTGCCCCAACGAAGGGAAAGCGGCGTTCGTGTCTACGCGGCTCGCCTTACAACGGCTTGCCACGGTTCCCATGCTGGCTGACAAACGCCTGCACCGTCTTCAAGTCATTGGCCAGCACCGTGCAACGCTCTTCGCGTTCGAACAGGTCAGCCAAGTGTTCCGGCAATTCCAGCGCCTTGCCTACGCCCGCCTTCTCCACCGCTTCCGGGAACTTGACCGGGTGAGCCGTACCCAGAATGACCATCGGAATATCCAGGCTGCGACGGCATTCGCGCGCAGCCTTCACACCGATAGCGGTGTGCGGGTCCAGCAGCTCGCCGGTCTGGGCGTAGACCTCAGCGATGGTTTCGCAGGTCTGTGCATCGTCCACCGCCAGGGAGTCGAACAGCTTGCGCGTTTCGGTCCAGCGCTCTTGGTCAACGCTGAAACCGCCACCGCTCTTAAAGCTGCTCATCAGCTCGGCCAGGGCGGCGCCATTGCGACCGTGCATGTCGAACAGCAGGCGTTCGAAGTTCGACGACACCATGATGTCCATCGACGGCGACAGCGTGGCGTGCAGGGTTTCCTTGACGTACTGGTTGCCGCTCATGAAGCGGTGCAGGATGTCGTTGCGGTTGGTGGCGACGATCAGTTGGTTGATCGGCAGGCCCATGTTGCGCGCCAGGTAACCGGCGAAAATGTCGCCGAAGTTGCCGGTCGGCACCGAGAACGACACCGAACGCGCCGGGCCGCCCAACTGCAGGGCTGCGTGGAAGTAGTAGACGATCTGAGCCATGATCCGCGCCCAGTTGATCGAGTTCACGGCGACCAGGCGCGTGCCCTTGAGGAAGCTCTGGTCGGCGAAGCTGTTCTTGACCATTTCCTGGCAGTCATCGAAGTTGCCTTCGATGGCGATGTTGTGGATGTTCTCACCAAAAATGGTGGTCATCTGGCGACGCTGCACTTCCGACACGCGCTTGTGCGGGTGCAGGATGAAGATGTCGATGTTTTCACAGTGCTTGCAACCTTCAATGGCCGCCGAACCGGTATCACCGGAGGTCGCGCCAATGATCACCACGCGCTCGCCGCGTTTTTCCAACACGTAATCGAGCAGGCGACCGAGCAATTGCAGGGCGAAGTCCTTGAACGCCAGGGTCGGGCCGTGGAACAGCTCAAGTACCCATTCGTTGCCATTGAGCTGACGCAATGGCGCGATGGCGCTGTGGGAAAACACGCCGTAGGTCTCTTCGAGGATCTTCTTGAAGTCCGCATCCGGAATGCTGCCGGTGACAAACGGGCGCATTACACGGAAGGCCAACTCGTGGTACGGCAGGCCGGCCCACGAAGCGATTTCTTCCTGGGTGAAGCGTGGCAGGTTTTCCGGCACATACAGGCCGCCGTCCGTGGCAAGGCCTGCCAACAAAACGTCTTCGAAATTCAGGGCCGGTGCCTGGCCGCGGGTGCTGATGTAACGCATAGGGGCAAACCTTCGGTTTGGGCTTCAAGCTTCAAGTGACAAGCTGCAAGTAACGGCGGATCTGCTTTTACTTGCAGCTTGCAGCTTGGCGCTTGCAGCTGAATTAATTTAGATGTTCGACGCGAATACGAACGACCGGCCCAACCACGCCCTGAAGAGCTTCGAGCGCCCGGATGGCATCGTTCATGTGCTGCTCGAGCACGCGGTGGGTCAGCAGGATCATCGGCACCTGGCCGTTTTGTTCCTCGACTTCCTTCTGCATGATCGACTCGATGTTGATGCCGCGCTCCGACAGGATGCTCGCCACCTGGGCCAACACGCCCGGATGATCCTGGGCCTGGATACGCAGGTAGTAGGCGCTTTCGCAGGCTTCGATCGGCAGGATCGGGTGGGCCGACAGCGAATCCGGCTGGAACGCCAGGTGCGGCACGCGGTTCTCCGGGTCGCTGGTCATGGCGCGAACCACGTCAACCAGGTCGGCGATCACCGACGAAGCGGTCGGCTCCATGCCTGCGCCGGCGCCGTAGAACAGGGTCGAACCTGCCGCGTCACCGTTAACCATCACCGCGTTCATCACGCCGTTGACGTTGGCGATCAGGCGATCGGCCGGGATCAGCGTCGGGTGTACACGCAGCTCGATACCGGCCGGGGTGCTGCGCGCTACGCCCAAGTGCTTGATGCGGTAGCCCAAGGCTTCGGCGTAATTCACGTCGGCGGTGGTCAGCTTGGTGATGCCTTCGGTGTAGGCCTTGTCGAACTGCAGCGGGACGCCAAACGCGATGGACGCCAGGATGGTCAGCTTGTGCGCGGCGTCGATGCCTTCCACGTCGAAGGTCGGGTCGGCTTCGGCGTAACCCAGGGCTTGGGCTTCGGCCAGCACGTCTTCGAAGGTACGGCCCTTCTCGCGCATTTCGGTGAGGATGAAGTTACCGGTGCCGTTGATGATCCCGGCCACCCAGTTGATGCGGTTGGCGGACAGGCCTTCACGGATCGCCTTGATCACCGGGATGCCACCGGCCACGGCGGCTTCGAACGCCACGATCACGCCCTTTTCGCGCGCCTTGGCGAAGATCTCGTTGCCATGCACGGCAATCAGCGCCTTGTTGGCGGTGACCACGTGTTTACCGTTCTCAATGGCCAGCAGCACCAGATCACGGGCCACGGTGTAGCCGCCAACCAGCTCGATGACGATATCGATTTCAGGGTTGGTTGCCACGGCGAAGACATCGTCGGTAATCGCAATACCGGTCGTTTGGAACTGAGGCTTTGGCGTACGCGTGGCAATTTGTGCCACTTCAATCCCACGCCCTGCACGGCGGGAAATTTCTTCAGCATTACGCTGAAGTACGTTGAAGGTGCCGCCACCGACGGTCCCTAACCCACAGATGCCTACTTTGACCGGTTTCACTGAAGAACTCCCCATGAAACGGCCGACTCAAGGTCGGCCGTGAAAAACAGCCGCACAACTGCGGCTCTCAATTAATGCCCCGCCGACTGTTCGGCGGAGCATGATCGCCAAAGGCTCGACGATTACTGCTTACTCGCACCCAGTGCCAGTTTGGCAACTTGTGGCGCCGGCTGGTAGCCCGGAATGACTTGGCCGTCAGCCAAAACGATGGCCGGTGTACCGTTCACGCCAATCGACTGACCCAAGGCAAACTGCTTGGCAACCGGGTTGGCGCATTTGGCCGCCTTGATTTCCTTGCCATCGACCATTTTGTCCATCGCGGCTTTCTTGTCGGCCGAGCACCATACCGCCTGCAACTGCTCATCACCCGGCGAGCCCAGGCCCTGGCGCGGGAACGCTACGTAGCGCACTTCCACACCGAGCTTGTTCAGCGCAGGCACTTCGGCGTGCAGCTTGTGGCAGTACGGGCAGGTGGTGTCGGTGAACACGGTGATGTGGGTCTTGGTCTCGCCGATGGCCGGGTACACCACGGTTTCAGCCACTGGAATGCCGTTGATCAGCTTGGACACGCCCAGGCGCTCGGCTTTCTCGGTCAGGTTGACCGGCTTGCCATCTTTCAACTGGAACAGGTAGCCCTGAACGATGTACTGGCCATCGGCACTGGCGTACAGCACGCGGCTGCCCTTGAGCTTGACTTCATACAGGCCGGCCATCGGGCTGGCGCTGATGCTTTCGATCGGCGTGTCGAGCTGCAGGTTGGCCAGGCTCTTGCGAATCGTTTGCTCGGCGGCGTCGTCGGCGACAACAAAAGTAGAAACCAACGCAATCGCTGCGGCGGCAATAATCTGGGTCAAGCGCATGGGAACTCCTGAAGGCAGATGCAGGGACGGGTGTGGAACACCGATCTGAAAATACGGGGTCATACACACAAGACAAACAAAAGTCTGACCGTCCCCTTTGCTAACCGGCAAAGCCTACCACAGTTGGGCCGGAGGGCAGACTGCGGCGGGTAAATTGGGCCGTTTCGGATGCAATTTCATCCGCGCGGGTGGTGCTTGGCGTGCATATCCTGCAAGCGTGCCCGCGCAACATGCGTGTAGATCTGGGTTGTGGATAAGTCACTGTGCCCCAGCAGCATTTGCACCACACGCAGGTCCGCACCGTGATTGAGCAAGTGGGTGGCGAACGCATGGCGCAACGTGTGCGGCGAAAGCGCTTTGCCGATACCGGCCACCTTGGCCTGGTGCTTGATACGGTGCCAGAAGGTCTGGCGGGTCATCTGCTCGCCGCGCAGGCTGGGAAACAGCACATCGCTGGGCCGCCCACCAAGCAACTCGATGCGGGCATCACGCATGTAGCGCTCCACCCATACGATTGCTTCCTCGCCCATCGGCACCAAGCGTTCCTTGCTGCCCTTGCCCATCACCCGCAGCACGCCCTGGCGCAGGTTGATTTGCTCAAGGGTCAGGCTGATCAGCTCGGTCACGCGCAGGCCGCAGGCGTAGAGCACTTCGAGCATGGCGCGGTCGCGCTGGCCGATGGCTTCGCTGAGGTCGGGCGCGGCGAGCAAGGCATCCACGTCGGCTTCTGACAGGGATTTGGGCAATGGCCGGCCCAGTTGCGGCATGTCGATTTGCAGCGTCGGGTCGGCGGCGATGAGCTTTTCCCGCAGCAGGTAGCGATAAAAGCCACGTACGCCGGAGAGAAAACGCGCGGTGGAACGCGGCTTGTAGTTCTGCTCCAGGCGCCAGGCCAGGTGATCGAGGATCAGCTCGCGACCGGCATTGATCAGTTCGAGGTTTTTTTCCTGCAGCCAGCCATTGAACAGGGCGAGGTCACTGCGATAGGCCTGGCGGGTGTTGTCCGACAGGCCTTTTTCCAGCCACAAGGCGTCGAGAAAGCGGTCGATCAGAGGATGGTCAATGGCGGGCATAGGGGCTCAGGCTGATTACTGGAGTGTCTGGTAGATCCTATCGCAGGCAAGCCAGCTCCCACATGGGTTTTGTGTTTTTCCTGATAGCATCATCAACATCGATCGAATGTGGGAGCTGGCTTGCCTGCGATGGCCGCGACTCGGTTCAGGATCAGTCAACAAACCCTGGCAGCACCGGCACCGGGCGCTTGTCGGCATCGATTGCGACAAAACTGAACACGCCTTGGATCGCCTTTTCGCGACCGTCGGCACTCATGCTCTCGACGAACACTTCGACTTCGACCTTGAGGCTGGTGTTGCCCACCTTGATGACGCGGCCGATCAGCTCGACGATAGAACCGGCCGGAATCGCGTGATTGAAATCAATGCGGTCGGTGGAGACCGTCACCAGCGGCAAGCGGCAAAAACGCGTGGCGGTAATGAACGACACTTCGTCCATCCAGGCCAAGGCAGTGCCGCCGAACAGGGTGTTGTGGTGGTTGGTAGTCGGCGGAAATACGGCCTTGGTCACGTGGGTCACGGACAGGTCGGTGCGACGCTGGATTTCTTCGAGGCGGGTGGTCATGGGCAAGTACCGGCAAGGGACAAATTTCAGGCACAAAAAAGCAGCCCGTAGGCTGCTTTTTTCTGCATCGGGAAGCTGGACTTAAGCCAGTTTTTCCTTGATGCGAGCTGCTTTACCGGACAGGTCACGCAGGTAGTACAGCTTGGCTTTACGTACGTCACCGCGACGCTTAACGGCCATGCTGTCGATTTGCGGGCTGTAGGTCTGGAAAGTACGCTCTACGCCAACACCGTTGGAGATTTTACGAACAGTGAAAGCACTGTTCACACCACGGTTACGCTTGGCGATTACCACGCCTTCGAACGCTTGCAGACGCGAACGGTCGCCTTCCTTCACTTTCACCTGAACGACAATAGTGTCGCCTGGGGCAAAGGTAGGGATCTCTTTGGTCATCTGCTCTGCTTCGAGTGCAAGGATGATTTTGTTAGTCATGCTGTGCTCCTAAGGTAAGTCAATGGACCTACCATCGATACGTTGTTAACTATCGTCCCGCGCGAGGATGTATTCCTCGAGCAGCTTCTTCTCTTCTCCAGAAAGCGAGCGGCTTTCCAGAAGATCGGCGCGTCGTTCATAGGTCCGACCAAGGGACTGCTGTAAACGCCAACGCCGGATGTGTGCGTGATTGCCACTTAGCAATACGTCGGGAACACGCTGATCCGCATACACCTCCGGTCGGGTGTAGTGCGGGCAATCCAGCAAACCATCCGTGAAGGAATCTTCCTCCGCGGAGTCCGCATGCCCTAAAGCTCCAGGCAGCAGTCGTGTAACCGCATCTATCAGGACCATCGCCGGCAGCTCGCCGCCAGACAGAACATAGTCCCCAATCGACCACTCTTCATCGACATGAGCTTCAATAAACCGCTCGTCAATGCCTTCATAGCGACCGGCAATCAGGATCAGTGCTTCCTCATTCGCCAGTTCGCGTACCGCAGCCTGTTTCAGCTGACGGCCTTGAGGGGACAGGTAAATTACCTTCGCCTTCTCCCCGGCGGCGGCCTTGGCCTCAACCAACGCGTCTTCCAGGGGCTTGATCTTCATCACCATGCCCGGACCACCGCCAAATGGGCGATCATCCACAGTGTGATGTCGATCTGTCGTGTAGTCTCGCGGGTTCCAACAGGTGAGCTGCAACAGCCCCTGTTTCACCGCCCGACTGGTGATGCCGTACTCGCTGATGGCGGAGAACATCTCGGGAAACAAACTGATCACTTCAATGCGCAAATTAGCCACGCTTAGAAGTCCGCGTCCCATTCCACCTTCATCTCGCCCGCTGCCAGGTCGACGGCCAACACGCATTGCTCGGTATACGGCAACAGGCGTTCGCGATCATCCAGGCTGCCAGCGCAAGGCTTGACCACCATTACATCATTGGCGCCGGTTTCCAGAAGATGATCGATTTTCCCGAGCAATTGCCCGAGTTGATCAATAACCTTCAGACCTTCCAGCTGGTACCAGTAGTACTCGCCGTCGGTCAATTCAGGGAACAGGTTGCGCGGCACGCAGATCTCATAACCGGCCAGAAGACGCGCTTCTTCACGATCATCAAGACCCTTGAGCTTTGCGACCAGGAACTTATCGCTCCCGCGTCCACTGACCAGCTCGACCTGTTTCACACTACCTTCGCGCTTGAGCGTCCAGGTTTTGTACTGCAACAGGTTTTCAGTCGGATCAGTAAAGGAATACACCTTCACTTCGCCGCGAACGCCATGAACAGAGTAAATCTTGCCGATAACGATCAAATCATCAGCAACAGCTGGCGTCGCGTTCATATTGCTCAGGCTGCGGCCTTAGCCGAGTCCTTCAACAGTTTTGCAACGCGCTCGGATGGCTGTGCACCCACGCTCAGCCAGTAGGCTACGCGCTCTTGGTTCACGGACAGACGAACTTCTTGACCACGAGCAACAGGGTTGAAGAAACCAACCTGTTCCTTGTGCGAACCGTCGCGCGGGTTGCGGCTGTCGGTTACGGTCAAGTGGTAAAACGGGCGCTTTTTGGAGCCGCCAAGGGCAAGACGGATTGTTAGCATGTGAACATCGTTCCTGTAGTCGGTGCTGCAAATCTAAATGCACAGCGGGCATAGGTGCCCGAAAGGCCGCATATTCTAAGGAATATCCGGACTTTTGCAAATGTCTTTTTCTGGCGCCTAGTCAGCGTGCCACTCAGATCTGCTATAGAGCCGTCGGTTAAAACGGCGAGTCAGCTCCCGCTAACCGCGGGTTTGCTGGAGATCCCACATCCTTGTGGGTCGGAGCAGAAGTGAACTTCCGCTCGAATTCTTTACATTTTTGGCATGCCGCCGCCGGGCAACATACCGCCCATGCCGCGCATCATCTTGGCCATTCCGCCTTTTGCGGAGAACTTCTTCATCATCTTCTGCATCTGCTTGTGCTGCTTGATCAAGCGACCGATGTCCTGCACCTGGGTGCCGGAGCCCATGGCGATCCGACGCTTGCGCGAACCGCTGATCAGCTCAGGGTCGCGGCGCTCGGCCGGGGTCATGGAGTTGATGATGGCTTCCATCTGCTTGAACTGCTTCTCTGCCGCGCCCTGGGCATTGCCCATTTGCGCCAGGTTCACACCGCCGATGTTCGGCAGCTTGTCCATCAGGCCGCCGAGGCCGCCCATGTTCTTCATCTGTTGCAGCTGGTCACGGAAGTCTTCGAGGTCGAAGCCCTTACCCTTCTTCAGCTTCTTGGCCAGCTTATCGGCCTTGTCCTTGTCGAGCGTGGCTTCGGCCTGTTCGATCAGGCTGAGCACGTCGCCCATGCCGAGAATACGCGAGGCGATACGCTCAGGGTGGAACGGCTCGAGCGCGTCGCTCTTCTCGCCCATACCGATGAACTTGATCGGCTTGCCGGTGATTGCACGTACCGACAGCGCAGCACCGCCACGGGCATCACCGTCGACCTTGGTCAGGATCACGCCGGTCAACGGCAGCGCATCACCAAAGGCCTTGGCGGTGTTGGCCGCATCCTGGCCGGTCATGGCGTCGACCACGAACAGCGTCTCGACCGGATTGATCGCGGCATGCAGCGCCTTGATCTCGCCCATCATCTCTTCATCGATGTGCAGGCGACCGGCGGTATCGACGATGACCACGTCGATGAATTTGAGCTTGGCTTCTTTAATAGCCGCGTTGGCAATGTCGACCGGCTTCTGGCTCAGGTCGGACGGGAAGAAGGTCACGCCCACTTCGCCCGCGAGCATTTCCAGCTGCTTGATGGCCGCCGGACGGTACACGTCGGCCGACACCACCATCACCGACTTCTTCTTGCGCTCTTTAAGGAAGCGCGCCAGCTTGCCGGCGGTGGTGGTCTTACCCGCACCTTGCAGACCGGCCATCAGCACGACGGCCGGTGGCACGGCGCTGAGGTTCAAGTCTTCGTTGGCCGCGCCCATCAGGCTTTCGAGTTCGGCCTGCACGATCTTCACAAAGGCCTGGCCCGGGGTCAGGCTGCGGGACACTTCGGTGCCGACCGCGCGCTCTTTGACCGAGTTGACGAAGTCCTTCACCACCGGCAAGGCCACGTCGGCTTCCAGCAACGCCATGCGTACTTCACGCAGGGTGTCTTTAATATTGTCCTCGGTCAGCTTGGCCTTGCCGGTTACGTGGCGCAGCGTCTGCGAGAGACGGTCAGTCAAGTTTTCAAACATGCGCGATCCTTTCAGGCCCTATTCATCGAAATGCTTTGTAGACCGAGGTAATGGCGGCCCAGGCTGTGGTAAATCGCTGTTAAAAACAGCGCTCGGCGAGCCTGCGGCGTGGGCAGGTCGCGGATTATAGCGAAGACTGCGCCTGTGCACACCCGCTGTCTGGCCCGGGAGTCTTTCGTGCAGCGTTGGTGTGTGCCAAACTCAGCGCCTTTCGGGCTTGTCTATCAGGATTTATGGTCCCCTTGTCACCCAGTTTGCTACCCAGCCTCGCCGCCGCCATTTTGTACGCCGCTGCGACTCTCTATCAGGGCACTCGTCTGGCCCAAGGCACAAAAGCGGATAAACGTCTGCTGGTGGGCCTGGGCGTCGTCGCCCTGCTCGCCCACGCCGCGAGCCTGTTCACTCATTTGATGACGCCGGTCGGCCTGGGCCTGGACTTTTTCAGTGCCGCCAGTCTGATCGCTGCTGCCGTCATCGCCCTGACGCTGCTGGCCTGTTACCGCATTCCCGTGGAAAACCTGCTGGTGCTGCTATTCCCGCTGGGAATGCTGACGGTGCTGCTGGCGCAATTCACCCCCACCGGCACCGTGCAAGTGATCGACGAGGAACCGGGCATTCTCGCCCACATCCTGCTGTCGATCCTGGCTTACGGCATGTTCACGATTGCGGTGTTCCAGGCGTTGCTCCTGCTGCTGCAGGACCACCAGCTTAAAAACAAGCACCCGTCCGGGCTGATCAAGAACTTCCCGCCGCTGCAAACCATGGAAAGCCTGCTGTTCGGCTTTCTGTGGGCCGGCTGGACGCTGTTGTCGCTGTCGCTGATTTCCGGCTGGCTGTTCGTCGAAAACCTGTTCGCCCAACACCTGGTGCACAAAACCCTGCTGGCGTGCCTGGCCTGGGTGGTGTTCAGCGTGTTGCTGTGGGGGCGTAACCGCCTCGGCTGGCGTGGGCACAAGGCGATCCGCTGGACCCTGGCCGGTTTCTGCCTGCTGATGCTGGCCTATTTCGGCAGCAAGCTGGTTCGCGAATACATCCTGCATATCTGACGGGCAGCGATCATGGACAACTTGCCCCTTGGGCCGATGCTCGCGGTAATCGCCTTGCTGGTGTTATGGGCGGCGCTGTTTACCGCCATCGAAGCCGCACAACAACATTTGCTGGCCCTGCGCCCCGGTACGCGCCAGGGTGACAAGGCCGCCGCCCGCCTGAACTTCCCGCGTAACAGCCTGATTCTGTGCAACAGCCTGTGTCGTGCGGCCGTGGTGATTCTCTGCACGTTGCTGGCAATCTATGCCTGGGCGCAGAACGGCCCGTGGCTCGGCTGGCTGATCTCCTGCGCGATCCTGCTGGTGCTCGCCGACTACCTGCCTCGCGCCCTGGCGGTTCGCCACCCGCAAGCCGTACTGGGCTTTGGCAATACGCTGCTGGGTGTGCCGCTGAAAATCCTCTACCCCCTGGCCTGGCTGCTCAATGGCATCAGCGTGTTATTGCTGCGCCCGTTCGCACGCAAATCCGGCGTGGTGAAAAAGAGCGACGAGCCACTGCCCGATCACGACGATGAACCCGAGCCCGAGACCGATGAAAATCGTACGCCCGGCATGCCCGGCATTCACGCGCTGGACAACATCACGGTCAACGACATCCTGGTGCCGCGCAGCGAAGTGGACGGTATCAACCTGGATGACTCGGTCGAGGAGATCATTGAGCAGCTGCGCACCTCGCAACGCACGCGCCTGCCGGTGTTCCACAGTGACATCAACCAGGTCGAAGCCGTGCTCAATACCCGGCAGATCCAACACCTGCTGCCCGACGCCAGCCTGACCAAAGAAGCCTTGCTCGCTGCCTGCCACGAGCCCTATTTCGTCCCCGAAAGCACGCCCCTGCAACTGCAACTGCTGAACTTCCACAAGCAGCAGCGGCGCCTGTGCATGGTGGTGGACGAATACGGTGAAGTGCTGGGCATCGTCACTCTGGAAGATATCCTCGAAGAAATCGTCGGCGAATTCGAAAGTGATCAGGCAGCGGACAACCCGCATATCGAAGCGCAGCCCGATGGCCGCTACATCATCGACGGCGCGGCTTCGATCCGCGAGCTGAACAAGAGCCTGGGCTGGCACCTGCCCAGTGACGGCCCCAAGACCTTGAACGGCCTGGTGACCGAAGCGCTGGAGACCATTCCGGATTGCGCGGTGTGCCTGAAGATCGGCCGCTATCGCCTGGAAATCCTCGAGACCGAGGACAACCGCGTCAGCAAGGTGCTGATCTGGCACACCAGCCGCGTGCCCGTCGCCGCCTGACCTCCTGGCAACACACATTGCCCCTGTGGGAGCTGGCTTGCCTGCGATGGCATCACCTCGGTACTCCCGATGTACCGAGGCGCCTGTATCGCAGGCAAGCCAGCTCCCACATCGATCCGGTTTCCAGCCAAGAGATCCTCGCCCGCCCCCTTGTTGTCTGTTCAAACCCCTTCCTATAATCGGGACGGCTTACCAGAGCCCCGCCCGACCGCGTGCTACCCGCACTCAGCGCGTCCAGGCACTGCGTTACCGTGTCTGACCGGTGTTTGCTACCATCCCGAGCCGCCCCGCTTACACCCCTGATCCATGGGTGTTTGACCAATAATAATCCGCGTCCAAACGCGCAATGACCGTCAGGGATACCTCAATGAGCACCACCTATACCGAGGCTGCAACCGCCGCCCCGCTCAACTCGACCGCACGGGTCGCCACCGCGAGCATCGTCGGCACCGCCATCGAGTTCTACGATTTCTACATCTACGCCACGGCCGCTGCGCTGGTGATCGGCCCGGTGTTCTTCCCGCAGACCTCCGGCACCGCGCAGATGCTGGCGTCGTTCCTGACCTTTGGCATCGCCTTTATCGCCCGCCCGCTGGGTTCGGCGCTGTTCGGCCACTTCGGTGACCGTATCGGGCGCAAATCAACCCTGGTGGCGTCGTTGCTGCTGATGGGCGTGTGCACCACGCTGATCGGTTTGCTGCCGGGTTATGACAGCATCGGCGCGTGGGCCCCGATCCTGTTGTGCGTGCTGCGCTTCGGCCAGGGCCTGGGGCTTGGCGGCGAATGGGGCGGCGCAGCATTGCTGGCCACCGAGAACGCCCCCAAGGGCAAGCGCGCCTGGTTCGGCATGTTCCCGCAACTGGGCCCGTCGATTGGCTTTCTGGCGGCCAATGGTTTGTTCCTGATCCTGGCCATGAGCCTGAACGACGAGCAGTTCCGCAGTTGGGGCTGGCGCATCCCGTTCATTCTCAGCGCGGCGCTGGTGATGGTTGGCCTGTATGCACGCCTCAAACTGCATGAAACCCCGGTATTCGCCAACGCCGTCGCCAAGCAAGCGCCGGTGAAAGTGCCGCTGGTGGAGTTGTTCAGCCAGCATTGGCTGCCGGTCCTGCTGGGCGCGGCGTCGATGGTGGTGTGCTATGCGCTGTTCTACATCACCACCGCATTCTCGCTGAGTTACGGCGTTGCAACGCTGGGCTACAGCCGCGAGACGTTCCTGGGCCTGCTGTGCTTTGCGGTGTTGTTCATGGGCCTGGCGACGCCGCTGGCGGCCTTGGCCAGCGACCGTTACGGGCGCAAGCCGGTACTGATCGTCGGCGCCATTCTTGCGATTCTGTCGGGCTTCACCATGGAGCCGCTGCTCACCCACGGCTCGACCTGGGCCGTCGCACTGTTCCTGGCACTGGAATTGTTTCTGATGGGCGTGACCTTCGCCCCAATGGGCGCGATGCTGCCGGAACTGTTCCCCACGCGCGTGCGTTATACCGGCGCTTCGGCGGCGTATAACCTGGGCGGGATTGTCGGGGCATCGGCCGCACCCTTTTTCGCGACCAAGCTGGTGGCGATGGGCGGGCTGAGTTATGTCGGCGGGTATGTGTCGGCGGCAGCGTTGCTCAGCTTGATTGCTGTGCTGTGCCTGAAAGAGACGCGGAATAACGACTTGAACAAGGTCGCCTGATAGACCGCTATCGCAGGCAAGCCCGCTCCCACATGTTGAATTGTGAATGCCTTCAAATGTGGGAGCTGGCTTGCCTGCGATGGGCGCGACGCGGTTTTACAGCTCTACAACAACCGCCTTCGAAGCCCGAGTCGCCTTCGCCCGCGCCGCCTCGATCGACTCATCCCGCGCCAACGCCACACCCATCCGGCGCTGACCATTGACTTCCGGTTTACCAAACAGACGCAACGCCGTGTCCGGTTCGCTCAAGGCCGCGCCAAGGTTGGCGAACGCGGTCTGGGTCGACTGCCCCTCCACCAGAATCACCGCCGAGGCCGAAGGCCCGAACTGGCGGATCAACGGAATCGGCAGGCCCAGGATCGCGCGCGCGTGCAGCGCGAACTGCGACAGGTCCTGAGAAATCAAGGTCACCAAGCCGGTGTCATGCGGGCGCGGCGACACTTCGCTGAACCACACTTGATCGCCCTTGATGAACAATTCCACGCCAAACAGGCCACGGCCACCCAGCGACTCGGTTACGGCCTTGGCAACCCGCTCGGATTCCGCCAGGGCAATCGGGCTCATGGCTTGCGGCTGCCAGGATTCCTGGTAGTCGCCCTTCTCCTGACGGTGGCCGACCGGCGCACAGAAGGTGGTGCCGCCGATGTGGCGCACAGTCAGCAGGGTGATTTCGTAATCGAAGTCGATAAAGCCTTCGATGATCACGCGGCCTTTACCGGCACGCCCGCCCTCTTGAGCGTAATCCCAGGCTTTCTGCACGTCATCGGCGCTGCGCAGCAGGCTCTGGCCCTTGCCTGACGAACTCATCACCGGCTTGACCACACACGGGAAGCCCAGGTCCTGGACGGCCTTGCTGTAGTCCTCGAAGGTGTCGGCAAAGTGGTACGGCGACGTCGGCAGGTCCAGCTCTTCGGCGGCCAGGCGACGAATGCCTTCGCGGTTCATGGTCAGCGAGGTGGCACGCGCGGTCGGAATCACGGTGAAGCCTTCGGCTTCAAGCTCTACCAGCGTGGCGGTGGCGATGGCTTCGATTTCCGGCACGATGAAGTGCGGTTTTTCCGCCTCGATCACCGCACGCAGGGCAGCGCCGTCGAGCATGTTGATCACGTGGCTACGGTGCGCAACCTGCATGGCAGGCGCGTTGGCGTAACGATCCACGGCAATCACTTCAACGCCCAGGCGTTGCAATTCGATTACCACTTCCTTGCCCAGCTCACCGCAGCCACACAGCAAAACGCGGGTCGCGGTTGGCGACAATGGAGTTCCGATTCGGGTCATCTCAGGTCCTCAGGGGAGCGGATCATGGGGAGAAAGGCCGGCATTTTACATGAACTGCAAGAATTGGCCTCAGTTGGCGACGGCGCGTTTGCGCAGGCGCCAGGCCATGATCAGCCACACCACCGTGACCCCGGCGAATTTCGACACCAACGCCGTGCCCGCCACCGCCGGCGTCAGCGCGCCGATCAGGCCGAAGAAGATAAAGGTATCGAGGGGAATACTCAGCGCCGAACTTATCCACAGGCGATCGTGCAGTGGGCGCTTGGTGATGCTGAACACCAGCCAGTCAATGCATTCGGACACCGCAAATGCCGTGGCGCTGGCCAGGGCGATGGACGGGTCGGAAGTGATATACGACAGCACCAACGCCGCCAGCATGGCGAGTATCGCGCCATGGCCGAAGCGGGTTTGCACCATGTCGCGCAGGATAAACACCAGGCCACCCCAGGCGGACCAGATGACGTCCAGGTGCGGAGCGGTGGAGAAGGCAAAGTTGATCAGCACGACGCTGCTGATGTAGGCGATCAGGAAGAGCATGGGGAAGGACCTGTGGGTAATGCCGCACAGGGTAATGCACAGCAATCATTGTGGCGAGCGGGCTTGCCCCGCGTTGGGCTGCGCAGCGGCCCCACTAAGAACGCCGCGTCTTGTCAGGCAAACCGCGGCGCCAGTTTCAGGGCTGCTTCGCAGCCCAACGCGGGGCAAGCCCGCTCGCCACCCAAAGCCCGGTCGCCACAACAAGCCAGCTCCCACATTTTTGAATGTATTCACATATCCATTGTGAGAGCTGGCTTGCCTGCGATCGCGGTGGTTCAGGCGCCGGATTTTCCCGGCATCATCCACACCAACCCACTCGCCTTCGCCCGCTCATGGCACAACCCCAATACCACCCGGCGTTCGGCATTGTCCATGCGGCTCCAGCGCGTAATCTCATCCACGTTGCGCTGGCAACCTGTGCAAATATCATCGTCATCCAGCGCGCAAATACTCACGCAGGGCGAGGCAACAGGGCGTTCAATCGGGTTCATTCTTCTTGCTCAACCAAGTCCCGGGCATAGCGCTGCGCGTTATGCACATAGTGCGCGGCGCTGGCTTCGAGCATGCGCTTTTGCGCCTCGGTCAACTCACGCACCACTTTGCCCGGCGACCCCATTACCAGCGAGCCATCGGGAATTTCCTTGCCTTCGCCGATCAGCGAATTGGCGCCGATGATGCAATGCTTGCCGATTTTGGCGCCGTTGAGGATCACCGCATTGATGCCAATCAGGCTGTAATCGTCGACAGTGCAGCCGTGCAGCATGGCGTTGTGGCCAATGGTCACGCCGGTGCCCAGGGTCAGCGGGTAGCCCATGTCGGTGTGCATCACGCTGCCGTCCTGCACGTTGCTGTTCTTGCCGATCAGGATCAGTTCGTTGTCGCCACGCAACACCGCGTTGAACCACACATTGGCGCCCTCCTCCAGCTTGACCTTGCCGACCAGCGTGGCATTGGGCGCCACCCAGCTTTGCGGATGAGTCTCGACGCGGGCGTCGCCCAGGCGGTATTTCATGGTGTGTCCTCACGGCGGTGCCATTCAAGCGATGGCTCAGGTATTGATGAAACTCTTGGGTGGCTGGTGCAGGCTGATCTGCGCGTCGTCATAGAGCAGGTTGATCAGCTCGACAATCATGATTGCCGTCAGCCCCCAGATTTTGTATTCGCCAAACCGATAGCTGGGCACATACCAACTGCGGCCCTGGTAATCGATACGGTGGGTATGTTCGCGTGGGTCCTGGCGGAAGAACTCCAGAGGCACGCTGAACACGGCGGCGATCTCGGCATCATTGGCCAGGTATTCGACGTAATCGGGGATAACCCCAACATAAGGCGTTACGCGGATACCGTGCAGGGAAATCAGCGGGCTCAACGGGCCGATGACTTCCACCAGGCCGGGCGGCAGGCCGATTTCTTCTTCGGCTTCGCGCAGCGCGGTAAAGATCAGGTCCGGGTCTTCGGGGTCACGCCGCCCGCCCGGAAACGCCACTTCGCCGCCGTGGGTCGACAGGCCGCTGGCGCGCAGGGTCAGGATCAGCTCAGGTTCGTCACTGCGGGTAATCGGCACCAACACGGCGGCCTCGGGGAAACGCCCGTCAGTTTCCAGTGTGTGAGGGGTGTGATTGCTTACCCGGCGAAGTAGCTCGTCCAGCATGAGTCATCTCGGTCTGTTGGCTACCTTGCATCATGCACCAAAGCGGGCGGGTGCCCAACCCCAAAACCCGGCACATGTCGCGAAACGACAACTTGCAGGGCCCTGCCCGCCAAGCCAAGATAGGCCCACTCTCCAGGAACCCCAGCATGAACTTCTGCAGCCAGTGCGGTAAACCGGTTACCCAGCGCATTCCCGAAGGCGACACACGCCTGCGCTATGTGTGTGATCACTGCTCGACCATTCACTACCAGAACCCCAATATCGTCGCCGGCACCGTGCCAGTGTGGGGCGATCAAGTGCTGCTGTGCCGCCGCGCCATCGAGCCGCGCCTGGGTTACTGGACCTTGCCCGCAGGCTTTATGGAAAACGCCGAGACCGTAGAGCAGGCCGCCGTGCGCGAAACCCTGGAAGAAGCCTGCGCCCGCGTGCGCAACCTGAGCATCTACACCCTGATCGACGTGCCGCACATCAGCCAGGTGCATATTTTCTACCGCGCCGAACTGGTCGACCTGGACTTTGCCGCAGGCCCCGAAAGCCTTGAGGTGAAGCTGTTCGATGAAGCCGATATCCCTTGGTCAGAGCTGGCTTTCCGCACGGTCGGGCGTACCTTAGAATGCTTCTTCGCTGACCGCCGGCAACAACAGTTCCCGGTACGCAGCGAGTCGGTGCCGCCGATGACGCGGCCGGCCAAATAACACCTTCAGGCAGCACCGTCTAACAAGGGAAACCGTTTCAATGCGTTGGTTGCTCGCTTTCATCTGCCTGTCGTTCGCTACCCTGTCCTCGGCCTCCACGGTGGAAATCCTCGGCGGCAAACCTGTCGAGAAAATCCTGGTGCTCAAGTCCGCGCACCAGTTGCAACTGATCAACGACGGCAAACCGCTCAAGACCTACCGCATCTCGCTGGGCAAAAACCCCAAGGGCACCAAGCAGTTCGAGGGCGACCGCCGCACGCCGGAAGGTTTTTACTGGATCGACTGGCGCAAGACCAGCGACCGCTACAACCTGGCCATGCACATTTCCTACCCCAATATCAGCGACTCCGCCCGCGCGCGCCGCGAAGGCGTGAGACCGGGCAGCATGATCATGATCCACGGCACGCCCGACACCGAGGAATACCCGGAGCAATGGTTCCACACCCTCGACTGGACCGATGGCTGTATCGGCATGCGCAACGTCGACATGCGCGAAGTCTGGAACCTGGTCAAAGACGGCACCATGATCGAGATTCGGCCGTAATTTCGTACCGTTCGTAAAATAATCTGAAAATAATTCCTGCCCCTGGCAGCGCCTGCCGGTGAATACCAGTTCACCGCGCCGGGCTGCACAGTTCTGCGCGCGATAAAGACCTCTCTAATACCACTTGATATCACGCACCCTTAAAGCGCCCTGAAACCGGGTTCCGCACCGTTTTGGCTGCATTGACATGGTATTTAAGTGGTATTAATTTCCGGCCATTACCGGGCGACAACACTCCAATAACCGCATCGGAAACTTCACAGATGAATCCCATCCAGACGCTGCGCCCCGACGAAAAACAATCCACGCCGCTGTACCTGCAACTGGCCCGCAACCTTGAAGCGGCGATCCATGCCGGCCAGTGGAAATCCGAGCAGGCCTTGCCGTCGGAACGCGCCCTCAGCGAGCAACTGAGCATTTCGCGGGTGACCGCACGTAAAGCGCTGGAAGTGTTGTTCGCCCAAGGCCTGATCCGCCGCAGCCAAGGCTCCGGCACCTTTATCACGCCGCGCCTGGAACAACCGCTGTCACGCCTGTCGGGCTTCAGCGAAATGCTGCGGCTCAAAGGTTTTGTACCGACTTCGCAGTGGCTGGAACGCGACATCACCCCGCCCACCCACGAAGAGCTGATCCGCCTGGGCCTGTCGCCTACCGACAAAGTGGCGCGCCTCAAACGCCTGCGTAAAGCCGACGACACGGTGATGGCAATTGAAATGACCGCCATGCCCGCCTCGGTGCTGCCGCATCCGCAGGCCATCGGCAATTCGCTGTACGAGTACCTGGAAAGCATCGGCAAGCCCATCGTGCGCGCCTTGCAGCATATCCAGGCGATCAACGCCTCGGATGAGTTCGCCAAGCTGGTGGGCATCGCCCCCGGCACCGCCATGCTGCTGATGACGCGTGTCGGTTACACCGCTGACAACACGCCGATTGAAATCACCGACACCTACTGCCGCAACGACTACTACGACTTCGTCGCAGAGCTGCGCCGCCATGACTACTCCGCTGAACTGCGCATTTAGAGAACTGCCCATGTCCGAAGACAACATCCTCACGCCCAGCGGCTGGATTCGCGGCCGCCTGGTGCACGAACACGGCAAAGTGGTCGCCGTCCAAGGCACGCCGTGCGACCCGGCTGACAACGACCTGCCCTACCTGCTGCCGGGTTTCATCGACCTGCATGTGCATGGCGGTGGCGGCAAAGACATCATGGAAGGCGTCGACGCCTTCGAGACCATCACCCGCACCCACGTGCGTTTTGGCACGACGTCGCTGCTGGCCACCACCATGACGGCGCCGGTGAACGAGATCTCCCGTGTGCTCGGCGAGCTCGGCACCTTCTGCGAGCAGCGCCCGAGCGGCAGCGCCCGCGTACTCGGCGTGCACCTGGAAGGCCCCTACATCAATCCGGGCAAACTCGGCGCCCAACCCAACTTCGCCCACACCGCGCTGATGGCCGAAGTGGAAGCCTACCTGCGCCTGGCGCCAATCCGGGTGATCACCATCGCCCCGGAAATTGCCGGGCATGACGGCCTGATCCGCGCCCTCAGCCAACGCGGCGTGCGCATGCAGATCGGCCACACATTGGGCAGTTATGAAGAAGGCGTCGCCGCCCTCGCCGCCGGCGCCACCAGCTTCACGCATTTGTACAACGCCATGAGCCCGCTGCATCACCGCGAGCCGGGCATCGTCGGCGCCGCTCTGGCCCACGCCCAATACGCGGAACTGATCCCCGACCTGCTGCACGTGCATCCCGGCGCCATGCGCGTGGCCCTGCGCGCGATCCCGTGCCTGTACTGCGTCACCGATTCCACCGCCGCCGCTGGCATGCCCGACGGCGAATACAAGCTGGGCAGCCACACCGTGACCAAATGCCTGGGCGGCGTGCGCCTGGCGGATGGAACGCTGGCCGGCAGCACGCTGACCATGGACCAGGCGCTGCGCAACCTGGTGAAAATCGGCCTGCCCATCAGCGAAGCCTCACAACGCCTGTCGCAATTTCCTGCGGATTACCTGGGCCTGGAAGAACGCGGCCGCCTGCAACCCGGCAGCTTCGCCGACTGCGTACGCCTGGACCGCTCCCTGCACCTCACCGACGTAATGGTCGAAGGAGAAACCATTGACTTCAAAAATGCTTGAGGAGGCCCTGGCCTCCTGTGACGCCGTGGCCGCTCAACTGCAACGCCTGGACCCGCTGCTGGAAGAAGTCGCCGGTCGCCTGCGCCGCCAGCCGCCGCAAGTGGCGATGACCATTGCCCGTGGCAGTTCGGACCACGCCGCCAGCTACTTTGCCTACCTGGCCATGCAGCACGTGGGCATTCCGGTGGCGTCGTTGCCGATGTCAGTGGTGACCCTGTTGCAGGCGCCATTGAAAGTCAGCGGTCAGGTGGCATTCGGTTTCTCGCAGTCGGGGCAAAGCCCGGACCTGGTCAACAGCCTGCGCCTGCTGCGCAAACGCGGTGCGTTGAGCATTTCGCTGGTCAACGCCGAAGACTCACCACTGGAAGCCGCCTGCGAATTCCACCTGCCGCTGTGCGCCGGGCCGGAACACAGCGTGGCCGCGACCAAAAGCTTCATCGCCACCCTCAGCGCCAGCGCGCAGTTGATTGGCCACTGGAGCCAGGAAGCCGACTTGCTGCAGGCCTGCCGCACGCTGCCCGATGAACTGCGTGCAGCGGCCAAACAGGATTGGAGTGCCGCCATCGAGGCCCTGCGTGGCTGCCAGCAATTGATGGTGATCGGCCGTGGCGCCGGTTTTGCCATCGCCCAGGAAGCCGCGCTCAAGCTCAAGGAAACCTCGGCGATCCAGGCCGAAGCCTTCAGCAGCGCCGAAGTCCGCCACGGGCCGATGGCCTTGATCGACGAAAACTACCCGCTGCTGATATTCGCCCCACGTGGCGCCGAACAGGCCGGGCTGCTGAGCCTGGCCGCCGACATGCGCCAGCGCGGCGCGCGCGTGCTGCTGGCCGCGCCAGACGATATCGCCGAGCGCGACCTGACCCTGAGCCGCGCCGAACACCCAAGCCTGGACCCGATCCTGGCGATTCAAAGCTTTTACGTAATGGCCGCCGGCCTGGCGCAAGCCCGGGGCATGGACCCCGACCAGCCGCGTCACCTGAGCAAAGTTACCCGCACTCACTGAGTCGATTGTCGTATTTTCCTGATGAGTACCGTGCCCATGTCCAACAACAATAATGAATTGACCCTCAGCGCCCCACTCAGTGGCCCGGTGCTCGCCCTGGGCGAGGTGCCCGACGAAGTGTTCGCCAGTGGTGCCATGGGTGACGGTATCGCCATCGACCCGCTGAACGATTGCCTGCATGCACCCTGTGACGGGGTGATCATCCATGTCGCGCGCACCGGGCATGCCCTGACGATTCGTGCCGAGAACGGCGCCGAGGTGCTGATGCACGTGGGCATCGACACCGTGGAACTCAATGGCGAAGGGTTTGCGCTGCTGGTCAAGGAAGGCGCGCGGGTGAGCAAGGGCCAGGCGCTGGTGCAGTTTGATCTGGACCGCATTGCGCGCCAGTGCAAAAGCCTGGTCAGCCTGATTATTCTGACCAATGGCGAGCGTTTTGAGCTGCGGCCGGTAGCAGGAAAAATCACCAAGGTCGGTGAGCCGTTGCTGCACATCGTCACGCGCTCAGCGACCACCCAGCCGGCGGTTGTGGATAACTCGGTCACCGAAGTCCGCGCCTGCGTGCGCATTACACATCGTGGCGGTTTGCATGCACGCCCCGCCGCATTGATCCGCAAAACCGCCCAGGGTTTCAGCAGCCAGGCGCAGTTGCACTTCGCCGGCAAATCCGCGCCGTGCGACAGCCTGATTGGCTTGATGGGGCTGGGAATTGGTGAAGGCGATGAAGTGCGCGTCACTTGCCGCGGCAAGGATTGCGAGGCGGCGTTGCAGGCGTTGGTGGCGGCGCTGTCCGTGGCCGTCGGCGAAGAACATCACGCGCCCGTGGCGGTCGCCCCACGCAAGGCGAACACCGAAGCCGGTGTGTTGCAAGGCGTGTGCGCGGCACCGGGCCTGGTCTGCGGGCCGCTGTTCCGTCTCAGCGCTATCGAACTGCCGGCCGACACTGGCAATCACTCGGCCGATGAACAACTGCAGCGTTTGGACACGGCCCTTGAGCAAGTGCGCGGCGAGATCCGCACTACCCTGGACCACGCCCGCCAACGCAAAAACGTCGAAGAAGAAGAGATCTTCGCCGCCCACCTCGCCCTGCTGGAAGACCCGGCCCTGTTGGACGCGGCCACCGCTGCCATCGAACACGGCAGCGCCGCCACCCACGCCTGGCGCGATGCAATCCAGGCGCAATGCGCGGTGTTGCTGGCGTTGGGCAAACCGCTGTTCGCCGAGCGCTCCAACGACCTGCGCGACTTGCAGCAACGCGTGCTGCGCGCACTGCTGGGCGAAACCTGGCATTTCGAATTGCCTGCCGGGGCGATTGTCAGCGCCCATGAGCTGACGCCCTCCGACCTGCTGCAACTGAACGCGCAACAGGCCGCCGGCATCTGCATGGCCGAAGGCGGCGCCACGTCCCATGTGGCCATTTTGGCTCGCGGCAAAGGCTTGCCCTGCGTGGTGGCGCTGGGCGCAGAAGTGCTTGATGTGCCCCAAGGCCAACGCGTGGTGCTCGACGCGGTCAACGGGCGCCTGGAACTTGCGCCCAGCGAGGCGCGTCACGCCGAAGTGCACCAGATTCGCGACGCGCAAAAACTGCGCCGTGCGCAACAACAGGCCCAAGCGCAGCAACCGGCGCACACCCGCGACGGCATCAGCATTGAAGTGGCCGCCAACGTCGCCTCCAGCGCCGAAGCCCACGTGGCGTTTGAAAACGGCGCCGATGGCGTCGGCCTGCTGCGCACCGAATTCCTCTTCGTCGATCGGCGCACCGCGCCGGATGAACAAGAGCAGCGCCAGGCCTACCAGGCCGTGCTGGATGCCATGGGCGACAAGTCGGTGATCATTCGCACCATCGACGTGGGCGGCGACAAGCAGCTCGACTACCTGCCGCTGCCCGTGGAGGCCAACCCGGTGTTGGGCCTGCGCGGTATCCGCATGGCCCAGGTGCGGCCCGAACTGCTCGACCAGCAACTGCGCGCGCTGCTGCAAGTCAGCCCGTTGGCGCGGTGCCGCATTCTGCTGCCGATGGTCAGCGAAGTGGATGAACTGCTGCAGATCCGCCAGCGCCTGGATGAGTTATGTGCCGAGCTGGGGCTGACGCAGCGCCCGGAGCTGGGCGTGATGATCGAAGTGCCCGCCGCCGCGTTGATGGCCGAGCAGTTGGCCCAGCACGCCGACTTCCTCTCCATCGGCACCAATGACCTGTCCCAGTACACCCTGGCCATGGACCGCGACCACGCCGGCCTCGCCGCGCGGGTCGATGCCTTGCACCCGGCGCTGCTACGGCTGATCGCGCAAACCTGCGCGGGCGCGGCCAAGCATGGGCGTTGGGTCGGCGTTTGCGGCGCCCTCGCGTCCGATCCGCTGGCCACGCCAGTACTGGTCGGCCTGGGCGTCAGTGAGCTGTCGGTGAGCCCGCCACAGATCGGAGAAATCAAGGACCGCGTCCGTCACCTGGACGCGGCTCAATGCCGGCAACTGAGCCTTGGCCTGCTCGACCTGAGCAGCGCCAAGGCGGTTCGCCAAGCCTGCCAACACCACTGGCCGCTGAGCTGACAACAACAAGAACAAGGGAGACACGCCATGTACCAACACTTTATCGAAGGCTTGCAACGCCTCGGCCGCGCGCTGATGCTGCCGATCGCGATTCTGCCGATCGCCGGCCTCTTGCTGCGCCTGGGCGACACCGACCTGCTCAACATTGCCGTGATGCACGACGCCGGTCAGGCGATCTTCGCCAACCTCGCGCTGATCTTCGCCATCGGCATCGCCGTGGGGTTTGCCCGCGACAATAACGGTACAGCGGGCCTGGCGGGCGCTATCGGTTACCTGGTGATGATCTCCACGCTCAAGGTGATGGACACCACCATCAACATGGGCATGCTCGCCGGTATCGCCAGCGGCTTGATGGCCGGTGGGCTGTATAACCGCTTCAAGGACATCAAGCTGCCGGAGTACCTGGCCTTCTTTGGTGGGCGACGGTTTGTGCCGATTGTCACCGGGTTTTCGGCGGTCGCCCTGGGGGTGATCTTTGGCCTGATCTGGCCGCCGATCCAGCACGGCATCAACAGTTTTGGCGTGCTGCTAAAGGAAAGCGGTAGCTTTGGTGCCTTCGTGTTTGGCGTGTTCAACCGCCTGCTGATCGTCACCGGCCTGCACCATATCCTCAACAACATGGCGTGGTTTGTGTTCGGCAGCTTTACCGACCCAACCACCGGCGCCATCGTCACCGGCGACCTGACCCGCTATTTTGCCGGCGACCCGAAAGGCGGCCAGTTCATGACCGGTATGTTCCCGGTCATGCTGTTCGGCCTGCCCGCCGCGTGCTTGGCGATGTACCGCAATGCACTGCCGGAACGCCGCAAGGTCATGGGCGGGATATTCCTGTCGATGGCGCTGACCTCGTTCCTCACGGGCGTGACCGAACCGATCGAATTCGCGTTTATGTTCCTCGCACCATTTTTGTACCTGATCCACGCGGTGCTCACCGGCCTGTCGATGGCCGTGACCAACATGCTGAATATCCACCTCGGGTTTACCTTCTCCGGTGGCTTTATCGACATGGTGCTGGGCTGGGGCAAATCCACCAATGGCTGGCTGGTGTTCCCGGTGGGGTTGGCTTACGCGGTGATCTACTACAGCGTGTTCAACTACTGCATTCGCAAGTTCAACCTGAAGACACCGGGGCGTGAAGACATCCAGGTGGTGCAGGCTGAGGTGATGACCGATAACCAGCGGGCCAGTGCCTACATCCGCGCACTCGGCGGTGCAGAGAATTTGCTGAGTGTCGGCGCGTGCACTACACGTCTGCGCCTGGACATGGTGGATCGCAACAAGGCGGTGGATGCGCAGTTGAAAGCACTGGGCGCCATGGCTGTGGTTCGGCCGGGTAACGGCGGGAGTTTGCAGGTGGTCGTAGGGCCGATGGCCGACAGCATTGCGGATGAGATCCGCCTGGCGATGCCGTCGTTTGTTGCCAGTGCGCCGGTGGCCGCCCAGCCTGTGGATAAACCGGTTGCGGTGAATGTGCAGGAGGCCGAGAAGTGGCTGAATGCTTTAGGCGGCCGCACGAATGTGCGCCAGCTGGAAGCGGTGGCGATGACCCGATTGCGGCTGGAACTGGGGGATGATTCGGTGCTGTCTGAAGCGGACCTGACTGCGCTGGGTTGCCAGGGTGTGAGCCAGCTGGACAGCGGGGTTTGGCATTTGTTGATTGGTGACAAGGCCACTGGATTGGGCGAGGCACTGGAGCGGCTGGTTACCCGACCAATCAACGCCTGACCGATCGTTCCCACGCTCTGCGTGGGAATGCCGCCCCGGACGCTCCGCATCCAAGCCGTCGCGCATGACTCAAGCCCTGCACAAGGGTGACACGGAGCGTCACAGGATGCATTCCCACGCGGAGCGTGGGAACGATCAATGTGGGAGCTGGCTTGCCTGCGATTGGCCCTTACAGGCGCCTGATTACTTCTGTTCAGACACCTCAAATAGATCCAACACCCGGTCCACCATCAACTGAATACCTTCCAGCATCCGATGAATCCCCAGCACTGCATCACGCTGTGGGCCGTCGATGTCAAAAGCCAAGTTGCCTGCCAGTGCTTGAAGTGATGCCAGGTCTTGGGAGGCATTGGCGAGCAGGGTTTCGCTGTTCAGGTTGGGGAGTACGGAGAAGATTTGGTCGGTTGGTTGATCGCCTGCTAGGTGGGACGCAGCTTTAGGCATGGTTATATCAAGTCGTAAGTTGTCGCTGATCATCGTAAAACTCCATACAGAAATAGGCTCCTGGTGAAATTTTCAGGCTTGCAGTCCCGGTCGCCACATTGGCAGCGACCCGAGAAGACTAGTGCCGCCAGTTCCTAGGGACAACCTGAAAGCCCTGTAGGAAGTCTCCGAGACTTGAAGATATCGCAGGCAATAAAAGACCCGGTCCAAGCCGGGTTCTTTGTTTGTAATCTACGCCTAAGCAGATGCCGCACGCTGTTCGGCTTCGTAATGGCGAGTCTGGAAAGGCATCAGCGCTTGAGCCTTCAACCCCAGCCCCTCACTCAACCCCCAAGACACCGCCAATTCATCACGACGGCTGCGCAGCGCAACAGTGCCTTGTGGTTGCACGTTTTGCTTGGCAGCAGAAGCCGAAAACAATTCAAGCGCCTTCAACGCTTCCATTACCCGGGAATCCGTCGCACATGAAAAGCGCGTGAAGCGCTCAAGCAAGTAACCTGCGCGACGAAGCTCCACCTCACTGGAATGCGCCTTCAGAAAAGCCCTCACCTCACCCACAAGGTTCGCGTCCGAGTACCAAACCGCTTTTGCTGCACAGACAAGCGCCGCGTCATCAGCCTGATTCAAAGGGCTTTTGACCAGCGTATCCAAGGCGGATGAGAGGACGGGCGCGTTAAAAGGCTTCGTCAACTTCAGTCTCCAGGTAGTCGTGCAGAATATTGTTCAGAATGGATCTAGGTGATTCTTTGTTGCCAACATACATATCAATCGCCTGCAATGCCAATCGACGGAACTCAGTGGCAAGGATGAAGCCTGCCCTGAGCAACACCATGATGTCGCTTACATCCTGATCCGTAGCTCTGCCCAATTTGGAGATCGCAATATCGATAGGCGCAGCTATGTGCAGATGCAGTGCAGACTCGTGAGGAAATTCCTCAAGGGGAATACTTCGTTCCCAGTAGTCTTCGTGAAGCGGGCCAAATGCAGTGTTGTATTGAAGATCGTAGTTCAGCTCCATGACGCGGCCGGATTGCTCATCGAAAAATGCTTCTGGAAACTCCGCCAGCAATGTCCGTAGACGCAATGTGTCTCGAGTATTCGCGCAGTAAATCTCTGCATCCACATCAGTGGAAACTCGATGGTGCGTATACAAATGGACAGCACAGCCATCAAAGACAATAACCTTCACCGCGCCGGGCTTGGCGCCCTCAACCATCAACTCCACCTCGATGGACTTGAACATTGAAATCAAAGCCTGGCCCAGTGGGGTACTCGTATTGAGGCGAGGAGCGACGGTATCTGGAAAATCCATTATTAATCTCAAGCCGGTGCAGCATTGCCGAACGGGTCTTGAGTTCAAATCCCGATCACTGATTGGTCAGTGACCGAGGAAGGCTATTGAGGCGAGTTCCTAGGGACAACCTGAAAAGCCTGTGGGAAAGATCTGGGGCGCCTGTCCCGGCGCCATCGCAGGCAAGCCAGCTCCCACATTTTGAACGTATTCACAGATCAAACTGTGGGAGCTGGCTTGCCTGCGATTGGCCCTTGCAAACAACAAAAAACCCGCTGACCAAACTGGCCCAGCGGGTTTCTTGTTTCTGCAATCTGCGAATCAAAAATCCGCCAACTGCCACACCTCATACGCCGGTGTCTCATAGGGATGGCTCAGTTTCAACGCGGCTACAACCGCCACGATCAACTCATCCGCCACCACCAGCTCAACTTTCCATTCTTCAACCACTTCAACCTGGCCGACTTGCCCGATAAACGGCTGGCTGCCGTCCAACGCGCGAAATTGGCCCTGGCCCAGCACTTGCCAAGCGCAGCTGTCGTAGTCGCCGATGCGCCCGCCGCCAGCGGCGAAGACGGCGGTTTTCACCGTCTCCACATGGCTGTCGGGCACAAAGAAGCTGAGCTTGTACACCGCCTTAGTTCACCCACACGCGAGCGTTGCGGAACATGCGCATCCACGCGCCGTCTTCGTTCCACTCTTCAGGGCGCCACGAGTTTTGCACGGCGCGGAATACACGCTCCGGGTGCGGCATCATGATGGTCACGCGGCCGTCGCGGCTGGTAAGGCCGGTGATCCCGCGCGGCGAGCCGTTCGGGTTGGCCGGGTAGCTTTCGGTGACCTTGCCGTGGTTGTCGACAAAACGCATCGCCACGCAACCGGACAGGTCGGCTTCGAGCAGGGCTTCTTCGCTTTCGAACTCGGCATGGCCTTCACCGTGGGCGATGGCGATTGGCATGCGCGAACCGGCCATGCCTTGCAGGAAGATCGAGTTGGACTCTTGCACCTGCACCATGGCGACACGGGCTTCGAACTGCTCGGAACGGTTACGCACAAAGTGCGGCCAGAACTCGCTGCCCGGGATCAGTTCGCTGAGGTTGGACATCATCTGGCAACCGTTGCACACACCCAGGGTGAAGCTGTCGTTGCGCTCGAAGAAGCCCTGGAACGCATCGCGGGCACGGCTGTTGAACAGCGCCGACTTGGCCCAGCCTTCACCGGCGCCCAGCACGTCACCGTAGGAGAAACCGCCGCAGGCGACGAGGCCTTTGAACGCGTTGAGGTCAACGCGACCGGCGAGGATGTCGCTCATGTGCACGTCGATCGCATTAAAGCCGGCGCGGTCGAACGCGGCCGCCATTTCCACCTGGCCGTTGACGCCCTGCTCACGCAGTACCGCAACTTGTGGGCGGATGCCTTTTTTGATGTAAGGCGCGGCGATGTCCTGGTTGACGTCGAAGCTGAGCTTGGTGCTCAGGCCCGGGTTTTCTTCTTCCAGGATCACGTCGAATTCCTGCTCGGCGCAGTCGGCGTTATCACGCAGGCGTTGGATCTGGTAGCTGGTCTCGGCCCACTGGCGTTGCAGCAGACGGCGCTGGCCGGCAAACACGGTGTCGCCATTGAAGGAGATATTGACTTCACCGTTGTTGATCGGCTGACCGATCACTGCCACGCAGTCGTCCAGGCCGGCGGCGCTGAATTGTGCGAGCACGTCCGGAGTGGCGTCCTGGCGAACCTGGATCACGGCGCCCAACTCTTCGTTGAACAGGATGCCGTTGATTTCGCAGGCTGCCTCGGCAACGCTGTCGAGCACGATGTTCAGGCCGCAGTGACCGGCGAAGGCCATTTCTACAACGCTGGTCAGCAAGCCGCCGTCGGAACGGTCGTGGTAAGCCAGCAGGTGACCGTCGGCGTTCAGGCCCTGGATCACGGCGAAGAAGGCTTTCAGGTCTTCGGCGTCATCCACGTCCGGCGCGTGCTTGCCGAGCTTGCCGTGGGTTTGCGCGAGGATCGAGGCGCCCATGCGGTTCTGGCCACGGCCCAGGTCGATCAGGATCAGATCGGTGGTGCCCTTGTCCATGCGCAGTTGCGGGGTCAGGGTCTGGCGGATGTCGGTCACCGGTGCAAAACCGGTAACGATCAACGACAGCGGCGAGGTCACGCTCTTGTCGGTGCCGTCTTCGTTCCAACGGGTGGCCATGGACATCGAGTCCTTGCCCACCGGAATGGTGATACCCAGCTCAGGGCACAGCTCCATGCCGACAGCCTTGACGGTGTCGTACAGGCGCGCGTCTTCACCTGGGTGACCGGCAGCGGACATCCAGTTGGCCGACAGTTTGATGTCGGACAGCTTGCCGATGCGGGAGGCGGCGATGTTGGTGAGGGTTTCACCAATGGCCATGCGGCCCGACGCCGGAGCATCCAGCAGGGCCAGCGGCGTGCGCTCGCCCATGGCCATGGCTTCACCGGTGTAAACGTCGAAGCTGGTGGCGGTAACGGCCACGTCAGCCACCGGCACTTGCCATGGGCCAACCATTTGGTCACGGGCCACCAGGCCGGTGATGGTGCGGTCGCCGATGGTGATCAGGAAACTTTTGCTCGCCACGGCCGGGTGGTGCAGCACGCGTTCGATGCTGTCGGTCAGGTCGAGACTGCTTGGGTCGAAGTCATCGCCCAACTCGGTTTCACGCACGGCCGAACGGTGCATGCGCGGGGCTTTGCCCAGCAGCACTTCGAGTGGCATGTCGACCGGGCTGTTGCCGAAGTGGCTGTCGGTGACCGTCAGTTGCGGCTCGGCAGTGGCTTCGCCGACCACGGCAAACGGGCAACGCTCGCGTTCGCAGATGGCCTGGAAGCGCGCGAAGTCTTCAGGGCCGACGGCCAGTACGTAGCGTTCCTGGGATTCGTTACTCCAGATTTCGTGCGGGGCCATGCCCGGTTCGTCGTTTGGAATGTTGCGCAGTTCGAAACGACCGCCGCGCTCGCCATCGTTGACCAGTTCCGGGAAGGCGTTGGACAAACCACCGGCGCCGACGTCGTGGATGAAGCTGATCGGGTTCTTGTCACCCAACTGCCAGCAACGGTCGATGACTTCCTGGCAGCGGCGTTCCATTTCTGGGTTTTCACGCTGTACCGAAGCAAAATCCAGGTCTGCCGAACTGGTGCCGGTGGCCATGGAGGAAGCAGCGCCGCCGCCCAGGCCGATCAACATGGCCGGGCCGCCGAGTACGATCAGCTTGGAGCCGACCAGAATCTCGCCTTTCTTGACGTGTTCTTCGCGGATGTTGCCCATGCCGCCAGCCAACATGATTGGCTTGTGGTAGCCGCGCACTTCATCGCCACGCGGGGTGGTGATGGACTGCTCGAACGTACGGAAGTAACCGGTCAGCGCCGGACGCCCGAATTCGTTGTTGAACGCGGCGCCGCCCAGCGGGCCTTCGATCATGATGTCCAGCGCGGTCACGATGCGCTCAGGCTTGCCGTACGGCACTTCCCACGGCTGTTCGAAGCCTGGGATCTGCAGGTTGGACACGGTGAAACCGGTCAGGCCCGCCTTTGGCTTGGCGCCACGGCCGGTGGCGCCTTCGTCGCGGATTTCACCGCCGGAACCTGTGGCTGCGCCCGGGAACGGGGCAATTGCGGTCGGGTGGTTGTGGGTCTCAACCTTCATCAGGATATGCACCGGCTCCTGCACCGCGCCGTACTGGCGGGTCTCAGGGTCCGGGAAGAAACGGCCGGCAACCGAGCCGACGATTACCGAGGCGTTGTCCTTATAAGCCGACAGAACGCCTTCGCTGTGCATCACGTAGGTGTTCTTGATCATGCCGAACAGACTTTTTTCCTGGCTTTCGCCGTCGATGTCCCAACTGGCGTTGAAGATCTTGTGACGGCAATGCTCGGAGTTGGCCTGCGCAAACATCATCAGTTCGATGTCGTGCGGGTTGCGCTTCAAGCCGTTGAAGGCATTGACCAGGTAGTCGATCTCGTCTTCGGCCAGGGCCAGGCCCAATTCGATGTTGGCCTTCTCGAGGGCGGCGCGGCCACCGCCAAGCACGTCAATCGCAGTCAGCGGCTTGGGTTCGGCGTGGCTGAACAGGCCGCCAGCGTGTTCCAGCTGGCTGACGATGATCTGGGTCATGCGGTCGTGCAGGCTGCTGGCGATCAGCTCGGCTTCGGCGTCACTGAACTGGCCGGCAACATAGAAAGCGATACCACGCTCCAGGCGCTGGATTTTTTCCAGGCCACAGTTGCGGGCGATATCACTGGCCTTGCTCGACCAGGGCGAGATGGTGCCGAACCGCGGCAGAACCAGGAACAAGCGGCCGTCAGGCTCTTGAACGGGAACGCTTGGGCCGTACTTCAGAAGGCGCGCCAGCACTTGCTGTTCGTCGGCGGTCAACACGCCGGTAACGTCGGCGAAGTGAGCAAATTCAGCATACAAGCCTGTAACCGCTGGAACCTTCTGGCTCAGTTGCTCAAGGAGTTTGCTGTGGCGAAAGGCAGAAAGGGCAGGAGCGCCGCGCAGGATCAACATCTTCGGGACAGCCTCGGGAAGGGGGTGTGCTTTGAGGCCGTGCATTCTAGCGTAAACCATCGCCAACGGCACCCGAAACGGCACGGCTGGCCGCTGCCGAACGTCAGTTGGCACGGTTTGCACAGTATCGGGGCATTTTCCGGGGCTGGGTGCGCAGTTATTTTAACCGTCACAAACCCTCGCCAACCCGCGTTTCTGCGGGCTGCAGCCCGGTTCTGCGGGCGCTAGCAGACAAGTGCGCTGCTGTCGAGATATGGCGCTGAGGGTCGTTTGCGTATACTGCGCAGATGTTCTTCCCTACTGCTTTGCGCCCGCGATGCGCCAAATGGCTCATCGCAACCGGACTCTTCCTGATGCTCAGCGCCTGTGTTGATAAACCCAGCACGCTCGAGCGAATCAAGGAGGATGGCGTATTGCGGGTGATCACCCGAAACAGCCCGGCCACTTATTTCCAGGACCGCAACGGTGAAACCGGTTTCGAATACGAACTGGTCAAGCGGTTTGCCGACGACCTGGGCGTGAAGCTGGAAATCGAGACCGCCGACAACCTTGATGACCTGTTCGGCCAGTTGGGCAAACCCAACGGCCCGGTTCTGGCCGCCGCCGGTCTGGTCAGCAGCGAACAGCGCGAGCAGCAGGTGCGCTTCTCGCACCCTTACCTGGAAGTGACGCCGCAGATCATCTACCGCAACGGCCAGTCGCGCCCCACCACCGCAGCTGACTTGGTGGGCAAGAAGATCATGGTGCTCAAGGGCAGCACCCACGCCGAGCAATTGGCCGAGCTGAAAAAGCAGAACCCTGCGATTGAATATGAAGAATCCGACGCCGTTGAGGTGGTCGACCTGCTGCGCATGGTGGACGAGGGGCAAATCGACCTGACCCTGGTGGACTCCAACGAAGTCGCGATGAACCAGGTGTACTTCCCCAACGTGCGCGTGGCCTTCGACCTCGGCAATGCCAGCCACCAAAGCTGGGCCGTGGCGGCAGGCGATGACAACAGTCTGCTCAACGAGATCAACAGCTACCTGGACAAGGTGGAAAAGAACGGCACCCTGCAGCGTCTTAAAGACCGCTATTACGGGCACGTCGATGTGCTCGGTTACGTCGGCGCCTACACCTTTGCCCAGCACTTGCAGCAACGCCTGCCCAAATACGAGAAGCATTTTCGGACTTACGCCAAGGAAGAAAAAGTCGACTGGCGCCTACTGGCGGCCATCGGCTATCAGGAATCACTGTGGCAACCGGCCGTCACCTCCAAGACCGGCGTGCGTGGCCTGATGATGCTGACCCAGAACACCGCCCAGGCGATGGGCGTGTCCAACCGCCTGGACGCCAAGCAAAGCATCATGGGCGGCGCTAAATACCTGGCCAAGATCAAGGATGAGCTGGACGACAGCATCGCCGAGCCGGATCGCACCTGGTTCGCCCTCGCCGCCTACAACGTCGGCACCGGCCATCTGGAAGACGCGCGCACGCTGGCGAAGAAGGACGGCCTGAACCCCAACAAGTGGCTGGACGTGAAGAAGATGCTGCCGCGCCTGGCGCAGAAGCAGTGGTACAGCAAAACCCGCTATGGCTATGCGCGCGGCGGTGAGCCGGTGCATTTTGTGGCGAACATCCGGCGTTACTACGACATCCTCACCTGGGTGACCCAGCCGCAGCTGGAAGGCAACCAGGTGGTCGACGGCAACTTGCACGTGCCGGGCGTGGACAAGACCAAGCCGCCCGAAGATAACCCGCAGCTGTAAGCCACTTTCCCAAACACCACAAAACCCTGTGGGAGCCGGGCTTGCCCGCGATGGCGGCCGGCCAGTCAACCTATTCGTTACCTGACACACCGCGATCGCGGGCAAGCCCGCTTCCACATTAGAGAGTGGTCGCCTTAAAGACCGGTGAGCAAATGCACGACGCCGCCGCCCAACACCATCACCCCCGGCACACCCGCCGCCCTTAACGCCGGCTCATCCAACCGCGCCGCATCCTGCAGTTGCACACGCACCCGCGTCAGCGCCACGCGTTGCTGCGACTTGAGGTTATCCGCGCCACCCAATGCACTCAGCACGCTGGCCGACAACAGACCCGGCGTCGGCGCCGCGACCGTCTCGGCAATCAAATCCGGGGTCAGGGCTTTCCAGAACGCCCGCTGCAATTTCTCGAACATGCTCAGTGCTCCACGACAGGTGAGGTTTCAACGGTAGCCGCGTGGTACTGGCGCAGGGCCTCGCGCACATGCGCGGCTTCTTCCAGGCCCAGCACCTGGCGGGCAATGATCTGGCAATCGGCCAGGTCCAGCTCGCGCACGGTGGCCTTGATGGTTGGGATCAGCGGCACGCTGACCGACAACTCATCCACGCCAAGCCCGATCAACATGGGTACAGCCAACGCTTCGGAGGCCAATGCGCCACACACGCCCACCCACTTGCCATGGGCATGCGCGGCCTTGACGGTGGTGGCGATCAGGCGCAACACCGCGGGGTGAAAGCTGTCAGCCTGGCTGGCCAGCCGTGGGTGATCACGGTCCATGGCCAAGGTGTATTGAGTGAGGTCATTGGTGCCGATGGAGAAAAAGTCCACATGCGGGGCAAAGACATCGGCCATCAGCGCCGCAGACGGCACCTCGATCATGATGCCCAGCTTCGGCAACGCTTCAAGCCCCAGCGCCAGCGCTTCCTCTTCAAGAATCTTGCGCGCCAGGTGCAGCTCCGACAGCAGGCTGACCATCGGCAACATGATGTGCAGCCGCGTCAACCCGGCGCTGGCAAGGATCGCGCGAAACTGTTCGCGCAGGAGCTCCGGGCGCTCCAGGCACAGGCGGATACCGCGCAAGCCCAAAAACGGGTTGGTCTCGCTTTCCATCGGCACATAGGCCAACGGCTTGTCGCCGCCCACGTCCAGAGTGCGCACCACCAAATTGCGCTCAGTGCCCAAGGCGCGGGCGATGGCGCTGTAGGTGCCCGCTTGCTCCTCGGGGCTGGGTGCGCGGTTGCGGTCCAGGTAGAGGAATTCCGAACGCAGCAGGCCGACGCCTTCACCGCCCAGGGCCAGGGATTGCTCCACTTCCTGCAATGAAGCGACGTTGGCCGTGACCTCAACGTGATGGCCGTCGCGGGTCGTGGCCGGCAAGGCCGCCTGCGCCACCTCACGCTGACGGCGTTGCACTTGCTGATCACGGGCCGCCTGCAGTTTTTCGATTTCAGCCAGGTCTGGCTCCAGGTGCAGCTCGCCTTTGTCGGCGTCGAGCAGGACTTGTTTGCCATTGGCCAGTGCCAACACGTGCCCCGGCACACCGCAAATCGCCGGCAGGCCGAGCGCACGGGCGAGGATCGCCACATGACTGGTCGCGCCGCCGCCGACAGTGACAAACCCCAGCACCTTGCGGGTATCCAGGCTGGCGGTTTGCGACGGCGTCAGTTGCTCGGCAATCAGGATGGCCTGCTCGGGCAAGTCCCATGCGCGGTCCTGAATACCGAGAATCAGCTTCAGCACGCGCTGGCCGACATCGGCCAAATCCGCCGCGCGCTCGGCGAGCAGCGCATTGCCCAAGCCCTGGAACAGCTTGGCGGTGGCAACGGTGGCGCTGTTCCAGGCAAAGGCGGCGCTTTTGCCTTCGGCCAGCAGGCCGTGGGCTTGCTCCAGCAAGGTCGGGTCTTCGAGCAACTCCTGATGGGCCCTGAAAATCTCGGCCTGGGCGCTGCCGGCCGCCTTGGTTTGCAGGGTTTGCAACGCCTCGGTTGCCGCCAGCAGGCCACGCGTCAACGCGTCGCGCTCGGCGGTTTCGCCGATGCCATTTTCAGTGATGTTCAGCTCCGGTTCGGCCACCTGCACAACTTGGCCAAACGCCGAACCCGGTGACGCACACACGCCGCGCAGCAACGCGGCCGACGACACGGGCGCGACCGCCTCAACCACCTGCGTCGGTGCCGCGACCGTTTCGCCACAGCCCTCGGCCAACAGCGCGACCAATGCCTTGATCGCCGCGTCGGCATCGTTACCCGCCGCACTGACCTGCAAGGTGTCGCCCTGCGCGGTTTGCAGCGCCATGATCGCCACCAGGGATTTTGCGTTGGCGCTTTGGGTTTGCTTGTGTAAGTAAATGCTCGCGTCAAAACCCTTGGCCGCCTGGGCAAACACCGCCGCAGGTCGGGCGTGCAGGCCATTGGCGTTGGGCAAGCTCAGCGGCTTGGAGAACAGCGCATCACCCTCCTCCTCCACGACGGCTGCAGTGGCCTCGCCGGGTGATACTCGCAGCAGCGGCTGGCCCACATCCACCCAATTGCCGTCCGGCGCCAACAGCGTGAACGGCTCGCCGCTGACCACCAGCATCAAGGTCAACAAACTGCGCGCAGTGAGCGCCACGTAATCGGCATCGAATTCAATCAGCGGTTGCCCAGCTTCCACTCGCTGGCCTTCCTGCACCAGCCGCGTGAAACCCTGGCCTGCCAGGTTCACCGTGTCCAGCCCGATATGCATCAGCACCTGAACGCCGTTGTCGTCGGTAACGCTGACCGCATGGCCACTGTCCTGGAGACTGCTGATCACCCCGGCCAGCGGTGCGCAAAGGGTCTGCGAGGTGGGATCGATGCACAGGCCGTCGCCGATCATGCGACTGGCGAACACCGGGTCGGGCACCTGATCCAGCGCCAGCAGCACACCCGACAGCGGCGCCAGCAGTTCCAGGGGTTGAGTTGTGGTCATGACTTCACCTGCTGTTTTGTTCTGTAAAAATCCGTGTGGGAGCGGGCTTGCTCGCGAATGCGGTGGTTCATTCAATAGATGTGTTGCCTGATATACCGCTTTCGCGGGCAAGCCCGCTCCCACATTTGGTCCGCGTTATTTCCACCAATATTCGACCTGCACACCCACATTCGAACCATGCCGCGCTGTGCCGTAGGCGCCGGTGTCGGACAACGCCGAGCCTGCCGCCAATTCATTCGCCGCGCGCTTGGCCGCTTCGTTCCAGGTTGCATAGGTGTAGTACAAACGCACTTCCGGCCGCGCCCAGAAATCCGGGCCGTTGGGCGACCAGGTCGGGGCGAAGGTGAACTTGCTCAGCTTGCGCGTGCCACCGGTGGCGTCGACCTGATCATGCCCAAGTTCGGTGACCAGTTTGAACTGCTCGCTGATGGCATACGCCGATGGACATCCAGGTTTGGTCCTGGCTGCCAGGGCGAATATCTTTTTGATACACCGCCTCAACCTGCCCGCCAAAACGCGGGGTCACCTGCCAGTCGAAAAACTCCACGGCGCGGTAGCTTTTACTGCTGTTATCCAAAGCCGTGTTGCCGGTGTAGCCCAGGCCCGTGCCGGGGCCTTCGCCGTACTGCAAGGCAAACTTGTTTTTGCCGCCCAGGAAAGGTTTTTGCACGTGCTGCGCCGTGATCGCCCAACCGCTGTTGGCGTCACGACCACCGGCTTTTTCGATGTAGCTCAAGCCGAACTCCAGTTCACCGCCGGGGTTGGTCTTGAACCCCGCCACGTTGAAGTCGTGACGGGTGGCGTATTCCTTCTGGTACAGGTTGTCTTTGCGGGAAATGGCATAGCTGTATTTGAGGTCGCCGATCAGCACGTCCTCGACGCCGCCGCCGGTGGCGCTCTGGTTCCAGTAGTAGAAATCGGAGATATGGATGTCGTTACGTTTGTAGTAACGCCGGCCCGCCCACACCGAGCCGCCATTGAGGCTGGGCAAATTGGACCACTGCGCATACATCTGCGGCATGCGCGCCGAGCCGTTGTCTTCGCCCTGGAACTTCAGGGCACGGTCGTACTTGTTGTACAGCGACGCCATGGCGTCGACGCTGAGCACCGAGCCGTCGTCGAGGGTCAGCAGGTCCTGGCGCAATTCCAGTTCGGCGTATTGCTCGCATTCGTTACCCAAACGGTACTTCGTTTGCGCCCCCGGCAACTGGAAGCACTGCTGCTTGCCACTGCCCGTTGAAGTGCCCGCGCCGCTGCGCAAGTAACCGGCAAATTCCAGGGCCTGCGCGGCAAAAGGCGCGGTAAGGCATGACGCAATGAGGCCCAGCTTTATTGTTGTTTTCATGAAGCACTCCTTTTATTTTTATTTTTTTCTTACTTTTTGTCTTACGCGCGGCGTGCAGGGGCCGGCTCGCTGGCAATGGCGCGCTCAGGGCGCTATCGCCGGCAAGTGGGCTCCTACGGGTGGCTCTCGGTGTTTCAGTCGGTCAGGTGCAGCACGAATGATTCATAGGGGCGCAACACCACCGTGGCCGTACGCAACGGGCAATCGGGGTAGTTGCTGATCAGCAGGCGTTGCTCGCTTGAGGCGTTGATCACGCCTTGCGGCAGCTGGATTTCGCAGTGTTTGCCATAGAAGTTGTTCACCACCAGCAAGCGCTCGCCATGGCCTTCGCGCAGGTAGGCCCAGACCTGGAGGTGGTCTTGCAGCAGTTGGCGATAAACCCCCTCCTGAATCAGCGGCTCATGCCGACGCAACGCAATCAGCGCACGGTAGTGATGCAGCACCGAATCCGGGTCATCCCGTTGGCTTTCGACGTTGATCTGCGCCGCGTTGGCTGGAATACCGATCCAGGGTTCACCGCTGCTGAAACCGGCGTTGGCTTGAGTGCTCCACTGCATCGGCGTGCGGCCGTTGTCGCGCGACTTCTGCATGATCGCCGCCATGCTCGCGGCCTCGGACTCACCGGCATCGCGCTTAAGCCGGAAGATGTTCAGGGTCTCGACATCGCGGTACTGCTCGATCTTGTTGAAGCCAGGATTGGTCATGCCCAGCTCTTCGCCCTGGTACACATACGGCGTGCCCTGAAGGAAGTGCAGCGCCGTGGCGAGCATCTTGGCCGAGACCACGCGGTGCTCGCCGTCGTCACCAAAACGCGAGACCACCCGCGGCTGGTCGTGGTTACACCAGAACAGCGCATTCCAGCCACCACCGGCCTGCATGCCCAGTTGCCAGTCAGAGAAAATCTGCTTGAGCTGCAGGAAGTCGAAGTCGGCCTTCACCCACTTTTGCAGGTTCGGGTAATCGACCTTCAAGTGATGAAAGTTGAAGGTCATCGACAGCTCTTTCGACTCAGGATTGGAGTAGCGAATGCAGTGTTCCAGGCTGGTGGACGACATCTCGCCGACATTGATCAGGTCATGCCCTTCGAAGACTTCGCGGTGCATTTCCTGCAGGTAGTGGTGCACGTTCGGGCCGTCGGTGTAGAAGCGCCGGCCATCAGTGTTGTCTTCGGGGAAATCGGCGGGCTTGGAGATCAGGTTGATCACGTCCAGGCGGAAACCGCCCACGCCTTTGTCGCGCCAGAAACGCATCAACTTGAACACCTCGGCGCGCACCTTGGGGTTGTCCCAATTCAGGTCAGCCTGAGTGTGGTCGAACAGGTGCAGGAAGTACTGGCCGGTTTGCGCCTCGTATTCCCAGGCGGAGCCGCCGAACTTGGACTCCCAGTTGTTTGGCTGGTCGCGCCAGATATAGAAGTCGCGGTACGGGTTGTCGAGGCTGCTGCGGGCCTGCTGGAACCACTCGTGTTCGATGGAGGTGTGGTTGACCACGATGTCGAGCATCAGCGTGATGCCGCGCTTGGCCGCTTCGCTGATCAGCAGTTCGCAATCGGCCATGGTCCCGTAGCTTGGGTCGATGGCGTAGTAGTCGCTGATGTCATAGCCGTTGTCGCGCTGCGGCGAGCGCAGGAATGGGGTGATCCACAGGCAATCCACGCCCAGCCATTGCAGGTAATCGAGCTTGTCCACGATGCCCAGCAGGTCACCGGTGGCGTTACCCGCGTGGCTGTGGAAGCTTTTTGGGTAGATCTGGTAGATCACCGAGTGCTGCCAGTTTTGCATGGTGGATTCCTTCAATTAAATTGTGTACTGGCCGTGCGGGCCTCATCGCGGGCAAGCCCGGCTCCCACAGGGGAACGCATTTCAAGTGTGGGAGCTGGCTTGCCTGCGATAGCGATCGATCAGGCGACCCGGTAGCCAGGCCGCACGATCTTCATGCTCAACGCACAGGTCAGTACAAATGGCACGACAATCGCGATGACCATCCCGATGACAAAAACCGGGATGTACTGCGGCAGGATTGAGATAAACGCCGGCAAACCACCGACACCAATGGCCGAGGCCTGCACCTTGTTCAGCGACAGGAAAATGCTGCCCAGTGCCGAGCCGAGCAAGGCGGCATAGAACGGAAACTTGAAGCGCAGGTTCACGCCAAACATCGCCGGCTCAGTGATACCGAAGTAAGCGGAAATCGCCGAGGTCGAGGCCATGCTCTTGTCCCGCGCATTGCGTGTCGTATAGAACACGGCGAGCGCGGCGCTGCCCTGGGCCAGGTTGGACATGACGATCATCGGCCAGATAAAAGTGCCGCCCTGGGTGGAGATCAGTTGCAGGTCCACGGCGAGGAACATGTGGTGCATGCCGGTGATCACCAGCGGCGCGTACAGCAGGCCGAAAATCGCCCCGCCGACCATCGGCGCCAGGTCAAACAGGGTGACCACGCCTTCGGTGATCAGGATGCCGAGGTGACGGGTCACCGGGCCGATGATCGCCAGGGCCAGTACGCCGGTGACGACAATCGTGGTGATCGGCACCACCAGCAGCTGGATGGCATTAGGTACTCGCGCGCGCAGCCATTTCTCGATGACGCTCATCACATAGGCGGCCATGAGGATCGGCAGGATCTGCCCCTGATAACCGACTTTTTCGATCTTGAACCAACCGAAAATATCGAAGTACGGCAGGCTCTGGCCGTCGAGGCCGGCGACTGCCTTGCCGTAGTTCCAGGCATTGAGCAGGTCCGGGTGCACCAGCATCAGGCCGAGCACGATGCCAAGGATTTCACTGCCGCCAAACCGCTTGGCCGCCGACCAGCCCACCAGCGCCGGCAGGAACACGAACGAGGTGTTGGCCATCAGGTTGATCAGGCTCCACAGGCCATCCAGGTTCGGATACGCCGCAAGCAGCGTCTTGCCCTCGATGAACATGCCTTTGGCGCCCATCAGGTTGTTAACGCCCATCAGCAGGCCGGCGATGATCAACGCGGGCAGGATCGGCATGAATACATCAGAAAATACGCGCACCAGCCGCTGCATGGCGTTGGTCTTGTCGGCGCCCTTCTTCTTCACGTCGGCAATGGTGGCGGCGGCAAGGCCGGTCTGCTCGCGCAGCGCGGCGTAGACCTTTTCCACTTCGCCGGGGCCGATCACCACCTGGAACAGGCCGCCGGTGAAGAACGACCCCTTGACCAGATCGACCTGGTTCAACGCACCGCTGTTGACCAGGCTCGGGTCCTTGAGCGCCAGGCGCAGGCGGGTCACGCAGTGGGCAGCCTGCTCAAGGTTGTCGCTGCCCCCGAGGTGCTCGAGAATCTCGCGGGCAATAGTCGAATAGTCGTGGCTCATGCTTGGTTTCCACTTTGATTTTTTTATTTGGGGGCAGTCATTGGCAGCACGCCGAGGGCAAAAGTACTCGTCTGTACGAGTTAAAGCAACAACTCGTCTGTACGAGTTACAAATAGTTTAATTTTCTGAATGTGGAGTCAGACTTTTCCTCTATTCCACAGGTGGCCAATGGACAAAGCCCACCTCTGCCACTAAGGTTCCTGCCTTGAACGCGCAGTTCACTCTCATCAAGTCGGGCATAGAGCCATCCCCATGAGCAAATACAACCAGATCTATACGGATCTGCTTGCCAACATCACCACCGAACGCCTGCAACGCGGCACGCGCCTTCCCTCCGAAACCGAACTGATGGACGCCTACCAGGCCAGCCGTGGCACCGTGCGCCGCGCAATCGAGCAGCTGCAGGAGCGCGGTTTCGCGCAAAAAATTCACGGCAAGGGCACGTTCGTGCTGTCGCCCAACCCGATCGAGTTTCAACTGGGCGGCATCGTCAGCTTCCACGAAACCCACGCTGACCTGGGCGATGACGTACGCACCGAAGTCGTCGAATTCAGCCAGATCCCGTTGGAAGGCTCACTGCTGCAACACATCGAAGCCGAACCCGGCACCCTGATCACCCGCATCAAACGGGTACGGCGCATCGGCGGCAAACGGGTGATCCTCGACATCAACCACTTCGTCGCCGAACTGATCCCCGGCCTGGACCGCGATATCGCCGAACAGTCGATCTACGCGTTTATCGAGCAGACGCTGCAGCTGCAGATCAGCTACGCGCAACGCACCATCGAAGCCCTGCCGCGCAGCAAGGACGATCAGACCCATCTGGACCTCGAAGGTCAGAGCCATGTGATCGTGGTGAGCAACCAGACGTTTTTGCAGGATGGCCGCCAGTTCGAGTACACCGAGTCGCGGCATACGCTGGATAAGTTTTACTTTTCTGACATTGCGCGGCGCTGAGGCAAGAGAGGTCAGCTACTGTGAATGTCCCAAACAAATGGCGTGCACAGTTTGCGCAGGCGCTGATTGAGCAACAGCCATTGGTGAATCGCGGGCTGACGTGTTTCGCCTGCGCCAGGTCGGGGGTACGGATCTGTTCCTGAAGGCCGAACCCCTGGTGGAGTTCAGCGAACTTGCGGACGAAATCGAGCGCCTTCGGTGGCTCCGGCAAGGTAATTTGCCTGCACCCGTCGTACTGGATGAGCTGATAGACACCCACCACCATTGGCTGCTGATGACCGCCGTGCAGGGGCAGGACCTGGCCAGCGCCAACACTCTGTCCGCCGCGCAGACCGTCGACATCCTGGCGACAGCCCTGCGCACCTTGCACCAGATACCCATCGCGCAATGTCCCTTCGATCACGCCTTGCAACACCGCATCGCGCTCGCGCAGGCGCACGTCAATGCCGGTCTGATCGATGAGACGGACTTCGACGACGAACGACTCGGGCGAAGCCTTGAGGATGTGTTCGCCGAGCTCTTGTCGAATCAGCCCAACACCCACGACCTGGTAGTGACCCACGGTGACGCCTGCCTGCCAAATTTCATGGCCGCAGACGGCCGTTTCAGCGGCTTTATCGACTGCGGACGCCTTGGCATCAGCGACCGCCATCAAGACCTGGCCCTGGCGGCACGCAGCATCGAACGTAACGTTGGGCCGGAATGGGTAAAGCCATTCTTTGAGCTTTATGGTGTTGAGCCTGATGAGCAGCGGATGAAGTTTTACTGCCTGTTGGATGAGTTTTTCTAAACGCCTGAAGCCTGAGTGGAACTTCACCACCTCCGGAGGGACATTTTGGCCAATCAGGACGCCACGCGTATGGCCGCTTATCAGCCTCTATTCTTCTGGCGAAGCAGCTTGTTACCGTTCAGATAAGCAGCGGCCTTACAAAACAGATCCAACCTGACGTAGGATGCCCCCCGTGGCTATGGAACACCTTCCTTCTAACCTCCTATGACCTAGGGGTTTCGCTCTCCACACTGCGCCTGCTTCTTGCAGGCGTTTTTACATCAGCTGTAGGACGATGCTGCAACTCGTACACGACGGCGGCCAAGGAGAAAATCAAACATGCATCAGGATCTGTTTTTGCGTCGCCGTAGCAAAATTCTTGTTCCGATGGGCACTGGCGGTGCCACGCAAGCTCAAGTCGCGTCGGCTATCAGGGAAATCGCGGCGTTTCGATGCGTACTGTCAGAGCCGCTGATCGAGCAAATCGGCTTGTTGTCAGCGACAGAGCTCAAGTACTGGCTACACGAAATTGTCGCCGTCCTGCGGCGAGAAGCTGGCGGCCATGTACATCACAGGCCGTTTTATCCTGACTTTCCAGAACAGGTTCTGACGGCCTCAGAGGCGGACTTGTACCTTAACGCCGTCGTGCACTACCTGACGCTTTGGCGTTTACCACCGACCGAACACGCTCGGCCCGCGATGCTCGAAGGCAACGTCATATCCCGCGTTATCGAACTGGGTAGCGTCTCTGAGTTCGAGTCACTGCTCAAGCCGTTGGTATCATCGCGCACCTCGCTCTCCGCAGCGGACACTGCCGATGTTGTCTGGTTTATCCGAGAGTACAAAAGCGATGTGTTCCGTCTGCTGCCTGAGGCCGTTCCGTTCCGGGAAACCCGCGCGCTGGTTGGCGGCGCACTTATCCTGCTTGTAGCCGGCGATGCACGGGTGGACGCATTCCTGGAGCGAAACGTCGAAACGGCGACCGACGTGCTAAGGCTCGCGGTCGCGTTGAGTGGAGGAGACGTGTCACTGACGACATCTTCGACGCGTTTCACAGCGATGAAGCGCTCAATGCGCCGCCTGCTATTGCGCCTGCTCGATCGCACACCCAACGCTGTAGACGACGTGATGCGCCATGCTGAGCGATGGAAACGTCTGGCTGAAGTACTGCACCCAGGCGACTACGCCGATAAATACCCAAAAGCACTAGCTGCCATCACCGCAGCACGTCGCAACGAGGCGCCAGCCTCATTTGGGTCTCGTGTCGAAACATTGCTTGCCCAGCGTCACATCGCCACGCTTACACCCATACTACAAAGCCATCCTGGGGAGTTCGCACGACGGCTGGACGTAACCCTGCGACGCGCGACGGAACCAGAATCCGTTCTCGACGCGTTCGAGGCGGTTGCCACACAAGTGTCCTCACCTGTCCTGCTGCAGTTGCTGACCCACTTACGTGCGCCGCGCCCCCTCCCTCTGCGAGCCTTCACTCCGAAAGGTGCATTTGCCAAAATCTATGGCACCAAGGATCGACGCGAGCCTCTCTTGCCCGACGTGTTGGCGCGTGCAGCCAGAATCTGCGAAGACGCTCTTGTCACGCGTTTTGCGTCACTACCACCCCTAGGAGGCTGTTTCGTCGATCCAGCATTAAGTGAATACAGGGTGCCGCTGGCACAACGCACCTCATCGAAGTCGCTACGAACGCTGGTGCGAGGCAGTCGGCTGCCAATGCCTGACACACGTTTCATTCGCCTGTTCCTGTGGTGGAAGAACGGCAGCGGGCGCACGGATATCGACTTGTCCGCCGCATTTTTCGACGCCAACTTTGTATTCAAAAAAACGGTCGCGTACTACAACCTCAGGGATTTCGGCGGCTGTCACAGCGGTGACATCGTCGACGCGCCTAACGGGGCTTCGGAGTTCATCGACCTCGATCTTGATGTGCTCGTCAAGAAGGGTATCCGTTACGTCGTCACGTCTATCAATTCGTTCACCGAGCAACCGTACTGCGATCTTCCAGAATGCTTCGCTGGCTGGATGGCCCGTACCGACACAGCGTCGGGTGAAGTATTCGAGCCGCGCTCTGTGTTCGACCGTATCGATATAGCATCCGACACAGGGGTCTGTCTGCCATTCGTGATGGACTTGCAGGACCGACGCATGATCTGGGCCGACCTGGGACTCACTTCGTCTGTGCGGTGGAACAACGTCCAGAACAACCTCAGTGGGGTATCGTTGATGCTACGGGCTTTAATACATACACCAAAGCCGGATTTGAAGACCCTGTTCGATTTACATGTTCGAGCACGAGGCGAACGAGTAGTGTCACCGCAGCAGGCACAGACGGTGTTTACGCCGGACCAAGGGATAACACCATTCGATACGGATTTGATTCGATCAGCGTTTCTCTAATATCTACGCCAGCCTTTGGCGCTTATTAAAAACCACAGCTCTTGCTTCGGAGCGTTTTACCCAAAAACAAAATGCCAGTCAGCATAACTGACTGGCATTGGCTAAAACCCTTCCCGCGCTAGTACGAATCTAGCGCTGCACTCTAGTCAGTGCAGGGCGCCCTATTACTCCCACTCAATCGTCGCCGGCGGCTTGCTCGACACGTCATACGTCACGCGCGAAATACCTTCGATCTCATTGATGATACGGCCGCTGACAGTCTCCAGCAGCTCGTACGGCAGGTGTGCCCAACGGGCGGTCATGAAGTCGATGGTTTCCACCGCACGCAGTGCAACAACCCACGCATAACGACGGCCATCGCCCACAACGCCCACCGATTTCACCGGCTGGAACACCACGAATGCCTGGCTGACTTTGTGGTACCAGTCGGCTTTGCGCAGTTCTTCGATGAAGATGTGGTCGGCGCGACGCAGCAGGTCGGCGTATTCCTTCTTCACTTCACCGAGGATCCGCACGCCCAGGCCCGGGCCTGGGAATGGGTGGCGGTAGACCATGTCGTACGGCAGGCCGAGTTCCAGGCCCAGACGGCGGACTTCGTCTTTGAACAGCTCGCGCAGCGGTTCTACCAGCTTGAGGTTCATTTCCTCAGGCAGGCCACCCACGTTGTGGTGGGACTTGATCACGTGAGCCTTGCCACTCTTGGCGCCAGCCGACTCGATCACGTCAGGGTAGATGGTGCCCTGGGCGAGGTACTTGATGTTGTCCAATTTGTTGGACTGGGCATCGAATACGTCGATGAAGGTGCGGCCGATGATCTTGCGCTTCTTCTCTGGATCGGACTCGCCGGCCAGGTTGTTCAGGAACTGGTCTTCCGCGTTGGCGCGGATCACCTTGACGCCCATGTTCTCGGCGAACATGGCCATCACTTGCTCGCCTTCGTGCAGGCGCAGCAGGCCGTTGTCGACGAACACGCAGGTCAACTGGTCGCCGATGGCTTTGTGTAACAGGGCAGCAACTACCGAGGAGTCAACGCCGCCGGACAGGCCGAGCAGCACGTTGTCGGTGCCGACCTGGGCGCGCACTTGGGCGATGGCGTCTTCAGCGATCTTCGACGGGGTCCACAGGGCTTCACACTCGCAGATGTCGAGGATGAAGCGCGACAGGATGCGACCGCCTTGCTTGGTGTGGGTCACTTCCGGGTGGAACTGCACGCCGTAGTAGCCGCGCTCGTCGTTGAACATGCCGGCGATCGGGCAGCTCGGGGTGCTGGCCAGGATGTGGAAGTCTTCCGGCATCTTGGTGACCTTGTCACCGTGGCTCATCCACACGTCGAGGCCGAACAGGCCGTCGGCGTCGATGTGGTCTTCGATGCCGTCCAGCAGGCGGCTCTTGCCGACCACATCAACACGGGCGTAACCGAATTCACGCAGCTCGGAACCTTCAACCTTGCCGCCCAGTTGCTCGGCCATGGTCTGCATGCCGTAGCAGATACCGAAGACGGGCACGCCCAGGTCGAATACGGCTTGCGGGCAGCGCGGGCTGTTGGCTTCGTGCACGGACTCGGGGCCACCGGCGAGGATGACGCCTTTAGGGGCGAATTCGCGAATCGCTTCGTCATCCATGTCGAACGGGTGCAGTTCGCAGTACACACCGATTTCGCGCACGCGGCGGGCGATCAGCTGGGTGTACTGGGAACCGAAGTCGAGGATCAGAATGCGGTGGGCGTGAATGTCGAGGGCCATGAGGATCAGTCTCGTCTATGTAATTCAGAAACAACTCGGGGCTGAATAAAACAGCCCCGGTTACTTAACATTTTGCTGGAAGCCTCAACCTACGCGGTAGTTTGGCGCTTCCTTGGTGATCTGCACGTCGTGGACATGGGATTCAGCCATGCCGGCGCCGGTGATCCGTACAAATTCAGGCTTGGTGCGCATTTCTTCGATGTCGGCGCTGCCGGTGTAGCCCATCGAGGAACGCAGGCCGCCCATCAGTTGATGGATGATCGCGCTCAGGGTGCCTTTGTACGGCACACGGCCTTCGATGCCTTCCGGTACGAGCTTCTCGGCGCCTGCCGAGGAGTCCTGGAAGTAGCGATCAGAAGAGCCTTGCGCCTGGGACATGGCGCCCAGCGAACCCATGCCGCGGTAAGCCTTGTACGAACGACCCTGGAACAGTTCGATCTCGCCAGGCGCTTCTTCAGTACCGGCAAACATCGAGCCCATCATCACGCAGGAAGCACCAGCGACGATGGCCTTGGACAGGTCACCGGAGAAACGGATGCCGCCGTCGGCGATCAACGGCACGCCGGTGCCTTCAAGGGCAGCGGCGACGTTGGCGATGGCGCTGATTTGTGGCACGCCCACACCGGCGACGATACGCGTGGTGCAGATCGAGCCCGGGCCGATGCCGACCTTGACGGCGTCGGCGCCCGCTTCGGCCAGGGCCTTGGCGGCAGCGCCGGTGGCAATGTTGCCGCCGATGACTTGCACGTCAGGGAAATTCTGTTTGACCCAGCGCACGCGGTCGATCACGCCTTTGGAGTGACCGTGGGCGGTGTCGACCACCACCACGTCAACGCCGGCAGCGACCAGGGCCGAAACGCGATCGCCGGTGTCTTTACCGGTGCCGACCGCAGCGCCAACGCGCAAACGACCTTGGTCATCCTTGCTGGCCAGCGGGTAAGCCTTGGCTTTTTCGATGTCGTTGACGGTCATCATGCCTTTGAGGGCGAATTTGTCGTCGACGATCAGCACGCGCTCGATGCGGTGCTTGTGCAGCAGCTCGCGCACATCGTTCTTGTCGGCGCCTTCCTTGACAGTCACGAGGCGCTCTTTAGGCGTCATCACTTCGCGGACGGTGACTTCAAGACGGTTCTCGAAACGCACGTCGCGGGAAGTGACGATGCCGACCAGGTCGCCATCGTGCAGCACCGGAACGCCGGAGATGTTGTGCAGGCGGGTCAGGTCGAACAGGTCACGCACGGTGGCGTCGGCTTCGATGGTGATTGGATCTTTCACCACACCGGCTTCGTAACGCTTGACCTTGCGCACTTCGGCAGCTTGCTGCTCGATGGTCATGTTCTTGTGGATGATGCCGATGCCGCCTTCCTGAGCCATGGCGATTGCCAAACGGGCTTCGGTGACGGTGTCCATGGCAGCAGAAACCAGGGGAATATTCAGCTCGATGCCACGGGTTAGGCGGGTCTTGAGACTGACTTCGTTAGGAAGTACCTCGGAATAACCGGGCACTAGGAGAATGTCGTCGAATGTCAGAGCTTCTTGGCTGATACGCAGCATCGCGGGGGCTCCCGAGCGGGAAAATGGAAGCGCGCCATTATATACATGCACCCTGTCAGGCTCAATGTAAAACTCTGACAAACTTGGTAATACTGATAGAAGGGTTAAAGCTCGACTTTGACCCAACTCATCTTCTGGTCCAACCAATCGGCAAATTCGTCGATAAAGCTCTGCTTGAAGCCCGCCTCTGCCCAGTTGTTGAAAATGAACCCCAGATTGGAAAACCCGCATTCCTGCAGGAACAGAAACCCGTTGATGTCATCTTCATGCCCACACAGCGGGCAAGTGAAGTTGTCGGTGTGCCCGGGCATCCAGTCTTCCAGGCTTTCGAAGAGTGCCTCGCCGACTTCCTTGAGGCATTCAGGGCAGCCGGCTTCTTCGAGAAAGCCTTTGGCCGGCGTGTAGATGCAGCGTTTGTAGATAATCTCGAGGCCATTGATCGGCTCGTTGAACGGCAGCGCTTCGGGGTGCAGCACCACGGCACGGGCGCCGTCGGCCAGGGCGTAGCCCATGCGATTGCCGGTGCGCCCGCAGGTGGTCAGCTCTTCCTTGATGATGTTCTTGCGCACCAGCCAGCGCACGATTGCCCGCGCGCGGGGCTCGTGGACGGGCAAGGTGGAAATTTTCGGGACAAGGATGCTTTGGGAGTTCATGAGAGTCCTGCGGTGTGGCTTCTGGCCCCATCGCGGGCAAGCCCGCGATTAAGACCCCAGAGCCCGGCAGCTTAATCCCTGATACCCACAGGTCAAGTACTCAAGTAACGGGCAATCAACGCAAGGCCGCTCGCCAGCACCAGCCACGTCACCAACCGCACAAAGGCTTCACGCGACATACGCATCGTCAGCCTGCGCCCCACCCACAGCCCCAAGGCCATCGACGGCAACAGGCACAGCGCCAACAGCAAAAGCGGCCAGTCCGCGTACACCCCGGCAATCAGGAACAGGCTCAAGCGCACCACGGTGCTGCAACTGATCAACGCACTTTGCGTGGCCCGCGCCGCGTCCTTGGGCAAACGACTGCTCAGGTAGATCGCATATAAAAAGCCGCCACTGCCAAACAATGCACCAAACAACCCGCCGACCGTGCCCATGGGAATCGACCAGCCCGCCGCCAGCTGCGTCGGCCGCGCCTTTACCGCCAGGCTGTAAATCGCATAGGCGCTGATAAACAGCCCCATCAACAGCAGCAACAGGTCCGAGTGCAGATTGAGCAAAAACACCACCCCAAGCGTGCAACCAATGGCCATGCACGGCAGCAACCGCAACAGCTCCGGCTTGTTCACCTCCCGCCGCGATTGCAGCAGGTTGCCAAAGGCCGCGACAAAGTCGAGCAACACCAGCAGCGGGATAAGTTTCGACAACGGCATAAACACAATCAGGATCGGCCCCGCGACCAGCGCCGTACCAAAGCCTGCGATACCAAACACGACGTAGGCCACGACAATGCCGAGGCAGATCACCAGCCAATCAACGCCGCTGAACGACCACTGACTCATCAGCTCAACCGGGCTCATGGGCACTTCCTTGAAAGAGATGACGGTCACTTTAGCCATCGACGAGTGTTGCGACTAATATCTTCAAAGCCCTCCACTTATCTCGAAAAGGCATGACGCGTGATTTCCACTCGCCAACTGCGCTACTTCGTCGAAATCGCCGACAGCGGCAGCTTCAGCGCCGCCGCCGAACGCCTGTTTGTGGCGCAATCGGCCCTGAGCCGGCAAATCAAGGAGCTGGAAAGCCAGCTGCAAACGCCACTGTTCGAACGCACCACGCGCCAACCCCGGCTGACGGCGGCCGGCGAAGCCTTTTACCCACGGGCGCGCAACCTGCTGAGCGAGTTGCTCAAGGCCAGCGAAATGGCCACCCAGGTGGGCAATGGCCAGCTGGGCACGTTGCGCCTGAGCCATTCGAGCACCGTGCCGATGAGCGGGCACTTGTTGAAAGCCATCAGCACCTGGCTGGAGCGCTGCCCTGGCGTGTCGATGGACATCGTCAAATTGTCCTCCGAGGCGCAACTTGAAGAAATCGCCGAAGGTCGGCTTGAAGTCGGGCTGTTGCGCTTGCCGGTGTTGCGCCAACGCGAAGGTGTCCGGGTGGTGCCCTTGTACAGCGAACAGCTGGTGCTGGCTGTGCCGCCTGACCACGCGCTGGCCCGCAGCAATGCACCTGTCGAACTGGAACAGCTCAAGGACGAAGTGTTTATCTCGATCCCCCATCCTCAGCGCGGCGGCCTGAGTTATCTGTCAGCCGAACTCTGCATGCGCGCCGGATTTTTCCCCAAGGCTGCACGGGTGATGTCACGCAAAACCACGCAGCTGCAACTGATCCAGGCCGGCTTCGGAATTGCCTTGTTACCAAAATCCATGCAGGACATCGCCCCCGCCAACCTGCACTTTTTGCCCCTGGCTGATCCGGACTGCCTCAGCACCGTGGCCCTGGCCTGCGCGCAGACGCCGAGCGCGCTGGTCGAGCAATTCTGCCAAACCTTGCGCGAATGCCTATAAACTGCCGCCCATGATTAAAGATCCTTTTGCCCGTCTGGGCCTGGACCGCGAAGTCCTGACTGTCAGCCAGCTCAACGGCCGTGCGCGGGTGTTGCTGGAAGACGTGTTCACCAATATCTGGGTCGAAGGCGAGATCTCCAACCTCGCCCGCCCGGCGTCCGGCCATGTGTACTTCACCCTCAAGGACAGCGGCGCCCAAGTGCGTTGCGCGTTGTTTCGCAACAACGCCGCACGGGTGCGCCAGGCCTTGAAGGATGGCTTGGCGGTCAAAGTGCGCGGCAAGGTCTCGCTGTTCGAGGGCCGTGGCGACTATCAATTGATCCTCGACACCGTAGAGCCCGCCGGTGATGGCGCGCTGCGCCTGGCCTTTGATGCGTTGAAGGAAAAGCTCAGCGCCGAAGGCTTGTTCAGTGCCGACCGCAAGGTGCCGCTGCCGGCGCACCCTCGGCGCATTGGCATCATCAGCTCGCCCACAGGCGCGGTGATCCGCGACATCATCAGCGTGTTCGGCCGCCGCGCGCCGAACGTTGAATTAACGCTGATCCCCACGGCCGTGCAAGGCCGCGAGGCCGTGTCGCAGATTGTGCGCGCCCTCAAGCTGGCCGACGCGCGCGGCTTCGACGCGTTGATCCTCGCTCGCGGCGGCGGCTCTCTGGAAGATCTGTGGTGCTTCAACGAGGAAGCCGTGGCCCGCGCGGTGGACGCGTGTGTGACGCCGATTGTCAGCGCCGTCGGCCATGAAACCGATGTGTCGATCTGCGACTTCGTGGCCGACGTGCGCGCGCCCACGCCCTCCGCCGCCGCCGAATTGCTCGCCCCCGATGCCAGCCATTTGGTGCGCCAGGTCGAAAACCTGCACCGCCGCCTGGTGATGCTGATGCGCAATCGCCTGAGTCACGAGCGCCTGCGCCTGGAAGGCATGGCCCGCCGCCTGCGTCACCCCGGCGAACGTCTGCGCCAACAGGCCCAGCGCCTGGATGACCTGGACATGCGCATGCGCCGCGCCTTCGAACGCAGCCTCAATACCCGCCGTGAACGCCTGATACGCCTGGAAACCCGCCTCGCCGGCCAGCACCCCGGCCGTCAGTTGGCCCTGCTGCGCCAGCGCCTGGACAGCCTCGCCGAACGCCTGCCGCGCGCCATGCGCGAAGGCCTCAAGGCGCGTCGCTTGCAACTGCAAAGCCAGGTGCAGACGCTGCAAGTGGTCAGCCCACTGGCGACCCTGGGCCGTGGCTACAGCATTTTGCTGGACGAGCGTGGCCAGGCGATCCGCAACGCCGCACAAACCCACACCGGCCAGCGCCTGAGCGCGCGCCTCGGTGAAGGCCAATTGCAGGTGCGGGTGGAAGATAACCACCTGACGCCCGTCACCCTTTCGTTATTGGATTGATTGATGCCCCGTCTATTTAGCCTGCTGATGCTGTTGTGCCTCACCTTCAATGCCCACGCCGACAGCTACATCACTCGGCTGCTGAACAAGCCGGTGCCGGGTGGCGTCGCAGTGGTCGATCTGGGTACGTCGGCAACCGCGCCGAAAGCCACCTACCAGAACAGGCCGGTGTTAGTGGTCAAGGAACAGAACACCTGGCTGGCGATTGTCGGGATTCCTCTGACGGTTAAACCCGGCACCCAACGCCTCACCAGCGGTGGGCAAACCCTGCCGTTCGTGGTGGGCTTCAAGAAATACCCCGAGCAGCACATCACCCTGAAAAACAAAAGCCAGGTCAATCCGGACCCCGCACAGCTCAAGCGAATCGAGGGCGAACTGGCGGTCCAGCTCAAGGCTTACCGCAGTTTCAGTCCGAACACGCCCAGCAACCTGCTACTGGATAAACCCGTGAACGGGCCGCTGTCGAGCAAGTTTGGCGTACGCCGGTTCTTTAACGGCGAGGAGCGCAACCCGCACTCGGGCCTCGACTTCGCTGTCGGTGCCGGCACGCCGATCAAGACCCCGGCGGCCGGTAAAGTCATCCTTACCGGCAACTACTTCTTCAACGGCAACACCGTCTTTGTCGACCATGGCCAGGGCTTTATCAGCATGTTCTGCCATATGTCGAAGATCGATGTGAAGGTGGGCGACCAACTGGCGCGCGGCGCGGTGGTGGGCAAGGTCGGCTCGACGGGCCGCGCGACCGGGCCGCACATGCATTGGAACATCAGCCTCAACGATGCACGGGTCGACCCGGCGATCTTCATCGGCGCGTTCCAGCCCTGAATGAAGCGATTGCGCGCCCGATCAAGGGCGCGCAATTAAAACGAGCCTGCAGCTAATTCCAAACCATAAGATCTCGTTTTCCACGCCAATAGCAGAACTTATCTCAATTTTTCTCGACAGCTTGCCATCTTTCACCCCGGCGGTTAGGGTTGAGCTTATGAAAACCTCTCACACCCTCATTCAGCTCCGCCAGCACCGCAGCCTGTGCCTCGTCAGCGCACGACTGCCAGGCTGAATCGATCTGCCTCGTCTTCTTGCTTTATCCCTAAAAACAGTTCTACGGCAGGCCGCCTTTTCTCGGCCCCTACAACAAAGGATTTCCCGATGAGCATGCTCAAAGACCCGTCTTCGAAGTACCGTGCGTTCCCGACCATCGATATCCCGGACCGCACCTGGCCGTCGAAAACCATCACCGAAGCGCCGATCTGGTGCAGTTCCGACTTGCGTGATGGCAACCAGTCGCTGATCGAACCGATGGACGCCGCGAAAAAACTGCGTTTCTGGAAGACCCTGGTTGCGGTAGGCGTGAAGGAAATCGAAGCCTCGTTCCCGGCCGCCTCGCAAACCGACTTTGACTTCGTGCGCACCCTGATCGAAGACAACCATATCCCCGAGGACACCACCATCCAGGTGCTGACCCAGGGCCGTGAAGACTTGATCGCACGCACCTTCGAATCCCTGCGCGGCGCCAAAAAGGCCATCGTGCACTTGTACAACGCCACTTCGCCGTCCTTCCGCCGCATCGTGTTCAACCAGGACAAGGACGGTATCAAAGCCATCGCGGTCAACGCCGCCAAGCTGTTCGTCAAATACGCCGCCCAGCAGCCGGAAACCCAGTGGACCTTCGAATATTCCCCGGAGACCTTCAGCGCTACTGAGCTGGAGTTCGCCAAGGAAGTGTGTGACGCGGTGATCGAGGTGTGGAACCCGACGCCTGAGCACAAGATGATCCTCAACCTGCCCGCCACCGTTGAGTGCGCAACGCCGAACATCTATGCCGACCAGATCGAGTGGTTCGGTCGTCATATCAACCGCCGCGACAGCGTGATCATCAGCCTGCACACCCACAACGACCGTGGCACCGGCGTAGCCGCCACCGAGCTGGGCCTGATGGCTGGCGCCGACCGTGTCGAAGGCTGCCTGTTCGGCAACGGCGAGCGCACCGGTAACGTCGACCTCGTGACCGTGGCCCTGAACATGTACACCCAGGGTCTCGACCCACAACTGGACTTCTCCGACATCGACGGCGTGCGCAAAGTCGTCGAGGAATGCAACCAGATCCAGGTGCACCCACGCCACCCGTACGTCGGCGACCTGGTGCACACCGCGTTCTCCGGCTCCCACCAGGACGCGATTCGCAAGGGTTTCACCCAGCAGAAGGCCGACGCGCTGTGGGAAGTGCCGTACTTGCCGATCGACCCGGCCGACATTGGCCGCAGCTACGAAGCGGTGATTCGTGTGAACAGCCAGTCGGGCAAAGGCGGCATCGCCTACCTGCTGGAGCAGGAATACGACATCAGCTTGCCGCGCCGCATGCAGATCGAATTCAGCCAGGTGGTCCAGGCTGAAACCGACCGCGTGGGTCTTGAGATGACCGCGCCACAGATCTACGCCTTGCTGCAGCGTGAATACCTGCAAGCCAACACGCCGTACGCGCTGGTCAGCCATCGTCTGCAGGAAGAAAACGGCAACAGCTTTGTCGAAGTGGAAGTCTCGGGCAAAGGCCAGGGCGAAACCAACCTGCACTGGAAAGGCAAAGGCAACGGCGCCCTGGAAGCGCTGGTGGCTGGCTTGCCGATTGGTGTGGAGATCATGGACTACAACGAACATGCCATCGGTGCAGGCACCAACGCCAAGGCGGCGGCCTACATTGAGCTGCGTGTGAATGGCGAGCGTCCGGTGCATGGCGTGGGCATTGATGAAAACATCACCACGGCCAGCTTCAAGGCGCTGTTCAGTGCGCTGAACCGCTCGTTGAGCCAGCAGGAAGCGAAAGCGGCGTAAGCCGGTTCGTAGGAATGCAAAAGGCCCCTGGGTGAGCACTCAGGGGCCTTTTTACTTTAGATCTGTGGTGATGCTGATGGCCTCTTCGCGGGCAAGCCCGCTCCCACAGGGGGAATGCATTCCAAATGTGGGAGCGGGCTTGCTCGCGAAAGCGGTCTTTCAGACAAACTCAAACCTATCTGCGTCAAGGTTCGCCGGAAATTTTTCGCGATACGCCGCCAGCTCCGCCGCCTCCAGGCACACCTGAAACACGCCATCCGCCTCCCCTGCACTCAGCAAGGTCTCACCCTGAAAATCCAGCACCTGACTGTCTCCGGTGTAGGCAAAACCCTTCCCATCCGTGCCTACTCGATTCACCGCCGCCACGTAGCACAGGTTTTCGATCGCGCGCGCTGGCAGCAAACGGTTCCAGTGCAGGCGCCGTGCACCCGGCCAATTGGCGGTGTACAGCAGCAAGTCAGTGTCCTGAGCATCACGGCTCCACACCGGGAAGCGCAGGTCATAGCAAATCAACGGCCGAATACGCCACCCCTTCAATTCGAACTGCACCTGGCGCTCGCCCGGCGTGTAGTGGTCGTGCTCGCCCGCCATACGGAACAAGTGGCGCTTGTCGTAGTGCAACACCTCGCCGTCCGGCCGCGCCCACAGCAGGCGGTTGCGATGGCTGCCATCGGCGGCCTGGATAATCACACTGCCAGTGATCACGGCGTTGTACTTCGCCGCCTGGGCCTGGAGCCAATGATGGGTCGGGCCGTTTTCCCGTTCAGCCAGGGTTTCCGACTCCATTGAAAACCCGGTGGTAAACATCTCCGGCAGCACAATCAGATCGGCCCCTTTGGCCTGCTCCAGCAACAGCTCGAAATGTTCCAGGTTGGCCTGACGGTCATGCCACACCAGGCTGGTCTGCACCAGGGCGATGTTCAGGTTGGGTAATGCACTCAGATCACGCATAGTTTTTCGGCTGCTTGTTGCAGCGTCTCCTCGCGTTTGGCAAAGCACAGGCGCACCAGGCGCTGGCCTTGGGGTGGGTTCTGGTAGAACACCGAGACCGGGATCGTCGCCACGCCGTGCTCGCGGGTCATCCATAGCGACATGGCGACGTCATCCAGGTCCGGGCGAATCTGTGAGTAATCCACCAATTGGAAGTAAGTACCGGTCACCCGGGCAAAGCTGAAGCGCGACGGCGCCAGCAAGTCGCAGAACAGGTCGCGCTTGGCCTGGTAGAAAGCCGGCAACTCTTCGACATGTTCCGGGTGTTCGGCCATGAAGTCCGCCAAAGCGTACTGCAAAGGGGTTACGCCGCAGAAGTTGACATATTGATGCACCTTGCGCAGTTCAGCGGTCAGCGCCGGTGGCGCGACCACGTAGCCGGTTTTCCAGCCAGTGACGTGGTAAGTCTTGCCGAAAGAGCTGACCACGAACGCACGCTGATACAGTTCTTCATGGGCCAACACGCTGACATGGGGCACGCCGTCGAACACCAAGTGTTCGTAGACTTCATCGCTGACCAGATAGATATCGCGGTCGCGGACCAATTCGGCCAACTGGTCGAGTTCGGCGCGGCTGATCAGTGCGCCGGTTGGGTTGTGCGGGGTGTTGAGGATGATCATGCGTGTGCGCGGCGACAGCGCGGCCTTGATCTTTTCAAAGTCCAGGGAGAAGCCCTGCAGGCTCAGCTGTACATGCACGCAGCGACCGCCAGCCAGTTCGACCGAGGGCTCGTAGCTGTCATAGCAGGGGTCGAACACGATGACTTCATCGCCGTTGCGGATCACCGCCTGAATCGCACAGAAAATCGCGGCAGTGGCACCGGGAGTAATGGTCACTTCACTGTCGGGGTTAACCGTAGCGCCATAGCTGCGGGCGATCTTGGCCGCCACTTGCTGGCGCAGGGCCGGCAGGCCGGTCATCGGTGAATACTGGTTATGCCCGCTGGCAACGTGCTGGCCCACCGCATCGAGCAACGCCTTGGGGCCATTGAAATCGGGAAAGCCCTGGGACAGGTTGAGCGCGCCGGTCTCGGCAGCGAGTTGCGACATGGTGGTGAAAATGGTCGTACCGACATTCGGCAGCTTGCTGGTGATCATGGGAGCCCCCTTCGGGTGAGCTGCAAGTTTTAAGCTGCAAGCTGCAAGCAGGTCAAGCCAGCAATCCACCAGGCACAAAAAAGGGCTCAAAAAGAGCCCTCTCTTGCAGCGTGTAGCGTACAACGTGAAGCGGCGCTTATTTCTTGTCGCGGCGCTTCTTGTCGGCCTTCTTGTGGTGAGTCATCAAACGACGCTTCTTGTTCACCTGACGGTCAGTCAGTGTGTTCTTGTTGCCTTCGTATGGGTTCTCGCCACCTTTGAACTCGATACGGATCGGCGTACCGACCAGTTTCAAGACGCGGCGGTAGGTGTTTTCCAGGTAACGCACATAGGACTTAGGCACCTTCTCGATCTGGTTACCGTGGATCACGATAATCGGCGGGTTGGCACCACCCAAGTGGGCGTAACGCAGTTTGATCCGGCGGTTGTTGACCATCGGCGGCGCGTGCTCGCCAACCGCGTCTTCCAGGATCTGGGTCAGGCGGTTGGTCGGCCAGCGGGTGACCGCGGACTTGAACGAGTTCTGTACGGACGCGTAGAGGTTACCCACGCCAGTGCCGTGCAGTGCCGAGATGAAGTGGATATCGGCGAACTCAACAAAGAACAGGCGACGCTGCAGCTCGATCTTGACGAAATCGCGCTCGCTCGGCGTCATGCCGTCCCACTTGTTGATCGCGATCACCAGGGCGCGACCGGCTTCCAGGGCAAAGCCCAGCAAGTTGAGGTCGTGGTCCACCACGCCTTCGCGGGCGTCCATCACGAAGATCACCACGTTGGCGTCTTTGATCGCCTGCAGGGTTTTGACCACCGAGAACTTTTCAACTTCCTCGTGGATCTTGCCGCGCTTGCGCACACCGGCGGTGTCGATCAGCGTGTACTTCTCGTCGTTACGCTCGAACGGGATGTAGATACTGTCGCGGGTGGTGCCGGGCTGGTCATAAACGATTACCCGGTCTTCACCGAGCATGCGGTTAACCAGGGTCGACTTGCCAACGTTCGGGCGGCCGATGATGGCGATCTTGATACCGTCTTTTTCGCTCGGGCCAGGAATGCGCTTGGCTTCCTCACCTTCGGCGACGATCTCTTCCTCGCCCTCTTCTTCCTCGGCGTCATCCTTAGGGAAGTCGCGCAGGGCGATTTCCAGCATCTGGGTGATACCGCGACCGTGAGCGCCGGCGACCGGGATCGCGTCGCCCAGGCCCATCGGGCTGAACTCGGCGCGGGCCGCCTCAGGATCGATGTTATCGATCTTGTTGGCGATCAAATAGGAACGCTTGTTGCGCTTGCGCAGGTGCTCGCCAATCATCTGGTCGGCAGCGGTGTAGCCCGCGCGGGCGTCCACCAGGAACAACACGACATCGGCTTCTTCGATAGCGAGCAGCGACTGCTCGGCCATCTTTTCGTCCATGCCATGCTCGTCACCGGAGATACCACCGGTGTCGACAATAATGTAGGAGCGCCCTTGCCACTTTGCCTCACCGTATTGGCGATCACGGGTCAGACCGGACAAGTCACCGACGATGGCGTCGCGAGTCCTGGTCAGGCGGTTGAACAAGGTGGACTTGCCGACGTTAGGTCGGCCCACCAGGGCGATTACGGGAACCATGCGGCTCTCCACTTCGTTATTTCAGAAAATACAAAAGCCGCTGCAAGGCAGCGGCTGGTGCTCGGGGCAGCATATTCAAATGCCGCATGCCCCGCCGAAGCGGGGCCGCCTGGGTTTTACCCCAAGCATAGTTCTTACTTGATGGTCAGGGCTTCCAGCTTGCCGCTGTTGCCATACACGTAAAGCATGTTACCCACGACCAGCGGACGGGCACGCAGGCCGTCGCTGTCGATACGCTCGCGGCCGACAAAACGACCGTCCACCTGGCTCAGCAGATGCAGGTAACCTTCGAAGTCACCTACCGCTACGTAGCTGGAGAACACTTCCGGGGCCGACAGTTGACGGCGGGCCAGGGAGTCGTTGCTCCACAGTGCAGTGGTGGAACGCTCGTCGACACTTTCAACGGTGCCGGACGCCAGGCTTACGTAGACGCTGCCAAACCCTTGGGCGACACCGGCATAGCTGGAAGCATCACGCTGCCAGTTGATGCGGCCGCTTTGCAGGTCCAGCGCAGCAACGCGGCCCTGGTAGGTGGCCACATAGATGGTTTCACCCGACAGCAGCAAGCCGCCGTCGATGTCCACCACGCGATCCAGTTCGGAACGACCTTGAGGGATTGCCACGCGGGTTTCCCAGGCCGGCACGCCGTTCTGGGTATCCAGGGCGACCACTTTACCGGTCGACAGGCCTGCAACGGCCAAGTTGTTGGTCACAATCGGACCACTGGTACCGCGCAGGGTCAACACCGCAGGGGTGCTGTCGTACAACCAACGCTGGTTGCCGGTGACGGCGTCCAGACCAATCACACGGTCATCCTGGGTCTGCACCACCACGACATCGCCGTTGGTGGCAGGCGCTGCGAGCACTTCACTGGTCACGCGAGCGCGCCATTTCTCTTCGCCCGTCGCCGAGTCCAGAGCAACCACGTCGCCTTTGAGCGTACCGACCAGCACCATGCCGTAGCCGACACCCACGCCACCGGAAACCGGCAGCTCGAGGTCTTTCTTCCACTTCACGTCGCCATTCATGCGATCCATGGCCATGATCACGCCAGTGGAGTCAGTGGCCACAATGTTTTCGCCGTCGATTGCCGGCTGCAGCAGGTTGTACAGGTCGCCCTGGCCATCACCGACGGAGCGGCTCCACTGCTTTTGCAGGACCACTTCTTCCTTGAAGCTGGTCAGCTCGGCCGGAGGCAGTTCTTTTTTACTGTTGCTGCTGCAACCCGCGGCCAGAACGGCCAGAGCCAGCAATGCTGCATGTTTCCAACGGATCACGTCACGCATCCCCTTTGGCCAAGTCGTCCAGCTTGATTTGTAAGCCACCGACTGCCGCTTCATCAGACAGCGCCGCCTTGGCTTTTTGGTACGCAGCATGGGCTTCGTCGGTACGACCCAATTGGACCAACAGGTCGCCCTTGAGCTCTTCACGAGTGGCCACAAATGCCTTGTCAGCATCGCCGTCGAGCAGTTTGAGTGCTTCGTCAGCCTTGTTCTGTGCCGCCAATACCTGTGCCAGGCGCTGACGTGCGATTTCACCCAGGGTCGGGTTGGTCGGCTTGTCGGCAATGGCCTTCAGCTCGGTTGCGGCGTCATCCAGCTTGCCGGTGTCGACCGCGACTTTCGCGACGAACAGGCTGCCGTATTGGGCGTAGGTGCTACCGCCGAATTCGCTTTTGAGCTTGCCGGCCAGGTCTGCAACCTGGGCAGGATCAGGCTTGCCGTCCGGCGTGAGCGTGGTTTCCAGCAATTGCTGATAGAGGACCGAGGCGCCTTGGGACTGGTTGACCTGATACTTGTGCCAGGCTTGCCAGCCGAACACCACCACTAAAGCCAGCAGACCGCCGGTAACCAGGGGCTTGCCGTTACGCTGCCACCAGTCCTTGAACTCGGCCATCTGCTCATCATCAGTACTCGACACCCCAATACTCCTTAATCGCTAAATTCGGCTGTTCGACAGCTTCAACCCTGCACGACGCAGGTGGCCAAGTGCGCAGCAAGCGCATCAAAGGCAATGTTCTGTTGCTCGCCCTGGCCACGCAGGGGTTTGAAACCTATCACTTGCTGGGCCAGTTCGTCATCGCCGAGGATCAGTGCATACAGCGCACCGCTCTTGTCGGCCTTCTTGAACTGGCTCTTGAAGCTGCCTGCGCCGGCATTGACCTGCAGGCGCAGGTTCGGCAGTTGGTCGCGTACTTTCTCGCTCAGGGCCAGGGCTGCCAGTTCGGCGGCCTCGCCAAAGGCGCACAGGTACACGTCCACCTGACGGGAAATTTCTTCCGGAACCTGCTCCAGGGTTTCGAGCAGCAGGATCAGCCGCTCGATGCCCATGGCAAAGCCCACGCCCGTGGTCGGCTTGCCGCCCATTTGCTCAACCAGGCCGTCGTAGCGACCACCGGCACACACGGTGCCCTGGGCGCCGAGTTTATCGGTGACCCACTCGAAGACGGTCTTGCTGTAGTAATCGAGGCCACGCACCAGTTTCGGGTTGATCACGTAGGGAATACCCGCCGCATCCAGACGAGCCTTGAGGCCCTCGAAATGCGTGCGCGATTCGTCGTCCAGGTAGTCGGCCATTTTCGGCGCATCGACCAGTACCGCCTGGGTGTCGGCGTTCTTAGTATCCAGTACACGCAACGGGTTGGTTTTCAGACGGCGCTGGCTGTCTTCATCCAACTTGTCCAGGTGAGCGGACAGGTACTCGACCAGGGCTTCGCGATAGCGGCCCCGGGATTCGCTGGTGCCCAGGCTGTTGAGTTCAAGTTTGACCGCGTCGCGGATACCCAGTTGGCCCCACAGGCGCCAGGTCAGCACGATGAGCTCGGCGTCGATGTCCGGGCCATCCAGGTTGAAGACTTCGCAGCCGATCTGGTGGAACTGGCGGTAACGACCTTTCTGCGGACGCTCGTGGCGGAACATCGGGCCGATGTACCACAGCTTCTGGGTCTGGCCGCCACCCGTGATGCCATGCTCGAGCACAGCGCGCACGCACGCAGCGGTGCCTTCCGGACGCAGGGTCAGGGAGTCGCCGTTGCGGTCTTCAAAGGTGTACATCTCTTTTTCGACGATGTCGGTCACTTCACCGATGGAGCGCTTGAACAGCTCGGTGAATTCGACGATCGGCATGCGGATCTGCTTGTAACCGTAGTTATCCAGCAGGCGCGCGACCGTGCTCTCGAAGTAGCGCCACAAAGGCGTCTGCTCCGGCAGGATGTCGTTCATGCCACGAATGGCTTGCAGAGACTTGCTCACATCTAATCCTTAAATTCGTTCTTAGCCGCGCGCGATCAGCGCTGCGTCAGCCGCGACCTTCTCGGCCGCTTTCTCGCGGATCAGTCTTTCGAGCTCATCCACCAGATTGTCATTCGTCAACTTCTGCGACGGCTTGCCGTCGATGTAAATCAGGTTCGGCGTACCGCCAGTCAGGCCGATGTGCGCCTCTTTGGCTTCACCCGGGCCGTTAACCACACAGCCAATCACCGCAACATCCAGTGGCACCAGCAAGTCTTCGAGGCGCCCTTCCAGTTCGTTCATGGTTTTCACCACGTCGAAGTTCTGCCGCGAGCAGCTCGGGCAGGCAATGAAGTTGATGCCACGGGAGCGCAAATGCAGGGATTTGAGAATGTCGTAACCGACCTTCACTTCCTCTACCGGGTCCGCCGCCAGGGAGATGCGGATAGTATCGCCAATCCCTTCGGCGAGCAGCATACCGAGACCCACCGCAGATTTCACTGTGCCTGAGCGCAAACCGCCCGCTTCAGTGATACCCAGGTGCAGCGGCTGCACGATTTCCTTAGCCAGCAGGCGGTAGGCTTCTACCGCCATGAACACGTCGGAAGCCTTTACGCTGACCTTGAAGTCCTGGAAATTCAGGCGTTCAAGGTGTTCAACGTGGCGCAGCGCCGATTCAACCAGCGCGGCCGGGGTCGGTTCGCCATATTTCTTTTGCAGGTCTTTTTCCAGGGAGCCGGCGTTGACGCCGATGCGGATCGGAATCCCGCGATCACGGGCAGCATCCACCACTGCGCGCACACGGTCTTCGCGACCGATGTTGCCTGGGTTGATGCGCAGGCAATCGACGCCCAACTCGGCAACACGCAAGGCGATTTTGTAATCGAAGTGAATGTCGGCAACCAGCGGCACCTTGACCAGCTGCTTGATGCGGCCGAAGGCTTCGGCAGCATCCATGTCCGGCACGGAAACCCGCACGATGTCTACGCCGGCGGCTTCCAGACGGTTGATCTGGGCGACGGTGGCGGCGACATCATTGGTGTCGCTGTTGGTCATGCTCTGTACCGCGATGGGGGCGTCGCCACCCACCGGCACTGAGCCGACCCAGATCTTGCGCGATACGCGACGTTTGATTGGAGATTCGCCGTGCATGACTATTGTCCCAACTTGAGGCGAGCGGTCTCGCCACTGGTGAACGGCGCTACGTCCACAGGCTGGCCGTTGTAGGCCACTTGCGCGCCACGGGCAAAGCCCAGACGCAGCGTCAAAGGAGGCTTGCCGCCTTGGTCAAGCGTATCTCCCTTACGCTTCAAACCGCTGAACAGCACTTTGCCGTTGCCATCGGTGACTTGCGTCCAGCAGTCAGCGACGAAGGTAATCTGGATATGCCCGTCGCCAGCGACCAACGCAGGCGCAGCAGGCGGCGCAACGGTCGGCGCTGCCGGTGCAGCTGAAGCGGTGGTCGCTGGAGCCTGTGCGGCAGCGGCTGGGGTATGGGCCTGGGCAGTTGGCGCGGCCGGGGCCGCCGGTACGGCTGGAGTCGGCACGGCAGCAGTCGCCGCTGCAGTACCCGCTTCCGGCGCGGGCTGCTCGGCGGTGGCCGGTGCTTCTGGCGCGGCTTGCCCTTCGGCAACGGCCTGGTCTTCCGGCTCGTCCAGCGGGTGAATCTGGGTGGTGCCGTCGGCGCTTTCGACTTCGACGTGCTCCATGGCGTTGCTGGTCAGGTCCTTGCTGCGCTGGGAGGTCTGGTCTTGCCACCAGACGAAACCGCCGCCGATCACGGCAATCAGCAGCAACAGGCTGACAATTCGCAAAATCGTGTGGGAAACCCGCACCGGCTCTTCGATGCGACCCAGGCCATGCACATTGCTGCCCTGAGAGTCGGTGCCGGTAAATTGGTCGAATTCCTGGACCAGCACGGTCTGGTCAATGCCCAGCAACTTGGCATAAGCGCGGATATAGCCGCGGGCGAAGGTATGCCCAGGCAGCTTGTCGAACGCGCCGGCTTCCAGGTTGCCCAGGGAAGTCGTGGTCAAATTGAGCTTGAGGGCCACTTCTGCCAGCGACCAACCATTGCTTTCGCGGGCCTGACGCAAGGTCTCGCCTGGGTTTACGCGATTAGCTGCTACAACTTCCGGGTGCGCCGCTTTCATCATTGCTCCGACAGGTATTGCTGATATTCCGGCGTACCGGGATAGAGTCGTTCGAGTTGCTGGCCAAAACGTGCGGCGGCGTCGCGTTCATCATGAACCGTCGCCAGCCGCACACCGAGCAATAGACTACGTGCATTTTGCCCGCTGAGCAGGCTAAAACGCTCGTAATAGTCACGTGCCGGCACATAATGCCTGTCTTCGTAAGACAACTCAGCCATTTCGAGCAACGCGCGTGGCTGACGACTGTTCAAATGCAGGGCTTTTTCCAGCTGCTGGCGCGCGCTGTCGCGCTGGCCGAGGCGCATCGAGGTGACCCCAAGGTTCTCGAACACCCGCGACCGCTCCGGGTAGAGGGCGTCGGCAGAGGCTTGTTGGAAATAACGGGAAGCCTGGTCATAACGTTTCTGCTCGAACAGGAAGCTGCCGTAATTGTTCAGCAGCCGAGGATCGGCAGGACGCGAGGCCAAGGCCTTGTGGAAATATTGATCGGCCAACTCAGGCTCGGCCTGGGCCTGGAACACCAAAGCCAGCGCGGCATTCGCGTCGGCATCGTCGCTGTCCAGCTCGAGGGCCTTTTTCAACGGCACCTTGGCCTGCTCGCTCATGCCTTGTCGCAAATAACCCAAACCCAGTTGCACATAGGCAACTCGCGCCTCGTCACGGCCTTTACCCGTCTGCAACGGGCTGTCATGGCCCGATGAAACACAACCGGCCGCGAGGCCGGTAACTAGCAAAAGCAGCGCAAGGCGCAAGGGCATAGAGATCCTCTCTCAGATTCGATTCACAGCAATTTGCGGCAAATCTTCGGCGGCGTTAAGTTCGCGCACGGCGATATAACGTTCGCTACGGCGGGTGCGGTCCATCACCTGCCCTACCAATTGGCCACAGGCGGCGTCGATGTCTTCACCACGAGTGGTGCGTACGGTGACGTTGTAGCCGGCCTGGTGCAGTTGATCCTGGAAACGGCGGATAGCATTGTTGCTTGGCCGCTCGTAGCCAGAATGTGGAAACGGGTTAAACGGAATCAGGTTGATCTTGCACGGGGTGTTCTTGAGCAACTCGATCATCTCGACGGCGTGCTCAACCTTGTCGTTGATGTCCTTGAGCATGGTGTACTCAATGGTCAGCACACGCTTCTCGCCCAAGGTCGCCATGTAACGCTGGCAAGATTCGAGCAGCATCTTAAGCGGATACTTCTTGTTGATCGGCACCAATTGGTTACGCAATGCGTCATTGGGTGCGTGCAGCGACAACGCCAGGGAGACGTCGATGTGCTTGGCCAGCTCATCGATCATCGGCACCACGCCCGAGGTCGACAGGGTCACACGGCGCTTGGAAATGCCGTAGCCCAGGTCGTCCATCATCAAATGCATGGCCGCAATAACGTTGTCGAAGTTCAGCAGCGGCTCACCCATGCCCATCATCACCACGTTGGTGATGGCACGGTCGACGGTTGCCGGGACGCTGCCAAAGGATTTGTTGGCAATCCACACCTGGCCGATGACTTCGGCGGCAGTGAGGTTGCTATTGAAGCCTTGCTTGCCGGTGGAGCAGAAACTGCAGTCCAGGGCACAGCCTGCCTGGGACGAAACGCACAACGTGCCGCGCTTGCCCTGGGGAATGTAGACGGTCTCGACGCAGCTGCCGGACGCCACGCGCACCACCCACTTACGGGTGCCGTCGCTGGAGATGTCCTCGCTGACCACTTCGGGACCACGGACCTCAGCAATGGCCTTGAGCTTGTCGCGCAGGGCCTTGCTGACGTTCGTCATGGCGTCGAAATCGTCGACGCCAAAGTGGTGAATCCACTTCATTACCTGACCGGCACGGAAACGCTTCTCCCCGATTGAGTCGAAGAATTTCTCCATTTCCGGCTGAGTCAGACCCAGCAGGTTGGTTTTAACAGTCGATGTAGTCATGGATTCACCCTCACTCTTTAAGCCGATGCTTAGCGAGCGGTTACTTCAGTAGCAGCGAAAAAGTACGAGATTTCGCGAGCAGCAGCGGCTTCGGAGTCCGAACCGTGAACAGCGTTGGCGTCGATGGACTCAGCGAAGTCAGCACGGATGGTGCCGGCAGCAGCTTCTTTAGGGTTGGTAGCGCCCATCAGCTCACGGTTCAGAGCGATAGCGTTTTCGCCTTCCAGAACCTGAACAACAACAGGACCGGAGATCATGAAGGCAACCAGGTCGCCGAAGAAACCACGAGCGCTGTGCTCAGCGTAGAAGCCTTCAGCTTCAGCTTTGGACAGTTGCTTGAGTTTCGAAGCTACAACCTTCAGGCCGGCTTTTTCGAAACGAGTGGTGATCTCGCCGATGACGTTTTTTGCAACAGCGTCAGGCTTGATGATGGAGAAAGTACGTTGAACAGCCATGGTGTAACTCCAGAAACGGTAATTTACGAAAAATTAAACCCGCGAATTATACGCGGGTTATTGGGTATTGCCTAACTGCGTAATAAGGCGGCTCAGTCTGCTTCTTCGATCCACAGGCCTTGAATCGCCTCCAGAACCTTTTCGCCACCCCGGTCGGGGATGTCGTCAAAGTCCGGCAGCTCCATCACCAGATTGCGCAGCTTGACGAAGTTGACCGTCAGAGGATTGACCTCAGGGTGGGCTTCAGCAAGTTGTATAGCGATTTCTTGTACATCAACCCATTTCAGGCTCATGACATTTCCTTGAATCAATGCGGTGCTTCGGCCGCATGGTTGAGGGAATATTTCGGAATTTCGACGGTGATGTCTTCAGTCCCAACCTTTGCCTGACAGCTTAGGCGAGAAGTCGCTTCAAGGCCCCACGCGCGGTCCAGAAAGTCTTCTTCCAGCTCATCCGCTTCTTCAAGCGAGTTGAAACCCTCGCGAATCACGCAGTGGCAGGTGGTGCAGGCGCAAACACCGCCGCAGGCACTCTCGATCTCGATGTGGTTGTCATGGGCAACTTCGAGGATGGACTTGCCGGTCTCAGCCTCAACGACCATACCGTCCGGGCAATGCTCGGCGTGTGGCAGAAAAATGACCTGCGGCATTAATTATTCCTCGATTTCATTCAGGTTGCGCCCGGCCAGTGCGGCTTTCACCGTCTGATCCATGCGGCGGGCGGCAAAGGCATCAGTCACTTGCGACAGGCGCTTGGTCTGCTGCTCGATGGCGTAACCATCGTTGCCTTTCATCAGTTCGGCCAGCTCCTGCATCTGCAGGTCGATGACCATGCGCTCTTCGGCGTCCAACAGGCGCTCGCCATCGGTATCGAGAGCGCCTTGCACGGCCTCAAGCAGGCGCTGCGCATCGACTTGCTGCTCACGCAGTACACGGGCGACTTTGTCGTCACCGGCGTACTGGTACGAGTCCTTGAGCATTTTGGCGATTTCGCCGTCGGTCAGGCCGTAGGACGGCTTGACCTGGATGCTGGCTTCTACGCCTGAGCCCAGCTCACGCGCAGCCACGCTGAGCAGACCATCGGCGTCAACCTGGAAGGTCACGCGGATTTTCGCTGCACCGGCCACCATCGCCGGAATGCCGCGCAATTCAAAGCGCGCCAGGGAACGGCAGTCGCTGATCAGCTCACGCTCACCTTGCAGCACATGAATCATCATGGCCGTCTGGCCATCCTTATAGGTGGTGAAGTCTTGGGCGCGGGCAACGGGGATGGTGGTGTTGCGTGGAATCACCTTCTCCATCAGGCCGCCCATGGTTTCCAGCCCCAGGGATAACGGGATCACGTCGAGCAGCAGCAGTTCGCCACCGTCGCGCTTGTTGCCGGCCAGGGTATCAGCCTGGATTGCGGCACCGATGGCGACGACTTGATCCGGATCGATTTCAGTCAGCGGCTGGCGACCAAACGCTTCAGCAACGGCTTCGCGCACACGCGGCACACGGGTCGAACCGCCGACCATGACCACGGCAGCCACGTCTTCCAGCTCGACGCCGGAATCCCGCACAGCACGGCGACAGGCTTTAAGGCTGCGAGCGACCATTGGCTCGATCAGCGCGTCGAACGCTTCGCGCGTCAACTGAGCCGACCAGGAACCGTAGGAAACATCGACAGAGTTGGCGTCAGTCAGCGCTTCTTTGGCCGCACAAGCGGTTTGCAGCAAATGCCGCTGCTCGCCCGGGTCTAGGTCGGCGGACAAGCCGGCGCTGGTGATGATCCAGCCGGCAATGGCGTGATCGAAGTCATCGCCGCCCAAGGCGGTATCGCCACCGGTGGCCAGCACTTCGAACACACCGCCGGTCAGGCGCAGGATCGAAATATCAAAGGTGCCGCCGCCCAGGTCGTAAATCGCAACCAGGCCTTCGGCGTGCTGATCCAGACCATAGGCCACAGCGGCCGCCGTCGGCTCATTGAGCAGGCGAAGCACGTTCAGACCGGCGAGTTTCGCCGCGTCCTTGGTGGCTTGGCGCTGAGCATCGTCAAAATACGCAGGCACGGTAATCACCGCGCCGACCAGTTCGCCGCCCAAGGTGGTTTCCGCGCGCTGGCGCAGCACCTTGAGGATATCGGCCGACACTTCCACCGGGCTTTTGGGGCCCTGGACGGTATCGATGAATGGCATATGCGATTCGCCGCCGACAAAGCGATACGGCAGCTGGTCACCCAATTGCTTGACGTCGGACAGACCACGACCCATCAAGCGCTTGACCGACAGCACAGTGTTCAAAGGATCGGAGGACGCCGCCAGCTTGGCCGACTCACCAACTTCAATATGGTCAGCGTGATAGCGCACGGCCGACGGCAGGATAACCTGGCCATCGGCGTCGGGCAGCGGCTCGGACAGGCCGCTGCGCAAGGCGGCGACCAGGGAATTGGTGGTGCCCAGGTCAATCCCGACCGCCAGGCGACGCTGGTGCGGTTGAGGGCTTTGGCCGGGTTCGGCGATCTGCAGTAGGGCCATGGTAATCAGGTCTTATCTGTCTATCAGGCGTGCACGGGCAGCACTGGGTTAATCGTCGAGGCGCTCTTCTAGCTGGCGCACTTCGTAGGTGAGCTTGTCGAGGAACTGCATGCGCCGCATCAGGCGTTCGGCCTGTTCACGTTGCGCTGCATCATCCCAACAGGCTGCGAAGCTTTCGTTGAGCTCATCCTGGGCCATTTTCAGACGGCGCTTGAAGACTGCGACACCGGCCACATCGGCTTCGTCCTGCAAATCTTCGAGTTCTTCGCGCCACTGCATCTGCTGCATCAGGAAGTCCGGGTCGTGCACCGTGACTTCAATCGGCAACTCGCCACCGTTCATCGCGAGCAGGTAACGCGCGCGTTTCGGGGGGCTTTTAAGCGTCTGATAGGCTTCATTGAGGCTGGCCGACTTCTCCAGCGCCAGCCGCTGCTCACGCTCGGAAGCGTCAGCGAAGCGGTCCGGATGCACGCCACGCGCCAATTCTCGGTAGCGCGTGGCAAGCTGCTCGAGGTCCAGCCGAAAGCTCGGCTGCAGCTCGAATAAAGCGAAATGACAAGGAGTACCCACAGATAGCCTCAGATGTTGAAGCTTTCGCCGCAGCCACATTCACCGCGTACGTTTGGGTTGTTGAACTTGAAGCCTTCGTTCAACCCTTCCTTGACGAAATCGAGCTCGGTGCCGTCCAGGTAGGTAAGGCTTTTAGGGTCGATGATCACTTTCTCGCCGTGACTTTCGAACACCTGATCCTCTTCGACCACCTCGTCGACAAACTCCAGCACGTAGGCAAGGCCGGAACAGCCCGTGGTGCGAACACCCAGACGAATCCCCTCACCTTTACCGCGCCCATTCAGGGAGCGGCGAATGTGCTGCGCAGCCGCTTCTGTCATGCTGATAGCCATCGTTGACTCCTTACTCGTCGCCAAATGCTTAGATCAAGCCTTTCTTCTGCTTGTAGTCGCGAACGGCCGCCTTGATGGCGTCTTCTGCGAGTACGGAGCAGTGAATTTTCACTGGCGGCAGGGCCAGTTCTTCGGCCAGCTGGGTGTTGCTGATGGTGACAGCCTCATCCAGGGTCTTGCCTTTCATCCACTCGGTGGCGAGGGAGCTTGAGGCAATGGCGGAACCGCAGCCGTAGGTCTTGAACTTGGCGTCTTCGATAACGCCAGCGTCGTTGACCTTGATCTGCAGGCGCATAACGTCGCCGCACGCCGGAGCGCCGACCATGCCAGTGCCGACATCAGGGTCTTCCGCGTTCATCTTGCCGACGTTGCGCGGGTTTTCGTAGTGGTCGATGACCTTTTCGCTGTAAGCCATGGTACTGAATCCTCACTCATCAGGGCCGCTCTGGAACCCTGTAAAAACGCCTGCGTTTTCCGCCACGTTCCTACAGTGCTTGGGTGGCGGCTTCTATATTTAGTGTGCCGCCCACTCGATCTTGGAAATGTCGACACCGTCTTTGTACATGTCCCACAGCGGCGACAGAACGCGCAGCTTGTTGACGGCTTCGCAGACTTTCTGCGCGGCGTAGTCGACTTGCTCTTCGGTGGTGAAACGGCCGAACGTAAAGCGGATCGAGCTGTGTGCCAGTTCGTCGTTGCGGCCCAGGGCGCGCAGCACGTACGAAGGCTCAAGCGAGGCCGAGGTGCAGGCCGAACCGGACGAAACCGCCAGGTCCTTGAGCGCCATGATCAGCGACTCGCCTTCGACGTAGTTGAAGCTCAAATTCAGGTTGTGCGGTACACGGGCGGTCATGCTGCCGTTGATGTACAGCTCTTCAAGGTTCTCGACCTGCTTGTAGAAGCGATCGCTCAAAGCCTTGATGCGCACGTTTTCGGCAGCCATGTCTTCTTTGGCTACACGGAAGGCTTCACCCATGCCGACGATCTGATGGGTCGCCAGGGTGCCGGAACGCATGCCGCGCTCGTGACCGCCGCCGTGCATGGTGGCTTCGATACGCACGCGAGGCTTGCGGCTCACGTACAGCGCGCCGATACCTTTAGGACCGTAAGTCTTGTGGGCGGAGAACGACATCAGGTCGACTTTCAGTTTCGACAGGTCGATGTCGACCTTGCCGGTGGACTGAGCCGCGTCGACATGCAGCAGGATGCCCTTGGAACGGGTCAGCTCGCCGATGGCCGCGATGTCGTTGATGGTGCCGATTTCGTTGTTCACGTGGATCACGGAAACCAGGATGGTGTCTTCACGCAGCGCGGCTTCGATCATGGCCGGGGTGACGATGCCGTCGGTAGTTGGCTCGAGGTAGGTGACCTCGAAACCTTCACGCTCCAGTTGGCGCATGGTGTCGAGGACAGCCTTGTGCTCAATCTTGGTGGTGATCAGGTGTTTGCCTTTGGTCGCGTAGAAATGCGCCGCGCCCTTGATTGCCAGGTTGTCGGACTCGGTAGCACCAGAGGTCCAGACAATTTCGCGTGGGTCGGCGCCCACCAGGTCAGCCACCTGGCGACGAGCGTTCTCGACCGCTTCCTCGGCTTTCCAGCCGAACACGTGGGAACGGGAGGCCGGGTTGCCGAAGTTTCCGTCAACCAGCAGGCATTCGCTCATCTTTTGCGCGACACGCGGATCAACCGGGGTGGTCGCTGAGTAATCAAGGTAAATCGGCAATTTCATGGACTTTCTCCTAAATCAGGCTGGCTGGCGTGCCGTTAGCTCTGCGGCTGTCACTCGACGGCGGACGCTTCGATCTTGTCCAGACGCGGCGCCTTGGTGTTACAACGGCGCTGGTCCTGACGCTGGGCTACTTCTTGCACCTCACGGCGAGTCACAAGATCAGCCAAGCTGATACCACTCAAAAACTCATGGATCTGCAGGCTCAAGTCACACCACAGGTGGTGCGTCAGGCAGGTGTCGCCGGCGTGGCAATCACCCAAACCCTGGCATTTGGTGGCATCGACGGATTCGTTGACCGCGTCGATCACCTGGGCTACCTGAATGCCCTGCATGTCGCGGGACAGTTGGTAGCCGCCACCCGGCCCACGTACGCTGGAAACCAAGTTGCTACGGCGCAATTTGGCAAACAGCTGTTCGAGGTAGGACAGGGAAATGCCTTGGCGCTCGGAGATATCGGCCAGGGACACCGGCCCAGTTTGCGCGTGCAAGGCCAGGTCAAGCATGGCGGTTACCGCGTATCGGCCTTTTGTAGTCAGTCTCATGGACAAGTACCAAGGTGTTTCAGAATGGGAGCAAGTATGCGATTCCCGAGTATTTAAGTCAACTATAAGACCTAGTACTTTAGTCAGGATTACCCGTAAAAAGGGCGCGCGAATCATAGCAGGATGGGGCGGGATCGAACAGCGGGAACAGGGGCCAAGCCTTATCTCAAGACCAGTGGAGATCAAATGTGGGAGCTGGCTTGCCTGCGAAAGCGGTGGATCAGTACGAAAGGGTGGCTGGCAGACCGCTATCGCAGGCAAGCCAGCTCCCACAGGAGATTTTTACCGACCTTAAGACTCAGCCAGCCTTGGTGGCGGCCTCGCTCTTGATCTCGGCAAAGTCTTCTTCACGCAGCTCAGGCAGATCTTTCGCACAATAGTTGCTGCCCAACTCCTTCAACGCGCCGCACATGCCGTCCAGCTTGCCGTCGACTGCCTGCAAGTGGTCTAGCAACTGCCCAATGGCACGCGCCACGGGGTCAGGCATGTCTTCGCTGACGCCGTAGGCGTCGAAGCCGATCTTTTCAGCCATGGCCTTGCGCTTGGCTTCCTGCTCATCGCCGACTTCCGGTTTGACGATGATCCGCCCCGGAATGCCCACAACGGTGGCGCCAGGCGGTACGGCCTTGGTCACCACGGCGTTGGAGCCTACTTTGGCACCGGCACCCACCGTAAAGGGGCCGAGCACCTTGGCGCCCGCCCCTACCACCACGCCATCACCCAGCGTCGGGTGGCGCTTGCCTTTATTCCAGGTGGTGCCGCCCAGAGTCACGCCTTGGTACAAGGTCACGTCATCACCGATTTCGGCGGTCTCGCCAATCACAATGCCCATGCCATGGTCGATAAAGAAGCGACGCCCCACCTTGGCGCCCGGGTGAATCTCGATCCCGGTCAACCAGCGGCCGAAGTTCGACACCACGCGCGCCAGCCATTTCCAGCCCATGCCCCACAACGCGCCGGACAGGCGGTGAATCCAGATCGCGTGCATGCCCGGGTAGCAGGTCAGCACTTCAAAGGCGTTGCGCGCCGCCGGGTCACGGTGGAAAACACTCTGGATATCTTCTCGCAAACGCTCGAACATTTTTAATCCTTCCGCTTAAGCAGCTCGCCACGGGCCGCTTTCTGGGTTTCCGTGAGGATGCCACGCAATATATTCATTTCTGCTCGGCTGACCGAGCTGCGTCCGTACAAGCGACGCAGGCGTGCCATCAAGTGCCGTGGTTTTTCCGGATCAAGGAATTCGATGGCCACCAGGGTTTGCTCCAGGTGCTCATAGAATCGCTCCAGCTCGTCCATCGTGGCCAGTTCGCCACTCTTGGTCGATGCAACTTCATCCTTTTCTACCTTGCTCGGCTGACCTTCAGCGGCCAGCCAGGCCATGCGCACTTCATAACTCAAAACCTGCACCGCCGCCCCGAGGTTCAGCGAACTGAATTCAGGGTCTGATGGAATGTGCACGTGGTAATGACATCGCTGCAGCTCTTCATTGGTGAGGCCGGAGTCTTCACGACCAAACACCATGGCGATTTCTGCGCCGCCGGCAGCTTCTTCCACTACCTTGGTGCCGCACTCGCGCGGATCCAGCAGCGGCCAGGGGATGCGACGGTCGCGGGCGCTGGTGCCGAGCACCAGGTTGCAGCCGACCAAAGCGTCTTCCAAGGTAGCGACAACCTGGGCTTTTTCCAGGATGTCGTTGGCGCCGGAGGCACGGGCATCGGCCTCGTGGTGCGGGAACACGCGCGGCTCGACCAGCACCAGGCGCGTCAGCCCCATGTTTTTCATGGCTCGCGCCACCCCGCCAATGTTGCCGGGATGACTGGTATTGACCAAAACGACACGAATGTTTTGCAGCAAGGGAGGCGCTCTCGGACACGGGAAAGGGGAGCAAATCTTACAGAACAGCCTAAGGTTATGCCATGAAAGCTAACGTCGTCCTTCACCTGAAGAAAGTTTCTGCTAGAATGCCCGGCTTTCTTTAACAACCTTAGGTGACACATCCATGCAGCCCATGCTGAATATCGCGCTGCGCGCCGCCCGCAGCGCCAGTGAATTGATCTTCCGCTCCATCGAGCGCCTGGATACCATCAAGGTCGACGAAAAAGACGCCAAGGATTATGTGTCCGAGGTGGATCGCGCCGCCGAACAGAAAGTTATCGACGCGCTGCGCAAGGCCTACCCTACCCACGGCATCCTCGGCGAAGAAACCGGTTTGCACAAAGGCAGCGGCGAAGGCGAAGACTACCTGTGGATCATCGACCCACTGGATGGCACCACCAACTTCCTGCGCGGCATCCCACACTTTGCCGTGAGCATTGCCTGCAAATACCGTGGCCGCCTGGAACACGCAGTGGTTCTGGACCCGGTTCGCCAGGAAGAATTCACCGCCAGCCGTGGCCGTGGCGCCCAGTTGAATGGCCGTCGTCTGCGTGTCAGCGGTCGCACCAGCCTGGACGGCGCCCTGCTGGGCACGGGCTTCCCGTTCCGTGACGACCAGATGGACAACCTGGAAAACTACCTGGGCATGTTCCGCGCCCTGGTTGGCCAGACCGCCGGTATCCGTCGCGCTGGCGCAGCCAGCCTGGACCTGGCTTATGTGGCTGCCGGCCGTTTTGACGCGTTCTGGGAGTCGGGCCTGTCCGAGTGGGACATGGCCGCAGGCGCCCTGCTGATTCAAGAAGCTGGCGGTTTGGTGAGCGACTTCACTGGCGGCCACGACTTCCTTGAGAAAGGCCACGTCGTTGCCGGCAACACCAAATGCTTCAAGGCAGTACTGACGGCGATCCAGCCGCACCTGCCGGCTTCGCTGAAGCGCTAAGCGAGCGAGCACAAAAAAGCACCCCGAGGGGTGCTTTTTTTATGCCTGGCATTTGGGCGATACGGCAATTCCAGCGTCAACCCATACCCAATGTGGGAGCGGGCTTGCTCGCGAAAGCGGTAGCCAGTCAATAAATCTGTTGATTGACACTCCGCGTTCGCGAGCAAGCCCGCTCCCACATTTTGAACCGCGCCCGGCCTGGAATTACTGCTGGTTTTGACCCAGGACTAAACGACCTTCTTTATCCACTGGAATCTGGCCACCCGGGTCACGGTCCATCCGCACCGAACCTTCCTTGCCATCCAGGGTGTACCGCACGTCATAGCCGACAACCTTGTCGCTGATGTCGTTGACGGTGTTACACCGGGTTTGCGTGGTGGTGTAGGTATCGCGGTTCTGCATGCCTTCCTGAACCTTGTTACCGGCGTAACCGCCACCCACCGCACCGGCTACAGTCGCCAGCTTCTTGCCATTACCGCCACCGACCTGGTTGCCCAACAGGCCACCGGCCAGCGCACCCACCACAGTGCCGACGATTTGATGTTGATCCTGCACCGGCTTCTGCCGGGTTACGGCGACGTCCTTGCAGACCTCGCGCGGGGTTTTAATCTGGGTTTTCACCGGCTGCACCGCCAGCACTTGCGCATACTCAGGGCCGCTTTTTACCAGGCTGTAGGTGGCAACAGCACCCCCGGCAGTCACACCGACAGCACCCAATACCGCACCAACCAGCAACGACTTGTTCACGTGAACCTCCTGACCATCACAAGCGGACCGAAACGTCCGCGCTATACCCAGCCTTGGAGCGAAAAAAAAGGCGCGAGTTCAATACTCGCGCCTTCTTTGTAACAGCGTGTCAACAAGCGCCCATCAAGGGCGGTCGTCGACCTCCTTGCCGGTAGCGGCAGGAGGGATCAAGTCTTCGCTGTTGAGGTTCAGCCAGATCAGCACCACGTTGGCGATGTAGATCGACGAGTAGGTGCCCGCCAGAACGCCGATGAACAGCGCCAGGGAGAAGCCCCACAGGTTGTCGCCACCGAAGATCATCAGCGCAGCAATCGCCAGCAACGTGGAGATCGAGGTCGCCATGGTCCGCAGCAGGGTCTGGGTGGTCGAGACGTTGATGTTCTCGATCAGCGACGCCTTGCGCAGTACACGGAAGTTCTCACGCACCCGGTCGAATACCACGATGGTGTCGTTGAGCGAGTAACCAATGATCGCCAGCACTGCCGCCAACACCGTCAGGTCGAAGGTGATCTGGAAGTACGCGAGGATGCCCACGGTCACGATCACGTCGTGGATCAGCGACACAATCGCGCCGACGCCGAACTTCCACTGAAAGCGGAACGCCAGGTAGATCATGATGCCGACCAGCGCCATCAGCATGCCGAGGCCGCCCTGGTCGCGCAGCTCTTCACCCACCTGCGGGCCTACGAACTCAACGCGCTTGACCGACGCCGGGTTGTCGCCGCCGACCTTCTGCAAGGCTTCGGCTACCTGGTGACCCAGTTGCGGGTCTTCACCTGGCATACGCACCAGCAGATCGGTGGTTGCACCAAAGCTCTGCACGATGGCTTCGTGATAGCCGGCCTTGACCAGCTCGTTGCGCACCAGGGTAACGTCGGCCGGCTTCTCGTAGGTCAGCTCGATGAGCGTACCGCCGGTGAAGTCCAGACCGTAGTTCAGGCCCTTATGGAACCAGCTGAACAGCGCCAGAACGGTAAGGAGCACAGTGACGCCGAACGCAATGTTGCGAACGCCCATGAAGTTGATTGTACGTAACATGGCAGCCCCTTAAATCCACAACTTCTTGAAGTCACGCCCGCCAAAGATCAGGTTGACCATTGCGCGGGTCACCATGATGGCCGTGAACATCGAGGTAAAGATACCGAGGGACATGGTGACCGCAAAACCTTTGACCGGGCCGGTGCCCATGGCAAAGAGAATCCCGCCGACCAGCAAAGTGGTCAAGTTGGAGTCAAGAATCGCGGTAAATGCCCGGCCGAAGCCTTCATTGATTGCACGCTGTACGGTCATGCCCGCCGCGATCTCTTCACGAATCCGCGAGAAGATCAGTACGTTGGCGTCTACCGCCATACCCATGGTAAGCACGATACCGGCGATACCTGGCAGGGTCAGTGTAGCGCCCAGCAGCGACATCAGCGCCAGCAGCATGACCATGTTGCCCGCCAGGGCCACGGTGGCAATGATGCCGAAGAAGCGGTAGATGGCAATGATGAACAGCGACACGAACAGCATGCCCCACAAGGCCGCGTCGATACCCTTGGTGATGTTGTCGGCACCCAGGCTCGGGCCAATGGTGCGCTCTTCAGCGAAGTACATCGGCGCCGCCAGGCCACCGGCACGCAGCAGCAGTGCCAGCTCGGACGATTCGCCCTGGCCGTTCAGGCCCGTGATGCGGAATTGAGCACCCAGTGGCGACTGGATGGTCGCCAGGCTGATGATCTTCTTCTCTTCCTTGAAGGTCTGCACCGGCACGTCTTTCTCGACGCCGTTGACCACTTGCTTGGTGTAGGTGGTGATCGGGCGTTGCTCGATGAAGATCACCGCCATGCTGCGACCAACGTTGCTGCGCGTGGCGCGGCTCATCAGTTCGCCGCCGTGACCATCCAGACGAATGTTCACTTCAGGCGTGCCGTGCTCGCCAAAACCAGCCTTGGCGTCGGTGACCTGGTCGCCGGTGATGATCAAGCCACGCTCGATCAACGCTGGAGGACGATTACCTTCACGGAACTCGAATTCTTCGGCAGTCGCGCGAGAAGCACCCGGCTCAGCAGCCAGACGGAACTCCAGGTTGGCGGTCTTACCCAGGATACGCTTGGCTTCAGCAGTGTCCTGCACGCCCGGCAACTCAACCACGATGCGGTTGGCGCCTTGACGCTGAACAATCGGCTCAGCCACACCCAGCTCGTTGACGCGGTTACGTACCGTGGTCAAGTTCTGCTTGATGGAGTATTCGCGGATTTCCGCCAGCTTGGCTGGGGTCATCGCCAGACGCAGTACAGGTTGACCATTGAGGTCAGCCGGCACGATGTCGAAATCGTTGAAGTTCTTGCGGATCAGCGCACGGGCCTGTTCGCGGGACGCTTCGTCAGAGAAGCCCAGCTGGATGGCACCGTTGAGCTGCGGCAGGCTGCGATAACGCAACTTCTCTTTGCGCAGCAGACTCTTCACATCGCCTTCGTAGACTTTCAGGCGTGCGTCGAGGGCTTTGTCCATGTCGACTTCCAGCAGGAAGTGCACACCACCGGACAAGTCCAGACCCAGCTTCATCGGGTGCGCGCCAATGCTGCGCAGCCATTTTGGCGTGGTCTGTGCCAGGTTCAGCGCGACAACGTAGTCGTCACCCATGACCTTGCGCACAACGTCTTTGGCCGGTAATTGGTCTTCTGCCTTGGTCAGGCGCAACAAGCCGCCCTTCGCATCAGCCGCCAATGTTGCCGCTTTAACCTGAATGCCCGCGTCGGTGAGCGCTTTGCTCGCACGTTCCAGGTCAGCCTGATTGACTTGCAGCGAAGTGCTGGCGCCCGTGATCTGGATCGCAGGGTCATCAGGATAAAGATTGGGAGCGGAATAAATAAAACCGATCGCCAGCACCGCCAGGATCAGTACGTATTTCCACAGAGGGTATTTGTTCAGCATCACGCCGCCCGCTTATAACGCGGGGCGCCTTGCGCGCCCCGTCGATTGGTAAAGGTTGTTACTCAGATCGCTTTGAGCGTGCCTTTTGGCAACGTGGCGGCGATGGCGCCCTTCTGGAACTTCATTTCTACGGTGTCGGAGACTTCCAGAACCACGAAAGCATCGGAAACCTTGGTGATCTTGCCGGCGATGCCGCCAGTGGTCACAACTTCGTCGCCTTTTTGCAGGCTGCCCAGCAGGTTTTTCTGCTCTTTGGCGCGCTTGGCCTGTGGACGCCAGATCATCAGGTAGAAGATGACCAGGAAGCCGACCAGGAAAATCCACTCAAAACCACCGCCCATAGGGCCGGCAGCGGCAGGCGCAGCGGCGTCAGCCATGGCATTAGAGATAAAAAAGCTCATTTAGCACTCCAGTTGCAAATAGTGAATCTTAGGGTCGGAAAACTCAGTCCAAGGGCGGCACAGGGAGCCCGCGCTTGGCATAGAAGGCATCGACGAAGGCGGCCAATGTACCCTGTTGAATAGCCTCGCGCAAACCAGCCATCAGGACTTGGTAGTGACGCAAATTGTGGATGGTATTCAACATGCTACCCAGCATTTCCCCGCACTTGTCCAGATGGTGCAGATAAGCGCGCGAGAAGTTCTGGCAGGTGTAGCAGTCACAGGTGGGATCCAGCGGCGAATCATCATGGCGATGGAACGCGTTACGGATCTTCAGCACGCCTGTATCGATGAACAGATGCCCATTGCGGGCATTACGGGTTGGCATCACGCAATCGAACATGTCCACACCGCGGCGCACACCCTCTACGAGATCCTCCGGTTTGCCAACGCCCATAAGGTAACGAGGTTTGTCAGCCGGCATCAGGCCCGGCAGGTAATCCAGCACCTTGATCATCTCGTGCTTGGGCTCGCCCACCGACAAACCGCCGATGGCCAGGCCGTCAAAGCCGATCTTGTCCAGGCCTTCCAGCGAGCGCTTGCGCAGGCTTTCGTGCATGCCGCCCTGAACGATACCGAACAGCGCCGCGGTGTTGTCGCCGTGGGCATTCTTCGAACGTTGAGCCCAACGCAGCGACAGCTCCATAGAGATACGCGCCACGTCTTCGTCCGCCGGGTACGGCGTGCATTCGTCAAAGATCATCACGATGTCGGAGCCCAGGTCGCGCTGCACCTGCATCGACTCCTCCGGGCCCATGAACACCTTGGAACCGTCGACCGGCGAGGCGAAGGTCACGCCCTCCTCCTTGATCTTGCGCATGGCGCCCAGGCTGAACACCTGGAAACCACCGGAGTCGGTGAGGATCGGGCCCTGCCACTTCATGAAGTCATGCAGGTCGCCATGCTTCTTGATCACTTCCGTGCCCGGGCGCAGCCACAAGTGGAAGGTGTTGCCGAGGATGATTTCGGCGCCGGTGGCGACGATGTCACGCGGCAGCATGCCTTTGACGGTGCCGTAGGTGCCCACGGGCATGAAGGCCGGGGTTTCGACGGTGCCGCGCGGAAACGTGAGGCGACCACGACGAGCCTTGCCATCCGTGGCCAACAATTCAAACGACATACGACTCATAGTTGTTCCTCAGGGCCCGCTTCTTTAGGAGCAGTCGGCGCAGGGTTTCGGGTGATAAACATCGCATCACCGTAGCTGAAAAAACGGTACTCGTTGGCGATGGCCGCTTGATAAGCGGCCATGGTTTCCGGGTAACCGGCAAATGCCGACACCAGCATCAACAGCGTGGATTCCGGCAAATGGAAGTTGGTGACCAGGCAATCGACCACATGAAACGGCCGGCCCGGGAAAATAAAGATATCGGTGTCGCCGCTGAACGGCTTGAGCACGCCATCGCGCGCCGCACTCTCCAGCGACCGCACGCTGGTGGTGCCCACCGCCACAACACGACCGCCGCGCGCCTTGCACGCCGCCACCGCATCCACCACTTCCTGGCTGACTTCCAGCCATTCGCTGTGCATATGGTGGTCTTCGATGTTATCCACACGCACCGGCTGAAACGTACCGGCCCCCACGTGCAGGGTCACGTAGGCGCTCTCGACGCCCTTGGCAGCAATCGCATCCAGCAACGGCTGGTCGAAATGCAGCCCGGCCGTCGGCGCGGCAACCGCACCCAAGCGCTGCGAGTACACCGTCTGATAGCGCTCGCGGTCCGCATCTTCATCGGGGCGGTCTATATAAGGAGGCAACGGCATATGGCCGACGCGTTCCAGCAGCGGCAACACCTCTTCGGCAAACTTGAGCTCAAACAGCGCGTCATGGCGCGCGACCATCTCGGCCTCGCCACCGCCATCGATGAGGATGCTCGAACCCGGTTTCGGCGACTTGCTGGAGCGCACATGGGCCAGCACACGATGGCTGTCCAGCACCCGCTCGACCAGAATTTCCAGCTTGCCGCCGGACGCTTTCTGGCCAAACAGCCGTGCCGGAATCACCCGGGTATTGTTGAACACCATCAGATCGCCTGGGCGCAAATGCTCAAGCAAATCAGTGAATTGACGGTGTGCGAGGGCACCACTCACCCCGTCCAGGGTCAGCAGTCGACTGGCGCGACGCTCGGCCAAAGGGTGGCGAGCGATCAGCGAATCAGGGAGATCAAAAGTAAAGTCAGCAACGCGCATGATGGGGTTCGTCTAGCAGGGCCGGGAAGTCTAGCGGAAATAGTGAAAATAGACCATGAAACGTGATTGACCAACGGTAATCTCATCTCTATACTTCGCCGCCATTGAGCCCTGATGGCGGAATTGGTAGACGCGGCGGATTCAAAATCCGTTTTCGAAAGGAGTGGGAGTTCGAGTCTCCCTCGGGGCACCATCTTAAAGAAAGACCTTGAAATTCAAGGTCTTTTTTTTCGCCTGTAAAAAAGTAAGCAGGCATAGGCGAACGCAGACGTTAAGGAGCCGGGACCATGGAATTGACGCTGGAAGCTGTTGCCCTTTTTGCTCTCAAGCTGGTGCACGAGACCGAAGGCGCGAGCCCGATTCTGCGCGATGACCTGGTCATGGATGGGTATGAGCGCGAGGTGTTCGGGTTGTTGGTGCGTCAGGGGGATTTGGCCGCGATTCGGCTCAAGCTTGATGAATGCCTGACGTTAGCACTCGACTCCCTGGGCGGCCCAAACACGGTGATGGGGCGTGAGCTGCAACGGCTTGCGGTGGACGTGCGCCTAGCGCCGACACTCGAAGCACTCGACGCCCCGCTCAACGCACTCAAGGACTACCTGAAAGCCATCCTGTGACGCGACTTACCGCCGCCCTTCAACCGCCATTCGCACCGCCAACCCCATCAACACCGAGCCCATCACCCAGCGCTGCGCCACCTGCCAACCCGGGCGGGTGACGAAGAACACCGCGATGGAGCCTGCCATAACGGCAATCACCGAGTTGACGCTCACGCTGATGGCAATCTGCGTAAAGCCCAAAATCAGCGATTGCGTCAGCACACTGCCATGCCCGTTCGGGTCGATAAACTGCGGCAGCAACGACAAGTACATGACTGCCACTTTGGGGTTCAGCAGGTTGGTCACAAAGCCCATCATGAACAGCTTGCGCGGGCTGTCCTGGGGCAAATCCCGAACCTGAAACGGCGAACGGCCACCCGGCTTGACCGCCTGCCAGGCCAGGTACACCAGGTACAACGCCCCGCCGAGCCGCAGCGCGTCGTACGCAAACGGCACCGCCATCACCAACGCGGTAATCCCCAATGCCGCGCACAACATGTAAACCACAAACCCCAACGCAACACCGCCCAGCGAAATCAACCCGGCCGTACGGCCTTGGCAAATCGAGCGGGAAATGAGGTAAATCATGTTCGGCCCGGGCGTGAGTACCATGCCGAGTGAGATCAGGCCGTAGGCTAGCCAGCTGGACAGTTCGGGCATGGTGTCGCTCCTTCAGGTGTGTGATGGGCACCATGGTAGGGCGATGAAAAGCAGGCCGTTAGATACAGATCCGCGAGCAAAACGTCATACACATAAACAAAAAAAGAGACATTGGCGTCCCAAGGTCTCTTTACTGCCAACACTGATTCAACGGATGTACACGCTCCAATGTGGGAGCTGGCTTGCCTGCGAAGACGCCAGCCGCCATACCCTCAACTCACCCGCCTACACACCAACAGCGTCCCCCTCCTCCATCACCCCATTCGGCAACATCCCATTGGCCAAATCATCCACCACCGCCTTCGCCATCCCCCCCAAATAATGCGCCGCCCAGGCGTAGCGATCCGCGCTGTTGTCCATGGCGGCATCCAACGCGAGCATTTTGGAACAGTGCAGCAGCTCGGAGGCATGCTCCAGGGCAACGCGGATGGGTACGCCGGCGTTGACGCGAAATAGGCGGTGGAGGTCGGGCTGTTGGCCCCCTTTTTAATTATCGTCGCTAACAGAATGACTTTTCCCACGCACACCATCGAACAACACCGACATCAACCTCTGATCCCCCCTCGTACGCTCACTCCCTCGCACAAGGAAGTGAGCCCGTCATGTCAGAACGCGCGTACCCCATCACCGAAGAAGAACAACTCAAACGGCGCATCCTGATTCCGCAGCCGAAACGGGAGCCCTATTCGCCGCCGATAGACTTATTCAACTCGGCACCTGCCCCGGCGCCTACGCCCGTAAAGCTTCCGGGCTGCGTGTTCACCAAACCCTGCCAACTGCCCGACGGCATCATTCGCTACAACGACCCCACCGGTTACGTACCGCTGGAGCTGATCAAGGATTACGGCCACTTCAGCCTGTTGGGTGGGCGCGAGGTGGACAGCCGAGGCGCGGTTGCTTTGCGCAAGATCAGCGGCAGCGCCCTGCCCGTTGGTTTAGGGCAGTTGGCGTTGCGTTCGGCGGTGGTGGAATCCGCAGCCACCGCAGCTGGCACTGTCGCCGGTGGATTATTGGCCGGTTTGGTGGCGCTGGCTTGGCCGTCGGAGCTGGGTGATAGCGCGCTCTACAGCGAGGAGCAATTGCGTTCGCTGCCACAGGCGCGGTCGCAGATGCGTTTGCATGTGGAGCAGCATGAGGACGGCACGCTCAAGGGGTATGGGTTTTACACGGGCAACCATGCCGATTGGCAGATGATTGATGTGGTGCAATTCCAAAGCCGTGGCGACCAGTTTGTGGCGGATTTGGGTGAGGGCGTGGAGCTGATCTGGACGCCTGCGGTTGATCCGAGGGATACGCTGGGTATTCCGGCATTGGAGGCTGCGCCGCAAGCGCCGGTGATTTGGATTTACCCCCCGACGGAGAAGGCCGCGCAGATTCTGGTGAACCCGATTTATCCGCCGCAGTATCGGGATTTTATTCTGGTGTTCCCGGTGGAGTCGGGGGTTCGGCCGCTGTATGTGGTGGTTAATGAGCCGCGGAAAGGCTTGAGAAACCCGGACCATGATTACTTTCCAGCGCCAAAAACCGAAGACATAACGGGCTTCCCAGGCTTGATACCCCAAAGGCCGGTAACACCAAGACAAGGCGGGGGTGGTTTACGTGAGCGTTGGATAGATGCAAAAGGAGAAAGCTATTTGAATGGGATTCCAAGAAAGGCGAGCTGGAAGTCTATCGAAACAGTGATTTGGAACATCTCGGCGCATTTGATCCTTATACCGCCGAACGTCGCGGGCCGGCGAACCCAAAACGTCGAATTTACAGATAAAGAGGAGTGCGAAAAATGGTTATGAAAATCAGATTACGGTGGTACGAAAAACTCAGTAATGACTTGAAAGCAGATGAGTACTCGGCAGATATCGATGACGCTGAAAGTTTCTTTGAAGCATTAGGTTTGAGCGAAGAAACCGCGATATATGCCGACGTTTTCAACGTTCTCCCCAATTGGATATCAATTCTCCAGCCACACTTCCAGCATGAAATACAGCCCAGCATTTTCGACTACCAAATTTCCTTCCGCTACCAAGGTGCTTGGCCGCCACCTCCAAAGCAGCCTAGGAAGGAATACTGATGCAATGAAAAAAAAACTCCTCTACCGCTCAGTCAACACGCGCACCCACGGCGTGCGCCACGGTAGCTGTTTCGCTTATCGCTATGAACGGCATACCAAAAAAGCAAAGCGCTCCCTGTCCACCCGCGGTTCAATGCACAGCTATCAACGACATGGTTTTGACTACACACCGCTATTCCGATTTCTCCTGTCCAAAGTTGGTCAGCCATGGGACAAGGTATTCAGCGAAGCCAACGCTCGACTGGATCGCTCGGAGCCCGTGTTCTGGATAGTTGCGCTGCATGAAAGCGACAAAGACGAGTATGTGCTGTTAGGCGACTCCAGCTATTACAGCGGTTTGTGGGTCGACGAGTCGGGCTTACTGCAAAAGGTTAACCCCCAATTGACGCCCGAACAGATGAAGCCAAGTTGTGACTGCTGCACCCACACGTTCAACGGTGTGGTATTCCCGCAGGCACTTGCGCGCAAGCCATGAAGCTCAATCGCGCGCGCAGGCCGCCCTGCTCTAGATTGTGCAGCGTAAGCTTGCATCCGATCTTCCCCACAATCATCTCCACAATTGCCAACCCCAGCCCAGCGCCATTGGCGTTATCCCGACTGTAAAACCGCTCAAACAAGCGCTCCATTTCCGCTTCATCAATCCCCGGACCTTGGTCTTCCACGCTCAAGCAGTCAGCGCCGATCACCACTTTCACTTCGCTGCCCGCGGGGGAAAAGTTAAGCGCGTTAGTCACCAGGTTCTGCAGCGCAATCGCCAACGCCACCGGCTCGGTTTGCACCCAGCATTCGTCTTCCCCTTCCAACACCAACTCCACACCCTTTTCTATCGCCAGCGGCGTCAGCTCAGCCAGTTCTTCGCGCACCAGTTCCGTCAGTTGCACAGGCTTGCACACGGGGTTGTTCAGTTGCGGCTCGATGCGCGCCATGGTCAGCAACTGGCTGCCAATCCGCGTGGCGCGGTCCACGCCATTCACCAGAAAATCCAATGCTTCGCGCCGCTGTTCTTCGGTCGCAGCGCTTTGAGCGTTCTGCGCGTGGATGCGCAAAATCGCCAGCGGCGTGCGCAGTTCATGCGCTGCATCCGCGATAAACCGTCGTTCGCGCTCGAGCAGGTCATCCATCTGCACCAACAACCGATTAAGCGCCGTTTGCATCGGCTCCAGATCAGTCGGCAGCGGCTTGAGGTGCAGCGGCTGCAAGGTGTCGGTACTGCGCCCGCGAATTGACATCACCATGGCGCGCAACGGTTTCAGGCCCCAGCCGATGGTCAGCCAGATCAACACGGTCAGCAGCGGCACGCCGATCAGGGTGGGCCAGAGGGTGTGGCGCACGATGCGTTCGATCAGGTCCTGACGAATGTCGTCGCGCTCGCCCACCCAAATCAGCAAGCCCTGCTGCGGGTCGGCGAGGAGGAAGGCGCACCAGTCGTTGCCGTTATCCATGATGTCGTGGGCGCCGAGGGTAGTCGGCGGCGCAGCCAGCACGGGCGCCTCGGCGGAGCGCACGAGGAGTTGACCGTCGGTGCGCCATACCTGGAAGGTCAGGCGGGTTTCATACGGGTGGGCGACGCCGTCTTCGCCGACGCGGCTCATGGCGTGGTCGAAGGCTTGATACAAGCGGTCCCAATCCGCTTCGCCTGGGTCGCGCTGGCGCAGTACGCCTTGCAGCAGGCGCGCGCTTTGGGCGAGTTGGGCGTCATAGACTTCTTCGATTTCATGGTGGCTGTCGCGCAGCACCAGCCAGCTGATCAGCGCGTCGCCGAGCAAAATAAACACCAGCACCGGAATGAGGATGCGCGCGCGAACAGAGGTCATGGCTCGAGCGCCAGCACATAGCCGACGCCGCGCACGGTGCGGATCAGCTCGGTGGATAACTTTTTGCGCAGGTTATGGATCAGCACTTCCAGGGTGTTGCTCTCCACCCGGTCCTGCCAACCGTACAGCGCGCGGGACAGGCGCTCGCGGGTCACGACTTTGCCGGGGCGCACCATCAATTGGTGCAGCAGCTGGTATTCCATCGGGGTGACGATGATGTCTTGATCCTGATAACGCACTTGCTGGGTAGCCGGGTCGAGGCTGACGCCGGCGTGTTCCAGCATCGGTTGCGCGCGGCCCTGGCTGCGGCGCAGCAAGGCGCGCACGCGGGCTTTGAGTTCTTCGACGTCGAAGGGTTTGATCAGGTAGTCGTCGGCGCCAGCATCCAGGCCGGCGATGCGCTCGGCGGTGCCATCGCGGGCAGTGAGGATCAGCACCGGCAGGTCGTGCTGCCCGGCGCGCAGTTGCTGCAGCAGGTCGAGGCCGTCGAGGCGTGGCAGACCGAGGTCGAGCAGGAGCAAATCGAAGCTTTCGGTGCGCAGTGCGTGCAAGGCGCTGAGGCCATCCTGCAGCCAATCCAGGGTGTAGCCTTCTGCGCCCAATGCCACGCGAATGCCCTGGCCGAGGGCACGATCATCTTCGACTAGGAGTAGGCGCATTGCGGAATCTCTGTAGGAAACGGCGGAATGATGCCGGTTCTGCAGCGGCCCCTTCGGGGAAAGATGTTACGGCGCGTTGCCAACTAAGGTTGCGCTAAGGTTGGTTTTGCACTGTGAAATCTCCCACATCTGCTGAGAGCTTTTCCATGCGCAAAATTCTCCTGCTGTCCCTGATTATCGCCAGCCCCATGGCCCTCGCCGGCCCGCAGTGCACCACCGCCGAACGCTCGCAGTGGCAAGACGAAAAAGCCTTCCAGGACACGCTCAAGGCGCAAGGGTACGAGATCAGCAAGTTCAAGGTCACCGACGGCAACTGCTACGAGATCTACGGCTTCGACAAAGACAAACGCAAGGTCGAGATCTACCACGACCCGGTCACCGGCAAAGCCGTGAAGACTGAGATCAAGGGCTGATGCCAAGCGAATCCCTGCGCCTGTGGGACCCTCTGGTAAGGCTGTTTCATCTATCTATCGCCGGGGTCTTCGTCGCCAACTACTTCTTTAACGAAGCGGGCGACGACTGGCATGTGTGGCTGGGCTACTACGCCATGGCCTGGTTGCTGGTGCGACTGGTGTGGGGGTTCGTAGGACCGCGCAGTGCACGTTGGTCAGATTTCTGGCCATCGCCTGCGCGACTCAGTGCCCATGTGCGTCGGGTGTTGGACGGGCGAGGGCTGCACCGCCTCGGTCATTCGCCCATCGGCGCGCTGGTGATGCTGTTGATGTTGTCGGCGCTGCTGACCCTCGGTATCAGCGGTTTCCTGATGCAGGAAGTCGACGCGTTATGGGGTGCCGACTGGCCGCTGCAAGTCCACGAAACCGCCGCCAATGTGCTGCTGGGTCTGGTCTGCGTGCATGTGCTGGCCGCCGTGTATGAAAGTCTCCAGGTGAAGGACAACCTGCCGTTATCCATGCTCACCGGTCGCAGGAAGCGCCTGCCGGATGAGCGTGCGCAGTAATCCTTTTCCCAACAGGTTCTCTATGCGCTCCGCCTTACTGATCTGCAGCCTGCTCGCGGTGTTTTTCGCCGCCTGGCAAAGCCATCCGCCGCACGTGCTGGCGCCGTTTGCCCAGGCGAGCCCGAATACCTCCAAGGTCGCGACGGCGCCGCAATACACCAGCCGCTTTGTGTCCTCGCAACTCACCGACTTTGTGCACGCCTCCTCCGTCACCGCCCTGCCCGGCGGCGACTTGATGGCCGTGTGGTTTGCCGGCAGCCGCGAAGGCGCCGCCGATGTGCAGGTGCGCACCGCAAGGTTTGATGCGCGCAGCGGCGAATGGGGCGCCGAGCAGGTGCTGGCCACGCGCGAAAGTACCCGCGACGGCACGCAGCGCTACATTCGCAAACTGGGCAACCCGGTGATTGCGCTGGGGCCGGATAAACGCCTGTGGATGTTTTATGTGTCGGTGTCGGTCGGCGGCTGGGCCACCAGCGCGATCAACGTGATGGTCTCCACTGACCTGGGCGCAAACTGGTCGGCGCCGCGGCAATTGGTGACCTCACCGTTCTTTAATATCAGCACGCTGGTGCGCGCCGCGCCGGTGTTTCACGCCGACGGTTCGATTGGCTTGCCGGTGTATCACGAGTTCATGGGCAAGTTTGCCGAGTACCTGTACTTGAGCCCCGACGGCGCGGTGATCGACAAATTCCGCATCAGCCGTGGCAAGCACTCCCTGCAACCGACCATCGTGGCGCAGGACGGCCAGCGCGCCGTGGCGATGTTGCGCTACGCCGGCGAAACCCATCACCGCGTGCTCGCCAGCCGCACCATCGATGCCGGGCAAACCTGGAGTGAGCCGTACCCGCTGGAGCCGGCCAACCCCAATTCATCCCTGGCGGCAGTGGCTACTGAGGATGACGGTTTGCTGGTGGCCCTCAACGACCTGCAAGACGGTCGCTTCAAGCTCAGCCTCTACGGCACCAACGCCCAGTTCAGCCAATGGCGTACGGTGGTGGAACTGGACCAGTCGCCCGACCCGCTCGGCCAGCCGTTCTCCCACGAGGCTTACAAAGAAATCATCGGCGAGGGCTTTCGCGCCTCCAGCGGCGCCAAGCGTCTGCCACTGGAACAACGCTTTCTGAGCAACCTGGATTACCGCGTGTGCAAACCGCGCGGCTGCGATTTCGAGTACGAGTACCCGTATTTCAGCCGCAGCCCGGACGGCATGTACCACGTGGTGTACTCGTGGAATAACACCTTTATCAAACATGTCAGCTTCAACGAAGCCTGGCTGGCGGAGCATTTGTGATGGTTTCTGTGTGGCAGGCCCATTTGAGTTTTGTGCTGCTGGGGTTTGTGCTCTTAAGCCTGTTTCGCTTTACCGCGCCGTGGCGGCCGTGGTTGCTGCCGATGCTGGTGGTGTTGAGTTTTATCCCGGTGAATGAACTGCCGTTGGCGGCGTACGTGCGCGGCTTTACCGATGACCTGGCGATCAGCACCTTGGTGTTGCTGGCGGGGGTGACGCTGTGCCGATTGGGCGTGGTGCAGCCGGTTAATCGCCCACATCAAGTGCAACTGCTGGTGCTGTTTGGCACGCTGAGCCTGCTGCTGTATCCGGCCACGATGGGCCTGACGTATTACGACCCTTACCGCTGGGGCTTCAACCCACGGCCGATGATTGTGCTGGTGGGCGCGGCGGCCTTACTGCTGCTCTGGCTACGCAACACGTTGGTGGTGTGGATGCTGGCAGCGGGCACCCTGGCCTTCGCGCTGCGGCTCAAGGCGTCGGAGAACTATTGGGATTACCTGATCGATCCGCTCCTGGCGAGCTACTGCGTAGTCGCCGGGTTAATGCAACTCAACCTGTGGGAGCGGGCTTGCTCGCGAAAGCGGCGTGTCAGGTAACAACGCTGGCACTGATAAACCGCTTTCGCGGGCAAGCCCGCTCCCACATTGGATCAGCGTCGTTTTGGAGGTTGGAAAGGGATACTGATGGCGATCCGCTCCCGGCGGGCTACTGCGTAGTCACTGGTTAACGCAATCCAAACTGTGGGAGCTGGCTTGCCTGCGAAAGCGGCGTGTCAGGTAACAACGCTGGCACTGATAAACCGCTTTCGCGGGCAAGCCCGCTCCCACATTGGAGTGGCGTCGTTTTGGAAATTGGGAAGGGTAAGTGACGGCGATCCGGTCCCGACGGGCTACTGCATAGTCACTGGTTAACGCAATCCAAACTGTGGGAGCTGGCTTGCCTGCGAAAGCGGCTTATCAGGCGACAACGCTGGCACTGATAGACCGCTTTCGCGAGCAAGCCCGCTCCCACATTGGATTGGCGTCGTTTTGGAGGTTGGGCAGGAGGATCAAATGGGGTCGATCCGCTCCCGACGGGCTACTGCGTATTCACTGGTTAACGCAATCCAAACTATGGGAGCTGGCTTGCTCGCGAAGGCGGCGTGTCAGG
>NZ_JAKNQP010000007.1:0-363354 GCF_022662455.1 Pseudomonas sp. TREG-RG-20F-10-E-6-01 | reverse complement strand
TGGTAGAGCTTACCTCTATCCGTTTGTTTGGTTTGTGAATGGCTTTAGCTATGAGATATTAATAATATCTTCAAACATAATCCTCCAACAATTATGCCCTTCTGAAAATATCGGAAGAGTCTCCATGTCGTTCAGAAGTATCCAAATGCTATGCGTTATAATTGGACCTTCCTTAGGGACACTGCTAATAATCGCAGGCGGTCGCCCAGCGCCTTTTATTTTGGCTGCATGCATGGCTTTTTTAACAGCGTCAGTGTCAATTGCAGTCTATTTATACTTGTACAGAAAACAGCCGCCTCCCCCTATCAGTTAGTGCAGAAGCGAACGATTCATCTGGTGAGCCTCCTGTCACTTAAAAGTGTCTAATCAATTTCCAGCCACAAAAAAGCCCGCATCACTGCGGGCTTTTGTTTAAACGCCTGAGGCTCAGTTCACCTTAGCGTTCAACTCACCTTTCAGGTAACGCTGGTACATCGCTTCCAGGGAGATCGGCTTGATCTTCGAAGCATTACCGGCCGTACCGAACGCTTCGTAACGAGCGATACACACGTCGCGCATCGCGGTCACGGTGGCACCGAAGAATTTACGTGGGTCAAATTCGCTCGGGTTGGTGGCCATCAGGCGACGCATCGCACCGGTGGACGCCAGGCGCAGGTCGGTGTCGATGTTGACCTTGCGCACGCCGTACTTGATGCCTTCGACGATTTCTTCAACCGGCACGCCGTAGGTTTCTTTGATGTCGCCACCGTACTGGTTGATGATCGCCAGCCACTCTTGCGGCACCGAGGAAGAACCGTGCATCACCAGGTGGGTGTTCGGGATGCGTTTGTGGATTTCCTTGATGCGGTCGATGGCCAGCACGTCGCCGGTAGGCGGCTTGGTGAACTTGTAAGCGCCGTGGCTGGTGCCGATGGCGATGGCCAGGGCGTCAACTTGGGTCTTTTTCACGAAGTCAGCGGCTTCTTCCGGGTCGGTCAGCATCTGGCTGTGATCCAGCACGCCTTCAGCGCCGATGCCGTCTTCTTCGCCGGCCATGCCGGTTTCCAACGAACCCAGGCAGCCCAGCTCGCCTTCAACCGAAACGCCGCAGGCGTGAGCCATGGCCACGGTTTGTTGGGTCACGCGTACGTTGTACTCGTAGTCGGTTGGGGTCTTGCCATCTTCGCCGAGGGAGCCGTCCATCATCACCGAGCTGAAGCCCAGTTGGATGGAGCGCTGGCACACGTCAGGGCTGGTGCCGTGGTCCTGGTGCATGCACACCGGGATGTACGGGAACTCTTCGATGGCGGCCAGGATCAGGTGACGCAGGAAGGGGGCACCGGCGTATTTGCGGGCACCGGCCGAAGCCTGAACGATCACTGGGGAGTCGGTCTTGTCAGCGGCTTCCATGATGGCGCGCATCTGCTCAAGGTTGTTGACGTTAAAGGCTGGGACGCCGTAGCCGAACTCGGCTGCGTGGTCCAGCATTTGACGCATGCTGATAAGTGCCATTGTGTTGTCTCTCCCGATCGTGGGTCGTTAATCGTGCAAGCCTGCCGTAGCGGCGGCTGCTATTCAAGTTATTGCAGATCAAGGGGTTAAGGCTTGGCCTGCTGAATCGTTATTGCAGTGTCCGATTCAAAATCCATGTCACTTTGGAACCGGATCTACTGTGGGAGCGGGCTTGCTCGCGAAGGCGGTGTATCAGCTACCTGATGCTTACCTGACCCACCGCTTTCGCGAGCAAGCCCGCTCCCACATTTGGATCTCATCACATGAGAGATCGCGTTCTGTGTTACTGGGCCTTGCAGCCTCGCCCAATCAAATCATCGGTGGCGACCCAGTAAATCAGGCCTTCCTCACCTTTTTGGTGAAACGCCAACTGGTCGTTGCTGTACAGCACGCCCGAGGCAGCAACGTCCTGTTTAAGACGATAAACCTGGTCCGAACCGCCGAGGCGTACATCCACCTCGGAACGCGCCTGGTTGGCAAAGCGCCAGTTGACCTCGGCCTTGCTGTCGCACGTCCAGGTGGTCCACTTGTCGGCCGGCTCTGCCTTGTTGAACATATTCATGCTGCTGCAGCCGGCCAACAAGGCCAGGGCTGCCAGGGCGAAAACGCCTTTCATTGCCAATCCTCGAACGGCGACCCAAAAGGCCGCCAAAGCTGTCGGTTAGTTGATCAGACCCGTCAAGGGCAACCCTGTTCCTGACCGTTGGGCGCGGCGTCGTATTGCTCCAGCCGCTCGTTGCCGATGCGCTTGTTGATCACCGGCATGGTTTCGGCTTGCCAGTCAGCCTGGTAGCAGCTCTTTTTCTGCGTAGGCGCAGGCTCTGCAGTGGCAGGCTTCGCGCTTGGCGTGCTGCCGCAGCCGGCCAACAGGCCCGCCGCGATCACCAGTGCCAACGACTTGATCATGGGAATACTCCTTTTCCGGATCACGAGCCTTAGCCTTTGGCTCGAGTTTCCAGCACTTCAACGGCCGGCAGCACTTTGCCTTCGACGAATTCGAGGAACGCGCCGCCACCGGTAGAAATGTAGGAGATCTGGTCAGCAACGCCATATTTATCGATGGCCGCCAAGGTGTCGCCACCCCCGGCAATGGAGAAAGCCGAGCTTTCAGCAATGGCGTGGGCCAGTACTTTGGTGCCGTTGCCGAACTGGTCGAACTCGAACACGCCAACCGGACCGTTCCACAAAATGGTCTTGGACGACTTCAGCAGTTCAGCGAAGTTGGCCGCGGTTTGCGGGCCGATGTCCAGGATCATGTCGTCGGCTGCCACGTCGGCGATGAGCTTGACGGTGGCTTCGGCGCTCTCAGCGAATTCCTTGGCAACCACCACGTCCACCGGCAGCGGCACGCTGACTTTGGCCGCGATGGCACACGCGGTGTCGAGCAGGTCCGGCTCGTACAGGGACTTGCCCACCGGGTGGCCGGCGGCGGCCAGGAAGGTGTTGGCAATGCCGCCGCCGACGATCAATTGGTTGCAGATCTGGCTCAGGCTGTTGAGCACGTCGAGCTTGGTGGACACTTTGGAACCGGCCACGATGGCCGCCATTGGCTGCGCCGGAGCGCCCAGGGCCTTGCCCAGTGCATCCAGCTCTGCGGCCAGCAGTGGGCCGGCGGCGGCGACTTTGGCGAACTTGGCCACGCCGTGGGTCGAACCCTCGGCGCGGTGCGCGGTGCCGAAGGCGTCCATCACGAACACGTCGCACAGGGCCGCGTATTGCTGGGCCAGTTCGTCGCTGTTCTTTTTCTCGCCTTTGTTGAAGCGCACGTTTTCGAACAGCACGATATCGCCTGGCTTGACGTCAACGCCGCCCAGGTAGTCAGCCACCAGCGGCACGTCGCGGCCCAGGGCCTTGCTCAGGTAATCGGCTACCGGCTTGAGGCTGTTTTCGGCGGAGAACTCACCTTCGGTCGGACGACCCAGGTGGGAGCAGACCATCACGGCCGCGCCTTTTTCCAGGGCCAGCTTGATGGTCGGCAGCGAGGCCAGGATTCGCGCATCGCTGGTGACAACACCGTCCTTGACTGGGACGTTGAGGTCTTCGCGAATCAGTACGCGCTTACCTTGCAGATCGAGGTCGGTCATCTTCAACACGGTCATGGGTCGCAGTTCCTGAATTACTGTTGAGGTTGTGTGGAGGCGATGTGCAGATAATGTTCGGCAACATCCAGCATTCGGTTGGCAAACCCCCATTCGTTGTCGAACCAGGCCAGGATGTTCACCAGCCTGGGGCCGGAAACGCGGGTCTGGCTGGCATCGACAATCGCCGAATGCGGGTCATGGTTGAAATCGCAACTGGCATGCGGCAACTCGGTGTAGGCCAGCAAACCCTTGAGCGGGCCGCTGGTGGCGGCGTCGCGCAGAATCCGGTTGACCTCCGTCGCGTCAGTGTCGCTGACAGTCTGCATGGTGATGTCCAGGCAAGACACGTTCACCGTCGGCACCCGTACGGCTTTGGCTTGAATTCGCCCGGCAAGTTCCGGTAACAATCTTTCGATACCTCGCGCCAGGCCGGTAGACACCGGAATCACTGACTGGAAGGCCGAACGCGTGCGGCGCAGGTCTTCGTGGTGATAGGCGTCGATGACCGGCTGGTCGTTCATCGCCGAGTGAATCGTGGTGATCGACACGTAATCCAGGCCAATCGCCTGATCCAGCAGGCGCAACAGCGGCACACTGCAGTTGGTGGTGCAGGAGGCGTTGGACACCAGCAGCTCGTTGCCGGTCAGGCAATCCTGGTTGATGCCATAGACGATGGTGGCGTCGACATCCGCCTCGCTGGCCATCGGCTGGGAAAACAGCACACGCGGTGCGCCGGCGTCGAGAAAACGCTGGCCATCGGCACGGGTGTGGTAAGCACCGGAGCATTCCAACACCAGGTCGACGCCCAGCGCCGCCCAGTCGATGCCCTCGGGGGTGGCACTGCGCAGGACTTTCACGCAGTCGCCATTGATATGCAGACAGTCGCCTTCTACGCGCACTTCGCCGGGAAACCGGCCGTGGGTGGAGTCAAAGCGTGTCAGGTATTCGATGCTGGCCATGTCGGCCAAGTCGTTGATCGCAACAATTTCAAACCCTGCCGCCGCCCCTCGCTCAAACAGAGCACGCAAGACGCAACGACCAATGCGGCCGTAGCCGTTGAGTGCAACTTTGTAGGGACGCGGTTGGGGCATGGGGTTCTCGATCAATGTTAGTTCGGTGTTGAATGTTCTGACGCCATCGCGGGCAAGCCCGCTCCCACCTTAGACCGAGATCGAATGTGGGAGCGGGCTTGCCCGCGATAGCGCCAGTACAGACAACGCAGACTGACTTAGTCTTCCAGCAGTTCTTCAGCCTGACCCAGGATGTTTTCCAGGGTGAAACCGAACTCTTCGAACAACGCTGGCGCCGGCGCCGACTCACCGTAAGTGGTCATGCCGATCACGCGGCCTTCCAGGCCCACGTACTTGTACCAGTAGTCGGCGTGAGCCGCTTCGATGGCGATGCGCGCGCTGACCTGCAACGGCAGAACCGATTGCTTGTAGTCGGCGTCCTGGGCTTCGAACAGGCTGGTGCACGGCATGGACACAACGCGCACGTTGCGGCCCTGGGCAGTCAGCTTGTCGTAGGCCTGAACGGTCAGACCGACTTCGGAACCGGTGGAGATCAGGATCAGCTCCGGCTCGCCAACGCAGTCCTTGAGCACGTAGCCACCACGGCTGATCGCAGCGATCTGCGCGTCGGTACGCACTTGGTGCTGCAGGTTCTGACGCGAGAAGATCAGCGCCGAAGGGCCGTCCTTACGCTCGATGGCGTGCTTCCAGGCCACGGCGGATTCGACCGCGTCGGCTGGGCGCCAGCAATCCAGGTTCGGCGTGGTACGCAGGCTGGTCAGTTGCTCGACCGGCTGGTGCGTCGGGCCGTCTTCGCCCAGGCCGATGGAGTCGTGGGTGTACACATGGATCACGCGTTTCTTCATCAGCGCGGCCATACGTACGGCGTTGCGCGCGTATTCCATGAACATCAGGAAGGTCGCGCCGTAAGGCACCAGGCCGCCGTGCAGGGACACGCCGTTCATGATGGCGCTCATGCCGAACTCGCGCACGCCGTAATACATGTAGTTGCCGCTGGCGTCTTCGGCCGAGACACCCTTGCAACCTTTCCACAGGGTCAGGTTGGAACCGGCCAGGTCAGCCGAACCGCCGAGAATCTCCGGCAGCAACGGGCCAAAGGCGTTCAGGGTGTTCTGGCTGGCTTTACGGCTGGCGATGGTCTCGCCCTTGGCCGCCACTTCGGCGATGTAGGCCGAGGCTTTTTCCGAGAAGTCGGCAGGCAGGTCACCGGCCAGGCGACGCACCAGTTCGTTGGCCAACTCTGGGAATTCGGCGGAGTAGGCCGCAAAACGCTGGTCCCACTCGGCTTCGGTCGCCAGGCCTTTTTCCTTGGCGTTCCACTCGGCATAGATGTCAGCCGGGATTTCGAACGGGCCGTGGTTCCACTTCAGCGCTTCACGGGTCAGGGCGATTTCCGCGTCACCCAGTGGGGCGCCGTGGCAGTCTTCTTTACCTTGCTTGTTCGGCGAGCCGAAACCGATGGTGGTCTTGCAGCAGATCAGGGTCGGCTGCTCGCTCTTGCGCGCGGTGTCGATGGCGGTCTTGATCTCTTCCGGATCGTGGCCGTCGACGTTGCGGATCACTTGCCAGTTGTAGGCTTCGAAACGCTTTGGCGTGTCGTCGGTGAACCAGCCTTCGACTTCGCCGTCGATGGAGATACCGTTGTCGTCGTAGAAGGCAATCAGCTTGCCCAGGCCTAGGGTACCGGCCAGGGACGCCACTTCATGGGAAATGCCTTCCATCATGCAGCCATCACCCAGGAACACATAGGTGTGGTGGTCGACGATGTTGTGACCAGGGCGGTTGAACTGCGCGCCCAGGACTTTTTCAGCCAGTGCGAAGCCAACAGCATTGGCCAGGCCCTGGCCCAGCGGACCGGTGGTGGTCTCGACGCCTGGGGTGTAGCCGAATTCCGGGTGACCCGGGGTGCGGCTGTGCAGCTGGCGGAAGCTCTTGAGGTCATCGATGGTGACGTCGTAGCCGGTCAGGTGCAGCAGCGAATAGATCAGCATCGAGCCGTGGCCGTTGGACAGCACGAAGCGGTCACGGTCGGCGAACGACGGGTTGCTTGGATTGTGTTTCAGGTAGTCACGCCAAAGTACCTCGGCGATATCCGCCATGCCCATCGGGGCACCGGGATGGCCGCTGTTGGCTTTTTGCACGGCATCCATGCTGAGGGCACGAATGGCGTTGGCACGCTCACGACGGCTGGGCATCGCTGATCTCCTGGGGTTGCTTAAAAGAAACGGAAAAAAGGATCGGCATTTTCCCTCAGCCACCGCCTGCGGGCAATCACAGATAGTCACTTGAGGTGTTTTTCCTGCGGTTTGCCCGCCAATCGCCTGCAGAAAAGCCTGACCGCTTCGTCTAAAGGTTATAGCGGCTGCTTATAACTACCGATTATCGACCAATATCAAAACTTTTTGATATTGACCTTGCGGGGATATCCACCCGTCACTAGACTGCTGGCCTTATGAACCTACCCGTGCCCTCCCTGCGTCCTGACGACGGCGATGAACTGGCAGCCTTGTGCAAGGCCGCGGGTGATCCGTTACGCCTGAACGTATTGCGCGCACTGGCCAACGACTCTTTCGGCGTACTGGAACTGGCACAGATCTTCGCCATTGGCCAGTCCGGCATGAGCCACCACTTGAAGGTCCTGGCCCAGGCTGACCTGGTGGCCACCCGCCGCGAAGGCAATGCGATTTTTTACCGTCGCGCCCTGCCCCACACCGAGCTGCTCGGCGGCAAACTGCACGCCGCGCTGCTGGAAGAGGTGGACAGTTTGGGCCTGCCCGGCGACGTGCAGTCACGCATCAGCCAAGTTCATGGGCAACGCGCCGCCGCCAGTCAGGATTTTTTCTCACGGGTCGCCGAGAAGTTTCGCGCCCAACAAGACCTGATTGCCGGCTTGCCGCAATACCGCGAAAGCGTACTGGCGCTGTTGGACAAACTGGGCTTCAGTCATTCGGCCACAGCGCTGGAAGTGGGCCCTGGCGATGGCGGTTTCCTGCCGGAGCTGGCGCGCCGCTTCAAGCAGGTGACGGCGCTGGACAACAGCCCGGCGATGCTCGAACTGGCGCGCCAGTTGTGCGAGCGCGAGGCGCTGGGCAATGTCAGCCTGCAGCTGGCGGACGCGTTGAATGACACAAACCTGCGGGCCGATTGCGTGGTGTTGAACATGGTCTTGCACCATTTCGCCGCCCCCGCCGACGCCCTCAAGCAGATGGCAAATTTGCTGCAACCCGGCGGTAGCCTGCTGGTCACAGATTTATGCAGCCACAACCAGAATTGGGCCAAGGAGGCCTGCGGTGATCTCTGGTTGGGTTTTGAACAGGACGATCTGGCCCGTTGGGCCACCGCTGCGGGACTCGTTCCCGGGGAAAGCCTCTATGTAGGTTTACGTAATGGTTTCCAGATTCAGGTCCGCCATTTTCAGCGGCCGGCTGGCGACACTCACCATCGGTAAATATCAGGAAAACATCGAGATGAGCGAATACTCCCTTTTCACCTCCGAGTCCGTGTCTGAAGGGCATCCGGACAAAATCGCCGACCAGATTTCTGATGCGGTGCTGGACGCCATCATTGCTGAAGACAAGTTCGCCCGTGTGGCGTGCGAGACTCTGGTGAAAACGGGCGTGGCGATCATCGCCGGTGAAGTCACCACCACCGCGTGGGTCGATCTGGAACAGATCGTCCGTGACGTCATCACCAAGATTGGCTACAACAGTTCCGACGTCGGCTTCGACGGCGCGACCTGCGGCGTGATGAACATCATCGGCAAGCAGTCGCCCGACATCAACCAGGGCGTGGACCGCGCCAAGCCTGAAGATCAGGGCGCTGGCGACCAGGGCCTGATGTTCGGCTACGCCAGCAACGAAACCGAGGTGCTGATGCCGGCGCCGATCACCTTCTCGCACCAGCTTGTGCAACGTCAGGCCGAGGCTCGCAAAAACGGCCTGCTGCCGTGGCTGCGCCCGGATGCCAAATCCCAGGTGACCTGCCGTTACGAAGGCGGCAAGGTGGTGGGTATCGACGCCGTTGTACTGTCGACCCAGCACAACCCGGACGTGTCCTACGCCGACCTGCGCGAAGGCGTAATGGAGCTGATCGTCAAGCACGTGCTGCCGGCCGAACTGCTGACCAAGGACACCCAGTTCCACATCAACCCGACTGGCCAGTTCATCATCGGTGGCCCGGTGGGCGACTGCGGCCTGACCGGCCGCAAGATCATCGTCGACAGCTACGGCGGCATGGCCCGTCACGGCGGTGGCGCGTTCTCGGGTAAAGACCCATCCAAGGTTGACCGTTCGGCGGCCTACGCCGGTCGTTATGTGGCCAAGAACATCGTCGCGGCCGGCTTGGCCGAGCGTTGCGAGATTCAGGTTTCCTACGCTATCGGTGTGGCCCAGCCTACGTCGATCTCGCTGAACACCTTTGGCACCGGCAAGATCAGCGACGACAAAATCGTCAAGCTGGTGCGCGAGATCTTCGACCTGCGCCCTTACGCGATCACCACCATGCTTGACCTGCTGCACCCGATGTACCAGGAAACCGCAGCCTACGGCCACTTCGGCCGTACCCCTGCGCAGAAGACTGTCGGCGACGACACCTTCACCACGTTCACCTGGGAAAAAACCGACCGCGCCAACGACCTGCGCACTGCCGCCGGCCTGTAAGCACGCGCTCCCCCAAAAGCCCCGCGGGTTCGCCCGGCGGGGCTTTTTTATTGCCTGCGCGACAGGCATCACGCGTCTGGCGCCCTGAGCACTCAACCGGGAGGCAAACCCGGCGACTGCCAGCCGCAAGCCAACAACGACTTGCTGAGCGTGCAGGCTTTTAACGCCGCACAAGAGCAGGTCAAAAGTTGTAACAAACTGGCCGACGCCCAAGCCAAAGCCGACGCCAGGCAGCAAACACAGGAAGCCAAGATGGATAAGAACGACGCGGTGAAAGCGTTGGGCGATCTGTTCAAGTAGTTCGAAACACCCGGTAAAAAGCCCCGCACTGTCGGGGCTTTTTTGTGGCCGCCTGGATCACTTAGGCTGGGCGCCCCTTCCGAGCAAGGATGCTCATGATGCGTTTATTGATTGCTCTGTTACTCAGTGCCTTGCCCTTTCTGGTGTGGGCAGAAGACTGTCCCGAGGACGCCAGGTCACAGGTCAGCGCGCTGGCCAGGCAGATCACGCTGTGGGATGACAGCTACCACCGGCTCGGCCAATCCCCGGTCAGCGATGAACTCTACGATCAGGCGCGCCACCGCCTGGACCACTGGCGAACGTGTTTCCCCAACAACAGCCTGACGGCTGACAAGCCACTCGCCAGCTCGCGGGGCACACGGCCTCACCCGGTCGCGCATACCGGCCTTGAAAAGTTACTGGATGAACAGGCGGTCGATGACTGGCTCAGGACCCGGCAAGACGTATGGATTCAACCCAAGGTCGATGGTGTTGCGGTGACGCTGGTCTATCGTCAGGGCCGGTTGAGCCGGCTTATCAGCCGAGGTGACGGACGCCTCGGCCAGGATTGGTCGACTGCCGCACGCCGGATCCCCGGCATTGTCCAGCAACTGCCGGAGCCCATCGACCTGGTGCTGCAAGGCGAACTCTATTGGCGCCTCGACGCTCATGTGCAGGCGACACAGGGCGGGCTGAATGCTCGCAGCAAGATGGCCGGGCTGATGAACCGCCTTCAGTTGAGCGACACCGATGCCGCGGGGATCGGGCTTTTTGTCTGGGCCTGGCCCGACGGCCCGACCGACTTCAACGAGCGCCTGAACACCCTGGCACGCTGGGGCTTCACCGATAGCCATCGCTACAGCCAGCGCATTCAAAACATCGCTGAAGCCTCACACTGGCGCAGTTACTGGTACAACCACCCGCTGCCTTTTGCCAGCGATGGCGTGGTATTGCACCAGGCTGTGCATGCGCCCGCCAAACGCTGGCAAGCCAGTGCTCCCTACTGGGCGGTGGCCTGGAAATACCCGGCCGCCAAAGCGCTCGCGCTGGTACGTAAAGTGCGGTTCAACATCGGCCGCACCGGGCGCATTACGCCCATTCTTGAGCTGGAACCGGTGCGACTGGATGACCGGCACATTCACCGCGTGAGCGTCGGCTCCCTGAAACGCTGGCAGGTGCTGGATATCCGCCCCGGCGATCAGGTGTCCATCAGCCTTGCCGGCCATGTGATCCCCCGGTTGGAGCACGTGATCCTGCGCAACGAAAACAGGGTGGAAGTACGAGCGCCCGATGCCCGAGACTTTCACGCCTTGAGCTGCTGGCAACTGGACCCCGGTTGCGAGAAGCAATTGCTGGCCCGCCTGACCTGGCTGAGCGGCAATCAAGGCCTGGCCATGCCGCATATTGGCCGCGAAACCTGGAACATATTGATCCAGGCCGGTCTAATCGCCGGCATTCTCGATTGGTTGACCCTGGATGCGGCAGAGCTTGCTAACATTGACGGCTTAGGCGAACGCAGCCGCGCGCGGATGCTCGAAAGCATTCAAAACGCTCGGCAACGTCCCTTTGCACAATGGCTCAAAGCCTTGGGTGTACCGCCCTCGGCACGTAACGACCTGGACGGCGGCTGGCAGACCCTGGCCGCCAGAGACACCCAGGCCTGGCTGGCCACCGATGGCATCGGCCCGGGCCGCGCAGCGCAATTGAGCGCCTTTTTTCGCGACCCGCAGGTACAGGCGTTGGCTCAGACACTCCGCGAGGCGGGGATAGACGGGTTCTAACCTGGCCCGACCACTTTTTAACCAACGGCAGAATTCATCCTGCCATTTGATTGCACCCTGGAGCCTTTATGAAATTTCTTGCCCCTTTTGCCTTGTTAACGGTTGCAAGCTTCATGGCGACACCGCTGCTGGCCGCCGAAGAGGTGCCGGAACTCACCGGCTGCGCCGCCAAGCGCCAAGCCATCAGCACTCAGATCGAGCAAGCCAAGGCACACGGCAACAGCGAACAACAGGCTGGCCTTGAAAAAGCCCTGAGCGAAGTCACCGCCAACTGCACCGATGCATCCCTGAGAAAAGAACGCGAAAACAAGGTGCTCGACGCCAAGCACGAAGTCAGCCGCCGTCAGGCCGACCTCGACAAGGCGATGAAAAAGGGTGACGCGGACAAGATCAACAAGCGTAAAGACAAGCTGGCGCAGTCACGCAAAGAGCTGCAGGACGCTGTTGAAGAACTCGACCAGTAAACCCGGTCAGTGATCCCGAAACTGCTTATGGCAAGCCGTGCAGGCATCTTCGACTTTCTGCACCGCAGGCCCCAGGTTGCTGGCTTTGTAAGGCTGCACCTGGCTGGCGATCACCAGCTCACCGGTGGCCGTTTCAAGGTTTCGGGCCAACGCCTGGAACCGTGCCTGTTGTTGCCACACGCTGTCCTTGGCGCTGGTGTGATCTTCTTCGCGCACGCTCGGGAAATGCTTCCAAGGCTCGTGGGACAACGCGTCAAGCTTGACCGCGCCTTCGGCGAACTTCGCGCCATCAAAAGGAATGCGCCCACGCAACATGCCGCCCAGGTCTTCACCGGTCTTGAGCATTTGCTTGAAGATTGCCTTGCGCTGACCCAGAGGTGAATTCGGATCAACACCGCCACAAGCGGATAACGTCAGGCAGGCCAGCAATACAACGGTCAGTGTTTTAAAAGTCATGATGGCTTCAGGTCACGGGAACGGCGGCCAGTATCCTCGCCCCGCCCGTAAAGACCAATAGCCCTATTAATAATAAGGGTTGCCCAAACGTGCTGCGGCGCGGGCAATCGCTTCAGGAAGTGTTTGTATGAATGTCACCTTGAAACCCTGGAGCCGCCGCCTGGCGTGGGCTCTGCCGATCATTGCACTGCTGGCCGGCTGCGATGGCAACAAAGACGCCGGCAAAGATGAAACCGTTAAGCCCCATGCTGTCGCCACGTATGTGAGTGCACCGTGGGAAGCCTTGCCGGCTGTTTCCGACAGCGACCTGCTCGCCGGGTTTGAATCCTGGCGCAGCGCCTGCCAACGCCTGAAGGCCGACCCGATCTGGGGCGCGACCTGCGCAGCAGCGACCAGCGTGCCGGGCAACGCCCCGGCAGTGCGCAGCTTTCTCAAGGAGCGCCTGGATGTGTTCGGCCTGCGCTCGGCCGACAACACGCCGAACGGCCTGATCACCGGCTACTACGAACCGGTCTACCCCGGCAGCCTGACCGAAACCGCCACTGCCCATGTGCCGGTGTACGGCGTGCCGGATGACCTGATCATCGTCAACCTGGAAAGCATCTACCCGGAACTCAAGGGCAAGCGCCTGCGCGGCCGCCTTGAGGGGCGCGTGCTCAAGCCTTATGACGACGCCAGCACCATCAATGGCCAAGGCTCCGCCGCCAAACCGATTGCCTGGCTGACCAACCCGATGGACCTGCAGTTCTTGCAGATCCAGGGCTCGGGCCGCATTCAACTCGCCGGCGGTCGCCAACTGCGTGTGGGGTATGGCGACCAGAACGGCTACCCGTACCGCCCGATCGGGCGTTGGCTGGTAGAGCAAGGTGAGTTGAAAAAAGAAGACGTGACCATGGGCGCCATCAGCGCCTGGGCCAAGGCTAACCCGCAACGCATTCCACAACTGCTGGCGAGCAACCCCAGCTACTTGTTTTTCAGCGCTCGCCCGGACAGCAATGAAGGCCCGCGCGGCTCACTGAATGTGCCGCTGACGGCTGGCTACAGCGTGGCGGTGGATCGCAAGGTGATTCCGCTGGGCAGCCTGTTATGGCTGTCGACCACCCAACCTGACGGCTCGCCCATTGCCCGGCCCGTGGCCGCACAGGACACCGGCGGTGCAATCACCGGCGAAGTGCGCGCAGACCTGTTCTGGGGCACCGGTGATGCCGCGGGCGAGTTGGCGGGGAATATGAAACAGCAGGGCCAGATCTGGATGCTGTGGCCTAAAGGCGCAGCGTTGCCGCAGGTGCCGGATGCGCCTGCCGGTACCTGAGTGCTTTTGATAGACGCGATTCATGGTGTTGAGCACGCCCGTGTGGCGAGCGGGCTTGCCCCGCGTTGGGCTGCGAAGCAGCCCCAATAGAGGCGCCGAGCTCTTTCAGGAGGAACTGGGTGTCCGATTTTAGGGGCGCTTCGCGCCCCAACGCGGGGCAAGCCCGCTCGCCACAACAAACTGGATCGGCACAACAAGCCAGCTCACACGATGAAATCGCATCAGGCCTTAGATCGAGACAAAAAAGAAACTCGCGATCAATGCCATGCCCAATGCCCAGACCAGCGAACGCAGCATCGCCCAGTCTGCCAGGTAGCAAATGATGTACAGCAGCCGACTGGTGATAAACAGCACCGCCAGCACATTGATGGTCACCAGTGATGCCGTGCCGGCCAAGTGCGCAATGATCACTGCCGCCGCAAATGCCGGCGTCACTTCAAAGCTGTTGAGTTGCGCACTGTGAGCGCGTTTGGCGAACCCATCGAGGGTGTCCAGGAAAGCCCGAGGGTCATGGTTCTGCCGAGGCCCGAACTTGCCGCCGCTGAACTTGGCCACCCCCGTGCACAGATAAGGCAGGAAAATTGCGATCAACACACACCAGAAAGCCACCGTCATCACCGATTCCTTTTGTAGTTTTAACCAGCGGTTAGAGTTTTAGCACTAAAAATGCCACACCGCACTTAACCGCTATGAACCGCGCCACCGCCAAAGGTTCTACCGGCCTTTTGCCCTATGGCCTGCAACATCCCGCCGCTGCTGCGGTCCATCCACCCATTAACCAACGCTCACTTCACCTTCCAAGGACCCCGGATGCTTGAACTTGTCGCCGCCTTCATTTGCCTCACTACCCTGCTCACGTATGTGAACTTCCGTTTTATAGGCCTGCCGCCCACCATCGGCGTGATGGTCACTGCCCTGCTGTTCTCACTGATCCTGCAAGGCCTGAGCTTCATCGGCTACCCAGGCCTGGAGGAGCGTATTCAGCAATTGATCGGCCAGATCGACTTTGGCGATCTGCTGATGAACTGGATGCTTTCGTTCCTGCTGTTCGCCGGCGCCTTGCACGTCAACCTGAATGACTTGCGCAGTTATCGCTGGCCCATCGGCCTGTTGGCAACCTTCGGCGTGTTGATTGCCACCGTGGTCATCGGCAGCCTGGCGTTCTACATCTTTGCCCTGTTCGGCTGGCACGTGAGCTTCCTCTACTGCCTGCTGTTCGGCGCGCTGATCTCGCCCACCGACCCGATTGCGGTGTTGGGCGTGCTGCGAACGGCCAACGCATCGAAACCGCTGAAAACCACCATTGTCGGCGAGTCGCTGTTCAATGACGGCACGGCGGTTGTGGTGTTTACCGTGCTGCTGGGCATCGCGCAGTTGGGTGAAACGCCAACCGTCGGCGCCACGGCCATGCTGTTCGCCCATGAAGCGATTGGCGGGGTGGTGTTCGGCGGGCTGATCGGCTACCTGGTGTACTTGATGATCAAAAGCATCGAGCAGCACCAGATTGAAGTAATGCTGACCTTGGCGCTGGTGATCGGCGGCTCGGCGTTGGCCACCGAGCTGCACGTCTCGGCACCGATTGCGATGGTGGTTGCCGGCCTGATCATCGGCAACCTGGGCCGCAAGCTGGCGATGAACGACATGACACGACGCTACCTGGACGGTTTCTGGGAATTGCTCGATGACATGCTCAACGCGCTCCTGTTCGCGTTGATCGGCATGGAGCTGTTGCTGTTGCCGTTCAACTGGCTGCACGTATTGGCAGCCAGTTTGCTGGCGGTGGCGATCCTGCTTTCACGCCTGCTGACCGTGGCCCCGGCGATCCTGTTGCTGCGCCGCTGGCGCACCGTACCGCGCGGCACTATCCGCATTCTTACCTGGGGCGGCTTGCGTGGCGGGGTGTCGGTGGCACTGGCATTGGCCTTGCCGTTGGGGCCGGAGCGTGACTTGTTGCTGAGCATCACCTACATCGTGGTGCTGTCGTCGATCCTGCTGCAGGGTTTGAGCATCGGCAAGCTGGTCAAACACGTGACCAAAGATGAACCGGCTCCGCAGACCGATACCCACTGATGGACGCGGGCGGCGAGCTGACTTCGCCGCCCGCATTACGGTCAGAGGGTCTGCACGATGATCTGGCTTTTCAGGTCATTGAACATCGCCTCGATCATCGGCTGCATCGCCTTGAACTACGCAGGGCTGCACACCGCTTCGGGATGACTGAACGCCAGGGTGCGAAAAACCAGTACGGTGTTGCCGCTGCGCTCGTAACGGGCGTCGTAGGTAACATCCGCGCCCTTATGCGAAACGGCCTTGGGCACCTTGAGTATTCTTTTCGATGGTCACCGAGCGATCCGCCGCATCGTCCCTGGCCTGCGCCATGCCGAACACGCCCAGCGCCACGGTCAGCGCGCACCCTCAAAAAAGGGGAAACCCGCATTAAGATCCTTCTTTCATGAATGGCAAAGCCGCGCAGCGACTTTGCCATTCATTTATGACGAATCGGCTTACCGCTCCTTGTTGACCTGCTGGGGATGGCGCGGGTCTGCGGTCTCGCCCGGCAGACTGTTTTCGCTGCGAATCTGTGCGTGGCTGATCAGCGCAAAGATGAAACTGCCGCCGATGATGTTGCCGGCCAGTGTCGGGCCGGCGAACACCAGCCAAAAATCCTTCCACGGCAGTTCGCCCGCAAACACCAGGTACGAGACTTCCGCCGAACCGACGACGATATGGGTGAAGTCACCCAGCGCCATCAGGTAGGTGATCAGGATGATGATGAACATTTTCGCGCTTTCCATGGACGGGATCATCCACACCATGGTGGCGATCATCCAGCCGGAAATAATGCCCTTGGCGAACATCTGACCGGTGTCGTTTTCCATGACTTTGCGACCGATTTCGAGGAAGGCCATGTCAGTCTTGGTGTCGAAGATCGGCAAATGCAGCATCACATACGCCACCAGCAAGGTGCCGCACAGGTTGCCCACCAGCACCACTGCCCACAGGCGCAGCAAGCGTGCGGCGTTGGCCAGGGTTGGCTTGCTCATCACCGGCAGCACGGCCGTCAGGGTGTTTTCGGTAAACAACTGCTGACGGGCGAGGATTACCGCCAGGAAACCTGCGCAGTACCCGAAACTGGCGATCACTTTGAATCCTTCGCCGTCCGGTAGCCGCGAATTGAGCAGGCCCATGCCCATCAACGACAGGCCCATCGTCAAGCCGGCGGCCAGCGCCGACCACCACAATGCGGCCACGGTGCGCTCCAGTTCCTGGTCGCCCTGGGTGCGGATGATTTCATGCAGAACCGCCGCGCGGGGCGGCTGATTCTTGTCGACGTCGTGCTGTTCTTCCTGCGACAGGTTAGGGGTCTTGCCGTCTGCTTGCGTAGCCATGGTGATACCTGAACGGGGGGCGTTGTTCAAGTACGACCTTTGACCTATCAATAGCGTTCACTGGCCAGCGACAGGATTAGTCCTTGATGCCGTCTTCTTGGAACTGGTCCTTCACGTACTTGATCTCTGTGCGACCGTGGGGCGCCGGCAAGCCGTCTTCGCCGAGGTTGACGAAGACCATTTTTTCTACGGTCAGGATGCTTTTGCGCGTGATCTTGTTGCGCACTTCGCAGGTCAGGGTGATCGAGGTGCGGCCGAACTCGGTGGCGGTGATGCCCAGCTCGATGATGTCGCCCTGGCGCGAGGCGCTGACGAAGTTGATTTCGGAGATGTACTTGGTCACCACCCGTTGGTTGCCCAATTGCACAATCGCGTAGATGGCCGCTTCTTCGTCGATCCAGCGCAGCAGGCTGCCGCCGAACAGGGTGCCGTTGGGGTTGAGGTCTTCGGGTTTTACCCATTTGCGGGTGTGGAAGTTCATGTTCACTCCAAAGCGCGTTGCGAAATGATGGGCAACATCATGGCAGAGCCCAGGCCCAAGCTCTATGAGCCATTGCCTATCAAGCCCATGAACGATCTTCATATGCCCGACAGAAAGGCTTGGGAAGTCTGGCGCACACAGCTATAATCGCCACCGCTTCAAAACGGTCATCTGTGATTGATACCGTTCTCCCGCCACCTGTCCGAGGGGCGCTGCAGCAGGCTCGACCTGTCAGGCTCGGATGGGGCGTTGTCAGGCCTGGTTTATCGGGTTTGATACTAAACGCACAACGGCGCCCATTCGCACACTACGAATGGAGGCTCTTCATGAGCGCTGTAATCTCGCCTGCAGGTTTTACCGACTACAAAGTCGCCGACATGTCCCTCGCTGCCTGGGGCCGTCGCGAAACCTTTATCGCCGAATCCGAAATGCCTGCCCTGATGGGTCTGCGTCGCAAATACGCCGCTGAGCAACCGCTCAAAGGCGCGAAGATTCTCGGCTGCATCCACATGACCATTCAGACTGCCGTGCTGATCGAAACCCTGGTTGCCCTGGGCGCCGAAGTGCGTTGGTCGTCCTGCAACATTTTCTCGACTCAAGACCAGGCCGCTGCTGCTATCGCTGCTGCCGGCATCGCGGTTTATGCCTGGAAAGGCGAAACCGAAGAAGAGTACGAGTGGTGCCTGGAGCAAACCATCCTCAAAGATGGCAAGCCATGGGACGCCAACATGATCCTCGACGACGGCGGCGACCTGACTGAGCTGCTGCACAAGAAATACCCGCAGATCCTCGACCGCGTCCACGGCGTGACCGAAGAAACCACCACCGGCGTGCACCGCCTGCTGGACATGCTGGCCAAGGGCGAGCTGAAAATCCCGGCCATCAACGTCAACGACTCGGTGACCAAGAGCAAGAACGACAACAAGTACGGCTGCCGTCACAGCCTGAACGATGCCATCAAGCGCGGCACCGACCACCTGCTGTCGGGCAAGCAAGCCCTGGTGATCGGCTACGGCGACGTGGGCAAGGGTTCGTCCCAGTCCCTGCGTCAGGAAGGCATGATCGTTAAAGTCTCCGAAGTTGACCCGATCTGCGCCATGCAAGCGTGCATGGACGGTTTCGAAGTGGTTTCGCCGTTCATCAACGGCCAGAACGACGGCACCGAAGCGAGCATCGACAAGGCCCTGCTGGGCAAGATCGACCTGATCGTGACCACCACCGGTAACGTGAACGTGTGCGACGCGAACATGCTCAAAGCCCTGAAAAAGCGCGCTGTGGTGTGCAACATCGGTCACTTTGACAACGAAATCGACACCGCTTTCATGCGCAAGAACTGGGCATGGGAAGAAGTGAAGCCGCAGGTACACAAGGTTCACCGTACCGGCGCCGGTGACTTCGACCCGCAGAACGACGACTACCTGATCCTGCTGGCTGAAGGCCGTCTGGTTAACCTGGGCAACGCCACTGGCCACCCAAGCCGCATCATGGACGGTTCGTTCGCCAACCAGGTTCTGGCGCAGATCTTCCTGTTCGGCCAGAAGTACGCCGACCTGTCGCCAGCCCAGAAAGCCGAGCGCCTGACCGTGGAAGTACTGCCCAAGAAACTCGACGAAGAAGTGGCCCTGGAAATGGTCCGCGGCTTCGGCGGCGTGGTGACTCAACTGACCAAGACCCAGGCCGACTACATCGGCGTGACGGTTGAAGGTCCGTTCAAGCCGCACGCTTACCGCTACTGATATGCCTGCTGCCTGCTCCCCTTGTGGGAGCGGGCTTCTAATGTAGGAGGGGGCTTGCCCCCGATAGCGGAATGTCAGTTAACAACTATGTCGACTGATACATCGTCATCGGGGGCAAGCCCCCTCCCACATTGACGGTGTACATCTCCCGGCTCTATGAGTTTCCAAGGGTATTACCATGTCCCAAGACCGTCGCTACAGCTTCGAGTTCTTCCCGACCAAGACCGATGCTGGGCATGAAAAACTGATGGCGACTGCCAAGCAGTTGGCCAGCTACAACCCCGACTTCTTCTCCTGCACCTACGGCGCCGGCGGTTCGACCCGTGATCGCACGATCAACACCGTGTTGCAGCTGGAAAGCGAAGTCAAAGTTCCCGCCGCTCCGCACTTGTCGTGCGTGGGCGACAGCAAAGCCGACCTGCGCGGCCTGCTGACCCAGTACAAGCAAGCCGGCATCAAGCGCATCGTCGCCTTGCGTGGCGATTTGCCGTCCGGCATGGGCATGGCCAGCGGTGAGCTGCGCTACGCCAATGACCTGGTGAGTTTCATCCGTGAAGAAAGCGGCGATCACTTCCATATCGAAGTGGCGGCGTACCCGGAGATGCATCCCCAGGCACGCAATTTCGAAGACGATCTGCGGAACTTCGTGCGCAAGGCCAACGCCGGCGCCGACAGCGCGATCACCCAGTACTTCTTCAACGCCGACAGCTACTTCTACTTCGTCGAGCGTGTACGGGCCATGGGTGTGAACATCCCGATCGTGCCGGGCATCATGCCGATCACCAACTACAGCAAGCTGGCGCGTTTCTCCGACGCTTGCGGCGCTGAGATTCCGCGCTGGGTGCGCAAGCAACTGGAAGCCTACGGCGACGACGTCAAGAGCATCCAGGCGTTTGGCGAGCAGGTCATCACCCAGATGTGCGAACAACTGCTGCAAGGTGGCGCACCAGGGTTGCACTTCTACACCCTGAACCAGGCCGAACCGAGCCTGGCCATCTGGAACAACCTCAAGCTGCCACGCTGAGGCTTGCTCCGTGACTCAAAGGCCCTCGTCAATACGAGGGCCTTTTTGTTTTAAATGCGCTACATCAACGTGGCCGCGAATGCGTGTGCCAGCGCTTCTCTTTAGCGCAAGAGCGTCGTAACCTCAGGGCATGCCTGTCATTCTCAAGTTGTTGACTGCTGTGTTTTTTACTTGCCTGAGCCTCACCGCTTTCGGTGAGAAACTGCGCATTGTCACCGAGCCCTGGGCCCCCTACGTCTACGACGACAAGGGCAGCATGCGCGGGCTGGATTACGAAACCACGGTAACCGTGTTCCAACGCCTGGGCGTGGACGTGCAATGGCAATTCCTGCCCTGGAAGCGCTGCCTGGCGATGCTCGACCAGGGCAATGCCGATGGCGCGCTGGACATCTTTCACAGCCATGAGCGCGACGCCTTGCTGCTTTACCCCAGCGAGCCGCTGTCGGATGTCGAGTTCGTGCTGTTCTACGCCAACGACCGCCCTCATCCGGCCGAAACCCTCGATGATCTGCGCGGGCTCACCATCGGTACATCCCCGGGCTACCTCTACGGCGAAGATTTCAGCGAGTCGACCTTGTTCAACCGCGAGCCGGCGCCCAGCCATGAGGCCAACTTCGGCAAGCTGTCGCTGGGGCGCATCGATCTGGTCATTACGGACCGCCGAGTGGGCCAGCATGTGATCAAGGCCATGGGCCTGGAAGGCAAGGTCAGCCAGGCGCCCTTGGTGGTCAGCCGCCAGCCGCAGTTTCTCGCGGTGCGCCGTGGCGCCGGCATGGATTTGCTGGTGCAGCGCTTCGCCGCCGAGCTCAAGCGCTTCAAACAAGAGCCGGCTTACGCCGCCTTGAGCGCAAAATACGGTGGAATCCAGGCCATTACGGCCTCTGAACACACCGTTGAGCAGCAGGAAAGCAGCGCGCCGTGATTGCTCTGTTATACTCCGGCCTTTCCGCCAGGCTCACGCCCGGCCGCTGAGGTCTTGAAAAAGGCACCTAACCCAGCTACTGCGCAGCTTTCAGCCCGCGCGAGCCGGTGGAGTGCCCGCCAGACGCAGCAGGACCGGACGGGGTTGCGCTCCCCTAAGCGCCATTCACGCCCGGCAAGATTATCCCTTTGGGCCAAGCCCTAACTAAAACAGGATTACTCATGTCCTTTGCTTCCCTCGGTCTCTCCGAGGCTTTAGTCCGCGCCATCGAGGCAGCGGGCTATACCGAGCCTACTCCGGTGCAACAGCGGGCCATTCCCGCCGTGTTGCAAGGTCGCGACCTGATGGTTGCGGCTCAGACAGGTACTGGTAAAACCGGTGGTTTCGCCCTCCCGATTCTGGAGCGCTTGTTCCCCAACGGTCACCCGGACAAATCCCAGCGTCACGGCCCGCGCCAACCGCGCGTACTGGTCCTGACCCCTACCCGCGAACTCGCCGCCCAAGTGCACGACAGCTTCAAGCTGTATGCCCGCGACTTGAAGTTCGTCAGCGCCTGCATCTTCGGCGGTGTCGGCATGAACCCACAGGTTCAGGCCATGTCCCGCGGTGTTGACGTGCTGGTCGCCTGCCCGGGTCGTTTGCTCGACCTGTGCGGCCAAGGCAGCGTTGACTTGTCCCACGTGGAAATCCTCGTGCTGGACGAAGCCGACCGCATGCTCGACATGGGCTTTGTCCATGACGTGAAAAAGGTCCTCGCCCGCCTGCCGGCCAAACGTCAAAACCTGCTGTTCTCGGCAACGTTCTCCCAGGACATCACCGCCCTGGCCGGCAAGCTGCTGCACAACCCGGAACGCATCGAAGTCACGCCGCCGAACACCACGGTCGAGCGGATCGAGCAACGCGTATTCCGCCTGGCTGCCAGCCACAAGCGTGCGCTGCTGGCCCACCTGATCACCGCCGGCGCCTGGGAACAAGTGCTGGTGTTTACCCGCACCAAGCACGGCGCCAACCGCCTGGCCGAGTACCTGGACAAGCACGGCCTTACCGCCGTCGCCATCCACGGCAACAAGAGCCAGAACGCGCGCACCAAAGCCCTGGCCGATTTCAAGGCCGGTGAAGTGCGCATCCTGGTCGCCACCGACATCGCCGCGCGCGGCCTGGATATCGACCAACTGCCACACGTAGTCAACTTCGAGCTGCCAAACGTCGACGAAGACTATGTGCACCGTATCGGCCGTACTGGCCGTGCCGGTCGCTCGGGCGAGGCCATTTCGCTGGTCGCCCCGGACGAAGAAAAACTGCTGAAAAGCATCGAGCGCATGACCAAGCAGAAAATCGCCGACGGCGACCTGATGGGCTTCGATGCCAGCGCCGTAGAGGCTGAAAAGCCTGAAGTGCGCGAGCGTCCGGATGTGCGTAACCCACGCAACCCACGCGGTCCGAAGGGCGATGGCCCGAACGGCGGCGGTGGTGGCGGTGGCCGTCGCGACAAAGGCAAGGACAAGGGCGGCAAGGAAAAAGCGCCTACCAACGGCCGTGGCGAACGCCCAGCCCGTGAGCAAAAGCCCCGTGAAGGCACCCCGGCCCGCGAACAGCGCCAGCCAAGCCAGCCGCCACGCGCCGCCGCCGACCGCGCCCCGGACGAGTTCCTCGACGACGACGTGGATAACTTCGGTAACCGCGTCGACTACGTGCCTCAGGCCAAACCGGCCCAGGGCCGTGGCCGTCGTCCAGGTGCACCGGCACAGGGTGCAGGCGCAGGTGCTCCACGTGGCGGCCAGCCGCAGGGCGGCCGTCAGAATGGTCCGCGCAACAGCAGCGGCGGCACCACCGGCACGCCGCCTGCCAAACGCAGCGGCCCGCGCAATGGCGCACCGCGTGACGGTCAAGCCCGTCGCGAAGACTCGCGCAGCAACAACCGCCGCCCGGCCCGTGACGACCAGCCACGCTCGTCCGAACCTGCCGTGCAGAACCCGCGCGGTGGCCCGGCGCCGAAAATCATCCACAAGGAGTCGAAGGCTGACCGCTTCCCGACACCCGAGCAGTTGGATCAACTGCCAGGCCGTCCTCGTGGTGAAAAACCCGCGTTGCTGACCCGCAACCGCTGATTTTCAACGCGCCATAAAAAATGCCCCGCATCCAAAGATGCGGGGCATTTTTTGTGTGCGAGGCGAAAATTACTTCGCTTTCACACCTTCAAACGTCACGTACAACTCAACCGAGTTGGACGCTGGGCCCAGGTCCATCTGCTTGCCGAAGTCCTGGCGATTGATGGTGGTGGTGCCTTCGAAGCCGGCACGGTAGCCGCCCCATGGATCCTTGCCTTCACCCAGGAACGTGGCCTTGACCACTACTGGCTTGGTCACGCCCAGCAGGGTCAGGTCGCCGGCTACGTCAGCAGTGACTTTGCCATCAGCATTCTTGCCGGTTGGCGTGACCTTGGTGGACACGAACTTGGCGTCGGCAAACTTGGCAACGTCCAGGAAGTCTTTGCTGGCGATGTGCTTGTCACGTTCGGCGTGGTTGGTGAACACGCTGGCGGTGCGCACGTTCACTTCGATCTTGGCATCTTCAGGCTTGGCAGCGTCGAAGCTGAACTTGCCGTCCAGGTCCTTGAAGGTACCGGTGATGTAGCTGTAGCCCAAGTGGCTGATCTTGAAGTCGACGAAGGCGTGCTGGCCTTCTTTGTCGATCACGTAGTCAGCGGCCATCGCTGAACCGGCGGACAGCAGAGCAGAACCGATTGCCAGAGCGGCGAGTGTCTTTTTCAACATGCTTTCTATTCCTTGTGAGTCGAGGTTGAACATCAGGCTTTGCGCCCCAGCATTCGCAGGAGGGTCGCATCACGATCGATAAAGTGGTGTTTCAATGCAGCCACGCCGTGCAAACCGGCAAAGACCACCAACACCCAGGCAAGGTACAAGTGCACCACACCGGCTGTGTCTGCCTGGTCCGGTAGCCCGGAAACCACGGCAGGAATCTCAAACAGGCCAAACACCGGGATACCGACACCGTCTGCGGTGGAAATCAGGTAACCGGCAATCATCACGGCAAACAGCCCGAGATACAGGAACGCATGGCCAAACGCAGCACCCAAACGGGTCAAACGACTGTAGCTGGCCAGCGGCGGCGGTGGCGGGCTGACCAAACGCCAGACGATGCGCACGAGCATGATGGCGAACAGCGTGATGCCGATGCTCTTGTGCAGGTCGGGCGCGTCTTTGCGCCAGGCGCTGTAGTAGTCGAGACCGACCATCCACAGGCCCAGCGCGAACAACCCAAACACCACCAGGGCCACGCCCCAGTGCAAAACCATGCTGACCCAACCATAGCGGGCCGGTGAATTACGTAGCTGCATGTCCCAAATCCCGTAAGAACTGTGCCCAAGACTAGCGATTTACCTATCGAATTAAAGCGGAAAATTTCGCTTTGAAATATCGAGAAATACGATCAAGAGGTTATGCACAGTACGTTAACAATGGATTAAGGACTATTCCTGAGAAACGTGACAGACCGTCCCGCGTTTACTGCCAATTCATCCGTAATGGGTTGTGACACCGCCTGGCATTGCATAGGCTTGCGCGATTGTTACGCCTGCGCCGGCCGCAGGACCGCTTCGAGGAGATAACCGATGGGCTTGAATAACCAGTGGATGCAACGCGACCTCGCGGTGCTCTGGCATCCCTGCACCCAAATGAAAGACCACCAGCAACTGCCGCTGATCCCGATCAAGCGCGGTGAAGGCGTGTGGCTGGAAGACTTCGAAGGCAAGCGCTACCTCGATGCGGTCAGTTCCTGGTGGGTCAACGTATTCGGGCACGCCAACCCGCGCATCAACCAGCGCATCAAGGATCAGGTCGACCAACTGGAACACGTGATCCTCGCCGGGTTCAGCCACCAGCCGGTGATCGAGCTGTCCGAACGCCTGGTCAAAATGACGCCCGAAGGCCTGACCCGCTGCTTCTACGCCGATAACGGTTCGTCGTGCATCGAAGTCGCGCTGAAGATGAGCTTTCACTACTGGCTCAACCGCGGCCTGCCGAACAAAAAGCGCTTCGTGACCCTCACCAACAGCTACCACGGCGAAACCATCGCCGCGATGTCGGTGGGCGATGTGCCGTTGTTTACCGAGACCTACAAGGCCTTGCTGCTGGACACCATCAAGGTGCCGAGCCCGGACTGCTACCTTCGCCCCGAAGGCATGAGCTGGGAAGAACATTCCCGGAACATGTTCCTGGCCATGGAACAGACCCTCGCCGAAAACCACGCCAGCGTGGCCGCCGTGATCGTCGAACCGCTGATCCAGGGCGCCGGCGGCATGCGCATGTACCATCCGGTGTACCTCAAGCTGCTGCGCGAGGCCTGTGACCGCTACGGCGTGCACCTGATCCACGACGAAATCGCCGTGGGCTTCTGCCGTACCGGCACGATGTTCGCCTGTGAACAGGCCGGCATCCGTCCGGACTTCCTGTGCCTGTCCAAGGCCCTCACCGGCGGCTACCTGCCGTTGGCCGCCGTGGTCACCACCGACGACGTCTACGACGCCTTCTACGACGACTACCCGACCCTGCGCGCCTTCCTGCACTCCCACAGCTACACCGGCAACCCGCTGGCCTGCGCGGCGGCCCTGGCGACCCTGGATATTTTCGAAGAAGACAACGTCATCGAAAACAACAAGGCGCTGGCCCAGCGCATGGCCACCGCCACCGCGCACCTGGCGGACCACCCGCACGTGTCGGAAGTGCGCCAGACCGGCATGGTGCTGGCCATCGAGATGGTCCAGGACAAAGCCACCAAGACCGCCTACCCGTGGCAGGAACGCCGTGGCCTGAAAGTCTTCGAACATGCCCTGGAGCGCGGCGCGCTGTTGCGGCCATTGGGCAGCGTGGTGTATTTCCTGCCGCCGTATGTGATCACACCGGAGCAGATCGACTTTTTGGCGCAAGTGGCCAGTGAAGGCATCGATATCGCCACCAACGATAAAGTCAGCGTTGCGGTGCCGAAAGACTTCCACCCAGGCTTCCGTGATCCGGGCTGATAGCACCTACTTAAATTTTCCAGAGAACAGAAATGAGACTGTCCCGCTTTTTCACCGACACCCCGCTGAGCCTCGGCGAGCACGAACTGCCCGAAGCCCAGGCCCACTACATCAGCCGTGTATTGCGCATGGGCGAAGGCGATGCCGTGCAACTGTTCGACGGCTCCGGCCAGGAGTTTTTGGGCACGTTGCTGGAGGTCGGTAAAAAACGCGTCAGCGTGCAGCTCACGCAAAGCTTCGCAGGCCAGAGCGAATCGCCGCTGCACATTCACCTCGGCCAGGGCCTGTCCCGGGGCGAGCGTATGGACTGGGCAATTCAGAAAGCCACCGAGCTGGGCGTGAATGAAATCACGCCGATTTTCAGCGACCGCTGCGAAGTGCGCCTCAAGGACGAGCGCGCCGACAAACGCCTGCTGCACTGGCGCCAGGTGGCGATCAGCGCGTGCGAGCAATGCGGGCGTTCGACGGTGCCGGTGATTCATCCGCCGCTGCTGCTGGCCGACTGGTTGAAGCAGGCCGAGGCGGAGTTGAAGCTGGTGCTGCACCCGGTGGCCGCGCCGATGATCAGCCATGCCAAGCCTGCCAGCCTGGCGTTTTTGATCGGGCCTGAAGGTGGCTTGACCGATAACGAAGTCGACACCGCCCAAAGCGCCGGCTTCCACGCCGCCCGCCTCGGCCCGCGCGTGCTGCGCACTGAAACGGCGCCAGTGGTGGCGCTGGCCGTCGCCCAGCAACTGTGGGGCGACTTCTAACCCCGCTGTGCAAACCCAAACCCAATGTGGGAGCGGGCTTGCTCGCGAAGGCAGTGTGTCAGTTGATAAATAGGCTGACTGATCCACCGCATTCGCGAGCAAGCCCGCTCCCACATTTTGGATTGGGTTGTCAGTCCACCGGGTCACTGACCGGCCTGGCAATAATCGCCTTCAACTCAGCCGTCATCGGGAACTCCAGGTTCAAACCCTTGGGCGGGATCGGCTGTTCAAACCAGCGCTGGTAAATCCCGTTGATTTCCCCGGAGCGGTAAAGGTCAGCCAGCGTCTCGTTGACCACCGCCAGAAACTGCGGGTCGTCCTTGCGCACCATGCAGCTGTAGATCTCCCGCGACTGCTCCATGCCCACCACCACCCAGCGGTGCGGGTCGCGGGCCTTGGCGCGCTCGCCGTAGAGCAGCGCGTCATCCATGTAGAACGCCGCCGCGCGGCCGGTCTCGAGCATGTTGAAGGCTTCGCCGTGGTCCTTGGCACTGATCACCGACAGGTTGCTTTTGTGTTCGGCGTTGTAGTGCTTGAGGTACCGCTCATTGGTGGTGCCGGCGGTGGTCACCACGTTCTTGCCCTTGAGGTCGTCAAACCCGTTGATGCCGCTGTCCTTGGCGGTCAGCAACTGGCCCTTCACGTAGATAAACCCGTACGAAAACGCCACCTGTTTCTGGCGCTCGGCGGTCACCCCGGTGGAGCCGCATTCCAGGTCCACAGTGCCGTTCTGCACCAGCGGGATGCGGGTCTGGGACGTCACCAGGGTGTACTTCACGCCAAGGTTGGGCACGCCGGTTTTCTGCTGGATGCGCTCGACGATCTTGCCCGCCAACTCCACTGAATAACCCATGGGCTGGCCGCTGTGGTCACCTACGTAGGAAAACGGCACAGACGCATCGCGGTAGCCCAGCGTGATGGACTTGGCGCTGGCGATCTTGCCCAACGTGCCGTCCAGAGGTGCTTCAGTCGCTTGAACCTGAGCGCCCAACAAAAGCCCCAGGGTGCAGCCGGTCAACAGGATTTTTTTCATTGTTATCCTCCGTTGGTAGTGTGACGAATCAAGCCGCGCGAGGCGCCAGGCCCTGCATATCAATGGAAGGCGCAAGCTGGCCGATCAGCTCGGCCAGCAGTTGGCCGCTGCCACAGGCCAAGGTAAAGCCGAGCGCACCGTGGCCCAGGTTCAGCCACAGATTGCGATATGCACTCGCGCCAATCAGCGGCACACCGGTCGGCGTGGCCGGGCGCATGCCGGCCCATTCGACCGCCTGGGCGTAATCGCCGCCATGGGGAAAGGTCTCCAGCGCCTGGCGCCTCATCAGCGCCAGGCGTTTGGGCTCAAGGCGGGCGTCAAAGCCGACAATGTCGACCATCGCGGCCACACGCAGCTGCTCGCCGATCCGGGCGTAGACGATCTTGCGATCGTAGTCGGTGATGCTCACATTCGGCGCCCGGTGCTGCACGCCAATCGGCACGCTCAGGCTGTAGCCTTTGAGCGGATACAGCGCAAGGGCCAGGCCCGGCAGCGCTAACTCGGCGCTGCGATGCCCGGCAGCGATTACAAGCTGGTCGACCGGCATCATTTCATCGCCTAAATCGATGGCCTGCACCGCACCGTCGCCGTGACGTAGCCCCGTAACCTTACGGCCAAGCAAAAAGGAACAGCGCCCGGAGGCCTCAAGCCGCGCGGCCAGTCGTTGGCAGAAGGCATGGCAATCTGCGACCTCTTCATTTGGCGTGTAAATACCGCCGACAAAACCGTCCCCCACCAGCGCCGGCTCCAGGCGCGCGCAATCGGCGGCCGACAGCACCTGCTGTTGCAGAAAATCGGTGACCTTGCTGCGCGCAAGCTCAAAGGTGCCGGTACTGCGAAAGGTCACCAGCTTGCCGTTGCGCCGCCAGTCGAAGCCGTCCAGGCGATCATCCTCGCGCCATTGCTGCAAAGTGGCCTGGCTCAAAGACGCCAGGCGCAGCAGGTGAGCGGCGTTACGCTTGTTCACCGAACCCCGGCAGGCGCCCAGAAAGGACGCCATCCAGCGCCATTGTCGGGGATCGAGACGCGGGCGCAGGGTCAACGGCGAGTCCCCACGCAGCAGCCAGCCCAGCGCTTGCAGAGGCACGCCGGCGTCGGCCAGCGGCGCGACATAGCGGTAAGACAGTTGCCCGCCGTTGGCAAAACTGGTTTCGCTGCCCAGGCTGTCGCGCGCGTCGATCACCGTGACTTCATGGCCTGCGCGCACCAGGGCGTATGCACTCGCCAGACCGATGACACCGCCGCCGATGATGCAAACCCGCTTGGCCATTCCCCTCACCCGCAATTGAATTGACAGGCCTCAAGCCTAGGGGCAGGTGACAGGCCACCGACAATGAATAAAGATGGCTCACCTATAAACAAAGGTTATGGACGTGCCATGCGCTTGCGTCATATCGAAATCTTCCAGGCCATCCGCCAGACCGGCTCCGTCAGCGCCGCCGCGCAGTTGCTGCATGTCTCGCAACCGGCGGTGACCAAAGTATTGCAGCATGCCGAGCTGCAACTGGGCTTCCCGCTGTTTCTGCGCGTGCGCGGCAAACTGCAGCCCACCCCGGAAGCCCTGGCGCTGGAAAGCGAAGTCGAGAAAGTTACCGAGAGCCTGCAAGGTGTACGGCGGCTGGCCAAGAGCTTGCGCCGCGAGCCGGGCCAGAGCGTGCGCATCGGTGCGATCCCTGCCCTGGCATTGTCATTGCTACCGCCTTCGATTCTGGAGTGGAAGCGCGCCTACCCGGACATCGCCTGCGAGCTGTCCAGCGACCATAGCCGGGAGCTGGTGCAGAAGCTGTTGATGCGTGAGATCGACCTGGCGCTGACGCTTAACTTCTCCGGCCATCCGGGTTTGACCACGCAAGTGTTGGCCAATGGGGGGCTGGTGGCGCTGGCTTCCAAGGGTTACTGGCCTGAGGCCCAAATGAGCAAACCGTTGCCACTGACTGACCTGGCGGGTGCGCCGTTGATTGGCCTGTCCAGTGCCGACCCCTTGGCGGCAAAGCTCGACAGCTACCTGGAAAATGTCGACCCGCCGCCACGAGTGACCATTTCTGTCCAAACCTATTCCCTGGCCCGGGCCATGGTGGAGTCCGGCGCCGGCCTGACCGTGATCGATCCCTTCACCGCCCTCGGCGCATCGACGGCCACCACCTGCATCCGCACGCTCACCCCGCCGCTGCCGATCACCCTGTACGCGCTGACCCGCGCCGATGAACCGCCGCCGCATATGCTGGCGAACCTGCTGCAGATTTTCGGCAAGCGCGCGTGTGAACTGCTGGAACGCTTGTGAGAGCACCATACAACCAATGTGGGAGCGGGCTTGCTCGCGAAGGCGGTGGGTCAGTCAGCTCATGTGTCACTGACAACCCGCCTTCGCGAGCAAGCCCGCTCCCACAGTTTTTGACCGCATCGGCTTTTAAAGCACGTAATGCATGATCGCCACAAAGTGCAGCAGGCTGCCGCCGATCACGAACAAGTGCCAGATCCCATGGGAGTGGCGCAGGCGATCTTCCAGGGCAAAAAAGATAATCCCGACGGTGTACAACACCCCGCCCGAGGCCAGCCATACAAACCCCGCCGTGCCCAGCGCAGCAAGCAGCGGCTTGACCGCCACCAGCACGATCCAGCCCATCACCGCGTAAATCACAATCGACAGAATGCGCGCCTCGGAGCGCGGCTTGATCTCTTGCAGGATGCCGATCACCGCCAGCCCCCACACGATTCCGAACAGTGTCCAACCCCACGGGCCGCGCAGCGTCACCAGGCAAAACGGTGTGTAGCTGCCGGCGATCAACAGGTAGATCGAAAAGTGGTCGACCTTCTGCATGATCTCTTTTCGTCGCCCGCGCACGCTGTGGTACACGGTGGACGCGCTGTACAGCACCAGCAGCGTAAAACCATAAATCGCCACGCTGACGATCTTCCAGGGGCTGCCGTCCAGGCTTGCCACCACCAACATCCACACTGCGCCAACAAAAGCTGCTACAGCCCCGACCAAATGGCTCCAGGCGTTAAATCGTTCCCCGTGATACATGTGTCACTCACCTCGAATAACCGTTCCCACCTTGAGCATTCTGACGCCACCCTACCGATATCAGGTAACACCCTTTCTTCATTTGCCCAAATACACGCGTCCATAGATGATTCGCTTCATCCTGTGGGAGCAGGCAAGCCAGCTCCCACCTAAAAGCGTCCTATCGGTAATTGCCATGCCCGAGCTAGAACCCGCCCCACCTCATCCCAGCCTATGGCAGCTGTTTTACAATTTTGCCATGGTCGGCCTGTTCGGCTTTGGCGGCGTGATGCCCTGGGCGCGGCAGATGATGGTCGACCGTCGCCGCTGGGTCAGTGAGCAAAGCTTCAATGAGCTGCTGACCACCGGCCAGTTCTTCCCCGGCCCCAATATCGCCAACGTCGGCATCATCTACGGCCGGCGCCTGCATGGCTTGCCCGGTGCGGTTGTGACCGTGTGCGGGCTGTACCTGTTCCCCTCGTTGATCACCGTGCTCGCCGGATTTGCCTATGCCAAGTGGTGGAGCCACGACGTGGTGCAGCAGATCTTCGGCGCGGTGATGCCGATTGCCACGGGTTTGATGCTCGGCACCACGCTGCGCCTGCTCAAGGCCATGCCCCGCACGCTCGCCAACTACAGCGCCTTCGTGTTGACCTTCGTATTGATGGCCGTCTTTGTGTTGCCGCTGTGGATGGTCTTGCTGATCTGCATTCCCAGCTCCCTGGCCTTGAGCTTTATCGGTTCGAACAAGGTGGCCGGCTGATGCAAACCGTCCTGTTGCACCTGATGATCCAATGCGCGCTGTGGTCGCTGATGGCGATTGGCGGCAACACGGTGGCCATCGGCGATATCCATCGCTACACCGTGGTCGATATGCACTGGATCACCGACGCGCAATTTGTCGCCTTCTTCGCCTTGTCCCAGGCGCTGCCGGGGCCCAACGGCATGTTCCTGGTGTTTATCGGCCAGCAGGCGGCGGGCTTGCCTGGCGCGCTGGTGGCGTTATTGGCCAAGCTGGTGCCCTGTTCGGTGCTGGCTTACCTGGGCGCCGGCTGGCTGGAACGGCACACCCGAACGCCGTGGGTGCAACGGGTTAAACGCAGCCTGCTGCCGATCTCCATCGGCCTGATTCTCGCCTCAACCTACATCCTGATGAACAGCCTGGAAAACAACGCGACCAGCCTGGTGCTGACCCTGGCCAGCGCCGCCGTGGTGTATTACACGCGGCTCAACGCGATCTGGCTGATCATCGGCGGCGTGCTGCTGGGCCTGGGCAGTGCATGGCTGGGAGTGAACTGCTTTTAGAGGCACAATCGACCGCATTCGACTAAGAGCCACGGCCATGCTGATCGACGAAGAATTCACCCTCAAGAAGCTCGAGATCTTCCTGGCGTTCATGCGCACCGGCAACCTGGCCCGCGCCGCCGCCGAGTTGCAAACCAGCAACGTCAGCGTGCACCGCGCCATCCACTCGCTGGAAAACGCGCTGCGCTGCCCGCTGTTCAAACACGAAGGGCGCAACCTCACCCCGCTGGAAAGCGCGTACGTGCTGGAGGAGCGCGCGCAAAAGCTGGTGGCCGACGTGGTCGACAGCGTGCGCCTGACCCGCGAAGCCGCGGGGTTCTCGGCTGAGCGCTTCAAGCTCGGCTCGCTGTATTCGCTGACGGTCAAAACTGTACCGCAGCTGATCATGGGCCTGAAAATCAGGCGCAGCGAACTCAATATCGACCTGATCCTGGGCTCCAACTTCGACCTGCTCTACAAGCTCAAGAACATGGAAGTGGACGCGATCCTGATCTCCCTCGACGAACGTGCCAACGACCCGGACTGCGAACAGATCGCGCTGTTCACCGACGACATCTTCCTCGCCACCCCAGCCGACTCACCCTTGGACCGCGAGCAGGAAATCGACCTGGCCGATGTGCGCGACGCGACCTTCATCACCCTCACCCAAGGCTTCGCCACGCACCAGGACGGCAACCGGGTGTTCAACCAGGCGGGGTTTGAGCCGAAGGTGGCGATGCAGGTCAATGACATCTTCACGCTGTTGAGCATGGTCAGTTCGGGCGTGGGTTATGCCCTGCTGCCGGGGCGGATTGCGGCGGTGTATGAGAACCGCGTGAAGCTGATACCGCTGCAACCCAGGTATCGGTTGCAGCAGCACATTGGCGTGGTGTTTTTGAAGGCCAAGGAGCGCGACCCGAATTTGCTGGCGTTGCTGGCAGAGTGTCGGATGTATGCCAATCGGCAGCCTTGAGACCGCCATCGCAGGCAAGCCAGCTCCCACAGTTGACTGTATTCACACATCAACATGTGGGAGCGGGCTTGCCCGCGATGAGGCCCTCAACACCAACAGCAATTAGCCGACTAAACCGCGCACGATGAAGTACAGCAACGACGGCCCAAGCAAACACCCAAGCCCGGTATGGAAAGTGGCAGTCAACGCCCCATACGGCACCAGCCGCCGATCTGTCGCCGCCAGCCCCGCCGTCACCCCACTCACCGTACCGGCCAGCCCACCAAACACCATCGCCGAGCGCGGGTTATCCAGGCCCATCCAGCGCGCCGCCACGGGCGTGCCGACCATCACCAGAATCGCCTTGATCAACCCTGTCGCAATCGACAGCGCCATCACATCCGAGGTCGCGCCAATCGCCGCACCGGTCACAGGGCCAACGATGTAAGTCACGGCACCCGCGCCGATGGTGGTCATGCTGATCGCATCGCGATACCCAAACGCCCAGGCCATGCTCGCGCCAACGATGAACGGCAGGATGGTGCCCAGCAGCAACGCAATCACACCGATCAGCCCGGCTTTGCGCGCCTCGGTGGCCTGCACTTCAAACGCGGTGGCAACAATGGCGAAATCGCGCAGCATCGCGCCGCCCATCAAGCCGATGCCGGAGAACAGCGCCATGTCCGCCAGGCCTTTTTGCCCGCCGGTGAGTGTGCCGCCGACCCAGGCCAACACCAGCCCGATCACGATGGCAATCGCCGAGCCATGAATGCGCCCGAACGTCAGGCGCTTGGACAGCACCACGGAAACCCACATCACCACACCGACGAAGGCAAACGCGGTGACCAGGCTGTTATTTTCCAAACCTTTTTCAATCAGAGGCCACATATCAGCGACCTCCCGCAGCAGCGATCAGCGGCTCTTCGGCGGGCAGGGGTTCACCCTTGTGCGTGCGGCTGATCAGGGCAATGGTGCAACCGCAGACCACCACCGAACCGATGGCGGCCAGCACAGCGACCGGGCCGCCGTGCAGCGCGGTCACCACGTTTTGTTGCGCGGCCATCGCCACCACCACCGGAATGTACATGGCGCCCCAAAAGCCCACGCCCATTTCGCAGTCTTTGGTCATGCCACCGTGTTTTTGCATCCACAAGCGCGCGCAGATCAACAGGATCATGGCGATCCCGACGCCGCCCACATTGGATTTGACGCCCAGCAACACACCGAGCATGTCGCCGAGGATCACTCCCGCCAACATGCAGATCGCCAGCAAGGCCACACCATAAATAATCATCGTTGTTGTCCTCAAAGTGCTTCATCGAAATTGTTGTTTTTGTGCTTCGAAAGCCTTGGGTGGAGCTTTATCGGTGGCGGCGTTCCTCCTCTTGCAGCAGTGCCTGCAGGGTGTCCAGGCGCGCGCCTTCGCAGGCGATCACCGTGCCCTGCTCAAACACGCGGCGTGACAGGCCAGTGAGCACCGCGCCCGGCGGCAGTTCGATTTGCAGGCGCACACCACGCTCGTAGGCGCTTTGCACGGTGCCGCGCCAATCGACGATGCGGCACATGTTGAAGGCCAGGTCGTCGCGCAGTTGCTCGGGGTTGTGAATCGGCCGCGCGCGGGCGCTGCTCAGGTAGGTAATGCGCGGCGCCTTGAGCGTGACGAATGCTTGCGCCAGCGCCTGGGCAGGCGCCTCCAGCAGCGCGCAATGCGACGGCACGCTGACCGCCAGGCGCTTGGCGATGCCATTGCCCTTGATGCGCGCTGCGACGAGCTTCATCGCCGCATCGCTGCCAGCAATCACGGTTTGGTTATCGGCGTTGATGTTGGCCAAATACACCGGCGTTTGCGGGCTGTGTATGTCGCTCAGTATGTTTTCGACTGTGGATAACTCAGGGCCGATCAGCGCGGTCATCCCAAAGCCTTGTGGATAAGCGTTTTGCATCAGCTCGCCGCGCAAGCTGACCAGTTTTACCGCGTCGGCAAACGCCAGGGCGCCCGCGATAACTGCCGCCGGGTAGGCGCCGATGGACAGGCCCGCCACGTAATCCGGCGTGTGTTGCAGCTGACGGGCATGGGCCACGCCGACAATCAGCAGGCACAGTTGAACAGCACGCGTACTCGCCAAGGCTTGCGCCGAATCGAGCAGGCGAACGTCTTCACCCAAGGCATCACTGGCCTCATCCAGAACGTCGGCCGCCAGCGCGCGGAGCATGCCCGTACGCTGGGCGCCCTGCCCCGGAAATACCAGAAGGCTGCTCATGCCACCGCCTGCCACGGGTCAACCACCAAGTGCGCGCCGCTGACGGTTTTCAGCAGTACTCGGTGCGAGCCTCCCGCCCACTCGCGCAAGGCGACGGCGCCAAACGGGGTTTGCAGTTGCAGGTCCACGGCACACGGCGCCGTGTCCAATATCGCGAGCAGGTCCTCGGCATCACCGCGCTCCAAACGCTGGGGCGTGCGCAGGATCAAATCCAGGTCGCTCTGCGCATGCAGTGCTTCAACTCCACTGGCCAACTCAAAACCCGCGCTGCCCGTGACGCCCCACGTCTCCTGCGCCAACACTGGCCGCAGTAGATCGAGCGCGCGCAACGCTGGTAAATCCCGTGATGAAGTCACAGCGCGCAGCGCCTCGGGCACTACTCGCCGTTGCACCGCCGCGACAGGCATCACGGCCGCAAACCGCTGCTCACGCAAACGCCCGCGTACGCCGACGGCCACCCGGCCCGGCTCGGCGATGGCGCGACGCACCACCACCGGATGACCGGCGTTGATAGCCTCCAACACCCAAGCCGGCGCGTCGGCGGGCAGATGCGCCGGGGCCATGCCCCAGAGCAAATCGTGAGCGTTCACCATTGCTCCCGCAGCAGTTGGCGTACGTGGCTGGAAGCAGCACGGTTGGTGGCGCCCAGGCGTCCTTTTAAATCGGGGCCCGCGACATCGTCGATGGCGTGCAGCAGGCAATCACTGACGCGCACCACATCGTCCGCCGTGGGGTGTTCAATCTGGCTGACCGACAGCGTCTCCCAGAGCAAACCAAGGCTGGCATAACTGTCGATGTCGTAGGCCATCGGCGGCACGCTGGCGGCCAGGGCTTCCAGCTCTTCGACACTGCGCAGGGTCACCCGCGCCGCCGACGACTTGCCCATCGCATGCACCATCACGCCGGGATCGCGCAGAGCAATCAGGCGGTTGGCCTGGTAGCCGTGGGCGAGGAACGCGCCGGACATGGCCTTGCCCACCAGCAGCGCAATCACCGGGTGCCCGGCCAACCGAGCGCGGGCGTAGCTGTCGGCGGCGGCGGCCAGGGCTTGATGGATGCCCAAGGCTTCTTCGCGACGGCCATAGGCTTGGCTGGGCACATCGACGATGGCGATGATCGGGCGCTTGTCGCCACGGGCGATGGCATCGTCCACGGCTTTGGCCAGGCCCCAGCCTTCGAGCAGGCCGACTTCGCCATTGCGCGCCCGCGGGAAACGGTTGTGCGCGTCGGTGACCACGGCGATGAAGCGCACGGCTTGCTCACCCAATACGCCGTCGGCGACTTTCAGCGAGGCCGGCAAACCGTCCACAGGTGTGGCGCCGGCACTCAATGCGTTGAACCACTGCAGGCCTCTCATGAGCGATCTCCTTGGTACAGGTCGCGCACCGTCGCCGCGTCGATTTGCGGCGTGGCGTCCAGCTCGGTCAGGCGCGTCAGGTAGAAATCGGCCTGACGGCTGCGCGGGTGTTCGGGCATACCTTGTTGCAACAGCGCGGTAACCGTCTGTTGGATCTGCGCCACATCGTCCGCCACGTAACGGTCAGCCAGGCCGCTGTTGAAGCGCTGTTCGCCGCCGGTGAGGCTCCAGATAAACGGGCGGTCGCGGGAGTCATATTCTTCCAGGCCTGCCTCCTGCTCGATCACTTGCGGGCCATTCAGGCCCAGGCGTGCTTCGCGAGTGACCACAAGGTAGCTGCACAGCCCAGCGGCGATGGACATGCCGCCAAAGCAACCGACACTGCCGGCCACCACGCCGATCACCGGCTGGTACTGGCGCAGGTCGACAATCGCCGCATGGATATCGGCAATCGCCGCGAGGCCGAGGTTGGCTTCCTGCAAGCGCACGCCGCCGGTTTCCAGCAACAGCACCGCGCCGGTCGGGATGCCCTTGCGGTTGTCTTCAGCCGCCAGCTCCAGGGCACCGGCAATTTTTGCACCGCCGACTTCACCGAGGCTGCCGCCCTGGAAGTTGCCTTCGATAGCGGCCACCACCACCGGCTTTCCGGCGATGCTGCCTTTGGCGATCACCACGCCGTCATCGGCCTGGGGCACCACGCCTTGGCGGCTGAGCCAGGGCGACATCACGCGTTGGAAGGGGTCGATCAGTTCGCGATACGTGCCGGCGTCGAGCAAGGCCTTGGCCCGCTGCCGTGCTCCCAATTCAACGAAGCTGTGTTTGCTGAGCAAGTCAGTCATGGCCGATCTCCTCGAAGCCTTGCTCCAGGCGCAAACGCACCACGCCGGGCGTGGCGCCGAAGTCGTGGATATCGATCTTCAACGCCGGCGGCGTGTGCTCCTGGAAGATCCGCTCGAACAGATGCTGCCAGCGTTGTTCGGCGCCATTCACCGAGGTCTGCACCTGAATGGTCAGCGTGCCGGGCGTGCCCGGTTCCAACAGCACTTCCAGGTCGCCGGAGCCGACGCAACCCACCAGCGCACGGCCTTTGGGCGGCTGCCCGGCGGGGAATTCAAAGGATAAGGTTTCCATCAAAACGCTCCGTCGAGGCGGTCGATAAACAGGCAGGCGGCCAACAGGTCGGCGGCGCCGCCGGGGGAGGCATTCAGGGCCAGCAATTGGTCGTCCAGTTCGTGCAATTGGCGGCGACCGGCGAGGGTCGCGCTGCCGCCTGCGTCCAGCACCGCTTGGGCGCCGCGTTGCATGGCGTGCAGGCCTTCGGTGCCGGCGCGGTAGAGCACGCAGGTGTCGGCCAGGTCAGTCATGATCGCGAGCAAGGCATCCAGGCGTGCGTTCTGCTCACCCGCGTTTTGCTGGCGGCTTTTGTGCAGTTGCGGCAGGCCACGTTGCATCACGGACGGGAAGCCCAGTTGTGCTTCTTCACGGGCACCGCGTGCGCCGTAGCGCTGAGCAACCTGGGCGCCGTGGCTCAGCGGCTGCGGGGCGTAGCGGTCGTTGAGCAGTGCCAACTTGGCCGCCGTCAGCGTGACGCTGCGTGGCTCCAGCGCCGCAGCAGCAGTGAGCAAACCGAGGGCCCAGATCGCGCCGCGATGGGTGTTCACGCCGTTGGTGGTGGTGAGCATCGCCTGCTCGCCTTCACGGCCGATGCGCCCGAGGGCTTCGCGCAAAGGCAAACCCACTTCGCCGAACTCAAGCGCGGCTTCCGCCATTTCCTTGAACATCGGCCACAGCGACAACGCCGAAGCGTGCATCAACCCCAGGTGCAAATCGCTGTGGGCACCATTGCCGCGGCGGTCCACCAAGGCGGGTTTGGGCGACAAGTCGGCCTCATCGATCAGCGCATCGACGGCCATGTCCGCCAGGCGATCAGCCAGGCTCAGTTCGTGCAGTTTAAGGGCGCGCATTTACCAGCTCCTGAACTTGGCGGGCGGGTTGTACAAGCCACCGGACCACTCCACCAGGTCGGCCACGCTTTTGGCGGCCAGCAGTTCGCGGGTGGCGTCGGTGCGGCGAATGCCGAGGTCTTCAGGCAAAGCGATCAGACCTTCGCGGCGCATGCGCGCGGTGTCCTTGGGGTTGTGGCGCAGGCCGATGGCGGTGACGCCAGCGACGGCGGCGATCATCGCCTGGCGCTCTTCCAGCGAGCGCGCCTTATACAGGTAGGCGATGCCTTCTTCGGTGAGCAGGTGGGTGACGTCGTCGCCGTAGATCATGATCGGCGCCAGCGGCATGCCGCTTTTGCGCGCCACTTCGACGGCGTCGAGGGTCTCGACGAAAGTGGGTTTGCCGCCTTCCTGGAAGGTTTCGACCATTTGTACAACCAACTTTTTGCCACGCTCAAGCAAGGCTTGCGGCGCGTCGTCGTGGCGCATGTCCAGCCAGGCCGGGGTGCCATGCCGACGGCCGCGCGGGTCGTGGCCCATGTTCGGCGCGCCACCAAACCCGGCGAGGCGGCCACGGGTGACGGTGGAGGAATGCCCGTCGCCATCCACTTGCAGAGTGGCGCCGATAAACAGGTCCACGGCGTATTGGCCGGCGAGCTGGCAGAACATCCGGTTGGAGCGCATCGAGCCGTCGCGGCCGGTGAAGAACACATCAGGCCGCGCGGCGATGTAGTTTTCCATGCCCAGTTCGGTGCCAAAGCAATGCACGCTTTCCACCCAGCCGCTTTCGATGGCGGGGATCAGGGTTGGGTGCGGGTTGAGGGTCCAGTTGCGGCAGATTTTGCCTTTAAGGCCGAGGGATTCGCCGTAAGTCGGCAGGATCAACTCGATGGCGGCGGTGTTGAACCCAATGCCGTGGTTGAGCGACTGCACATTGTGTTTTTCATAGATGCCACGGATCGCCATCATCGCCATCAGCACATGCACCGGCTTGATATGGCGCGGGTCGCGGGTGAACAGCGGCTCGATGTAGAACGGCTTGTCGGCCACCACCACAAAATCCACCCAGCTTGCGGGGATGTCGACGCGGGGCAAATCGGTAACGTCATCCACCAACTGGTTGACCTGCACGATGACGATGCCATCGCTGAACGCGGCAGGCTCGATCAACGCCGGGGTGTCTTCGGTGCTGGCGCCGGTGTAAATGTTACCGGCGCGGTCAGCCATGAAACCGGCCGAGAGCACGACGTTGGGAATCAGGTCCACCACCAGCCGCGCGTAGAGTTCGATGTAGGTGTGGATCGCGCCGATTTCCAGCAGGCCGTCTTCCAGCAGCTGGCTGATGCGCAGGGATTGGGTGCCGGCGAAAGAGAAGTCGAGCTTGCGGGCGATGCCCTTTTCAAACAGGTCCAAGTGCTCGGAACGGCCGACACTGGGCATGATCATGTGCAAATCGTGGAGCTTGGCCGGGTCGGCCTTGGCCAGGGAGCGCGAGAGGAAGTCGGCCTGCTTCTGGTTGTTGCCCTCCAGCACCACGCGGTCGCCAGGGAGAATCAGCGCTTCCAGGGCCTCGACGATTCTGTCACTGGGCAACACCGCCCCGTCTGCGTATTTTTTGACCAGCCCGAGGCGCCGCTGTTTCTCGTCGCGCCGCCGCGTCCAGCGCGAGTCGGGGGTGATGGTTGTTGTCATGGTCGCTCCACGGGGTTTGCTGTCGTGGGCTGTACCTTAGGAGTGAACGTGGGGGGTATCAATCAAGCCCAACGGCGGATCGTTACGGTTGGAGTAATGGATCGTCAGCAATCGCGGACTCAAGCCGAACAAAGATTAAAAATGGGGGAGCTCGCTGCCTGCGATTGCGGACTGTCAGTCGACATATCTGCAGCTGATCTACCGCTATCGCAGGCAAGCCAGCTCCCACATTTGATTGGCGGTGTTGCGAAGAATCACGTCATTGCCACTGACGCACAGCCAACACATCTTCCACTCTATTCAGCAGAGACATCGCGCCCCCCATCAACTGCCCAAGCAACGCCTCATCCTCATCCATATACCCTTCATATTCCGCCAGGTTTCGGCGCTCATGACATAACGCCAGTAACCTCACCTGCACCCTGCTCACGTCGGCGGAGTGAATCAGACATTGAAAGACCAGATAGCGTTTGTCAGAACGATACCCTTGCAGGCGCAAGGCCGTGAGCGCGATGGCGTGGGCGGCGTTGTAGGCCAAGTCGAAACGACTGGCGAACGATAGCTGTGGGTTACCCGCATCCCTTAACCGATCCCGCGCCGAGCGCATCAGCCCGTCACACTCCTTGCGATCCGGCGGCTCAGCCTTCAAGCCACCGCTACGTTGCAGATTTTCCAGATTTGCCTTGCTGTCCATCCATGGATTCCAGGGGGTTGCCCCCGATCAGATTGATCTTGTCCTGCTGCACGACCCGCTGCACAAAACTGTTCCCGGCATTCCATTTGCCGATCCAGTCTTCAGGGGTGTAAAGCGTTGGGTTGATGGTGCGGCCCAGTTGCTCTTCCAGCGGTATGAGCTGCTCCATGACTTCACTGTAGTTGAGGCTTTCGCCGATCAGCATCAGATCTATGTCACTGGATGAGTGCGCCTCACCCTTGGCGATGGAGCCGTAGATAAAGGCCCAGGTTATCTGCTCGGCGAACGGTGCCAATGCATTGCGCAGGGGTTCATCCAGGCTCAGGGTCTTGCGCACGATGGCCAACAACTCCGAGTAAATCGGGCATTGGGGGTTGGCCTGGTAATGGGTCTGATTGCCTTGGCGCGTCATGCTCAAGATACCCGCCAACTGCAAACGCTCCAGCTCGCGGGTAAGGCTGCCCTTGCCCACCTGGGCCCAGCGCGCGATCTCGTTGGTAAAGAAACTTTGATCGGGCTTGCCGAAAAGCAGGCCCAGCACTTTCTGCTGAGTGTTGGTGAAGAGTGCAGTGCTGAGCGGCAAGGTTTGCATGGCAGCGGCCAAAGAGTCCCAAAAAGGGAACGATAGGTCCCTTTTTGGGAACGATCAAGTTTTAAGGGGATGGGATATTGGAAATGATCAATCAGCAAATACTGGATCCGAGCCGAATGAAGATCGAAAGGTGGGAGCTGGCTTGCCTGCGATAGCGGTGGGTCAGCTATTAAGATGTCGACTGACACGCCGCCATCGCTGGCAAGCCAGCTCCCACATTTGTTCGGTGGTGTCTGTTAAAAATCGGTCCCTGTTTGGGACCGCTTCAACCTACCGGCGCAGGGCTGACGTGTTCCAGCGCTCTATCGACCAGCAACTGACTCAACTCGGCCATTTGCTGAATGCCGAGCATGATTGCGCGCTGGGAGGTGTCCAGGTTGAAGGCCAGATTGCAGGTCATGGCGTTTAGCGAGGACAAAGTTTCGCTGGCGTTGACCAGCAGGGTTTCAGTGTTCTGATGGGGGTGTACGGTGAAAAGCTTGGAAGCAGGTGGATTGGGGGTAGGTTTGACCATGATGAAACTCCTAAACAGTTAGTAAGGAGCGCCACCGTTCGCTTGCACGCGAATGAGGGTGGCGACCGTGCGCAGGTGTGCAAGACCGGGCCTGTTTAGGACACCCAGCAGGTCCGAAGACCTCCTGCGCGCAGCCGCCATAAAGCAGCGAGCACAAAAAACGCCCGTGGTTGGCTGGGCGTTTTTACGCCTAAACAGTTTCGTCGGACTTGCACGTCCGTGTCACCGTTTTTTCGATGACGGGACGAAGACTAGCCGCCATGGCTACCCGCAACAAGTTCATGCACAGCCCGAAATCTTGCAGGAAAAATCCGAAGACTGGCCCATCACAAAGCCATCATCACCTTGACCGTTCCAAGTCCCTCCAGCGCATAACTGTGGTACTCATACACCCTCCCCTGAATAATCAGGTGCAGCGCGCCGCCTTCATCACTCACTTGAACATCGGGCTCTTTGGTTTTCAGAAAAGGATGTGCAGACACTAATGCGGTGAGTATTTCCTGATCACTCCCCAAGTCCTCATGGACGTAGTACCTGTAGGAAAATCCTACGGTCGCACCGCCCTGGCCGTCTCGCGCACCATAGATCGAGGTGCCGTTGCCCAATGAATGTTTCAACACCACTTGATCCAGATCCGGTGTTCCGGGAGATATGATCCAACTGACGCCGATATAGATAAGGCAGACCACAAGCAGGCAATTACGCAGAAACGGTACGGCCATTTTCGGATCCTTGCTGGCAGTGATGGAGTGCAGAAACTAGCCACTCCACTCAAACCTGAAAACCCGCTAATCCAAATGCAGAACTCGCCTACAGCAACTCCATCCCATTCCGACATGTGAGCGGTCAATCCGCATCATGAGCAGATCAAAATGGCGAAAAGGTACGATCATCATCTTGGGCCGAACACAATTCAGTGTGGGAGCTGGCTTGCCTGCGATAGCGGTGGGTCAGTTGTTGATGCAGTAACTGACAGGCCGCCATCGCAGGCAAGCCAGCTCCCACATTGGATCTTCACAAGGCTTATGGTCAGGCCAGGCCGGATTCGACCAACAAGGCTTCAAGCCCCATAAGGTCGGGCACCTTCGCCACATGTTCCCCCACTTGCACCGCTGCCAGTTCCAGCGGGCACAGCGGCACGTCCACGTAACTCAACTGGCTATCCAGCTTGTACGAACGCGGAATGCCCTGAATCACCATCGCAATAAACTTCAACGTCGGCCGCCCGCCCAGTGCGTTCAGCACCACAATCCGCGAGCGCTCGCCGGTCAAGCTGGCCTCGCCGCACACGGCTTCAAAGCTGATCAACGGCAACTGCCGGTCGCGCCATGTGACTTGCCGCAGGTACCACGGCGGTGCGTCGCTGGCCGGTTCGCCGCGCTGGAAGTCGATCAGTTCGGCGATGGCGACGTTGGGAAGCACCAGGTGGCGGTCGGCCAGGGGCAGCAGCAGGCCGGTGAGTTGGCTGGTGCGGTGGTCAAGCATGGGACTTGCTCCAGTAGGCGATGCTTTCCAGCAGCACCGACTCTTGGTACGGCTTGCCGAGGTAGTCGTTGACGCCAATGGCCATGGCGCGGTCGCGGTGTTTTTGGCCGGTGCGCGAGGTGATCATGATGATCGGCAGGCGCATCAAGCGTGGGTCGTTGCGCACCTGGATCGCCACTTCGAAGCCGTCCATGCGCGGCATTTCGATGTCGAGCAGCATCAGGTCCGGGGTGTGTTCTTCGAGCAACGCGATGGCGTCGATGCCGTCTTTGGCGGTCAGCACGTTCATGCCGTTGCGCTCCAGCAGGCGGCTGGTGACTTTGCGCACGGTGACCGAGTCGTCTACCACCAGCACCAGCAGCGGGCGTTTTTTCAGCGGGTCGTTGAGGATCAGCGGCGCGTCCACCGACTGGGCCGGCAACGCCGGTTGGCGGGCGCGAATGTGCGCCAGCAAGTCGATAATCAGCACCACGCGACCATCACCCAGAATGGTCGCCCCGGACAAACCCTGCACGCCGGCAAACTGTGGCCCCAGGCCCTTGACCACGATCTCGCGCGTACCGGCCATGGCGTCCACGTGCACCGCCACGCGCCGCTCGTTGCATTGCACCAGCAGCACCGGCACTGGCTGGTATTGGCCGAGCAGTCTGGGCCGGGCGACGGTGTGCAGCAGGTCGCCCAAATAGAACAATTCATAACGCTGGCCGGCGTATTCGTAACGCGGCGGATCTTGCTGATAGTGCCCGGCCAGCTCATGGGGCAACACGCGCACCAGGCCTTCAATGGTGTTGAGCGGGATCGCATATTGGTCGTCCGCGCATTGCACCATCAGCGCGCGATTGACCGACACGGTAAACGGCAGGCGAATGCGAAAGTGCACGCCCGCGCCCGGCGTCGAGTCGATGAACATCGAGCCACCGAGCTGGCGCACTTCTTCGTGCACCACGTCCATGCCCACGCCGCGCCCGGAAATCTGGGTGATTTTTTCGGCGGTGGAAAAGCCCGGCTGCAGGATGAACTGCAACACGTCGCGGTCGCTCATGTCTTGATCAGGCGCGAGCAGGCCGCGCTTGATCGCCTTGCGCCGCACCGCGTCCAGGGGCACACCGGCGCCGTCATCGCGCATGTCGAAGACGATATCGCCGCCTTCGTGGGTCAGGTCCAGGCTGATACGGCCCTTCTCGGGTTTACCGGCCAACACGCGCGCCTCGCGGGACTCCAGGCCATGGTCGACGGCATTGCGCAGCATATGTTCAAGCGGCGCCACCATGCGCTCCAGCACGTTGCGGTCCATCTCGCCTTCGGCATTGCCGACCACGAATTCAACGTCCTTGCCCAACTCCTCCGCCACCTGGCGCACGATGCGCTTGAGGCGCGGCAGCATGCGTTCGAACGGCACCATGCGCGTGCGCATCAGGCCTTCCTGCAGCTCGGTGTTGATGCGCGCCTGTTGCTGCAACAGGTTGTGTGCATCCCCGTTGCGACGGTCGAGGGTTTCCTTGAGGTCCAGCAGGTCGGAGGCCGATTCGGACAGCGCGCGCGACAACTGCTGCAGCTGCGAATGACGGTCCATTTCCAGCGGGTCGAATTCTTCATAACCCAGGCGCTCGGCCTCGGCCTGCTGACGACTGAGAATGCGGCCCTGGGTTTCGGTGTCGAGGCGGCGCAGTTGGTCACGCATGCGCTCGATGGTGGTTTCGACTTCGTTGAGCGCGATACGCGCGTCGTTGACCTGCTGCTCGATACGGCCACGGAAGATCGAGGTTTCACCGGCCAGGTTGACCAGATCATCAAGCAAGTCAGCGGAAATTTTCACCATGTCGGCGCCGGGGTCCACCGCCGCTTCGGCCTTGCCGGCCGGCAAGGCTACGGGCGCCAGCGGCTCATCACCGGGGTGCACCAGGCTTCTGATGCGCTTGATGAGTTTATCCACCGACCCCACCGGCAAACCGCCCGCCACCGCGTCGATCATCTGCGCCAGGCGGTCATGGCAGCCTTGCAGCAAGGCGAACAGTTCCGGCGACGGCGCGAGCAAACCGGCAGACAAGCCTTCGTAGAGAAACTCCAGCTCATGGGCCAAATCGCCAATCGGCCCGATTTCGACCATGCGCGCGCCGCCCTTGAGGGTGTGCAAGTCGCGCAGCAAGGTTTCCACCTCCTGGCGATTGCTCGGCTCGGCCTGCCAGCGCAGCAACGCGCTGCTTGAACTGTCGAGAATATCGGCGGCTTCTTCGAGGAAGATATCCAGCAACTCGGGATCAGCCGCTGCGGTTTCAGGTTCTGTGGGCGCAGTGGCGGGCGCGTTGTTCTGGCGCAACGCGCGCAACTGAGCGATCAAATCACTGGAGTCGCTCAGGGGTTGGTGGTCTTGCAATTGATCGAGCTGCAAGGCCAGCCGCTCATGGCTGGCCATCAATACTTGGGACAGTTCGGTCGAGTAACTGTAGCGGCGGTCCACCAGGCCTTCGTACAGGCATTCCAGCTCATGGGCGAGGTCGCCAATCGGGCCGATTTCGGCCATGCGCGCGCCGCCCTTGAGGGTGTGCAGGTCCCGCTGCAACGACGACAACGGCGCCGCGCTGTCCGGTTCCAGCAGCCAGCGTTTCAGCGACTGCCCGGCGCTGTCGAGGATGTCGACTGCCTCTTCCAGGAAAATCTCGACGATCTCGTCGTCCATCGCTGTGTCCTGGCCCAACCGGGCCGTGGCAGCGCCCAGTTCGGAGATGCTTGGGGCGCGCCCGCCGTCGCTTTTAATCAGGCCGGTGGCGGACGGGTCGAGGGCTTCGTCCAGCAGTTCGCGCAGGGCGTCTACCCGAGCCGGCGCCGGGCTGATTTCCTGGCCGGCCGCCAGTTGGTCGAGCATGTTGATCAGCGCTTCATGGGCCTGTTCGGCCTCATGGAAAAACCGTTCGCTGACCGCCAGGCTGCTCTCTTCCACAGCGCCATAGAGGTCGAGCAAGGCTTCGCAGAGTTCGTCGATGGCGTGCAGGTCGGCGATGTGCGCGCCCTCGCCCAGGGTGGTCAACTCGTCCAGCAGCGCGGTCAGTTCCTGGCGTTCGCCGGGGTGTTGCTGCCAGCGGCGCAGCAGGCTTTCGGCATCCAGCAGGATGTCCATGCCCTGGGCCAGGAAGTTGCTGATCAACTGCGCGTCGCGCTTGATGCGCAGCCCGGTGTTGGGCGCGTCGAGCAAGGCTTGCAGCTGCTGGTCGAGCAGGCTTTGCGTGCGGCTGATCAACTCTGCCGCGCCCTTGATCGGCACCAGCGGATCACTGTCCAGCTGACGCAACCCGCGCTGGAACAGGGCTTCGGCTTCCAGCAGCAGTTCCACTTCATCCAGGTCCAGCGGCAGGCGGTGGGCCTTGTATTCGCGGGTCAGGTGATCGAGCGGGCGCGCCAGTTCGGCCATCGGCAACACGCCGGCCATGTAGGCGCTGCCCTTGAGGGTGTGCAGGGCGCGTTGCAGTTCATCGCTGACTTGCAGCGGCATATGCTCGGCGGCCTGTTGCAGAAAGTGGTTGAGGCTCTCCAGGTGGCTCTGGGCTTCGTTGCGAAAGATCTCCAGCAACATCGGGTCATGGGGCTCTGCGGCCGGTTGAGTGCCGCTGGCCAAGGCGTGGGCACGGGCCGCCAGGGCGTCGACTTCATCGCGCTGGCGTTGGTCGTCGGCCGCAAAGTCGGCGATCAGCTCCGGCAGCAGGGCCACGGCCTCATCCAGCACCTGTTGCACGTCAGCGTCGAGCGCCACGCTGCGTTCGAGCACACGGTTAAGCAGGTTTTCCACGGCCCAGGCCAGCTCGGCCAGTACCAGGGCGCGGACCATCCGGCCGCTGCCTTTGAGCGTGTGGAAGGCACGCCGCATCTCGCTTTGGGCGGTTTTGTCGGCGCTGTTGGGCAAGTAGCGGTGCAGCACTTCAAGGACTTCATCGGTTTCTTCGAGGAAGACTTCGCGCAGTTCATCGTCGACAGGTTCTTCGCCAACGGGCGGCGGCAAGAGGCTGCCCGGACGGTGCAGGGCAGGCGGATTCAGGCGTGACGTGGGGTTGGCCAATGCATCAAATTGGGACTGGCTCGGTGCGATCTCTGTCGACAGGGCGCCATCCGGCGCGGCCAGGGCCTGGCGCCAAGGCTTTTCGACCGGCAGATAGCCGAGTGCAGCCAGGCCTTGGGTGGCCAGCTCCAGCACGCGTTCGCCGGCGGCGTCGGGGTCCTGAAGCATGCGTTCCAGGTAGTATTCCAGGCTGCTGACCACGTCGGCGAAATGCGCCAGCTGCGCCTCGGGCGGTGGCGCAGCGCCGGTCATCAACTGTTCATCGACATAATCGGTGCAACCACGCATCAGGCTCGCCGCACGCGGCAGCGGAATCATCGCCAACGCGCCGCGCACCTGGCTGAGCAGCTCGGGCAGCGACTCCAGGCGCTGGCGGTCCCAATCGGCCTCAAGGCAATCGATCACCAGCTCTTTGGCCTGGCGCAGGCATTGGCAGGATTCGCGGATCACCAATTGATGAATCTGGGTCAGGTCGGTGGTGGGCAGGCGGCTCTCTTCGCGGCTCTCCGGCTCGACGGTGCCGGCCATGCCCGCCAGCGTGGCCTCGACGTAGAGCAAGGCGCCGGCAACATCCATCAACACCGCGTCATTGGGCTCGCGCTGGCCCTGCACCAGGCTCAGCACCACCGCCAGTTGATCGATGATGACCTTACGCGGCTGGCCAAAGCCCAGCACCGCCAAGGTGTCGGCGATCTGGCGCAGTGGCGCCAGCAGGGCATCGAGGTCGTTGGTGTGTTGGCGGTCGCTGCGCACGAACAGGTCGAGGCGCTCCTTGACCCGCACCAGTTCCTCGCACAAGGCGCCGAGCACCGAGCCCATGGCATTGCGGTCCGGTCCGGCCAAACGTGCACGCTCGGCATCGACCACGGCGCTGTCGGGCAAGGCTTCATCCAGCCCGTAGCGTTCCTTGAGGCTTTGCATGCGCGGCGTCGGCCGGGTGACCTTGGCCACGTAGAACAGCAAGCTTTTTAGCAGTTCATCCGGCGCGGGCTGGTTAATGCCGCCGATGCCCTGGACCAGCAGACGCTTGAGTTGCTTGTCGCTGGCCTTGAGCAGGCTGCGCAGCGCCGGGCTGTTGGCGATCACGCCGGTGAGCATGCCTTCGACCAGCGCCGAGGTGACTTGCCACAACGGCAGCAATGGCGCGCCCTGGCACAACGCCTCGAGGCGCGCGAACACCCGCGCCATGTCTTCCAGGTTGCTGGGGCCGTGGTCCTCACGCAGCAAACCGGCCAGGGCCTGTTGCAGCAGTTGATGCCACTGGCGCAGTTGCTCGTGAAGGTCCGGCAGTGTGCGTTGGGCCAAGGCCTCGTCGGGCAACGGCGCAATCGACAACAGCTGCGGGCTGAACAGGCTGGTCTCCGACAGCAGGCTTTCACCGCGCGCACTGCGCAGGTCGTTGAGCAGCGGCAACACCACCAGCGGCAGGTCGCGGCGGGCGCTGTGCACGCGGTCGAGGTACAGCGGCAGTTGCCCGAGGGCCTGTTGCAGCAGGCGGATGCTTTCATCGCGCTGGCTGACGCGCTCGGCTTGCAGGGCCAGGGCCAGCGCTTCGATCTCTTCGGCCAGCAGCGCTGCGCCGTAGAACTCGACCATCTGCAGCGCGCCATGCACTTGGTGGATACCGGCCAGGCACTCGGCAATGGCGTCGCTGTCGCGGGTTTCGACAAACGCGTCCAGCGCCGAACGGGCCTGTTTCAGGGTTTCGGCAATGTCGCCCTTGACCCATTCGAGGGCCACGTAGTCGTGCCGATCAACCATAACTGCTCCGCTTAGAATTCGTGAATTGCGTGTGTTGCCAAGAACAATGGAGATCCACTGTGGGAGCTGGCTTGCCTGCGATCGCGGTGGGTCAGCTGCAGATGGATCAACTGACAGTCCGCTATCGCAGGCAAGCCAGCTCCCACAATTGGACTGGGGTGTTGTCTAGCGTGCATTTCAATCGTCTACCTGTTTAGGCGGTGGCAGGGTGAAACCCGACACCGACCGGCGCAACTGGCTGGCCATCTTCGCCAGGTTGCCGATGCTCTCCGCCGTGGCGGTCGAGCCCGATGACGTCTGCGTGGTGATCTGCTGGATCACGTTCATCGTCAGGGAAATCTGCCCCGCCGACGAGGTCTGTTGCTGCGCCGCGTTGGAAATACTCTGGATCAACGCCGCCAGGGTTTTCGACACGCCTTCGATCTCTTCCAGCGCCACCCCGGCGTCTTGCGCCAGCCGCGCGCCACGCACCACTTCGGTGGTGGTCTGTTCCATGGAAATAACCGCTTCATTGGTGTCGGTCTGGATCGCCCGCACCAGGGTTTCAATTTGGCGTGTGGCGGCGGATGAGCGCTCGGCCAACCGCTGCACTTCGTCGGCCACCACGGCAAACCCGCGCCCGGCGTCACCGGCCATGCTCGCCTGGATCGCGGCGTTGAGAGCAAGGATGTTGGTCTGGTCGGCAATGTCGTCGATCAAGCTGACGATGTCGCCAATCTCCTGGGACGATTCGCCCAGGCGTTTGATGCGCTTGGCGGTGTCCTGGATCTGCTCGCGAATGTTGTCCATGCCGTGGATGGTGTTGTGCACCACCTCATTGCCCTTGTTGGCAATTTCCACCGAGCGCTCCGCCACCGCCGAGGACTCGGCGGCGTTGGCCGACACCTGGTCGATGGATTGGGCCATCTGATTGATCGCGGTAGAGGCCTCGGCGATTTGCTGGGCCTGATGCTCCGAGGCCTGGGCCAGGTGCATGGCGGTGGCCTGGGTTTCCTGCACCGCGCCGGCCACTTGCCCGGCCGTGAGGTTGATGGTCGCCACCAGATCGCGCAGCTGGTCAACCGAATAATTGATGGAGTCGGCGATGGTGCCGGTGAAGTCTTCGGTGACCGAGGCGGTCACCGTCAGGTCACCATCGGCCAGGTCCTCGATTTCATCGAGCAGGCGCATGATCGCGTTCTGGTTGCGCTCGTTTTTCTCGGCGGTTTCATGCAACTGGCGGTTGGTCTCGCGCACCATCACCAGGCCGATCAGGATGATCGAGGTCAGCGCCAGCAAGCCCAATACGTAGCCGCCGATGGTGTCAAAGCTGCGCCCGCTGGCGAGGTTTTCAAACCCGGTGGCCAGGTGCGAGGCTTCATCGAGCAGGGTTTGCGACAGGTTGAAAATATTGCTCGCCGAGGCGCGTACCTGGAACAGCTGCGGCGAGGTTTCGAGGATTTCATCCACGGAGCCGGAGACAAATTCAAACAGCTCGGCGATTTCCGCCAACCGCGCACGGGCGTCGTGGTCTTCAACCTGAGCAATGCGCAGGCCGGCGTTACCCTGGAGCATGCCGTTAAGCACTTGGCCAAAACGGTTGGCGTCGCGGCCAAAGGCATCGGCGGCCTGCACCGAGGTTTCGTCGCCGGCCAACACGGTGTTGACTGCGCCCAAGATGCGTTCGGCCAGCAATGATTGGCGCTGGGCCAACACCACCTGGCTGGCCGGGGCGCCGCGTTGCAGCAGAATGTCGACGACCTTTTCCGATTCCATCTGCAATTGCGGCACGGTTTCGGCCAGGGTCGCGGCCACTTGGTGCAACGACAACACGGTCTGTTCGCTGGCGAGAATCGCGTCGGTGTTTTTCAGCAGTGCTTCCCAATCGGTCTGCACCGCGCGCATTTCGGCGCGTACCGCGTTGGGTGCAGCCGGCAGGCCGGTCTCGGTATCGCCTTTTTTCAGATAGCCCCAGCGCTGGGCGAAGTCGTTGCGTGCATCGCCCAGCAGCTTGAACGCGGCCGCCTTGCCGGCGGCGGCTTCCGTGGCGTTCTTGGCAATGCGCTGGGACAGCACGCGCAGCTCACCGGCGTGGCCGATGTACTGCTTGTCGTACGTGGACTGGGTATTGAGGTACGCGAAGTTGGCGAACAACAGCATGATGAACACGATCAGCGCGATAAACAGCACGATGATCTGCGAACGGCTGCGCGATGCGGCTTGCGGTTTGGGCGTGGTAGCGGTGGTCATGCGGCAACATCCATGAAGCCTGGGGCCTGGGCCAAAGCGAAGGGGCTGAAGACCTGCCACAGCTGGTCACTGTCGAACTGGCCCTGGATAAACGGCGCAGTGGGCGCGGTGCTCGCCAACAGTGCGTCTTGTGCGAAATGCTGCATGCCCACCACCTCGTCCACCAGCAGCCCGACAAACAAGTCGTTGAATTCCACCACCAGCACTCGCCGTTGCTTGCGGGCCCTGGACAGCCCGAGGTCGAGGAACCCGCCCAGGTCCATCACCGGCAGCAAACGCCCACGCAGGTTGGCCACGCCTTTGACCCAGGGCTTGACCCCGGGCATCAAGGTGCAACGCGGTTCATGCAACACCTCGGCGACTTCGCCCATCGGCGCCACGTACCAATACGGTCCCAGGCGAAAACCGATCCCGCTCCAACGTTGCAGGCGGGTTTCCTGGGACGGCAGGTCGGCGGCCAGCAGGCGGCAGCGGCGGTCGATGTCCAGCAGCAGCTCGAAGGCGGTTTGTGACTCGGTCATGATGGCGTGCCGTCAGCCGGCCAACACCTTGTTCAGGGTGGCGATCAGGGTTTCTTCGTCCACGGGTTTGGTCAGGTAATCCTTGGCGCCCTGGCGTGCGCCCCAGATTTTGTCGGTTTCCTGATCCTTGGTGGTGATGATGATGATCGGGATGCCGTTGGTTTCCGGCTCCTTGGACAACTGGCGGGTAGCCTGGAAGCCATTGAGGCCCGGCATCACGATGTCCATCAGTACGGCGTCGGGCTTTTCCTGACGGGCCAGGGCCACGCCGTCTGCGCCGTTTTCGGCTTTGAGGACCTGGTGGCCGTGCTTTTCCAGCATGCCGGTCAGTTTGTACATTTCGGTCGGCGAATCGTCGACGATCAGAACACGTGCCATGGTTTTCCCCACTACATTGGTGGACGCCGGCCCTTGTGAGGCGGTGTCAGTGTGCTTGTTCTACTGCGGCGAAGCCGGGCACGTAGGCCTTGATCGCGCTCAGCAGTTCTTCCTTGCTGAAAGGCTTGGTCAAAAACTGATCGACACCCACGATGCGCCCCTTGGCCTTGTCGAACAGGCCGTCCTTGGAGGACAGCATGATCACCGGAATCGACTTGAACGCCGGGTTGTTCTTCACCAGCGCGCAGGTTTGATAGCCATCCAGGCGCGGCATCATGATGTCGACAAAGATAATGTGCGGGTGATGATCAACAATCCGGGCCAGTGCATCGAAACCGTCGATGGCCGTGATGACTTCGCACCCCACGTTCTTCAACAGGGTCTCGGCGGTGCGGCGGATTGTTTTCGAATCGTCGATCACCATCACTCTCAAGGCGTTGGAATGCTGTTCCATATCTGCTCTACCATCGCCACAGCGAATCGGTTTTCGGTGTGTACTGCCTGATGTTGCACAGGATGAGCGCTGCAAGCCTTGGAATTCAAGGGCTGCTGCACCGTGGGAGTCTTTTTAGCACAGTCTCCGGGCGCAATCTATCGAGCAACCGGCCAGGTGGTTTTTCCTTGACCCACAACAGCCGCAGCGCCACTCTGACGCCACTTTTATGCGCCCTAATTTGCTAGAGGAAATCCCCCATGAGCGTTCGCGTCGGCATTGTCATGGACCCTATCGCCAGCATTTCCTATAAAAAGGACAGCTCGCTGGCTATGCTCCTGGCCGCCCAGGCCCGCGGCTGGACGCTGTTCTATATGGAGCAGCGCGATCTTTATCAGGGCGACGGCGAGGCCCGCGCACGCATGCGCCCGCTGCAGGTGTTTGCCAACCCTGAAAAGTGGTTCGAGCTTGCGGATGAAATCGACAGCCCCTTGAGCGATCTGGACGTGATCCTGATGCGCAAGGACCCGCCGTTCGACATGGAATTCGTTTACTCCACTTACTTGCTGGAACAGGCCGAGCGCGCTGGCGTGCTGATCGTCAACAAGCCGCAAAGCCTGCGCGATTGCAATGAAAAGCTGTTCGCCACCCTGTTCCCACAATGCACGCCGCCTACCGTGGTCAGCCGCCGCGCCGATGTGTTGCGTGAATTCGCCGCCAAGCACGGCGACGTGATCCTCAAGCCGCTGGACGGCATGGGCGGCACCTCGATCTTCCGCCACCGCGCTGGCGACCCAAACCTGTCGGTGATCCTGGAAACCCTGACCGCGCTGGGCACCCAGCAGATCATGGGCCAGGCTTACATTCCGGCGATCAAGGACGGCGACAAACGCATCCTGATGATCGACGGTGAGCCGGTGGATTACTGCCTGGCGCGTATCCCGGCCGCAGGTGAAACCCGTGGCAACCTGGCAGCCGGCGGTCGCGGTGAAGCGCGTCCACTGTCGGACAAAGACCGTTGGATCGCTTCCCAAGTCGGCCCAACACTGCGCGAAAAAGGCCTGCTGTTCGTAGGACTGGACGTAATTGGTGAGAACCTCACCGAAATCAACGTCACCAGCCCGACCTGCATTCGCGAGATCGACAACGCATTTGGCACGAACATCGGCGAAATGCTGATGGCGGCCATCGAGCGCAAGCTGCAAGCCAAGTGACATAGAACAGCCGGACACACACCAACATTGCGTTATCATGCGGCACCTGTGAAACGCGCGATGTTGGTTTTTTTGTCATGACGCTCCCGCCCGATCTGCCCCCCGAACTCTCCCACAGCGGCGTGCGCCCGGCTGATCGGCTCGGATTTACCCTGTTTCTGGCAGCGCTGATCCACCTCGCTTTGTTACTCGGCCTGGGTTTCACCTTTGCCGAGCCCAAGCAGATCACCAAAACCCTGGAAATCACCCTCGCCACGTTCAAAAGCGAAAAAAAGCCTGAAAAGGCTGACTTTCTGGCCCAGGACAATCAGCAAGGCAGCGGCACGCTCGACAAAAAGGCCGTGCCCAAGACCACCGAAGTGGCGCCGTTCCAGGACAACAAGGTGAATAAAGTCACCCCGCCGCCGACGCCCAAGCCTGAGGTCAAGCAGGCCGCGCCCAAGGCCGCCGTGACCACTGTTGCGCCAAAACCGCAAAAAGCCCCGACCCAGCGCGAGAAAACCAAGACCGAGCCGCAGCCCGAGCCGGTCAAGCCAGCGCCGACCTTCGACAGCTCGCAGCTCTCCGACCAGATTTCCAGCCTCGAAGCCGAACTGGCCAACGAACAACAGCTGTACGCCAAGCGCCCGCGCATCTATCGCCTGAACGCCGCCTCGACCATGCGCGACAAAGGCGCCTGGTATAAGGACGAATGGCGCAAGAAGGTTGAACGCATCGGTAACCTCAACTACCCGGATGAAGCGCGGCGCCAGCAGATCTATGGCAATTTGCGCTTACTGGTGTCGATCAACCGCGACGGTTCGTTATATGAAGTGCAGGTGCTGGAGTCGTCCGGCCAACCGTTGCTGGACCAGGCGGCCCAGCGCATCGTGCGCCTGGCCGCGCCCTTCGCGCCGTTTACCGGCGACTTGAACGACATAGACCGCCTGGAAATCATCCGCACCTGGAAGTTTGCCCGGGGTGATCGGCTGTCCAGTAACTGATCATTCCTGCACTCTGCCAAAGGCAGCGGGCCCTCGTGGCGAGCGGGGCTGTCGTGGCGAGCGGGCTTGCCCCGCGTTGGGCTGCGAAGCGGCCCCAATAGGGCCACCGCGTTCTGCCTGAAAAACCACAGCGCCAGATTTCAGGGCCGCTTCGCGCCCCAACGCGGGGCAAGCCCGCTCGCCACGACAAGCCGGCTCGCCACAACAGCCCCGCTCGCCACAATTAGCGTCCGCCGCAGCTTGTCAGTTCGCCCCTCCGACGCCACACTAGCGGACATGAAAAATGTCAGCCCGACCTACCTCAAGCACCAATTCCTGATCGCCATGCCCCATATGGCCGACCCGAACTTTGCGCAGACCTTGACCTACATCGTCGAGCACACGGCCAATGGTGCCATGGGGTTGGTGGTGAACCGCCCGCAAGAGCTGAACCTGGCCGATATTCTTGAGCAACTGCGCCCGGAGATCGACCCGCCGGCGCGCTGCCAAAATGTACCGATCTACATCGGCGGGCCGGTGCAAACCGATCGCGGTTTTGTGCTGCACCCCACCGGGCCGAAGTTCCAGGCCACGGTCGACCTGGAAGGCGTGTCGTTGTCCACTTCCCAAGACGTGTTGTTCGCCATCGCCGACGGCGTGGGGCCTGAGCAAAGCGTGATCACCCTCGGCTACGCCGGTTGGGAAGCCGGGCAACTGGAAGCCGAACTGGCCAGCAATGCCTGGCTGACCTGTCCGTTCGACGCCGACATTCTATTCAACACAGCCAGTGAGCTGCGCCTGGAAGCGGCGGCAGCCAAGTTGCGGGTCAACCTCAACCTGCTGACCAGCCAGGCGGGGCACGCCTGATGGCCTTGCGTTTGATCCTCGGTTTTGACTACGGCACCAAACAGATCGGCGTAGCGGTCGGCCAGGTAATTACCGGCCAGGCCCGCGAGCTGTGCACCTTGAAAGCCCAGAACGGCGTGCCGGACTGGAACCAGGTCGAGGCCCTGATCAAGGAGTGGAAGCCCGACGCCGTCGTGGTCGGCCTGCCTTTGAACATGGACGGCACCCCCAGCGACATGTGCCTGCGCGCCGAAAAGTTCGCCCGCCGCCTCAATGGCCGCTACAACCTGCCCTTCTATACCCACGATGAGCGCCTGACCACCTTTGAAGCCAAGGGTGAGCGCCGTGACCGTGGCGGGCAGAAAGGCAGCTACCGCGACAACCCGGTGGACGCCATCGCGGCCGCCCTGCTGTTGCAGGGTTGGCTGGATGAAAACACCGCTTTATTTGAATCCTGACTGACGCGGCTTGCCGCGTCTTTTTACGTTTGAGCCCGGACCTTGCCTGCGCGAGGCCTTGAAGGAGCCACCATGAGCCTGCCCAATCCCGCCGACCTGATCAGCCAGATGGCGATTCGCCTCAAGGCGCACCTGCAACACCGTGCCATCAGCGAACCGCGCTTTATCGGCATTCGCACCGGTGGGGTGTGGGTGGCCCAAGCGTTGCTGGAAGAACTGGGCAGCGATTCGCCGCTGGGCACGCTGGACGTGTCTTTCTACCGCGACGACTTCAGCCAGAACGGCCTGCACCCACAAGTGCGCCCTTCGGCCCTGCCGTTCGAGATTGAAGGCCAGCACCTGGTGCTGATCGACGACGTGCTGATGAGTGGCCGCACCATCCGCGCCGCCATGAACGAGTTGTTCGATTACGGCCGCCCGGCCAGCGTGACGCTGGTGTGCCTGCTCGACCTGGACGCTGGCGAATTGCCGATCAGCCCGGATGTGGTCGGTGCCACCCTGTCGCTGGAGGCCCACCAGCGGGTAAAATTGTCCGGTCCCACGCCGCTCGAACTCGAACTGCAAGACCTTGCCCTTTAAACCGCCTTGTACAGAGTCCCCGCGATGACGCCTCTAGATGCCAAGCGCCCGCTGCAGCTCAATGCTCAGGGCCAGTTGCAACACTTCTTGTCCCTCGACGGTTTGCCCCGCGAACTGCTGACTGAAATCCTCGACACCGCCGACTCGTTCCTCGAAGTCGGTGGCCGCGCGGTGAAGAAGGTCCCGCTGCTGCGCGGCAAGACCATCTGCAATGTGTTCTTCGAGAACTCCACCCGCACCCGCACCACCTTTGAACTGGCGGCCCAGCGGCTGTCGGCCGACGTGATCACACTAAACGTGTCGACCTCGTCGGCGAGCAAGGGCGAGACCCTGCTCGACACCCTGCGCAACCTCGAAGCCATGGCCGCCGACATGTTCGTGGTGCGCCACGGCGACTCCGGCGCCGCGCACTTCATCGCCGAGCATGTGTGCCCGAACGTGGCAATCATCAACGGCGGCGACGGCCGCCACGCGCACCCGACCCAAGGCATGCTCGACATGCTGACGATCCGTCGGCACAAGGGCGGTTTTGAAAACCTCTCGGTGGCCATCGTCGGCGACATCCTGCACTCGCGGGTCGCGCGCTCGAACATGCTGGCCCTCAAAGCCCTGGGTTGCCCGGACATCCGCGTGATCGCACCGAAAACCCTGCTGCCGATCGGCATCGAGCAGTACGGCGTGAAGGTCTACACCGACATGACCGAAGGCCTCAAGGACGTGGACGTGGTGATCATGCTGCGCCTGCAACGCGAGCGCATGGCCGGTGGCCTGCTGCCGAGCGAAGGTGAGTTCTACCGCCTGTTCGGCCTGACCACCGCGCGGTTGGCCGGCGCCAAGCCGGATGCCATCGTCATGCACCCAGGGCCGATCAACCGTGGGGTTGAGATTGAGTCGGCGGTGGCCGACGGCAGCCAATCGGTGATCCTCAACCAAGTGACCTACGGCATCGCCGTGCGCATGGCGGTGTTGTCCATGGCCATGAGCGGGCAAACCGCGCAACGTCAATTCGAGCAGGAGAACGCCCAGTGAAGCTCAGCATTCTCGGCGCCCGAGTCATCGATCCGGCCAGTGGCCTGGATCAAGTTACCGATCTTCACCTGGAAGCCGGCAAAATCCTCGCCATTGGCGCTGCGCCTGCGGGCTTCAGCGCCAGCGAGACGATCGACGCCAAAGGCCTGGTGGCCGCGCCTGGTTTGGTCGACCTGAACGTCGCCCTGCGTGAACCGGGTTACAGCCGCAAAGGCACCATCGCCAGCGAAACCCGCGCCGCCGCTGCCGGTGGCGTCACCAGCCTGTGCTGCCCGCCGCACACCAAGCCGGTGCTCGACACCTCGGCGGTGACCGAGCTGATCCTGGACCGTGCCCGCGAAGCCGGCAATTGCAAAGTGTTCCCCATCGGCGCGCTGAGCAAAGGCCTGGAAGGCGGACAACTCGCCGAGCTGATCGCCCTGCGCGACGCCGGTTGCGTGGCATTCGGCAACGGGCTGGACAGTTTTCGCAGCACGCGCACGCTGTGCCGCGCCCTGGAATACGCAGCCACCTTCGACCTGACGGTGATCTTCCACTCCCAGGACCGCGACCTGGCCGAAGGCGGCCTGGCCCATGAAGGCGCCGTCGCCAGTTTCCTCGGCCTGCCGGGTATTCCCGAAACCGCTGAAACCGTGGCCCTGGCCCGTGATCTGCTGCTGGTAGAGCAAAGCGGTGTGCGTGCGCACTTCAGCCAGTTGACCAGCGCGCGCGGCGTGGCCTTGATCGCCCAGGCGCAAGCGCGCGGCCTGCCGGTGACGGCGGACGTGGCGTTGTACCAGCTGATTCTGACCGATGAAGCGCTGATCGATTTCTCCAGCCTTTACCACGTGCAGCCACCGCTGCGCACGTTGGCCGACCGCGACGGTTTGCGCGCGGCCGTGAAGTCGGGTGTGGTCTCGGCAATCTCCAGCCATCACCAACCGCACGAGCGTGATGCCAAGCTGGCGCCGTTTGGCGCGACCGAGCCGGGCATCAGCAGTGTCGAACTGTTGCTGCCGCTGGCGATGACCCTGGTGCAAGACGGTCTGCTCGACCTGCCAACGCTGTTGGCGCGCCTGAGTGCCGGCCCGGCTGAGGCCTTGCGCCTGCCGGCAGGCAAAGTGGCGGTGGGTTCAGCGGCGGACCTGGTGCTGTTTGATCCGGCCAGCTCCACGGTTGCCGGGGAACACTGGCTGTCCAAGGGCGAAAACTGCCCGTTCATCGGCCATAGCCTGCCGGCGACGGTGCGGTACACCTTGGTCGATGGGCGGATCAGCTACCAGGCCTGATAAGTCGCAAAACCTGAAGTGGGCACAGTACATGTGGGAGCTGGCTTGCCTGCGATGCAGGCACCTCGGTTGTTCAGCCAGACCGAGGTGATGCTATCGCGGGCAAGCCCGGCTCCCACATTGACCGTACTCGCATTGAATCAATGCGCGCTCAGCGTCCGCTGTTGCGCTCGGCATTGCGGATCGAAACCTGCGTATTCAGCGTCCAGAAGTCATACAGCACGCCCACCAGGAACAAACCGCCAGTCAGCAGGTAGATCAGGCCGGTGATCCATTTGCCCTGATACATGCGGTGCAGCCCGAACACGCCCAGGAACGCCAACAGTATCCAGGCCACGTTGTATTCGATCGGCCCGGCAGTAAAACGCAGGTCTGCTTCACGGTCCATGGCGGGGATCAGGAACAAGTCGATCAGCCAGCCAATCCCGAAAAGACCAAAGGTGAAAAACCAGATCGTCCCGGTCACCGGCTTGCCGTAATAGAAGCGGTGCGCCCCGGTAAAACCGAAAATCCACAGCAGGTAACCGATCACCTTGCTGTGGGTGTCCTGCTGCATCACATCCTGTCGATAGGTGTTCATGGAGTACCTCTTTTGCCTCGATAGATAAATTTTTTCATTTTCTTTGTGACTTTTTTACGGGCGCCCGACACACGGCAAATGGTATCTTCCCTCCCGCAAAGCCTTATGCCACCTGACCTCTGCAGGACGATAGCGGCAATTCGTCGCGCTTTTCCTGAATTTGACCCCAGGGTTCAGTCGACAAACGGCCTAAGAACGACACAAAAAGCTGTTATAAAGTTGCGCGCAAACCTAAAAGAGCCACGCCTAATGCGACCATTTTTCAAGACATGGCTAACCATCTGCCTATTAATGCCACTGGCCGCCCACGCCACCAATCGTGAGCAACGTCTTCCTAACGTTAACGGTTTCACCCCTAAAGTTCACAGCACACCAGGCACCGCCAAATCGGTAAAGCTGACCGTCAACCGCCCGACTCAACTGAGCAAGGCCCACCACGGTAAAGTAACGCCCGGCCTGATGGCAGTTAACACCAAACAAAGCAGCAACGTCCTCAGCCGCGCGGTTAATGTGCTCGGTACTCCTTATCGTTGGGGCGGCAGCAGCCCAAGTAAAGGGTTCGACTGCAGTGGTTTGGTAAAATATGCGTTTAATGACGTCAAAGCGGTGGATTTGCCACGCACCTCCAACGCCATGGCCGCCGGTCACGGGCTGAAGGTTGATCGTAAAGACCTGAAACCGGGCGACTTGTTGTTCTTCAAACTGAAGAGCCGCCAGGTCAACCACGTTGCCATCTACCTGGGCAACGACCGCTTTATCCACGCACCGCGTCGTGGCAAGTCGGTCAGCATCGACACGTTGAAAAAGCCGTTCTGGGACAAGAACTACGTGATTGCCAAACGGGTTCTGCCGAAAGAGCAGAACAACAACCTGCGGGTTGTGCAGCGCTGATTTCAGTCTGATATGCGGTAACCAATGTGGGAGCGGGCTTGCTCGCGAATGCGTTAGATCAGTCAACTAAGAGGGTGACTGACACTGCGCATTCGCGAGCAAGCCCGCTCCCACATTTGATTTTCATTGCCCGCAAGACCTCAGATGTCCCCAGGCACCCTCGCCTGCCCCCGCGCATCTTCCCGGCTGATCAGCCCCTCGCTGACCAACGCCTTCAAGCTCATGTCCAACGTTTTCATCCCTAGCGCGCCACCTGTCTGGATCGCCGAGACCATCTGCGCCACTTTGTCTTCACGGATCAGGTTACGAATAGCCGGTGTACCCAGCATGATCTCGTGAGCCGCCACCCGCCCACCGCCAATCTTCTTGACCAGCACTTGCGACACCACCGCCTGCAACGACTCCGACAGCATCGAGCGCACCATGGGCTTTTCCGCTGCCGGGAACACGTCCACCAGCCGGTCCACGCTCTTTGCGGCCGAGGTGGTGTGCAAGGTGCCAAATACCAGGTGCCCGGTCTCAGCCGCCGTCAGCGCCAGGCGGATGGTTTCAAGGTCGCGCAACTCGCCCACCAGAATCACATCCGGGTCTTCACGCAGCGCCGAGCGCAGCGCCGCCGAAAAGCTGTGGGTATCGCGGTGCACCTGACGCTGGTTGATCAAGGCCATTTTCGGCCTGTGGATAAATTCGATGGGGTCTTCGAGGGTGAGGATGTGCTGGCGCCGATGCCCGTTGAGGTAGTCGATCATCGCCGCCAACGTGGTGGATTTGCCCGACCCGGTCGGCCCGGTGACCAGCACCAGGCCGCGCGGCAGTTGCGCGATACGCTGGAACACCGCCCCCAGCCCGAGGCGTTCAAGGCTCTGCACCTCGGCGGGAATGGTGCGAAACACCGCCCCCATGCCGCGATCCTGTTGAAATACATTCACCCGGAACCGCGCCACGCTCGGCAGTTCGAAGGCAAAATCGGTTTCAAGAGATGTTTCGAAATCCTTTTGTTGGTAGCGGTTGAGCAAAGGGCTCAATAACTCCGCAACTTGCGGGGGCGTGAGCACCGGGCCCTCCAGCGGCCAGACCTCGCCATCAACACGCAGCATCGGTGCCAGGCCGGCCGACAAATGCAGGTCGGAGGCGCCACGGCGCACGCTGGCCGTCAGCAATTCAGTGATATCCATAGGGCTTTCCATTTCCAGTAGAATGCCGCGGACTCCATATCCACGGGTGCATCTTGAATGTCGACGATAGCAGACAACATTGGCCTGGTTAGCGAGCGGATCCGTGCCGCGGCCCACGCCGTGCAACGTGACGAAAACAGCATCCACCTGCTGGCCGTGAGCAAGACCAAACCCGCGCAAGCCGTGCGCGAAGCCTACGCCGCCGGGATGCACGATTTTGGCGAGAACTACCTGCAGGAAGCCTTGGGCAAACAGGCGCAATTAACCGACCTGCCCTTGAGTTGGCACTTCATTGGCCCCATTCAATCGAACAAGACTCGTGCGATCGCCGAGAACTTCGCTTGGGTACATTCCGTGGACCGCTTGAAAATCGCTCAACGCCTGTCCGAACAACGCCCGGCCGACCTGCCGCCGCTGAACATCTGCATTCAGGTCAACGTCAGTGGCGAAGCCAGCAAATCCGGCTCTACGCCCGCCGACTTGCCGGCCCTGGCCCATGCGATCAGCGCCTTGCCGCGCCTGAAACTGCGCGGCTTGATGGCGATTCCCGAGCCGACTGAAGATCGCGCCGCGCAAGATGCGGCGTTCGCAGCGGTGAGAGACCTGCAAGCCAGCCTGAATCTGCCGCTGGACACACTTTCCATGGGCATGAGCCACGACCTCGAGTCGGCCATCGCCCAAGGCGCCACCTGGGTGCGGATCGGTACCGCCCTGTTTGGCGCTCGCGACTACGGCCAGCCGTGAAATGGCTGACTTTCCTCTGAATAAGGACCTGTCATGAGCAACACGCGTATTGCCTTTATCGGCGCCGGTAACATGGCGGCCAGCCTGATCGGCGGCCTGCGGGCCAAGGGCCTGCAAGCCCAGCAGATCCGCGCCAGCGACCCGGGCGCCGACACCCGCGCCCGCGTCAGCAGCGAGCACGGCATTGAAACCTTTGCCGATAACGCCGAGGCCATCCAGGGCGTCGACGTGATCGTGCTGGCGGTGAAACCGCAGGCCATGAAGGCCGTGTGCGAAAGCCTGCGCCCGAGCCTGCAGCCACACCAACTGGTGGTCTCCATCGCCGCCGGCATCACCTGCGCCAGCATGAACAACTGGCTCGGTGAACAGCCAATCGTGCGCTGCATGCCCAACACCCCGGCGCTGCTGCGCAAGGGCGTGAGCGGCCTGTACGCCACCGCCGAGGTGACGGCCGAGCAACGCGATCAGGCGCAAGAACTGTTGTCCGCCGTCGGCATCGCCGTGTGGCTGGAGCAAGAGCAGCAACTGGACGCGGTCACCGCCGTGTCCGGCAGCGGCCCGGCGTACTTCTTTCTGTTGATCGAAGCCATGACCGCCGCCGGCGTGAAGCTGGGCCTGCCCCACGAAGTGGCTGAGCAACTGGCTGAGCAAACCGCGCTGGGCGCCGCGAACATGGCCGTCGACAGCGACGTGGACGCCGCCGAACTGCGCCGCCGCGTAACGTCGCCGGGTGGCACCACGCAAGCGGCCATTGAATCGTTCCAGGCCGGTGGCTTTGAAGCCCTGGTGGAAAAAGCCCTGGGTGCTGCGGCACATCGTTCGGCCGAGATGGCCGAGCAACTGGGCAAATAGTCGTCCCCTGCAACTGGACCCGATAGGAAACAAACATGCTCGGAATCAATGACGCTGCCATTTTCATCATCCAGACCTTGGGCAGCCTGTACCTGCTGATCGTGCTGATGCGCTTTATCCTGCAACTGGTGCGGGCGAACTTCTACAACCCGCTCTGCCAGTTCGTGGTGAAAGCCACCCAACCGCTGCTCAAACCGCTGCGCCGCGTGATCCCAAGCCTGTTCGGCCTGGACATGTCGTCGCTGGTGCTGGCGCTGCTGCTGCAGATTTTGCTGTTTATGGTGATCCTGATGCTCAACGGCTATCAGGCCTTCACCCCGCTGCTGTTGCCATGGGGCCTGATCGGTATCTTCTCGCTGTTTTTGAAGATCATCTTCTGGTCGATGATCATCAGCGTGATCCTCTCGTGGGTCGCACCCGGCAGCCGTAGCCCTGGCGCGGAGCTGGTGGCCCAGATCACCGAGCCGGTGCTGGCGCCGTTCCGTCGGTTGATCCCGAACCTGGGCGGCCTGGATATCTCGCCGATCTTCGCGTTTATCGCGATCCAGCTGCTGCAAAGCTGGGTGATCCCGCGCCTGGCCTACTACGCGTTCATGCCTAAAGAACTGTTCGGCCTGATTTGAAACGCGGATAAGTGTGGGAGCGGGCTTGCTCGCGAATGCAGTCGATCAGTCGATATTTTCGCTGACTGACACACCGTATTCGCAAGCAAGCCCGCTCCCACATTTTGTATCCGCGTACTGACTTGACTCCGTGCAGGCCTTTGCTTGCCGCTGGGTGCAGCGGTCTTTAGACTTACGCCTCATTTAAACGAGAGCAGGGTCGATGCCAGCTGCCTTCCCCCCCGATTCTGTTGGACTGGTCGTGCCCCAAGTGGCGCACTTCAGCGAACCGCTGGCCCTGGCCTGCGGCCGTTCGCTGCCGGCCTATGACCTGATCTACGAAACCTACGGCCAACTGAACGCCACGGCGAGCAACGCCGTGCTGATCTGCCACGCCCTGTCCGGCCATCATCACGCCGCCGGTTTCCACAGTGCCGACGAGCGCAAGCCCGGCTGGTGGGACAGCTGCATCGGCCCCGGCAAGCCCATCGATACCAACAAATTCTTTGTGGTGAGCCTGAACAACCTCGGCGGCTGCAACGGTTCCACCGGCCCAAGCAGCCTCAACCCGGAAACCGGCAAGCCGTTCGGCGCGGATTTCCCGGTGCTGACCGTGGAAGACTGGGTGCACAGCCAGGCGCGCCTGGCTGACCTGCTGGGCATCGGCCAATGGGCCGCGGTGATCGGCGGCAGCCTGGGCGGCATGCAAGCGCTGCAATGGACCATCACCTACCCGGACCGCGTGCGCCATTGCCTGGCCATCGCCTCGGCGCCGAAACTGTCGGCGCAGAACATCGCCTTCAACGAAGTGGCACGCCAGGCCATCCTCACCGACCCCGAGTTCCACGGCGGTTCGTTCCAGGAAGCAGGCGTGATCCCCAAGCGTGGCTTGATGCTCGCGCGGATGGTCGGGCACATCACTTACCTGTCCGATGACTCCATGGGCGAAAAATTCGGCCGTGGCCTCAAGAGCGAAAAGCTCAACTACGACTTCCACAGCGTCGAGTTCCAGGTCGAAAGTTACCTGCGCTATCAGGGCGAAGAGTTTTCCGGGCGTTTCGACGCCAACACTTACCTGCTGATGACCAAGGCGCTGGACTACTTCGACCCGGCCGCCAACTTCAACGACGACCTGGCGAAAACCTTTGAGGGCGCCACCGCCAAGTTCTGCGTGATGTCGTTCACCACCGACTGGCGTTTCTCGCCGGCCCGCTCCCGTGAGCTGGTGGACGCGCTGATGGCCGCCAAGAAAGATGTCTGCTACCTGGAGATCGATGCTCCGCAAGGCCATGACGCCTTCCTGATTCCGATCCCGCGCTACCTGCAGGCTTTCAGCAATTACATGAACCGCATAACTCTGTGAGAACGCCATGAGAGCCGACCTGGAAATCATCCAAGACTGGATCCCCGCCGGCAGCCGCGTGCTCGACCTCGGTTGCGGTGATGGCGAACTGCTGAGCTGGCTGCGCGACAACAAGCAAGTCACCGGCTACGGCCTGGAAAATGACCCGGACAACATTGCCCAGTGCGTGGCCAAGGGCATCAACGTGATCGAGCAGGACCTGGACAAGGGCCTGGGCAACTTTGCCAGCAACAGCTTCGACATCGTGGTGATGACCCAGGCTCTGCAAGCCGTGCACTACCCGGACCGCATTCTCGACGAAATGCTGCGTGTGGGCCGCCAGTGCATCATCACCTTTCCCAACTTCGGCCACTGGCGCTGCCGCTGGTACCTGGCCACCAAGGGCCGGATGCCGGTGTCGGACTTCCTGCCGTACACGTGGTACAACACCCCGAACATCCACTTCTGCACCTTCGAAGACTTCGAAGCCTTGTGCGGAGAGCGTGAGGCCAAAGTCATCAACCGCCTTGCCGTCGATCAACAGCATCGCCACGGCTGGGCGAGTAAGCTATGGCCCAATCTGTTGGGCGAAATCGGGATCTACCGCGTCAGCAGTCCTGGCCTCACAGACCATCAAATTGCCGTCTAACCATTTTCAAGGAGGACGAACATGAGTCGTTTGGCTGTATTTCTACTCACCGCGTGCCTGGGCGTCAGCGCTATGGCGGCGGATGCCATCGATGGTAATCGCCAGAAAGAATTCGGCGATATCACGGTGCATTACAACACCCTGACCACAAGCTTCCTGACGCCGGAAATGGCTCAGGAAGCCGGGATCGTACGCAGCAAAGAGCTGGGCATGATCAATGTGTTTGTGAACAAGGGCGTCGAACCGATCGACGCAACCGTCACCGGCACGATCAAAGACCTGGGCGGCAAGAGCGAGATGCTCACGTTCAAGAAAATCATCCAGAACGGCTCCACGCTGTACGTTGCCCAGTACGCGGTGCCACAGCAGGAAACCAAGATTTTCACCATCAATGTTGAAACCGGCGGCAAAGCCCACGGCTTCCAATTCAACCAAGAACTGTTTCCGGCCGACTGATGAACCTCACACAACTCGTACTGGCCAGCCATAACGCCGGCAAACTCAAAGAACTCCAGGCGATGCTCGGTGATTCCGTGCAACTGCGCTCGATCGGCGAGTTCAGCCAGGTCGAGCCGGAAGAAACCGGCCTGTCGTTTGTCGAAAATGCGATCCTCAAAGCCCGCAACGCCGCGCGTATCTCCGGCTTGCCGGCGTTGGCGGATGATTCGGGCCTGGCGGTGGACTTCCTGGGCGGAGCACCTGGCATTTACTCGGCGCGGTATGCCGACGGCAAGGGCGACGCGGCCAACAACGCCAAGTTGCTGGACGCCCTCAAGGATGTGCCGGACGCGATGCGCGGTGCGCAGTTCGTCTGTGTGCTGGCGCTGGTGCGGCATGCCGATGACCCGCTGCCGATCCTCTGCGAAGGCCTGTGGCACGGGCGCATCCTGCATGCGGCCAGTGGCGAGCACGGGTTTGGCTACGATCCGCTGTTCTGGGTGCCGGAGCGTAATGTTTCCAGCGCCGAACTGAGCCCGGCCGACAAGAACCAGATCAGCCACCGCGCCCGCGCAATGGATTTGCTGCGCCAACGCCTGAGCCTGAAATGACCCAGAACACCTCCGCGCAGCCGCTGATCCACGGCGGCGCGCAAACGCCTCGGGCGGCCCTGCCGCACCTGCCGCCCTTGGCGCTGTACATCCACATTCCGTGGTGTGTGCGCAAATGCCCGTATTGCGACTTCAACTCCCACACCGCCAGCAAGGTGCTGCCGGAAGAAGAGTATGTAGACGCGTTGCTGGCTGACCTTGATCAAGACCTGCACGCGGTTTACGGCCGTGAACTCAGCTCGATCTTCTTCGGTGGCGGCACGCCCAGCCTGTTCAGCGCCGCTGCGCTGGGCCGTTTGCTCAAGGGCGTGGAAGCACGCATCCCGTTTGCCGGCGACATCGAAATCACCCTGGAAGCCAACCCCGGGACCTTCGAGCAAGAGAAGTTCGTGGCCTACCGCGCGCTGGGCATCAATCGCCTGTCCATCGGCATCCAGAGTTTCCAGCAGGAGAAGCTCGAAGCCCTGGGCCGCATTCACAACGGTGACGAAGCCGTGCGCGCCGCCGGCATGGCGCGCCAGGCCGGGTTTGATAACTTCAACCTGGACCTGATGCATGGCTTGCCCGATCAAACCCTGGACGACGCCCTGAGCGACTTGCGCCAGGCTATCGCCCTCAAGCCGACGCACTTGTCGTGGTACCAGCTGACCCTGGAACCCAACACCGTGTTCTGGAACCAGCCGCCCGTGCTGCCGGAAGACGACACGCTGTGGGACATTCAGGAGGCCGGTCAGGCGCTGCTGGCCGAACACGGTTACGCGCAATATGAAGTCTCGGCGTATGCCCAACCGGGCCGCCCGGCGCGGCACAATCTGAATTACTGGAGCTTTGGCGATTTTATCGGCATCGGCGCCGGCGCCCATGGCAAGCTCAGCCACCCGGACGGGCGCATCGTGCGCACCTGGAAGACGCGAGCACCCAAGGACTACCTCAACCCGGCCAAAAGCTTTCAGGCCGGGGCGAAAGAACTGACCCATGAAGAGCTTCCATTCGAGTTCCTCATGAACGCGCTGCGGCTCACCGAAGGCGTCGACGCCAGGCTCTACGCCGAGCGCACCGGCCTTGATCTGGCGAGCCTTGACGAGGGCCGCCGTGAGGCAGAACAAAGTGGCTTAATGCAGGTCGAACCGTCACGCCTGGCGGCGACTGACCGCGGGCAACTCTTTCTCAATGACCTGTTGCAGAAGTTTTTGAGCTGACGCTCTAAGGAATTCGAATGGATTTGGTACTCGACCTGCTCGCCACCGTATCCCGCTGGAGCCGTAGCAACCTGTCGGAAATCTCTCTGGCTCTTGTCGGCTGCTTGCTGGTGTTGTTCGGCGCCGATATCAAAGGCTGGGTCGAGGCCCGCCTGGGCAGTATCGCGGGCGCATTGCGCGTCCCCTTGATGGCGCTGGTGTGCATGATCGGCAGCGGTGCGGCGTTGATCTACGCCACGCCATGGATTGTGCGGGGGTTGAGCCAGTTCAATAACTACAGCCTGGCACCGGTGCTGGTGGTGGTGCTGGTGTTGATTGGGGTTGTGGCAGACCGTCGCTGAACCCGAAGCCAACACAAAACCAAATGTGGGAGCTGGCTTGCCTGCGATGCACACACCTCGGTGTATCAGTGATACCCAGGTGATGCTATCGCAGGCAAGCCAGCTCCCACATTGGATTGCATTTCAGATGTGCAGCTAATTAAGCCAGCTTCTCGAACTTCAAATCCCAAACCCCATGCCCCAACCGCTCGCCGCGGCGTTCGAACTTGGTGATCGGACGCTCAGCCGGGCGTGGCACGCATTTGCCGTCTTCGGCCAGGTTGCGATAGCCAGGGGCGACGTTCATCACTTCCAGCATGTACTCGGCGTACGGTTCCCAGTCGGTCGCCATGTGCAGGATGCCACCGACCTTAAGCTTGCTGCGCACCAGCTCCGCGAACGAAGCTTGCACGATGCGACGCTTGTGGTGACGGGCTTTGTGCCACGGGTCCGGAAAGAACAGCATCAGGCGATCGAGGCTGTTGTCGGCGATGCAGCGGTTGAGCACTTCAATCGCGTCGCAGTCGTAGACTCGCAGGTTGGTCAGGCCTTGGGTCAGCACGCCGTTGAGCAACGCGCCGACACCCGGACGGTGTACTTCCACACCGATGAAGTCCTGCTCCGGCGAGGCCGCCGCCATTTCCAGCAGGGAGTGACCCATGCCGAAACCGATTTCCAGGGAACGCGGGGCCGAACGGCCAAACACCTGGTCGTAGTCCACTGGCGCGTCGGCCAATGGCAGGACGAACAGCGGCGTGCCCTGCTCCAGGCCCTTTTGCTGGCCTTCGGTCATACGGCCCGCGCGCATCACAAAGCTCTTGATGCGGCGGTGCTTGGACTCGTCGCCCTCTTCCACGGTGTTCGGCGTTTCGTTTGATTCAGTCATCAATAGCTCTTACTTGATCAGACCATCCAGCGGCGAAGAGGCGCTGGCATAGAGTTTTTTCGGCATACGGCCGGCGAGGTAGGCCAGGCGGCCCGCGACGATCGCATGGTTCATGGCTTGCGCCATCATGATCGGCTGCTGGGCATGCGCGATGGCCGAGTTCATCAGCACCGCATCGCAACCCAGCTCCATGGCAATGGTGGCGTCGGAGGCCGTGCCTACGCCCGCGTCCACCAGCACCGGAATCTTGGCTTCTTCGAGGATGATCTGCAGGTTGTACGGGTTGCAGATACCCAGGCCGGAACCGATCAGACCGGCCAGCGGCATCACCGCAATGCAGCCGATTTCTGCCAGCTGGCGGGCAATGATCGGGTCATCGCTGGTGTAAACCATCACGTCGAAGCCTTCCTTGACCAGCGTTTCGGCGGCCTTCAGGGTTTCGATCACGTTGGGGAACAGGGTCTTCTGGTCGGCCAGTACTTCCAGCTTCACCAGGTTGTGGCCGTCGAGCAGCTCGCGAGCCAGGCGGCACGTGCGCACTGCTTCAATCGCGTCGTAGCACCCGGCGGTGTTCGGCAAGAAGGTGTAGCGGTCCGGCGACAGCACTTCGAGCAGGTTCGGCTCGCCCTCGATCTGCCCGAGGTTGGTGCGGCGCACGGCGAAGGTAACGATCTCGGCGCCCGAGGCTTCAATGGCCAGGCGGGTTTCTTCCATGTCGCGGTACTTGCCGGTGCCGACCAGCAGGCGGGACTGGTAGGTACGACCGGCCAGAACGAAGGGCTTGTCGCTACGAACGATGCTCATGGGAAATCCTCGAGGTGGGATGAGGTTCTGCAGAATGCGGGTTGGCGCGCTGGCGCGCCGGGCGACTAGCCGCCGCCGATGGCATGGACCACTTCGACCTGATCACCTTCGGTGAGCGCGGTCTCGGCGTGCAGGCTACGCGGGACGATATCCAGGTTGAGCTCCACTGCGACGCGACGCCCGGTCAAGTCCAGACGGGTCAGCAGGGCCGCAACGGTTTCACCGTCGGGCAGTTCAAAGGATTCGCCATTCAACTGAATGCGCATGCCACGGGCCGCCATCGTTTTTAGGGGCCAGCATTCTAGCCCGATTGGCGTTGTCGGCCCAAGCCCCTCGGTCAGATGACCTGCAGGCGCCATGCGGTCAGGCCAAGAAAGAACCAGCCCAACAGGAATGCCAGCCCGCCAAACGGCGTAATGATGCCGAGTTTGCTGATACCGGTCAGGGTCAGCGCATACAAGCTGCCGGAAAACAGCAGGATACCGACGGTAAACGAGATGCCCGCCCAGCTGACCAGCCGGCCAGGAATGTGCGCGGCCAGCAGCGCCACGCCGAACAGCGCCAGGGCGTGCACCAGTTGGTACGTCACGCCGGTATGGAAGATCGCCAGGTACTCGGCGCTCAAGCGGTTTTTCAGGGCATGAGCCGCAAAAGCACCGAGGGCAACGCCGGTGAAGCCGAAAAAGGCAGCCAGCATCAGAAAGCTACGCAGCATGAGGAACTCCAGTCAGACTCAAAGGGCCGGGTCTGTATAATGGCCCGCTCAACGGGTTCGGCCAAGCCATCTCTATGCTGCGTCTCCTCTTCAAGCGTTTTCTCAAAGTCGTGAAATGGTTTGCCATCGGCAGTGTGCTGCTGGTGTTGCTGTTTCGTGTCGTGCCGCCACCGTTCACCGCATTGATGGTGGAGCGCAAAGTCGAGTCCTGGGTCGACGGCGAGCCGATTGACCTGCAACGCACGTGGGTGGCGTGGGACGAGATCTCCGACGACCTTAAAGTGGCGGTGATGGCCGGTGAAGACCAGCGCTTCCCGCAGCATTGGGGCTTCGACTTTGACGCGATTCAAGCGGCGCTGCTGCACAACGAACGCGGCGGCTCGATTCGCGGCGCCAGCACGCTGAGCCAGCAGGTGTCGAAAAACCTGTTTCTGTGGACCGGCCGCAGCTATTTGCGCAAAGGCCTGGAGGCCTGGTTTACCGCGCTGACTGAGGTGCTGTGGCCCAAGCAGCGAATTCTTGAGGTGTACCTCAACAGCGTCGAATGGGATGAAGGTGTGTTTGGCGCCGAAGCGGCAGCTCGGCATCACTTTGGCGTGAGCGCCAAGGGGCTTTCCCGCCAGCAGGCCAGTTACTTGGCGGCGGTGTTGCCCAACCCTCGGGTGTGGAGCGCCAGTCATCCAACCGCCTACGTGGCGCGACGGGCGGCGTGGATTCGCCAGCAGATGAGCCAGTTGGGTGGCGATAGTTATCTGGTCGAACTGAACAATTCGCGCAAGGCACCCTGGGCTGACTGACACAACACAGCCCCCTGTGGGAGCTGGCTTGCCTGCGATAGCGAAATGTCAGTTTGCAGAGAGGCTGGCTGAAAAGGCCTCATCGCAGGCAAACCAGCTCCCACAGAGAACCGCGCTGGATATCGGATTTTTCGACTTCAAACAAAAATGCCCCGATCTCTCGATCGGGGCATTTTTTTGCCTTTTCGCAGCGTTTAGGCGGCGATGGACAGTTTCAGCTTGTTCATCGCGCTTTTCTCAAGCTGACGAATCCGCTCGGCCGACACATTGTACTTCTGCGCCAGGTCGTGCAGCGTGGCTTTTTCTTCTGCCAGCCAGCGCTGGTAGAGGATGTCACGGCTACGGTCGTCCAACACTTCCAGCGCTTCGTGCAGGTTGTGGTTGGAATTGTCGCTCCAGTCGGCATCTTCCAGTTGACGCGCCGGGTCATACCGGTGGTCTTCCAGGTAGTTGGCCGGCGACTGGAAGGCGCTGTCGTCGTCCGCTTCGGCGGCCGGGTCGAACGCCATGTCATGGCCGGTCAAGCGGCTTTCCATCTCGCGCACTTCACGGGGCTCCACACCGAGGCTTTCGGCCACACGGTGGACTTCTTCGTTGTTCAGCCATGCCAGGCGTTTCTTCTGGCTGCGCAGGTTGAAGAACAGTTTGCGCTGAGCCTTGGTGGTCGCGACTTTCACGATGCGCCAGTTGCGCAGGATGAACTCGTGAATTTCCGCCTTGATCCAGTGCACAGCAAACGACACCAGACGCACACCCATTTCCGGGTTGAAGCGCTTCACAGCTTTCATCAGGCCAACGTTGCCTTCCTGAATCAGGTCAGCCTGGGCCAGACCGTAGCCGCTATAGCTACGGGCGATATGTACGACAAAACGCAGGTGGGCGAGCACCATCTGCCGAGCCGCCCCCAAATCCTGCTCATAGTAGAGACTCTCGGCCAGTTCACGCTCCTGCTCGGGCGTCAGCAAAGGAATGCTGTTGACCGTGTGCACATAGGCCTCCAGGTTCGCACCCGGGACCAGAGCATAAGCAGGTTGCAAAGAAGTGGTCATACGAAAAAACCTCCGACTCACATAACTCGTGCAGTTCAGCACTGCGAAAATTGACCGGGAACCGTAGGACAAGTTCCCTAAACCACTGATACGGTCAATACAAACGAAACCACATTAATCTGACATTAACTACTTCGGCGCCAGCTCACGTAAGTGACGAGCGACCGCAATCCACGCACCGATATACCCCAACAATACCGCGCCAAGCAAGAGTGACAGGCCATCGGCGACCGGCACGCCGGCCAGGGCAAAATCGCTGCCGTACAAGCCGGCAAGCCCGACTACCGCGTCGTTCAGCCAGTCAAGGCCAAAAGCCAGCACGCCCCAGGACAAAATCCCGGCACCAAAGCCATAAAGCGCGCCCATGTACAGAAAAGGACGACGCACATAGCTGTCCGTGCCGCCGACCAGTTTAATCACTTCTATCTCGGTGCGACGGTTTTCAATATGAAGACGAATGGTATTACCTATCACCAAAAGTAATGCAGACACCAACAACACCGTCAGGCCGAACACAAAGCGGTCACCCAGCTTGAGGATCGCGGCAAGGCGCTCTACCCAGACTAGATCAAGTTGCGCCTGTTGTACCTTCGGCATCTCTGCGAGTTTTTGCCGCAAGGCCTCCAGCGCCGGCTTGTCGACTTCATTAGGCGTTACCAGCACCACGCCCGGCAGCGGGTTTTGCGGCAACTCTTTAAGCGCCTCACCCAGGCCGGATTGCTGCTGGAACTCCTCAAGCGCCTGGTCGCGGCTGATGTACTCGGCGTCCGCCACACCTGGCAGGTTCTTGATGTCATCGCGCAAGTTCTCGCCGTCTTTGGCGCTGGCGTCGAGGTTCAGGTACAGCGAAATCTGCGCCGCACGCTGCCAGGAACCACCCAGGCGCTCGACATTATTAAGCAGCAGCGACAAACCCATCGGCAGGCTCAGTGCCACGGCCATCACCAAGCAGGTGAAAAAGCTGCCGATGGGCTGCTTGCCCAGGCGGCGCAGGCTGTCGAGCAGGCTGGCGCGATGGCTTTCGATCCAGGCGCGCAGCAGCGTGCTGAAATCCGGGCCATCGTCTTCGTCGCGTTTTTTCTTCTGCGGCTGCGGGTCGGCGGCTTTAGGCGCCACACGCTCGGACACTTTAGGGCTGCGTGTTGCACTCATACGCCGGCCTCCCCATCGCCGATCAGACGGCCGCGTTGCAGGGTCAGCATGCGGTGGCGCATGCGCGCGATCAGCGCCAGGTCGTGACTGGCGATCAGCACGCTGGTGCCCAGGCGATTGATATCTTCGAATACACCCATGATCTCGGCCGCCAGGCGCGGGTCGAGGTTACCGGTAGGTTCGTCCGCCAACAGCAAGGCCGGGCGGTGAACAATGGCGCGGGCGATGCCGACGCGCTGTTGCTGGCCGGTGGACAGGTCGCCCGGATACAGGTCGGTCTTGTCCGACAGCGCCACGCGCTCCAGGGCCGAGTCCACCCGCTTGACGATCTCGGCCTTGGACAGCCCGAGAATCTGCAACGGCAGCGCAATGTTGTTGAACACGGTGCGATCAAACAGCAACTGGTGATTCTGGAACACCACGCCAATCTGACGGCGCAGGAACGGAATCTGTGCATTGCTGATGGTGGCCAGATCCTGGCCCGCCAGCAGCAACTTGCCGGTGGTCGGGCGCTCCATGGCCAGCAGCAGTCGCAGCAGCGTACTTTTGCCCGCGCCCGAATGACCGGTTACAAACAAGAATTCGCCGCGACGCACTCGAAAGCTCAGCTCATGCAAGCCCACATGCCCGTTGGCGTAGCGTTTACCGACCTGTTCGAATCGAATCATGAACGCTCCCGCTCGGCGAAAAGTGCCTGTACAAAGGGTTCGGCTTCAAAGGTGCGCAGGTCGTCGATGCCTTCACCGACGCCGATGTAACGAATCGGCAACCCGAACTGTTTGGCCAGGGCGAAGATCACGCCGCCCTTGGCCGTGCCGTCGAGCTTAGTCAATGCCAGGCCGGTGAGTTGCACCGTCTGGTTGAATTGTTTGGCCTGGCTGATGGCGTTCTGGCCGGTGCCGGCGTCAAGCACCAGCAACACTTCGTGCGGCGCATCGGCATCGAGCTTGCTGATGACGCGGCGGACCTTTTTCAACTCTTCCATCAAGTTGTCTTTGGTGTGCAGACGACCGGCGGTATCGGCAATCAATACGTCGATGTTACGGGCCTTGGCGGCTTGCACGGCATCGAAGATGACGGACGCGGAGTCGGCGCCGGTGTGCTGGGCGATGACCGGAATCTTGTTGCGCTCACCCCAAACCTGCAGCTGCTCCACGGCGGCGGCGCGGAAGGTGTCGCCAGCGGCGAGCATGACTTTCTTGCCTTCCGACTGCAGCTTCTTGGCCAACTTGCCGATGGTAGTGGTTTTGCCGGCGCCGTTGACACCGACCACCAGAATCACGAACGGCTTGTTCGGCGTGATCACCAGCGGCGCTTCCACGGGTTTGAGCATCGCAGCCAGCTCAGCCTGCAGCGATTTGTAGAGCGCGTCTGCGTCGGTCAGCTGTTTGCGCGCAACCTTCTGGGTCAGGCTCTGGATGATCACCGCAGTGGCTTCGACGCCCACGTCGGCGGTCAACAGGCGGGTTTCGATATCTTCCAGCAACTCGTCATCAATGACCTTCTTGCCCAGGAACAGGCTGGCCATGCCTTCGCCGATGCTCGCGCTGGTTTTGCTCAGACCCTGCTTGAGGCGGGCAAAGAAGCCGGTTTTGCTGGTTTCAGCGGCAGGGGCGACCGGCTCCGGTGCAACGGGTGGCTCGATCACGGCAGGCGCGGCAACGACGACAGGAGCTGGCGCTGGCTCAAACACTGCCGGCGCAGGCGTTTGGATGACGGCTGGCGCCTCGACCACAACGGCCACCGGCTCGACGACGACCGGAATCGGCGGCGTCACGTGCTCAGCCTGCACATCCTCGACCAGTGCCACAGGCTCCTCGGCAACCGGCAGCTCAAGCCACGGCTTGTGTTCAGGCTCGGGTTCCGGCACATCCTCAACCACCGGCTGCAACACCGGCTCGGCCATCGGCAACACCACCGGCGCCGGGATTTCAGCGACCGGTTCGGCGTCAACTATAGGTTCGGGAATCGGCTCAGGCTGAACCTGTGGCTGTTCGACGACGGTTTCCTGCGGCTTTTTGCGCAGCCATCCGAACAGGCCTTTTTTCTCGCCAGCCGCAGCTGGGCTCTTCTTGTCGTCGTTGGAACCAAACATGGAGGACGGCTATCTCAAAGTAGCGATGCGCCAGGGCGCCTCGGTAAATAAATTCGATGCAGAACAGACTGCTTTAACGCTCGCTTGTTCATGCGCAACATTCTGCAAGGCGTAAATAAAGGCCTCAACAAATCGTTTCAATAAAGGACTGAAGCGATAAAATCGGCGAAAAGTGGAAGATCATCGGGGAAAACCACCCTCTATTCCAACATTTCTACGACTGGATCCGGGACAAGATGGCCGCCGCAGTGGCCGTCCCTAAATCGGATCAGTATCCTAGCACCTCCTCGCCCGCCGACGCTAAGACCAAGCGGGCAGCCCAACAGGTTTAAAAACGAATGAATGCTCTAGCCCGCCGCGCTGCAGGCCTGCTGCTCAGCACAGTTTGTCTGCCCCTTTCAGCCTTGGCTGCCGACCCACAACCCACCCACGAATTCACCCTGGATAACGGCCTCAAAGTGGTCGTGCGCGAAGATCATCGCGCGCCGGTGGTGGTTTCACAGGTTTGGTACAAGGTTGGTTCGAGCTACGAAACACCCGGCCAGACCGGGTTGTCCCACGCCCTGGAACACATGATGTTCAAGGGCAGCGCCAAGGTCGGCCCCGGCGAAGCCTCGCTGATCCTGCGCGACCTGGGCGCCGAAGAAAACGCCTTCACCAGCGACGACTACACCGCCTACTACCAAGTGCTGGCCCGTGATCGCCTGGGCGTCGCCTTCGAGCTGGAAGCCGACCGCATGGCCAGCCTGCGCCTGCCGGCCGACGAGTTCAGCCGCGAGATCGAGGTGATCAAGGAAGAACGCCGCCTGCGCACCGACGATAACCCGATGTCCAAGGCCTACGAGCGCTTCAAGGCCATGGCCTACCCGGCCAGCGGCTACCACACGCCGACCATCGGCTGGATGGCGGACCTGGAACGCATGAAAGTCGAAGAGCTGCGTCACTGGTACCAATCCTGGTATGTGCCGAACAACGCCACGCTGGTAGTGGTCGGTGATGTGACCCCGGATGAGGTCAAGAACCTTGCCCAGCGTTATTTCGGCCCTATCCCCAAGCGTGACGTGCCACCCGCGAAAATCCCGCTGGAACTCGCCGAACCCGGCGAACGCCTGCTGACGATGCACGTGCAGACCCAACTGCCGAGCGTGATCCTTGGTTTCAACGTGCCGGGCCTGGCCACCGCTGAAGACAAACGCTCGGTACAAGCCCTGCGCCTGCTCTCGGCCCTGCTCGACGGCGGCTACAGCGCGCGTATCTCGGAGCAACTGGAGCGTGGTGAAGAGTTGGTGTCCGCCGCCTCGACCAGCTACGACGCCTACACCCGGGGTGACAGCCTGTTCACCCTGACGGCCACGCCGAACCAGCAGAAGAAAAAGACCATTGCCCAAGCCGAAGCCGGCCTGTGGCGCCTGCTGGACGAGTTGAAAGCCAAGCCGCCGACCAGCGAAGAACTGGAGCGTATCCGCGCTCAAGTGATTGCAGGCGTGGTTTACCAGCGTGACTCCATCACCAGCCAGGCAACGGCTATCGGCTCCCTGGAAACCGTCGGCCTGTCCTGGAAACTGATGGACACCGAACTGGCCGACCTGCAAAGCGTGACGCCGGAAGATATCCAGAAAGCCGCACGGACTTATTTCACCCGCGAGCGTTTGAGCGTCGCCCATGTTTTGCCTGAGGAGACCGCTCATGAGTGATCGTAAAAGCAGCCGCCTGATTTTTCCTGGCCTGGTCGTCGTCACCCTGATCGCCGCCAGTGCCGTGTACTTCCTGCGCCCAAGCGAATCCGTCGCCAGCCAGGCCCTGGATAAAGCTGAATCGGCCAACAAACTGCAATCGCTGGCGGAACTGGATGGCAAGGCGCCGACCAACCGCAAGCTCGACGTGCAAACCTGGACCACCGCTGAAGGCGCCAAGGTGCTGTTCGTCGAAGCCCACGAATTACCGATGTTCGACATGCGCATCCTGTTCGCCGCCGGCAGCAGCCAGGACGGCGACACGCCCGGCCTGGCACTGCTGACCAATGCGATGCTCAACGAAGGTGTACCGGGCAAGGATGTCAGCCAGATCGCCAGCGGCTTTGAAGGCCTGGGCGCCGACTTCGGCAATGGTGCTTACCGCGACATGGCGCTGGTTTCGCTGCGCAGCCTGAGCGACAGCGACAAGCGCGACGCGGCCCTGGCGCTGTTCGACGATGTGATCGGCAAGCCGACCTTTCCTGCCGATTCCCTGGCGCGGATCAAAAACCAGATCCTCGCAGGCTTTGAATACCAGAAGCAGAACCCGGCCAAGCTGGCCAGCCTTGAGCTGTTCAAGCGCCTGTACGGTGACCATCCCTACGCCCACCCAAGCGAAGGCACGCCCGACAGCATTGCGAAGATTAACCTCGCGCAATTGCAGGCGTTCCACGCCAAGGCGTATGCGGCGGGCAATGCGGTGATTGCAGTGGTCGGTGACCTGACCCGTGCCGAGGCCGAAGCCATGACGGCCAAGGTCTCCGCGTCGTTGCCTAAAGGCCCGGCCCTGGCGAAGATCGCCCAGCCGAGCGAACCGCAAGCCGGCCTGAGCCATATCGAATTCCCGTCCAAGCAGACCCACCTGCTGTTCGCGCAATTGGGCATCGACCGCGCCGATCCGGACTACGCAGCCTTGTCGCTGGGCAACCAGATTCTGGGCGGCGGTGGTTTCGGCACCCGCTTGATGAGCGAAGTGCGTGAAAAGCGCGGCCTGACCTACGGTGTGTACTCCGGCTTCTCGCCGATGCAGGTGCGCGGCCCATTCATGATCAACCTGCAGACCCGCGCCGAAATGAGCGGCGGCACATTACGCCTGGTTGAAGACGTGCTGGCCGACTACCTCAAGACCGGCCCGACGCAAAAGGAACTGGACGACGCCAAGCGTGAGCTGGCCGGCAGCTTCCCGCTATCCACCGCGAGCAACGCCGATATCGTCGGACAGCTGGGCGCCATGGGTTTCTACAACCTGCCGCTGAGCTATCTTGAGGATTTCATGAAACAATCCCAGGCCCTGACCGTAGAGCAGGTCAAGGCTGCAATGAATAAACACTTGAGCGCCGACAAGATGGTCATCGTGACCGCCGGCCCGACGATTGCGCAAAAGCCACTACCGCCCCCCACTGATAAACCTGCCGAGCAGCCGCTCGGGGTTCCGGAGCATTAATGGCCAGTTCATCTCGCCCAAAAAAACCCGTCCACAACGTGCATAACGGTGTGGGCCAACTGCGCATCATTGGCGGTGAATGGGGCAGCCGCAAGCTGAGCTTCCCCGACGTCGTAGGCCTGCGCCCGACGCCGGATCGCGTGCGTGAAACCCTGTTCAACTGGCTTGCGCCGTACATCGGCGGCGCCAAGGTGCTGGACCCGTTCGCCGGCAGCGGCGCGCTGTTCCTGGAGGCGCTGTCCCGTGGCGCGGCCCAGGGCCAGGCGCTGGATGCCAGCAATGTGGCGGTGTCCAGCCTCAAGGAACACCTGGGCACCCTGCGTTGCACCACCGGCCAGGTCCAGACCGCCGACGCGCTGCGCTACCTGGAAACCCAGGCGGCGACTGAATATGACGTGGTGTTTCTCGACCCGCCGTTCAATCAGAACCTGTTGCCGACCGTGTGTGCATTGCTGGAAGAGCGTCAGTGGCTGGCGGCGGATGCGTGGATCTACACTGAAAGTGAAACCGCGCCGTCTACCCTCGGCCTGCCGGGCGCCTGGCGCCTGCACCGCGAGCAGAAGTCCGGCCGGGTGTATTACGCGTTGTGGCACCGCCTGGTCGAAAACGCCGCCTGATGTGTGGCGATCGGGCTTGCCCCGCGTTGGGCTGCGAAGCGGCCCCAAAACAGTCACCGCATTCACTCTGTCGGATCGCGGTGACTGAGCCGGGGCTGCTGCGCAGCCCAACGCAGGGCAAGCCTGCTCGCCACGTGAAGCCTCGCTTGCCACAACAAGACTGCTCGCACAGAGATGTCCATGACCCCTTCCGTCGACCTGTTCAAACCCGCTTTCGGCCTCGGCAACCCACACCTGCAAACGCTGTGGGGGCCGTTGTGGCGTCCCACCACGCATATCGAACGCCAACGCGAACGCTTGTGGCTGGACGACGGCGACTTCCTCGACCTTGACTGGCACGGCCCCCATGACGCGCAAGCGCCATTGGTGCTGGTGCTGCACGGGCTGACCGGCTCGTCCAACTCGCCCTACGTGGCCGGCTTGCAAAAAGTCCTCGCCGCCCAGGGCTGGGCAAGCGCAGCGTTGAACTGGCGCGGGTGCTCGGGTGAGCCCAACCTGCTGGCGCGCAGTTACCACTCGGGCGCCAGCGAAGACCTGGCAGCAGCGATTGCGCATCTGCGCGCCAAGCGACCGTTGGCGCCGCTGTATGCCGTGGGTTATTCGCTGGGCGGCAATGTGCTGCTCAAGCACTTGGGCGAAACCGGCGAAGCGTCGGGGCTGCATGGCGCGGCCGCGGTGTCGGTGCCGTTTCGCCTGGATCAGTGTGCGGATCGCATCGGGCTGGGCTTTTCGCGGGTGTATCAGAAGCACTTTATGCGCGAGATGCTGGCGTATATCCGCGTCAAGCAACGGCGCTTTTTACAGGATGGCCAAGCTGACGGGCTGAAAACCCTCGAGGCACTGGGCTCGCTGGAGAAGATGCGCACGTTTTGGGACTTCGACGGGCGGGTGACCGCGCCGCTGCACGGTTTCCTCAGCGCCGAGGACTATTACCGTCGCGCGTCGAGCCGGTATTACTTGGGTGACATTCGCACACCCACTCTGATCATCCACGCCGCCGATGACCCGTTTGTGTTCGCCCACAGCCTGCCGGAGGCCAGCGAACTGTCGGACTGCACCGAGTTTGAGCTGCTGGCCAAGGGTGGGCATGTGGGGTTTGTCGATGGTTCTCTCAGGCGCCCGAGCTACTACCTCGAACGCCGAATCCCGCAATGGCTACTGACACAACGCGGTTAAAAAATGTGGGAGCGGGCTTGCTCGCGAAGGCGGTGTATCAGTCACAAATCTATCGACTGACACTCTGCATTCGCGAGCAAGCCCGCTCCCACATTTTGATTGGGTTTGCAGGGCTGGCGGCTTAGTCGCCGGTTGCGATTTGCCGCGCCGGATCGGTAATCCACTCGCTCCACGACCCCGCATACAGCTTGCCCAGCGGGTAACCCGCCAGGCTCAGGGCGAACAGGTTATGGCACGCGGTCACACCCGAACCGCAATACGCCACCAACTCTTCCGGCGAACGGCCCTTCAACTGCGCAGCGAAACGCTGCTTGAGCTGCTCAGCTGGCAGGAAGCGACCGTCACTGCCCAGGTTTTCGCTGAACGCCGCACATTGGGCGCCCGGAATGTGCCCGGCAATCGGGTCGATAGGCTCCACGTCACCGCGAAAACGCGCTTGGGCGCGGGCATCGATCAAGGTCATGCCCGGTTCGCCCAAGCGTTTTTGCAGGTGCTCGGCGTCCAGCACGAGGTGATTGTCCGGGGTGCCGGCAAACGTCCCCGGCTCAACCACGGGCGCGTCCAGGCTCAGCGGGAAGCCGGCCGCGTGCCAGGCCTTGAGGCCTGCGTCCAGAATAAACACGCCGTCGCGTTTGCCCAGCCAGGCCAGCAGCCACCACGCGCGGGCGGCATAGGCGCCGGGGCCGTCGTCATACAGCACGATGTCCGTGTCGGCATTGATGCCCCAGGCCCGCAGTTGCGCGGCCAAGGTGTCCGCCGCCGGCAACGGATGACGCCCGGTCACGCCCTTTGTCACCGCACCGCTGAGGTGGCGCTCCAGGTCGGCATATTGCGCACCTTCGATATGCCCTTCGGCGTAGCTGCAAAGCCCGTAGTCCGGGTCTTCCAGGGCAAAGCGGCAATCCAGGATCACCAGCCCGGCCGCCTTCTGGCGCTCGGCGAGTTGCTGGGGGCTGATCAGTTGGGCAAGCGGCATGACGGACTCCTGTGAACAGATTCGGGAAAGGTCCTACTTCACTTCTTCCAGTGCCTGGTTCAACGGCACGTAAAACTCTTTGAACAAAGCGTCTACCGCCTCTTTGGCCTGGGGCGTGACAAACCCCGCCTCCAGCACCAGCACCTGGTACACCCCTCGCTTGATCGCCTCGGCGCTCAAGTGGGCGGAATTTTCATTGGTTGTGCACAGAAATCGCACCCACGAGGTGAGGATGATCCAGGCATTGAGGGTCAGCGCCTCGGTTTGCACCGGGTCCATATTGAGGATGCCGGCATCGACAAACCCTTGATAGATAGCGCCGCCCTGGATCAGGCAACGCTGCGAAAAGCGCCGGTAGCCGGTGGCCAGTTCCGGGTCGCTTTCCAGCAGGTGTTCCAGGTCGCGGTGCAGGAAGCGATAGCGCCACATGCCCGCCAGCACGGCCTGCAGGTAAAAACGCTTGTCTTCGACGGTGACGGCGCGGCCCTGGGGCGGGCGCAGGAAACTGTCCACAAGGGCTTCGTATTCGCGAAACAGCACGGCGATGATCGCCTGCTTGTTGGGGAAGTGGTAGTACAGGTTGCCCGGGGAAATTTCCATGTGGGCGGCAATGTGGTTGGTGCTGACACTGCGCTCGCCCTGCTGGTTAAAAAGCTCCAGGCTGGTTTGCACAATGCGCTCGCTGGTCTTTACTCGTGGTGCCATAGGGGATCAGCTTCTAAACACGTGATGGGGCATCTTACGGCCTATCCTTGTCTGGATAAATCCGCATGTTGCTGCAATGATATTTGACAATTTAGAGCAATGACTCTAAAAATCCAGGCAGACCTATAACAATCGGGAACTGCGCCATGTCTGCCAACGTTGCCTACCTGCAAGATTCCCAGGCGCTGGATCAACTCCAGGACCTTTTCGACGCCCAGCGCCGCGCCTATGCCGCCAACCCGATGCCACCGGCGGCGCAGCGCCAACAATGGCTCAAGGCATTGCGCGATGTGCTCAGCGGCGAACGCCAGGCCCTGATCGACGCGATCAGCCAGGACTTCAGCCACCGTAGCGCAGACGAAACCCTGTTCGCCGAGTTGATGCCGAGCCTGCATGGCATTCACTACGCCAGCAAACACCTCAAAGGCTGGATGAAACCTTCCCGCCGCGCTGTAGGCATCGCCTTCCAACCGGCATCCGCCAAGGTCATCTATCAACCATTGGGCGTGGTCGGCGTGATCGTGCCGTGGAACTACCCGTTGTATTTGGCCATCGGCCCGTTGGTCGGCGCGTTGGCGGCCGGTAACCGGGTGATGCTCAAGCTCAGCGAATCCACGCCCGCTACGGGTGAACTGCTCAAGGCGCTGCTGGCGAAAATCTTCCCCGAAGACCTGGTGTGCGTGGTGCTGGGCGAGGCCGAAGTGGGCATGGCGTTTTCCAAATTGCGCTTCGATCACCTGCTGTTCACCGGCGCCACCAGCATCGGCAAGCACGTGATGCGTGCGGCGGCTGAACACCTGACCCCGGTGACGCTGGAGCTGGGCGGCAAGTCGCCGGCAATAGTCTCCGCCGATGTGCCGCTCAAGGACGCCGCCGAGCGCATTGCCTTCGGCAAATGCCTGAATGCCGGGCAAACCTGCGTGGCGACGGACTACGTGCTGGTGCCCGAAGATCGCATCGAGGGGTTCGTCGAGGCGTACAGCAAGGCAGTTCGCGGGTTTTACCCGACCCTGACCGACAACCCGGACTACACCGCCATCATTAATGATCGGCAACAGGCCAGGCTGAATGCCTACGTCAAAGACGCCACCGAGAAAGGCGCCACCCTGATCACCTTGTACGACCAAGGCCAGGCACGGCGCATGTCCCACAGCCTGTTGCTGAATGTCAGCGATGAGATGACTGTGATGCAGGACGAAATCTTCGGCCCGGTGCTGCCGATCGTGCCGTATCGCGGCATTGATCAGGCCTTTGCCTACGTCAACCAGCGCCCTCGTCCGCTGGCCCTGTATTACTTCGGCTACAACAAGGGCGAGCAGAACCGCGTGCTGCATGAAACCCACTCCGGCGGCGTGTGCCTGAACGACACCCTGCTGCATGTGGCTCAGGATGACATGCCCTTCGGCGGCATCGGACCTTCCGGCATGGGCCACTACCACGGCCACGAAGGGTTCCTCACATTCAGCAAGGCCAAGGGCGTGCTGGTGAAACAGCGCCTGAACGCGGCGAAATTGATCTACCCGCCCTATGGCAAGTCGATCCAGAAGTTGATTCAGAAGTTGTTTGTACGCTGATTCCGCCACTCTCGGGACAACAATAATAATGAACCCTAGCCTGACTGAAACACCTGTGCTGTCGCGGCGCGGCGTCTTGAAAATCGGCCTGTGTGCCAGCGCGTTCCTGGCCACTGCCGGGCTGGGCGCCAGCCTCAGCGGCTGTTCCAGCAGCACCCCGGCCAGCGGCTTTGCAATGCTGCGCAGCAGTGACTTGCCGTTCTTGCGCGCAGTGATCCCGGTGCTGCTCGAGGGCGTGGCCAGCGCCCAGGACGTGGTCGCCGGGATTGAAGACACCCTGAAAAAACTCGACTACAGCCTGCAGCACCTGTCGCCGGAGATGTTCAAGCTTACCCAGCAACTGTTCGACGTGCTGGGCATGGGCATCACCCGCGGCCCGCTGACGGGGATCTGGGGCAGTTGGGAAAATGCCAGCAGTGAACAGATCCGCAACTTCCTGCACCGCTGGGAAAACAGCTACCTGAACCTGCTGCGCATGGGCCAGGGTTCGTTGCTCAAGCTGGTAATCATGGCCTGGTACTTCCGCCCGCAATCCTGGGCCCATTGCGGCTACCCCGGCCCGCCGAAGATTTAGGCCTGACAACCTGATTAGAAAATGTGGGAGCTGGCTTGCCTGCGATGGCGGTGTATCAGCGATGAATTGATCGGCAGGCAAACCGCTAACGCTGGCAAGCCAGCTCCCACACTGATCGCAACTTCGTACAAAAAAAAATAAGAGTGCACACCTATGCCCGTACCCGATCTGTTCCGCGACGGCCTGGCCCGCGGCTGGAAAACCCACAATGGCGCCGCACTCGACAGCGACCTGACGCTGGAAGCCGATGTGGTGATCATCGGCAGCGGTGCCGGCGGAGGCACCACTGCCGAAATCCTCAGCGCCGCCGGCTACAAGGTGCTGCTGATCGAAGAGGGCCCGCTCAAGACCAGCAGCGACTTCAAGCTGCTCGAAGACGAGGCCTACGCCAGCCTGTACCAGGAAGGCATTGGCCGCATGAGCAAAGACGGCGCGATAACCATCCTGCAGGGCCGGGCGGTGGGCGGCACCACATTGATCAACTGGACCTCCAGCTTCCGAACGCCGGACGCCACCCTCACCCACTGGGCCAGTGAGTACGCGGTAAAAGGCCACAGCAGCGCCGAGATGGCGCCGTGGTTCGAGAAGATGGAACAGCGCCTGGGCATCGCCCCGTGGGCCATGCCACCGAATGCCAACAATGATGTGATCCGCAAAGGCTGCGAAAAGCTCGGTTACAGCTGGCACGTGATCCCACGCAACGTGCGCGGCTGTTTCAACCTGGGGTATTGCGGCATGGGTTGCCCGGTCAACGCCAAGCAGTCGATGCTGGTGACTACCATTCCGTCCACCCTGCAAAATGGCGGCGAACTGCTGTATCTCGCCCGCGCAGAACGGCTCAAGTACAGCGGCGACACCATCAGCAGCCTGGAATGCGTGGCCATGGACGAGCGTTGCGTCGCGCCCACCGGTCGCAAGATAACCGTCAAGGCCAGGCATTACGTGCTGTCGGGCGGCGGCATCAACAGCCCGGCGCTGCTGATGCGTTCGGACGCGCCCGACCCGCACTCGCGCGTGGGTAAGCGCACGTTCCTGCATCTGGTGAATTTCTCTGCCGGGCAGTTTGACGAGGTGATCAACCCGTTCTACGGCGCGCCGCAGTCAATTTATTCCGATCACTTCCAGTGGCTGGACGGCACCACCGGCAAAATGTCCTACAAGCTGGAGGCACCGCCCTTGCACCCTGGGTTGGCCAGCACACTATTCGGCGGTTACGGCACCGGCAACGCGCTGGATATGAGCCAGTTGCCCCATACGCACGCCATGCTTGCCCTTTTACGTGATGGCTTTCATCCCGACAGCCCTGGCGGCACGGTGGAATTACGCGGTGACGGTACGCCGGTTCTCGATTACGCAGTATCGCCCTACGCCTGGGACGGCCTGCGCCGAGCCTTCCACAGCATGGCCGAGATCCAGTTCGCGGCGGGCGCCAAGTCGGTCAAGCCGTTGCATCACGACGCGCGTTACGTCAGCACCCTGGCCGAGGCACGCAGCCTGATCGACGGCCTGAGCCTGGAACTGCATCGAACCACCCTGGGCAGCGCCCACGTGATGGGCGGTTGCGCCATGGGCGAAGACCCGAAAAATGCCGTGGCTGACAGCCTCGGTCGCCATCATCAGTTGCGCAATCTGTCGATCCACGATGGCTCGTTATTCCCCACCAGCATTGGGGCTAACCCGCAGTTGTCGGTGTATGGATTAACCGCGCAACTGGCGACAGCGTTGGCCGAACGTCTGAAAACAGCGTGAAAAAACATGCTTTCTTCTGCATAAGTTGACTTGGCCGACCGGGATGGCTGCGATACCATCCGGTTCCCCAACGGACTCCGCCAGGACGACGCGATGAACCGAGTGTTGTACCCAGGTACCTTCGACCCGATTACCAAAGGCCATGGCGATCTGGTCGAACGCGCCTCTCGCCTGTTCGACCATGTGATCATCGCGGTCGCTGCCAGCCCCAAGAAAAACCCGCTGTTTCCCCTGGAACAGCGCGTGGAGCTGGCGCGTGAGGTCACCAAACACCTGCCTAATGTGGAAGTGGTGGGTTTTTCGACGCTGCTGGCACACTTCGCCAAGGAGCAGAACGCCAATGTGTTCCTGCGTGGCCTGCGCGCGGTGTCGGACTTCGAATACGAATTCCAGCTGGCCAACATGAACCGCCAATTGGCGCCGGACGTGGAAAGCCTGTTCCTCACGCCGTCGGAGCGTTACTCGTTCATTTCCTCGACATTGGTCCGTGAAATCGCCGCTTTGGGCGGAGATATCACCAAGTTCGTACACCCGGCTGTGGCGGATGCGCTGACACTGCGCTTCAAGAAATAATTTCTGAAGCGCGGGCTTGTCTGTGCTGAGCCCGGTTTGTCTGTGCTGAGCGGGCTTACTGTGGCGAGCGGGCTTGCCCCGCGTTGGGCTGCGAAGCAGCCCCAATAAACCCACCGCGTAGTTTCAGTCAAAACACGGCGGCCTGTTTCAGGGCCGCTTCGCAGCCCAACGCGGGGCAAGCCCGCTCGCCACAACAGGCACGGAGCTCGCCACAATAGGCGCGGCGCTCCCTAAAACAAGCCCAGCGATCGCCACAGCTCGCACTGCGGGCGCCAATGCGGCACAATTGCGCGCATTCGTTTTCAGATGCCCTGGCTGACAGCCCTGGCAGGAGTTTCCATGTCCCTGATCATCACCGACGATTGCATCAACTGCGACGTCTGCGAACCTGAGTGCCCGAACGCTGCGATTTCCCAGGGTGAAGAGATCTACGTGATCGACCCCAACCTGTGCACCCAGTGCGTCGGCCACTACGACGAGCCTCAGTGCCAGCAAGTGTGCCCGGTAGATTGCATTCCGCTGGATGAAGCACACCCTGAAACTGAAGAGCAGTTGATGGAGAAGTACCGGAAGATTACCGGTAAGGCCTGAGACTCTGTGGCGCCCATCCGGACCTCATCGCAGGCAAGCCAGCTCCCACATTTAAACGTGTGAATACGGTCAAGTGTGGGAGCAGGCTTGCCTGCGATGGCGGCATCAGCCCTCACACAACACTCAGCTCTGGCACTTAGGGCAAAACACACTCGCCCGCTGCCCCAACACCACATTGCGCAACTCGCTGCCGCAGACCTTGCACGCCTCGCCGCCCCGGCCGTAGACGAACAGTTCCTGCTGAAAATACCCCGGCTGCCCGTCACCGCCGATAAAGTCCCGCAATGTGGTGCCGCCACGCTCGATGGCGGCGGCCAGCACACGCTTGATCTCAATTGCCAGCTTCAAGTAACGCCCGCGTGAAATGCCACCGGCGGCGCGACGCGGATCAATCCCGGCGGCAAACAGCGCTTCGGTCGCATAGATATTGCCCACGCCCACCACCACCGCGTTGTCCATGATGAACGGCTTCACCGCCACGGACTTGCCGCGGGACAGCTGGAACAGCCGCTCGCCGTCAAACAGGTCAGTCAACGGCTCCGGCCCCAGGCGAATCAGCAATTCGTGGTTGTGCGGGTCCTGGCTCCAGAGCATCGCGCCGAAGCGCCGTGGGTCGGTGTAGCGCAGCGCCATTCCCGACTCCAGCTCGATGTCCACATGCTCATGCTTGAGCGCGGGCGAACCGGCTTCCACCAGCCGCAGGTTGCCCGACATGCCCAAGTGGCTGATCAAGGTACCCACTTCGGCATTGATCAACAGGTACTTGGCCCGCCGCTCCACCAGCACGATGCGCTGCCCGGACAGGCGCACATCCAGGTCTTCCGGGATCGGCCAGCGCAGGCGCCGCTCACGCACCACCACACGGCTGACGCGTTGGCCTTCCAGGTGCGGCGCAATCCCGCGCCGGGTGGTTTCGACTTCTGGTAACTCGGGCATGTGTACCTCGTGAAAAAAGGGTCAGTGCGCGCCCAGTTCGCGGATCGACAACTTCATGCTTTCGAAGTCGTAGTCCGACAGGCCCACGTAATCCAGCACCAGATGGCCGATGGCATTCCACTCATGGTCCACGGCCTGGTTACCCAGCACGCGACAGGACGAACAGATGTGCTCAGCCATTTTCAGGATGGCCAGCAGGTTTTTAAGTTGCGGCGTGCGCGACGACTCATCGCTGAAAATCGCCAACGCGTTGTGGTGGTTGGCGATCGCGTCGGTCACATGCTCCGGCAGGCGCCAGGATTTGGCGGTGTAGTAGCCGACCACGGCATGGTTGGTGTTGAACGCGTTGTTCTCGGTGTCGACCACGCGGCAATCGGGCCCGGCATTGGCGTAGGCCTGCTCCAGCACCGTCATGTAATCGGGGAACCGCTTGAGCATCAACGGCACGCCGCAATCGTGGAACAGCCCCAGGGCATAAGCCTCGTCCACCGCCTGCGAGCCGGTGCGCTTGGCCAGCGTCAGGCAGGTCATGGCCACATCCTGGGCGGTGTCCCAGAAGCGGTTGAGGGTGACAATGGTGTCGTCGCTCATCTCGCCTTTGATCGACTGTGCGTTGATCAAGTTGATGATCGAACGGCTGCCCAGCAGGTTCACCGCGCGCTGGATCGAGGCAATCTTGTTGCTCAGGCCGTAATACGGCGAGTTGACGATCTTCAGCAATGCGCCGGACAGGCCCGGGTCCTGGGAGATCAACCGCGCGATCACTTCCAGGTCCGGGTCGGGCATGTACTGCTCCATCTGCAAATCCACCATGATTTGCGGTTGAGGCGGCACGCTGATGCCTTGCAGGGCCTGTTGGATCTGTTCGGCGGAAAGCTCTTGGGACATAAGTACACACTCTGGGCTAGGCGGCGATTCTAACCCTTATGAAGACTTGACCGACACCCAAATGCCGAACTGAAACCGGATCAAATGTGGGAGCGGGCTTGCTCGCGAACGCTCGGTGTCAGTCACCGAATACAGTCGCTGATCCACCGCTTTCGCGAGCAAGCCCGCTCCCACATGTCCGGCGGCGCCGCGAATTCATGCACAACACGGTATACTCCCGCTCTTTTTTCCGGAGCGACGTCATGTCCCTGCCAAGCCTGCGTCTCAAAGCCAACGCCGATCGTCGTTTGCGCAACGGCCACCTGTGGGTCTACAGCAACGAAATCGACGTGGCCGCCACCCCACTTCACGGCTTCCAGGCAGGCGACCAGGCTATCCTGGAAGCGGCCGGCGGCAAGACCCTGGGCATCGTGGCCATGAGCCCGAACAACCTGATCTGCGCACGCCTGCTGTCGCGCGACATCAAGTTGCCTTTGGACAAGTCGCTACTGGTGCACCGCATCAACGTCGCGCTGTCGCTGCGTGATCGCCTGTTCGACAAGCCGTTCTACCGCCTGGTGTACGGCGACTCCGACCTGCTGCCGGGCCTGGTGGTTGACCGTTTCGGCGACATCCTGGTCGTCCAGATCGCTTCGGCGACCATGGAAGCCCACAAAGAAGACGTGATCGCCGCCCTGACCCAAGTGCTCAAGCCAAGCGGCATCCTGTTCAAGAACGACTCCGCCGCGCGCGACGCCGAAGGCCTCAACCGCTACGTTGAAACCGTGTTCGGCCTGGTGCCGGAGTGGGTGGCGCTGGAAGAGAACGGCGTGAAATTCGAAGCCCCGGTAATCCAGGGCCAGAAGACCGGCTGGTTCTACGACCACCGCATGAACCGCGCCCGCCTGGCGCCGTATGCCAAAGGCAAACGCGTGCTGGACCTTTACAGCTACATCGGTGGCTGGGGCGTGCAGGCCGCAGCCTTCGGCGCCAGTGAAGTGTTCTGCGTCGACGCTTCGGCCTTCGCCCTCGACGGCGTGGAGCGCAACGCTGCGCTGAACGGCGTTGCCGAGAAGATGACCTGCATCGAAGGCGATGTGTTCGAAGCCCTCAAAGAGCTGAAAGCCAGCGAAGAACGCTTCGACGTGATCGTCGCCGACCCACCGGCTTTCATCAAACGCAAAAAAGACATGAAAAACGGCGAAGGCGCCTACCGCCGCCTGAACGAGCAAGCCATGCGCCTGCTCAGCAAGGACGGCATCCTGGTCAGCGCATCCTGCTCGATGCACTTGCCGGAAGACGACCTGCAAAACATCCTGCTGACCAGCGCCCGTCACCTGGACCGCAATATCCAGATGCTCGAACGCGGCGGCCAGGGGCCGGATCACCCGGTGCACCCGGCGATTGCCGAAACGCGCTACATCAAGAGCATTACGTGCCGGTTGTTGCCCAATAGCTGATTGAACGCGGGCTAAATGTGGGAGCGGGCTTGCTCGCGAAAGCGGCAAGTCAGTCGATGAATGAGTTGACTGACACTACGTATTCGCGAGCAAGCCCGCTCCCACATTTTGGTTTGTGGTGTGTCAGGGCAACTTTCCTATCACCGCAAACCACAACAATTCGGGAACCGTCCTTCAACGGTTTTGATTGAATTCCACATTTCGCAGACTAGTATCGGTTTCTGGAATTACTCCGGAAAACAAAAACAATGTCTGGGCCCTACCTCTCCCGCTTCATCCTCATCACCTGCATTTCCCTGATCAGCTTTTTCCCTATCAACATTCTGCTGCCCTCGTTTCCCGCACTGGCTGCCAGGTTCGACACGCCTACCGCAGAAATCGCACTGTCGATCAGTCTGTTCACGCTGGTGTTTTCAGTGTCCCAATTGATTGCCGGCCCACTGTCGGATAAATGGGGCCGCAAGGAAGTCCTGCTCGGTTGCATCACGCTGTCGATCCTGGGTGCGATAGGTTGCGCATTATCGACGGACTACCTGAGCTTCCTGCTGTTTCGCTCGGTCCAGGCCATGGGTTGCGGCTTCTTCGTACTGGGCCACGCGTTAGTGGAAGACCTGTTCGAAGAACAGGATCGAGCCCGTGTGCGCCTCTACTACATGACCCTGAGCGGCTCGTTCGTCGCCTTGTCACCGCTGATCGGCTCCTGGTTGCAAACCACCTTCGATTGGCAAGGTAGTTTCTATGGATTCGCACTGATGGCGTTGGGGATGTTGATCCATGCGTTCTGCATACTGCCCTCCAAGTCCGCCAGCCCGCACCGCACGCCGGTGTCGATCATCGGCACGCTGAAAGATGTCGCGACCAATCGCGACTTCCTGCGTTACTGGTGGATCGCCGCGTTGGTGTTCGCCTGCTACTTCGCCTTGATCAGCGTGACACCGTTGATTTTCATGGACTCGTTGAAACTCTCCGAATACCAGTACGCACTGGTACTCATGGTGTATGGCGTGGCCTATCTGCTCGGTGGCTTGGCGGCGTCGTATCTTCAAAAACGCATCTCGCTGTCCCGGCAAATCAACATCGGCCTTGGATTGCTGCTTATCGCAGGCGTGCTTCTGATGCTGATCGTCGGTCTTGGAGCCATCACCACCATCACCCTGCTGATCCCGATGCTGATCAGCGCCCTGGCCGTAACTCTGGTTCGCCCCGCCGCGATTTCCGCCGCCATGTTGCTGTTCTCCAGCAGCGCCGGCACCGCCGCCTCGGCCGGCAACAGCATCATGTTCATCACCGCTGCCGTCAGCAGCGCCGCCCTCGCCCAAGCCGGGGCCAACCTGCTGATGACCATCGCCATCAGCTTCATCGTGCTCAGCGTTTGGGGCGTGATGACGAACGCGCGGGTCGGCCGCTGACCATGAAACTTGCACACCCACACGTCTCGTAAGCGCTATCTACACGCTGGCGGCCATTCCCTCCGGCCGCCAGCGGTGTAGAATCGACGCTATTCATCGCCAGTCATCCCCCGGCGGGTTTATGAGCTCGAGGCCCAAGCACGCGGCGATCCCGCGACGCGAGTGGCAACGTTTGGACACACGGCCATTTTCTGAGTGTTCCAGACGTCAATAGAAGCTCACTTCCCTTTAGTACTTGATTAGCCGCCCGGAGTGCTCCATGCCTGATTACCGCTCGAAAACATCCACCCACGGCCGCAACATGGCCGGCGCGCGCGCACTGTGGCGTGCCACGGGGATGAAAGATGACGACTTCAAAAAGCCGATCATCGCGATTGCCAACTCGTTCACCCAGTTCGTACCCGGCCACGTCCACCTCAAGGACCTGGGCCAACTGGTCGCCCGCGAGATCGAACGCGCCGGCGGCGTGGCCAAAGAATTCAACACCATCGCCGTGGATGACGGCATCGCCATGGGCCATGACGGCATGCTGTATTCGCTGCCGAGCCGCGAGATCATCGCCGACTCCGTGGAATACATGGTCAACGCCCACTGCGCCGACGCCATCGTGTGCATCTCCAACTGCGACAAAATCACCCCCGGCATGCTGATGGCCTCCCTGCGCCTGAACATCCCGGTGATCTTCGTCTCCGGCGGCCCGATGGAAGCCGGCAAGACCAAACTGGCCTCCCACGGCCTCGACCTGGTCGACGCTATGGTCATCGCCGCCGATTCCAGCGCGTCTGACGAGAAAGTCGCGGAATACGAGCGCAGCGCTTGCCCAACGTGCGGCTCGTGCTCCGGCATGTTCACCGCCAACTCGATGAACTGCCTGGTCGAAGCCCTCGGCCTGGCCTTGCCGGGCAACGGTTCCACGCTGGCCACCCACAGCGACCGCGAGCAGCTGTTCCTGCAGGCCGGCCGTACCATCGTCGAGCTGTGCAAGCGTTACTACGCCGACAACGATGAGTCAGTGCTGCCGCGCAACATCGCCAACTTCAAGGCGTTCGAAAACGCCATGACCCTGGACATCGCCATGGGCGGTTCCACCAACACCATCCTGCACTTGCTGGCCGCCGCCCAGGAAGCCGAGATCGATTTCGACCTGCGCGACATCGACCGTCTGTCCCGGCACGTGCCGCAACTGTGCAAGGTCGCGCCGAACATCCAGAAGTACCACATGGAAGACGTGCACCGCGCCGGCGGGATCTTCTCGATCCTCGGCTCGCTGGCCCGTGGCGGCCTGCTGCACACCGACCTGCCGACCGTGCACAGCACGAGCATGGCCGAAGGCATCGCCAAGTGGGACATCACCCAGACCACCGACGAAGCCGTGCATCACTTCTTCAAGGCAGGCCCGGCCGGCATCCCGACGCAAACGGCGTTCAGCCAGTCCACCCGTTGGGACACCCTCGATGACGACCGTGAAAACGGCTGCATCCGCAGTGTCGAGCACGCCTACTCGCAAGAAGGCGGCCTGGCCGTGCTGTACGGCAACATCGCACTGGATGGCTGCGTGGTGAAAACCGCCGGTGTGGATGAATCCATCCACGTGTTCGAAGGCAACGCCAAGATCTTCGAAAGCCAGGACAGCGCCGTACGCGGCATCCTCGCCGACGAAGTAAAGGCCGGCGACATCGTGATCATCCGCTACGAAGGCCCGAAAGGCGGCCCGGGCATGCAAGAGATGCTCTATCCGACGTCGTACCTGAAATCCAAAGGCCTGGGCAAAGCCTGCGCCCTGCTCACCGACGGCCGTTTCTCCGGCGGCACCTCGGGCCTGTCCATCGGCCACGCTTCGCCAGAAGCGGCTGCCGGCGGCGCGATTGGCCTGGTGCAGGACGGCGACAAAGTGCTGATCGACATTCCGAACCGCTCGATCAACCTGTTGATCAGCGACGAAGAACTGGCCGCCCGCCGGGTTGAGCAGGACAAGAAAGGCTGGAAACCGGTCGAGAAGCGTCCGCGCAAGGTCACCACTGCGTTGAAGGCTTACGCCTTGCTGGCCACCAGCGCCGACAAAGGCGCTGTGCGTAACAAAGCGATGCTCGACGGCCTGTAAGCCCCGCGCATAAAAATGCCCCGCCACGTGCGGGGCATTTTTTTCTGGGTAACCCCTTCAGCAGTAAGCCGAGTTCCAACATGAGCATGCGGTCGAATGTGGGAGCTGGCTTGCCTGCGATAGCGGTGGGCCAGCCGACCCATGTACTGCCTGATACACCGCCTTCGCGGGCAAGCCCGCTCCCACAGTTGATCGGGTTCCAACATGAGCATGCGGTCGAATGTGGGAGCTGGCTTGCCTGCGATCGCGGTGGGCCAGCCGACTCTTGTACTGCCTGACACACCGCCTTCGCGAGCAAGCCCGCTCCCACAGTTGATCGGGTTCCAACTCAAGCATGCGGTCGAATGTGAGAGCTGGCTTGCCTGCGATAGCGGTGGGCCAGCCGACTAATGTACTGCCTGACACACCGCTTTCGCGGGCAAGCCCGCTCCCACAGTTGATCGGGTTCCAACTCAAGCATGCGGTCGAATGTGGGAGCTGGCTTGCCTGCGATCGCGGTGGGCCCGCCGACTCATGTACTGCCTGACACACCGCTTTCGCGGGCAAGCCCGCTCCCACACTTAACCGAGTTCCACCATGAGAATGCGGGCAAAAATGTGGGAGCGGGCTTGCTCGCGAAAGCAGGCGGCTCGGTCTTACTGAATCTCGTCCGGCTTGACGATCACCCAGTTCTTGTCCGCCGTCACCGGCAGCCCTTCCTTGGCCTGGGCCGCCGCGTGTTTGGCCATCATGCCGTTGAGTTGGGTCATGTATTTATCCTTGCGGTTGATCCACAGGTGGACGCCACCCTTGGCCACGTCCACATCGTGAAACAACATGTAACCGTCGCTGGTCGGCGTATCACCGCCCACGATCACCGGTTTTTTCCACTCATCAATGTAGGTCAGGATCGCCGCGTGCTTGCCGGCCATCCAGGTCGCCGGGGTCCACAGGTACGGGGTCAGTTCCAGGCCGAGGTTGGCCTTCTCGTCATACTTGCCGGCGGCGATCTGCTTACGCGCGGTGGTCAGCTCGCCGGTCTTGCGATCCTTGAGCAAGGTGCTCACGCCGATGACGTTCTCGGGTTTGACGTTGTAACCGTACTTCGGATCGGCAGCGACCATGCGCACCAACTCCTCGGACGCGGCGGTCATCACATACACCTCGATGCCGTTTTCCATCAGTTTGTTGAACAGCTCAGCCTGGCCGGTGAAGACTTTCGGCGGCTGCACGTCCATGGTCTTGACCACGTCACCGTCGTAATAGGTGACCGGCACCGGCTTGCCCGACGCCATCATCTCGTCGACATAGCCCTTGAGCTCCTTGAGGGTGAAGCCGGAGAAAATCTGCGCAACCCACGGGTAGCAGACCATGTCGTCCACTTCGCAGAGTCGGTAGTAGTAGCTGAACAGGCTTTCCTTGTGGTCGGCGGTGTCTTTGAACGGAATCAGCTTGAGGGATGGGTCCATGGTGTCGCGGGTGATCAGGCCTTTGTTCTCAAGGTACGGCAGCAGTGACTCTTCGAGGTCGTAGCGGTAACTGGTGTTGTCCATGTCGAACACCGCGAAATTACCCTTGTTGGCGTTGGCGGCGATCATCTTGTTCAGTTGCTCGGCGGCAGGCGCCGGCCAGTGCTTCAACTCGGTGGCGGCAAATGCCTGGCTGGCGAGGCCCAAGCAGAAGGCGGCGGCCAGTAGTGTTGGCGCGAACTTCATAAGCGATTTCTCCCTGAGTGAAAGACATCGACGCTAACAAATCTGTGTGACAGTTATCGCCCGAGCACGACCGCTTGCGTCGTGATTGCGCCAAGGGCGTGTGCCTGAGCGTCAAAGGCTTATTCCAAAAACGACAGTCACCATTCCATATCGGTATTAAATCAATATATTTCAAGCTGTTAGGCTTTCCGGTTCGCAATCGCAGGCTCACGCGATTGGCTGCCTTCTCAACGGAGCTTCAATGAATCTGCCCCTGATTCTCAACGTACTGGTGTTCGTGGCCCTGCTTTTGGGCCTGGCACAAACCCGCCGCACACACTGGAGCCTCGCCAAGAAGGTTCTGTTCGCGCTGGTGCTCGGCGTGCTGTTCGGCGCGGCGTTGCACACGATTTATGGCGACGGCAACCCGGTGCTCAAAGCCTCGATCAGCTGGTTTGATCTGGTCGGCAATGGTTACGTGCAGTTGCTGCAAATGATCGTGATCCCGCTGGTATTCGCCTCGATCCTCAGCGCCGTGGCGCGTCTGCATAACGCCTCGTCCCTGGGCAAGATCAGCTTCCTGACCATCGGTACGCTGCTGTTCACCACGGCAATTGCGGCGCTGATCGGTATCGGCCTGACCAACCTGTTCGGCCTCACCGCCGAAGGCCTGGTGGCCGGCACCCAGGAAATGGCGCGCCTGCAAGTGATCCAGAGTGATTACGCAGGCAAGGTCGCCGACCTGAATATCCCACAGCTGCTGCTGTCGTTCGTGCCAGCCAATCCGTTTGCCGACCTGGCCCGGGCCAAGCCGACGTCGATCATCAGCGTGGTGATTTTTGCTGCGTTTCTCGGGGTTGCCGCACTGCAACTGCTCAAGGACGACGTGGAAAAAGGCCAGAAAGTGCTCAACGCCATCGACACCCTGCAAGCCTGGGTGATGCGCCTGGTGCGCCTGGTGATGAAGCTGACGCCCTACGGCGTGCTGGCGCTGATGACCAAAGTGGTCGCCGGCTCCAACCTGCAAGACATCATCAAACTCGGCAGTTTTGTGGTGGTGTCGTACCTGGCGCTGGGCCTGATGTTTGTGGTGCACGGCCTGCTGCTGTCGCTGGCCGGGGTCAACCCGCTGCGCTTCTTCCGCAAGGTGTGGCCAGTGCTGACCTTTGCCTTCACCAGCCGCTCCAGCGCAGCCGCCATCCCGCTGAGCATTGAAGCGCAGACCCGCCGCCTGGGTATCCCGCAATCGATTGGCGGTTTCGCCGCCTCGTTTGGCGCGACCATCGGCCAGAACGGTTGCGCCGGTCTCTACCCGGCCATGCTCGCGGTGATGGTTGCACCGACCGTGGGCATCAACCCGCTCGACCCGCTGTGGATCGCGACGCTGGTCGCAATCGTGACCTTGAGTTCAGCCGGTGTGGCCGGTGTTGGCGGCGGCGCGACCTTTGCCGCGCTGATCGTACTGCCGGCGATGGGCTTGCCGGTGTCACTGGTGGCGCTGCTGATTTCCGTGGAGCCGCTGATCGACATGGGCCGTACGGCACTGAACGTGAACGGTTCGATGACGGCGGGTGCGATTACCAGCCAGATCATGGGGCAGACGGATAAAGCGTTGCTCAATGCCGATGAGCATGCGGAGTTAGCGCAGGCCTGATAGACCGCTATCGGGGGCAAGCCCCCTCCCACACTTGATCGCGTTCACTCGGTCAACTGTGGGAGGGAGCTTGCCCCCGATGCTTTTAGGCTTTTTCCCAGACTTCGAAGTTGTAGGCAGGCTTATCGCCCTCGGCCGGGTTCTCGACATTCGACACCAGCTTCCACTGGTTCAGATCAAACTCGGGAAACCACGCGTCCCCGTCCGGGCTCAACGCAACCCGCGTCAGATACAGGCGATCCGCCTGCTCCAACCCTTGCGCATACAACTGCGCACCGCCGATCAGCATCAGCTCATCCACGCTTTGCTCCAGCGCCCAGGCCTCGGCCCGTTCCACCGCCGCAGCCAGCGACGGAAAAACTTCCGCACCTTCAAGCGCCAGATCGGTCTGACGGCTGACCACGATATTCAGGCGCCCCGGCAGCGGTCGGCCCAGCGAATCCCAGGTCTTGCGCCCCATGATGATCGGCTTGCCGAGCGTGGTGGCCTTGAAATATTTGAAATCCCCCGGCAAATGCCAGGGCATGCTGTTGTCGACGCCGATCACGCGGTTTTCACCGAGGGCTGCGATCAGGCTTAAAGGGAGAGTTTTTTTCATGGCGACGAGAATACCAGAGCTGCGAGTCAGCGGTTATGCTCCAACCTCACTTGCTCAACAGGACGGCGCGTGACTGCTCTGACTCCCCTGCACACCCTCTGGCTGACAGAAACCGTGCGCCTGCGTGAAGAACACGCCGGCCCACTCGAAGACCTGGAAGCCAACCGCCTGGCCCGCACGGCCGGTGGCGACTTGCCGACGCGCATCCAGGCGCGCGCCCTGCACTTGGCCGAACGCGACGGACTGACCGCCGCCCTCACCCGCTGGCTGCAAGGCGCCCGTTTGGCGCTGGTGCTGTTGGCCGTGGTCGCGGTGATCAGTGGCGCCGGCCTGGCGTTTGCCGCGCTGGGTAACGGCCTGACCCCGGTGAATGTGTTCTGGGCGCTGGGCAGTCTGCTCGGCTTGAACCTGATTCTGCTGCTGAGCTGGGCCTTGGGCCTGGCGTTTGCCGGCGAGCACAGCGCCAGCCTCGGCCGCCTGTGGCTGTGGCTCAGCGAAAAACTCGCGCGTGATGCCAAGGCGGCTCAGCTGGCGCCGGCACTGCTGCTGTTGCTGCAACGCCACAAACTCAATCGCTGGGCAGTGGGTGTGCTGGTCAACAGCCTGTGGTTGCTGGCATTGCTCAGTGCCATGGTGATTTTGCTGACACTGCTGGCCACCCGGCGCTACGGTTTTGTGTGGGAAACCACCATCCTGGGCGCCGACACCTTTGTCGCCGTCACCCAAGCCCTCGGCAGCCTGCCCGCGCTGCTGGGCTTTAACGTGCCGACCGTCGACATGATCCGCGCCAGCGGCGACTCCGCCCTGAATATCGAAAGCGCACGCCAAGCCTGGGCCGCCTGGCTGGTCGGCGTGCTGCTGGTGTACGGCCTGCTGCCGCGGTTGATCCTCGCGCTGCTGTGCCTGTGGCGCTGGAAACGCGGGCGCGCCGCCCTGCGCCTGGACCTCAACCTGCCCGGCTACAGCCCGTTGCGCGAACGCCTGATGCCAAGCAGCGAGCGGCTCGGTGTCAACGATGCAGCGCCCGAACAGCTGCACCAGGTCAGCGGCGGCGTCAGCGAACTGCAGAGCGACGGCGCCCTGCTGGTGGCCATCGAACTCGACGATCAACACCCGTGGCCGCCCAAATTACCGGCGAGCATCAAAAACGCCGGCATTCTGGACAGCCGCGAATCGCGCAACAAACTGCTGGAACAGCTCACGCGCTTCCCACCCGCACGCCTGGCCATCGCCTGCGACCCTCGTCGCTCGCCTGACCGTGGCAGCCTGGCGCTGATCGCCGAACTGGCACGCAGCGCCACGGCCACCCGCGTGTGGCTGCTGCAGGCACCGCCCGGCCAGGCGCTGGACGCCGAGCGCCTTGGCGATTGGCACGCCGCGTTGCACCAACTCGAACTGCCCTTCGCCGACTGCGCGCCGCTCACATGGCTGGAGACCGGTCATGACTAAACCGCTGAAACTGGCCGTGGTCGGCCACACCAACGTCGGCAAGACCTCGCTTTTGCGCACGCTGACCCGTGACGTCGGCTTCGGCGAAGTCTCTCATCGCCCCAGCACCACGCGGCATGTGGAAGGCGCGCGGTTGTCGGTCGACGGCGAAGCCTTGCTGGAGCTGTACGACACGCCCGGCCTGGAAGACGCGATCGCCCTGCTCGACTACCTGGAGCGCCTGGATCGCCCCGGCGAGCGCTTGGACGGCCCGGCACGCCTGGCGCGTTTCCTGGAAGGCAGCGAGGCGCGCCAGCGTTTCGAACAGGAGGCCAAGGTTTTGCGCCAACTGCTGGCCTGCGACGCCGGCCTGTATGTGATCGACGCTCGCGAGCCGGTGCTGGCCAAGTACCGCGACGAGCTGCAAGTGCTGGCCAGTTGCGGCAAGCCGCTGCTGCCGGTGCTCAACTTCGTCAGCAGCAGCGACCACCGCGAACCCGACTGGCGCGAAGCCCTGGCCCGCCTGGGCCTGCATGCGCTGGTGCGGTTCGACAGCGTCGCGCCGCCGGAGGACGGGGAGCGCCGCCTGTATGAAAGCCTGGCCCTGCTGCTGGAGAATGCGCGGCCGCAGCTGGAACGGCTGATCCTCGATCAGCAAGCCCAGCGCCAGGCCCGCCAGCAGAGCGCCGCGCGGTTGATCGCCGAATTGTTGATCGACTGCGCCGCGTGCCGGCGCAGCGTGGTCACCGAGGATGAACAGCAAGCCATCGGCGATTTACGCAAGGCCGTGCGCCAGCGCGAACAAAAATGCGTGGAAGCCCTGCTCAAACTTTTCGGCTTTCGCCCGCAGGACGCCACCGCCAGCGACTTGCCGCTGCTCGACGGCCGTTGGGGCGATGACCTGTTTAACCCCGAAACCCTCAAACAACTTGGCGTGCGCGTCGGCGGCGGGATCGCCGCAGGCGCCGCCGCCGGGGCCGGCGTGGATTTGCTGGTTGGCGGCCTGACCCTGGGCGTCGCCGCGATTGCCGGTGCGATTGCCGGCGGTGCGCTGCAAACCGCGCGCAGCTACGGCAGCCGTCTGCTGGGCAAGATCAAGGGCCATCGTGAGCTGACCGTCGACGACAGCGTGCTGCGCCTGCTCGCCTTGCGCCAGCGCCAGTTGCTCAAGGCCCTGAACCTGCGTGGCCATGCGGCGATGCACAGCATCAAGGTCGACACGCCTCAGGACAAAACCTGGCGCGAGGGCAAGCTGCCGGACGCGCTGCATAAAGCCCGCGCGCACCCGCAATGGTCGTCCCTCAACCCTCACGCCAAACTCAGCCAGGCCGAGCGCCAGGAACAGGTCGAGGCGCTGGCCCCGCGCCTGGATGAACGCTAAGCCGCAAGCAGTCGCCGGGCCTTGGCCTTCAATATCTCAAGGTCCAGCACCGGCACATGCATGTCCTTGGCCAGCTCATCCCAGTGGCGCATGCGCAGGCTCACCGAACAAAGCGGGTCCTGCTCGAACGCCTGGGCTTCTTCGGCGCTCATCACGCCGCCCTGGTAACTCAGGGTTCGGCGACTGGCTTCGCTCAAGCGCGCGTAATAGGCCGGCTGGCTGAAGGTCAGGTAACGCTTGGCCTGCACGTGATACTCCACCAGCCTGGCCATGCGTTCGCTGAACCCTGCGCGGCGCAAATAATCCGCGCCCAGCCGCTCGTGGCTGACCACGCCGTAACCGCCCATGTTCTCGCCGCCCTGGCCGCAGAGGTGCCCGATGTCGTGGAAAAACGCTGCCAGCACCACTTCATCGTCAAAGCCCTCAGCCATGGCCAACTGTGCGGCCTGGGACATGTGTTCGATCTGCGACACCGGCTCGCCGATGTAGTCCGCCGTGCCATGCTGCTCGTACAAGCCGAAGAGTTCGGCAATCGCCTGTTCCGGGTTCATCACGCCTCACCCCACACTGTGCTGATGTTTCGTTCGGCCATCGCCGGCCCGACGCTCATGCCCACGCCGGTGTGCATCAACGCCGCGCTCACGCCCGGTGCTACGCGCAGGAACGAAAACGGCCCCGGTCCACGCGCGCCATACACGCCCTGCCAGCGCTCCACCACCTGAACCTTGCAACCCAGGGTCTGCTGCGCCAGTTTGATCATCCAGTCATCGACCTGCTCGGTATTGAACGGCGAGGCATCACGGCCGTAGTCATGGGAATCACCGATGATCAGTTCGCCATAAGGCGTCGGGCTGATCAGCAAGTGAATGCCGTGTGCATGCAAATGCGGTGCATCGCGCAGGATTTGCGCCTGCACGGGCGCCGCTTCCGGCAAATCGGCGAAGGCGCCGTAATGCACACAACTGAGGCCTGTGAGCAACGCGTGTTGCAGGTTCAGGTTGACGGCTGGACGGGCGCGCAGCATTTGCAGGCGACAGACACTCGGGTTGAGTTCGGCGATCGATTCCGCCAGCAGGGTTTGGTAGTCGTGGCCGGAGCACACAATGACCTGCTCGCCACGAAAGCTCCCCGCCGTGGTGTGCACGTGGCCAGGCTCAACGTCGCGCACCAGCGTGGAGAAATGAAACTCCACCTTCAATTCGCTGCGAAGGTAGTTGATCAGCGCCGGAATCGCTTCGCGCGAATACAACTGCTGATCGTCTTTGCCATGCAACGCGGCGCGGTGATGGCGGAACTGGCCGCCATATAGATCTTTCATCGCCGCGCCTTGCAGCAGTTCGACGTTGTAGCCGTAAGCCTGCGCACGACCGGCGCAAAAAGCTTCCAACAGATGCTCCTCCGCCTCTGTACGCGCAAACAGGTATGAGCCCTTGCGCTTGAGCTGCAGGCCGGCGACCTGCGCCCAATGCCCCCAGATATCACGGCTTTGCAGGGCCAGGTCGAGCATCGGCCCCGGCGGTTGGCCGGTGACCAGCGCCTGGCCAAAGTTGCGCACAGAGGCGCCGAGCGGCGTGGCGCTGCGCTCGAATACCTTGACCTTGAGGCCGCGTTTGGCGGCGGCGTAGGCGTGGGACAGGCCAAGGATGCCGGCGCCGATGATCAATAAGTCGCTGTGTTGTGTCATTAAAGAGTGTCCTGAATTCGAAGCCGCTATCGCCGGCAAGCCAGCTCCCACATTTTGATTTGTGAACACCGTCAAATGTGGGAGCTGGCTTGCCGGCGATGAGGCCATAAGCCCTAACGAAAACCTTACTGACCGGCCACCTTCTCGGACTTGCCGTCATAGCGCTTGCGCCATTCAGTCAGGATGCTGTCGCGGTTTTTCGAGGCCCACGCAAAGTCGTTCTTGATCAGGCGCTGCTCATAATCGGCCGGCAATTCGGTCTGCGGCTTGGCGATACCGGGCTGGGCAAGTACGGCAAAGTTTTCTTTGTACAGGTCCATCGCCGCTGCACTGGCGGAGAAGTCAGCGAGCTTTTTAGCCGCGTCGGCGTGGGCAGTGCCTTTGATCACGGCAGTCGCTTCAATGTCCCAGCCCAGGCCTTCTTTGGGCAGGATGATGTCCAGCGGCGCGCCCTGGCGTTTCAGTTGAACGGCGGGGTACTCGAAGGAAATACCAATCGGGAATTCACCCGAGGCCGCCAGCTTGCACGGCTTGGAACCGGAGTGAACGTACTGGCCGATGTTCTGGTGCAGGTCGTCCATGTACTGCCAGCCCTGCTTCTCGCCGAAGGTTTGCAGCCAGGCACTGACATCCAAAAAGCCGGTGCCGGAGGAGGCCGGGTTGGGCATCACGATTTTGCCCTTGTACTCAGGCTTGGTCAGGTCTTGCCAGCTCACCGGCTTGGTCAGGCCCTGCTTCTGGGCTTCGATGGTGTTAAAGCAGATGGTTGCGGCCCACACGTCCATACCCACCCACGCCGGCGGGTTGGCAGCGTCGCGGTAGTTTTTGCCGATTTTGTCCAGGCCCTTCGGCGCATAGTTATCCAGCATGCCTTGCTGATCGAGAATCGCCAGGCTAGAGGCCGCCAGGCCCCAGACCACGTCGGCTTGCGGGCGGTCTTTCTCGGCCAGAAGCTTGGCGGTGATGATGCCGGTGGAGTCGCGCACCCATTTGATCTCGACGTCGGGATTGGCTTTTTCGAAGGCCTGCTTGTAGGTCTTCAACTGCTCGGCTTCTAGGGCCGTGTACACGGTCAGCTCGGTCTTGGCGAAGGCATTCAGGCTGAATGCGGTGAGTACGGCAGCGACCAGCGCCAGGGGCTTGAACATGGAGCACCTCCTTCAAGGATGGTTATTGGCCGGGCGCGGTCTGGCGCCAGGCTTGAGAGCGACGCAGTGCGCCACGTGAGGCCCACGCCAGCAGCAGCGAGACGCCGGCCGAGGTGAACAGAATCAAGGTCGACATGGCCGCCGCACCGCCCACGTTGCCGGCGTCGTCCATGTTCAATACGGCGACGGCGGCGAGGATGGTGTCGGGGCTGTAGAGGAAAATTGCGGCCGACACGGTGGTCATCGCCGACACAAACAGGTAGCGCACGATGTCCAGCAGCGCCGGCAGGCAGATCGGCACGGTGACACGCAGGTAGTGGCGGTACAGCGGCGCCTTGAGGGACAGCGCGGCGGCTTCGAATTCGCTGTCGAGCTGGCGCAGCGCCGTGGTCGCGGTCATCTGCGCGGTGGTCAAATAGTGCGCAATGGTGCACACCACCAGCAGGGTCATCGTCCCGTAGAACACATGCAGCGGGTTGCCGCCCAGGTTGAAAAAGAATACGTAGCCCAGGCCCGACACCAGGCCCGGCACGGCCATCGGCACAAAGCTGAGCATGCGCAGGGCCAGGTTCAGGCCCTTCTGGCTTTTGGTCTTTTCCATCAGGTAGGCGCCGGTGAAGATCAACACGCTGCCGATCAGCGCCGTGCACAGCGCCATGGTCAGGCTGTTGCGGTAAGCCAGCCAACCGCCGCCGGCCGTGTCTTCGAACTGGTAGTGGTTGAGCGACAACGACAGGTTGTACGGCCAGAATTTCACCAGCGAGGAATACACCGCCATGCCGAATACCAGCAGCAACACCGCGCAGATCAGCAATACAATGGCCAGGTAGCAACCATCGCGCAGCCGCGACGGTGCCGGCTGGAACACCTGAGCGCGGCCGCTCATGGCATCGCCCTGCCGACGGCGCAGCCAGGCATCGACGCCAAAGCTGAACAGCGCCGGCAGCAGCAACACCATGCCGATCAACGCGCCGCGACCGAACTGTTGCTGGCCGACCACCGCCTTGTAGGCTTCCAGCGCCAGCACCTGATAATCGCCGCCGACCACGACGGGCACACCGAAGTCGGTAATGGTCAGGGTGAACACCAGGCAAAACGCGGCGAACACCGCTTGGCGCGTGGCCGGCCAGGTGATGCTGCGAAACGCCCGCGCGGGGCTGGCGCCCATGCTTGATGCCGCATCGAAAAGCCGCGCATCCGCCAGCGACAGTGCTGACAGCAGGATCATCAAAGCGTGTGGGAAGGTGTAGATCACCTCGCCGAGAACAATGCCCCAGAAGCCGTAGATATTGTCCGAGAGCACACCGCGCAACAGGCCTTGATTGCCGAACAGGTACACCAGCGCAATCCCCGGCAGCATCGACGGCGCCATCAACGGCAGCAGCGACAGGCCACGCCACATCGCTTTGCCGGGAATCAGTGTGCGTTGCAGCGCGTAGGCAAACAGATAGGCCAGCGGTACGACGATGGCCGCCACGCTGAGGGAGACTTTCAGGCTATTGCCCAGCAGCCAGTGGAAGTTAGCGCTGGTGAGCATTTCCCGCGCCGCAGCAAGACCGCCGCCCTGCCCGGCTTCACTGCTGAAACCGCGCCAGAAGATTGCCAGCAATGGCAGCAATACGGCGACACCCAGCAGCACCAGCCACAGCAGTTTGCCGCCGAGCACAAAAATACGGTCGCCGTTTTCGGCGCGCGATACCTGGCGCGGCAGGGTCATCACAGCCGCCATCTCAGGCAAACACCTGCAGGCTGCGCGGCGGCAAGGCGACCCAGATGTCCTGGGCACCCAGGCGTGGCATGGCTTCCGGGGCCAACTCGGCCAGCAGCGCGTGGCCGGGCAATTGTTCCAGTTCAAAACGCATGCGGCAGCGGTTGCCAAGAAACGTGATCTCGCGAACCTTGGCCGGGAACAGGTTTTCTTCATGCACCGGCGGGTTGACGCTGATGGCTTCCGGACGGCAGAACAAGCGCCCGGATTTCGCCACGCCAGCATCGTCGGCCAGGCGCATGTTCAGCCCGCCGACCTGGGCATGGCTCGCACTGTTGCGGCTGAACGGCAGCCAGTTACCCTGGCCGACAAACTCCGCCACAAACGGCGTGGCCGGGCGGTCGTAGATTTCCTGGGGCGTGGCGTATTGCTCGACCTTGCCGTTGTTCATCACGGCAATGCGGTCGGCCATCAGCATGGCCTCGTCCTGATTGTGGGTGACCATCAGCGTGGTGATACCCAGGCGCCGCTGCAGCTGACGCAGCTCGGTGCATAAATGCTCGCGCACACGGGCGTCGAGGGCCGACATGGGCTCGTCGAGCAGCAACAGCGAGGGCGCCGGTGCCAGGGCACGGGCCAGGGCGACGCGTTGTTGCTGGCCGCCGGAAAGCTGGCCGGGGTATTTCTTTTCGCTGCCCAGCAGGCCGACCAGTTCGAGCATCTGGCCGACGCGCTTGCGCACCTCATCACGGCCGCTGCCGGTGAGGCCGTAGCCGATATTCGCCTCGACGGTGAGGTTGGGAAACAGTGCGTAGGACTGAAACAGAATGCCGTAGTCCCGCGCCTGCGGCGGCAGTAGGGAAACGTCGCGGTTGCCCAGGCGCAGCTCACCGCTGTCCTGGCGTTCAAGGCCGGCGATGCAGCGCAGCAAGGTGGTCTTGCCGCAACCGGACGGGCCCAGCAGGCACACCAGCTCGCCAGCGGCGACGTCCAGGGACACATTGTCCAGCGCAGTAAAGGCACCGAAGCGTTTGTGGATACCGCGCACCGTCATCGGCGCGCCGGGGTGGGTCAGGGCTGTGTTCATGGAGGCACCTCATCAAACGGATGAAGGCCATGCTAGGTGGGCAATGCGTACCTGATGTGGCAGGAAGGCAAAATGCGGTGATAGTGGTATTGGTGGATTTGTGTAGGATTTGGAGACTGTGTCGTCAGGGCTGACGCCATCGCGGGCAAGCCCGCTCCCACATTTTGATGTGTGAACGCATTCAAAGGTGGGAGCTGGCTTGCCTGCGATGGCTATTCAAAGGCCACCAAGCAAGGTTCAGAGTGGCGACATTTCCTGCGCCAACCCAAGAAACGCCGCCGGCAGGCGCGCCGACTTTCGTTCCTTGAGGCAGTACAAATACTCCGCAATCTGCGGCGCGTTCTCGATGGTCAGCACGCGCAACTGCGGGTCATGAGGCACTTCCTGACGAGCGATGATGCTGATGCCGATGTTGCGCAGCACCGCCTCGCGGATCGACTCACGGCTGCCAATCTCCAGCAACGGCCCGTAACTCACCCCAGCGCCCTGCAGCATTTCTTCGCTCAGCCGCCGCGTGGTAGAGCCCGCCTCACGCATCAGCAAGGTATGCCCGGTCAACGCATTGAGCGGCACGTGATCGAGCGTGGCCAGGGGATGATTGCGGTGCACCGCCAACACCAAAGGATCGGTGCCCAGCACGCGGCGAATCAGGCGGGGGTCTTCCAGCAGTTGGGACGACGCGGCGACATCGACGCGGTAATCGTCGAGCGCTTCGAGCACCTGCTGGGAGTTGCCGATTTCCACCGACACCTCCACCTGCGGCAGGCGTTCGCGAAAGGCTTTGACCAGGTCGAGGATGTAATACGGCGCCGTTGCGGCAATCCGTAACGTGCCCTGGACCTGTCCGTTGTTGCGCAGAAAGAACTCGATGTCGGCTTCCTGCTGCAACAGCGCCTTGACCATCGGCAGCAGGCGCGCGCCGTCGTCGCTGACGGTAAGGCGGCGCCCGCCACGGTAGAACAGCTCAACGCCGTATTGGCTTTCCAGGTTGCGAATCTGGGTAGTCACCGTGGGCTGGCTCAGCCCGAGTTTTTTCGCCGCCTGGGTAATGCTGCCCAGGCGGGCGACCATAAAAAACGCCTTTAACTCGGCACTCAGCACGCCACCCTCACATCAATTATTTGCGCAACAGGCGCAGGCCATTGAACACCACCAGCAGGCTGACGCCCATGTCGGCGAACACCGCCATCCACATGGTCGCCATGCCGAGGAAGGTGACTGCGAGGAAGATCGCCTTGATCACCAGCGCCAAGGCAATGTTCTGCTTGAGGATACTCGACGTTTGCCGGGAGAGCCGAATGAAAGCCGGGATCTTGCGCAAATCATCGTCCATCAAGGCCACGTCGGCGGTCTCGATGGCGGTGTCGGTACCGGCGGCGGCCATGGCAAAACCGATCTCGGCGCGGGCCAGCGCAGGGGCATCGTTGATGCCGTCGCCGACCATGCCCACGCGGTGGCCTTGGCCGTAGAGGGTTTCGATGGCTTGCAGTTTGTCGGTGGGCAACAGGTCGCCCTGGGCCTGGTCGATGCCGACCTGGGCCGCAATCGCCTGGGCGGTATGGGTGTTGTCGCCCGTGAGCATCAGGGTCTTGATGCCCAGGTCGTGCAGTTGCTGAATGGCTTCGCGGCTGCTGTCCTTGACGGTGTCGGCCACGGCGAACAACGCCAGCGGGCCGGACTTGTCGAGCAGCAACACCACGGACTTGCCTTGTTTCTCCAGCGCGAAGAGCTTTTCTTCAAGCTCGGGTGAACACAGGCCAAGGTCTTCCACCAGGCGGTGGTTACCCAAGTGATAGGTTTCGCCGTTGATATCGCCGCGCACACCACGCCCGGCCAGGGCCTCGAAGTTATCCACAACGTGGCTCTGCAGGTTTTTATCCACAGCCGCATTGGCGATGGCCAGCGACACCGGGTGGTCGGAGCGCCCGGCCAGGCTGGCAGCCAGGGCCGGCGCACTGTCTTCGAGATTGGGAAACAGCGCCAGGTAATCGGTTTGCACCGGCTTGCCGTGGGTGATCGTGCCGGTTTTGTCGAGGGCCAGGTAGTCGAGCTTGTAACCGCCCTCCAGGTACACGCCGCCTTTGATCAGGATGCCTTTACGCGCTGCCGCGGCCAGGCCGCTGACGATGGTCACGGGGGTGGAGATCACCAACGCACAGGGGCACGCGACTACCAACAGCACCAGGGCGCGGTAGATCCAGTCGAACCAGACGCCCGCCATAAACAGTGGCGGGATAATCGCCACACCCAGGGCAAACAAGAACACCGCCGGGGTGTAAACCTTGGCGAAGGTGTCGACAAAGCGCTGGGTGGGCGCCCGAGCGCCTTGGGCCTGTTCCACGGCGTGAATGATGCGCGCCAGCGTTGAATTGTTAGCGGCGGCGGTGACTTTGTATTCCAGCGAACCGGCCTGGTTGATGGTGCCGGCGAAGACTTTATCGCCCACGCCCTTTTCAATCGGCAGGCTTTCGCCGGTGATCGGCGCTTGGTCGATGGTGGATTGGCCAGCGGTGACTTCACCGTCCAGGCCGATGCGCTCGCCGGGCTTAACCCGCACGATGGCGCCAAGTTCGATGCTTTTAACTTCTTGTTCGACCCACCCACCATCGGCTTGCTGCACCGTGGCTTGTTCCGGGGTCATCTGCATCAAGCCACTGATGGCATTGCGCGCTCGGTCCAGGGACTTGGCTTCGATCAACTCGGCGACGGTGAACAAGAACATCACCATCGCTGCTTCCGGCCATTGGCCGATCAGGATCGCGCCGGTGACTGCGATGCTCATCAGCGCGTTGATGTTCAGATTGAGGTTCTTGAGCGCGATCCAGCCTTTTTTGTAGGTGGTGAGGCCGCCGCTGAGAATCGACACCAACGCCACCAGTGCAATCACCCACGTCGGGGCTACGCCGGTGAAATGCAGCACTTCAGCGCCCAATGCACCGACGCCGGACAGCGCCAGCGGCCACCAGTGTTTCTTGGCCGGCGGTGCGGCGGCGGGGGCGCCTTCTTCGATCGGGTCGGCCTGCATGCCGATGGATTTGATCGCGTCGATGATCGGCGCAGTGCTCGGCAGGTCATGGGTGACGCCGAGGATACGGTTGATCAGGTTGAATTCCAGCTGCTGCACGCCAGCGAGCTTGCCCAGTTTGTTCTGGATCAGCGTCTGCTCGGTGGGGCAGTCCATGGCTTCGATGCGAAAGGTGCTCAGGCGCGAGCCGGCGGTCGGCGCTTCGCTCAATGTGACCACGGCGGGCGCTGCCTTGCTGGAGCAGCAAGTGTCGCCGTGGCTGGCGTGGTCGTGCTTTTTGACCGGCGTCAGTTTGGCGCCGTGGTCGTGGCCATGGTCATGGTCATGGTCATGGTCATGGTCATGGTCATGGTCATGGTCATGGTCATGATCGTGATCGTGATCGTGCTTGTGATCATGCTTTTTTGGGGTGTGGATGGAGTCGCTCATTCTGTCGCGTCCGTAAAGGTGCCTGTTGCCAAGTAAAGACCCTGTAGCCACTATAGGGTCAAGCACCCATTTGGAGATTGCTGCGATGAAGATCGGTGAATTGGCCAAACTGACCGACTGTCAGGTGGAAACCATCCGTTATTACGAGAAGGAAGGCTTGCTGCCGCCCCCGGCGCGTACCGATGCCAACTACCGCGTGTACACCCAGGCGCACACCGAGCGGCTGATCTTTATCCGCAACTGCCGCAGCCTGGACATGACCCTCGAAGAAATCCGCAGCCTGCTCGGGCTACGCGACAGTCCTCAGGACCAATGCGAAAGCGTGAATGCGTTGATTGATGAGCATATCCACCACGTGAAAGCGCGGATCGATGGGCTGCTGGCGTTACAGGAGCAATTGCTGGACCTGCGCCAACGCTGCGGCGGTGGGCCGGGAATGGATCAATGCGCGATTTTGCAGCGGCTGGAGGTCAGCGGCAGTGTGGCAGCCAGCGAGGCTGAGCCTTCGCATGTGGGCAGAAGCCACGGCCATTAACTCAAGCGAACAGGGTTCTAATGTGGGAGGGGGCTTGCCCCCGATGGCAGTCTGTCAGTGACTAACCGGGTGACTGAACCACTGCTATCGGGGGCAAGCCCCCTCCCACACAAGCCCATCCATTGAGACCAAGACAGTCTTTAGATGGCCACGTCAGCCTTGATGCTTGGGTCCGCGTCGTAGCCGACGATTTCAAAGTCTTCGAACTTATAGTCGTAGATCGACGCAGGTTTGCGCTTGATCACCAGTTCCGGCAGCTTTTTCGGCGTGCGCGCCAGCTGAGTGCGGATCTGTTCCATGTGGTTGCTGTACGCGTGGGTGTCGCCAGTGGTGACGATGATCTCGTGCGGGATCAGGTCGCATTGCTGGGCCAGCATGTGGGTGAGCAACGCCAGCGCCGCGGTGTTGTACGGCAGGCCGAGAAAAACGTCGGAGCTGCGGATGTACAACTGCATCGACAGATGGCCGTCATGCACAAACGCCTGGTACAGCAGGTGGCACGGTGGCAGCGCTTGCTTGCCGTTGCGCGCGTTTTCCTGCGGGCTCTTGGTTTCGTCCGGCAGGTATTCGACGTTCCAGCCGTGGAACAGGATGCGACGGCTGTTGGGGTTGTTCTTCAACGTGTCGACCATGTAGTCGATCTGGTTGATCTTGCCGCCGTCCTTGGTCGGCCAGGCGGTCCACTGCTCGCCGTACACCGGGCCCAGGTCGCCGTCTTCGGTGGCCCATTCGTCCCAGATTTTCACGCCGTTTTCGTTGAGCCACTTGATGTTGGTGTTGCCACTCAACATCCAGATCAGTTCGTTGGCGATGCTCTTGAAATGAAGCTTCTTGGTGGTCAGCAGCGGGAAGCCGTCGGCCAAGTTATGCCGATACTGACGGGCGAACACGGCCTTGGTGCCGGTGCCGGTGCGATCGCCCTTGGTCAATCCATTGGTCACGACGTCGTTCAGTAGTTCGAGATATTGCTTCATGTTTTTACCCGTATCGTTGAAGCCGAGGCTACGCAAAAGCCTCGGCATTCGAATTTAAAGCGCGGCGTTCTTGATGCCCTGCGGACGGTTGTAAGCCCACCACAGCAGGCCCAGACCCGCCAGAATCATCGGCATGCTGAGGATCTGGCCCATGGTCAACCAGCCCCACGCCAGGTAGCCCAGCTGTGCATCCGGCACGCGCACGAACTCGACGATAAAGCGGAAGATCCCGTAGAACAGCGCGAACATCCCCGACACGGCCATGGTTGGGCGTGGCTTGCGCGAGAAGATGTACAGAATCAGGAACAGTGCCACACCTTCCAGGGCGAACTGGTAGAGCTGCGACGGATGGCGCGGCAACTGCGCCGGGTCGCTGAATGGCGGGAACACCATGGCCCACGGCACGTCGGTCGGCTTGCCCCACAGCTCGGCGTTGATGAAGTTACCGATCCGCCCGGCACCCAGGCCAATCGGCACGAACGGCGCGACGAAGTCCATCAGCTGGAAGAACGACTTGCCGTTGCGACGGCCAAACCACCACGCGGCGATCATCACGCCGACAAATCCACCGTGGAATGCCATGCCGCCCTTCCACACTTCGAAAATCAGCGTCGGGTTGGCGATATAGGCTGGCAGGTCGTAAAACAGCACATACCCGAGCCGCCCGCCGACGATTACGCCCATCGACATCCAGAACACCATGTCGGAGAGCTTCTCCTTGGTCCAGGTCGGGTCGAAACGGTTCAGGCGCCGTGAAGCCAGCAGCCAGGCACCGCCGATGCCGATCAGGTACATCAACCCGTACCAATGGATTTGCAGCGGACCGATAGCCACGGCCACCGGGTTGATCTGCGGGTAAGGCAGCATTGCGACTCCTCGTTAAATCATTAGTCATGACGCACCGGACCATGCCGGTGTGCGATTAAGCCTGCGTTACAGCCGCTATTTCAAATTAAGAAGTTCACACGCGCCCAATAGCCACGCATGTTAACGGATGGAAGGCGTGCGGCCCAACTTCGATACGATGGAACGCCCGCCGTTGTGTGGGTAGAGTGAGGGAAAACACAAAAGGGATCGCCTGATGTGCCTGATAGTTTTCGCCTGGCGGCCGGGCCACGCCCAACCGCTGATCGTCGCGGCCAATCGTGATGAGTTCTACGCCCGCCCCAGCCTGCCGCTGGCCCAATGGCCGGATGCGCCGCACATTTACGCCGGCCGCGACCAGGAAGCGGGTGGCACCTGGCTGGGGGTGAACGCCGAGGGGCGTTTTGCGGCCCTGACCAACATCCGCGACCCGCACCAGCCGCCGTCACGTAAGTCGCGCGGGGAGCTTGTGGCGCGATTCCTGGCCGGTTCGCTGTCAATTGACGACTACTTAGCCGACGTTAACGGCCGTTCGATTGAATATGCCGGATTTAACCTGTTAGTGGGCACGCAGAACGAGCTGTGGCATTACAACGCCAATGAGACTACGCCGACACAACTGAAGGCCGGGGTTTATGGGTTGTCCAACGCCGGGCTGGATACGCCATGGCCGAAGCTGCTCAAGGCCAAGGCGGCGTTTAGCGAATTACTGGAAAACCCGCAGCCGGAGGCTTTGCTGGACATCTTGAGCGACCCGCAAACCGCGCCGTTTGCCGACTTGCCGGACACCGGCGTGGGGTTGGCGACCGAAAGTCTGCTGTCGAGTGTGTTCATCGCCAGCCCCAGTTATGGGACGCGGGCGAGCACGGCATTGATTGTGAATGCCGACGGGACGCGGCAGATGGTCGAGCGCAGCTTTGGGCCGCTGGGTGGTCGGCTGGGCGAGGTAGAACTCAGGATTTAGCGGCGCTTGGGCCGGCCTCATCGCAGGCAAGCCAGCTCCCACAGTGTGGAATGCATTCCCCTGTGGGAGCCGGGCTTGCCCGCGATGGCGGCCCCTCGGTTTAGAGGGTTTTTGCAGAAGCCGGGTTGATCATCCGCGTCAGCCCCAGGTTCTTCAGCGCCAACTGCAGCGAGCTGTGGATAACTTGCGGGTTGTCGATGGTCATCAGCTCGGCCAGCAATTCCTTGGCCATGTTCAGGTTCACCTGGCGCAGCATCCACTTCACCTTCGGCAAGTTGGTGGCGTTCATCGACAGGCTGTCAAAGCCCATCGCCATCAACAGCACCGCTGCGGCCGGGTCGCCGGCCATTTCACCGCAGATGCTCACCGGCTTGCCTTCGGCATGGGCGTCGCGCACCACGTGTTGCAGGGCTTGCAGCACGGCTGGGTGCAGGTAGTCGTAGAGGTCGGCCACCCGTGGGTTGTTGCGGTCCACGGCCAGCAGGTATTGGGTCAAGTCGTTGGAGCCGACCGAAAGGAAGTCCACCTGCCGCGCCAGTTCTTTAGCCTGGTACACCGCCGCTGGAATTTCGATCATCACGCCAATCGGCGGCATCGGCACGTCGGCGCCTTCGTCACGGACTTCGCCCCAGGCGCGGTGAATCAAATGCAGAGCCTCTTCCAGCTCATGGGTGCCGGAGATCATCGGCAACAGGATGCGCAGGTTGTTCAGGCCTTCGCTGGCCTTGAGCATGGCGCGGGTCTGTACGAGGAAAATTTCAGGGTGGTCGAGGGTCACGCGAATGCCGCGCCAGCCAAGGAAGGGGTTGTCCTCCTTGATCGGGAAGTAGGACAGTGACTTATCGCCGCCGATGTCCAGGCTGCGCATCGTCACCGGCAACGGGTGGAAGGCTTGCAGTTGCTCGCGATAAATCGCCAGCTGCTCCTTCTCGCTCGGGAACCGTTGGTTGATCATGAACGGCACTTCGGTGCGGTACAGCCCTACCCCTTCGGCGCCGCGCTGTTGCGCGCGGGCCACATCGGCGAGCAGGCCGGTGTTCACCAGCAGCGGCACGCGGTGGCCGTCAAGGGTCACGCACGGCAGTTCGCGCAGCGAATCCAGGCCCAGCGCCAGTTGTTTCTCTTCTTCCACCACCTCGGCGTACTGTTTGCGCAAAAGCTCGCTGGGGTTGGTGAAGACTTCGCCGCGATGGCCATCGACGATCATGTCGATGCCGTCGACCTTGGAATACGGCAGGTCCACCAGGCCCATGACCGTCGGAATACCCATGGCCCGGGCCAGGATCGCGACGTGGGAGTTACCCGAACCCAGAACCGAAACCAGGCCCACCAGTTTGCCTTCCGGCACTTCGCCAAGCATGGTGGCGGTCAGCTCTTCACTGATCAGGATGGTGTTGTCGGGGTAGACCAGGTTGGTGGTGCGGTCTTCCTGCAGGTAGGCCAACAGACGGCGACCAAGGTCACGCACATCCGAGGCACGCTCGCGCAGGTAGGCGTCGTCCATCAACTCGAAACGGTTGACGTGATCGGTGACCACTTGGCGCAGCGCGCCCTGGGCCCACTGGCCGGTCTTGATCACGGTTTTGACTTCATTACCCAGCGACGCGTCGTCGAGCATCATCTGGTACACGTCGAACAGCGCGCGCTCTTCGGGACGCAGTTGCGTGGCCAGCTTGGTCGACAGGTTGCGCATATCGGCGCGCACGCCTTCCAGGGCGGTCTTGAACAGTTTGATTTCGGCGTCGATGTCGTGGACGGTCTTGTCCGGCACCACATCGAGGTCGGCCGGTGGCAGCATGACCACCGCCGTACCGACGGCAGCACCCGGCGAACCCGGCACGCCGACGAACTTGGCTTCCTGGATGCCCTTGCCCTGACGGCCCAGGCCGCGAATCGAGCCCGTCGCCTCGGCGTGGGCAATAACCCCGGCAAGCTGCGCGCTCATGGTCACGAGGAAGGCTTCTTCACCTTCGTCGAACTGGCGGCGTTCTTTTTGCTGGATGACCAACACGCCGACAACGCGGCGGTGGTGAATGATCGGTGCGCCGAGGAACGAGGCGTAGCGCTCTTCGCCGGTTTCGGCGAAGTAGCGGTAACGCGGGTGATCGGCCGCGTTTTCGAGGTTCAGGGGTTCTTCACGCGTCCCCACCAAGCCCACCAGACCTTCATTGGGCGCCATGCTGACCTTGCCGATGGAGCGCTTGTTCAGGCCCTCGGTGGCCATCAGCACAAAACGGTTGGTCTCGGGGTCCAGCAGGTAAACCGAGCAGACCTGGCTGCCCATGGCTTCCTTGACGCGCAACACAATAATCCCCAACGCCGCCTTGAGATCCTTGGCGGAGTTAACTTCCTGGACGATCTTGCGCAGCGTATTGAGCATGGCTCGGGGTCGAACTCCGTCGTCAGTCGCGCGCTAAAAGGCGCGGGGCAAGCTCTTTGAGAGCGCGACGATAAACCTCGCGCTTGAATGTCACCACCTGGCCCAACGGGTACCAATAGCTGACCCAACGCCAGCCATCGAACTCCGGTTTACCGGTCAAATCCATCCGCACCCGCTGCTCGTTGGAGATCAGGCGCAGGAGAAACCATTTCTGCTTCTGGCCGATGCACAGCGGTTGGCTGTGGGTACGCACCAGGCGTTGCGGCAAACGATAGCGCAACCAGCCACGGGTACAGGCCAGAATTTGCACATCTTCGCGCTCAAGGCCGACTTCTTCGTTCAACTCACGGTACAAGGCGTCTTCAGGGGTTTCGTCGGGGTTGATTCCACCTTGAGGAAACTGCCAGGCATCTTGGTTGATTCGGCGAGCCCATAGCACCTGTCCGGCATCATTCGTAAGAATAATCCCGACATTAGGACGGAAACCATCGGGGTCGATCACGGCAACAACCTCGCAAACGCATGTCGCCGCATTGTTCCACAAAGGTTGTTCCAGCGGCAACGAGGCTTCTTACCTTATGTGCACTCTTGTGAAAAGACCGTATTCTGGACGCCTTTTTACAGACTTTTCAGCGAGTAACTGCAATGCGCCTGGCTTTATTCGACTTGGACAACACGCTTCTGGGCGGTGACAGCGATCACGCCTGGGGCGATTACCTCTGCGAACGCGGGATTCTCGACGCGGTGGCCTACAAGGCCCGCAACGACGAGTTTTACCAGGACTACCTGGCCGGCACGCTGGATAACGCCGAGTACCTGAACTTCTGCCTGGAAATCCTCGGCCGCACCGAGATGGCCCAGTTGAACGAGTGGCACAACGACTACATGCGCGACTGCATCGAGCCGATCATGCTGCCCAAGGCCGTGGAACTGCTGGCCAAACACCGCGCTGCGGGCGATAAGCTGGTGATCATCACCGCCACCAACCGCTTCGTCACCGCGCCGATTGCCGCACGCCTGGGCGTTGAAACCCTGATCGCCACTGAATGCGAGATGGAAAATGGCCGCTACACCGGGCGCAGCACCGATGTGCCGTGCTTCCGTGAGGGCAAGGTGACGCGCCTGAATCGTTGGCTGGAAGAAACCGGGTACAGCCTGGAAGACAGCTACTTCTACAGCGACTCGATGAACGATTTGCCGTTGCTGGAGCAAGTGACCCACCCGGTGGCGGTGGATCCGGACCCGAATTTGCGGGCTGAGGCCCAGAAGCGTGGCTGGCCGGTGATTACGCTGCGTAGCTGATGGCCCTATCGGGGGCAAGCCCCCTCCCACATTTAACCGAGTAGATCCTTTGGAATGCGGTCGAGTGTGGGAGGGGGCTTGCCCCCGATGCAGCCGACGCGGTCTCAAGCCTTAAACCGGCTTGGCACCCATCAACCCGGCAATCGCCACAAACCCCACCAGGCTGACCACCGCCAGCACCAACGTGAAATTCAGGCTACCGCCCTCGCCTTTACGCAGGCGATTAAGCCGCGCCACCAGCCAGAACCAGGCCAGCGCCGCCACGGTGTAGAGGATGCTGGAACCCAGAATCCAGGTTTGCCCCAGCGGCCAGCCGGTCATATGCACCAGCCACCAGCCGGTAAACGGCATGCTGACCATGCACACCCCCATCAGCAACCACACAAACGCCCACGGACGTTGCACGGTAGCGGTCGGACCGACGCTGCGTTTGCGCCAGGCCAGTACCGCAAGGCCCAGGCCGCTGAGCAGCAGTAACACAGTGGCGGTGATGTGGATCACCTTGAGGGTGGTCAGCGTTTCCATGGTCTTGATTCCTTGAAGGCCGCTCAGTCAGCGTAGTCGCTTAACCGAGGAACAGCTGGTAAGCCGGGTTTTCGCTTTCATCCCAGTACGGGTAGCCGATTTGCGCCAAGGCCGCCGGCACCAGATGGCGCTCGTCCGCCGGCACTTGCAGGCCCGCGACCACACGGCCATCGGCCGCGCCGTGGTTGCGGTAGTGGAACATCGAGATGTTCCAGCGCCCGCCCAGTTTGTTGAGAAAGTTGAACAGCGCGCCCGGACGCTCCGGGAACTCGAAACGGAACACCAGCTCATCGCTGACTTTGGCCGCGTGCCCGCCGACCATGTGGCGGATGTGCAACTTGGCCAGTTCGTTCTCGGTCAGGTCCAGCACCGGGAAACCCTGACTGGTGAGGCTGGCAATCAGCGCGCTGCGCGGGTCGTTTTCCGGGTGCGTCTGCACGCCGACGAAGATGTGCGCCTCGCGGCCGGAGTGGTAGCGGTAGTTGAATTCGGTGATTTGGCGCTTGCCCACAGCCTCGCAGAACGCCTTGAAGCTGCCCGGCTGCTCGGGAATGGTCACGGCGATGATGGCTTCGCGGCCTTCACCCAGTTCGGCGCGTTCGGCCACGTGGCGCAGGCGGTCGAAGTTGACGTTGGCGCCGGAGTCGATGGCCACCAGGGTTTGCCCGGTGATGCCCCGCGTTTCCACGTATTTCTTGATACCCGCCACGCCAAGCGCGCCAGCAGGCTCGGTGATGGAGCGCGTGTCGTCGTAGATGTCCTTGATCGCCGCGCAGATTTCATCGGTGCTGACGGTGATCACTTCGTCCACATAGTCTTTGCAGATGTCGAAGGTGTGCTGGCCGATCTGTGCTACCGCCACGCCATCGGCGAAGATGCCGACGGTTGGCAGCACCACACGCTCGCCCGCCGCCATGGCGGCCTGCAGGCAGTTGGAGTCATCCGGCTCGACACCGATGATCTTGATTTCAGGGCGCAGGTATTTCACGTACGCCGCAATACCGGCGATCAGCCCGCCGCCGCCCACCGGTACGAAAATCGCGTCCAGCGGCCCAGGGTGCTGACGCAGAATCTCCATCGCCACGGTGCCCTGCCCGGCAATGGTGTGCGGATCATCGTAGGGGTGAATGTAGACGTAGCCTTTTTCGTCGACCAGTTTGAGCGAGTAGGCCAGGGCTTCCGGGAAGGAATCGCCGTGCAGCACCACTTTGCCGCCACGCGAACGCACGCCTTCAACTTTGATTTCCGGGGTGGTCTTGGGCATCACGATGGTGGCCTTGACCCCCAGCACCTTGGCCGCCAGGGCCAGGCCCTGGGCGTGGTTGCCGGCAGACGCGGTGACCACGCCGCGCGCACGTTCCTCGCTGCTCAGTTGGGTCAACTTGTTGTAGGCGCCGCGAATCTTGAACGAGAACACCGGCTGCAAGTCTTCACGCTTGAGCCAGACCTTGTTGCCCAGCCGCTCGGAGAGCTGGCGGGCGGTCTGCAAGGGGGTTTCTACGGCAACGTCGTAGACGCGCGAGGTGAGGATCTTTTTGACGTACTGTTCAAGCATCGGCGGGAATCACTGAGCAGGTTGGGCAGGGCCAAGGAGTCTAACCCGGCTTTTGGCCGGGCGACCACACGAATCCCGAGGTTTTGTTGGGTTATACTCGCCGCCCTCGATAACTCCCCGCCCGTTCCGGAGCCCGCATGACCCAGGATCAACTCAAACAGGCAGTGGCCCAGGCCGCCGTCGATTTAATCCTTCCTAAACTCGACGACAAGAGCATCGTCGGTGTCGGCACCGGCTCCACCGCCAACTGCTTTATCGATGCGCTGGCCCAGCACAAAGGTGCGTTTGACGGCGCCGTGGCCAGCTCCGAAGCCACCGCCGCACGCCTCAAGGGCCATGGCATTCCGGTGTACGAGCTCAACACCGTGAGCGACCTGGAGTTCTATGTCGACGGCGCCGATGAAAGCGACGAACACCTGAACCTGATCAAAGGCGGTGGCGCTGCCCTGACCCGCGAGAAGATCGTCGCGGCCGTGGCCAAGACCTTTATCTGCATTGCGGACGCCAGCAAGCTGGTGCCGGTACTCGGCGCATTCCCGCTGCCGGTGGAAGTGATCCCGATGGCCCGCAGCCACGTGGCCCGCGAGCTGGTCAAGCTGGGCGGCGACCCGGTGTACCGCGAAGGCGTGTTGACCGACAACGGCAACATCATCATTGATGTGTTCAACATGCAGATCACCAACCCGGTGCAGCTGGAGACGCAGATCAATGCGATCGTCGGCGTGGTGACCAATGGGTTGTTCGCCGCGCGTCCGGCTGATGTGTTGCTGCTGGGCACCTCTGAAGGCGTGAAAACCCTGAAAGCTTAAAAAACCGCGTATCCCCCCTGTGGGAGCCGGGTTTGTGTGGGAGCGGGCTTGCTTGCGAATGCGGTATGTCAGTCGCTGGATCAGCTGCCTGATACACCGTCTTCGCGAGCAAGCCCGCTCCCACATTTGCTATGTGCTGACCTCGATATTTATGTAACAAGAATGCTACTTTTCGCTGCATCCCCTCGCCAAAATCGTGCGCAACCCCACGGCATGTCGCACCTTCCTCAGTATCAAATCCGTTACAAATTACAGCCAGGCGACCCTCGCGTTTAACAATGCGCCACTTTGCATTCGCTCAAGGAATGAGGCGCGCATTGTGCAATGGGTCTGGGCTTGACCTTCCCCATCACCTCAAGGACGACCTTGTGATAAAGCCCCTAGCCCTCGCGATCAGCGTGGTCGGCAGCCTGCTGTCGACACATACCCAGGCCTACGATTACGGCCAGCACGCCAACACCACCCTGGAAAAGCTGATCAACGATTACCCCGGCCGGTATCGCGGCACCGCCAATTTCGCCGGCGCAGCAGATTGGATGCAAAGCCAGATGGGCTCGGCCTACAGCCTCAGTCGCCAGAACTTCACCTGGAACAACGGCACTCGCGCCTCGCAAAACGTGGTGGCCTACGCCGCCGGCACCACGGCGCAGTACGTGGTGATTGGCGCGCATTTTGACACCTACTTCGGCCGCCCGACCCTGCAAGGCCTGGACGACAACGGATCCGGCGCCAGCGGGCTGACCGAAGTGGCGAAGAACCTCGGCGGGCTGCAGTTGGAAAACGGCCTGCAAATCGTCGGCTTCGGCGCGGAAGAAGAAGGCCTGCGCGGCTCCAAGGCGTTTGTCGACTCACTCAGCGCCAGCCAGCGCGCGAACATGCTGGCGATGATCAACCTCGACAGCCTGATCACCGGCGACATGATGTACGCCCACGCCGGCCAGAACAGCACGGCCAACCCCGCCCTGGCCTCGCTGCGCGAGCACACTTTCCAGATCGCCAAGGAATTGAACATCCCACTGTTCACCAACCCTGGCCTGGACCCGCAATACCCCAAGGGCACCGGCTGTTGCAGCGATGGCGAGCCGTTCGAGCCGCTGAACATCCCGATTCTGTATATCGAAGCCACCAACTGGGAGCTGGGCGACCTGGACGGCTACACCCAGACCAACAACCCGAAAATTCCGGGTGGCTCCACCTGGCATGACCCGGCCGAGGACAACAAAGCCGTGCTCACCGATGCCTTCGGCCAGGCGCGCATCGACCAGCGCCTGCGTGACTATTCGCGCCTGCTCAGCCGCCTGGTACTGGAGTTGACCAACGCTGACCTGATGGCCTCGACCGCCTCGGGCGGCGCCGTTGCGCGCAACATGCAAGACAATTTGCAGCGCCAGCACCAGGCCATGGTGCGGCTGCATGATCGGCGCTGGCTGACCTTGCAGTCCGCCAGCCGCGAGGCCGGCAGCTTTGATGGCGAAATTGGCGTGGATGGCGAATACAGCCCGGACAGCGGCTTCGACAGCCCGCTCAACCCCGAGGCGCGGCGCCTGGGCGTGCATGCGCTGGGCGACTACCAACTCACGTCCAGCCTGAACATCGGCGCCAGCCTGAGCTACCTCAACGGGCGCGACACCCTCGAACACCGCGGCAAACTCGACAGCGACACCTGGCAGGCGGCGGTCTACGCCTTGCTCAACGACGGCGGGCCGAGCTGGCTGGCCGGCGACCTGAGCGTCGGGCGTACGCGCTTTGATTCCAAGCGCAACCTGTTGATCCAGGCCAATGGCGGCCCGATCTTGCTCAATCAGCAACTGAGCGGCAACACCGACGCTCTGTCCTTGGGCGCGCGCGTCCTGGGCGGCTACGACTTCGACTTCGGCACGGTCAAGAGTGGGCCGTTTGCCGGTCTGGATTACAGTCACGCGCGCATCGATAAATTCCACGAGAAACAGAACCTGCGCACGGCGCTTGAGTACCAGGAGCAATCCTTCGACTCTCTGGAAGCCAGCCTCGGTTGGCGCGTACGCGGTGCCGTCGCCCTGCCCTATGGCTTGAGCTTGCTGCCTTACGGCGACATCGCCTGGGTCAAGGAATTGGCTGACGGGCGTCTCGACGACCTGCAATTGACCGCCCACGCCGACGGCCGGGCGCGCACCGCCAAACTGGGTGCCGTGGACAAAAGCTTTGGCCGCGCCCAAGTCGGCAGCCAGCTGGCGATCACCCCGCAGTTGGGCGTTTACGCCGAGGTAAACAGCCGCCTGGGGCATGCCGAAGGCAGCCAGACCGGCTATTCGCTGGGTGTGCAGTGGATGTTTTGATCAGGGTTTCTTGAACACGTAAAACAGGTTCGGCTCGCTGACCAGGTACAAGCTGCCTTGGTCGTCCATGGCGATGCCCTCGGCCTGAGGCACACGTTTTTGCAGGCCATGGCGCCCGTTGAGCAGAGAAAGGCTGCTTAGCGGGCGACCGTCGATGTCCAACTCCAGCACCAGAAACGACTCATCCGACAGCGCCAGCAGATGGCCGCTGCGCTCGTCGTATTGCAAACTCGACAGATCGCGCACAAACAGTCCGGCATCGCGCTTGGGGTTGTTGATGACGTGCACCGAGTAGGTTTTTTCCGGCTTGAAATGAGGGAAACCGTGCACCTCGTAAATCAGCATCGGGTCACGTTCCTTGGCCACAAACAGGCGCTTGCCGACCGAGTCGTAGGCCAGGCCCTCGAAACCCTTGTTGCCGCCCATGTGTACGCCCAATGTCATCTGCTCCGCATCGGCGGCGTCGAGGAACTGGGTGTCGTCGTTCACGTGCACTTTGATCAGCCGCTGCTGACGCTCATCGCTGATCACGTAGATGTTGTCGCTGATGAACTCCACCGCTTCGGCATCGCCAAAGCCCACCAGTGGAATGCGCCGCAAAATCTTGCCCTCCAGGGACAGTTCGACCAGCTCGGCGTTTTTATTGGTGACGGTAAACAGGCTTTTGCGCACCGGGTCATAGGTGAGGGCTGAGACATCATCGTCGAGGCCTTCGATCACCTTGGCTTCCAGGCTGACGCGATAATCGGCCAGGCCGATGGAGCGCTCATCGGCAGGCTGGCGCCAGGCCTGCCAGTTAAACCAAGCGCGCTCGAACAGACGCAATTGCTGTGCAACCACACCGGCGGCCACAAGGGCGATCAGCAGCACAGTAAAAAACGCGGGTTTGGGGCGGGCGAATCGACGCATCAGGGCAGCTCGAAGTCAAAAAGTGGCGAATGAATATCACGCCTGTCTGAATTTAAACTTAAACGCTGCCGGATGTCTGACGAATGCCGCTATTGGGGAAATGTCCGACGTAATCGTGGGTTATTTCTGTTTCTCGAAACGGTAGAACAGGTTCGGCTCACTGACCATGTACAACGTGCCGCTCTCGTCCATGGTCACACCTTCGGCACGCGGAATGGTGCGCTTGAGGCCGTTGAAGCCGCCGAGCAAGGTCATGAAGCTGACTTGCTCGCCCTTTTCATCCAGCTCCAGCAACAGGTGGGAGTCGGCCGACAATGCCAGCAAGTGGCCGGTACGCGGATCGACGGCAAGGGCCGAAAGGTTGCGCATGTCCAGCTCGGTGCTGGCAACTTTTTGCTTGTCACCCGTCAGCGTGGTGCCATCGCTTTTCCAGGTGAACAGCGCCGGTGGGCGCTCCTCGCCCAGCACGAGCTGTTGATTGCGCTTGTCCCAGGTGATGCCTTCGAAGGCTTTGTTCTGATCCTTGGACGGGCCCAGGTCGTAGCTCTTGAAGTCAGCGATATTCAGTTGCTGGGTGCCGGCATCGACTTTCACCACGGTGAGCGTGTGCATGCGCTCATCGACAATGGCCATCAAGCCGTTCTCCATCATCGTCAGGCCTTCCGGGTTGTTCCAGCCGTTGAGTGGCATCTTGCGCAGCACATCGCCTTGCAGGCTCAACTCAACCAGGAACGGGTTTTTGCCCATCACGGAAAACAGGGTTTTGGTCTGCGGATTGTAGGAAAGATCCGAAGCCTCATCCTTCTCCATGCCGGGCAGTAACTTGCCGTCGATGACCGCATGGTAGTCCGGCAGCCAGACGCTGGCCTGCTGCTCAGCCGGCGTTTCAAAGCGTTCCGCCACCCACAGTACGCCACGATCATCCCAATGCATGAGCCAGGCAACGCCATACACAATCGCCCCGGCGAGAAACAGCCAGGAATACCAGCGCAGGGCAAAACGTGAACGGGGCTTGGGTGCAGCGGAGGGCAAAGTCACGGCCATTGAGCGCTTTTCCGGAAAGTCAGCGTTAGGTGATAGCACAGGATCAGCGGGCCCGCGCGCAGGAGGCTGTGGATTATCCGGATGGCGTGTGAAAAAAATGCAAAAGCAGGGATTCAGAATGTATGAAGATCCAATGTGGGAGCGGGCTTGCTCGCGAATGCGCAATGTCAGTCACCGAATGTATTGACTGGTACACCGCATTCGCGAGCAAGCCCGCTCCCACATTTTTTACTGCGTTTGGCCAGGAATCAGCGAACGCTGCTTTCGAAACGGCTCACACCCGTCAACTCCAGCACCAGCTCGTCACCCACGTTCAACGGACCTACGCCCGCCGGCGTGCCGGTGAGAATCACGTCACCGGCCTGCAGCGAGAAGCAGCCAGCCATGTGCTGGATCATCGGGATGATCGGGTTGAGCATCTGCGAGCTGTTGCCGTCCTGGCGCACTTCGCCGTTGATGGTCAGGCGAATACCGATATCGGTCACGTCCGCAAAGCTGCTGCCGACCACGAACGGTGCAATCACTGCGGCGCCATCGAACGACTTGGCGATTTCCCAGGGCAGGCCTTTGGCTTTCAGCTCGGCCTGTTTGTCGCGCAAGGTCAAATCCAGGGCCGGCGCGAAGCCGGAAATGGCGTCCAGTACTTCTTCACGGCTGGGTTTGTTCGACAGGGGCTTGCCGATCAACACCGCGATTTCCGCCTCGTAGTGCACCGAACCGCGGTCGGTCGGGATGGCGAAACCGCCTTCCAGCGCGACCACGCAGCTACCCGGTTTGATGAACAGCAATGGTTCAGTGGGCACCGGGTTGTCCAGTTCCTTGGCATGTTCGGCGTAGTTACGCCCGATGCACACCACTTTGCCCAGGGGAAAGTGGATGTTGGTGCCGTCGACGTACTTGTGCTGGTAGCTCATGAAACGACTCCTACAGGGGCGATTAAACAGCGAAGATCTTGCCAGGGTTCATGATCCCGTTAGGGTCGAACACCGCTTTGACTGCCTTCATGTATTCGATTTCAACCGGCGAGCGGCTGTATGTCAGGTAATCACGCTTGGTCATGCCCACGCCGTGTTCGGCGGAGATCGAGCCGTTGTACTTCTCGACGGTTTCGAACACCCACTTGTTGACGGTCGCGCACTTGGCGAAGAACTCGTCCTTGCTCAGGTTTTCTGGCTTGAGGATGTTCAGGTGCAGGTTGCCGTCGCCAATGTGGCCAAACCAGACAATCTCGAAGTCGGGGTAGTGTTCGCCGACGATCGCGTCGATTTCCTTCAAGAACGCCGGCACTTTGGAGACAGTCACCGAGATGTCGTTCTTGTAGGGCGTCCAGTGGGAAATGGTCTCGGAGATGTACTCGCGCAGCTTCCACAAGTTGTGCAGTTGGGTTTCGCTCTGGCTCATCACGCCGTCCAGTACCCAGCCTTGTTCGACGCAATGCTCAAAGGTTTCCAGGGCGTGGTTGGCGACTTCTTCGGTGGTGGCTTCGAATTCCAGCAGCGCGTAGAACGGGCAATCGGTTTCGAACGGTGCCGGCACGTCGCCACGGCCCATGACCTTGGCCAAGGCTTTGTCGGAGAAGAATTCGAAGGCGGTCAGGTCCAGCTTGCTCTGGAACGCGTGCAGCACCGGCATGATCGAGTCGAAATCCGTGGTACCGAGCACCATGGCGGTGAGGTTTTTCGGCGCACGGTCCAGGCGCATGGTGGCTTCGACCACAAAGCCCAAAGTGCCTTCAGCGCCGATGAACAGCTGGCGCATGTCGTAGCCGGTGGCGTTCTTGATCAGGTCGCGGTTCAGTTCCAGCACATCACCCTTGCCGGTGACCACTTTCATGCCGGCCACCCAGTTACGGGTCATGCCGTAGCGAATGACCTTGATCCCGCCGGCATTGGTGCCGATATTGCCGCCAATCTGGCTCGAACCGGACGACGCGAAGTCCACCGGGTAATAAAGACCTTTTTCTTCAGCGACGTTCTGCAATTGCTTGGTGACCACACCCGGCTGGCACACGGCGGTGCGGTCGGTGAGGTTCACGTCGAGAATCTGGTTCATGTAGTCGAACGACACCACCACTTCGCCATTCGCCGCCACCGCCGCAGCCGACAGGCCAGTGCGGCCGCCGGAAGGCACCAGCGCAACCTTGTGTTCGTTGGCCCAACGCACGATGGCTTGCACTTGCTCGGTGGTCTTGGGGAACACAATGGCGCTAGGTGCGGGTGCGAAGTGCTTGGTCCAATCCTTGCCGTAAGCCTCCAGGGAGTCTGCATCGGTCAGCACTTTGCCAGGCTCAACCAGGGTCTTCAGCTCATCAATCAGGGCAGGATGGGTCATCGACAGAACTCTCGAACAATTCATGGTCATCCTGAGAACGCTTCACGTCGCAGGAATGGGTGTTTAGCGGGGCACGTATGCTAGCATACCGCCCCCGCAGGACAGAGCCCAAGGGCGTTTCTGCGGTGACGGCTTTCCTGCCGTCCGGGTCAGCTTGCGCTGCTCGATTCCCTGCCATTTTTCTCCGGGATACAGGTTTACGCAGATGAGCAAGACTTCTCTCGATAAGAGCAAGATCAAGTTCCTTCTTCTGGAAGGCGTCCACCCATCGGCTGTCGACGTACTGAAGGCCGCTGGGTACTCCAGCATTGAGTACATCACCAGTTCTCTGCCGGAAGCCCAGTTAAAGGAAAAGATCGCCGACGCGCACTTTATCGGCATTCGCTCCCGCACTCAGCTGACCGAAGAGATCTTCGACCACGCCAAGAAACTCGTGGCTGTCGGCTGTTTCTGCATCGGCACCAACCAGGTCGACCTCAACGCAGCGCGCGAGCGCGGCATCGCGGTGTTCAACGCACCGTACTCCAACACCCGTTCCGTTGCGGAGCTGGTATTGGCCGAGGCCATCCTGTTGCTGCGCGGCATCCCTGAGAAGAACGCTTCCTGCCACCGTGGCGGCTGGATCAAAAGCGCGGCCAACTCCTTCGAAATCCGCGGCAAGAAGCTGGGTATTGTCGGCTATGGCTCTATCGGCACACAGTTGTCGGTTCTGGCCGAAGGCCTGGGCATGCAGGTGTTCTTCTACGACACCCTGACCAAGCTGCCGCTGGGCAACGCCACTCAAGTGTCGAGCCTGACCGAGCTGCTGGGCATGTCCGACATCGTCACCCTGCACGTACCGGAAACCGCTGAGACCCAGTGGATGATCGGCGAGAAGGAAATCCGCGCCATCAAAAAAGGCGGCATCCTGATCAACGCTGCGCGCGGCACCGTGGTTGAGCTGGACGCCCTGGCTGACGCGATCAAGGACAAGCACCTGATCGGCGCCGCGATCGACGTGTTCCCGGTGGAGCCACGCTCCAACGACGACATCTTCGAAAGCCCGCTGCGTGGCCTGGACAACGTGATCCTGACCCCGCACATCGGCGGTTCCACCGCTGAAGCCCAAGCCAACATCGGCCTGGAAGTGTCGGAGAAGCTAGTCAAGTACAGCGACAACGGTACCTCGGTGTCCTCGGTCAACTTCCCGGAAGTGGCGCTGCCGGCTCACCCTGGCAAGCACCGTCTGCTGCACATCCACCAGAACATCCCTGGCGTGATGATGGAGATCAACAAGGTCTTCGCAGAAAACGGTATCAACATCTCCGGTCAGTTCCTGCAGACCAACGAGAAGGTCGGCTACGTGGTCATCGACGTCGACGCCGAGTACTCGGACCTGGCGCAAGAGAAGCTGCAGCACATCAACGGCACGATTCGTAGCCGCGTGTTGTTCTAAGGTTTCAACGCAGCACAAAAAAGGGAGCCCCTCGGGGCTCCCTTTTTCACATCTGAACAAATCTTACTTGACGTTAACCGTGATGACTTTCGAGGCTACAGTCGGGTTGAACTGCATGTGCAGTTTGTCGCCGGCTACCAGCTGCAAGGTGTGCTTGCCAGGGGTGAGGGTCAGCTCGGTTTCGGTCTGGGCCTTGCCGTAGTGGATCACGGTGTCAGTGGCCGGGATCGGCACGCTGGCGTCAGGCAGCTCTTTCTGGTCGATCAGCAGGTGGTGGTGGCCAGTGCCTGGGTCCTGGCTGGTAGCCGGGGCCAGTTTCAGGCCTTCCATGCCGAATTTGACGGTGAAGGTTTTATCGACAGTGGCGCCGTCTTTTGGCGACACGATAAAGACTTTGGCGCCTTCAGGCGGCGCGCTGCGTGGGATACCGTCAGCAGCGGTAGCCAACATCGAAGCACCCAGCAGAACGCTGGCCAGGGTGGCACGGGACAAAAAGGCTTTCATTCGCTTCTCCAGTTTTTCTATGAAATCTGTAGGGTTATGACAACTTCGCGACAAATTGCTGTCCAAGGCACTCAACACCATAGCAAAGCGATGCTGAACGGCCCCTCGCGTAGACGAATTCATCAGGAGCGACCATGCGCTTTTCGCCTGGCCTTGTACTTTTGCTGCCCCTTCTGAGCCCCTTGGCTCACGCCGAATTGATTGATGATGTGTTTGATCGTGGCGAACTGCGCATCGCCCTGGAGGCCAACACGCCGCCGTTCAACTTCAAGGACGGCGACAAGCTCACCGGCTTTGAAGTGGAACTGGGCGAGCAGCTGGCGAAGGAAATGGATGTACGCCCCTCATTCATCACCACCGATGACGCCGACATGCTGCCAGGCGTTGAAACCGGCAAGTACGACGTAGCCATCAACCATATCGCTATGACTGCCCAGCTGCAGGATCGTTTCGATTTCAGCGATCCCTACAAGGAAACACCTGAGCTGGCCATTCCATTCCAAAAGGGCAACCCGGCGTTCAAAAACAGCCTGGACAAGGCGCTGCAGCAGGTGAAGGCGGATGGTCGCTTGAAGGCGCTGACGCAGAAGTGGTTTGAAGGCGACACACCGGCCCTCAAGACACCCTAGATCAATTGTGGGAGCGGGCTTGCCCGCGAAGACGGAGTGTCAGTACCAGAAACGGTGACTGACGCACCGCCTTCGCGAGCAAGCCCGCTCCCACATGTTGATTCAGGGGACGGTTCAGAGCTGGGCCAAGGCCGCAGCCGCCTCAGGCAACTGCAGCTCACTGAACACCAACACCCCGTGGCGCTTGAGCAACGCCGCCGTCACGCCTTCGCCGCTGACCTTTACGCCAGTGAACGTGCCGTCATAGGTCAGCACGTTGCCGCAGGACGGGCTATTGGCCTTGAGAATGGCGACACGGATATTGTGGCGTTGCACCAGCGCCAAGGCTTGGCGGGCGCCATCGAGAAAGGCGGCGCTGAAGTCTTCACCTTCAGCGGTCAGCACCTGGGCACGGCCCTCCCACACATCGATGCCCTGCCCGCCCGGGATTTCGGCAGAGGGCCGGGGCGTCGGCAAACCGCCCGACACCTCCGGGCAGATCGCAACCACACGGCCTTGCGCCTGCCACGCCGCCAATTGATCGAACGGGCCGCTGGCGCCACCGTCGTAGCGCACTTTGTGCCCGAGCAGGCAGCGACTGATCAGAATCTTTTCCATGTTTAAAACGGCTCGTTACCCCGCCGGCGAAACCAGCCGGTCAGGGACAGGCGTTCGCGCGTGGCGGGCAGGACTTCGTGGGGCACCTCCCCGGACAGGAACACCACCAGGCTACCGCCGGTGGGCACCACGTCGTATTCGACGCCGCCCTTGAGGTACATGCGCAACTGGCCGCCATGTTCGGGCAGCCAGGCGTCGTTCAAGTAGACCACCGCCGAGACCATGCGCCGGTCATCGTCGCGAAAACGGTCCAGGTGCTTGAGGTAAAACGCACCCGGCGGGTACATCGCAAAGTGGCTTTCGAAATCTTCCAGGCCCAGGAACAGCCCGCGGTTCATGGCCGACCGCAGGCTGTCCATTACGCCCATGTAAGTCTCGCAGACCGCTGCATCACCCTCTTCCAACCACTGGATATGGTCACCGCGAATACCCTCGCGAATCTCCTGGGCCGGCCCGCGTCCTACGGCTGCGGGTGCCAATTCCCCCTCAGCCGCACGTTTACGGCACTCAGCCGCCAGTTCCAGGGTCAGAGCCTGGGGCAGGAAGCCGTTCTGCTGCGACCAGCCTTTTTCGGCCAGGTCGTCGACAATGCGTTGCAGCAGGGGATGATCGAGGGGTATTTGCATGGCGCGCATAGTATCCATACGCCTGTGAATCCGACAGAGCCGCCGAGCGTCTGAATACACTTTAGTCAGGTGACCGATAGGATTTCTCGACAAATCCTACGCCCGACACGGACAATAGTGGCCGACTGACAGGAGTCCATATGCGTCGTTTGTTTTTTTCCGTGCTGATGTTCTGCGTTTTGCCCGCTTGGGCAGACGGCCATGACCAGTTGTACAAGGTCGCCGGCTGGGCTGAACAGCGTGCGCATTTCAATGACGCTCTGAGTGCCGCTCAGCAACGCTACCGCAACAGCCTGCCGCCGGCGGTGTACCAGGCACTGGTGGACAACAGCAATAAACGCTTTGCTGCCCAGGCCGTGGACCAGCGTGCCGAGGCGCAATTGCGCAAGAACCTGGCGGACCCGAAGCCCGCCCTGGCGTTTTTTCAATCACCATTGGGCCGCAAGATTGTCGCCGCCGAGTTGCTGGCCACGCGCCGCGACCAGTTGGCGAAAAACGCCCAAGGCCTGCCGCACATCGAAGCCGATGCCACTCGCAGCCTGATCATCGGCCACCTGGCCCAGGCGCTGCCTGCCCGTGAAGCCGGTGCGGAAGTCAGCCTGGCGATTGCCGGTGTGGCCGCCGACAGCTTGAGCCAGATGATTCCGGGTTTGTTGGGCGGTGGGCAGGCTCAGGGCATGTTGAATGGGCAGCGTGAGCGGCTGATGCAGCAGATCGGCAACGACCTGAACAATACGTTGCTGTACGTCTATCGGGATTTGTCTGACCCGGAACTGGAAGAATTCGCCACGTTTGCCGAGTCGCCGGAAGGTCGGGCGTATTACAAGGCGGCGTTGGCAGCCATTCGCGCAGGGCTTGCAGTAGGCCAGAGCACCTCAAGCCTGTCGCAGTAAAAACTGTGGGAACTGGCTTGCCTGCGATAGCGGTGGGACAGCACCTCAAAGGCTAACTGGCAGATCGCTATCGCGGGCAAGCCCGCTCCCACATTTGGATTGTGTTACTTCAGGCGGTTCGTGAGAAAGCTGAAATACTCCTCGCGAATCGGCGCAATCTCATTCGCCAAATGATGCCTGCCACGCGGGATCATCAACACTTCAGGCTGATCAAACTTGCCCCGCAGCACCTGCAAGTTGTGCTGCCAGTCCACCGTCATGTCTTCCTCACCCTGCACAATCACCGGCCGCCGTGGGCTGCGCGGTGCGGCTTCGATGCGCTTGATCCAGCGTGCCAGCGCGCCCACCCAGGCGGTCGGCAAGTGGCGCGGCTGCAGCGGGTCAGCTTCCAGGAACGGTTTGAACGCAGGGTCGTTGGTGTTCTCGCTGAACCGCCGCGCGATGCCTTTGACGAAGGGCCGCAGCAGGTAATAGCTGACCTGCGACCAACCCCACGCACGCGGGCGCACCAAGGGTGACAGCAGGAAGGTCTTGCCCTGCGCCGGGCTGTCGGCGCCGTGATGGAGCACATGGTCCACCACCACTGCGCCGCCGGTGCTTTGCCCGAACAGATGCCAGGGCTGGGGCAGTTGCAGCGCCGTGGCCTGGGCAAACAGCGCCTGCACCACGTTCTGGTACACCGCAAAATCATCGATGCTGGCGCGTGCGCCGCTGGACAGGCCATGGCCGGGCAGATCGCAGGCAATCACCACACAGCCTTGGTCCAGCGCCCAGTTCACCACGTGGCGGTAAAGCCCCATATGGTCGTAGAAGCCGTGGAACACGAACATGGTTGCCACGGGCTGAGGTGGCCACCACACCTGCGCCACCACGTGGAAGCCATCCACATCGAAACGCCCCAGGCGGCTCACCGCCGGTACTTTGCGCGCGGCCAGGTCCAGCCCGTAGAAGCGCTGGTAGACCCGCGCCTCGACGCTGAGCGGTTGCGCATCCACAAGTGGCCGCAAGCTTTCGCGCAGATGATCGGGGTCAAAGCTCACAGGCATAAAGGGTTCCAGACTGACGGTGAAGATGAATATCGAGCTGCGATATTCATCTGTCAGGACAAGCATGGCAAGCTACGCGACCTTCGAGGATTGATCTGAATGCGACAGCCCTACCGTTCCGCCTTGTTCGCCAGCCTGATCCTGGTCATCTGCGCCGGCGTGCTGTGGGCGGCGTATGACTGGTTCCAGGGTCGCTACCTGCGCGCATTCAGTGAGCACACGGCGGTGTTTTCCGGCGACGCACTGCGCCTGCCCGCCGAACTTGCCGGCCCAGGCCCGATTCGCCTGGTGCACTTCTGGGACCCGGCCTGCCCGTGCAACGTCGGCAACCAGCAACACCTGGGCGAGTTGATCGAGCACTACGCGCCCCAAGGCGTCGAGTTCTACGCCCTGCAAAAGGCCGGCAGCCACGGCCAACTGCCCGACAACCTGCGCAAGATGAAACCCCTCAATGCCCTGTCCGGTGCCGAGCAGATACCGGCCACACCTGCCGTCGGAATCTGGGACCGAAGCGGCAAACTTGCGTATTTCGGGCCGTACAGCGAAGGGCTCACGTGCAATTCCAGCAACAGTTTTATCGAGCCCATCCTGCAAGCCCTTGAGGCCGGGCGCGAGGTCGATGCCACCCATACGTTGGCGGTGGGCTGCTATTGCGAGTGGCGTGCGGCGCCCTCTGCCCCCTAAGACTTAACGCGACCGGGCCATTCATCCACTAACCCTCTTCCCCGCCTCGGCCTACGCACGAAAGTTAATAGAAACGCCTCCACACAATTACTCGACGCATTCAAAACTTGGCTGCACTACAGTGCAGATGCTCATCTCTTAAAGAGCGAACAACTAAATTTATACACACGAGCATGGAATGGCTCGTGCTGGCACGTCAAATGAGGGAATGCATCAATGCCATATAAACCCGGAGATACTGTTTTCCTAGGAGAAACAAGAATAACTGCTTATAGAGAGCAAACATTTGGCCCAAATAACGGAGGAGGATATGACGATTTCTCAGGCAGCCTAGAAGCACGAAGAATCGGCTCCGCAACCCGTAACTACATTCTGGAAAAGTTTCCACCGCTCGTAGCGGCCGCAGTAAGAAATCAAGAAACCCTCTATTCAACCAAACTGGGGGCTTTGGCCACATCCATAGATAACAGTCTTTCTGCCATCAGGGAAAAGATGGCGAATACTGCCTTAACGGCTATCGAGGCATTAAATCAGGAACGATCAATCAGAGAAACACTGCTTGCTGAAAAATCAGCAGCGATAACAACGCAGATAGCCACTGCAAACAGCTATTACCGCTCCAACTTCTTTAGCCGGCGCGTCAGCGACTTCATGAGAATAGCTACCTCCGACAGCATGATTTTTGCCAACCCAGACAAAAACTTCCAAAATTGGCAAAACTCCTTACACGCCGCCTATGCTGCCAAACTCCTGAATGATGAAATCACGTACCTGACGCAACAGATCGCGTGGCTGACAGCTCAAGTCGAACAAGCCAAGGCTGCTGAAGCTGCCGAGCAAGCTCAACTTTTAGCACAGGCACAGACCCTCCGGGCGGCAAACACGTTCAGGGTTTCCGCGCTGCCAGTAGGTGCGCAATTCAGTACCACAGCAGGCTCAATTGCATTGACTGCTGGCTCTTCGCTAACGCTGGATACAGCCATTCAAGCGGCGATCCAGGCCCTGAGAGGGCTTGCCGCGACCGCACTGGACCGGGCAACGGGAGTGGGCATTGGCTTACTGCTGTATTCACCGGCACTGGGTAACAGCGACCTTTACCCAACGGCAATGAGCATTCCCGCCGCAGGATTGGCACCGCAACTGCCGGGCAACTTACCGGAAATCGCCGCCGCTGGCGGGACTGTGGATATGCCGTATCGTATTTACGGAGACCGCACCCAGTATTCCCTGATCGCACCCCCTGTCGGCGATCGAGCTGCAGCAAAGGTGCCCGTAAGAGCGCTGACACTGGACCCTTCGCTTAACGCCTACACCTTCACCTCAGCCGACACACCACCTCGAACACTGGTGTTTCCCATTGCGGCACCCGGCAACAGCTCGACCACATCCCCCGCCCAACCAATGGATGTGCCTGTCTATTCAGGCGTTACGTTGACACCGATCACGGCGACGACCGAAGTGCTGCCAGAGGTTGACCCGCTGGATATTCGCGATGCAATTTATGTGTTTCCTGCGGGGTCGGGTATTGCGCCTGTATATCTCGTATTCAGTGAATCGCTCGACGCAGGCCGTTTCACCCGAAAACAGCTGGACAAAAAGTATCTAAAACACGCGTCTGACTTTGGCATTGATGACACTAGGAAGAACAGTGATACCTTGACCAAATTCAGGGACGCCATTAACAGGCATCTGGAGGACCAGGAAACTGTTCCCAAAGGAACTTATCTACTAGCAGAAGGCTCGTCGGTATATTTCAACCCTAAAACTAATAATGTCGTAATACTTGATAAAAATGGTAATTTTTTATCTGGATGGAAAATTGAGCCAGGCACCCAACAATTTATAAACTATGTTGAGAAAGGAAATTTGAGATGAGCAAAAGCTTAATTGAATTCGCCAAGCATTTTGTCAACTCGGCAATAGATGCAGATACCTTCGCCGCCTCATACATGACGATGTGGAAAGGAGAGCGCGATGCGGGTCTACTAACGACTGACGGAGAGAAAGTCGACGAGGCATCATCCACCATTTTTTCATTGGCTGATTGCTACAACCCAGAGAGTGACCGCGATGAGTACGAACTGGATGAGCTGCAACTTCGCGAAAAAATAAAAAACACTCTGGCGGAATTCAATCTTCAATAACGCCCATTAACACTGAAGAAAACAACTCGGCCCCTTGGGTTAGCAGTTATCACTGCGCAAGAGTACAAGGCCCAGTCCTGGGACTTGTACTCTACCGCGCCCGCCTACCTCCTCCAGAATCCCTAAGACGCCGTACTGGGCCCAAACCTCATAGTCAGTCCCGGCTAGCACGTCATGCAACGCGTAGCCCTACCCCAAACTGAACACAGGCTGTTCAACTGGCAAACTCCAATCACCCGATCAACAGCCTGTTGTATCGTAGGATTTCGCAGAGTTTGTAAGCATAGGAATACATGAGCCAGTTAACCATCATCCTCTGGATGCTCAACGTTATCGTTGACACGTCCGGCCAACTGGCCTTTAAAGCCGCCGCCTCGGCCAGCGCCGAACATGACGGGCTGGCTCACTGGAAGCACATGCTCAAGCGTCCGTGGATCTGGCTCGGCGTGATCTGTTATGTCTTCGAATTCGTGTTGTGGCTGGCGTTCCTGACACTCGTGCCGCTGTCGGTGGGTGTGATGCTGGGTTCGATCAATATTGTCGTGATCATGATTGCCGGGCGGTTCCTGTTCAAAGAGCGCCTGAGCAAATGGCGCCTGATCGGCATCATGCTGATCGCCTGTGGCGTGACTGTCGTAGGGTTTGAATGATGAAACGTTTCTATATCCTGGGTTTTCTCGCGCTGATCATTTTCGACACCTTGGCGCAGGTCAGCTTCAAATTCGCCTCGGTGCATGCCGAGCCGCTGACCATGGACGCGGCCTGGCTGATTCGCGTGTTCGGCGCGCCGTGGATCTACGGCGCCTTCGTCGGCTATATCGGCGCGTTCTTCACCTGGATGACGCTGCTCAAATACGCACCGGTGGGCCCGGCGTTTGCCGCCTCCCACCTGGAGCTGATCAGCGTGACGCTGATCTCCGTGTGGCTGTTCGATGACACCCTGACCCTGCCTAAAATCATTGGCGGCGCGTTGATTATTGCGGGCATTCTCTGCCTGGCGCGCAGCGAAGACAAAGAGAGCAAGCAGCTTGAGGTCGAGCCGTCGCAGGCCCCGGCGTGATGAGCCGCCATTGGGAAATTCCGCCAACTGCGGGGCTCCCTTTGCGCTGGCAAGATTTACTCGCACGCTCGGGCAACCTGGCCGAATTGCTGGCCCGCCAACTCTCTATCCCACTGCCAGCACTGCCCTGCTCCGGCACGGCGGCGTTGATCATCGCGCTGCGCGTCTTACAGCAACGCATGCCCGGCCGCACCCAACTTATCGTGCCCGCCTACACCTGCCCGCTGGTGGCACTGGCCGCCTATTACTGCCCGCCATTGCGCGTGGTGCCTTGCGATCTACAGCCCGAAAGCATTGACCTGGATGAACAGCAACTGACGCAGTTGTGCGACGAGAACACCCTGGCCGTGGTGGTCACTCACTTGGCAGGACGTGTGGCCGATGTCGATACCGCCAAGCGCATTGCCGGGGCTGTCGGCGCGGCGGTCATCGAGGACGCTGCGCAAGCCATGGGCGCGCTCGACGATGGCCACAGCGTCGGGCTCAAAGGCGACGTGGGCTTTTTCAGCATGGCGCTGGGCAAAGGCCTGACCACGGCCGAAGGTGGCGTGCTGTTCAGCCGCGACCCGGTGCTGCATCAGGCGCTGCACCGGCAATGCCGGCAGGACCTGCCATTCAGCCTGCGCTGGGAGCTGCAACGCACCGCTGAACTGTGGGGTTACGCCCTGGCCTATCAGCCGCGCGGTTTGTATTACGTGTATGGCAAGGCCCTGCGCGCGGCGCTGGCCCAGGGTGATGAGGTGGCGGCCGTGGGCGACGATTTTTCGGTTAACGACATCCCGTTGCACGGCCTTGGCGGCTATCGCCAGAAGGTCGGCGCCGCCGCGCTGGCTCGCTTGCCGGCGTATCTGCAGCAAGGCCGCACTCGAGCCTTGCGCCGCGCAGCACGCTTGAATGCCTTGCCCGGCGTCTCGGTGGTGATGGACAGGCCGGGGCAGCAAGGCACCTGGCCGTTTCTGATGGTGATAATGCCCTCTGCGCCAGCGCGTGATGCAGCGATGGCGCAGCTGTGGACCTCGGGGCTGGGCGTGACCCGACTGTTTATCCACACATTGCCGGAGTATCCGGCCGTCGCTGCGCTGTTGCAGCCTGGCAGCGATATCACCCAAGCCCAGGCGTTCGCCACGCGCACGCTGTCGATCAGCAACAGCCATTGGCTGACCGACGCACACTTCGAAAAGATACTGACCCAACTGAAGGCTATCGTCGCCAGCCTTGATTGATGCGCGCCACCAACCGGCTGTTCAACGCGTTCTGCTGCTGTTGCCAGATCTGCACCTGCGCCTCAGGCAACGCTTCCTGACCATCGGAGGCGCTTAGCCAGCGCTTGAACTTGCTTTCATAGTGATAGGCCGACACATCGCCGGTAATGTCCGCGCCGATGATCCGCCCCTCGCAGGCGTCGATCAGCTCGTTCAAGTGTTGCTCCAGAAACTCACCCTGATCCCAATTGGTGTTGACCACCTCGGGGCTCAACACGTCTTTGTCGATCGACAGGTACACCGGCAGCGAACGGTCAAACTGCGCCAGGAACGCGCGCATCAATTCATCCGGATGACTGAACGCGCGATTGCTGCGACCGGCGCCGACCCAGTTCATCCAGCGCGTGTCGACGTTGATATTCCAGTAGGTCAATTTGCGCTTGAGCAGCGGCGACCAGTGATTCTCCCAGGCATGGCCCAGGCCGATATCCTGCGAGCCGATACCCAGCACATGCACGTGCTCGACCTGCGGCAACCGGCTGGCCCAGTAGACCCACGAACCGCAGTGAATGCCGAATGGATAGCGCATGTTGTCCGGATGGTTGTCGCAAATGATCAGCTGGAACTTCTGCTGGCTGGGCAGTCGGTTCAGCAACAACTGGCTGAGGTGGTGATAGTCGCCGCTGCCGGTAAACACACAGCCATAGTCGCCGGGCATCTGTGCGTGCAGGGCCGTCTCCAGCTCCCGGAACTGCGCCCAACGGCAGCCGAAGCGGATTTTTTCCTGCCAGGCCTGCAGTGGCAGGGTCAGTGCGCCGGGAATGTCACTGACGGCGCCGTCGAAATCCAGAATCAGCGGCGGTCGATCCTGGCTCATGAAGTGTACTCCTGTTGCCACTGGGCATCGCTTTCAAAGTGATGGCGGAACCGGTTGCCCAGTTTGCGCAACAGCGGGTTACGCACCCAGACCAGGTGGCGGGTGAAGGTGAAGTCGGCGCCGAGGCTGGCCTTGACCTGTGGGTCGGTCCAGCCGGCCACGTAAAACTTCAGCCCATTGGCCACCGCGTACTCCAGGTTCACAAACCAGCTGACAAAGTACAGGTTGAACTCCAGCGCTTGCGGGTAGTTGAGGCCGATGTACTTGTCGAGCAGCTTGTCGCCCTCCACGTAGCACAGGTTGTAGCCGATCAGTTCGTCGCAGTGCCAGTAACAGAACACCCGCCCGCTGCTGCTGGCGTCCCGCAGCACGCCACGGAAGAACTCCGGCGTGAGCAGGTCAAAATGGATCTCGCTCTGGTCGTAGACGGCCCGGTACAGCGCGTACAACTGCGCGAGCCAGGCGTCATCGTCGAAACGCTCATCGCCGGTTTCCAGGATTTCCACGTGCATCGCCTCACGGCTGCGCAGTTTGCGTCGGATATTGCGCCGACGGCTGTGGGACAAGCGCGCGAGGTATTCGTCGACCGTGCTGAAGTTGATCGGTACATACGCCAGCGCCTGGCCTTCCAGGCTGATGAAGCCGCGTCGGGTGCAGTCATCGATCAGAGCCTGCGCGTAGCGGTTGTCCGCGTCGCTGAGCAGCGGCGAGTTGCAGGGCACGTCTTTGATGACGGTGAGTCTGCGCTGGGGTGCGCACTCATGTTGCAGCCACTGCGCCAGAGCCTGAGGCGAAACGGCCTGGGGGAACGGCGAGTATTCGCTGACCGTGGTGCCGACAAAGCAGCTGTCGATCCGCAGCCACGCATTCCAGAGCGTATAACCAGGCCAGTTGCGCACACGCTTCACGAACGCGTCGTCGGCGGTGGTCAGCAGGTCGAAGGGGGTGAAGAAGTACGGCAGGCCCTGTTCGGACAGGTGCACGTCAAAGCCCACTGGCGGGTGCTGCAAAAAGCGCCCGATCAGCGATGGCGCCTCCAGGCAGCACGCGTAGGTAGCCTCGGGGCGGCTGGAGTCTGACAGTGGTTGCGTGGCGCAAGTCATGACAAAAAGCTCAAAGATGACAGGTGGGATAATACTGCCTATGGGGTGTTCTCCACTTGAACCTCGGCTGTCGGCAAGGCACATCAGCATTTCCCTCAGCACCCGTCAAAAACCTATTAGACTCCGCTGACTTGAAAGGTGAATGACCAAGGACCGTCCATGAAACGCAGCCTGACCGTGCTCGCTCTGCTGATTGCCGCCCTCATGGCCGGCGCTGGCGTGTATGTCTACAGCAAGCAACCCACCCGCCAGGGCACCGAAACGCTGGCCAACCTGCAAGGCACAGTCACCGTGCGCTACGACGACCGGGGTGTGCCGCACATTCGCGCCGAGAACGAAACCGACCTCTACCGCGCCCTGGGTTACGTGCATGCCCAGGACCGGCTGTTCCAGATGGAGATCATGCGGCGCCTGGCCCGTGGCGAACTGGCCGAGGTGCTCGGGCCCAAGCTGCTGGACACCGACAAGTTGTTCCGCAGCCTGCGTATTCGCGAACGCGCCTTGAGTTACGTGGAGCACATCGACCACGACTCGAAGGCATGGAAGGCCTTGCAAGCCTACCTGGACGGCATCAACCAGTATCAGGACAGCCACGCCAGCCCGATGGAGTTCGACGTGCTGGGCATCGTCAAGCGGCCGTTCACTGCCGAGGACACCATCAGCGTTGCCGGGTACATGGCCTACAGCTTTGCCGCCGCGTTTCGTACCGAGCCGCTGCTGACTTACGTACGCGACCAGCTGGGCAGCGACTACCTGAAAGTCTTCGACCTGGACTGGCAGCCCAAAGGCGCGCTCAACCTTGCCGCCAGCGACTGGAACACCCTCGGCGCAATCGCCTCGTTGAGCGAGCAGGCCCTGGCCGACAATGGCCTGCCACAGTTCGAAGGCAGCAACGCCTGGGCCATCAGTGGCAGCCGCACCAAAAGTGGCAAGCCCTTGCTGGCGGGTGACCCGCATATTCGTTTCTCGGTGCCGTCGGTGTGGTACGAGGCGCAGCTGTCGGCGCCGGGCTTTGAGCTGTACGGTTATCACAACGCGCTGGTGCCGGTGGCGTTCCTGGGCCACAACCTGGATTTCGGCTGGAGCCTGACCATGTTCCAGAACGATGACCTCGACCTGATCGCCGAAAAGGTCAACCCGGACAACCCCAATCAAGTCTGGTATCACGGCCAATGGGTCAACATGACCAGCAGCGAGCAGCAGATTGCGGTGAAGGGCGAGGCACCGGTGACCCTCACCCTGCGCCAGTCGCCCCACGGCCCGATCATCAATGACGTGCTCGGCGAAAATGCCGGCAAGACGCCGATTGCCATGTGGTGGGCATTCCTGGACACCGAAAACCCGATTCTCGAAGGCTTCTACCAACTCAACCGCGCCGACACGCTGGCCAAGGCGCGCGCGGCGGCGGCGCTGGTTTCTGCACCCGGCCTGAATATCGTGTGGGCCAACGCCAAAGGCGATATTGGCTGGTGGGCGGCGGCGCAACTGCCGGTGCGCCCGGCTGGCGTGAATGCCGGGTTTATCCTCGACGGCAGCACCGCCCAGGCCGACAAGCTGGGCTTTTACCCGTTCAGCGCCAACCCGCAGGAGGAAAACCCGGCGCGCGGTTATGTGGTGTCGGCCAATGCCCAGCCAGTGTCGCCCACCGGTATGGAGATTCCCGGTTATTACAACCTGGCCGACCGTGGCCAGCAGTTGAACATGCAGTTGAGCGACAAGAGCGTGAAATGGGACGTGACCAACAGCCAGGCCTTGCAACTGGGCACCACCACCGCCTATGGCCCACGCTTGCTGGCGCCACTTTTGCCGGTGCTGCGTGAGGTGGTCAAAGACCCGGCGCAGTTGCAACTGGTGGAACAACTGGCCGCCTGGAAAGGTGATTACCCGCTGGAGTCCACCAGCGCCACGCTGTTCAACCAGTTCCTGTTCAACCTCACGGACGCGGCGTTTCACCCGAAACTCGGCGACGGCATGTTCAAGACCCTGCTCACTACGCGCGTGATCGATGCGGCATTGCCACGCCTGGCCGCCTCGCCGGACTCGCCATGGTGGAACGGCTCTCGTGCGGACACCGTCAAGCTCGCCTGGGACAACAGCCTGGCGCACCTCAAGGCCACCTTCGGCGATGACCCCACACAGTGGCAATGGGGCAAGGCGCATACCCTGACCCAGGGCCACCCGCTGGGCCAGCAAAAACCGTTGGATAAAATCTTCAACGTCGGCCCGTTCCCCGCACCCGGCACCCACGAAGTGCCGAACAACCAGTCCGCCATGATCGGCCCGGCACCCTGGCCAGTGACGTACGGCCCATCGACCCGGCGCCTGATCGACTTCGCCGACCCGGCTCACGCCCTGACCATCAACCCGGTGGGGCAAAGCGGCGTGCCGTTTGACTCGCACTATGACGACCAGGCGCAAACCTACATCGAAGGCGGCTACGAACAAGCGCATTTCAGCGATGAGGAAGTGACGGCAAATACCCGGGGTACGTTGAAGCTGTTGCCAGCGCGGTAATACCGATCACTGTGGGCTGGTTTTTGTGGGCGCTGGCTTGCCTGCGATGCAAGCCCCTCGGTGTTACTGATAGACCGCGGTGATGCTATCGCAGGCAAGCCAGCTCCCACACAAGCCTGCGCCAGCCTACGACACGCTCAAACCGGCGCCGCAAAGTTAAGTCGGAACTGTTGCGGCGTTACGCCCAGCCGGCGGTTGAACACGCTGCGCATGTGCTGGGCGTCGCGAAACCCGCATTGATAGGCCACGGTCTTCAGCGGCGCAGGGCTGCTTTCGAGCATCACCCGCGCCGCGTCCACCCGCGCGCGCTCGACGAACTCGGCCGGGGTTATGCGCGCTTCACGGGCAAACACCCGGGAGAAATTGCGCGCGCTCATATTCGCCGCCTTGGCCAGGTCGGCGATGGTCAAATCACCGGTCAGGTTGGCCAGCACGTACAGCTGCACCAACGCCACCGCCGAAGTGCTTTCGGCGTGGGGCGTCAGGAATGGACTGAACTGCGACTGCCCGCCCGAGCGCTGAGTAAACACCACCAGGCGTTTGGCCACACTCAGCGCGACTTCCGGACCGTGGTCCTGGGCCAGCAGAAACAGCGACAAGTCAATGCCGGCCGTGACCCCGGCCGAGGTGTAGAGGTTGCCGTCCTGCACGTAGAGGCGGTCGGCGTCGACTTGGGCCGAGGGGCACAGGCGCGCCAGGTCGGCGGCATCGTTCCAGTGGGTGGTGACGGTTTTGCCGTCCAGCAATCCGGCTCGCGCCAGCATGAAGGCTCCGTTGCAGATCGAACCGAAACGCTGCGCCCGGGCGGCGGCGGCGCGTAGCCAGTCGTCAAACTGCGCGCCGAAATCCTCGAAGGGCAATTGCGGGCCACCGGCGACCAGCAGCAAGTCGTAGCCTTGCACGGCTTCGCTGTAATGCCGGTGGGCCTGCAGCGACAAGCCATTGGAGGCGGCCAGGGTGCCGTGGCCCAGGCCGAGCACTTCAAGCTGGTAGTGGTCTTGCGGCGGCAGAAAACGGTTGGCCTCGCAGAACACATCCATGGGGCCGGTCACGTCCAGTGACTGGACGCCGGGAAAGATCAGGATGGCGACGGTTTTGCCCATGGGTGGTAAACCTTGATTAACTGAATGAACACAAATCCATTGTGGGAGCGGGCTTGCTCGCGAATGCGGGTGCTCAGTCGACACATGTATTAACTGGCATACCGCTTTCGCGAGCAAGCCCGCTCCCACATTTGATCCTCTTAGACTTCAAGAGACTGTTCCAACTGGCACGATGTGAAGCCACATTGGCCGACATCGCATCCTCACCGCGATAGCCCCCTCGCGCAGGCGCGACCAGACTGGACTCATCGGCGCCACCCCCGGCGCTTTGTTGAGGAGAACGACCATGAGCACCACCATCGCCGGCATCCAGATCCCGGACAGCGCCTTGGCCAAGGCCACCACCGAATACATCCGCGACGTCGAATCCGACCTGCTCTACCACCACTCTCGTCGCGTATTCCTGTTCGGCGCCTTGAGCGGTGAGCGCAAGCAGCTGGCCTACAACCCGGAGCTACTTTACGTCGGTGCCATGTTCCATGACCTGGGCCTGGTTGAAGGCCATCGCAGCGACAACGAGCGTTTCGAAGTGGACGGCGCCAACGCCGCCGCCGCGTTTCTCAAGCCGTACGGGCTGAGCGATGACGATATCGAGCAGGTGTGGCTGTCCATCGCCCTGCACACCACGCCGGGCGTGCCGCAGCACCTGCGCCCGACCGTGGCGCTGGTGACTGCCGGTGTCGAGATGGACGTGCTGGGCATGGACTACGCCGCGTTTTCCAGCGTGCAGCGCGAAGCCGTGGTGCATGCGCATCCACGCGGTGAAGGGTTCAAGGAGTGCATTATCTGCGCGTTTGCCGACGGCTTGCGCCATCGCCCGCAGACCACGTTCGGCAACGTGAAGACCGACGTGCTGGTGGATCAGGAGCCGGGGTTCAAGCCGATGAACTTTGTGGAGGTGATTCGTAAGTCGCCGTGGGCGGCTTAATCAGCCTGAAATACAATCAAATGTGGGAGCGGGCTTGCTCGCGAATGCGGAGTGTCAGTCACCCGATGTACTGACTGATCCACCGCATTCGCGAGCAAGCCCGCTCCCACATTTTTGATCCGGTTCCGTCAGGCTGCGCCAGTTAGACCGGTGCAGGCGCCCGGCGCTTGTCTGGCTGCTGCCAGCCATCCGCTGCCGCTTCTTCAATCGCTTGCTGAATGGCTTTCTTGCGGTGCTCTTCGGCACGGCGGCTGAAGAACCACACCAGGAAGGTCACCAGCGACACCGCCAACAGAATCAGGCTGGCCACGGCATTGATCTCGGGTTTAACCCCAAGACGCACGGCCGAGAACACTTCCATCGGCAAGGTGGTCGAGCCGGGGCCCGACACGAAGCTGGCCAGTACCAGGTCATCCAGCGACAGCGCGAACGACATCATGCCGCCCGCCGCCAACGACGGCGCGATCATCGGGATGGTGATCAGAAAGAACACCTTCCACGGCCGCGCCCCCAGGTCCATCGCCGCTTCTTCAATCGACAGGTCCAGCTCACGCAAGCGCGCCGACACCACCACCGCCACATACGCCGCACAGAACGTGGTGTGGGCGATCCAGATAGTCACGATGCCACGCTCCTGGGGCCAGCCGATCATCTGCGCCATGGCCACGAACAGCAGCAACAGCGACAGACCGGTGATCACCTCGGGCATGACCAGCGGCGCCGTTACCAGGCCGCCAAACAGCGTACGGCCCTTGAAGTGGCTGATGCGCGTCAGCACGAACGCCGCCAACGTCCCCAGCGCCACGGCGGCCACCGCCGTGTAGCAGGCGATTTCCAGAGAGCGTGCCACCGAGCCCATCAACTGGGTGTTGTCCAGCAGGCCCACGTACCACTTGATCGACCAACCGCCCCACACCGTCACCAGCTTGGATTCGTTGAACGAGTAGATCACCAGGATCAGCATCGGCAGGTAGATGAACAGCAACCCCGCCACCAGCATGAAACTCGAGAAACTGAAGCGCTTCATATCTTGCCCTCCATCTCTTTGGCTTGGCTGCGGTTAAACAGGATGATCGGCACGATCAGGATCGCCAGCATCACCACCGCCAGGGCAGACGCCACCGGCCAGTCACGGTTGTTGAAGAATTCTTGCCACAGCACTTTACCGATCATCAGCGTTTCCGGGCCGCCGAGCAGCTCCGGGATCACGAACTCGCCCACCACCGGAATGAACACCAGCATGCAGCCGGCGATGATGCCGTTCTTGGACAGCGGCACGGTGATTTTCCAGAAGCTGTTGAAGGTGCTCGAGCCCAGGTCGGACGCGGCTTCCAGCAGGCTCTGGTCGTGTTTGACCAGGTTGGCGTACAGCGGCAGGATCATGAACGGCAGGTACGAATAGACCACGCCGATGTACACCGCGATGTTGGTGTTGAGGATCTGCAGCGGTTCGTTGATCAGCCCCATGGACATCAGGAAACCGTTGAGCAAGCCGTTGTTGCTGAGGATGCCCATCCACGCATACACGCGGATCAGAATCGCGGTCCAGGTCGGCATCATGATCAGCAGCACCAGCACGGTCTGCATCTCTTTGCGTGCGCTGGCAATGGCGTAGGCCATCGGATAGCCGATCAACAGGCACAGGATCGTGCTGAAAAACGCCATCTTCAGCGAGCCCAGGTACGCGGCGATGTACAACTCGTCGTCGCCGAGCATCGCGTAGTTGCCCAGGTTGAGCACCAGTTGCAGCTTTTGCTCAACGAAGGTGTAGATCTCGGTGTAAGGCGGGATCGCTACGTCGGCTTCGGCAAAGCTGATCTTCAAGACGATGAAGAACGGCAGCGCGAAAAACAGGAACAGCCAGAGGAAAGGGATCCCGATGACCACATGCCGGCCACCGGGTGTTATTCGTTGCAGCTGGCGTTTGAACTTCTTCATATTCATGAGCGAAGCACCACGCCGCTGTCGTCTTCCCACCACACGTACACCTGGTCACCCCAGGTTGGGCGCTGGCCACGACGTTCGGCGTTGGCGACGAAGGACTGCACCAGCTTGCCGCTCGGCAGCTCGACGTAGAACACCGAGTGGCCGCCCAGGTAGGCGATGTCGTGCACCTTGCCGCTGGACCAGTTGTGTTCGCAGGTCGGCATTTGGGTGGTCACCAGCAGCTTTTCAGGGCGGATGGCGTAGGTCACCGACTTGTCTTCCACGGCAGTCGCGATGCCGTAACCCACGTAGATGTCGCGGTCCAGGTCCGGACACTTGAGCACCGCGTGGCCTTCGGCGTCGTCCACCACTTGGGTATCGAAGATGTTTACGTTGCCGATGAACTCGCACACCAGGCGGCTGGTTGGCGTTTCGTAGATGTCGATCGGGCTGCCGATCTGCGCGATCCAGCCCAGGTGCATGATCGCAATACGTTCGGCCATGGTCATGGCCTCTTCCTGGTCGTGGGTCACCATCACGCAGGTCACGCCCACGCGCTCGATGATCTCCACCAGCTCCAGTTGCATCTGCGAACGCAGCTTCTTGTCGAGGGCGCCCATCGGCTCATCGAGCAGCAGCAGTTTCGGGCGCTTGGCCAGCGAGCGAGCCAGTGCCACACGCTGACGCTGACCACCCGACAGTTGATGCGGCTTGCGCTTGGCGTACTGGCTCATCTGCACCAGCTTGAGCATCTCGGCCACGCGCGCGTCGACTTCAGCCTTGGGGATCTTGTCCTGCTGCAGGCCGAACGCGATGTTCTGCGCGACCGTCATGTGCGGGAACAAGGCGTAGGACTGGAACATCATGTTGATCGGCCGCTCGTACGGCGGCATGTCGGTGATGTCCACACCGTCGAGGTAAATGCGACCTTCGGTTGGGCGCTCGAAGCCTGCGAGCATGCGCAGCAAGGTGGATTTGCCCGAACCCGAACCGCCGAGCAAGGCGAAGATCTCGCCTTTCTTGATTTCCAGGGACACATCGTCCACGGCAATCGTCTCGTCGAACTTCTTCGTGACCCGGTCGATTTTGACCAACACCTTTTTCGGTGTCTGGTCGCCCTCGAGGGCTTTCTTATAGGCGCCGGAGGCAACTGCCATTTACGAAACTCCCAACAAAATTTGAGGTTCGCCCAATACGGGCGAAACCTTGGATAGTTTGAGCTTTAAGCCTTACTTGCCCGTCTTGACCTTGGTCCAGCTACGGGTCATTAAACGCTGCACGTTCGGGGGTAACTCGAAGTTGACAAACGTCCGGTCGAGAACCGCCTGCGGTGGGTAAACCGCTGCGTCAGTGCGTATCGATTGCTCCATCAGTTTGTCCGCCCCGGGGTTAGGGTTGGCGTAACCGACGTAATCACTGACCTGAGCGATCACCTCAGGTTGCAGTAAATAGTTGATGTAGGCGTGGGCCTCTTTAACGTTGGTCGCGTCCGCCGGAATCGCCAGCACGTCAAACCACAGGTTGCCGCCTTCTTTCGGAATCGCGTAGGCGATTTTCACGCCCTTGCCCGCCTCGGCCGCGCGGGCCTTGGCCTGGAACACATCACCAGAGAAGCCTGCCGCCACGCAGATGTTGCCGTTGGCCAGGTCCGAGATGTACTTGGACGAGTGGAAGTAAGTCACGTAAGGACGCACTTTCAGCAGTTTCTCTTCGGCCTTTTTATAGTCGGCCGGGTTGGTACTGTTGGGGTTCAGGCCCATGTAGTTGAGCACCGCCGGCAGCATTTCATCGGCCGAGTCCATGAACGAGACGCCACAGGTGGCCAGCTTCTTCATGTTCTCCGGCTCGAATAGCACGGCCCAGGAATCGATATGGTCGACGCCCAGTACTTCTTTGACTTTGTCGACGTTGTAACCGATGCCGTTGGTGCCCCACAGATACGGCACGGCGTACTGGTTACCCGGATCGTTCTTTTCCAGACGCTTGAGCAGCGCCGGGTCGAGGTTTGCATAATTAGTCAGCAATGACTTGTCGAGCTTCTGGAACGCCCCGGCCTTGATCTGTTTGCCGAGGAAGTGGTTCGACGGCACGACCACGTCGTAACCGGTACGCCCGGCGAGCAACTTGCCTTCCAGGGTTTCATTGGAATCAAACACGTCATACACGGGTTTGATGCCGCTGGCCTTTTCGAAGTTGGCCAGGGTGTCGGGACCGATGTAGTCCGACCAGTTATAAATATGCACAGTCGGCGCGGCCTGCACGCTGACAGCCAGCGTGATACCTGCACCCACCAGCACGGCTTTGCGAAATAAAGAAATTGGCAAGTGGAGGTCCTCTTAAATAGTTGGGCCTTAAAGTTGTTGCCCGGCAACAAAACCGGCGCGCAACTTACCCTCGATAAACCGATCCGGCAAAACTTTCTGTCATTTAATTTGTGGGAGTCGGTCTAGGTGGGAGCGGGCTTGCTCGCGAAGGCGGTGTGTCAGCCAGCAGGTGTATCAACTGATACACCGCTTTCGCGAGCAAGCCCGCTCCCACACAAGCCCCCTCCCACAGGGTTTAAGGCTTATTTACCCGATTTGATTTTGGTCCAGCTGCGGGTCATTTCACGCTGAGTTGCAGCCGGCAAGTCAGCAATGGCGTAGAGCTTGGCTTGCACATCGGCGGACGGGTAGATGCCCGGGTCGCTGGTGATGTCTTTGTCGACCAGTGGGGTCGCTTTCTCGTTACCGTTCGGGAAACGTACGCTGTTGGTGATGGCAGCCATGACTTTCGGCTCCAGCAGGTAGTTCATGAACTTGTAGGCAGCGTCGACGTTTTCGGCATCTTTAGGGATGGCGACCATGTCATAGAAACTGCCGGCGCCTTCTTTCGGAATGTCGTAGGCCACCTTGACCTTGCCACCGGCTTCAGCCGCGCGGGATTTGGCCTGCTGGATGTCACCCGAGTAGCCCACGGCTACGCAGATGTTGCCGTTGGCCAGGTCCGAGATGTACTTGGACGAGTGGAAGTAGCTGATCGATGGACGCAGCTTGAGGAACAGGTCCTCGGCTTGCTTGAGGTCGGCCTTTTTCTGGGTGTCGGTCGGCAGGCCCAGGTAATGCAGCGCCACCGGCAGCATTTCGGTTGGCGAATCCAGGAAGCTCACGCCGCAGCCTTTCAGCTTGGCGAGGTTCTCCGGCTTGAGGATGGTGTCCCAGGATTCGATCTTGTCGATGCCCAGTGCAGCCTTGACCTTCTCCGGGTTGTAGCCGATACCGATCGAGCCCCACATGTACGGGAAGGCGTGCTTGTTGTCCGGGTCGCTGACCGACACGGCCTTGAGCAGGGATTTGTTGAGGTTGTCGTAGTTGGACAGCTTGGACTTGTCCAGCTCCTGATAGACACCGGCCTTGATCTGCTTGGCGAGGAAGTTGTTCGACGGTACGACAATGTCGTAACCGGACTTGCCTGCCAGCAACTTGGCTTCCAGCGTCTCGTTGCTGTCGAAAACGTCGTACACCACTTTAATGCCCGACTCTTTTTCAAAGTTGGCGATGGTGTCCGGTGCAATGTAGTCGGACCAGTTATAGACGTGCAGCACTTTATCGTCTGCCTGGGCCGCGCCCGCCATTGCGCCCAACAGGGACAAGGCGAGGAGGGTCTTGCCAGCGTTCTTCAAACCTAATGCCTTCATTTGGTGATGCTCCAATTTTTCTTTTTTGGGCCACATTTTTTACACGTTCAGCGGCCCTTCCAAAGGGCAACAAAACAGGGCGACAGTCTGGCAAGTTCAGGGGCCGGCTTTCAACCAAAGCACCCTTATTACTGCGTTTTTGTAACTGCCCGGACGCAGCGCCCGAAGCCGCTGCGCCCTGAGCCTAGCACTTAGCCCTGCAATGCCGCCAAAGTCAGGTCCAGGCACTGGCGAGCCTTGGTGACCAGTTCGTCGATTTCCGCCTTGCTGATCACCAGCGACGGCGAAATGATCATGGTGTCGCCCACGGCGCGCATGATCAGGCCGTTATCGAAGCAGAACGTGCGGCAGATCATGCCCACACCACGGCCTTCGTAACGTTTGCGCGTGGCCTTGTCCTGCACCAGCTCAATCGCCCCGAGCATGCCGACTCCGCGAACTTCACCCACCAACGGGTGATCAGCCAGTTCCCTCAGACGTTTCTGCAAATACGGTGCCGTTTCGTCGTGCACACGATTAACGATTTTTTCATCGCGCAGGATGCGGATGTTTTCCAGCGCCACAGCTGCCGCTACCGGGTGACCGGAATAGGTGAAACCGTGGTTGAAATCGCCGCCTTCATTGAGCACGGCGACCACGTCGTCGTGCACGATCAGGCCGCCCATGGGGATGTAACCCGAGGTCAGGCCCTTGGCGATGGTCATCATGTGCGGCTTGAGGTCGTAGAAGTCGCTGCCGAACCACTCACCGGTACGGCCGAAACCGCAGATCACTTCGTCAGCAACAAACAGGATGTCGTACTTGGCGAGGATTTCCTTGATGCGCGGCCAGTAGGTTGCTGGCGGCACGATCACGCCACCGGCGCCCTGGATCGGCTCGGCAATAAAGGCACCGACGTTGTCCACGCCCACTTCCAGAATCTTCTCTTCCAGCTGGTTGGCGGCCCATACCCCGAACTCTTCAGGGCTCATGTCGCCGCCTTCGCCATACCAGTAAGGCTGGGCGATGTGGGTGATGCCCGGGATCGGCAAGTCGCCCTGTTCATGCATGTAGGTCATGCCGCCCAGGCTGGCGCCGGCCACGGTAGAGCCGTGGTAGCCATTCTTGCGGCTGATGATGGTTTTCTTGTTCGGCTGGCCTTTGACCGCCCAGTAGTGGCGGACCATGCGCAACATGGTGTCGTTGCCTTCGGAGCCTGAGCCGGTGAAGAACACATGGTTCATGCCAGCCGGTGCGATGTCGGAAATAACCTTGGCCAGTTCCAACACCGGCGGGTGAGCGGTCTGGAAGAACAGGTTGTAATACGGCAGTTCTTTCATCTGCTTGGCGGCGGCGTCAGCCAGTTCATCGCGACCGTAACCGATCGCCACGCACCACAGGCCGGCCATGCCGTCGAGGATCTTGTTGCCTTCGCTGTCCCACAGGTAAACGCCGTGGGCTTTGGTGATGATCCGTGGGCCTTTCACTTTCAATTGCTTGAAGTCACTGAACGGCGCCAGGTGGTGATCGTTGCTCAAGGCTTGCCATTCACGGGTTTGCGGGTTGTTGCTGGACATACCAATCTCCTAGACTTTTTCAGGTGAGGGCGCGCCAATCCTGCGGCGCGCCCGGCGCATCAGACGGCGAAGAGCAGGAATTCCCGCTCCCATGAACTGATCACGCGCTTGAAGTTTTCATGCTCGGCCCGCTTGACCGCGACGTAGCCTGTGATGAATTTTTGACCCAGGTATTTCTCGATGGTCTTGCTGTTTTCCATGCGTTCCAGGGCGTCTTCGATAGTCAACGGCAGGCGCAGGTTGCGCCGCTCGTAGCCACGACCCACCACGGGAGCGCTCGGGTTATGGCCTTCGACCATGCCGATGTAGCCGCACAACAGGCTGGCGGCAATCGCCAGGTACGGGTTGGCGTCGGCGCCCGGCAGGCGGTTTTCGACGCGACGGTTCTGCGGGCCGGCATCCGGCACGCGCAGGCCCACGGTGCGGTTCTCTTCGCCCCACTCCACGTTCACCGGCGCCGAGGTGTCGGGCAGAAAGCGGCGGAACGAGTTCACGTTGGGGGCAAACAGCGGCAGCAATTCAGGGATGAATTTCTGCAGGCCGCCAATGTGGTTGAGAAACAGCTGGCTCATGGTCCCGTCTTCATTGGAGAAGACGTTCTTGCCGGTGGCGATGTCGATGATGCTCTGGTGCAAGTGCATCGCGCTGCCGGGCTCACCGGTCATCGGCTTGGCCATGAAGGTGGCGGCCACGTTGTGCTTGAGCGCGGCTTCACGCATGGTGCGCTTGAACACCAGGATCTGGTCGGCCAGGGACAGGGCATCACCGTGACGGAAATTGATTTCCATCTGCGCCGTGCCGTCCTCGTGGATCAGCGTGTCGAGGTCCAGCTCCTGCAGCTCGCACCAGTCGTAGACGTCTTCGAACAATGGGTCGAATTCGTTGGCCGCTTCTATAGAGAAGGATTGGCGACCGGTCTCAGGACGCCCGGAACGGCCGATCGGCGGTTGCAGCGGGAAGTCCGGGTCTTCGCAGCGTTTGGTCAGGTAGAACTCCATCTCCGGCGCCACGATGGGCTGCCAGCCTCTGTCGGAGTACAACTTGAGGACTTTCTTGAGCACGTTGCGCGGCGACAGCTCGATCGGGTTGCCTTGCTTGTCGTAGGTGTCGTGAATCACCTGGGCGGTGGGCTCGATGGCCCAGGGCACCAGGAATACGGCGTTCTGGTCCGGGCGGCAGATCATGTCGATGTCGGCCGGGTCGAGCAATTCATAATAGATGTCGTCTTCGACATAGTCGCCGGTCACGGTCTGTAACAGAACGCTCTCGGGCAGGCGCATGCCTTTTTCGGCGATGAACTTGTTGGTCGGCGAGATCTTGCCCCGGGTGATGCCGGTGAGGTCGCCAATCATGCATTCGACTTCTGTGATCTTGTGGTCTTTCAACCAATCGGTGAGCTGGTCGAGGTTGTTACTCATAAATGCCTCTGGGCTGTGTTTCCTGACATCCATTAAAGGTCAGGCGTAAGTTGACGCAGCATCCGCGTCGCGTTGCATCGCCCGCTGTCGACAGGCCGAACCAAAGGCCTGGAAGATCGCGAGGTAGTGCGGGTTAGAGCTTACCTGCCATTCGGGGTGCCATTGCACTCCTAAAGCAAAAGCCTTGCCCGCGGTGTAAGAAAAAGCTTCGATCAACCCATCAGGCGCAGTGGCTTCGACCTGCAAACCGGGCGCCAGGCGGTCAACGCCCTGGCTGTGAATCGAGTTGACCTGGATCGTCTGCGGCAAACCCAGGCTTGCCAATACCCCATTCGGGGAGATCGCCACGGCGTGCGCCGGGCCGTACTGAACGTCCAGCGGCTGAGTGTCGTCTTCGCGGTGATCCATCATGCCCGGCACTTCATGAACCTTCTGGTGCAGGCTGCCGCCAAATGCCACGTTCATTTCCTGGAAGCCACGGCAGATGCCCAGCACCGGCACGCCTGCCGCAATCGCGGCACGCAGCAACGGCAAGGTGGTCTGGTCGCGTGCAGAATCATGAGCAGTCCCGGGCGCGCTGGCCGGACCGTCGTAATGAAAGGGTTCGATATTGGAAGGAGAGCCGGTAAATAGAATGCCATCCAGGCCGTCAAAAATATTGGCCGGGTCGAGCAGGTCGCCCAAGGATGGAATGATCAATGGCAAGCCCTTGGCAGCGGTGGCCACTGCACGGACGTATTTGTCGCCACTGATGTGATAAGCATGCAGACCGACCTGTTTGGAGCAGGCGGTGACGCCGATTAACGGCAGGCGAGACATGAAGCACCCCGGTATTATTGCTGTTATGGGTTTGAATCGAGCTTAGCCTTGTTCATTTTTTTACACAACACCCCCGTAAAAAATACAACACGGCCCGCTCAAGCCTGCTAGTCCCAAGCCCTCCAAACCCGAAAAACCGCCCCAAAAAGCCCCAAAAAAGGCCTCATGGCGCTTTTTTAGGGCAAAAAAGGCCTCGCTTGACTTCGGCATGCCGTTCGGGTTGACTGAAACCAGAAAAGATCAATGATTGATATTTTTAACAACAAAGGTGTTGCATCATGTCGGTACCCCCGCGTGCCGTTCAGCTTAACGAAGCGAACGCGTTCCTTAAGGATCATCCTGAGGTTCTGTACGTAGACCTTCTAATTGCGGATATGAATGGTGTGGTGCGCGGCAAGCGCATCGAACGCACCAGCCTCCACAAGGTTTACGAGAAGGGCATTAACCTGCCTGCCTCTTTATTTGCCCTGGATATCAACGGCTCGACGGTGGAAAGCACCGGCCTGGGTCTGGACATCGGTGATGCTGACCGAATCTGTTATCCGATCCCCGACACCCTGTGCAATGAACCCTGGCAAAAGCGCCCCACCGCGCAATTGCTGATGACCATGCACGAACTTGAAGGTGAACCTTTCTTCGCCGATCCTCGCGAAGTACTCCGCCAAGTTGTCAGCAAATTCGACGACCTCGGTCTGACCATCTGCGCCGCCTTCGAGCTTGAGTTCTACCTGATCGACCAGGAGAACGTGAACGGCCGCCCCCAACCACCTCGCTCGCCGATCTCTGGCAAACGCCCACACTCGACACAGGTCTACCTGATCGACGACCTCGACGAATACGTCGACTGCCTCCAGGACATTCTGGAAGGGGCCAAAGAGCAAGGCATCCCTGCCGACGCCATCGTCAAGGAAAGTGCCCCGGCGCAGTTCGAAGTGAACCTGCACCACGTGGCCGACCCAATCAAGGCTTGCGACTACGCAGTACTGCTCAAGCGCCTGATCAAGAACATCGCCTACGACCATGAGATGGACACCACCTTCATGGCCAAGCCTTACCCAGGCCAGGCAGGCAACGGTTTGCACGTACACATTTCGATCCTGGACAAGGACGGCAAGAACATCTTTGCCAGCGAGGATCCCGAGCAGAACGCCGCATTGCGTCACGCGATCGGCGGTGTGCTCGAGACCCTACCCGCCCAAATGGCGTTCCTGTGCCCTAACGTCAACTCCTACCGTCGTTTCGGCGCACAGTTCTACGTGCCGAACTCGCCGTGCTGGGGCCTGGATAACCGCACCGTGGCGATCCGCGTACCGACCGGCTCGTCCGATGCCGTACGTATCGAACACCGCGTGGCCGGCGCCGACGCCAACCCTTATCTGCTGATGGCTTCGGTCCTGGCAGGCGTGCACCACGGTCTGACCAACAAGATCGAACCGAGCGCACCCGTGGAAGGCAACAGCTACGAGCAGAACGAACAAAGCCTGCCGAACAACCTGCGCGATGCCCTGCGCGAGTTGGACGACAGCGAGGTGATGGCCAAGTACATCGATCCCAAGTACATCGATATCTTCGTTGCCTGTAAGGAAAGTGAGCTGGAGGAGTTTGAACACTCCATCTCCGACCTTGAGTACAACTGGTACTTGCATACCGTGTAAGCGGTTGCGGTATTCAATGCGGTGGGCAAGCTTTCTGTGGCGAGCAGGCTTGCCCTGCGTTGGGCTGCGAAGCGGCCCTAAAACCGGACGCCGAGTTCTTGCTGAAGGAACTCGGCGTTTCTATTGGGGCTGCTTCGCAGCCCAGCGCAGGGCAAGCCTGCTCGCCACAACAAGACTGATCCCCAGCCCCCACCTCATCCCAGGTATGGATCATCCACTGGCTCTGCGTACAATGCGCTCTGCCTTGTAGGAGACTTCCATGACTACCCGCCCCGCCGCTCCTCGCAAACCCCGCGCCCGCAGCCAGGCCCGGATCGATGCGATCCTCGACGCCGCCCGCACCTTGCTGGCGACCCAAGGCGTGGCCAGTCTGTCGATCTACAGCGTGGCCGAGCGCGCGCAGATTCCACCCTCGTCGGTGTACCACTTCTTTGCCAGCGTGCCGGCGTTGCTGGAAGCCCTGACCGCCGATGTGCACGCGGCGTTCCGGGCGGCGATCCAGGCGCCCATCGAGCACGAGCCACTCAAGCATTGGCGTGACCTGTCCTGCATCGTCGAGCAACGCATGCTCAGCATCTACGACCGTGACGCCGCCGCACGCCAATTGATCCTGGCCCAGCACGGGCTGACCGAAGTGACCCAGGCGGACCGTCAGCATGATCTGGAATTGGGGGATTTGATGCTGGAGGTGTTCAATCGTCACTTCCAAGTGCCGACGTTGCCCACCGATGTGGATGTGTTTGCCCTGGCGCTGGAACTGAGCGACCGCGTTTACGCGCGCTCGGTGCATCAGCACGGGCAGATTACGCCGCGCATGGCCGAGGAAGGGATGCGGGTGTTTGATGCGTATGTGGGGCTTTATTTGCCGGCGTATTTGCCCAAGCGGTAAGGCTTGTGGTGACTGGGCCGGCCTCTTCGCGAGCAAGCCCGCTCCCACACTTGACCGAGTTCCAACGCTGGAATGCATTCAAATGTGGGAGCGGGCTTGCTCGCGAAGGCGGCCTCCAGAGCGACGACAATCACAACTTGGCGATCGACACCTCGGTGGACTTAACAAAGGCAATCACTTCGCTGCCAATCACCAGCTCCAACTCTTTGACCGAGCGAGTAGTGATCACGGAGGTCACGATGCCGGACGCCGTCTGCACGTCGATTTCCGACAGCACGTCGCCTTCGACGATTTCCTTGATAGTGCCCTTGAACTGGTTACGTACGTTGATGGCTTTGATAGTCATGATGGTTTTCCTCTATGAGTTATTGGGCCCAACGCAATTGCGTAGGCAGCGGTGAAACAGGTTCGGGTTCCGGCGGCGTGCCGGGCAACGAAAGCACACGGTTGAGCACTTCGGCTTCCAGCGCCGCCAGGCGATGTGAGCCCCGGGCGCGTGGGCGCGGCAGGTCGACGATCAGGTCGAGACCGATCTCGCCGTCCTCGATCAGAATCACCCGGTCGGCAATCGCCACGGCTTCGCTGACGTCGTGGGTCACCAGCAACACGGTGAAGCCGTGCTTCTGCCACAGGTTTTCAATCAGTTGCTGCATTTCGATACGGGTCAGAGCATCCAGCGCACCCAGCGGCTCATCCAGCAGCAGCAGGCGCGGCTGGTGAATCAACGCGCGGGCCAGCGCCACACGCTGCTTCTGGCCACCGGACAAGGCCGCCGGCCACTCGTTGGCACGCTCGGCCAGGCCAACCGCTTCCAGCGCTTCAAGCGCCTTGGGACGCCAGTTGCCCTTCAGACCCAGCCCCACGTTGTCGATGATCTTTTTCCACGGCAGCAGGCGCGCTTCCTGGAACATCAACCGCGTGTCTTCAATCGCATCGCCGAGCGGCGCAGAGCCCGCCAGCAGCTCGCCGCCGCTGGCTTTGTCCAGGCCAGCCAACAAGCGCAGCAAGGTACTTTTGCCGCAGCCGCTGCGACCCACCACCGCCACGAACTGGCCAGCGGGAATGTGCAGATCAATCTCTTTAAGTACTTCCCGCGCACCAAAGGCCTTGCGCAATTTGCGCACCGCCAGCGGGATGCCCTTGAGCAGGCGCGGAGGTTGTTGAGCCGTCATGCCGCACCTCCTTTATTCACTTGATAGGCCGGGTGCCAGCGCAGCCACACACGCTCCAGGCCACGCGCGGCCAGGTCGGCCAGCTTGCCGAGGATGGCGTACATGACGATGGCCAACACCACCACGTCGGTTTGCAGAAATTCACGCGCATTCATCGCCAGGTAACCGATGCCGGAGCTGGCCGAGATAGTTTCCGCCACGATCAGCGTCAACCACATAAAGCCCAGGGCAAAACGCACGCCCACCAGGATCGACGGCAGCGCGCCCGGCAGGATCACCTGACGGAACAGGCTGAAGCCGGACAAGCCGTAGCTGCGCGACATTTCCACCAGCGCCGGGTCGACGTTGCGGATGCCGTGATAGGTGTTCAGGTAAATCGGGAACAGCGTGCCGAGGGCGACCAGGAAAATCTTCGCGGTCTCGTCAATGCCGAACCACAGGATCACCAGCGGAATCAGCGCCAGGTGCGGCACGTTGCGGATCATCTGCACCGAGCTGTCCAGCAGGCGCTCGCCCCATTTCGACAGGCCGGTGATAAAGCCCAGGGCCAGACCGATGCTGCCACCGATCACAAAACCCAGGCCGGCACGCCAGCCGCTGATGGCCAGGTGTTTCCAGATTTCACCGGTACGCACCAGGTTGACCCCGGCTTCGATCACAGCGCTCGGCGCCGGCAGAATGCGCGTCGACAACCAGCCCGCCGATACCGACAGCTGCCACACCGCCAGCAACAGAATCGGCAGCACCCAAGGCGCGACACGATGGCTTAATTTTTCATAGTTCATGACTACGCCTCAGCTCTGCGACGCCGCTTTGGGAAGGATGTCGTTGGCGACCATCTCGCCGAACGGGCTGACGTAACCGGCGCTTTTCGGCAGCTCGGGACGTTCGATATCCAAGTGCGGGAACAGCAGTTCGGCAACCCGATACGACTCTTCCAGGTGTGGATAACCGGAGAAGATGAACGTGTCGATGCCCAACGCAGCGTATTCATTGACGCGTGCCGCGACGGTCGGACCATCGCCCACCAGCGCGGTGCCTGCGCCGCCGCGTACCAGGCCAACGCCGGCCCACAGGTTGGGGCTGACTTCGAGGTTGTCGCGGTTGCCGCCGTGCAAGGCGGCCATGCGCTGCTGGCCCACGGAGTCGAAGCGTGCGAGAGAAGCCTGGGCACGGGCGATGGTCTCGTCATCCACATGGGAGATCAGTTTGTCCGCGGCTTTCCATGCTTCGTCGTTGGTCTCGCGCACGATCACATGCAGGCGAATGCCAAAGCGCACGGTGCGCCCGAGCTTCGCGGCCTTAGCGCGCACCTGTTCGATTTTTTCCGCGACCGCCGCCGGTGGTTCGCCCCAGGTCAGGACCATTTCAACCTGTTCGGCTGCCAGGTCCTGGGCCGCTTCGGAAGAACCGCCGAAGTACAGCGGCGGACGCGGTTGCTGGATCGGCGGGTAGAGCAATTTGGCGCCTTTGACGCTGATGTGCTCGCCGTCGTAGTCCACGGTTTCGCCTTCGAGCACGCGGCGCCAGATGCGCGTGAATTCCACCGAGGCCTGGTAGCGCTCTTCGTGGCTGAGGAACAAGCCGTCGCCGGCCAGTTCTTCCGGATCACCGCCGGTGACCAGGTTGAACAGCGCACGACCGCCGGACAGGCGATCCAGAGTCGCGGCCTGACGCGCGGCCACCGTCGGGGAAATGATCCCGGGGCGCAGTGCGACAAGGAATTTCAAACGCTGGGTCACCGGGATCAGCGAGGCAGCCACCAGCCATGAGTCTTCGCAGGAACGGCCGGTGGGAATCAGCACACCGCCAAAACCCAGCCGGTCAGCGGCCTGGGCCACTTGCTGCAGATAACCGTGATCGACGGCGCGAGCGCCTTCGGCGGTGCCAAGGTAATGGCCGTCGCCGTGGGTAGGCAGGAACCAGAAAATATTGAGGCTCATGGAGTTGTCTCCTGAAGAAATCGGATTACGGCGCTGTGGCAACGGCGGCGGGTGGCGTCCAGATCACGTCCTTGATGTTCAAGGGTTTGGGGATCAGTTTGAGCTGGTAGAAGCTGTCGGCGATTTTCTGCTGGGCGGCGACCACGTCCGGGGTCAGGAACAGCGCGCCGTAGCCCTGGCGCTTCACCGAGGTCAGGGTGATGTCAGCCGGCAGGCCAAGCAGCGGTGCGACTTGTTCGGTGACTTCCTGCGGGTTGGCCTTGGACCATTCGCCCACTGCGCGCACTTCTTCCACCAGCGCCTTGATCACTTCAGGGTGCTGCGTGGCGTACGGCTTGGTGGCCAGGTAGAACTGGTGGTTGTCGGCGATGCCGGTGCCGTCACGCAGGGTGCGTGCCTGCAGTTGTTTCTCGGCGGCAGCCTGGTACGGGTCCCAGATCACCCAGGCATCGACGCTGCCACGCTCGAACGCGGCGCGGGCATCGGCGGGCGGCAGGAACACGGTCTGCACGTCGGTGTATTTCAGGCCGGCATCTTGCAGCGCACGCACCAGCAGGTAGTGCACGTTGGAGCCTTTATTGAGCACGATTTTCTTGCCCTTGAGCTCGGCCACGGATTTGATCGGCGAGTCTTTCGGCACCAGGATCGCTTCGCTGGTCGGCGCCGGCGGCTCGTAAGCTACATAGAGCAGATCGGCACCGGCCGCCTGGGCGAAGACCGGCGGGGTTTCGCCGGTAACGCCGAAGTCGATGGAGCCGACGTTCAGGCCTTCGAGCAGTTGCGGGCCACCGGGGAATTCAGTCCATTGCACCTGCACGCCTTGGGCGGCCAGGCGTTTTTCCAGAGTGCCCTTGGCTTTGAGCAGCACCAGCGTGCCGTACTTCTGATAGCCGATCCGCAGGGTTTCGGCGGCTTGGGCTTGAACCATGGCGCCGAAGGACACAGCCGCAACAAACAGTGCGACCAGACCACGACGCAAGATGACAGTGCGCATGGCGCTCTCTCCAAAAATGCGATGAGGGGGTTGGCTGCACCTGCTTGGCCGTTGGCGGCTGAGTAAGGTGAGTACTACAAAATCCGGTGAGGCTTAAATGCTCCAGCGAGCACTCAACAAACGTTCATTCAACACATTGGGGTCCAGCGGTTTCGGGCGACGGGCCATGGCGCTATAGAACGTCTCCAGGGCCTCGTGCAAACGCTGTTCAAGCACGGGCACCAGCTGCGCCTGGGCGCTGCCTTCGGCATAAGCGATCTGGCTGTCCTCGGCAAAAATGCCGTGGAGCAATTCCTGGGCCTTGAGGGCCGACAGCACGGGCTTCAGTGCGTAGTCCACCGCCAGCATGTGCGCGATGCTGCCGCCCGTGGCCATGGGCAATACGATCTTGTGCGCCAGGGCGCGTTCGGGCAGCAGATCCAGCACGGTTTTCAGCGCGCCGGAGAACGAGGCTTTGTACACCGGCGTGGCAATGACCAGGCCGTCGGCGTTGGCGACCTGTTGCAGCAGGTCGATGACCTTTGGGCTGTCGAAGCGCGCATGCAGCAAGTCTTCGGCCGGGAAGTCCCGTATCTGATAACTCACCACTTCCACGCCTTTGTCTTGCAGCCACTGACGGGTTTTTTCCAGCAAGACCCCGGAGCGGGAACGCTGGCTGGGACTGCCTCCAAGTGTTACGACCAGCATGCATGTATTCCTTGAGCAAGTGTCGGCGGTTCGCTGTGTGGCGATGGCGCCAAGATGGGACAGACCATATCAGGTGATTTATATATCTATAAATCTTATTTTTTCATTTGTTTATTCTATAAATGCATATGCACTTTATAAATCCTGGGGCGAAAAAAAAGGCCGTCGAAACGGCCTGAAAACCCCTGCTATGTGAGACTGGAAATGCGTTCAAATGTGGGAGCGGGCTTGCTCGCGAAAGCGGTGTGTCATTCAAAGATGCATCAACTGAAAGTCAGCATTCGCGAGCAAGCCCGCTCCCACATTGGGTTGTGTGTTAACGGTTGGGCTGTGGGGTAAGGCGCAGGTACGGCTTCACGGCGCGATAGCCCTTGGGAAAGCGTTTCTTGATCTCTTCCTCATCCTTGAGCGACGGCACGATCACCACTTCATCACCTTCCTGCCAGTTGGCGGGCGTGGCCACCTTGTGGTTATCGGTCAGTTGCAGCGAGTCGATGACCCGGAGGATTTCGTGGAAGTTGCGGCCGGTGCTGGCCGGATAGGTAATCGTCAGGCGGATCTTCTTGTTCGGGTCGATCACGAACAAGGAGCGCACGGTGAGGGTGTCACTGGCGTTCGGGTGGATCAGGTCATACAGGTCCGAGACTTTGCGATCGGCGTCGGCGAGGATCGGGAAGTTGACGACCGTGTTCTGGGTTTCGTTGATGTCTTCGATCCACTTGTGGTGCGAGTCCACCGGGTCGACCGACAGGGCAATGGCCTTGACGCCGCGCTTGGCGAATTCGTCCTTGAGCTTGGCGGTAAAGCCAAGCTCGGTGGTGCACACCGGGGTGAAGTCCGCCGGATGGGAAAACAGCACGCCCCAGCTATCGCCCAACCATTCGTGGAAACGAATCTTGCCGGCGCTGGAATCCTGTTCGAAGTCGGGGGCGATGTCGCCCAGTCTTAGGCTCATGGTGTGGCTCCTGGTGAATGCTTATGGAGCCCACTGTGCATGGGTTGAAGATTATTTAAAAAGAATAAATATCGATTTATTTAGACGATAAACGAATATTAAAAATCAATTCATTGGACGCGGGAAAGGCCGAGGATCAACATCCATCACAAGGTTCGAGAAGGCCTTGAGACGCTGTACAAAGAAGGGATTCAGGAAGGGCTTGCGGGGGTTGAGCCCGACTTGAAAGTAAAGCACCCTGCCCGGCGTTGCGCCGGGCAAGGTTTTACGCTCTTACTTGAACGCGTAGCTGTAGCTAACGATTACGCGGTTTTCGTCCTGGGCACGGGTGTTAACCAGGTCGGTACGCCACATAGCGTTTTTCCAGGCGACGCCGAGGTTTTTCAGCGGGCCTTCTGGAACAACGTAAGCCAGAGTCAGGTCGCGTTCCCACTCGGTTTTATCACCGGCGGTGGTCTGGATGTTGCTGCCTTTGAGGTAGACAACACCAGCAGTCAGGCCTGGCAGGCCAACCTTGGCGAAGTCATACGCGTAGCGAGCTTGCCAGGTGCGTTCGCCAGCACGGGCGAACTTCTGGATTTGCATGTCGGTGGTGGTGCTGTTCGAAGAGCCATCACCTTGGTTCAGCCAAGGGAAGTCGCTGTCGCCCTTGGTGTACTGGTAGCCACCGCCGAAGGTGTGACCGGCAACCGAGTACAACGCCAGGTAGCTGTACAGATCGTTGTCGACCTTGCCTTTAACCTTGGTGGCGTTGGTCGGGTGATCCGAGTAGTAACCCGAAGTGTAGTAGCCCGCTTCGTTGCCGTTGGCGCCGTTGTCGCGGCTGCGGTAGTAACGCAGGTCACTTTTCAATACGCCAGGACCGATAGCCCAGTTGTGGACCAAGCCCAGGAAGTTCTGCGCGTAGAAGTCTTTCAGCTCGCCGTAGTAGTACGAAGCGGTCAGATCTTTGGTGATTTTGTAGTCAGCACCGGCGTAGTAGAACTTATTGACGAAGTTGCCAGCGTCATAGTTCGAGCTACCGTTGGCACCCGCCAGCGACAGGCCTTCGTTGTTGCTGGAGTTACGGCCCTTGGAGTGCTCGATCTGACCGGCAGTCAGGGTCAGGTCCTTGATCTCGTTCGAGGAGATCTCGCCACCTTGGAACGTTTGCGGCAGCAGACGACCGTCGTTGGTTTTGATAACCGGGTTGTTTGGCTGCAGGGTGCCGATTTTCAGCACGGTCTGGGAAACCTTGACCTTACCGGTCACACCCAGGCTGGCGAAATCGTTGACCGCTTTGTTGCCATCGCTTGGGAACACGGTGCCGCCAGACGCGGTGCCAGTGTAGTTACCGTGATCGGCACGGCTGGAATCCAGACGTACGCCGTACAGGCCGATAGCATCAAGACCGAAACCAACGGTCCCTTCGGTGAAGCCGGAGATGAAACGCAGGTCAAAACCTTGGCCCCATTCAGCGTTCTTGCTGCGGGTGTTCGAGGTCGCCGAAGGCTTCAAATCACGGTTGTCGGTGTTGATGTAAAAGTTACGCAGACCCAGTGTTACTTTGCTGTCATCGATGAAACCGGCGGAGTTTGCCTGTTGGGCAATCGCAGCGACAGCCACGGCCAACGCCAATGTTGACTTCTTCATGTACCGCTCCTCTCATTTCTAATTTTTGTATTTCTTAGGTCCTGGGTCTGACGCCCCGGATCCACAGATGCGCGATTAGCGCCAGATAGTGACTACCAAGTCAATCGTAACTTTGTATGTCTACTACCTTCGTCTAACCGCAGTTAATTTGGTCCCTGCAGGGTAATGAGTTTTTCATACACCCAAAAAGAATTGTTTCATTCTTTTTCATACGATCCAGGAATAAGCCTTTCCATGAGGCGAGCCGATCAGCGTAGACCAACCGCTCCATAAGCTAATTCCTAAAGGGTATTTACTAGCCTTTTTTTAGATCGATTAGTGTGGCCGTACTGTTGCATACGTCACCCACGATCAAAAAGGCGACGCCATCATGGCCAAAGGCACATCCTCCCGTCAATTTGTTACAGTTTTTGTGTCACTAATACTTTCTTTTGGTGTCAAAGCGGCCGATTTAACCATCGGCTACCAAACCGGCATCGACCCCAGCAAAGTCCCACAGGCCGACGGCCTCTACGAAAAAGCCCTCGGCGAGAAGATTGCCTGGCGCCGTTTCAACAGTGGGCCCGACGTTGTAACCGCGATTGCGTCCGGCGATGTGCAAATCGGCAACCTCGGTTCCAGCCCCCTCGCAGCGGCGGCTTCACGCAATCTACCCATCGTGACCTTTATCGTATCGGCGCAGATCAATGCTTCTGAAGCCCTGGTGGTGCGCAATGGCAGTGGCATCGACAAACCGCAGGACCTGATCGGTAAAACCATCGCTACGCCCTTCGTCTCAACCTCTCATTACAGCCTGCTCGGCGCGCTGAAACATTGGGGGCTGGACACCAAACAAGTCAAAGTAGTGAACCTGCAGCCCGCGGAAATTGCGGCCGCGTGGAAACGTGGCGATATCGACGGCGCCTTCGTGTGGTCACCGGCGCTGGGAGAAATCCGCAAGACCGGAAAAACCCTGACAGACGCGGCCCAGGTGGGCCAGTGGGGGGCGCCGACATTTGAGGTGTGGGTAGCGCGCAAGGATTTCGCGGAAAAACATCCTGACGCAGTGGCCAAGTTTGCCAAGGTCACGCTGGATGCATTCGCCGACTACGCCGCCCATAAAGACGGCTGGACAGTGGATTCGGAGCCGGTGCAGAAAATCGCCAAACTGACAGGTTCAAATGCGGCCGATATTCCTGAGTTGTTGGCCGGCAGCACCTTCCCGGACGCCCAGGCGCAACAAACCGATGCCCTGCTTAAAGGGGGCACGGCGAAAGCGATTGGGGAAACGGCGAAGTTTTTGAAGGAACAGGGGAAGGTTGAGACGGTGTTGCCGGACTACTCGGCCTTTGTGACCGACAAATTCATCACAGACTAAACGCGATCAAATGTGGGAGCGGGCTTGCTCGCGAAAGCGCTGGATCAGTCAACACATTCAGTGACTGGCACTCCGCCTTCGCGAGCAAGCCCGCTCCCACATTTAGACCTGCTTCAGTTCCGAAATCAGGCTTACAGAGCCTTCTCGAAAATCTTCGAGTTACGCTGATAGTTGTACAGCGACGCCCGCGCTGACGGCAGGCGGTCGACGCTGCTCGGCACGAACCCGCGCTCGCGGAACCAGTGTGCGGTTCGCGTGGTGAGCACAAACAGCGTCTTCAAACCCTGCGCCCGCGCACGGGTCTCGATGCGCTCCAGCAACACGTCGCCGCGTGCGCCGTGACGATACTCCGGGTTGACCGCCAGACACGCCAGCTCCCCTGCATCCGAATCCGCGATCTGATACAGCGCCGCACAGGCGATGATCATGCCTTCGCGCTCAACCACGCTGAACTGCTCGATCTCACGCTCCAGCACTTCCCGCGAACGCCGCACCAGAATGCCCTGCTCTTCCAGTGGGCTGATCAGGTCGAGCAAACCGCCCACATCCTCAATCGCCGCCTCGCGCACCTGTTCGAATTGCTCCTGGGCCACCAGCGTACCGCCGCCGTCCCGGGTGAACAGCTCGGTGAGCAACGCGCCGTCTTCGGCGTAGCTGACGATATGGCTGCGCCCTACTCCGCCACGGCACGCTTCGGCGGCAGCGTCCAACAGTTCAGCTTGATAGTTGCTGCCCAGGCGCTGCAGGTGCGCCGGCACTTGCTGCGGACGCAGCTCGCGGACCAGGCGCCCATGTTCGTCGATCAGGCCCAGATCGGCGCCAAACAACAGCAGCTTGTCGGCGCCCAGGTCGATGGCGGCGCGGGTGGCGACGTCTTCGCAGGCCAGGTTGAAGATTTCGCCGGTCGGCGAGTAACCCAACGGCGACAGCAGCACGATGGAGCGCTCGTCCAGCAGGCGGTTGATGCCCTTGCGGTCGACCCGGCGCACTTCGCCGGTATGGTGGTAATCCACGCCTTCAAGCACTCCGATCGGCCGTGCCGTAACCAGGTTGCCGCTGGCGACGCGCAGGCGCGAGCCCTGCATCGGCGAGGAGGCCATGTCCATCGACAGGCGTGCTTCGATAGCAATGCGCAGGTGGCCGACCGCATCGATCACGCACTCCAGCGTCGCGGCATCCGTGATGCGCAGGCCTTCGTGGTAAGCCGGGGTGAGGCCACGCGCTTCAAGGCGCGCTTCGATTTGTGGGCGCGACCCGTGAACCAATACCAACCGCACGCCCAGGCTATGGAGCAGCACCAGGTCGTGGACGATGTTGCCGAAGTTGGGATGTTCCACACCATCGCCGGGCAGCATGACCACAAAGGTGCAGTCGCGGTGAGCGTTGATGTAGGGCGAAGCGTGACGAAGCCAATTGACGTATTCGGGCATAAAACCTGGGCCTGTAATAAAAAGCAGCCAAAAAAGGATGAAACATAAAAGCGCACAGCGGGCTGATGGTTATCGTCGGAACAGGCTTGGCGACACGCTCGCTCTCCTTATGTACGAATGGGCAGGGGTTAATTTATGCAGGTTTCAGGCAGTAATGCTCGATCAGTTCCCGCAATAGACGCACTGTAGGCGTCAAGCGTGACATTTCGAGGTACTCGCCCGGCTGGTGGGCGCAGGCAATATCGCCAGGGCCAAGCACCAGAGTTTCACAACCAAGGCGCTGAAGATAAGGCGCTTCGGTGCCGAACGCTACTGCTTCGGCACGATGACCGGTCAATCGTTCCGCCACCCGCACCAGCTCGGCATCTTCGGCCTGCTCGAACGGCGGCACTTCGGGGAACAACGGCGCGTAGTCGATCTTGACTTTATGGCGCTCGGCCAGGGGTTCGAGCTTTTGCCGGATAGCGTCGCGCAGCACCTTGGGGTCCATGCCCGGCAGGGGCCGCAGGTCGAACTCCAGGGAACATTGGCCACAGATACGGTTGGGGTTGTCGCCGCCGTGGATACAACCGAAGTTCATGGTCGGTTGCGGCACGCTGAATTGCGGGTTGCGGTACTCGCGCTGCCAGGCCAGGCGCAGGCCACGCAGTTCACCAATGGCATCGTGCATCGCTTCCAGAGCACTGTGGCCCAGGCTTGGGTCCGACGAATGGCCGCTTTGCCCAAGGATGTCGATGCGCTCCATCATCACGCCTTTGTGCAGGCGGATCGGCTTGAGGCCTGTCGGTTCGCCGATCACCGCCGCGCGGCCCAACGGGCGCCCGGCCTCGGCCAGTGCGCGGGCGCCGGACATCGAGCTTTCTTCATCGCAGGTGGCGAGGATCAGCAGCGGTTGTTTGAAGGGTTGATCCAGCAAGGGCAGCACGGCTTCGATGATCAGCGCAAAAAAGCCTTTCATGTCGCAGCTGCCCAGTCCTACCCAACGGCCGTCAACTTCCGTCAACTTGAGCGGATCGGTCTTCCACAGCGCGGCGTCGTAGGGAACGGTATCGCTATGCCCGGCCAGCACCAGACCGCCAGGGCCACTGCCGAAGCTGGCGAGCAGGTTGAACTTGCCCGGGCTGACTTGCTGGATGTCGATGGAGAAACCCAGATCGCCCAGCCAACCCGCGAGCAGATCGATCACCGGGCGGTTGGTCTGATCGAGAGACGCTTGGGTGCAACTGACCGACGGCGCGGCAATCAATGCGGCGAATTGCTCTTTCATGGACGGTAACGGCATGCGCGGCCTCTCAACTTCCCGGATGAGCCCCACTATAGAACCATCTGCACGCCACAATAAACCGTTGCGGCGCGTTGCCGGGCTCAGTCCTGTACACTGCACGACCTTGGCAGCCACTCTTTTCCCCGGCTGCGCTCCCGATCCTGGATTTTCCGGCCATGCAGAAAGAAACCGAAATCAAGCTCCGCGTCAGCCGCGAAACACTCGCCGCGCTGCGTGAGCACCCGCTACTGAAAAAACGCAACAAAAGTGGCTGGGAACGCCGTGAGTTGATGAACCAATACTTCGACACCCCCGAGCGCGACCTGGCTCAGGCCAAAGTCGCCCTGCGTTTGCGCAAGGACGGTGACGAAATCATCCAGACCCTCAAGACCCGTGGCCAAAGCGTCGCCGGCTTGTCGGAACGCAACGAGTACAACTGGGACCTGCCCAAAGCCAAGCTCGACGTGAAGAAACTCGACGGCGAATGCTGGCCCGAGCAACTGGCCGAGTTGGACAAAAAGACCCTCAAGCCGATTTTCACCACCGATTTTGTGCGCGAACGTGCCGAAATCGCCTGGGGCCGTGGCAAGGCCAAGGTCGTGATCGAAGCCGCTCTGGACCTGGGCCACGTCGTGGTCGGCAAGCAGAAAGAAGAAATCTGCGAGCTGGAACTGGAACTGCGCGAAGGTGAACCGGCCGCCCTGCTGGAACTGGCCGCCGAACTGGCCGCCACCCTGGCGCTGATGCCGTGCGATATCAGCAAGGCCGAGCGCGGCTACCGTCTGTATGACGCCAGCAGCTACTCGCTGAGCCTGCCGGCGCCGCAGATCCACGCCGAAATGCCGCTGGACGACGCCTTCGCCGCGATCATGTGGCACCTGTTGGGCAGCAGCCAGCGCCTGGCCGAGCAATATCGCTTCAATGGCCACTGGCGCTTGCTGCAGGACTGGGTCGAAAACCTCGGTGAACTGCGCGCGCTGATCGGCAGCCTAGGTCAGGCCGCCCCGCGTCAATCCACCAGCGAGCTGCGCAGCGCACTCGATGCATTGCTGGAAGACTGGCGCCCACTGGTGCAGGCCGGTGACGACGATGAAGACATCCGCAAAGCCGCACCTGAACAGTTTGTTGAAGAACTACAAGACGTGCGCTGGGGCTTGTTCTCGCTGAACACCTCGCGCTGGCTGCTGGCCCGCACCTGGACCGCCGACCGCAACGTACGTGGCAACCGCCAGGGCGCTGCGCAAATCACCAACTGGCTGCCGCGCCTGCTGGCTGACGACGCCGTTGCCCTGCAACTGCAACGTTACCAGCAACAACCGGAAGACCTGGCCGAGCAGCTGCCGCGCATTGAACGCATCCAGGCCTGGCTGCACCACGCGCGTCAGGTGGTGGATATTCCGGAACTGGACCGCTTGTACGGCGAGCTGAACAAGCTGGCGGTACTGGCTAATCAGCCGATTACCGACGAGTCGCTGGATGCGCGTATGCATCAGGCGATTGCGGTGTATCAGAACCGTGCATGGAAGACGTTGCTGCGTCTGTAATACCAGGCAACTCGGTCAAATGTGGGAGCGGGCTTGTCCGCTCCCGCAGTCAGCGCAACACTGGCAGGCTGGTGGTGGACTTGATCTCCGACAGGGCCACAATCGAATTCACCTCCTGAATCCCCGGTACCATCGACAGCTTCTCGAAGAAAAACCGCTCATACGCCTCGATGTCAGAGGTAACGATGCGCAGCAGAAAATCCACCGCCCCCATCAGCACATAGCACTCCAGGACTTCCGGAAACCCGCGAATCGCTTCGGTGAATTCGGTGAAGTTGGACCGTCCGTGAGCATTGAGTTTGACCTCGGCAAAAATCTGCGTGTTGAGGCCGATCTTCTTGCGGTCCAGCAGCGTGACCTGCCCGCGAATCACGCCCTCCTCTTTAAGCCGTTGAATACGCCGCCAGCATGGCGATTGCGAGAGACCCACCTGCTCGGCGATCTGCGCGCTGGAAAGCGAGGCGTCCTCTTGCAGCAGGGCCAGAATGCGGCGGTCGTAGGCGTCCAACTCACTGTGCATAAAAATACCTATGAAGGCGCTAAGCCTGAATTACTTGAGTCGTTTTTTCACCAATAGGGCGCATCTTAGATAAGAAATCTCCGCGTGCGAATGTAAAAATTTCTCCAGTCGAATCTGGAGAGTCAGCATGCACGCCGTCGAAACCACCTGCCCCGCTACGCGTCTCGATGCATGGGCCGTCAACAGCGCCCACTGCCAAGCGCATTATCAGATCACCGCCGAGGCAGAACCGGACCTGCTGTGCCGGGTACTGAATTACTTCGCGCTGCAGTTCCTGACGCCGCAACAGGTCAATGTGAGCCGTGACCACGACCTGCTGAGCATTGATATCGTGATGAACGGCCTGAGCTGGCATCGCGCCCAGGTGATCGGTGAAAAGATTCGAAACCTGATCAGTGTGTGCTCGCTGGAGGTGTGGCAGGCCGATTCCGTGCGGCCTCAAGCGGTGGCGGCGGCCAATCAGTAAAAACCTGCAATACACCCTGAGCGGTGGGAGTTAAGAGGATGGCTAGCCTGAGATTACGCCCGCCGTCACTCAGGAATTCTTCATGCTCGCCGCCTTGCACGATCATCGATTGGAACTGCATCAACTGTTACCTGCATTGGTCGAGCAGGGGCTGATTACAGCGGACGAGGCCCAAAGGTCAGCGAAAGCACCCGCCACTCGACATCCGTTGGAAAGCATCGCGGCTGAAGGGCCTTGCCTCGAAACGTTGACTCAATGGCTTGCCGGGCATGTCGGGCAACCTTATCTGCGTATCGACCCGCTGAAGATCGACGTGGCGGCGGTGGTGCCGTTGATGTCCCACGCGTTCGCGCAACGCCACGCCATCCTCGCGGTGGCGGTGGATGCGCAGACCGTCACCGTCGCCAGCGCCCAGCCGCATATCCGTGGATGGGAGGCAGGTTTGGCACAGGTGCTCAAGCGCTCGATCAGGCGCGTGGTCGCCAACCCCCGAGAGATTCAGCGCTGTATCGGTGACTTCTACCGGCTGGCCAAGTCCGTCAGCGGTGCCGATCAAAAAGTCGCGGTGGCTGGCAACTTCGAACTGCTCAACCTCGGCACCGGTGATCAGGAGCCGGACGCCAATGACGCGCATATCATCAACATCGTCGACTGGCTGTTGCAGTACGCCTTCGGCCAGCGAGCCAGTGATATCCATATCGAACCCTGCCGCGACCAGGGCCGCGTGCGTTTTCGCATCGACGGGCTGCTGCATGACGTCTATCAGTTTCCACCCCAGGTCACCATGGCGGTGGTCAGCCGCCTGAAAAGTCTGGGCCGTATGAATGTGGCGGAAAAACGCAAACCTCAGGACGGCCGGGTCAAGACCAAGAGCCCGGCGGGCATCGAAGTGGAGTTGCGCCTCTCAACACTGCCGACAGCATTTGGCGAAAAACTGGTGATGCGGATTTTCGACCCGAACGTCTTGCTCAAGGACTTTGACCAGTTGGGTTTGTCTGCCGATGACCAGCAACGCTGGCATGCCATGGCCGGCCAGGCCAATGGCATCATCCTGGTCACCGGGCCTACCGGCTCAGGCAAGACCAGCACGCTCTACACCACGCTCAAGCACCTGGCGACCCGCGAGGTCAACCTGTGCACGGTGGAAGACCCGATAGAAATGGTGGAACCTGCCTTTAACCAGATGCAGGTGCAGCACAACATCGACCTGACCTTCGCCAGCGGTGTTCGCGCACTGCTGCGCCAGGACCCGGACATCATCATGATCGGTGAGATTCGCGATCAGGAAACTGCAGAAATGGCCATCCAGGCTGCGCTCACCGGGCACCTGGTGCTATCGACCCTGCACACCAACGATGCACCCAGCGCTATCAGCCGTTTGCAGGAACTTGGCATTGCTCATTATTTGATCAAAGCTACGCTGATAGGTGTGATGGCGCAGCGCTTGGTGCGGCTTTTGTGCCCTCACTGCAAACGTGGGGTGACTGGGCACGGCAATACCCATGAAGCGGTCGGCTGCGCGGACTGCCGTGATAGCGGTTATCGAGGCCGCGCCGGGCTCTACGAAATCATGGTGATGGACGAGAAGCTCAAGGCGCTGATCACACCGGGCGCCGACGAGCAGGCCTTACGTCGGGCATCGCGGAGCCAAGGCATGCGCAGCCTGCGGATGAGCGGCATCGCCAAAGTGAATGCCGGGCTGACAACGATGGCAGAAGTATTACGGGTAACGCCTGGGGATTCAGAAACAAATGATTTGCTTGTTGCCCGCTGAAACCGTCCTTATCCGTGACCAGACCGTTACAATCGGCCGCACGTCGCTTCACTGACACCATCAGATAGGGAATCGCTATGCAGATCGGAACCGTACTGCTTCTTTTCGTCGGGTTGGCCGTGGCCATCCTTTTCATGGGCTTCAAGGTGGTGCCTCAGGGTTACCAGTGGACGGTCGAGCGTTTCGGCCGCTACACCAACACCCTTAAACCTGGCCTCAACATCATCATCCCGGTCATGGATCGCATCGGTCGCAAGATCAACGTGATGGAAAGCGTGCTGGATATCCCGCCCCAGGAAGTGATCACCGCCGACAACGCCACCGTGCAGATCGACGCCGTGTGCTTCTTCCAGGTAGTCAACACCGCCCAGGCCGCCTACGAGGTCAATAACCTCGAGCATGCCATCCGTAACCTGCTGCAAACCAATATCCGTACCGTGCTCGGCTCCATGGAGCTGGACGCGATGCTTAGCCAGCGTGACGGCATCAACGAAAAGCTGCTGCGCACCGTGGACGAAGCCACGGCGCCGTGGGGCATCAAGATCACCCGGATCGAGATCAAGGACATCAGCCCACCCGCCGACCTGATGGCCGCCATGTCCGGCCAGATGAAAGCCGAGCGGATCAAGCGTGCGCAGATCCTGGAGGCCGAAGGCCTGCGGGCATCGGCGATCCTGACCGCCGAAGGCAAGAAGCAGGCGCAGATCCTTGAAGCCGAAGGTGGACGCCAGGCAGCCTTCCTCGAATCCGAAGCGCGTGAACGCCAGGCAGAAGCAGAGGCCCGTGCGACCCAGGTGGTGTCCGAAGCAATCGCCACCGGTAACGTGCAGGCCATCAATTACTTCGTGGCGCAGAAATACATCGATGCATTGGGCAAGCTGGCGTCGGCCAACAACAGCAAAGTCATCCTGATGCCGCTGGAAGCCAGCCAGGTGATTGGCGCCGTCGGTGGGATCGGCGAAATCGTCAAGGCAACGTTCGACAACAAGAAAGGCTGAGGCGATCGCCATGTGGGATTTCCTGCAGCATCTGTCGTTCTGGGATTGGTTGGCACTGGGTACGGTGCTGTTGATTCTTGAAGTATTCGGCGCCGGTGGCTACCTGCTGTGGATGGGGATCGCTGCCGCTGCTGTGGGCGTGATCAAGTTTTTGATCCCACCGCTCGGGCTGGAATGGCAGCTGCTGCTATTTGCCGTGTTGTCGATCCTCACAGCGGTGTACTGGTGGAAGCGCCAGCGCAGCAGCGCCAAAGTCAGCGATCAGCCGGGGCTGAATATGCGCGGCTCGGAATTGATAGGGCGCACCTTTGTGGTGCATCAAGCCATCGTCGATGGTCGAGGCAAGATAAAAGTCGGCGATGGCGTGTGGATGGCAACCGGGCCGGACAGCCCCGTGGGCGCTCAAGTACGTGTCATTGGTCAGGATGGCGTGGTTTTACAGGTCGAAACTGTTTAGTCAGTGATGGAACTCGCCTGGGTTATCTACAATCAAACTGTTCAGATAACCCACCCGGAGTCACCCACCATGCGTCTCAAATATGCTGTCGCGACCCTCGCTGTGCTTTCCCTACCTGTCGGTTCAGCCATGGCCGACAGCTTCTGGCGCAATGTCATCTCGTCGGGCGCCACGACTGGCTCGACGTACCTGACCTTCAAGGACCACAAGCTGGTGGTCGCCGCCCAAGACGACGCCGGTAGCTTTGTCGCCAGCGACGGCGGCATCCGCGGCCCGTACCTGGAAGCTGCCATGCAGAAAGTTCGCGCCGACAACCCTGGCCTGCAGGCCACGGACATGGAGTTGGCCAACGCCATCCTCGCGAAAAATGCTGTGACCGAGTAATACCTGCCCATAAAAAATGCCGCTTTTTAAGCGGCATTTTTTATGCCTGTTTCTCTACGATCGCCGCCGCCGCCCAAACCTTCTGCTTTTTCCCGTTGAAAGCGGAAAACTCCAGCCGAACACAAAAGTACCAAGCGCCACACTGAGATTCTCTTAGTTAAAGTGAATCCTCTCCCATGCAAAAACTTGCTTACGCTTTGGCTCTCTCTGCGTTAGCTGCCCCCTTGGCTCAAGCAGAAAATTGGTACGGCTCGGCAAAACTCAACAGTGCCCGTCAGAACCTCTCCAGTGCGCAATTGACCAGCCCACGCGTCACTGATCGCGTGGAGGCCCCTGACAGTAACAAGGCGTTCACTGGGTCATTGGCTCTAGGTTACGCCTTTGCCGATGGCTGGCGCCTGGAAGGGGAATACACCACGCGCAGCAGCTCGACGTTCGACTCCTATTGGGCCCCCTTCAATGCCAACGTTAACCGCCTGGAGGTCGACAGCCAGCGCGTGATGCTCAACGGCTATAAAAACATCCCGGTCAATGACTGGCTGTCGTTCTACGCAATGGCCGGTATCGGCATGGCGCAAATCGATGCCGCGGGGTACCAGAGCAATGCGACTCGCCAGTTCGCCAGTAACCGCCACTACAACTTTGCCTACAGCGCAGGCTTGGGCCTGGAGGCCAAGGTCAGCGAAAAGGTCACTTTGGGCACAGGTTGGCGTTACGTGGACATGGGCAAGATCGAAACCGGCTACAACACCTTCGCTAACCGGATAAACGCCCGCGATGAACAGCTCAAGGGCAAACTCAAAGAGCAGAATGTGTTTCTTGAAGCGCGCGTTTCATTCTGACCTGCAACAGAAAATGCCGCTGATAAGCGGCATTTTTTATGCGCCACATGACAATTCGTTCACCGACGACAGGCTATATTCAGTCGAGCCGTGCAACCATGCGGTACTGATACCTCTATTACTCATCGCCTATCTGAAACGGATGCCTTCGTCGTTATGAGCCAACAGCCCTTTCTGCCGTTTTCCAAACCTACCATTGACGAAGCGACCATCTCGGCGGTCGGCGATGTACTGCGCTCGGGCTGGATCACCAGCGGGCCGAAAGTGCAGGCGTTCGAAGCACAGCTTTCGGAATACTTTGGCGGCCGTCCGGTGCGGACCTTCAATTCCGGCACCTGCACCATGGAGATCGCGTTGCGCATCGCCGGCATCGGGCCTGGCGATGAAGTGATCACCACGCCGATTTCCTGGGTCGCCACGGCCAACGTGATTCTGGAAGTAGGTGCCACGCCGGTATTTGCGGATATCGACCCGGTCACCCGCAATATCGACCTGGCTCAGGTAGAAGCCGCGATCACCCCACGCACCAAGGCGATCATTCCGGTGTACCTGGCGGGCCTGCCCCTGGATATGCCGATGCTCTACGCGCTGGCCAACAAGTACAACCTGCGCATTGTCGAAGACGCCGCCCAGGCGTTGGGCTCCAGCTGGGATGGCGAGCGTATTGGCGCGACCGGCGACTTCGTCTCGTTCAGCTTCCAGGCGAACAAGAACATCACGTCTTCCGAAGGCGGTTGCCTGGTGTTGAACAACGCCGAGGAAGCCCGTCTGGCTGAAAAGTATCGCCTGCAAGGTGTGACCCGCACCGGCTTCGACGGCCTGGACGTGGATGTGCTGGGTGGCAAATTCAACATGACCGACATAGCCGCAGCCATCGGCCTGGGGCAATTCGCGCATATCGAGAAGATCACTGCGCATCGCCAGAAACTGGCACGCCACTACTTCAAGTGCTTCGGCAGCGATTTTGAAGCGCAATACGGCGCGCAACTGCCGCCAGCGGATTTCGAAAACAGCAACTGGCACCTGTTCCAGCTGGTACTGCCGGAGCGTCAGGATGGTCTACCTGCCCGCGCTACATTCATGGAACAGATGCAGGCCCACGGCGTCGGCATTGGCTATCACTACCCACCAATCCACCTGCTGAGCTTGTACCGGGCACAGGGTTTCAAGGAAGGCATGTTCCCGGTGGCTGAGCGTGTTGGGCGTTTGATCGTGTCGTTGCCGATGTTCACGGCGATGACAGAGGCGGATGTCGAGCGGTCGGTTGCGGCGGTAAAAGCGGTACTGAAAGCGAGCTGAAAACAAACTGCCAGCTATCCGCAATTAACTGTGGGAGCTGGCTTGCCTGCGATGCCGGCACCGCGGTGATTCAACCACACCGCAGTGATGCTATCGCAGGCAAGCCAGCTCCCACATTGATTTGCGCTGTTCCAACGGCTCGCGTTTACTCGCCGATGGCCGCTTTGTAGCCTGCAGCATCAAGCAGTTTTTCCAGGTCAGCCGGGCTGCTTGGCTTGAGCTTGAAGATCCAGGCGCCATACGGGTCGGAGTTCAGCAGTTCAGGGCTGCCGCTCAGTTCCTCGTTAACGGCGATCACTTCGCCAGCAATCGGTGAGTAGATATCCGAAGCGGCTTTCACAGACTCAACCACACCAGCCTGGCCTTCAGCGTCAAACTTGGCGCCGACTTCGGCCAACTCAACAAACACCACATCACCCAAAGCTTCCTGAGCATGGTCGGAGATACCGACGGTCACAGTGCCGTCGGCTTCCAGACGGGCCCACTCGTGACTTTCGGCAAAACGCAGGTCGGCAGGGATATCGCTCATAGTCTGTGTCCTCAAGAAGAAATGTCAGCGGCCTCAGGCCTGCCGGAATAGTTAGATCAAGGTTTTGCCATGGCGCACGAAGGTCGGTTTGACCACTCGAACCGGGTACCACTTGCCGCGGATTTCCACTTCGGCCCGATCGGCGGTGGCCGTCGGTACGCGCGCCAAGGCAATGGATTTGCTCAGCGTAGGAGAGAAACTACCACTGGTTATCTCCCCTTCGCCAACATTGGCGATACGAACCACCTGATGAGCGCGTAAAACACCACGCTCTTCCAGTACCAGCCCGACCAATTTGAACTGCACACCTGCGGTCTTTTCCGCCTCAAGGGCAGCGCGGCCGATGAACTGACGCTCAGCCGGTTCCCAGGCGATGCTCCAGGCCATATTGGCCGCCAGAGGCGAAACGTCCTGGTGAATATCCTGGCCGTACAGGTTCATGCCGGCTTCGAGGCGCAGCGTATCGCGGGCGCCAAGGCCGATGGGTGAAATACCAGCCCCTACCAGATCGTTGAAAAAGCCCGGAGCCTGTTCGGCCGGCAGGACAATTTCCAGACCGTCTTCGCCGGTGTAACCCGTGCGGGCGATAAACCAATCGCCATCGGCCTGGCCTTCAAAGGGCTTGAGCTGGTGGATAAGCGTGCCGCGGGCCTGCGTGACCAGCTCGGCGATTTTCTGCCGGGCGTGCGGGCCTTGAATGGCGAGCATGGCCAATTCTGGCCGCTCATGCAGCTGCGCCGCGTAGTCGCCCAGCTGTGCTTGCATCCAGGCCATGTCCTGATCACGCGTAGCGGCGTTGACCACCAGCCGATAACCGGTCTCGGTGCGGTAAACGATCATGTCGTCCACCACGCCGCCCTGCTCGTTGAGCATGGCGCTGTAAAGCGCACGGCCGCAGCCATGCAAACGATCGACATCATTGGCCAGCAGGTGCTGGAGCCATTCCTTGGCCTGAAGGCCTGTGACATCGATCACGGTCATATGAGATACGTCAAACACCCCGCAGTCGCGTCGCACCTGATGGTGTTCTTCAACTTGCGAGCCGTAGTGCAGAGGCATATCCCAACCGCCAAAATCGACCATTTTCGCGCCGAGGGCGAGATGCAGGTCATACAGAGGCGTACGCTGTCCCATGGGTTTCTCCTTCCGGGATTGGCGAAGATGCACAGAGCTGCTGTTTGCGCTCAACACCTCTGACTACAAGGCCTGCAGCGACATACAGCGACTCGATCCGAAGGACGGAGCGCACCGAATGCCGCGCATTGTAGCCGCAAGCCGTAGGACTGGCACCTAACCGATTTGCCGAGCGGAGCGTCGAATCAGGCCGATCACCGGCAACAGGCCCACCAACACCAACGTGAGTGCGGGTAATGAGGCTCGCGCCCATTCCCCTTCGCTGGTCATTTCAAAAATTCGTACGGCCAGGGTGTCCCAGCCAAACGGGCGCATCAGCAGGGTCGCAGGCATTTCCTTGAGCACATCGACAAACACCAGCAGCGCCGCGCTCAACGTCCCCGGCAGCAACAGCGGCAGATACACTTTGCAAAACAGTCGCGGCCCACTCACGCCGAGGCTGCGCGCTGCTTCCGGCAACGAGGGACGGATTCGCGCCAGGCTGTTTTCCAACGGCCCGTAGGCCACTGCCAGGAAACGCACCAGATACGCCAGCACCAACGCCGACAGGCTGCCCAGCAACAGGGGCTTGCCCGCGCCGCCGAGCCAACTCGACAACGGCACCACCAGCTCACGGTCCAGGTAGCTGAACGCCAGCATGATCGACACCGCCAGCACCGAGCCCGGCAAGGCATAGCCGACATTGCCCAGGCTGATCCCGGAACGGATCGCCCGCGTGGGTGCCAGGCGATTGGCGAAGGCCAATATCAACGCCACGCTGACTGTAATCAGTGCCACGATGCCACCCAGGTAGAGGGTATGGATGATCAAGCCGCTGTAGCGCTCATCCAAGTCGAACCGGCCACGTTGCCAGAACCAGGCGACCAGTTGCAGCATCGGGATGACAAAGGCGCAGGCGAACACCAAACCACACCACGTGCTGGCTGCCGCCGCCTTGAAACCGCGCAGGTGGTACAACGCCTTGCCGCGTGGCCGCTCATTACTCGGGCGGCTGGCGCCTCGGGCACGTCGTTCGCCGTACAGCACCAGCATCACCACCAGAAGCAACAGGCTGGCCAGTTGGGCGGCGCTGGAAAGGCTGAAAAAGCCGTACCAGGTCTTGTAGATGGCCGTGGTGAAGGTGTCGAAGTTGAACACCGAGACAGCGCCGAAGTCCGCCAGGGTTTCCATCAGTGCCAAGGCGACGCCGGCACCAATCGCCGGCCGCGCCATGGGTAATGCGACACGCCAGAACGCTTGCCATGGCGATTGACCGAGCACCCGCGCCGCTTCCATCAGCCCCTTGCCCTGCGCCAAAAATGCAGTGCGCGCCAGCAGGTAGACGTAGGGATAGAACACCAGCACCAGCACGATGATCACGCCGCTGGTAGAACGCACGCGTGGCAGGCGCAAGCCGTTGCCGAACCCTTCGCGCAGCAGGGTTTGCACCGGCCCCGCGAAATCCAGCAGGCCAACAAACACAAAGGCCAGCACGTAGGCCGGAATTGCGAAGGGCAGCATCAACGCCCAGTCGAGCCAGCGCCGCCCCGGGAATTCGCAGAGGCTGGTCAGCCAGGCCAGGCTTACGCCCAACAGCGTCACGCCGGTGCCAACGCCCAGCACCAGGATCAGGGTGTTGCCCAGCAGGCGGGGCATCTGGGTTTCCCACAGGTGCGACCAGATTTGTTGATCGATGCTTTGCCAGGACAGCAACAACACGCTCAGCGGGAGTAGCACCAGTGCGGCGACGGTGAAAACCGGCAGGTACCAGCGACGTTGGGCGGGGTGGGCCAAGGAAAAGCTCTCAGAAAAATGAAAATTTTGAAGTCGCCGCCAGCCAATGTGAGAGCGGGCCTGCTCGCGAAAGCGGTGTATCAGTTACCCCTGTATCGACTGATACGGCCCTTTCGCGAGCAAGCCCGCTCCCACATTTAGTTCGGCGGAGCTCTACAAATTCAGTTCCAGCCAGCGCGATCCATCAGGCGAATGGCCTCAGCCTGACGTTTACCGGCCACTTCCACCGGCAGAGTATCGGCCACGAACTTGCCCCAGGTCGCAACTTCCGCCGATGGCGGCACGGCGGGGTTGGCTGGGAACTCCTGGTTCACATCGGCAAAGATCTTCTGTGCCTCAGGCGTGGTCATCCATTCCACCAAGGCCTTCGCGGCTTCCGGGTGCGGCGCATGTTTGGTCAGGCCGATGCCCGACAGGTTCACATGCACGCCGCGGTCGCCCTGGTTCGGCCAGAACAGCTTCACCGCGAGGTCTGGTTTCTGCTTGTGCAGGCGGCCGTAGTAGTAGGTGTTGACGATGCCCACGTCGCACTGCCCGGCGTTGATCGCTTCGAGCACGGCGATGTCATCGGAGAACACGTCGGTGGACAGGTTGTTGACCCAGCCCTTGACGATTTCTTCGGTCTTGGCCGCGCCATGGGTTTCGATCAGCGTGGCGGTCAGCGACTGGTTGTAGACCTTCTTCGCCGTACGCAGGCACAGACGCCCTTCCCATTGCTTGTCGGCCAGCGCTTCGTAGGTGGTCAGGTCACCGGGTTTTACCCGGTCGGTGGAATAGGCAATGGTCCGCGCGCGCAGGCTCAAGCCGGTCCACGCATGGTTGGAAGAGCGGTACTGCAGGGGAATATTCTTGTCGATCACCGCAGAGGTGAACGGCTGCAGGATGCCCATTTGTTCGGCTTGCCAGAGGTTGCCGGCATCCACGGTGAGCAGCAGGTCAGCCGTGGCGTTTTCGCCTTCGGCCTTGATCCGCTGCATCAAGGGCGCTTCCTTGTCGGTGATGAACTTCACCTGCACGCCGGTCTTCTGGGTGTAGGCGTCGAACACCGGTTTGATCAGTTCGTCGATGCGCGAGGAGTAGACCACGACTTCGTCGGCTGCCTGCACGGTGGTGCTGCCGATGAGGGTGAGTGCCAGGGCAGTCAGGAGGCGCTTGGGTGCCGACATGGGTGCGGTCTCTCATTTGCAAAAAGAGGGCAAATGATAAGGACTCACATTTGGTAGCGCTTGCTGGAGGCGTTACCAGATGTTGCATAGTTGGGATTTGCGCCGGATGGACTGGCCTCATCGGGGGCAAGCCCCCTCCCACAGGGGGCATATTTCAATTCAGGGCTTTGCGAGGTCTGGCAGGTCGCCCGTCAGCCCGAGGGCCTGGCGCACAAACACGGCCTTGGCTTCGGGCATCTGGTCGACCAGTTTCAAGCCTGCATTACGCAACCAGCGCAATGGCAGTTGGTCGGCCTGGAACAAGCGTTCAAAGCCCTCCATCGCGGCCATCAGTGCCAGGTTGTGCGGCATGCGTCTACGCTCGTAGCGGCTCAGCACCTTCACATCCGCCAGGCGTTCGCCACGTTCCGTCGCAGCCAACAGCACCTCGGCCAGCACCGCCGCGTCAAGGAAACCCAGGTTCACGCCCTGCCCGGCCAATGGGTGGATCACATGGGCGGCATCGCCAATCAACGCCAGGCCTTCGGCCACGTAGCGCTTGGCGTGGCGCTGGCGCAGCGGTACGCATACGCGCGGGTCGGCGCTGATCACATTGCCCAAGCGCCCTTCAAACGCGCGCTCCAGTTCACGGCAGAAGCTTTCGTCGTCCAGCGCCATCAAGCGTTCGGACTCCGTCGGCGTGGTCGACCACACGATCGAACACCAATCCTCCTGCCCATCGCGCACCAGCGGCAAAAACGCCAGCGGGCCGGTATCGGTAAAGCGTTGCCACGCCGTGCGCTGGTGCGGCTGGTTGCTGCGCACGCTGGTGACGATGGCGTTGTGCAGGTAATCCCATTCGCGCGTGGCAGTGCCGGTCAGGCGGCGCACGGCGGAATTGGCGCCATCGGCGGCCACCACCAGCGGCGCACGCAATTTGCGACCGTCGGCCAGGGTCAGCAGCCAGTCATCGCCGGAGCGACGCATCTGCTCCAGGCGCGCGTTGGCCAGCAGGCCCAGGTCGCAGTCGTGCAGGCGGTCGAGCAAGGCATCCTGAACCACCCGGTTCTCGACGATATGCCCGAGCACTTGGGCATGCACACTGGCTGCCGAAAAATGGATCTGCCCGGTGCCGCTGCCGTCCCACACCTGCATTTCACCGTAAGGGCTGGCGCGCCGTTCGACGATGCCATCCCACACGCCCAGGCGCTCCAGAATGCGCTGGCTGGCGGCCGACAAGGCGCTCACGCGGGGTTCGAAGGCCGCATCCTGGTCGTACGGTTTGACGCTCAGCGGGCTGCCATCGAGCAGCAGCACCTGCAGGCCACTGCCTTGCAACGCCAGCGCCAGGGCGCTTCCGACCATTCCGGCCCCGACAATCAGCACATCTGCGCGCATGTCCATGCTTTAAGCCTGCTTTGCTGGCGGCTTGCGCCGCACGTAAAGGGTTTTGTCGACCCGCGCCACCAGAGTGCCGGAGCCGTCATGAATCTGTACTTTGAGAAGGGGCAAGTACTTCTCGCCGCCTTCGGTTTGCCGGCGAATCTCGACCAGCAAGGCCTCGTCGATGGAAAACTCAGCGTAGACCGGGCCTTTGCCCGGCGACACGAAGTCGATGCTCGCGGCTTTGTCCCAGACGATGTAGTCGCGCCCCAGGTTCTCCATCAACAGCAACATGTAGAACGGATCGACCATCGAATACAGGCTGCCGCCAAATTGCGTACCGACGTAATTGCGGTTGTACCAGCCCAGGCCCATGCGCACCTTGGCATGACGAAAATCGGCGCTGAGTGCCTGCACCCGAATTCCCGCTCCCAGGTACGGCGGGTACAGGGACAGCACCCAGCGCAACAGCCGCGCCTTGCCCAGGCGTCGGGTCAGCCAGTTAAGCATCAGGGCGTGTGCCCAGGCCCATGGCCTGACGGGCGAACCAGCGTTTGGCGGGCGGCAACAAATCCAGGCCCAGCAGGCCCAGGTTACGGCCCAATGTCACTAACGGTTGCGCGCTGCCAAACAGTCGGGTCACTTGATCGGAAAAACCTACGGTCAGTTGCTGGTCCTGGCGCTGGCGCTCGCGATAGCGCTGCAACGTTGCCAGGTCGCCCGGCACTGCCGGCCCGGCCAGCAAGGCCTCGGCCAAGGCGTTCGCGTCGCGCAGGGACAGGTTGAAACCCTGCCCGGCAATCGGGTGCAGGCTGTGGGCGGCATTACCGAGGATCGCCAGGTGCGAGCGCACTTGCTCTTCGGCCTCCACCAGCGTCAGCGGGTACAAATGGCGGGCGCCGACTTGTTTCAGCGTGCCCAGGCGGTAGCCGAACACGCCCTGCAATTCACTCAGGAAACTGCGTTCATCAAGGTTGGCCAGGCGCTGGGCGTCCATGCCGATGCGCGTCCACACCAGCGCGCAACGGTTGTCCGGCAGCGGCAGCAAGGCCATTGGGCCTTCGTCGGTAAAGCGCTCGAACGCCTCGCCGTTGTGCGCTTCGCTTGGGGTGATGTTGGCGATCAGCGCGCTCTGGTTGTAGGGCCGGGTTTTGACGCCGATGCCCAATTGCTCGCGCAAACCGGAGCGGCCGCCATCGGCCAATACCGCAAGGTCGCATTCCAGCACGGTTTCGTCGTTGAGCGTCAGGCGATAACCGTCGGGCAGTGGCTCCATGCGGGTGACTTCGGCCGGGCAGCGCCAACTGACCACTTCTTTGTCCAAACCTTGCCACAGGCACTGGCCGAGCCAGGCGTTCTCTACCACGTAGCCGAGGGCCGGCACGCCCTCCTCCATGGCGGACAGGCGCGCAGTGGAGAAGCGGCCTCGGTCCGACACGTGAATCTGTTTGATCGGCTCGGCACGTCGGGAAATGGCCTGCCACAGGCCCAAACGCTGATAAATCTGCCGAGCGCCGTAGGACAGCGCCGAGGAACGCGCGTCGTAGCTCGGTTGGTAACTGTCGCCTGGCGCGAACGGTTCGATCAGCACGATTTTCCAACCCCGCGCCTTGGCACCCGCCTGCAAGGCCAACGCCAGGCTGGCGCCTACCAGTCCGCCGCCGATGATGGCCAGATTGACCCGGCTCATCGGGCAGCCGCCATCAGCGCTTCGATGTCGGCGACGGTCTTGGGCACGCCGCCGGTCAGAATTTCACAGCCTTGCTTGGTCACTACCACGTCGTCCTCGATGCGTACGCCAATGCCACGCCATTTCTTCGCCACGTTCTGGTTGTCCGGCGAAATATAGATGCCGGGTTCCACGGTCAAGGCCATGCCGACTTCCAGCACACGCCATTCGCCGCCCACCTTGTATTCGCCCACATCATGCACGTCCATGCCCAGCCAGTGGCCGGCGCGGTGCATATAAAAAGCGCGGTAGGCTTCGCTGGCGATCAACTCGTCGACGTCGCCTTGCAGCAGTCCCAGCTTTACCAGCCCGGCGGTGATGACGCGCACCGTTGCCTCGTGGGCCTGGTTCCAATGTTTGTTCGGCGCGATCTCGGCAAAGGCGGCTTCCTGGGAGGCCAGCACAATCTCGTAGATCGCCTTTTGCTCGGGCGAAAACCTGCCGTTGACCGGCCAGGTGCGGGTGATGTCGCTGGCGTAGCAGTCGATCTCGCAACCGGCGTCGATCAGCACCAGGTCGCCATCCTTGAGCGCGGCGTCATTCTGCTGGTAATGCAGGATGCAGCTGTTACGCCCGGCAGCGACGATGGAGCCATAGGCCGGCATTTTCGCGCCGCCCTTGCGGAATTCGTAATCCAGCTCGGCTTCGAGGCTGAACTCATATAACCCGGCGCGGCTGGCCTGCATCGCCTTGACGTGCGCCGCACAGGAAATTCGCGCGGCCTCGCGCATCACCTTCACTTCTGCCGCCGATTTATACAGGCGCATGTCGTGAAGCAGGTGATCCAGGGCAACAAACTCGTTCGGTGGCTGGGCGCCCAGGTGCGCTTTAGAGCGGATCACGTTGATCCACTCCATCACGTGCCGGTCGAATTCGGCGTTGCTGCCCATGGCCGAATACACCCGGTCACGGCCTTCGATCAGGCCGGGCAGGATGTCGTCGATGTCAGTGATGGGGAAGGCATCGTCGGCGCCAAAGTCACGGATTGCGCCTTCGGTGCCCGCACGCAGGCCGTCCCACAATTCGCGCTCGGCATTGCGCTCGCGGCAGAACAGCACGTACTCGCCGTGCTGGCGACCGGGCATCAGCACGATCACCGCTTCCGGTTCAGGGAAGCCGCTCAGGTACTGAAAGTCGCTGTCCTGGCGGTAAACGTGCTCGACATCACGGTTGCGGATCGACACGGCGGCGGCCGGCAGAATTGCGATGCTGTTGGGTTCCATCTGCGCCATGAGCGCCTTGCGGCGACGGGTGTATTCCGCTTTCGGGATATGGATCATGGGCAGAGGGGCTTCCTTTCTTAGTGCAGCGACGGCTTGGGTGCGGCTGGCTCAGCGGCTTTCTTGGTCTCGGTGAACAGCAGCAGCGGCGCGACGCGCAGGTATTCCATGACTTCCATGTAATCGCCTTCGCCGTCTTCGGACTCTTCCAGGGCGTCTTGCACCTGGGAAATGGCCGCCAGGTCCTGCAGCACTTCCTTGGCGTCGGTGCTCAGTTCCAGGCCGCCGGCGTTCACGCCGAAACCGTGGAGGAAACCCTGGCACCACTGGCCCAGCGCAGCGGCGCGCTCGGTGAGCGGCGCGTCGTCGGTCGGCAGCAGCAGGACCACGGTGACGTCATCACCGGTCAGCTCGCCTTTGACCATCTCTTGCAGGCCGATCAGCGCGTTACGCACGTTCTCGGTCGGCTCGGTTTCCAGCAGCTCGGCCACATCGGCCAGCCAATTGTCGGCATCAAAGCCAACACCGGTGCAGCTGCGGCCCAACAGTACGCCGTGCAGTTCGGCAGGCGAGCAAGGATGACCGCTGGTGCTCAGCAGTTTGGAAAAAGCGTCGTACGGGGAGTTCTGAATAGGCATGGTGAGCTAGGCGCCAGACGGCGCAATGTCTAGAATGAAGCGCTGTATCCTAGCACCGGCAGACGTACCAAGACTATCGAGGGCGTCAGATCGTTTATCCTGCAGTTGCCATTCATCAGACAAATCCAGTGGAACCCAATGGAAGACACCGACCTGCAAGCGCTGATGGCCAGACTCGAATTGCTAATTGATCGGGTCGAGCAACTTAAGAGTCAAAACGGACTCCTATTAGCTCAGGAAAAGACCTGGCGCGAGGAACGCGCTCACCTCATTGAAAAAAACGAAATCGCCCGGCGTAAGGTCGAATCGATGATTTCGCGCCTGAAGGCCCTGGAGCAAGACTCATGAGTTCAAGCAATAGCGTTACCGTGCAGATCCTCGACAAAGAATATTCGATCATCTGCCCCCAGGAAGAACGCAGCAACCTGGTGAGTGCTGCCCGCTACCTGGATGGCAAGATGCGTGAAATCCGCAGCAGCGGCAAAGTCATCGGCGCCGATCGTATCGCCGTGATGGCCGCGCTGAACATTACCCACGATTTGCTGCATAAGCAGGAACGGCCTGACGTGCAGGCCAGTGGTTCGACGCGCGAGCAAGTGCGCGACCTGCTGGAACGGGTTGATCTGGTACTTTCTACCGATCCAGAGCCACCCAAGGGCTGATTGCCGAGTCTGTTTAAGGTATACTCGCCCCACTCCCTGGCGTGTTTGCCAGTCGGCGATGTCCCTGAGCCGATTCGCACTACCCTGGAAGTTGCACGTTGGGCTGGTGTGCATGTCCGCTAGACGGAAAGCCTTAAAGCCTACTGCATCTTCCACCTTGAACTTTCGGGTTCAAGGGCTAAGTCGACAGCGGCTCTGTCGGGGAGCCTGAATTCCAAACTCAATGCCAGTCCTCGGACTGGCATTGTTTTATGAGCCGAAAAACCATGACCGAACCTGCGCCGCTTTCCCGTCCGCAACTTCGACGCATGTTGCGCAAAGCCCGCCGCGAACTGACGCCGAGCGAGCAGCGCAAGGCCGCCCTTGGCCTGTATCGGCAACTGGCACAGCACCCGCTGTTTCGCCGGGCCAAACATATTTCCTTATATCTACCGACGGACGGTGAAATCGATCCGCGCCTGCTGCTGCGCGCCGCTCAGCGCCGGGGCAAGGCCACTTACCTGCCAGTGCTCAGTGCCTGGCCGCGAACCAAGATGGTGTTCCAGCGCGTGCGGCCTGGGGATAAGTTGTCGCCTAACCGTTTTCGTATCCTGGAGCCGCAAGTGAATGCCAATCGCCAGCGCCGCGTCTGGGCACTCGACCTGGTGTTGCTGCCGCTGGTGGGGTTCGATGATGTGGGTGGGCGTCTGGGCATGGGCGGTGGGTTTTACGACCGCAGCCTGGCCTACCTCGCCAGGCGCCAGAGTTGGCGCGCGCCGGCGCTGCTGGGGCTGGCCCATGAATGTCAGAAAGTCGAGCGCCTGGCGCAGGCAAGCTGGGATGTGCCGCTGGCGGGCACCGTCACGGATAAGCAGTGGTATGTCGCACAAACGTCGCTGGAACCAGCGACGCCTTAAACGGTATTAACGCTTGAACGGTTGCGGCTGCTGCTGAGCCAGTTCAACCGGCGAATCGGTCTTGTTCGACCACAAGCTCTGGGCATACCCGGTGGTCACGACGCCCAGACCAAACAAAATAACCAAAATCCATAGTAAATCCGGTTTACGTTGCATCGATTGCCCCCCTTCAGGCACCTCGTACACGATGACAACAACGTTCCAAAGTAGTCCGTTGCAGCTGCGCCAAGCTTAAAAGCGCGCATTCTGCGGTAACGTGAACCAACACGCAAACCTTGGCGCCAACCGACTGTCGGTTTGTCATGGAATTGCCCGACAACTTGCCCAATGCCTTTTTCAGGAGCCCACCAATGGCCTACTGGTTGATGAAATCCGAGCCCGACGAACTGTCCATCAAGGGCCTGGAAACGCTCGGCGAAGCTCGCTGGGACGGCGTGCGCAATTACCAGGCACGCAATTTCCTGCGCGCCATGGCCGTCGGTGACGAGTTTTTCTTTTACCATTCCAGCTGCCCCGAGCCCGGCATTGCCGGCATCGGCAAGATCGTCGAGGCAGCCTACCCGGACCCGACAGCGCTGGAGCCGCAAAGCCACTATTTCGACGCCAAGGCCAGCCCGGAGAAAAACCCGTGGAGTGCAATCAACGTGGCCCACATCGAGACCTTCGCAAAGGTGCTGGGCCTGGGCTATCTGAAACAACAAAGCGCCCTCGCCGAATTGCCTTTGGTACAAAAAGGCAGCCGACTGTCGGTGATGCCGGTGACCGCCGAGCAGTGGGCGGCGGTGCTGGCACTGCGTTGAAAGAGCAGAACCCTGCGGTCACACTTCTGGCGCATGCATCTGCGTGGCATGCGGGTTAGGCTTGCGCTTCATTTGACCGGTATCAACGGCCGCTCCGGCGCTATCGGTCAAACTAGGATGCTAATGCCGCAGGATGCAGCCATGTCTACGAACCATCATATGTCGCGCCTTTTCGCCATCGCCCTGATCGTCCTGTTACTGGGCGCAGGCGGCTTCGGTTACTGGCGATCAACCCAGGACCGCCTGCCCGAAGGTTTGAGCATGGGCAATGGCCGCCTGGAATCCACCGAAGTACAGATCGCCGCCAAGATCCCCGGGCGCCTGGCCGAAGTGCGCGTGGATGAAGGCGACAAGGTGCTCAAGGGCCAATTGCTTGCGCGCATGGACACCCGCACCCTCGAAGCCCAGCGTGCCCAGGCCGAAGCCGAAGTGCTGCGCGCCAGGGAAAACTTCGCCGCCGCCGAGGCCAACGTGCAGTTGCGCCAAAGCGAGCAGTTGCTGGCCAATCAGGAACTCAAGCGCACCCAGGAGCTGTACAAGCGCGGCTTCGCCAGCAGCCAGTTGATTGACCAACAGCAAGCACGCCAGAACACCGGTAATGCCGCGGTGATCGCCGCGCAAGCCCAGGTCAACTCGGTGAAGGCTGCCATCGGCGCCGCACAGGCCCAGGTTGCGCAGCTCACCAGCGAAATCGACGACAGCAGCCTGCGCGCGCCCATCGACGGCATTATCCAATTGCGCCTGGCCGAGCCAGGTGAAGTGCTCGGCGCCGGCGGTCGCGTGTTGCTGCTGATTGATCCGAATGACCAGTACATGAACCTCTACCTGCCCGCCTCCGTCACCGGTCGCCTGACCGTTGGCAGTGACGCGCGCATTCTGCTCGACGCCCTGCCCCAACAACCGCTGCCGGCCAAAATCAGTTTTGTCGCGGCTAAATCGCAGTTCACGCCCAAAGAAGTGGAAACCCGCGACGAACGCCAGAAGCTGGTGTTTCGCGTCAAGCTGCGCCTGACCCAACCCAGTGCCGTGCCGCAAGCCAAACCGGGCATGCCCGGCGCCGGCTACGTGCGCACGGCAGATATCGACTGGCCGGCCAACCTGCAATGACCGGCCTGGCGCTGCACGCCACGGGCATCAACCATCGCTACGGCAAGCAACAGGCACTGATCGACATTGCCTTCAGCCTGCCCGCCGGCACGCGCTGCGGGTTGATCGGTCCTGATGGCGCGGGCAAATCGAGCTTGCTGGGGTTGATCGCCGGGGTTAAAAAACTTCAAGACGGCCAACTGGAAGTGCTCGGCGGCTCCATCGAGGATCGCCGCCACCGCAACAGCCTGTACCCGCGTATTGCCTTCATGCCCCAAGGCCTGGGCGGCAACCTGTATCCGGAATTGTCCATCAGCGAGAACATCCGCTTCTTCGCCACCCTGTTCGGCCTGTCGAAAGCCGATTGCGAACAGCGCATGCACAACCTGCTGCTGGCCACCGACCTTGCACGCTTCGCCGAGCGCCCGGCCGGCAAGTTGTCCGGCGGCATGAAACAGAAACTCGGCCTGTGTTGTGCACTGATCCACGACCCGGACCTGTTGATCCTCGACGAGCCCACCACCGGCGTCGACCCGCTGTCGCGCCGACGCTTTTGGGAACTGGTCGACAGCGTACGCCGCGAGTGCCCGCAACTGACGCTGCTGGTGGCGACGGCCTACATGGAAGAAGCCGAGCAGTTCGAACATTGCCTGATGCTCGATCGCGGCAAACTCATCGCCGATGGCCTGAGCCGCGAACTGGCCGCCGCGACACCCAGCGGCAAACTCGATGAAGCCTTTACCCATTTCCAGGGCGACAGCGCCCACAACAATCAGCCGTTGGTGATCCCGCCGCGCGAAAGCGCCAATAACGATATCGCCATCGAAGCCCACGAGCTGACCCTGCGCTTTGGTGATTTCACGGCGGTAAACAAGGTCAGCTTCGCGATTGGCCGCGGTGAGATTTTCGGTTTCCTCGGCTCCAACGGCTGTGGCAAAACCACCACCATGAAAGTCCTCACCGGGCTGATGCCGGCCACCGAGGGCAGTGCCACACTGCTCGGCAACCCGGTGAATGCCAAGGACCTGGCGACCCGCAAGCGTGTGGGGTTTATGTCGCAGAGTTTCTCGCTGTACGGCGAGCTCAGCGTGCGCCAGAACCTGGTGTTGCACGCGCAGCTGTTCGATTTGCCCAAGGCCGACAGCGGCCCGCGTATCGATGAGTTGATTCAGCGCTTCGACCTCGGCGAGGTGGCCGAGCAGCCTTCCGGCGAACTGCCCCTTGGCCTGCGCCAGCGTCTGTCATTGGCCGTGGCGGTGCTGCATCGCCCGGAAGTGCTGATCCTCGATGAGCCCACCTCGGGCGTCGACCCGGCGGCGCGCGATGACTTCTGGCGGCTGCTGATCGAACTGTCCCGCGAGCAGGGCGTGACGATTTTCCTGTCCACCCATTTCATGAACGAAGCCCAGCGCTGCGACCGCATTTCCCTGATGCACGCGGGCAAGGTGCTGGCGTGTGACACACCCGATGCACTGCAAAAGCAATTCAATGGCGACACCCTGGAAGCTGCGTTCGTTACCTGCCTGGAGCAGGCACAGGGCGAAGCCGAGCCCGCAGCACCCAGCAGCACTGTCAGCGAAACCAGTGCGCCGCCCGTGAGCAAGCGTGGTTTCAGTCTTTCTCGGCTATTGGCCGTGGCCAGCCGCGAAGGCAAAGAGCTACTGCGCGACAAAGTGCGCATGGCCTTTGCCTTGCTCGGGGCGATGTTCATGATGGTGATCTTCGGCTACGGGATTTCCCTGGACGTGGAGAATCTGGCTTTCGCCGTCTATGACCAGGACCAGACCCCGCAAAGCCGCGCCTACCTGGAAGCCTTCCGCAGCTCGCGCTATTTCGCCGAACAGGCGCCCATTCGCGATGCCAACGAACTGCACCGGCGCCTGCAACGCTCGGAAATCAAATTGGCCCTGGAAATCCCGCCGGGTTTTGGCCGCGACCTGTACGCCGGCCGCCAACCCACCGTGGCCGCATGGATCGACGGCGGCATGCCGTTTCGCGCGGAAACCAGCCGTAACTATGTGGAAGCCGTCCATCAAGGCAACCTTCAGCAACTCGCCGAACTGAGCAGCCTGCCCCACAGCAACCAAGCCGACGCCAAGCTGGAAACACGTTTTCGCTACAACCAGGACGTGGTCAGCGTGAATGCCATCGGCCCCGGCGTGATGGCGCTGATCCTGGCGTTCATCCCGGCGATGCTCACCGCACTGGGCATCGTGCGTGAAAAAGAGCTGGGCTCGATCACCAACTTCTATGCCACGCCCCTGACCCGCCTGGAATTTCTGCTGGGCAAGCAGGCGCCATACCTGGCCGTTAGCCTGGTCAACCTGGCGTTGCTGGTGGCCATGAACCGTTGGTTGTTCGGCGTGCCATTCAAGGGCAGCGGCCTGACGCTGGCATTCGGCGGCCTGTTGTATGTGTTGGCCACCACCAGCATGGGCTTGCTGATTTCGGCGTTCACACGCACGCAGATCGCCGCAATCCTGGGCACCATGATCATCACCAGCCTGCCGACCATCCAGTTCTCCGGGCTGATCGTGCCGCGCTCATCCCTGGAGGGCGCGGCCGCGCTGATGGGCATGCTGTTTCCCGCCGGGCATTTTCTCGACATCGCCGTGGGCACCTTCACCAAGGCCCTCGACCTGCGCCAGTTGTGGCCGCAATGCCTGGCGCTGTTCGGGTTTTTCGTCGGGTTCACCGGCCTGAGCCTGATCACGCTCAAGAAGCAGGAGGCCTGATGCACAAGCTCGCTCATATCCTGCGCCTGGGCTTCAAGGAATTGACCAGCCTGCGCCATGACAGCGTATTGCTGCTGTTTCTGGCCTACGCCTTCACCGTCGCGATCTACATGCCCGCCGCCGGTTCAGTGATTGGCGTGCACAACGCCAGCGTGGCCTTTGTCGATGAAGACCACAGCGCGCTCTCGCGGCGAATGGCCGAGGCGTTGCAACCGCCCGAATTCCAGCCGCCTGCACCGCTGGCTTACGACCAACTGGACAAGGTCATGGACAGCGGCGAGTACACGTTCGTGATCAACGTGCCGGCCAATTTCCAGGCCGACCTGCTGGCCGGGCGCCAGCCGGGTGTGCAGGTCAACGTGGATGCCACGGCGATGAGCCAGGCGTTTATGGGCGCAGGTTACATCGGCAGGATTTTTCAGCGCGAATTGCTCAACTACAGCGGCCAAACCGACGCCAGCCAGAAGGCGCCTGCACTGCTGACCACCCGCGCGCTGTTCAATACCAACCTGGAAGGCGGCTGGTTTCTGGCGGTGATCCAGATCGTCAACAACATCACCATCCTCGCGATTGTGCTGACCGGCACTGCGCTGCTGCGCGAACGCGAGCACGGCACCCTCGACCATTTGCTGGTGCTGCCGCTGACCGCGCTGGAAATCATGCTGGCAAAAATCTGGAGCAACATGCTGGTGGTGGTGCTGTGCACATGGCTGTCGCTGGAGCTGGTGGTCAAAGGCCTGCTCGGCGTGCCGTTGGCCGGCTCTCTGAGCCTGTTTCTGTTTGTGACGGCGCTGTATTTGTTTGCGAGCACCGCGCTGGGGATATTCCTCGCCACGCTCGCCCGTTCGACGCCGCAGTTCGGGCTGCTGGCGATTCCGGTGATCATCCCGATGCTGTTGCTGTCGGGCGGCAGTACGCCGCTGGACAGCATGCCCGAGTGGTTGCAATGGGTGATGCAGGGATCGCCGTCCACACACTTTGTGAGTTTGAGCGCGGCGATTCTGTTCAGGGACGCAGGCGTGAGCGTGGTGTGGCCGGATGTGCTGGCGCTGGCGGGGATTGGGTTAGTGTTTTTTGCAGTGGCACTGTCTCGGTTCAGAAAGAGCCTGGCCTCTTAAGTGTGGCGAACGGGCTTTGTGTGGCAAGCGGGCTTGTTGTGGCAAGCAGGCTTGTTGTGGCGAGCGGGCTTGCCCCGCGTTGGGCTGCGCAGCAGCCCCATTCAGATTCACCACATTGTTTCAGGTGTACCGAGGCGTATGGTTCTTGGGCGGCTTCGCCACCCAACGCGGGGCAAGCCCGCTCGCCACAACAAGCCCGCTCGCCACGACAAACCTGCTTGCCACGAAACGCCCGCTCGCCACACGGAACCGTTACTGGATGATCAAGTTGTTGAACAACAGGTCTTCCACCATCGGCTTGCCGGTCTCGTCGTTCATCACTTGCTGGGTTTGCTTGAGGGCTTCCTGGCGCAGCTTTTCCTTGCCCTCAACGGTGCTCATGGCCTCGTTGGTCTGCTGAGTAAACAACGCCACCAACTGGTTACGGATCAACGCATCGTTGGCCTTGACCGCAGCAGCGGCTTCAGGCCCGGTCACGCGCAAGGCAATGTCGGCCTTGAACACCTTGAGTTTTGCGGAGCCGTCCAGGCCATAGTTGCCCACGAACGGCGGCGTCAGGCTGATATAGCTGACCTTCGGTGCCTCGCCTTCTTTCGCTTCTTCGGCCTGGGCTGCCATCGGCAAGGTCAGGGCAAGCATCAACAGGATCCACGCTTTCACAGTTCATTCCTCAAATTCGGTTGCCGGGTAGCATAACGCTAGCAAGGCTGAGCACAAGCTTATGGCGACTTATCAGGCCTGGGCATGCTCGTTGACCCACGGGCGTACCCTCCTACACTTATCGGCCATGACGCCAAAAGGAATAGTCCGATGAAAGCTGTGCTGTGCAAAGCCTTCGGCCCCGCCGAAACCCTGGTGCTGGAAGAGATCGCAAGCCCGGCGATCAAGAAGAACGAAATCCTGCTGGACGTGCACGCGGCCGGGGTGAATTTCCCGGACACCTTGATCATCGAGGGCAAATACCAGTTCAAACCGCCCTTCCCGTTCTCGCCGGGTGGCGAAGCGGCGGGCGTGATCAGTGAAGTGGGCGAGAAGGTCAGCCATTTGAAAGTCGGCGACCGGGTCATGGCGCTGACCGGCTGGGGCAGCTTTGCCGAGCAGGTCGCGGTCCCCGGCTACAACGTGCTGCCGATCCCGCCGAGCATGGATTTCAACGTCGCCGCCGCATTCAGCATGACCTACGGCACGTCGATGCATGCCTTGAAACAACGGGCCAATCTGCAGCCCGGCGAAACCCTGTTGGTGCTCGGCGCCTCTGGCGGCGTGGGCCTGGCCGCCGTGGAAATCGGCAAGGCCATGGGTGCCCGCGTGATCGCCGCCGCCAGCAGCGCCGACAAACTCGCCGTGGCCAAGGCGGCCGGTGCAGACGAGTTGATCAATTACAGCGAAGCCAGCCTCAAGGATGAGATCAAGCGCCTGACCGACGGCAACGGTGTCGATGTGATCTACGACCCGGTGGGCGGCGACCTGTTTGACCAGGCCGTTCGTGGCATCGCCTGGAACGGCCGCCTGTTGGTGGTGGGCTTTGCCAGCGGGCGTATTCCCGAGCTGCCGGTGAACCTGGCGCTGCTCAAGGGTGCGTCGGTGGTCGGGGTGTTCTGGGGTTCGTTTGCCCAGCGCCAGCCGCAGGACAATGCGGCGAATTTCCAGCAGTTGTTCACCTGGTATGCCGAGGGCAAGTTGAAGCCGCTGGTGTCGCAGGTGTATCCGCTGGAGCAGGCTGCCCAGGCGATCAATGATCTGGGACAGCGCAAAGCGGTGGGCAAGGTCGTCGTCCAGACCCGCTGACTGATCTGAAACACGGTCAATGTGGGAGCGGGCTTGCCCGCTCCCACATTTGGATTCCCATCGTTCTGAAGAACGCAATCACGACCCACGCTTGTCTATTAGCGACATGTTCATAAGAGAACATGCAATCACTCCAATTTCCTGTGTTTGCGGATAAGAGGCGATGCTATTTTCGGTAACGAAACTGTAACATTCGCATCCGCAGTCAAAACAAGAAATTTGGAGCTCTTGAATGTTTGCTTTCTTTCGTCCTGCCGCACACCAGGCGCCTCTGCCTGAAGAAAAAATAGACAGTACCTACCGACGGCTGCGCTGGCAGATCTTCGCCGGTATTTTCTTTGGTTACGCCGGTTACTACCTGCTGCGCAAAAACTTCTCGCTGGCCATGCCGTACCTGATCGACGAGGGTTACACCCGTGGTGAGCTGGGCCTGGCGATGTCGGCGATTGCGATTGCCTACGGCTTGTCCAAGTTCCTCATGGGCCTGGTGTCCGACCGCTCCAACCCGCGCTATTTCCTGCCCTTCGGCCTGCTGATATCGGCCGGGGTGATGTTCATTTTCGGTTTCGCGCCTTGGGCAACGTCCAGCGTGACCATGATGTTCATTTTGCTGTTCATCAACGGCTGGGCCCAGGGCATGGGCTGGCCGCCGAGCGGACGCACCATGGTGCACTGGTGGTCGCAGAAAGAACGCGGCGGCGTGGTGTCGGTCTGGAACGTGGCGCACAACGTCGGCGGTGGCCTGATCGGCCCGCTGTTCCTGCTGGGCATGGCCTGGTTCAACGACTGGCACGCGGCGTTCTATGTGCCGGCGACCGTGGCGTTGCTGGTGGCGGCGTTTGCCTTCATCACCATGCGTGACACCCCGCAATCGGTCGGCCTGCCGCCAATCGAGGAATACAAGAACGACTACCCGGAAGGCTACGACGCCAGCCACGAAGACGAATTCAGCGCCAAGGAAATCTTCGTCAAGTACGTGCTGCGCAACAAAATGCTGTGGTACATCGCCTTCGCCAACGTCTTCGTCTACCTGCTGCGCTACGGCGTACTGGACTGGGCGCCGACGTACCTCAAGGAAGCCAAGCACTTCGACGTGGATAAAACCTCGTGGGCGTACTTCTTCTATGAGTGGGCGGGTATTCCGGGCACGCTGCTGTGCGGCTGGATGTCGGACAAGATCTTCCGTGGCAACCGCGGCCTGACCGGCATCGTGTTCATGGCGTTGGTCACCGTGGCGACCCTGGTTTACTGGCTCAACCCGCCAGGCAACCCGATGATCGACATGATCGCGCTGTTCTCCATCGGCTTCCTGATTTACGGCCCGGTGATGCTGATCGGCCTGCAGGCGCTGGAACTGGCGCCGAAAAAAGCCGCGGGCACCGCTGCGGGTTTCACGGGCTTGTTTGGTTACCTGGGCGGTTCAGTGGCAGCGAGTGCGGCCATGGGCTACACCGTGGACCATTTCGGCTGGGACGGTGGTTTTGTGTTGCTGGTGGGCGCGTGCCTGTTGGCGATTGCATTCCTGATCCCAACGCTGTGGCACACCAACAGCGTCAGCGCAGCGCGTTAATCGCCTGAGCAATCCTTTGCACAACGCTTGAGCCGCGCCTCCAGATTTTTATCTGGCATGGCGTGGCTACGCAGGGCGTTAACGGTCTGCTCGACATAATCGCGCGTGGTGCCGTAACGCCCGCAAGCGCTTTGCAGCACGTGATTGAGCACGATATCGGGCAAGTTGCCGGCATAGCTGGGCAAATGCCGCTCCAACACAAACCCCAACGCTTGTACCTGACTGCCATCTTCCAGACGGCAGCTGAGCCAGTGCGGCCGGTACGAAGGGTAAGGCATCTCGCGTTGCCACAAGGCGTAAAGCGAGGCCTCCAGCTGATCCTCCGGCAAGCGGTAGGCAAACCCGCTGCATGAGCCGCCGCGATCCAGACCGAACACCAACCCTGGCAACTCCGGCGTACCCCGATGCTCGTGCGACCACAGGTACAAGCCCCGGTGATAGCCGTGAACCCGCGCGCGCATGCGCTGGGTCGACGAGCATTCGGGACGCCAGATCAGCGAACCATAAGCGAACAGCCAGACCGGCCCACCCTTGTGCTTGGCCATGGTGGCCTGCATCGAACTCATTAATTGCTCGTGAGTCAGTTGCGGCCCCAGATCGAGCCGCGGAGGGTAAGCCAATTGCAAAAGATCGGTTTCAATAACGGTCATGGCGGATCGCTTAGGTCTCCTTTATCACTCAAATAAGCTGTTACCAGTTGTAAGCAACTTTACCGTAATAAAACGCGCCGCTGTAACCGTACGGCGAAAAAGTGCTATAGGCGAGGTTGCCGCCACTGCTGGCGTAAGCGTTGACCTTTTCCGGGTATTTATCGGTGACGTTGTCGCCGCCCAGGGTGAAGGTCCAGTTCTTGAGCTTGTAGTCCGCCGACAGGTCCAACACCCAGGCAGCCTTGAAGGTCTGGTCGTTGACCTTGTCCGCCTGATAACTGGTGAATTCACCGTAGCGAACCAGGTTGCTGTGCAGGGCCCAATGGCCATAGGTGAAATCGTTACCCAGGCTCAGTTTGTGCTCAGGCGTGGTGTCGCCGAGCAAACCGATGCGCTCACGACGGTCCACCCGCACCAGGTTGGCGCCCAGGCTGTCCAGAATCGCCGGGTTAGGCTTCACGTCGGTCACTTTGGTGTGGTTGTAGTTGTAGCCCACGGTGCTGTTCCAGCGGATGCCGTTATCGAACTGGTAGCGATAGTTGGCCACCAGATCGACGCCGTCGGTGCTGGTGTCAGTGGCATTGGTGAAGTAACGGGCGCTGGTGTAGTTGATATTGCCAACCCCATTGGCTTGCAGGTAGGCGATGGTGGCCGGGTTGAGATTGAGGTTGGAGGACAGGCTGATGCGATCGCGGATGTCGATCCGGTACACGTCGAGCGTCACGGTCAAGTCATCGGCAGGTTCCAGCACCAGGCCAAGGCTGTAGTTGCGCGACTTCTCGGCTTTCAGGTCTTCAGCGCCGAGCAGGCGGGCCACCTGGCTGTTGGCCGGGAACGTGCCGGCTTCCTGAATGGTGTTACCGATCAACTGGGACGAGGTGTAGGCAAAGTTCTGCTGGGCCAGGGAAGGCGCGCGAAAACCGTTCGAGACGCTGCCACGCAAGGCCACTTGCGGGGTGAAATCATAACGGGCCGACAGCGAACCGCTGACGTTGGAACCAAAGTCGCTGTAGTCCTCATGACGCACGGCGGCCGAGGCGCTGAGTTTTTCAGTGAAGTTGGTTTCCAGGTCCAGATACTGGGCCCAGCTATGCCGCGCGCTGCTGCCGGCGTCGGCATCACGGAAACCACCCAGGCCCGAGCTGCCGCTCTGGTAGTAGGACGCGGGCTCTCCGGCTTCGATTTCATAGCCCTGGCGCAGGTACTCGCCGCCAAACGCCGCCGACACCGGGTACGGCAGAAAGCCCACGTCGAATTCGCGCGACAGGTCCAGGCTGACTTGCTTCTGGTCATTGCTCAGGGTGCCGTTATCGAACTTGCGCGGCGTGGCCAGGCCCAGTGAGGTGTTGATGGTTTCGGTGCTCAGCGCGTACTGGTTCTTGCCGTAGTTGGCCGACAGGTCGTAATGCCAGTCGTAAGCCAGCAAGCCGCGCAGGCCGACGACCAATGAGGTGTCTTCCAGGTTGCCTTTGATCAACGGCAGATAACCATTAGGGTTCAGCGCCGGGATGTTATTGGACGCATTGCTTGCCCGGTAGAACGCCGCCGTCTCGCCGCGACGCTTGCTATAGCCGCCGAAGGTGTAGAACTGGGCTGCATCGTTGAAGGAATATTCCGAGTTGAACTGGAATTTGCCTTCATTGGTGGCCGGTTCGCCCTGACGGAACACACGCTGGCCATACGTGGTGGAACCGATGCTGCCAGGGCGCAAGTCGTCGCCGGCGCGGTTGGTGTAATCGTTGTCGGCACCTTCGCCCGATACATTGATAAAGCCGTTGTCGCCCAAGGCAAACCCGGTATTGCCGCTGACATTGCGCTGGATGCCATCACCCTTTTTGTACTCGCCGAACTTGGTCGAGATCGAACCGCCGTGGTCGTCGTGCTTGAGGATCACGTTGATCACGCCGGCGATCGCGTCAGAGCCATAACGCGCTGACGCGCCGTCACGCAGCACTTCGATGTGGTCGACTGCCGACAACGGTATCGCATTCAAATCCGCCGGGGCCGAGCCACGCCCCACCGCCCCGCCAAGGTTGACGAAGGCGCTGGTGTGGCGGCGTTTGCCATTGACCAGCACCAGCACCTGATCCGGCGACAGCCCGCGCAGTTGCGCAGGGCGCACCAGTTCGGCGCCGTCCACCAGGCTCGGACGCGGGAAGTTGATCGACGGAATCAGGCGCGCTAACACTGCGCCCAGCTCATCGGAGCCGGTGCTGCGCAGGGTATCGCCGGAAATCACATCAATGGGCGACAGCGAAGCACTGGCCGTGCGCTCTTGGGCGCGAGTGCCGGTGACGATGACGGTGTCGAGTTTTGGTGCATCGGTGGCCGCTGTCTGCGCGGCCATGACGGGATTGAATCCCACAGCAGTCAGCAAATTGGCCGACAAAATTGCCGTGTACAACGCGTGCTTCTTGTAGCTCCCCATACCGCTCCCCTCAGAATCAAACTTCAGAACGTCAATGCTCTGAGTTCCTACGATCGATCCGGCTGGCGGGCGGTGGCGGTCAGTTATTGGTTATTGGCAGATAGTCGGTAGTCCGTTGAGATATAGCTTAATGATATCTATGTAACAAATTAAATACCTTTAAAGCATAAGCAAAAGCATAAGCGCCGCACCTGTTCATCAGGATTGGGGCCGGCAATCCCGGTAATTTCAGCCGCGGTTCAGCCTGACAACGCGCCAAACCCTCAAAATAGCGCACAGCACGACCCACTTAGCCGTCCAACCGCCTATCGAGGTCGCACCCATGAAGAAGTTTCGATTGCCCAGCCTGTTGTTCCTGGCCCAGGCCACCACCGCACTGGCGGCCGAAGTACCGCCGGCTGATGACAACAAGGGGTTCTGGTACGCGCAGACCAGCGTCTACACCCGGCATTTCGCGCCCGACCCAAAGCACAACAACAACCAGGACCTGATCGGCCTGGAGCGCAATGAAGCGTCAGGTTTTGTGTATGGCGCGGCGACATTTCGCAATTCGTTCAGCCAACGCTCTTACTACGCCTATGCAGGCAAGCGCTATGACATGGCCGACTATCCGGTGTATGTGAAACTCACGGGCGGGTTATTGCAGGGCTATCGCGGCGAGTACCGCGACAAGATCCCGTTGAACCGTTTCGGCGTTGCGCCGGTGATCATCCCGTCCGTGGGGGCCCACTATGGGCCGGTAGCAGCAGAGCTGGTGTTACTGGGCCTTAATGCCGCGATGGTCACCACCGGCCTGCGCTTTTAAGGGCGCGGTGCGTAGGCGAACACATCGGCGCGCATCTGGTGCGCATCCATACCCGCTTCAACCAGCGCATCCAGCGTGCCGTAGATCATCGCCGGCGAGCCACTGGCGTAGACATGCACGGCCTTAAGGTCGCTGATGTCTTCACACACCGCTTCATGCAGGAGCCCGCAACGGCCTTCCCAGCCACAGAGGTCGCTGACCACTTTGTGCAGGAACAGGTTGGGCAGTTTCAGCCACTGGTCCCAATGCTCGATTTCGTAGAAGTCTTCCGGGCGGCGCACGCCCCAGTACAGGTGTACCGGGTGCTTGAAGCCAGAGGCGCGGCAATGCTCGATCAGGCTGTGCATCTGCGCCATGCCGGTGCCGGCGGCGATCAGTACCAGCGGCCCGTCCGGCAGTTCAGCCAGGTGAGTGTCGCCAAACGGCAATTCGATGCGAGCCATCTGATTACGCTGCAACTGTTCGAGCAGGTTACGCGCGCTGTCCTCACGGGCCAGCACATGCAATTCCAGCTCACGCCCGGCGTGGGGCGCCGAGGCCAAAGAAAACGCCGATTTCTCGCCATTCTCCCGCTCGATCATCAGGTATTGCCCGGCGTGGTAACGCACCGGCTTGCCGGCCGGAGCTCGCAGGCGCACGCGCCATACATCGCCACCGACTTCCACACACTCACTCAATTGGCACGACAACTTGCGCAACGGCAACTCTCCCGGCGCCAGCACGCCATCCCACAACACAACGCAATCTTCCAGCGGCTCGGCGATGCAAGTGTAGAACTCACCATGGTCGCGCACCTCGCCGGCTTGCTGCACCCGCCCTTCTACCAGCAGCGCCGCGCACACATGGCACACGCCATTGCGACAGGCCTGCGGGCACTCGTAGCCCAGGCGGCGTGCACCTTCGAGGATCCGCTCGCCAGGGACCAGTTCCAGTACAGCGCCGGAAGGTTGCAGGGTTACACGCATCAATCTATTCCCAATTCTTTCCAGATTGCATCGACACGCGCAGTCACGGCGTCATCCTTGACAATTACCCGGCCCCATTCGCGCGTCGTTTCACCCGGCCATTTGTGGGTGGCATCCAGGCCCATTTTCGAGCCCAGGCCTGATACTGGTGATGCGAAGTCGAGGTAGTCGATCGGCGTGTTGTCGATCATCACCGTGTCGCGCTTGGGGTCCATGCGCGTGGTGATGGCCCAGATCACGTCGTTCCAGTCCCGCGCATTGATGTCGTCGTCGGTGACAATAACGAACTTGGTGTACATGAACTGTCGCAAAAACGACCACACGCCGAGCATTACTCGCTTTGCGTGGCCCGGGTACGACTTCTTCATCGTCACGATGGCCATGCGGTACGAGCAGCCCTCCGGCGGCAGGTAGAAGTCGGTGATTTCCGGGAATTGCTTCTGCAGGATCGGCACAAACACTTCGTTGAGCGCCACGCCCAGAATGGCCGGCTCATCCGGCGGACGGCCGGTATAGGTGCTGTGGTAGATCGGTTTGATGCGGTGGGTGATGCGCTCGACGGTGAACACTGGGAAGCTGTCGACTTCGTTGTAGTAGCCGGTATGGTCGCCGTAAGGGCCTTCATCGGCCATTTCGCCTGGATGAATCACGCCTTCAAGGATGATTTCGGCGGTGGCCGGCACTTGCAGGTCGTTGCCGCGGCACTTCACCAGTTCGGTACGATTACCGCGCAGCAGGCCGGCGAACGCGTATTCGGACAGGCTGTCGGGCACCGGCGTGACGGCGCCGAGAATGGTCGCCGGGTCAGCGCCCAGGGCCACGGAAACCGGGAACGGCTTGCCGGGGTGTTTTTCGCACCACTCACGAAAGTCCAGTGCGCCGCCACGGTGGCTCAGCCAGCGCATGATCACCTTGTTGCGGCCGATCACTTGCTGACGGTAGATGCCGAGGTTCTGGCGGTCTTTGTTCGGGCCTTTGGTGACGGTCAGGCCCCAGGTGATCAGCGGGCCGACGTCGCCGGGCCAGCAGGTCTGCACGGGCAGCATGCCGAGGTCGACGTCATCGCCTTCGATGACCACTTCCTGGCACACGGCGTCTTTGACCACCTTGGGCGCCATGGCGATGATCTTGCGGAAGATCGGCAGCTTCGACCAGGCATCCTTGAGGCCCTTGGGTGGCTCGGGCTCCTTGAGGAAGGCCAGCAGCTTGCCGATCTCGCGCAGCTCGCTGACCGACTCGGCGCCCATGCCAAAGGCAACACGGTCGGGCGTGCCGAACAGGTTGCCGAGCACCGGGATATCAAAGCCGGTCGGGTTTTCGAACAGCAGCGCCGGGCCCTTGTTACGCAGGGTACGGTCGCAAATCTCAGTCATTTCCAGCACCGGGGAAATCGGCATCTGGATACGTTTCAACTCTCCGCGCTGCTCAAGCTGCTGCACGAAATCCCGAAGATCCTTGAATTTCATTAACCATGCCACCCGTAAAATAGGCGTACATCCTACCTGCTCTTACGAGCGCTGGCAGCTTATTGCACATCATTGCGGCTTACATCTGTTCGCACCGAGGCCTGGCGCAGGGTGCGGAAGAACGGCTCCAGGAACCCTTCTACATACCGCGTGCCCACGCTCGAGAGGTGGTTGTCATCGGTATACAGAGACTGGCCGCCGAGTTCGACGCGACACCACCCGTTGGTGTCGCACAGCTTCGGCGCCGGGTCCAGGAGTTGAACACCCGAATCGGCCGCTGCGATCTGCTCAAAGACACTGCTGATAAAGGTTTGACGCTGCTGGTGTTCGGCCAGGGGCAAGCCTTCGCGGTCGGTCGGGCGCCCCAACATGGCCAAACGGCTAAGCCGGTACGGCACATTGAATTCCTGCAGCGGCACTTCCTTGACCAGCCATACCCGATGACCACCGGCGCGTAATTGCTGCACCAAGGTATTCAAACCTTCGCTGAATAGCTGCTCAGCCACGGCGCGGTCATATTTCCCGGTCGCCGGGTCATGGATCGACGCACCGGTATCACCGGAGCGCTGTCCATACACGTAGAGACTCCAGCGCGCCACCAGCACCACATCACTGAAGGGCTCGCGCTTGAGCAACTGCGTAACGCGCTCGTTGAACGCCCCGCACCCTGGGGTGTTTTCTTTCCGGTAGAACGGCAGGCAACCGGCGTAGCCCGCCTGGGTGATGCTGAAGTCGTACTGTTTTGAAGCATCGCTCAACGCCGGAATCAACGCCGAGGCATGGCTGTCGCCCCAGACCAGCGCCTTGACCGTGGCCGCCTGCGGACCGAAATGGCACAACTCACGGTGCTTGTTTTTCTTGTCGTCCGACAAGCAGTTCATAAGCGTGGGACTCCAGGTGTACGCCTGGGCAAATTGCAGCGCCTGAGGCGGCAGCCGCCACGCAAAACCATCCGACCACACCAGGCTCTTGCCGATCAGGCCGAGGCTGACGAGCGCCATGACGCCCGCGGCCAGGATTGCCCGATTGCCCGCCAACAGACGCCGCTCGCGAAAGGGCCCCTCAACGAATCGCCAGGACCCATAGCCCAGCAACAGGCTCAGGAAAAACAGCCCCGCAATCTCCACAGGCGCCAGGCCGAAAATACTGGCGTACTTGCCAAACACCAGCACCGGCCAGTGCCACAGGTACCAGGAATAGGAAATCAGCCCCACGCCTACCAGCACACGGCTGCCCAACAACCGGCCTACCAGTGTGGCGTGCTGGCCGTTGGCCCAAATAAGCCCTACCACACCCACTACCGGCAACAGCGCTGCAACCCCTGGAAAGGCGGTGCTGGCGTCATAGCCCAATACCGCCACCAGAATCATTCCCAGGCCGATCAAGCTGACGGTCTGCGCCAGCATCGGGCTTGCGCGCTGCGCCCGCGCCGGCATAACGGCCAACATGGAGCCCGCCAGCAACTCCCAGGCCCGCATTGGTAACAGGAAAAAGGCCTTGTCCGGCTCTCGGGACACCGCCCATACGCTGGCAGCAAATGACGCGAGCATCAGCACAAACAAGGCACCACGCCATTGCTTGAGCCTGCTCGACAGCAGCGCCAGCAAGAGTGGGAAACCGATGTAGAACTGCTCTTCAACCGAAAGCGACCACGTGTGCAGCATCGGCTTCATATCGGAGGCTGTATCGAAGTAGCCGTCCTGACGCATAAAGAAGAGGTTGGAGATGAAGATCACTTGGTTGTGAATCGAGCGTCCCAGCTCTGAATAGTCCTTGGGCGCCATCAAAAACCAGCCAACCACCAATGACACGAACATCATGACGACCAGTGCCGGCAGGATGCGCCGGGCCCGGCGAGCCCAGAAATCGAGAAAACTGAAACGCCCGGCCTCACGCTCGCGCCAGATGATCGAAGTGATCAGGAACCCTGAAATCACAAAGAACACGTCAACGCCTACAAAGCCGCCAGTGACGCCTGGAACTCCAAAATGGAACAGCACAACAGCCAGGACAGCGATGGCACGCAGGCCGTCAACGTCCCTTCGGTAAGCAAGAGCGGTCATAAATCGTAGGTCAGCCTGATTCGAATGGAGATGAGCGTAGCCGCACTCAGTCTATTTGTTTCTTAACTGACACTATTGTCCTGCAAAGCTCCCTTTCTCGACACAAAAAAAATGGCGCCCCGAAGGGCGCCATTTTTTCAGACCTGGAGCGTCGTGTTACTTACGCTTCATCGACAGGAAGAACTCGTCGTTGGTCTTGGTGGTTTTCAGCTTGTCGATCAGGAACTCGATGGCGGCTACTTCGTCCATCGGGTGCAGCAGCTTGCGCAGGATCCACATGCGCTGCAGTTCGTCGTCGGCGGTCAGCAACTCTTCGCGGCGGGTGCCGGAGCGGTTGATGTTGATCGCAGGGAACACACGCTTCTCAGCGATACGACGGTCAAGAGGCAGTTCCATGTTGCCGGTACCCTTGAACTCTTCGTAGATCACTTCGTCCATTTTCGAGCCGGTTTCAACCAGCGCGGTGGCGATAATGGTCAGCGAGCCGCCTTCTTCGATGTTCCGCGCAGCACCGAAGAAACGCTTTGGTTTCTCCAGGGCGTGGGCATCGACACCACCGGTGAGGACCTTGCCGGAGCTTGGGATCACGGTGTTGTAGGCACGGGCCAGACGGGTGATGGAGTCGAGCAGGATCACCACGTCTTTCTTGTGTTCAACCAGGCGCTTGGCCTTCTCGATCACCATTTCGGCAACCTGCACGTGGCGGGTTGGCGGCTCATCGAACGTGGAGGCAACCACTTCGCCGCGCACGGTGCGCTGCATTTCGGTTACTTCTTCCGGACGCTCATCGATCAGCAATACGATCAGGTGAACTTCCGGGTTGTTACGAGCGATGTTCGCTGCAATGTTCTGCAGCATGATGGTCTTACCGGCTTTCGGCGGTGCGACGATCAGACCGCGCTGGCCTTTACCGATCGGGGCGCACAGGTCGATGACACGACCGGTCAAGTCTTCGGTGGAACCGTTACCGGCTTCCATCTTCATGCGCACAGTCGGGAACAGCGGGGTCAGGTTCTCGAAGAGAATCTTGTTTTTCGCGTTCTCGGGACGGTCGAAGTTGATCGTGTCGACCTTGAGCAGGGCGAAATAACGCTCGCCTTCCTTAGGAGGGCGGATCTTGCCAACGATGGTGTCACCGGTGCGCAAGTTGAAGCGACGGATCTGGCTCGGCGAGACATAGATGTCGTCTGGGCCGGCAAGATAGGAAGCGTCTGCAGAGCGGAGGAAGCCGAAGCCGTCCTGGAGAATCTCCAGCACGCCATCACCGGAGATTTCCTCGCCGCTTTTCGCGTGCTTTTTGAGCAGGGAGAAAATCACGTCCTGCTTGCGCGAACGGGCCATATTTTCTATGCCCATTTCTTCGGCCAATTGGAGCAGGTCGGTAATCGGCTTTTGCTTGAGTTCAGTCAGATTCATATAGGAATGACGTAATCATTTATGGAGGGGGGAAATTAAGCTTTTGGCTTAATGAGGCCGCGCCGCAGAGAAGGCGACAGGATCGCGTACTAATCGAAAAGGAATGCGTCGGCGACGGCTTGCAGGGGGCAGTGGAGAAACCAGTGCGGGGCCGAATGTACCACCTGAATTTCGGAGCGTCTAGCCCTGTTTCACGAAAAAGCCCCGCAATTTGCGGGGCTTTTTTGACGACGATTAAATGTTCGCGTCGAGGAAAGCTTGCAGCTGGGACTTGGACAGCGCGCCTACTTTAGTGGCTTCGACGTTGCCGTTCTTGAACAGCATCAGGGTCGGGATACCACGCACGCCGTGCTTGGCCGGAGTCTCCTGGTTATCGTCGATGTTCAGCTTGGCGATGGTCAGCTTGCCGTCGTAGGTGGTTGCAATGTCGTCCAGAACAGGGGCGATCATTTTGCAAGGGCCGCACCATTCAGCCCAGTAGTCAACCAGGACCGGGCCTTGAGCCTTGAGTACTTGTTCCTCAAAGTTCGCGTCGGTGACGTGCTTGATAAGATCGTTGCTCATGGATGTCTCCGGATTGTAAGCAAAAAAAACGTGGCCCATCATAGCCGCCCTTCCCCCGTTCAGGAAGCCGCCTCTGATTGACTCTTGCTATGGTCACGCATGAGTTTGGGTATAGCTCAACTTACGGTGTCACGGGAGTCACGAAGGCAATGCCAGTGCGCAATGCCGCATTGCGTACGTGTTCCTGCATGGTTTTCTGTGCTTGCGCACTGGCGCGCCGAGCCAGTGCACGCAGTATCTTGCGGTGCTCCTGCCAGGTTTCCATGGCCCGTTCCGGCCGGATGAACGGTAGTTTCTGACTCTCCAGAAACACCTCGGCGCTGGCACTCAGAATGCTCACCATCGCCTGGTTACCACTGGCCAGCAGAATCCGCTGGTGAAATTCGAAGTCGAGCCGGGCAGCGGCTTCAAAATCGCCGGCCTTGAGCACCTTGCGCATCGCCTCGACATTGTCTTCCAGGCTGTCCAACTCATCGAGGCTCAATGTTACGGCCGCCAGCCCGGCGGCAAAACCCTCCAGCGCATAGCGCAGCTGGAAGATATCCAGCGGAGTGGCCTGGGCGGCGAAAGGCCAGGCAAAACCCGGCGCCTCCTGCACCTCTTGCACAAACACACCCTTGCCCGGCTGCACGCTGACCACGCCCAGGGCACTCAATGACGACAACGCCTCGCGCAGCGATGCCCGACTCACGCCCAACTGCACCGCCAGGTCGCGCTGTGAGGGCAACGCATCGCCCGCTGCAAAGCCCTGCTCCTTGATCAGTTTGCGGATGGCCTGCAGGGCCGCTTCCGGTACGGCTTGGGCGATGGAATTCATAAAAGACTCATAGTTCCAGACAACTGAGCGGCTAGTTGTAAAGCTATTCGCAGCCGGCGGCAAGCCACGCCCCAAAGGGGCTCGCGGGCTTTTACCGGCGCTCGAAAAAGGTGCGAAAAGCGCAAGCACTGTTCAGACCAGTAAGACCACCGCACCTCAATAAATCCCGGCCCTGCAGGCGATACCAGCGGTGATGGCATGGGCTGTGCACTGAGCAAAATCAGAAAATCCCTTCGCCCTTTTCGGAGAGTTGCCATGACCAAGCGCTACAGCGCCCTGCTCACTGCCCTGTTTGCCAGCCTGATGCTGAGCCAGGCACCCGCCCAGGCCAATGGTCTGGACGACATCGTCGCCCGTGGCACCCTCAAGGTCGCCGTGCCTCAAGACTTCCCGCCGTTCGGCTCGGTCGGCCCCGACATGAAGCCCCGCGGCCTGGACATCGACACCGCCAAGCTGCTGGCTGACCAGCTCAAGGTCAAACTGGAGCTGACGCCGGTCAACAGCACCAACCGCATTCCTTTCCTCACCACCGGCAAGGTCGACCTGGTGATTTCCAGCCTGGGCAAGAACGCCGAGCGGGAAAAAGTCATCGATTTCTCCAAGGCCTATGCCCCTTTCTACCTGGCGGTGTTTGGTCCGCCTGACGCGCCGATCAGCACCACCGACGACCTCAAGGGCAAGACCATCAGCGTGACCCGCGGCGCCATCGAAGACATCGAGTTGACCGCCGTTGCGCCCAAGGAAGCCACGATCAAGCGCTTCGAAGACAACAACTCGACCATCGCCGCCTACCTGGCCGGCCAGGTCGACCTGATCGCCAGTGGCAACGTGGTGATGGTGGCAATCAGCGAGCGCAACCCGAAACGCGTGCCGGCGCTGAAAGTGAAACTCAAGGACTCGCCGGTCTACGTGGGCGTGAACAAAAACGAGCCGGCGCTGCTGGAGAAGGTCAACCAGATCCTGGTAGCGGCCAAAGCCGACGGCAGCCTGGAGAAAAATGCGATGCAGTGGCTTAAAGAGCCGCTGCCCGCCGACCTTTGAAGCGACGGAGCTGATTCATGGCGTATCAATTTGACTTTATGCCTGTGCTCGCCAACACCGACCTGCTGTTGCGCGGCGCGCTGTTCACGCTTGAGCTGACGGCCATCGGCGCGATCCTCGGGGTGGCCCTGGGCACCGTCGGCGCCGTGGTGCGGGCCTGGAAGATCCAGCCGTTTGCGTGGTTCTTCGGTGTGTATGTCGAGTTGATCCGCAACACGCCGTTTCTGGTGCAGTTGTTCTTCATCTTCTTCGGCCTGCCCTCGCTGGGGCTGAAAATCACCGAATGGCAAGCCGCCGTGCTGGCGATGGTGATCAACCTGGGGGCCTACTCCACCGAGATCATCCGCGCCGGCATCCAGGCCATCCCTCGCGGCCAGCTGGAAGCCGCTGCCGCACTGGCAATGACGCGTTTCGAGGCGTTCCGCCACGTGGTGCTGCTGCCGGCGCTGGGCAAGGTGTGGCCGGCCCTGAGCAGCCAGATCATCATCGTGATGCTCGGCTCGGCCGTGTGTTCGCAGATCGCCACCGAAGAGCTGAGCTTTGCCGCCAACTTTATTCAGTCGCGCAACTTCCGCGCCTTTGAAACCTACGCGCTGACCACGCTGGTGTACCTGTGCATGGCGTTGATGATTCGCCAGTTGCTCAACTGGATCGGCCGGCGGTTTGTGATGAGGAACAGCCGATGAGTGATTTTTCGTTCTGGGACATCGTGCGCAACCTGGCAACCGGCCTGCAATGGACCCTGTTGCTGTCGCTGGTGGCGTTTGTCGGCGGCGGCCTGATCGGTCTGCTGGTGATGACCATGCGCATCAGCCGCAAAGCCTTCGCGCGCAATATTGCGCGCACCTATATCGAACTGTTCCAGGGCACGCCGCTGTTGATGCAGCTGTTCCTGGTGTTTTTCGGCATCGCCCTGTTGGGCGTGGATATTTCGCCCTGGCTGGCGGCGGCCATTGCCCTGACCCTGTTTACCAGCGCCTACCTGGCCGAGATCTGGCGCGGCTGCGTCGAGTCCATCGCCCACGGGCAATGGGAAGCGTCGGCCAGCCTGGCACTCAACCCGCTTGAACAACTGCGCTACGTGATCCTGCCCCAAGCGTTGCGGATTGCCGTGGCACCCACCGTGGGTTTCTCGGTGCAGGTGGTCAAAGGCACCGCCGTGACCTCGATCATTGGCTTTACCGAACTGACCAAGACCGGCGGCATGCTCGCCAACGCTACCTTCGAACCCTTCATGGTCTACGGCCTGGTGGCCCTCGGTTACTTCCTGCTCTGCTACCCCTTGTCCCTCAGTGCCCGCTACCTGGAAAGGAGACTGCATGCCTCTGCTTAGAATTTCCGCCCTGCATAAGTATTACGGCGATCACCACGTACTCAAGGGCATCGACCTGACAGTCGAAGAAGGCCAGGTGGTGGCGATCATCGGCCGCAGCGGCTCGGGCAAGTCCACCTTGCTGCGTACCCTCAATGGCCTGGAATCGATCAACGACGGTGTGATCGAAGTCGATGGCGAGTACCTCGATGCCGCGCGCGCCGACCTGCGCAGCCTGCGGCAGAAAGTCGGCATGGTGTTCCAGCAGTTCAACCTGTTCCCGCACCTGACCGTGGGCGAAAACGTCATGCTCGCGCCGCAAGTGGTGCAAAAAGTGCCCAAGGCCAAAGCCGCACAGCTCGCCAGGCAGATGCTGGAGCGCGTCGGGCTGGGGGAAAAGTTCGACGCCTTTCCGGATCGCCTGTCCGGTGGCCAGCAGCAACGCGTCGCCATTGCGCGCGCACTGGCCATGTCACCCAAGGTGCTGCTGTGCGACGAAATCACCTCGGCCCTGGACCCTGAACTGGTCAATGAAGTGCTCAGCGTGGTGCGTCAACTGGCCAACGACGGCATGACCCTGATCATGGTGACCCACGAAATGCGCTTCGCCCGGGAAGTCGGCGACAAACTGGTGTTCATGCACCAAGGCAAAGTGCATGAGGTGGGCGACCCCAAGACATTGTTCGCCAACCCCAAAACGCCGGAATTCGCCAACTTCATTGGCTCGGTGGAACAGCCGAGCTGACCAGTTCGAAACTGCCCTGCGCCTCAAGGTGTGTTTCGCTACGCACCTGGAAGGCGTCGGCAGCCAGGTCGGTGTCGATATCGACCTGGGCCGTGAATTGACGTCCTGCCCTCGGCCCCCCGGCCACTCGCGCTATCAACGTTTGGCCGGGCAACAGGTGCCCGCTGACGGTCTCGCCGGGTGAGTGCGCGAGCGCCCAGCCGACGGCCTGCCCATCTAAACGGGCGTGTTTGAGGTTCAGGCGCAAACGCCCCTGGCGCCCAAAACGAAAGCCCTCGCCATCGGCAGCCACGCCGATAAAACGCAATGCGATTGCCGCGGGCTCAGCACACAGTACATTCACACTCAGCGAGCGAGTGCCGAGCGCCACGGAAGGGCTTTCAACGAGCGCCTCCCTGCGAATAACGCCGTAGTCTATACGAGGCTGGCTCACCGATAACCGGCAATTTTCAGACCGGGCATCAGCCGTCGCGAGGAGTGCGCAGAGCATGACCAAGGGCACGCTTTTAAGCTTAACGGCCATGGCACACCGCCGAGGTGGTTTCATAGAACTTGTCATTGTCGGGTTGGCTCTTGAGGTCAATGCGTAGCAGGCAGGTGGAAGCGTCCGGCAATGAAACACGCAGGCTTTGCGCCTCATTGACGTCATTGAGGAACACCATGCCCTCGCCCACCACGCTGGTCAGGAAGCGATCGCCCCTGCCAAACACCGAGGCACCCTGGGGCAATGGCCGGCCCTGCTGATCCTTTGCAGTGAGCAAAATACGGCGCACTTTCACCACATCGAAATCCACGGCATTGAAGGATCCACGGCCCGCCGTGAGCACCTGCGTGCCGTTTTTCAGGTCGACGCGCCTGGGCAAGGACGGGGTCCGCACCTCAACCCGGCTGTTGGTGTAGGCCGTTAGGCCTGCGATCACGGCTTGCCCGCTGAAATCGGTCCACACTGGGCCTTGGGGGGTCTCGACTTTTGCCGCGCCGATATCCCCGACAGAGACGATGCCGAAGGTGTCCTGCACGGGGTAAGGCGAAAAGGTCAGCCCGCCTGCGTGAGCCACCACGCCGCCTTGCAACTGCCCGGTGTAACTGCTGCCCTGCGGGTCGCGGCTGACACCCAGGCCGACCCGGGTATAACGGGGCAGCAGGTCCACCTGCCCGCGCACCGATGCCTGCCGGGCCTTGAGGTCGCGCTCGACGCCCACTTCGTAATTCACATACTCGTTGACCCGTTCGCTGAGCGATGTGCCGGCGGTGAACTGATCACCGCGACGACTGGTGTAACTGTGCACACGACGGTCCCCACCCAATGGCACGCTGACCTGCAACCGCACGGACAGGTCATTGTCCAGCGCCCGTTCGCGCCGGTTGCCAGCACCCGTGACGTCACGATCAGACCGAGTGCCGCCCACTTGCGAATCGGCAATCAACGCGACATCGGCGCGGCTGAATGACTTGTTCCACGAGGTGAACACATGCTCGCTCGTTCGCCCGTCAAATTGAGCGCTGCGGGTATAGCCCAGCGAGAACACACCCAGCGTGGGATCGGCCCAGCTCATGCCTGCCGTGTACTGGTTCTTGAAGCGCGAACCCAATTCGTCGGGCCGGGAGACGCGGCCGGCTTCAGTGACCTCACGATAACCCTGGGTCTGGGTGGTCGCACTGAGGTTGACGTCAACATTGGCCAGCACCGGGCTGCTCACGGAGACGCTGCTGCGCGACCCGGACACTGCGTTTTTGCTGTCTCGCGACAGGTTGTGACGTGCCCCCACGGAAACCCGCTGCATGAACACGCTGCTCAGGGTGCCGCCCGCCGACCCATAGTCATCGGCGCTCAACACGCCTAAGCCCGCCGACGAATCGCGCCCCAGCCCCCATGTGCCGCTGGCCATGGCGACCCGCGGTGACGGCCCCTCTTCGAGGGTGTTTTTGCGCAGCTTGCCAACCGAAAAATAATAACCAGGCGCCGCCGGGCCAGCCCCGGCGAATGAAGCCGCCGGCACCACGAAGCTGCGCCTGACTCCGCGCACATCGATCACGCTGACGTCCAGGTCACTGGTGGCATTGAGCAAAGGCAACCCCGCAAGCCTGAACGGGCCTTCGGGCACCAACGTGCTGTGGATCAACGCGCCGGACTGGCGCACTTCAACCCGCGACTGGCTCTGGGCGAGGCCTTCGACCACCGCATTGTTGCCGCCCGCAGCGGCACGTGATTGGCCATCGGGGTAAAACTGCAGCCCGGATAACTGGACCCCGCCAAACAACGGGTTATGGCTGGAGATCTGGCCGACCTGGAAAGTCGACTGCAACGCAGCAACATCCCGCTGGGCAAAAGCGTAAAGGTGTTCGGTACGGGTCTTGCCGTTGTCGGACACATAGAACTGGCGACTGCGAACCACCCAATCCTCAAGGTTGAAGCCTGCCTCGGTGTAGGCCGAGATGAACCGGCTGGGCCCACTGCGCGAATGACTGTCAAAACCCAGCACGTCATAGTTGAACAGCGCTGCTGCGCCGCCCGTGGAAAAGGGCCCGGCCTCCCACTGCGGCGCACGCAATGACTGGGTCGGCACAACCAGCGTCACTTCCTCGGTACCGGGACGCAGCCTCAGCATTGTGGTTGGGAACGCAGCGAGAAAGTCATGACAGGTCGCGTCCGGTGTAGCGCCTTCGTGGAGGATTTCGCGCGGCTTTACCAGCCCGGCTTTTTCCAGCAGCCCAGGCGTAAAACACAATCGCCCCTCGTGATCGAAACGTGCATCCACCAGCCCAAGCGGGTTTCCATTGACCCGCAGGCCCACCACATGGACACCTTCACGAAAGCGCGCTGCACTGCGAAAGTAGTCGGAGACCTTGGGGTCAATACCGTGGGTTGTCAGTGCCGCAAGGTCAAAGCCCTCTCCCAGCTCCAGCGCAGAAACAACGCCGGGCAAGCTCCAAAGGGCTGCAAACCCCATGATCAACGTGGGCCTGCCAGGCCCGAAAAATGCCGCAATGCGGTGACTCGAAGGGTTAATCATCGGCCGATCAACCCTCATCGGTATGGATCGGGGCGCGGTAGTTTTCTACCGAAAACCCATAGACCGTGGCGGGCTGGATCTCGACCTCGGCCATACCGTCCAGTGGGCCATCAACCTGTGCGGTCAGTGCTTCACCGGGCAAAAGGTAGGCGCGCGGCAACGTGGCCGGGGCGCCTTGTGGAAGCAGCCGCACCTCCGGCGCCAGGCGCACCACATAGGCACTGTCGTTATGGACCGTGAGGCCCTGCCCGGTCCGCCGCCACTTCAGCAGCTCCCAGGGTGTTGAGTGCCGAGGCAAACCTTTGGGGTGCAGGATCAGCGGCAAATTCTGCCGAAGGGTGATACCGATGGTCGCACCGCCCGCCGTGCGCGCCTGGGGGATGCCCTCGAACGACACGCGCTTGAGGCGCTGGGTCTTGAGCGGCTCACTCTGAGTGCTGATAAAACGCACCAGCTGCGTGTCGCCCGCTTCCACTCGCGTGATGGGCGGGGTGACGATCAACAGCAGCTGCTGGTCCTCGGGCACGTTCTCCACCACCGAATGAAGCAACGCCGGCCCTGCATCGGTGTTCTTGATGTTTATTGTGGCTTCGCCCTCTTCCTCATAAAGCACCACCACTGTTGTTTCCGGCAGCATGCCGTCCGCCTGTGCAACACCGGTAAAAACACCACAGGCACTTGCACTCCAAAACACTATAAAACTTATGATTGAAAACCCACGCACTCGACGTCCCCCACAACCGACAAAGTTGACAATGGGCAGTTAAACGCCCACAAAAAAACAGCCAACCAGAAAGTGTCAGTTTCTTGATTGGCTGTTTTGCGCTGTTTAGATGTAACTCAATACCAGTGTGGCGCGCCCATCAAGGGAGACATCGCGACTCAAGTCCAGATCCTGCGCCCGGTTGATGACCGCCTTCACCGCAAGCGTGCCGGTCAACTGGTTAATAGAGGCCGGCGTAAAGGTAGTGCTATTGCGCCATGAATACTGAGCAGGCGATTGAGCAACTTTGCCATCGCTGCTCAACCAAACGCCGGCGCCATTACGCAGGATGGGATACAGCGCCACACCGGCAGAACGCAGATCCCTGAGCGTGACCGAATAGCCACCGGTTCGCCGAGCGCCTACGGAACCCAGACCAAAATTCTGCGCCTCGGTAAAGCCTGGGCCCAGGACACCTGGCACTTTGCTGCCCGCCTGCAGGTCGGTGAAGGAGAGACCGAACCTCGCCGGCGTTGTGCCGCAATTGACCACCAGGGAAGTGGTCTTCTCTTCGCGCGTGTTGAACGCGGTCTGGGATAATTCGCCGGAACGAATCGTGCCGTAATCAATGATGCTGCTGCCGGCCAGGCTGAGGTTACAGGCGGCGGGTGTAATCGTGCCCCTGACGACCAGCTGGGCGCTGGTGGTCGCCTGAGCGGTCAGGGTTGCAGCCAGGCAGGCGATACCGAGAGTCAAACCAACAATTGTTTTCATTTTTGTCCTGTCACTACGAAGTTAACAGGCGCTGTTTATTCGCGTTCTGGCGAATCCATCGCCCAACCACTTATCTTCCCGGACATACATAACGATAAATAAATAACACCCAGGCAACATTGCCGAGTGACAGTCTGTCGCTTTGGCACCTCATTAAAAAATCGGACAACACATCAGTTATTGTCGGAGTGATGAAAATAAACAGTGGCTCTCAGTTAATAACAAGGTAGTCCATAACAAAACAAACTAAGAGAACAGCGACTCAACCATTGTAGGCAAAATCAGAATCCGCCTTGAACACTACAAAAGCCAAAATGCCTACATCATCGACTGACTTATTCGTCGCATGCTTACAAAACCGGCCTACATTTCCCACATGAATTCCCCACAGACAGCATCAGGCAAATTACTGAAGCACAACGCGTTGGCGCCAGCGTTCGATCGTGGCACGATGGTCAGGTTATCGACCGAGACCCCCAAACCATGCCGCAATCCCAAGCCAAGAATCTGTCCTTGATCGCCGCTATCGACCTGGGCTCCAACAGCTTTCACATGGTCGTGGCCAAGGCCCAGAACGGCGAAATCCGCATCCTCGAGCGGCTCGGCGAAAAAGTGCAACTGGCTGCCGGGATCGACGACGAGCGCCAGCTCAATGAAGAATCCATGCAGCGCGGGCTCGATTGCCTCAAGCGCTTTGCCCAACTGATCAACGGCATGCCCTTGGGCGCTGTGCGCATCGTTGGCACCAACGCCTTGCGTGAAGCCCGCAACCGCGGCGAATTCATCCGCCGCGCCGAAGCCATCCTCGGGCACCCGGTAGAAGTCATTTCCGGCCGCGAAGAAGCGCGCCTGATCTACCTCGGCGTCTCTCACACCCTGGCCGACACCCCCGGCAAACGCCTGGTAGCGGACATCGGCGGCGGCAGCACCGAATTCATCATCGGCCAGCGTTTCGAACCGCTGCTGCGCGAAAGCCTGCAGATGGGTTGCGTCAGTTATACCCAGCGTTATTTCAAGGACGGCAAGATCACCCCGGCGCGCTATGCCCAGGCCTACACCGCGGCGCGCCTGGAAATCATGAGCATCGAACACGCCCTGCATCGCTTGACCTGGGATGAAGCCATCGGCTCATCCGGCACCATCCGCGCCATCGGCCTGGCCCTCAAAGCCGGCGGCCATGGCACCGGTGAGGTCAACGCCGAAGGCCTGGCCTGGCTCAAGCGCAAGCTGTTCAAGCTGGGCGACGCAGAGAAAATCGACTTCGACGGCATCAAGCCTGATCGGCGCACCATCTTCCCGGCCGGCCTGGCGATTCTCGAGGCGATTTTCGACGCCCTCGAACTGCAACGCATGGACCACTGCGACGGCGCCCTGCGCGAAGGCGTGCTCTACGACCTGCTGGGCCGCCATCACCATGAAGACGTGCGTGAACGCACCCTCAGCTCGTTGATGGAGCGTTATCACGTCGACCTCGAACAAGCCGCGCGCGTGGAGCGCAAGGCCCTGCATGCCTTCGACCAGGTGGCCGAAGACTGGGACCTGGCAGACGGCGTGTGGCGCGAGCTGCTCGGCTGGGCTGCCAAGGTGCACGAAGTGGGCCTGGACATCGCCCACTACCATTACCACAAGCATGGCGCCTACCTGATCGAGCACTCGGACCTCGCCGGTTTCTCCCGCGAAGACCAACAGATGCTCGCCCTGCTGGTGCGCGGCCATCGCCGCAACATTCCCAAGGACAAGTTTGCCGACTTCGGCAGCGAAGGCAGCAAGCTGATTCGCCTGTGCGTGCTGCTGCGCTTTGCGATCCTGTTCCACCACATCCGCGGCACCCAGGAAATGCCCCAGGTAACCCTGCGCGCCCACGGCGACAGCCTGGACGTGGTGTTCCCCAAAGGCTGGCTGGATGAAAACCAGCTGACCCAGGCGGACTTCGCCCAGGAAGCGGAATGGCTGACGCGGGTGGGGTTCAGCCTGAACCTGCGCTGAGCCGATCTAAAGAACACTGCAAAAACACATGTGGGAGGGGGCTTGCCCCCGATGGCGGTGGACCAGTCAATGAATCTGTTGACTGACACTCCTTCATCGGGGGCAAGCCCCCTCCCACATGTTCAGAGCGCGTTGGCTTTAGTTCACCGCAAGAATCGGGCTACCCAGCTTCTCCAGCAACGTCGCCTGCGCACTGCGCGGGTTCTGGTTGCCGGTCGGCGTGTTGCGCACGTAGCGGCCGTCCGACTGCAGGCTCCAACTGTGCGTGTTGTCAGTGAGGTAGCTTTCCAGCTCTTTCTTGACGCGCATGATCAGCTTCTTGCCTTCCACCGGGAAGCAGGTCTCTACACGCTTATCGAGGTTGCGCTCCATCCAGTCGGCACTGGAGAGGAACATCTGCTCTTCGCCGCCGTTGAGGAAGTAGAACACCCGCGTGTGCTCCAGGAAGCGGCCGATGATCGATCGCACGTGGATGTTATGCGAGACCCCGGCGATGCCCGGACGCAGGCAGCACATGCCACGCACCACCAAGTCGATGCGCACACCGGACTGGCTGGCCTTGTACAGCGCGCGGATGATCTTCGGATCGGTCAGCGAGTTGAACTTGGCGATGATGTGCGCCGGTTTGCCGTCGAGGGCGAACTGGGTCTCGCGGGCAATCATGTCGAGCATGCCCTTTTTGAGCGTGAACGGCGCGTGCAGCAGCTTCTTCATGCGCAAGGTCTTGCCCATGCCGATCAGCTGGCTGAACAACTTGCCGACGTCTTCACACAAGGCGTCGTCGGAGGTCAGCAGGCTGTAGTCGGTGTAGAGCTTGGCGTTGCCGGCGTGGTAGTTGCCAGTGCCCAAGTGCGCGTAACGCACGATCTCGCCGGCTTCGCGGCGCAGGATCAGCATCATCTTGGCGTGGGTCTTGAAACCGACCACGCCGTAGATCACCACCGCACCGGCCGCTTGCAGGCGGCTGGCCAGTTGCAGGTTGGACTCTTCGTCGAAGCGCGCACGCAACTCGATCACCGCGGTGACTTCCTTGCCGTTTCGCGCGGCGTCTACCAGTGCGTCGACGATTTCCGAGTTGGCGCCGGAGCGGTACAGCGTCTGGCGCACAGCCAGAACATGCGGGTCCTTGGCGGCCTGGCGCAACAGGTCGACCACCGGGGTGAAGGACTCGAACGGGTGCAGCAGCAGAATGTCCTGCTTGCTCACCACGCTGAAGATGTTCTCGCTGTTTTGCAGCAGTTTCGGGATCTGCGGAGTGAACGGCGTGTATTGCAGCTCCGGGTGGCTGTCCAGGCCGGTGATGCTGAACAGGCGCGTCAGGTTCACCGGGCCATTGACCTGGTACAACTCGGACTCAGCCAGGTTGAACTGCTTGAGCAGGTAGTCCGACAGGTGTTTAGGGCAAGTGTCGGCCACTTCCAGGCGCACCGCGTCGCCGTAGCGGCGCGAGAACAGCTCACCGCGCAGGGCGCGGGCCAAGTCTTCGACGTCTTCGGAATCCAGCGCCAGGTCGGCGTTACGGGTCAGGCGGAACTGATAGCAGCCCTTTACCTTCATGCCCTGGAACAGGTCATCGGCGTGCGCGTGGATCATCGACGACAGGAATACATAGTTGTCGCCAGCGCCCCCCACCTCTTCCGGTACCTTGATGATTCGTGGCAACAGACGCGGCGCCGGGATGATCGCCAGGCCTGAATCGCGGCCGAAGGCGTCGATGCCTTCCAGTTCGACGATGAAGTTCAGGCTCTTGTTCACCAGCAGCGGGAACGGGTGCGTCGGGTCCAGACCAATCGGGGTGATGATCGGTGAAATCTCGTCACGGAAGTAACGGCGCACCCAGGTCTTGATCTTGGTGGTCCAGTGCCGGCGACGGATGAAGCGGACCTGATGTTTTTCCAGCTCCGGCAGCAGGATGTCGTTGAGGATCGCGTATTGGCGGTCGACATGGCCGTGCACCAGCTCGCTGATGCGCGCCAGGGCCTGGTGCGGCTGCAGGCCGTCGGCACCGGCTTGTTCGCGGGCGAAGGTGATTTGTTTCTTGAGGCCGGCGACGCGGATCTCGAAGAACTCGTCCAGGTTGCTGGAGAAAATCAGCAGGAATTTCAGCCGCTCCAGCAGCGGGTAGGACTCATCCAGCGCCTGCTCGAGCACGCGGATGTTGAATTGCAGTTGTGACAGCTCGCGGTGGATGTACAGGCTGCTGTCATCCAGGTTGGTGACCGCGACCACCGGGGCCGGCGCGGGCGCTTCGGCCACCACGGCAGGCGGTGCAGGCTCCAGCTCCGGCGGGGTTTCGGTGACTTGTTCCACCACCGGGTGAGCGTCTTTTACGGCAACTTCTGAGAGTCCTTCGGTATTCATTGAGTGTTCCTGTGAGGGCTATTGTTGCTCTCTAAGCAATTGGGCGGCGCGGGCGGCGAAGTAGGTCAGAATGCCATCAGCGCCGGCACGTTTAAAGGCAGTCAGGGATTCGAGGATCACCGCTTCACTCAACCAACCATTCTGGATCGCGGCCATGTGCATCGCGTATTCACCGCTGACCTGATAGACAAAGGTGGGCACCTTGAATTCCTCTTTGACCCGATAAAGGATGTCCAGGTACGGCATCCCTGGCTTGACCATCACCATGTCGGCGCCTTCAGCCAGATCCGCCGCCACTTCGTGCAGGGCTTCCTGGCTGTTGGCCGGGTCCATCTGGTACGAGGCCTTGTTGGCCTTGCCCAGGTTCAGTGCCGAGCCCACCGCATCGCGGAAAGGCCCGTAATAGGCGCTGGCGTACTTGGCCGAGTAGGCCATGATCCGCACATTGACGTGGCCGGCCAGTTCCAGGGCTTCGCGAATCGCCTGGATGCGACCGTCCATCATGTCCGACGGCGCGACGACCTGGGCGCCAGCGGCTGCGTGGGACAGCGCCTGTTTGACCAGCGCATCGACGGTAATGTCGTTTTGAACATAGCCGTCTTCGTCAAGAATGCCATCCTGGCCGTGGGTGGTGAACGGGTCCAGCGCCACGTCGGTGATCACACCCAGCTCCGGGAAACGCTCGCGCAGCGCGCGGGTAGCACGCTGGGCAATGCCTTGCGGGTTCCAGGCTTCGCTAGCGTCAAGCGTCTTGAGTTCAGAGGGCGTCACTGGAAACAGCGCCAGCGCCGGAATCCCGAGTTCCACCCAGTTCGCCGCTTCGATCAGCAGCTGATCAATGGTCAAGCGCTCCACACCCGGCATCGATGCCACTGCTTCCCGACGGTTTTCACCGTCCAGCACAAACACCGGCAAGATCAGATCGTTCGTCGTCAGCACGTTTTCACGCACCAAACGGCGAGAAAAATCATCACGGCGATTGCGGCGCAGGCGGGTAGCAGGGAACAGGCGATTGGCAGGGGTAAAGCTCACGACAGACTCCTGAGCCCGTGTTTACGGGCGAGCGTTGCAGTTATAAGCGGCCATTATGACGAAGGAATGACAGTTGTGCTTATCGATGCGACCTGCAGTCGCATTCGTCGCATATGTAGGAATTGTTCACTTCGTGACACATCTCGATACTTTCATGAATGTCCACGAAGGCGTAGGCTGCGCGTTCATTTCGCCAGCACCCCAGACCATGCTTCAACAATTTCTGCATGACTTCGGCTACTTTGCGCTCTTCCTGGGCACGTTCTTCGAAGGCGAAACCATTCTGGTTCTCGCAGGCTTCCTGGCGTTCCGTGGATACATGGATATCAACCTGGTGGTGGTCGTTGCCTTCTTTGGCAGCTATGCCGGTGACCAGCTGTGGTACTTCCTGGGGCGCAAGCATGGCCGCAAACTGTTGGCGCGCAAGCCGCGCTGGCAATTGATGGGCGACAAAGCGCTGGAACACATCCGCAAGCATCCGGATATCTGGGTGTTGAGCTTTCGGTTCGTCTACGGGCTGCGCACCGTGATGCCGGTGGCGATTGGCTTGTCCGGTTACCCGCCTTTGCGCTACTTGCTGCTCAACGGCATTGGCGCTGCGGTGTGGGCGGCGGCGCTGGGCGCTGCGGCTTATCATTTTGGCGCGGTGCTGGAAGGCATGCTCGGCAGCATCAAGAAATATGAGCTGTGGGTGTTGGGCGCACTGCTGTTGCTGGGCTTGGGCCTGTGGCTGCGTCGCCGCTTCAAGAACGCGCGCATTGCCCGCCAGGCCTGCGAAGATGCCAAGGCCCGGCTGGCCGCAGAGCAACTCGCAGAGCCCGCCAAGGTCGACGCGCCTAAGACGCCAATCGAGTAAGCCGGTCTCTGCAGCAGTAGAGACCGATCACGCTGAGCAAGCTGTAACTCACCAGGCCCAGCCAGCCCAAATTGCTGGCCGGCCATAGCCCGACCAGCGGCGCCAGCCATACCAACGGTACATTCAGCCCCAGGCGCACCAGCTCAGCCTTCAGGGCCCAGGGGCGATTCTCCAACGCCACGCCCAGCGTGAACAACCCTAACGCCATTGCGCTCCAGCCCAGGATCAACGCCGCCGTGGGCAGCCCTTCGCCTGCATTCATCAGATAGCTGCCAAACCCCACATACGCCGCAAATTGCAGGGCAACGTAGACCTGCTGGCGTGCGTCCAGCGGCACTTCAAATTTGCGGAACTGGCTCAAGTCGGGCTTGGTCAGCGGGTACTTGGCCTTCACGTCCGCCGGGCGCCAGCCGGTGCGCATGAACCAGATGCGCAGCTTGTCCCACCAGCGCTCGGTACGCCGCGCATCACTCCACAACTGTGCATAAAACTGCAGGTTGGCCCACAGCGGGTTCCAACTGGCCAAGGGCGTGGTCACGCCAAAGATCACCGGTTCGTTGTCGTCTTCTTCCTGGAAGCTGCCGAACAGCCGGTCCCAAATAATGAATACGCCGCCATAGTTGCGATCCATGTAAAGAGCGTTCTGTGCATGGTGAGCCCGATGATTGGACGGTGTGACGAAGAACCATTCGAACCAGCCAAGCTTGGGCACGTGGCGGGTGTGCACCCAGAATTGATACAGCAGATTGAGCGAGGCCACGCTGATAAACACCACCAGCGGCACGCCCACCACGGCCAGGGGCAGGTAGAAAATCCAGCTCAGCAAGAAGCCGGTGCTGGTCTGGCGCAAGGCGGTGGTGAGGTTGTAGTCCTCACTCTGGTGATGCACCGAGTGCGCGGCCCACAGGATGTTGCGCTCATGGCCGCAGCGATGCAGCCAGTAGTAGCAGAAGTCATAGAACACAAAGGCGAACACCCAGGTCCACACATTCTGGGCCGAGAGTTCGATCAAGGCCAGGTGCTTGAGGGCGAAGGCGTAAGTCAGCAGCCCGACCCCCTTGGTCAGCAAGCCCGTGGTAGTGGACAGCACACCCGTGCTGAGGCTGTTGATGGCGTCGGCCACCCGATAGTTGCGCGCGCCGCGCCAACGGTCGGCCAGCAGTTCAACCACGATCAAGGCAATGAAAAACGGTACCGCGTAAGGCACGAAGTCCATGGGCTAGTCCGGTCTGTTTTTGTTAGATCAAGATTAGGTGTAGCGGCGCGAGATCCCATTGGCAACAGATGACAAATTAGTAGACATTTAACGCCATGAAATAGGGAGAAATACTCATGAGCAAAAAGATTGCAGTGATCCTTTCCGGCTGTGGCGTGTACGACGGCGCAGAGATCCACGAAAGCGTGATCACCTTGCTGCGCCTGGACCAGCGAGGCGCCCAGGTCCAATGTTTTGCGCCGGATATTGCGCAACATCACGTGATCAACCACCTCACCGGCGAAGAGATGCCCGAGTCGCGTAACGTGCTGGTGGAGTCGGCGCGGATTGCTCGGGGTGACGTGAAAGATATCCGTGAGGCCCGCGCCGAAGACTTCGATGCGCTGATCGTGCCCGGCGGGTTTGGCGCGGCGAAGAACCTGTCGAACTTTGCCGTGGAAGGTGCGGGTTGCAGCGTCAACCCGCAGGTGCTGGCGCTGGCGGAAGCCTTCGCCGAAGCGAGCAAGCCGGTGGGGCTGATCTGCATTTCGCCGGCACTGGCCGCGAAAATCTACGGCCCAGGCGTGACGTGCACCATCGGCAACGACGCCGACACCGCCGCTGCCCTCGACAAGATGGGCGCCACCCACCGCGACTGCACAGTGGAAGACATCGTCGAGGACACCCCGCGCAAACTGGTGAGCACCCCGGCCTACATGCTTGGCAAGAACATCAGTGAGGTGGCCTCAGGTATCAACAAACTCGTGGATCGGGTGCTGGAATTGACCCACGAAAATGATTGAGCGCGTCCCGAACACTTAAGGGTGGTTAGCCCACCGTTGTGGCAGGCAGGCTCTTCGTGGCGAGCGGGCTTGTTGTGGCGAGCGGGCTTGCCCCGCGTTGGGCTGCGCAGCAGCCCCAATCCAGACAACGCGGTCAGTCAGTTAATCTGCGGCGTGAAGTTTTGGGGCGGCTTCGCCCCCCAACGCGGGGCAAGCCCGCTCGCCACAAGAACACTGCTCGCCAACGTCAGGCCTCGCGCATCAACTTGGTCAATATCCTGTCCAACGCATTGGCAAACGCCTGCTTATCCTTTTCCCCATGGGGCGGCGGGCCTCCGCCCATCTGGCCCTGCTCGCGCAGATCCGTGAAAAGGTTACGCACCGCCAGCCGTTCGCTCATGTTGGCCGGGCTGAATTCCTTGCCGCGAGGGTCAAGGGCCGTGACGCCCTTCTTCACCAGCCGGTCGGCCAAGGGCACATCGCTGCAAATCACCAGCTCACCGGGCACGGCGTGCTCCACCAGGTAGTCATCCGCCGCATCCGGGCCGCTGGGCACCACGATCAACTTCACACAAGCAAAGCTCGGTTTGATCTGGCTTTGCCCCGCCACCAGTACCACCTCGAACTGGCGCTTGAGGGCGAATTTCACCACCTGGTCCTTGGCCGCCCGTGGGCAAGCATCTGCATCGATCCACACGCGCATGGTCAGGCTGCCACGCGGCGTTTTTCTGCCAGGCGGCTGCGGCCGTACAGCACCACAATCGCCAGGATCGCCACGGCCTGCGCACTCAACGAATACGCGTCGGCGTGGATGCCCAGCCAGTCGAAGTCAAAGAACGCCACCGGCCGTGTGCCGAAGATGCCGGCTTCCTGCAAGGCCTTCACGCCATGCCCGGCGAACACTACCGACAGCGCGCACAGCAGCGCCGCGTTGATGCCGAAGAACAACGCCAAGGGCAGCTTCGCCGAGCCGCGCAGGATCACCCACGCCAGGCCCACCAGCAGCACCAGCGCCGTGGCGCCACCGGCCAGCACCGCGTTGTGCCCGGCGGGGCCGGCTTGCAGCCACAGGGTTTCGTAAAACAGGATCACTTCGAACAGCTCGCGGTACACCGAGAAGAACGCCAGCATGGCAAAGCCGAAGCGCCCGCCGCCGCCCACCAGGCTGCTCTTGATGTAATCCTGCCAGGCCGCCGCGTGGCGTCGGTCGTGCATCCACACGCCGAGCCACAGCACCATCACACTGGCAAACAGTGCCGTGCAGCCTTCAAGCAATTCACGCTGGGCGCCGCTGACGTCAATCACATACGCCGCCAATGCCCACGTCGCCAGGCCGGCCAACAGCGCCAGGCCCCAACCGACGTTGACGCTGCGCACCGCCGATTGCTGGCCGGTGTTACGCAGGAAAGCCAGAATCGCCGCCAGCACCAGGATCGCTTCCAGACCTTCACGCAACAGAATCAGGAGGCCGGAGATGTAACTCAACGACCAGCTCAAGCCATCGCTGCCCAGCAAGCCGACAGATTCAGTGAGTTTGCCCTTGGCCACGTCCAGACGCTGCTGCACCTGCTCGATCGGCAGGCCGTCCTGCAATGACTGCCGGTAGGCCATCAGGGCTTTCTCGGTGTCCTTGCGCACGTTGGCGTCGACGTTGTCCAGCGAGCTTTCCACCAGCTCAAACCCTTCCAGGTAGGCGGCTACCGACAAGTCGTAGGCCTGTTCGTGATCACCGTTGCGGAACGCGGCGAGGCTCTTGTCCAGCGTGGTCGCGGTGTAATCGAGCAACTGCGCCGGGCCACGCTTGACCTGCGGTGGCTGCGCACGTTGGGCGCGGAACGTCGCGGCGGCCGCCGGGCCATTTGCGGCGAGCACTTCATTGGGGGTCTGGCGGGCCAGGTCGGCAAGGTTGAAGGGTTGTTCGCTGTTTGCCGCAGTCGGGTCAGCGGTGAAACCGGCGATGTAGGTCGCCAGGTCCCAGCGTTGACGGTCATCCAGTTGGTCAGCGAAAGACGGCATGTCAGTGCCCTCGACGCCCAGGCCGAGTGTGTTGTAGATCGCGTAAAGGCTCAGGCGGTCCAGGCGCGCGGCGTCACGCAGGTTTGCGGGCGGCGGCGTCATGCCCGTGCTGGCCGGGCCATCACCGGCGCCCGCAGTGCCGTGGCATACCGAGCAGTGCTGGGCATAGAGCGGTGCGCCACGCGTGGGGTCTGGGGTGATCGCCGGAGCCTGGCTGACTTCGTACGCCACTGCCAACTTGGCACCTAATTGACGGGCCTGGTGGGCGACGGTCGCGCCCTCTTCACGCGCGGTCACCGCCGCCAGCAATTCATTGACGCCCTTTATCAAATCGGCGCGTTCGGGCTTCTCGGGTAAATCCGCTACCAGGCCCTGCAATACCCCAAGAAACTCCACCTGCTCGCGGTATTCGGATTCATCCACGACCTTGCCCGCGTCCACCGCTGGCGGGTAGTCGGCACCGATGTAATCGAGCAGATGCAAGGCTTGAGGCGCGCCCTCGGCAGTTGCCGCCAACAGATTAAAGCTGCACGACATCAGCGCCGGCAGCAGGAGCCAGGCGAGAAAACGGTAAAGGGCAGTCATGAATGAATCTCAAAGGGAAATGCGAAGTAACACATTGTTTAACGTTAAGGGGTTTGACTCAAGACGTCAGTGATAAGGCGATGGAAATATCGCCGTCGACATGATGGCAATCGCACAAAAAACGGAGCAAAAAGCCATTGTTTTGCCAGTAATGGCGCCTATAATGCCGCGCCCTGTTATTGCGAAAGGGAATTTAATTCCTCGTTTTTATGAGGAATAGGCACATCGGCTGATTATTTTCAGGGAAGAAGTTTGTATGGCATTTCGCGCCCTAACCCCGCTCGCACTCGCGGCGGTGACCTTGCTGTCCGGTTGTTCGATGTTTCGCAGCTACGACACTGAGCTGCAAGCCACCAACCAACAGTTGGCCACCGGCAATGTCGACGGTGCCCTGACCCTGCTGGAAAAAAACAATACCGGCGACGACAAAGACCTGCTCTATTTCTTCGAAAAGGGCGAGCTGTTGCGCGCCAAGGGCGACCTCACCGGCAGCCAGACCGCCTGGCGCAGCGCCGACCTGCAAGTCTACAAGTGGGAAGAGTCAGTCAAATTCGACAGCGAAAAGTACCTCGCCCAGTTCGGCAGTTTCCTGGTCAACGACAAAGTGCGTCGCTACGAAGGTTATGACTACGAAAAAGTCATGCTCACCACCCAGATGGCCTTGAACCTGCTGGCCGTGAACGACTTCGACGGTGCCCGCACCGAGATCAAGAAGACCCACGAACGCGAAGCGGTGATCGCCGACCTGCGCGACAAGGAATACCTCAAGCGCGAAAACGAAGCCGAGCGCCAAGGCGTCACCACTCAGATCAAAGACTTGCGCGGCTACCCGGTGGAAGCACTGGACGCGCCGGAAGTGGTCGGCCTGAAAAACAGCTACCAGAGTGCGTTCAGCCATTACCTGGCAGGCTTTGTCTACGAAGCCCTAGGCGAAAAAGACCTGGCTGCGCCCGGCTACCGCAAGGCCGCCGAACTGCGCCCCAACACGCCGCTGCTGGAGCAGGCGTTGCTTGAGCTGGACAAGTCCAAGGTCGGCGCCGATGAGACCGACGTGCTGATCGTGGTCCAGAGCGGCCTGGCACCGGCGCGTGATTCGATCCGCCTGCCATTGCCGATCCCGATCAATGGCAACCTGGTGATCACCCCGCTGTCGTTCCCGGTGATCAAGGCCGACAACTCCACCGCGACCTTTGCCCAGATCGGCGTGGACGGCAAGCAACAGAACCTCACCGCACTCAACAGCACCACGGCCATGTCGCGCCGCGCGCTGCGTGACGACATGCCGGGGATCATTCTGCGCACCACCGTGCGTGCGGTCAGCCGTGGCGTGGCGCAGAACAACCTGAACAAGACCAACCCCATGGCGGGCCTGGTGCTGGGCATCGCCTCGGCCGTGACCGAAGGCGCCGACACGCGCACCTGGCGCACGCTGCCGGACCTGACCCAAGTGACGCGACTGCGCCTCAAGCACGGCGACCACCAGGTCAGCCTGCCCAACGCCCTGGGCGGCACGCTGGTGACGGTCAAGGCCGACCAGCGCTATCAGGTGATCACCCTGCGCGTGGTCGGCAACCAGGTATTCGCCGGTGGCCTCGCGGCCCACGTGGTGCCGAGTGCTGCCAACCAGGCCATCGCCCTCAAACAACCTTAAGGAGCACGCTATGCGTCATTTCATTCTCGGCGCCCTGGCGCTGGTCCTGCTCGCCGGCTGCGCCACCCCGCCGCCGCCGGAGCCTGGCAGCGCCGCCAGCAAAATCGTGGTGATGGGCACGTTCAAAGGCATCGCCGTCGGTGCCATTCGTGTGGCCCGTGAAAATGGCTTTCTCACGGCCAAGGTGCAGCTGAGCAACATCACCAGCAGCAACCAGATGATGTATTACCGCTTTGCCTGGCTGGGCGCCGACGGTTTCCCGGTGGGCGATGAAGACACCTGGAAAGTGCTGAACCTGTACGCCAACCAGGCCACGTTCTTGCCGGCCATCGCCAACCTGCCTCAGGCGGCAGACTTTCGTCTTGAAGTGAAAACGCCTTGAAGCCTTCACCTATCAGTTTTCAGAGAGATTTCCCCATGTTTGCACGCGTCTCGATTCTCGCCGTGGTTGCCCTGCTGGCCAGCGGTTGCTCCAACACCTCGCCGGTCCTTGGCGGCAAGAACATCAGCTACGGCGACTCTAAGGCCGTGGAATTGGTCACCAACGAGTTCGGCTCGACCGACCTGCAGATGATCGCCGAAAGCATGACCCGCTCCCTGGCCCAGTCTGGCATCTTGCAGGGCCGCCCGGTCGTGCAGGTGTATGACGTGAAGAACAAGACCAGCGAGTACATCGACACCCGTGAGATCACCACGTCGATCAAGACCCAGCTGATGAAGACCGGCACTGCGCGCTTCGCCAGCGACAACACCGATATGCAAAGCCAGGTTGACCAGCTCAAGCTGCAAAACCAGAGCGGCCTGTACAAAAAAGCCACCGTCAGCAAGACCGGCAATATGGTCGCCGCCAAGTACCGCCTGGAAGGCTCCATCAGCTCCATCGTCAAGCGCAGCTCGGACTACAAAGACGTCTTCTACAAATTCAGCCTGCAGCTGATCGACGTCGAGAGCGGCCTGGCCGAATGGATGGACGAGAAAGAAATCCGCAAAACCACGGAGCGCTGAGCAATGCGTGCATGGATCGGCATGATCGGCCTGCTGTGCGCCTTTGGCGCCTCGGCCGCCCCGAAGATCGCGGTGACTGACCTTGCCTACGAGGCGCGCGTCGAGGAGTACATCCACGCGGTCTCGGCCAGCAACAATTTCCAGGCCAGCGCCTATCAGGCCAGCGGTGCGTCGAGCTACAGCGAGTATGAGAGCCGCACCAGCTACATCGAACAGGCCGAGCTGCGTAAATTCAGCGGAGATATCAAGGGCGAGATTCTCAAGTCGCACCAGTTCCAACTGGTACAGGGCACGCCTTACACCGCCGACGCCAAGGGCGATGTGTATGACGTGATCAAGCGCATCAAGGCCGGCAACTTCAAGGGCGCCGACTACGTGCTGTTCGGCACCCTGTCAGACATCGACTTCACCCAGGACATCAACGCCCTGGACCACACCAACAGCTACTCGGCCGTGCTGGGCCTGACGCTGGTGGCGGATTTCAGCCTGATCAACACGCGCACCTTCGAGATCACCTCGGCGTTTACCGCGATGGGCGAAGGCCAGGACACCAAGCTGGTGAACAGCCGTGATGTGCGCGTGAGCCTGAACCGGCCGCGGGTGGTAAGGGACGTGTCGAAAGCCTTGGGTGAGGATGTGGCCAGGCAACTGGCAGAGCAACTGGGCGGCGGGTATCAAGACCCCGGCAAGCCTGCGCTGCGCAACAACCTGCCCAGGGATGAAGCGCCGAAGATTCTGCGCTGAAGCTGCGATTGCACACGCAACACAAAACAAATGTGGGAGCTGGCTTGCCAGCGATGCAGGCACCGCGGTGTATCAGTTACACCTTGGTGATGCTATCGCAGGCAAGCCAGCTCCCACATTTTTAGCCGGTTTTGTCAGCCTCAGGTCGTTGCGCGATGCAAGCTGGCCAGGAAACCCGCAGCCCCCACAAACAACCCGGCAAAGGTGCGGTTCATGCGTTTTTGCTGTCTAGGCGTGCGCAGCAGGCGCAAGACCTTCGACGCCAGCCCCGTATAGCCCGCCATCACGATCATATCGACGCTGATCATGGTCGCGCCCAGGATCAGGTACTGGATCAGCAGTGGCGCCTGCGGGTTCACAAACTGCGGCAGCACCGCCAGCATGAACACCAGGGCCTTGGGGTTGCTGGCATTGACCAGGAAGCCACGGAACATCATCGCCAGCGGCTTGCCGATCGGGCGTATGGCCGAATCTTCGCTCATGTCCATGGGCAGCGCGCGCCATTGCTTGACCGCGAGGTACACCAGGTACGCCACGCCAAACCATTTGATCGCATAAAACGCGTTCGAGGACGCCGCCAGAATGGCGCCCAGGCCGCCCGCGACCACGGCAATCTGCATCGCCAGGCCCAGTTGCAGGCCAATGGCATTCCAATAGCCGCGCAGGAAACCGTATTGCAGGCCGCTGGACATCGACGCGATGGCGCCAGCGCCGGGGGACAGGGAAATAATCCAGCTGGCCACAAAAAAGGCCAGCCATGTGTCGAGTGCCATTACACACCTCAGAGGGAGAGTTAGCGATTGAGCCTAAAACTAACTCCGCCGAGCAAAGGCTGGCTAGATATTTTTACAGGATGTAAATACTAGCGGTCGCCAGGGAACACATGGGTGCCTGGCCAACGCCGCACCGAGCGCTGGAAGAACAAGCTGTTAGGCACTTGCACCATCGCACTGTCGGTGCCGGCGTCCTGCACTTCGATCAGCGTGGTGTAGAGCAGGTTGATCGCCACGACCCGGCCTTTGACGCCCGGTTTGTCGACGGTATCCACCAACTCGACAATGTCACCCAGACGGAACGGCCCGACGGTGAAAATCAAGATCGCGCACAGCAGGTTGGACAGCACCGACCACATGGCGAAAAACGCCACGGCGGCCACCGCGACAAACCCCGACAGCGCCGTCCACAGCACCGTGGCTGACACGCCGAGACGGCCCAGCACGAAGATCAACGCGCTGCCCATGATCAGCCAGCGCAGGCCGCCACGCAGGGGCATCAGCAGTTGTGGCGGGAACGGGTAACGCTCCCCCAGACGATTCAAACCCTTGGCGACGAAACGCTGGGCGAGATAACCCGCCAGCAGGATCAGCAGGATTTGCACACCGATCCAGACCGGTTCGACCCACTGCGTCGGCAATGGCAATTGCAGCGCTTCCATCAGGACAGCGCCTCCAGCTCCGCTTGCAGGGTTTCCAGCAGTTCGAGGGCTTCCATCCAGGTTTCCTCCAACTGGCCTTCACGCACCTTGAGTTTGGCTTGTTCGGCCAACAAGTCGCGCAACTCGTCCTTGCGCGCCGCCTCGTACACGGCGCTGTCGCCCAGGCTGGTTTCGATCTTGGCCAGGCGCTCGTGCACCTTGCCCAGCTCGGCTTCCAGCTTGTCGGCTTCGCGCTTGTGCGGCGCCAGCTGCTGACGCAGGGCGGCGGCGGCCTGGCGCTGGGCCTTCTTGTCGGTCTTGTCCGGGTTGACCGGCGTGGTGCTGGCCGGCGCGTTGCGCAGACGGTAGTCCGTCAGCCAACGCGCGTAGTCGTCCAGGTCGCCGTCGAACTCTTCGACTTTGCCGTCAGCCACCAGCAGGAAGTTATCGGTGGTGCTCTTGAGCAAGTGGCGATCGTGAGACACCACCAGTACCGCACCACTGAATTCCTGCAGGGCCATGGTCAGCGCCAGGCGCATTTCCAGGTCCAGGTGGTTGGTCGGTTCGTCGAGCAGCAGCAGGTTTGGCCGGTCCCAGGCGATCAGGGCCAAGGCCAGGCGGGCTTTTTCGCCGCCGGAGAAATTCAACACCGGCTCATCGATGCGTGCGCCACGGAAGTCGAAGCCACCCAGAAAATCACGCAAGGTTTGCTCACGTTCGGTCGGCGCCAGGCGCTGCAGGTGCAACAACGGGCTGGCTTTGGAATCGAGGGAGTCCAGCTGATGCTGAGCGAAGTAGCCCACCACCAGGTTCTCGCCACGCGTCAGGCGGCCGGCCAGGGGTTGCAGTTCACCCGACAGGTTCTTGATCAGCGTCGACTTGCCTGCGCCGTTGGGACCGAGCAAACCGATACGCGCGCCCGGCGTGAGCTGCAGCTTGACCTTCTCCAGAATGGTTTTGTCGCCATAACCCAGGCGTGCATCCGAGAGGTCCAACAATGGGCTGGAGATCTTCACCGACTCACGGAACACGAAATCGAACGGCGAATCGACGTGGGCCGCCGACAGCTCTTCCATGCGCTCCAACGCCTTGATCCGGCTCTGGGCCTGACGGGCCTTGGTGGCCTGGGCCTTGAACCGGGCGATGTAGCTTTCCATGTGCGCACGTTGCGCTTGCTGCTTCTCGAAGGCTTGCTGCTGCTGAGCCAGGCGTTCGGCGCGGGCGCGCTCGAATGCGGTGTAGCCGCCACGGTAGAGCGTGATTTTCTTCTGTTCGACGTGGGCGATATTGTCGACCACGGCGTCGAGGAAATCCCGGTCGTGGGAAATCAGCAGCAAGGTGCCCGGGTAGCTCTTGAGGAAATCCTCCAGCCACAGGATCGCATCGAGGTCCAAGTGGTTGGTCGGTTCGTCGAGCAGCAGCAGGTCGGACGGGCACATCAGCGCCTGGGCCAGGTTCAGGCGCATGCGCCAGCCGCCGGAGAAGTCGGCGACCGGGCGGTCCATCTGTTCATTGGTAAAACCCAGGCCGGCCAGCATCTTGCGGGCGCGAGCGTCGGCCGTGTAGCCATCGGCACTGTCGAGTTCCGAGTGCAGGCGGGCCTGGGCGGCGCCGTCCTGGGCTTTCTCGGCCTCGGCCAGGTCGTGTTGCACCTGGCGCAGGCGCAGGTCGCCATCGAGCACGTAGTCGATCGCGATGCGGTCCAGGGTGTCGATCTCCTGACGCATATGGGCGATGCGCCAGTCGGCCGGCAGCAGGCAGTTCCCGGAATCCGGGGTCAGCTCACCGAGCAACAGGGCGAACAACGTGGATTTGCCGGCGCCGTTGGCACCGATCAGGCCGGCTTTGTGACCGGCGTGCAGGGTCAGCTCGGCGTCTTCAAGAAGACGTTGCGGGCCACGCTGTAATGTTAGGCTTTGAAGTCGGATCATAATGGCGGCGGAGTCTACCAGCTTCGTTGGCCGCTGGCTTGGGTGTGAATATGTGCGCTGACCTGTGGAGCTTTGCCCTCTCGACGTATGCCCACCCGGGCATTGAAGCTGCTTGCTTGCGCTTGCAGGCACAAGGCGCGGATGTGTGCCTGTTGCTCTGCGGCGCCTGGCTGGAGCAGCGCGGTGTTGCACCGACCGCCGAACGCATGCAGGCGTTGCGCCAGATTGCGCAGCCGTGGCAGCAAGACGTGGTCGAACCCTTGCGACAGGTACGCGTGCAGTGGCGAGCCATGGCGCAGCAGGATGCGCAATTGGCGGCGCTACGCGAACGGGTCAAGGCCCTGGAGCTGGAAGCTGAACGGCAGTTGCTGACGCGCCTGCAAGTGCTGGCGCAAACATGGCCGACTGGCGAGAAAGGGGGTCAATCGAGATGGCTTGAAGGCTTGGCGACCGGAGCCGCCAACCTTGACCACGACGCGCTGCAGTCGCTGCGCGTCGAGGCCACCAGCACTTAGGAAGCGCTGGTTGGGGTGGTGCTTGGCGCTGCCGGTGCAGGCGTGCTGCTGGCCGGCGCAGTTGGAGCGGTGGACGCTGCCGGGGTTGCAGCCGGAGCTGCCGGGGTTGCTGGCTTGGCCGGTGCAGGCTTGGCGGCTGGCTTTGCAGCTGGTTTTGCAGCAGCCGGTTTGGCAGCTGGCTTGGCCGCCGGTTTTGCAGCAGCGGGTTTAGCGGCTGGCTTGACGGCTGGTTTTGCAGCAGCAGTCTTAGCGGCAGGCTTGGCGGCTGGTTTTGCAGCAGCCGTTTTAGCGGCTGGCTTGGCAGCTGGTTTTGCAGCAGCAGTTTTAGCGGCTGGCTTGGCGGCTGGTTTTGCAGCAGCAGTTTTAGCGGCTGGCTTGGCGGCTGGTTTTGCAGCAGCAGTTTTAGCGGCTGGCTTGGCGGCTGGTTTTGCAGCAGCAGTTTTAGCGGCTGGCTTGGCGGCCGGTTTTGCAGCAGCAGTTTTAGCGGCTGGCTTGGCGGCCGGTTTTGCAGCAGCAGTTTTAGCGGCTGGCTTGGCGGCTGGTTTTGCAGCAGCAGTTTTAGCGGCTGGCTTGGCGGCTGGTTTTGCAGCAGCGGTTTTAGCGGCTGGCTTGGCGGCTGGTTTTGCAGCAGCAGTTTTAGCGGCTGGCTTGGCGGCTGGTTTTGCAGCAGCAGTTTTAGCGGCTGGCTTGGCAGCTGGTTTTGCAGCAGCAGTTTTGGCAGCTGGCTTGGCAGCAGCGGATTTGGACGCTGTCTTAGTCGAAGCCTTCGACGCAACGGCTTTTGCTGGCGTGCGAGCGCCCAGTGCTTTAGCCACGGCTTCTTTCACACGACCAACGCCCTGGGCCAGTTTCAGGCTTTCCTGAGCATCGCGTTTGAGTTGGGAAATGTAGGTGCGGGTTTCAGCTTGGCGATCCTTGAGGGCGTCCAGCAGATCCTCAAGTTCCTTAACGGCGTCTTTGGCTTTGGCTTGTGCCTTGGCCTTGCCGGCAGTGGCGGCGTCTTGCAGTTTGGTACGGGATTTGTGCAGCTTTTCTTGCGCTTTACCGCGTTGTTTTTCCAATTTGGCGAGCAGTTTTTCTGCATCAGCCAAGGCTTGGGAACACGCGCTTTCCAGATGTTCGAGCAAGCTGCCCGAAAGTTGTTGGAGTAAATGCAACGGGGTATTTACAGGCTTCTGTTTGGCCGACATGGTTTACCTCCTGGCTGACGTGGGTGCGGCTCATACTAGCCCTCTGCTCTTACCGCCGCTAGGGCATGTTGACAGTATCGTTTGCCTTGCGTTGCACCGTAGGAAAATTCTTATCGATATAACGAAAAACCACGGCACTTTTTGCGCACTCACACTGGCATAATCCGTCGCACTTTCGGCGGGAGAATAACCATGTCGCGTTACCTTTTTTTATTGCTTGGCTTGGTGGTTTCCATGACCCATGCGGCAGAACAATCGCCGTCAAAAACTACTGCCCAAGACCCGCACGACCTTGCTTACAGCCTGGGCGCCAGCCTCGGCGAACGACTGCGCCAGGAAGTGCCCGACCTGCAGATTCAGGCGTTGATCGATGGCCTTAAACAAGCCTATCAGGGCAAACCACTGGCGCTGGACAATGCACGTATCGAGCAGATCCTCGCCGAGCACGAAGCACAGAGCGCGGCCGAGGCTGAGGCGCCGCAAAGTGAAAAAGCACTCGCTGCCGAACAGCAATTTTTATCCAAGGAAAAAGCAGCAGCCGGCGTGCGTGAGTTATCGAATGGCATCCTGCTCACGGAGCTGACACCTGGCACCGGCAGCAAGCCGTTGGCCAGTGATGAGGTGCAAGTGAAATACGTAGGGCAGTTGCCCGATGGGACTGTCTTCGATCAGAGCACACAACCGCAATGGTTTCGCCTGGACAGTGTGATCAGCGGTTGGAGCAGCGCGCTGCAACAGATGCCGGTCGGCGCGAAATGGCGTCTGGTGATCCCATCCGCCCAAGCCTATGGCGCCGACGGTGCTGGCGAGTTGATCCCCGCTTATACGCCGCTGGTGTTCGAGATCGAATTGCTCGGTACTCGCCACTGACCCAATAAAAAACGGTGCGCCATGCGCACCGTTTTTTGTCTCGCCGCCAAGGCTCAGGCCTGGGTAGCGGCCTCTTCTTTGTGAGCGTTGTGCAACACTTCGATCAGGCAATCTTCCAGCTCGAAACGTTCGTGCAATAGCCCGCCAAGCTCTTTGAATTTTTCGGCAACGCATTTGCCGGCATCGCACAATTCAGTGAACACCAGCAGTTTTTCCGTAATGACATCGATGCGCGGGTAGATGGTCTCGGCCAAGTCCAGACCACGCTGATCATCAAAGGCTTCCGCCTCTTTGGTCAGTTGTTCGTAGACGCCGAAATGTCCAGCAGACACGTAGTCCACCAACACAGCGCAAAAGTCTTGCAGCGGCTCGCGATTCTCACCCAATGCTTCGGGCTTGGCGCCGAGAGCATCAAAGGCCCGAACCAGTTCGTGACGTGCCTTCAACCAGCTGTCGATCAGCTTGTGCACCCCACCCCAGCGTTCCTGAGCATTCTGACAACTTTCCAGCATGATGATCTCTCTTCCCTATAGGGGGCGCTGCCGCCTGTGCCCGCGCAACACTCAAGGATAAAAGCAGCAGCCGGACAAGGCCGCATTTGGCAAACGGTTTCGATAATGCGTGCGGGCCAGATTATGCCCGCATGACTATGGCTTCAAGGTACGCAGGAGAGAAAGTTCATACAAGTGTTTAATCCCGTCCTACGACCCGCGACACACTTTCAAGGCCTTGCGACGCCCCATCTGCGACTTAACAACGACCGTGAAAACTGCAGGATGCCCAGCATCAGCATGGCCAAAAAGAACAGCAAGCTCCATTCGGGAACGCTGAGGTCGAACAGTGTCCAGTTGATCTCAACGCAATCGACAGTGCCTTTGACGGTCAATTGCAGTGCTTGCCACAGCGACAGGTTTTCAATCATGTAGTGCAGGCTTGGCCAGCAATCGGTGGTCTGCTCCGGTGCGGCATTTTGTAGCAGCACCTGGCGTACGGCAGTGATAGCGCCGAGCAATGCGCAGCCCATGCTGGCAAACCCGTAGAGGTAAACCGCAGAGCGCTTTGGATTATGAATCGCCGCGACCAGATTGATCAGCGTGAAGGCTGCCAGAAAGATACGTTGCAGCTGGCAAAGGAAACACGGGCGTAGCAGCGCGCCGTACTCGAGATAAAACGACGCGCCCAACGTCAGCACACCAGCCATGAACGCCAGGAAAAACAAGGAGCGTGAAGGGGCCAAAGACATTGTTATCCGTACCGCAAGAGATAGGCCGTCACGGTAGAGGAAAGGCCTGACCCCTTTCAATACTCGTTAGAGCAGGCAATTCCGCGAGAGCATAGGGATATCTCGTCAGACCCTGGATGACTTTAAGCAGCTATCAGTAGGAATTTACTACGTAGCGCTTTAGACCCAGTATTTACAGGCTAACGAAGGTTGGCTCTCAGAAACATCCGAGCCAACCTTCGCCCTCTTTCCTACTTCAGACGCGCGCGGGCATGGGCAACGGCGAGGCCAGCAAGCGACTGTCAAGCAGCCCCAGCCCCTCCTGGAACAGCTGGTTGCTGCGCTCGGTGTCACCCAATTGGGCCAACAGCCGTGCCAGCTCAGCGCAGGCCTCAGGGTTGCGTTGCACCTGCAGGCTGCTTTCAAGGTAATCGCGCGCCTTGCCCCATAAACTGTTTTGCAGGCACAGGCGGCCCAGGGTCAGCAACAAGCTGGCATCACCCGGGTGGTCCTTGAGCCAGCCTTCGGCAAACTTCAATTGTCGGGCCGAATCAGCGCCTCGCAACAAACCATAAAGCCGGATCAAGTGGCTGTCATAGCCGCGTTTGATGGCGCTGCGCAGCACCTCCTCAGCCTTGGCGTCGGCACCCAGCCGGCGCAGTTGCTCGGCGTAAGCCAGAACCAGCTGTGGCTCCTGGCGCTGGGCGGAAGTGAGTTGCTCCCACGCCCGATCAAGAGACTGCAAGCCTGCTTCGCCCTGCTCTTCACGCTGGGCCGCCAGCCCGAGGTTTTCACCCCAGGCGCGACGCTCCAGCTCGGCCAGCTCGCTGGCGGGAAGGACTTTGTCTTTTCGCAGCTCCGGCAACAAGCGAATCACTGAAGACCAATCGCCCCGCTGCTGATGCAGACGCTGCAACTGGCGCAACACCTGCGGGTTGTGCGGATGACGCTCGTGCATCGCCTGCAAGGTCACCAGTGCGCCTTCTGTATCGCCACGGTCCATCTGCAATTGCGCATGGCTCAAGGCAACCGCCAGCTCAGCCTGAGGCTGGCGCTCCAGAGCGCGCTCCAGCAAACCGTCGGACTCTTCATAACGGCCCTGCTCATTGGCCGCACGTGCCGCGCCAAGGTAGTACAACAATGGCTGGCGCTCCGCTTCGGCGGCGCGGTGCAGGTGGCGTTCGGCACTGGCCCAGCGGCCTTCAGCGAGGTCCATCTGGCCCTGCTCGATCGCAATTTGTACCCGGCGACTGCGGTTACGTCGCGACCATGGGTTGACCACGCCACCGGAGGTGCTGAGCAGGCTCAGCAACACACGGATCAGATAGATCGCCAGGCCGACGGCAAACACGGCCACCAGCGTCGCCCACAGGCTCGACTCGTAATGCAGCAGATGGGGATAGGTAATCAGCACGTAGCCGGTGTGCTTGGAAATGCCCACGCCCAGCGCCAGGGCGATTGCAATTGCCAGGACCAGGATCACATAGAAACGCTTCATCGGCTCTACTCCTGGGTCGCCGGCGTGCCCGCCGACGCCTTGGCTTCATCGGCAGACAGATGACGACGTTCGAGGTAGGCCTGCACCGCGGCCAGGCTGGCCGCCAGGTCAGGCGTGGCCACGGAAACGGCCTTGGGCTCAAGCTCGGCGATACGCGCGAGCATCGCTTTGCTCTGCGGGTTGTCCTGGTTGAAGTTGTCTTGCAGCACGCTGCGCGCCTCGCCCAGGGAACGGCTGTACACCGCCGTTTCACCATTGAGCGCAGCCCATTGCGCCTGCTCAAGGGCCAGGCTCAGCGCCAGGCGTACCTGATTCAGGCCCTGACCGGCAAGCAACGGTCGAATGTTGTCGTCCGGGTTGAAATCGATGCGGAAGTAGCGGGAAATCTCCTCCCACCATTGGCTCAGGCGACCTTGCGTATCGCTGGTCGGGCGACCTTGAGAGGCCGGCTCGCTAAGCTGGTATTCCGGGGCAATAGCCGCCAGCTGTACAACCTGATCGCGCAGCGCGGCGAGTTGCAGGTAAAGCCCGGTGCGGTCCGGCTGCTCGGTACTGCGCAACGCGGCAAGGCTCTTGGCCAGTTGCTCGCGTGCGGCGTAGGAACCCGGATCGCTTTGCTCACGCAGAATTTCGTCAGCCCCCTGGACCAGAGACTGAGCGCTGTTGATGTCCTGCAGGGCAGACAAACGCAAGCTGGCCAGACGGATCAAATGCTCGGCTTCGGCCAGACGCCAGTCCTGGCGACTGGCACCCAGCACGGTTTCCAGGCGCTGGCTCAAGCGCTGCTGATCGCCCTGCAACTGGGTTACCAGACGGCGGCGTTCTTCCAGCTCATCTGCACCGGGCAATTGCGCCAGCCGGGTAGTCAGCTGTTGCTGGCTCTGCTTGAGAGACTGGGATTGCTCGTCGAGTGCCTGCACCTGGCTCGACTGCTGTTGACTGCCGGCTTGCAGGGCGCGGACCTGCCAAATGCCCCATCCGCCAGCGGCAACACCTGCGGCGCCGAGCAACAAGGCTACGATTGCCAGGCCATTGCCACGGCGTGGCGCGGCGACCGGTGACTCAGCCGGCGCATCAAGTGCGGGCTGGGTTTCATCTTTAGGCAAGGCTGTTTCGCTCACGTATCCGTCCTTTGCGTATCAGAGAGTGGGCGCGGCTTGCCTCACAAGGCAACGCTGCGCAACGCCACTAACAAAGCCGCGGCACTCGCACCGCGACAATCCACAACTTTTTCTGCGCCAGCGGCCCGCGCCATTTCATAGACGCGGGGGCTGGGCACGAACAATGGCAGCCGCGCCACCTGCGGCCAATCGAGGCCAGCCAACGCTTGCAGGTGCAAAAAACCCTGCCCACTGCTGACCACCACGCCGTTCAAGCGTTCCAACTGGATGCGTTGCATCAGCTCCCCGGTGTCGTAAGCCGGAAGGGTGCGACGATACAACTCCAGATAATCGACACTAGCACCTTGCTCGCGTAAACGCTCAGCCAGCAGCTCTCGCCCGCCTTCGCCACGCAGGATCAATACCCGGGCATCGGGGCGTGCGATAGCCTCGCGCAAGGCGGGCAGCGCAAGCAAGGCCTCGCTGTCGTCGCCGGTTTGCGGATAATGAACAGTGAGGTCGTGATCGGCCAGTATTTGTGCGGTGGCCGCGCCGACGCTGAACCAGGGCAACTGCGGCCAACGCCGATCCAGCTGTTGCAAGGCCAGGCGCGCGGCAGGCTTGCTGACCACGATGACCGCGCTATAACGGCCCAGATCACAAAAGACCGCTTGTTGCTCAGCCGTCACCGGCAAGGCCTGGATCGCCAACAATGGCAGGCTGCTGCTGAAAATACCGGCCTCGGACAACGTCGCGGCCAGGGCCGTGGTTTCCTCGGCAGGCCGCGTCAGCAACAGACGCCAGTCGGTCACTGCGGGCCAGCCTCGCCATAGATTTTTTGCAGAATCACACCGGCGCCTTTTTCCAGCAGCTCTTCTGCCACCTGGATTCCCAGCGCGGTAGCATCACGCTGTGGCCCGCGAACCTCGGCGGTGAGCAGCGTGCCGCCTGCGGGGTCGCCAACCAAGCCACGCAGCCACAGGTTTTCACCCTCGAGCACGGCGTAACAGGCGATCGGCACCTGGCAGCCACCGTTGAGGCGTTTGTTCAGCGCGCGCTCGGCCGTGACACGCACTTCGGTGTCTTGATGATCAAGGGGTTTGAGCAGGGCGTGAATTTCACTGTCAGCGGTGCGGCATTCGATCCCCACAGCGCCTTGTCCGCCCGCGGGCAAGCTGTCTTCTACGCTGATGGCCGAGGTGATGCGGTCTTCGAAACCCAGGCGAATCAGGCCAGCCGCCGCGAGAATAATCGCGTCATATTCGCCCGCATCCAACTTGGCCAGACGGGTGTTGACGTTGCCGCGCAGAAACCGGATTTGCAGGTCCGGCCGGCGAGTCAGCAACTGCGCCTGGCGACGCAGGCTTGAGGTGCCGACGACACTGCCCAAGGGCAGCTCATCCAGCGACGCATAAGTATTGGATACAAACGCGTCACGCGGGTCTTCGCGCTCGCAGATGCAATACAGGCCAAGACCTTCGGGGAAGTCCATCGGCACGTCTTTCATCGAATGCACGGCGATGTCGGCTTCGTTTTCCAGCAGTGCAGTTTCCAGTTCCTTGACGAACAAGCCCTTGCCGCCAATCTTCGACAATGGCGAGTCGAGCAGCTTGTCGCCGCGACTGACCATGGGCACCAGAGACACTTTCAACCCCGGATGGGCTTGCTCAAGGCGTGCTTTGACGTATTCGGCCTGCCACAAGGCCAGGGCACTTTTACGGGTGGCGATGCGGATTTCGCGAGAGGACATGGATCAATCCGTACTGAATAGATACGGCAGATAATAACAGCTCAGGCAAACACGCTTTGATTTGAATCAGCAAGTGCGGGGCCTCCCTGGCCGCGTCGCACCGGGATACAGAATGCAGACCTCGCCAAAGCCCCTGGCTAAAGCTGCTGCATCATCTTGCGCACACCGGCGACATGGCGTCGGCTGACGATCAAGGCATCGCCGTTAAGCCCTTTGAGGAACAACTGAAAGTGCCCCAGAGGCGTGCGCTGCAAGCGTTCTATTCGCTCGCGGGCCACCAGCGCATTGCGGTGGATGCGCACAAAGCGGTCGCCGAATTCGTCCTCAAGGGCCTTGAGCGGCTCATCGAGCAACACTTCACCCGTCTCGTGACGCAAGGTCACGTACTTGTGGTCGGCGATAAAGTAGACCACCTGGTTCAGCGGAATCAGCTCAATACCTTTACGGGTCCGCGCGCTGATATGGCTGCGTGGCCCATTACCACTCTGAGCGGCTGGCTGGGTCAAAGCGGCGAGCTGGACGCGGTTGGGACGCTCGGCCTTTTTCAAGGCTTTGAGCAGCGCCTCAGCACTCACCGGTTTGGCAAGAAAGCTGACACCGCTGTCTTCCAGGGTCTGCGCAGAAAACTCTTCGTGAGCTGCACACAACACCACGGCAGGCGGCGATTCTCGCTCGCTCAGGCGGGCGGCCACTTGCAAGCCATCAAGGCCTGGCAGGCGAATATCGAGCAACACCACATCCGGTTTGAGGCTGTCGATCAGCGTCAACGCCTCTTCGCCGTTGGTGGCGCTCGGTTCAAGGACTGTATAACCCTCGAGTTCACTGACCAAACGGCTCAGTCGCTCGCGGGCTTGGGGTTCGTCATCAACGATCAGGACATTCATATTGCGCTGGATTCCTGCGTGAGTCTCGCACAAGGATAGCGTAGACAGGTGCGGTGACTTGCGTCACAGCGATCCACGCTAAGACTAGCGCGAGCGGCAAAAAGTGCCCCGGCAGCGGCACCCATATTTACCCGGACCTGTTCAATTGCGCCCAAGACCTGCTGCCTTCGGGCATCGTCGTAGGGTTTGCTGATACACAATCCGAATACCCCCCTTTTTTAATGGATAGTCTGGGCTATGACCGCATCACCCGACTTTGGTGCATTCACGCTCTATCAGTGCAACTGTAGACGCTCGCTGAGACGATATTGCTCAATCGTCAAATATCGTTTCAATTAGGGCCCGCTCCAGTCTCTTCCCGGAAGCGTCCGGCGGCAAGGCACTTAGCCATCCTTGGCACAAATAAAAATGCCGACCACCCGCAGCACCGCCTCCAAGTGCAACCCTGTTATTATCGGCGGCACACCTCCACGCCTCTTTTAAGCAGATCACGAGCGAATCCATGAGCACCGACAAGACCAACCAGTCCTGGGGCGGCCGCTTCAGTGAACCCGTCGACGCCTTCGTCGCGCGCTTCACCGCCTCCGTCACTTTCGACCAGCGCCTGTACCGCCACGACATCATGGGCTCGATCGCCCACGCCACGATGCTGGCCAAGGTCGGCGTACTGACCGACGCCGAGCGCGACAGCATCATCGATGGCCTGACCACCATTCGCGGTGAAATCGAGGCCGGCACGTTCGACTGGCGCGTCGACCTGGAAGACGTGCACATGAACATCGAAGCCCGCCTCACCGATCGCATCGGTGTGACCGGCAAGAAACTGCACACCGGTCGCAGCCGTAACGACCAGGTGGCTACCGATATCCGCCTGTGGCTGCGTGACGAAATCGACCTGATCCTGGGCGAAATCACCCGCCTGCAAAAAGGTTTGCTGGAGCAGGCCGAGCGTGAGTCCGGCACCATCATGCCCGGCTTCACCCACCTGCAAACTGCGCAACCGGTGACCTTCGGCCACCACTTGCTGGCCTGGTTCGAGATGCTCAGCCGCGACTACGAGCGCCTGGTGGATTGCCGCAAGCGCGCCAACCGCATGCCGTTGGGCAGCGCCGCACTGGCCGGCACTACCTACCCGATCGACCGCGAATACACCGCACAACTGCTGGGTTTTGACGCGGTTGGCGGCAACTCCCTGGACGGCGTGTCGGACCGTGACTTCGCCATCGAATTCTGCGCTGCCGCCAGCATCGCGATGATGCACTTGTCGCGCTTCTCCGAAGAACTGGTGCTGTGGACCAGTGCGCAATTCCAGTTCATCGACCTGCCGGACCGCTTCTGCACCGGCAGCTCGATCATGCCGCAAAAGAAAAACCCCGACGTGCCCGAACTGGTGCGTGGCAAAAGCGGCCGTGTATTCGGCGCGCTGATGGGCTTGCTGACCTTGATGAAGGGCCAGCCATTGGCCTACAACAAGGACAACCAGGAAGACAAAGAGCCGCTGTTCGACGCCGCCGACACCCTGCGCGATTCGCTGCGTGCATTTGCCGACATGATCCCGGCGATCAAGCCCAAGCACGCGATTATGCGTGAAGCGGCCTTGCGCGGGTTCTCCACGGCAACCGACCTGGCGGACTACCTGGTGCGCCGTGGCCTGCCATTTCGCGACTGCCACGAAATCGTCGGCCACGCCGTTAAGTACGGCGTAGACACCGGCAAGGACCTGGCGGAAATGAGCCTGGAAGAGCTGCGCCAATTCAGCGACCAGATCGAGCAGGACGTGTTTGCCGTGCTGACCCTGGAAGGCTCGGTGAATGCGCGTAACCATGTGGGCGGCACTGCGCCGGCGCAGGTCAAGGCTGCGGTCGTGCGTGGCCAGGCACTGCTCGCCAGCCGCTAAAAAGCTTCAGACCCGCGCGGTCAAAAATGTGGGAGCGGGCTTGCTCGCGAATACGGTAGACCAGTCGCTATATGTATTGACTGATACACCGCTTTCGCGAGCAAGCCCGCTCCCACATTTGATTTGTGCACGGCTGATTACTTCTTGGCCGCAATCATCGCCATAAACGCCGGCATCGCCGCCTCCCTGTCCGCCGCCACTTTCTGCGCGTTGGGCATCGCGTGCAGTCGCTCCAGCAGCGCTTTCGCCTTCGGCAACTCAGCCAGCAGATCCAGGCCAAACAGCTTCTCGCCCACGGCACAGGCCAGGTTCACGCTGTACATGAAATACAGATCGGCCAGCGTGAAGCTCTCCCCCGCCACGTACGGCGCAAACTTGCCGTGTCGGCCTAAAGAACTGATCCCCAACAGCAACTCAGCCCTGGATTTTTCCTTGATCGCCTCCGGCACCGGCATACCGAAAAACGCCTCGGCGAAACACGCGCGGGCGGGCAACTCGATGTACAGCTCGATTTCCCTGCACAGCGCCAGCACCTGAGCCCGCTGAAAAGGCTCGGCCGGCAGCAACGAAGGGCCTTCCTGAGTGTGTTCGATGTACTCCAGAATCACGCTGGTTTCGTTGATAAAGCCTTGTTTGACGCCCAGCACCGGCACTTTGCCTCGCGGGCTTACTGCAAGCGCTTCAGGCGTCTGGCCTGCATAAAATGGCACTTCTTCAAACGGCAGGCCTTTCTCCAGCAGCGCCAGTTTGACCATGTTGTAGTAGTTGCTGACCGAAAATCCGTAAAGCTTGAGCATCGCGAATGCCTCCAGGCCGGGTGTGGGGTTGGCTGCGGAAGTTATAGAGCGTGCGGCCCGACCTGACCAGCAGCATCACCTGCCTGAATGGGGGTAGACTGGCGCCCTTTCCTTGAGGAGCCCCGCCATGAGCGAGCCGACCGATATCGACAACGACGAAGAAGAATTCACCGAAAGCACGCTGACCCAGGCCATCGAAAACCAGATCGAAAGCGACAACCCGCCTGCCGCCAAAGCCACCTTCAACAAGCTGACCCTGGTGGGTTACGAGCGCGAAGACATTCTGAATCTCATGGCCCACGTGCTGGCTGTGGAAATCGACAAGATGCTTGAAGAAGACCGCGCCTTCGATACCCAATGGTATGAAACCGCGCTGCGCGCACTGCCGGAATTACCCCCGGAAAACGACTGAATCGAGCACTTTCGTGGCCGGGAAGCCTGCTTCCTCGCCACAAACCTGCGCCATATCAAGACCCACGACTTTCTCACTGGACAGCCTGGCAAAGTGCGTTCACCTTATGCCCTGCTAGCCTCTAATAAATTTTAGAAAGTCTGGAGTCCTTATGTCGTATACCCCTGAGTTGGTTGCCGAACTGGAAATCCTTGTACTCTTCCCCTTGGACAGCACCAAGGAAGGTCTGAAAGTCCACCAGACCGCCGCTCCCACTGCCATCGCCGCGGCCAAGCGCCTCCATGCAAAAGGCCTTATCGACCAGCCAGACGGGGGCTACCTGACCAGCCTTGGCCGGGACGCTGCAGAGCAGGCCCAAACCCTGCTGACCATTCTGACGACTGCTACCACCAAAGAAGCTGCCTGATCCCTGATACCGCCCATGGAGTCCGCTTTCTGCGGATTCCGAGGGCATTGCTGTGGATGGCACAAAATTCTGACGCCAGAAACCATTTCCCTCTAAACCTCCTACGCTTGTGTCTGTAAACTCCTAGACGGCCGCCCACGTCGGGCCCTGCGAGCCAACGAGTTCGACATGACCCGCACCCATGAAATCCGCCCCGACCTGGACGAAGGCATCGACCGCAAGGTGCTGGCCCAATTGCGCGCGCGCTTCATGGCCCTCAATGAAGGGCGCATGGCTCGGGCCGTCGAAGGTCTGACTCCGCGCCAGCAAAGCGTGTTGACGCTGTTGCCGCTGTTTTTCCACGTCAACCACCCCCTGCTGCCAGGTTATGTCTCGGGCAGCACGCCGGCCGGGCTGTCCAATTTCGAACCGGACGCCCAGGCCCTCACTGAAGCTCAGCGCCTGACCCGTTCGTTCTCCTACAAGCCACGCCATGGCAATCCGCCACGACCTATCCTTGGCCTGTACTTGATGGGCAGCCTTGGCACCCTGGCTCAAGCGGACCAAAGCGATATGGACGTGTGGGTCTGCCACTCGCCCGAACTTGGCGAAACCGAACTGGCCGAGCTGCGCAAAAAGTGCCAGTTGCTGGAAGCCTGGGCCCTGACCATGGGTGCCGAGGCGCATTTTTTTCTGATCGAACCGACGCGCTTTGTACTGGGTGAACGCGACACGCAACTGAGCTCCGACGACTGCGGCACCACCCAGCATTACCTGCTGCTGGACGAGTTCTACCGCACCGCCATCTGGCTGGCCGGGCGCACGCCGATCTGGTGGCTGGTGCCGGTGTACGAGGAACGCCGCTACGCCGAGTTCACCCATACGCTGATTTCCAAACGATTTATCCGCGCCGACGAGACCCTGGACCTTGGGCACCTGGCCCACATCCCTCCGGGCGAATTCATCGGCGCCGGGCTGTGGCAGTTGTTCAAGGGCATCGAGTCGCCCTACAAATCGGTGCTCAAGCTGCTGCTGACCGAGGTTTATGCCAGCGAGCACCCGAACGTGTACTGCCTGAGCCTGCGCTTCAAGCGCGCCGTATTCGCCAATCAGATGGATCTGGACGAGTTGGACCCGTACATCGTGGTTTATCGCCGCATCGAGGAATACCTCAAGGCGCGCAATGAGCCGGAGCGCCTCGAACTGGTGCGGCGCGCGCTGTACCTGAAGGTCAATCGCAAGCTCAGCGTCGGCCAACGCAGCACCGGCTGGCAACGCCGTCTGCTGGAGCGCCTGGCCAATGAATGGGGCTGGGACCAACGCCAACTGGCTCTGCTGGACAGCCGCAGCCAGTGGAAAGTGCGCCAGGTCGCCTCCGAGCGCCGCGCACTGGTCAACGAACTGAATTACAGCTACCGCTTCCTCACGCAGTTCGCCCGTACCGAGCAAACCGCCAGCCTGATCAACAAGCGCGATCTGAACGTGCTGGGCCGGCGCCTCTATGCAGCGTTCGAACGCAAGGCCGGCAAGGTTGAGTTCATCAACCCCGGCATCGCGCCCGACTTGGCCGAAGACACGCTCACGCTGGTGCAGTCCCCCAATCGCAAGGAACAGGGCCAGTATCACTGGGGCCTGTACAACGGCAACCTTACGGCGCTGGAATGGGAGCACTTCGCGCCGATCAAGCGCAGCCGCGACCTCTTGGAAATGCTCACCTGGTGCCATCGCAACGGCGTGATCGACAGCAGCACCCGCCTGGCACTGCACCCGGGCGTCAGTGACATGACCGAATTCGAGCTGTTCAACCTGCTGGGCAGCCTGCAACAAACCATCGCCCTGCCCCTGGCCAGCGTCGATGAGGATCGCCTGTTGCGCTCGGCGGTGCCGGAAGAAGTGCTGTTGCTGATCAACGTTGGTGTCGACCCGCTCAAACATCATCGCGACTTGAACATCCTGATGACCACCGAACGCACCGACTCCCTGAGCTATGCCGGCGTGCGCGACAACCTGGTGCTGACTCTGGATCAGGTCACGCTCAATAGCTGGAACGAGGTCATGGTCAGCCGCTACGACGGCCCCCACGCACTGCTCGACTGCCTGCGTGACTACCTCAATCAACTGCCGTCGGACCACTTGCCACGCCTGCGAGTGCGCTGCTTCTGTCACAATCGTGCGCAGTTCATTGCCCAGCGTGTAGAAGAAATTTTCGACACCGCGCAAAATCTGCTGCTTAGCCAGTCCAATCACCGCTACCTGTTGCAGGTGCAGCAGCACTACCACGTGATGGAACTGATGCCGGGTCAGGCCACCCATGTGTCACTGCCGACCCAGGACGCGCTGATTGCCTACCTCAGCGAAGAACTGGCCAGCTACAGCCCACTGCACCTGGACGCCATGGCCCTGGAAGACCACGACCTGGCGCTGCTGCTGCCGATGGGCTTGGCCGATTGCGTGCAGGTGTTCTACCGGGTCAATGAAGGTTTTGCCGAGTTGTATGTGCTGGATGAGTTCAACGCGCTCTGGCAGCAACGCCTGCCGTTTCATGATGAGCAGAGCCTGTTGGCGCCGTTGCAGCGTTTTCTGCAATCGATCATCTATCGCCGCGAAGCGCTGGCGCCGCTGGATACGCAGCAGCCGTTGGGCGAAGTGCAAATCTTGTATTACCAACTGTTGCCATCAGGCAGCAATCGCGCACGCGGCATCGAGCCGCGCCCCGCGCCGCAGAACCCGGCCAATAAGCCGTTTTATGACGTGCAGGCGATTATCGGCAAGGCGGCGCCCGGCCAAGTGGGCATCACCCTGTACTGCAACCAGCGGGAGTTTTGCGAACTGGAGTTTGGCGACCAGCTGTTTGCCGTGGTCGCCCAGGAAATCGTCGGGCAACGTCGAGAAACCGAACGTTACCGCTGCTACATCACCGACCTGGACCTGTCCGGCCTGCTCGGTGATGTGCAAAGCCCGAGCAACCTGTACCTGCGTTACAAAGCCGAGCTGGAGCTGTCGCTCAACAATGCACTGAAGCAGGTTTAAAGCGGCTCTTGTTACAGAGAGAACGCGCCGCCGTCTTTAGGCTGGCCTTCAACGCTGAGCAGTTCAAGCTTGAGGGTTTTGCCGCCGGGTGCCGGCCAGTCGATATGCTGGCCCACTTTCAGGCCGAGTAACGCACTGCCTACCGGCGCGAGGATCGAGATCTTGCCCTCGTCTGCGTTGGCATCCTTGGGGTAAACCAGGGTCAGGTGATAGTCCTTGCCGCTGCCTTGCTCACGGCAATGCACGCTGGAGTTCATCGTCACGACACTTGCAGGCACTTCCTCGTGGCCAACCACTTCTTCGGCGCGGTCGAGTTCGTGTTGCAGGGCTTCGACGCCCGGCGAGTCCTCGCCTACACGGTCGATCAATTGCTCAAGACGCTGCACGTCGAGACGGGTAAGTATGATGGAAGGTGCGGTCATGATTCAGGCAGACTCCTTTTTTCTGCACAAAAAAGCAAAACCCCGCCAGAAAAAGGCGGGGTTCTCACGGACCTCGATGAGTTGAGGTGTACCCGGACACTACCACAGCGACACAAATAAACAAGACGACCTCAGGCACGCTCCCTGCGTTGCTCGGCCTCTGCGCAGATCACCCGGCGCCGGTTATCGTCGGCGGAGCGCCATTCACGAATGTCTTCCACATGGCGGAAGCACCCGAGGCAGACTTTCTGCTCGTCCAGGCGACACAAACTGATACAAGGTGACGGCACCGCCGGGCTGACATTGCTGAACAGCGGCTTGGGCGGGCGTACGGGTGCAGGCTGGGTCACCATCAGATCTCGTCGAAGTCCAGGTCAGCGCCGGACTGTTCCTTCGTGAGGCGCGCAAGCATTTCGCTCAGCAGCTCCTCGGTGGTGTCGTGCGCCCAACGGTTTTCTTCTTCGTCGTAATCGAAGTGAAAACCACCGGTGCGGGCCGCCAGCCACAGCTGACGCAACGGCTCCTGACGGCTAAAGATCAGTTGGGTGCCGTTTTCAAACTTGACGGTCAGCACGCCGGCTGAGTTTTCCAGGTCCACGTCCAGGCCGCTGTCGTCGAAAATATCTTCCAGCGCCTGCTGGGTCGCATCCACCAGGTCGTGAAAACGGGCTTCGGTCAAACTCATTGTGGCAACCTCAAAAGTGTCTGGTTTTGCTCAAGCGCCGCACGATACGGGCGAGCCCCGCTGATTGCAAAGGATACCGAGTTCATTAACGATGGAGGTATGAAATATCCCCGGCCAGCGTAGCCTGCTTCGCGCCCAAGTCGGCAAACCCCCGCCGGACGGGTATTTCGGCGCATAGGCAAGCTGGCGGGTGGTCGGTATACTCGGGCGCAATTAATGCATATTCAAGGATTTCGCCATGAAGCGCCTGATCTCTTCCCTTGCTGCGCTCGTCGCGGTCGCTTGCCTCGTCAGTGCCTGTGGTCAAAAAGGCCCGCTCTACCTGCCCGATGACAGCAAAGACCCGAATGACCAGGCGCAGTCGTCACAAAAGCCGTCAAAAGCGCATAAGCACGACACCTATCAATAAGGGAAACCCATGGACGCTTTTAACTACCGGGACGGCGAGCTGTTCGCGGAAGGCGTGGCGTTGTCCGCGATTGCCGAGCGCTTTGGCACCCCGACCTATGTGTACTCGCGTGCGCACATCGAAGCCCAATACCGTTCGTTTACCGACCCACTGAACGGCGTTCCACACTTGGTGTGCTACGCGGTCAAGGCCAACTCCAACCTGGGTGTACTCAATGTCCTGGCGCGCCTGGGCGCCGGTTTCGACATCGTCTCCCGTGGCGAGCTGGAGCGTGTGCTGGCAGCCGGCGGCAAGGCTGACAAAATCGTCTTCTCCGGCGTCGGCAAGAGCCGCGAAGACATGCGCCGCGCTCTGGAAGTCGGCGTGCATTGCTTTAACGTCGAGTCCACCGACGAGCTGGAGCGCCTGCAAGTCGTCGCCGCCGAGATGGGCGTTCGTGCGCCGATCTCGCTGCGTGTCAACCCGGACGTCGACGCCGGCACTCACCCCTACATTTCCACCGGTCTCAAAGAGAACAAGTTCGGCATCGCCATTGCTGACGCCGAGGACGTGTACATCCGCGCCGCGCAGTTGCCGAACCTGGAAGTGCTGGGTGTCGACTGCCATATCGGCTCGCAACTGACCAGCCTGCCACCGTTCCTGGATGCGCTCGACCGCCTGCTGGCGTTGACCGATCGCCTGGGCGAGTGCGGCATCTACCTGCAACACATCGATCTGGGTGGTGGCGTGGGTGTGCGTTATCGCGATGAAGAACCGCCGCAGATCGCCGACTACATTCAGGCCGTGCGCGAGCGCACTGAAGGCCGTGGCCTGACCCTGATGTTCGAGCCGGGCCGCTACATCGTCGCCAACGCGAGCGTGTTGCTGACCCAGGTCGAGTACCTCAAGCACACCGAGTACAAGGACTTCGCCATCGTCGACGCGGCAATGAACGACCTGATCCGCCCGGCGCTGTACCAGGCCTGGATGGATGTGACAGCCGTCAAGCCACGTGCTGGCGAAGGCCGTAATTACGACATCGTCGGCCCGATCTGCGAGACCGGTGACTTCCTGGCCAAGGAGCGTCAGCTGGCCCTGGAAGAAGGCGACCTGCTGGCCGTGCATTCGGCCGGTGCCTATGGGTTTGTCATGAGTTCCAACTACAACACGCGCGGCCGTGCCGCCGAGGTGCTGGTGGACGGTGATCAAGCGTTTGAAGTGCGTCGCCGCGAGACGGTAGCCGAGTTGTATGCTGGCGAAAGCCTGCTGCCGGAGTAAGCCATGCTGCTGCGTTTTACCAAGATGCACGGGCTGGGTAACGATTTCATGGTCCTCGACCTGGTCAGCCAGCACGCGCACATCCTGCCCAAGCACGCTAAACAATGGGGCGACCGTCACACCGGCATTGGCTTTGATCAATTGCTGATCGTCGAGGCGCCGAGCAACCCGGAAGTGGATTTCCGTTACCGGATCTTCAACTCCGACGGTTCCGAAGTGGAACAGTGCGGCAACGGTGCGCGTTGCTTTGCGCGTTTTGTGCTGGACAAGCGCTTGACCGCCAAGCGCCAGATTCGCGTCGAGACTAAAAGCGGCGTGATCGAGCTGGATATTCGCAGCGACGGCCAGATCAGCGTCAACATGGGCGAGCCACGTCTGGTGCCGGCGGATATTCCGTTTCAGGCCACCGAGCAAGCGACCAGTTATGCGCTGGACGTTGATGGCAAGCACGTGGATATCGCCGCAGTGTCGATGGGCAACCCGCACGCCGTGCTGCGGGTCAACGACATCAATAACGCCCCGGTGCATGAATTGGGGCCGAAAATCGAACATCACCCTCGCTTTCCGGCACGGGTCAATGTGGGCTTCCTGCAGGTGATCGACCGTTCCCGCGCACAATTGCGTGTATGGGAACGCGGCGCCGGCGAAACCCAGGCCTGCGGCACCGGCGCTTGCGCTGCGGCCGTGGCCGCGATCAGCCAGGGGTGGATGGATTCGCCACTGTTGATCGACCTGCCCGGCGGACGCTTGTCCATCGAATGGGCAGGCCCTGGCCACCCGGTGATGATGACCGGGCCGGCCTCGCGCGTATACGAAGGACAGGTCCGCCTATGAGTGAGCAAAGCTAATGACCGACAAGCCTCAAGTACCCGCCCAAGCATCCCCGAGCGAAAGTCTGGAGGCCGCTGCTGTCGCGGCGTACCTTGAGGCTAATCCGGACTTCTTCGTCGAACACGAAGAGCTGTTGCCGGCCCTGCGCATTCCCCACCAGCGCGGCGATACCGTGTCGCTGGTAGAGCGGCAGATGAAGATCCTGCGCGAGCGCAATATCGAAATGCGTCATCGGCTCTCGCAGTTGATGGACGTGGCCCGCGACAACGACCGCCTTTTCGACAAGACCCGTCGCCTGATTCTTACCCTGATGGACGCCACCAGCCTGGAAGAAACGGTGATTGCCGTGGAAGACAGCCTGCGCCAGGACTTCCAGGTGCCGTTTGTGAGCCTGATCCTGTTCAGCGACAACCCGATGCCGGTGGGTCGCTGGGTCAGCGGTGGCGAAGCGCAAACCGCGATTGGCGGCTTGCTCTCTGAAGGCAAGACCATCAGCGGCACCTTGCGTGAGCATGAGCTGGATTTCCTGTTTGGCGCCGAGCAGCGCAAGCAGATCGGCTCCACCGCCGTAGTCGCCCTCAGCCATCAAGGCCTGCACGGCGTACTGGCGATTGCCAGCCGTGACCCGCAGCACTACAAAAGCTCTGTAGGCACGCTGTTTTTGACCTACATCGCTGAAGTGCTCGGCCGGGTACTGCCGCGCTTCACCACCGCCCTGCGCGCGGTGCGCTAGCCATGGAACGGCAACTGGACGCTTATTGCGCTCACCTGCGCAACGAGCGCCAGGTGTCGCCCCATACGCTGGAAGCTTATCGGCGGGACTTGAACAAGGTCCTGGCGTACTGCGAAAAACAACAGATCGCCAGCTGGAAAGCCCTGGATATCCAGAGCCTGCGCAGCCTCATCGCGCGACTGCACCAGCAAGGCCAGTCTTCACGCAGCCTGTCGCGATTGCTTTCGGCGGTGCGCGGCCTGTATCACTACCTCAACCGTGAAGGCCTGTGCGATCACGACCCAGCCAACGGCCTGGCCCCGCCCAAGGGCGAACGGCGCCTGCCCAAAACCCTCGATACCGATCGCGCCCTGCAACTGCTCGACGGTGCCGTCGAAGACGACTTCCTCGCCCACCGCGACCAGGCCATCCTCGAGCTGTTCTATTCCTCGGGCCTGCGCTTGTCAGAATTGACCGGCCTGAACCTCGATCAACTGGACCTGGCGGACGGCCTGGTGCAAGTGCTCGGCAAAGGCAGCAAGACCCGTGTGCTGCCGGTCGGCCGCAAGGCTCGGGAAGCCTTGCAGCTGTGGTTGCCGCTGCGTCTGTTGACCAACCCCACGGACGACGCGGTGTTTGTCAGCCAGCAAGGCCGACGCCTCGGTCCACGGGCGATCCAGGTGCGGGTCAAGCTCGCCGGCGAGCGCGAGTTGGGGCAGAACCTGCACCCGCACATGCTGCGACATTCCTTTGCCAGCCATCTGCTGGAATCGTCCCAGGACCTGCGCGCGGTGCAGGAGCTGCTCGGCCACGCCGACATCAAGACCACGCAGATCTACACCCACCTCGACTTCCAGCACCTGGCGACGGTGTACGACAGCGCCCATCCACGGGCCAAACGCATCAAGGGCGGCGACTCATGAGTATCAAGCTGATCACCTTCGACCTGGACGACACACTCTGGGACAACGTACCCGTCATCATCGGCGCCGAAGCGTCGATGCGCGAATGGCTGGCGACCCATGCCTCCAAGGTCGGCGATTTGCCTCTTGAGCATTTCGCCAGCCTTCGCCAGCAGGTGCTGGAGCGCCATCCCGAGCTCAAGTACCGCATCAGCCTCCTGCGCCACCGCGTGCTGATGCACGCGTTTGAAGAGGCGGGTTATCCACAGCCCGAGGCCACGCAAATGGCAGACGTGTGCTATGAGGCGTTCATTCACGCCCGGCACCAGCTCACGCCTTTTCCTGAGGCCGAGCCGATGCTTCAAGCATTGCGCCAGCATTTCCTCCTGGGCGTGATCACCAACGGCAACGCCGACGTGCAGCGCGTGGGCCTGGCAGACTATTTCCACTTTGCGCTGCGCGCCGAAGATATCGGCATCGCCAAGCCGGATGCGCGACTGTTTCAGGAAGCGCTGCAACGCGCCGGCGTGGACGCCAGTCAGGCCGTGCATATTGGCGATCACCCCGGCGATGACATCGCCGGGGCGCAGCAGGCCGGGCTGCGGGCAGTGTGGTTCAACCCGACAGGCAAGGCATGGGAAGCGGATAAGCGCCCGGATGCGGAAATTCGTAGCTTGAACGAGCTGCCGCCGTTGCTTCGCAGTTGGCAGTAACGCTATCGCGGCAACACTAAAAATCAAATGTGGGAGCCGGCTTGCTTGCGAATGCGGTGTATCAGTCAGCCCATCAGCAACTGCCAGAGCACTTCGCGAACACGCCCGCTCCCACATTTGATGGGTGGTGACCCGTAGGATTTATTACATCCATGAAAAAGCCCGCAGCGACGGCGGGCTTTTTCATGCAAGCGAGCGGCTGACCTCAGATAGGACGGCTACCGTACTTGTTATCCGGCTTCTTCGGTGGATCTGCTACCACGTTGGCCTCGACTTCCTGCACTTTGCCGCCTTTGGCGAGGAATTCTTCCATCGCACGGGCCAGCGCATCGCGCTCTTTGTTCTTGGCTTCAACGCTTGGCAGTTCATCTACCGAAACAGCGGCCTTGGCTTTGCCTTTGGCTGCCGGGACAGGTGCATCATCACCACCGTCGTCGTCAGCAACGTCCTCAGCTGCCGCCTCAAGACCTTCTTCGGCCTCGTCGTCGTCACCGACTTCGAGTTCGTCGTTTTCCAGATCATCGTCGCTCATGTTCTACCTCATGACTTGCGAAAAGCAGATTAGTTATAGCCCAGCTTCACCCTCTGTCGAGGTCGCCGGAAAAAAATCAACATCCACCGGATTACCAGTGGCTTATGCCCCATCACCGTGCAAGGTGGCGAGGACTTTACGAGCACCGCCATGATCACGGTGCTCGCCCAGATAAACACCTTGCCAGGTCCCCATCGCCAAGCGGCCGGCCTTGACCGGCAAACTCAGCTGGCAGCCCAGGAGACTGGCCTTGAAGTGCGCCGGCAGATCATCCGGACCTTCGTCGTTGTGTTCGAACCCTGCACGCCCTTGCGGCACCAGCGAGTTGAAAAAACGCTCGAAGTCACGGCGAACCGCCGGGTCGGCATTTTCGTTGACCGTCAACGAAGCCGAGGTGTGCTGCAACCACAAATGCAACAGGCCCACACGGCACGCCTTCAATTCAGGCAGGCCGGCGAGCAACTCATCCGTCACCAAGTGAAAGCCCCGGGGCTTGGCCCGCAGGGTTATCAGGGTCTGTTGCCACATACAGTTCTCCGCCCATCGGCGCGCATTCTAGCGCGCTCTGGAAAAAAACAAAGTACCGAATACACCTACATGCCTGTAAGAGATTCACACCCTTAAAAGTGCCGTGTGGATCCCATCACAAAGTCGGCATAAACCCGTACACCTTTAGCCACAGACAAACCCCAGACAAAAAAATGCCCGGCAAGCCGGGCATCTTTTTTTTCGCGTACTTACAAGTTGTAGCCGCGCTCGTTGTGTTGTGCCAGGTCGAGGCCCACGGCCTCTTCTTCGTCGGTAACCCGCAGGCCCATGACCATGTCCAGCACCTTGAGGATGATGAAGGTCACGATAGCCGTGTAGATCACGGTGAAGCCGACGCCTTTGCACTGGATCCAGACTTGCGCTGCGATGTCAGTGGTCGCCGCGTTGAAGCCGCCCAGAGAAGGCGCCGCGAACACGCCGGTCAGGATCGCGCCGAGGATACCGCCGATACCGTGCACGCCGAAGGCGTCCAGGGAGTCGTCGTAGCCGAGTTTACGTTTCAGGGTAGTGGCGCAGAAGAAGCACACTACGCCCGCCGCCAGACCGATCACCAGGGCGCCCATTGGGCCCACGGTGCCCGCAGCCGGGGTGATTGCAACCAGGCCGGCAACGACGCCCGAGGCGATGCCCAGTGCGCTTGGCTTACCGTGGGTGACCCACTCGGCAAACATCCAGCCCAGCGCGGCAGCAGCGGTCGCAATCTGAGTGACCAGCATCGCCATACCGGCAGTGCCGTTGGCCGCAGCCGCAGAACCGGCGTTGAAGCCAAACCAACCGACCCACAGCATGGCAGCACCGACCAGGGTGTAACCCAGGTTGTGAGGCGCCATCGGCGTGGTTGGGAAGCCTTTACGCTTGCCGAGTACCAGGCACGCCACCAGGCCAGCCACACCGGCGTTGATGTGCACCACAGTGCCGCCGGCGAAGTCCAGCACGCCCCAATCGCCCAGCAACGAACCCGGACCGCCCCACACCATGTGCGCAATCGGTGCGTAGACCAGGGTGAACCAGACGCCCATGAAGATCAGCATCGCGGAGAACTTCATACGCTCGGCGAAGGCACCGACGATCAGCGCAGGCGTAATGATGGCGAACGTCATCTGGAAAGTGACGAACACCGCCTCAGGGAACAGCGCCGCAGGGCCGGTGATGCTCGCCGGGGTGACACCCGACAGGAACAGTTTGGACAGGCCGCCCACGAACGAGTTGAGGTTGACGACGCCTGCTTCCATACCGGTAGTGTCGAACGCCATGCTGTAGCCGTAAACGAACCACAAAATGGTGATCAGACCGGTGATGGCGAAGCACTGCATCATCACGGAAAGAATGTTTTTGGAGCGAACCATGCCGCCGTAGAACAGCGCGAGGCCTGGAATGGTCATGAACAGTACCAGCGCGGTGGACGTGAGCATCCACGCGGTGTCGCCGGAATTGAGGACTGGAGCAGGTACTGGGTCCGCCGCCATGGCCAGGGCCGGCATTACGAGGGACAACAGGGCTCCTAGCCCTGCGAATTTACGCAGAGTCATATTGTTTTCTCCTGGGGCGTTGGGGTTTGGCGGCTTAGATTGCGTCGGTATCGGTTTCGCCGGTACGGATGCGAATAGCCTGTTCCAGATTGACCACGAAGATCTTGCCGTCACCGATTTTGCCGGTGTTGGCGGCCTTGGTTATCGCCTCGATAACCCGGTCAAGATCCTTGTCGTCAATGGCGACATCAATCTTCACCTTTGGCAGAAAATCGACCACGTATTCCGCGCCGCGATACAGCTCGGTGTGACCCTTCTGCCGACCGAAACCTTTGACCTCAGTAACGGTAATGCCCTGCACGCCGATCTCGGACAGCGACTCGCGTACATCGTCCAACTTGAACGGCTTGATGATGGCAGTGACTAGCTTCATGAAAACTCTCTCCCGAATTGGTGGACTTGCCCCAGGAAAACAAACCCGTCTCAAGTCTAAGCGCAGTGCCTGGCTTTGTAACGCGTCGTCGCCTCGGCATTTACCGTTGCGACGCCAGCGAACCACTGGTGACGAAACCTGTACCCCTGATCCGTCGGCGCACTGCATTCGTCACAGCGACTGCATCAGTGCATGGGTCATGATCGTCTAAGCAGAAACCTTGCCAGCTCCGTAAAAATCACTGAAATCAGTCCTTTGCCCACTTATGCGCACCTGCAGGGCGTTTTGGCGACGCCAATGCGCACAAAAACAGTGCGCGGCCGCCCGGAGCGCTGCGCGAAAAGCGTGCGCTCCAGGCGGTGAAAAAGACTATAGACGCTGCGTGATACACTGCCCGCCAACAGTTTTTCCGGAATGTTTCCCATGCTCGCGCCCAAAGATCTCCTCGACGCCCTGAGCGGCCACGCCTCTCGCCTGTTCAGCGGCGATACCCCGCTGCCTCGCAACGAAATCGAAAGCCAGTTCAAGGCGCTGCTGCAAAGCGGCTTCAGCAAACTCGACCTGGTGAGCCGGGAAGAGTTTGATAGCCAAATGGTGGTGCTGGCCCGCACGCGTGCACGGCTGGAGAGTTTGGAAGCCAAAGTCGCTGAGCTGGAAGCACGGCTGACGCCACCTGCTGCTGAATAAACACGCTCAGTGAGGGAGCTGGCTTGCCTGCGATGCGGGCGCCTCGGTGTATCAGTTACACCGAGTCGATGCCATCGCAGGCAAGCCAGCTCCCACATGCTCTGCCTCGCTCTCCGGATACGTTCTGTAAAACCTCCCCCGCCTCGCTATTCCCTACCTCGTCTACCCTTGAAAAACCCGCAGGAAGCGGCCTCTCTTTCAAGGAACGAGCATGTCCCTCGCCATCGTCCACAGCCGCGCCCAGATCGGCGTCGAAGCCCCTGCCGTCACGGTTGAAGTGCACATGGCCAATGGTCTGCCGTCCCTGACACTGGTGGGCCTGCCGGAAACCGCCGTCAAGGAAAGCAAGGACCGCGTGCGCAGCGCCATCCTCAATTGCGCGCTGCAATACCCAGCCCGGCGCATCACCCTCAACCTCGCGCCCGCCGACCTGCCCAAGGACGGCGGGCGTTTTGATTTGGCGATTGCCTTGGGCATCCTGGCGGCCAGTGTGCAGGTGCCGGCGTTGATGCTCGATGACGTGGAATGCCTGGGCGAATTGGCATTGTCCGGCGAAGTACGCGCAGTGAAAGGCGTGTTGCCGGCAGCGCTGGCAGCCCGCAAGGCCGGGCGCACCGTGATAGTGCCGCGGGCGAATGCCGAGGAGGCGTGCCTGGCCTCCGGGTTGAAGGTGATTGCGGTGGATCACTTGCTGCAGGTGGTGGCGCACCTGAATGGGCAGGTGCCGATCGAGCCCTACAAGTCTGACGGCTTGCAGTACCTGAACAAGCCCTATCCAGACCTGAGCGAAGTACAAGGGCAACTGGCGGCCAAGCGCGCGCTGCTGATCGCTGCGGCGGGCGCGCATAACCTGCTGTTCAGCGGGCCGCCCGGCACCGGCAAGACTTTGCTGGCCAGCCGGCTGCCGGGGTTGCTGCCGCCGCTGAGCGAGCAGGAAGCGCTGGAAGTGGCGGCGATCCAGTCAGTGGTCAGCCTCGCACCACTGAGCCATTGGCCGCACCGCCCGTTCCGTCAGCCACACCACTCAGCCTCGGGGCCGGCGCTGGTGGGCGGCGGATCAAAACCGCAACCGGGGGAAATCACCCTCGCCCACCATGGCGTGTTGTTTCTGGATGAGTGAGTCGTTTCGCTTTTTTGCATTTGTTGTCATTCATCGTAGCCCTTGAGTTTAGAGGCTATCCGGTGGAGTAAGCTGAAAAATTATCAAAATCCATAGTTGTCAGTTTGGGCAATATAAGTGATGACAAAAAGAAAACAGTTATGAAAAATGTCATTACAAAACCGAGAAGCTAATGACAGCTACAACACTAAAACCAAACAAAATACAGGAACAAGAATATAGTCACAAAATCATACTTACAAAACTTAATAGCCGTATATATTTTAGCTTATATATATATGGGTCAATGGTATTTTAATATTCACAAGGGGGTTGAAAAAAAAGCTTTCTATGGATAGCCTCTGCTGCATCTAAGACAGCGAAACGTATATGCCTGCCCTTATACAGCGAATTGATTGCTACCAAGAATTTCCTTTTGAGAATATTCCACTTTCAATCGTAGAGACTGTCCTCAGAAAAGTCGAAGGGTTTGGTAACGACATCATTTATGCCGAGACGCAGAGAACGTTAAAGTTATTTGAATGCTTCCTTCATATAACTAACAATAAACTTGATTCGCAAAATCTTAAACCATTTAAACTATTAAGTCTGAGCCGACAATTTCAAGGTGCTCTTTGGTCAGAAAAATTTGTTCGTTATGATTCATCCCGTCGTTCTCGATACAGCAGGATATGGCGATACATCTTCTTGCTAATCACCTCGCCCAATCCGCAGCCAACATTCGGGAATCATCGAGACGATAAGCTCTCATGCAAAAATAAAATCAAAGCCATTCAAGAGTTTGAAAGCTTGGATTTAGATGCCAAGGCTTTATGGTATTGGTCCGGATGGAAGGCGTATAACCTAAATGGAGAAGGGCGATACGTTCCACTACGCGGCCTTTACAAAAGCTATGGATATGAGTTCAGCGCAGCTTTTTACCAAACCTACGCAGCGGCACTTCAAAATATCCGGTCAGTACGAATAGATGGAATTAAAGAGCTGATAGATTTTATGGCTAATAATGTTCATAAATTTGATGCCAAAGGTTTGAAAGACGCAAAAAAATCTAAAGAATTTTGGACGGAGTTTCGTAGCTACTACTTTACAAGTCGATATGCCAATGGACAAGGAGCTAAATTACTTAGTATTAGTAATGGATGGTTGTATTCAATCGTTCCGTTTAGCGAAAGATTGGTACAGTCTAATCTTATTGCCCGCCCTACTGGTGGCATGCCCGACGGCACACCTACATTCAGGGGATCGCACACACCCAACCAACGGCAGGGCAAAGACGGCCATCCGGAAAATATAAAGCTGACATTCCCAATTCCTCTAAGTGTCACGGACGGCGAGGCGATGGAGATAATTTTTGGGCGGGTTCAACACGACTTAGATCTCGTGAAGAGATGGGCCAGCTCTAAGATTGAATGTGTAAAAAAACGTTTTGCAGAACTCAACGTACTACATGCTGATCAACTCCATCTAACAGCAGGTATTGATAACGCGGTATTCTTAACAAAATGCTATTCAATCTACGAGAAAATTGGATTTAAGACTGGTAATGACTGTAGATTACGCTTCTTGTACGGTGCACCATTACCGGACGTCGCCCGAGCGCTAGCTTTACCAACGACGAGTACCGTGGTGCCCTTCGCTTACGCTTTAGTAGCTCACCATAGCGACATTACCCCCGAATTCCTTTACAGCTGCAACCTGTATGATAAGCATGGGATAGTCTGCGGGATTATTGAAACAGATGCAGGCCATTATTTAGTAAGCAACAAGTACCGAAAAGGTTCAGAGCTAGCAGAGCAAAAAATCTTGTTAACAGACGAGACTTACAGCTTCGTTCAGACATTGATAGCGATAACCGAACCTGCTCGCCAGTACTTAAGAAACATTGGAGATCCAAATTGGCGCAGACTGTTTATTAGCACGGGCAAAGGATTTGGCTTCCCTAAAAAACTACACACTTTAACAATTGCAAAAACTTTCAGAAGTGAATTCTCCAAAGAGTTGATCAATTTAGGGGCAGTGCCTGAAGCAGCTGAGACATTAAGCCGGCACTGTACACTAACGGCAGTTAGAGCCTTAGGTGGTGTTGCAAAATACATCGAGACAGAAAGCTTGGTGGCCGCTAGTAAGGCGCTAGGCCACACCCGCTTTGACTACGTTCTTCTCAAAAGATACATTCCCAAACCATTACTAGATTTCTTCAGTAATAGATGGATAAGAATTTTCCACCAAGGGTTCATCCTGGAAGCAATGAGCGACAGCCCTTATGCGTTGGCTGCAACCGACTTCGACTCAGTTGAAGAAATACACATTTTTCTCAATAACCACGCACTTAAAATCAAGAAGCAGCCTGTCGAAGCACCAATGCAAGACACTACATCTCAAAAGAAAGAAGTTGTTTTTTGCATTGATGAGACCGTGTTGAGAGAAATGATAAAACTTGAAGAAAAATCGGACACCATCTTGACGAATGCAAAAGAGATTTACTGGTCGAAAGTTTCTAGCAAGCTATTAAGTTATATCGAATCTGATGAATGCACACGGCCTGATTTCCAAGAGATGCTCAAAGCGGTGAAGAACTCACATGCAAATCGTGAGTCGGTACAATGACTATACATTATCTTCCGGTCGAATTAGGTTTTTTGAAACCCCAAGTTGAAGAGTCTCTACTTGGAGGCTTCGATCTATTAAAATCAAAATATGATGCAAAGACTTGGGAAATAGAAGGCTTATGTGAGCCTGTTAACTTTGAAATTATTTTGGACGACAACTCTAAGCTAAGCGACAGGAAGAATTCTCTACTTAGAAACCAGATCAAAGGTTGGATAGCGATCCAAGCTTCCGGCCACATTAAACTCGGCGGAGCGACTAAAGCGCAAAAACTAAAAAGAATCCGAATCGTTTTAGCGATTACGGATTTTCTGCTGATCAGCAAATACGCTCCTAGGATAAGACAATATGGCCTTAGCACTATTAATGAGCAAATAATCAGGACGCTATTGATTCAAATAACAGAAAATCGCGATACGACCAGCCGTTTTTACGACTGGCCAAATAAGCTAGAGCAATACATTAAGCACGAACTATTACAAAACAAGCAATTTTCCTTGGCGGGCGATGACACAGCGCTAACCGATGCCCAGTGTGAGGCTGCAAAGGCCTTGATTCTCAAACAGTCAGGGCAAAGCTTTAAAACGGCCATCCGCGACCCTGCAAAGGTATACAAACATGTGGTACGAAATATTTACTCTAATACTTTGCTTGGTAAGCGGAAATACATCGTCCCTGAAAAGTTTTGCTTCAGTAGCGACTTAGGCAACAACTGTGAGTCACAGATGAAAATAGCGCCAGTGCGGAGTAAGCACGAAAAGACAATAAAACAAATCTACTCGTTGCATACTTCCTGCTTGGAGTCGCTGACTCATCTTGAAAAACTAAACTTTCAGGCACCAGATCCTTCGACATTTGAATGCTTGAAAGGATTCTCTGCAAAGTTTTTTAACCTTCCGGAACCTGATATCTACAGGTCAATACCTGTTCATGTAGGACTTAAGGCATTCCGAAAATCTGTTGAATACATTTTGAGTTATGGAAGTGATTTGCTACTGGCGTGCACGAATGTCTATCAGGAAGCGCGCATTGAAAACTTAAGCTTAACAAGTTATGTTAAAAAAAATGGTGTGAAACACTTGCTACCAGCAACATTAATTTCTCTGGGCTGTACTACTTGGTCAAAAACGATAAAGCAGGATACACAGTCTGAGGACTTTGGCCGCCTGGGGCTGCACGACTATTTGCAAATCTTTTTCGGATCAGCTCAGATTATTTTTGGCGCTCTTTCAGCCCGACGCCAAGAGGAGCTTATGAAATGTACCCCAAGCGAAGTTAGCTCGGACACCCAAACGTTTGGGTTTTATGTAGGAAAATCAGGCCTTGGTGATGCTAGAGAATACACGGAGCGTCCTATTCCAGGTCTTTGTATCGGTATCAGCAACCTAATATCTGAGTTCCACGAAAGAATTTATCAAAATGATGAAGCTCGTCATGGAATTTTTGCTATCCCATCTCATCGTGAAGCGTCCCTGGGATCAGTAAATCATTCAAGCTACAATAAAGTTTTTAACATTGCATGCGATTACTTCCAGATATATTGCGAAAAAACACACCAAAAATACAATCTTCGCCAGCACCAGCTTCGCCGTTTGTTCGCACAAGCTTTTTATTGGTCTGCGTTCGGTGACCTTGACGTCTTAAGATGGTTCCTAGCACATACAGACAAAGCTCATGTGTATCGTTATATAACTGAGCATGTACCAGGTGCGGTTTTAACCACCATTAAGGCTGAATTTACAGCGGAGTTTTTAAGTCGTGGAAATAAGACATTTTCTGATCTTGAGAAGGCTATAGTTGACCATTTTGGAACAGCATCATTTAGCGTCTTAGATCGGGAGGAATTTGAATCCTATCTCGCGCACCTAATCAACACCTGCAAGGTTACTATTGAGCCTGACTTCTTTGAAGGGCGCAACGGAGAACCAGTTAAGTTCAAGTTTGAGGTACTGTATGTCTAGTGAAACAAAAGCACGAAAAAAATCGATGCAACTGTCTTCATTTCTTCAGTGGATCTTAGTTACTCAGCCTTCGCATCATGAATGTATACTCTTAATAAAACTCCTTAAATCACAAGGCGCAATGGCTGCTATGACATGGCCGTCACAAGACATGCAGCCTATATCCCTGAATGCTTTAAAATCTGCTTCGGCAGAGTGTTTCGACGAAGGATTCAACAAACTTGATAAGTTGAGGATACAAGCTCTCCGTCATTTGAAAGAAGTTTCTGTTCCCATTGGCCGCAAGGATAGACGGAACAAAATTGGACTTCTCAATCAGATCGAGCAGCTAGAATCAGAAAGGCAGCTCGTCGAGGGCAACCTTTTGGTATTGACTCATGCGTTGCAATTGAGTCTGAATCTATGTGGAAAATACGTGCGCCTCGTAAATCATCCAGAACATACAGAGACGTTCAAATCTGAGCGTTTAGAGATTCTTCAAATGCTATCTTATTCTCAAAATAGGTGATAAATATGGGTAAGCTATATTCCCTTACTGAGGAAACTTTTAGACTTCCCTTTGCGACCGCAAATAAGGGAAGCTTGGTTTTTGTCGATGCTGAAAACATTCCCAAAATGTTTTGGCCCGATGGAAGTTGGAATATGCCAGCTAACCTATATATGCTAAAACTATTTCATGGTGGTTACTCTCGGCTAACTGATGGCGGCACTCTAACAACATATGCAAACCAATTAGGGCATATCATTCGCTATGTATATCTAAATGGTATAGAGCTTCACAAGCTTACGGATAATCGTTTTACTTCGTTTATTCGTTCGCTACGCGCAGAGAAAATGTTGAATGATAAAACTGTGCCCAAGAGAAATGAAGACACCATAATTGCTATTGGCAGGCGGACGTTAGAATTTCTTTCATTTGTAGGTGTGCTATACGATGGATCAAGTGGCGTTGGTCCTAATGAAAGAATTAAAGCAGAAAAGCGCGAAATAAAAGTCAGCCAATCAACCAGCAGTTATGGAACTGTATCGACCTCAATACATCATTACTGGCACCATAATTCATTCCCGGAACCCAGCGGCCCAAAGAAGCGCAATGCCATTTCCACCGCAGACATCAAACGTCTTAAAGGTGTGGTAAGTCGAATTTCTCCGAACTCTCATATAAAAAAACGTAGATATGTGATGCTACTTCTCCTAGAGATAACAGGGGGGCGGCGGAGTGAAGTATGCGCTCTGACGGTACGCTCAGTCCTAGCAGCTCTGGAAATGGATGAACCGTTCTTGTTAATGGAGTCGATCAAGCAAGGTGGGAACAAAAAATCTGCACGTCTGATTCCAGTAACTCGCGTGGATCTTTTATTCATTGCCGAATACATAAATAGCAATCGTTCTATCGTGGTCCATAACACATGTGGAAAAATAAAAGACCATGGATATGTTCTAATTAACCACCGTTCAGGCCAACAATTAAAACCAAACACTCTGACACAAGAAGTCAGGGCGCTCCGGATCGCGGCAGGTATTCCTGGCCGAGCGCACCCACATATGTTTCGTCATCGCTTTATCACAAAGCTCTTCGTATCATTTATTACCAGCCAAGAAGTTCTTGATAAAGAGGACTTCAGGTCTAGAATTCTTAATGTCGAGTACTACAAAAGAAAAATATTGGAATTTACGGGCCAGAAACATGTTAAAAGTCTCGACCACTACATCGATCTAGCTTTTGATGAGTACTTTGACGTAGAACGTGTGAACAAAAAGATCAGGGAGACTCTTGATCTAGAAGCTATAAAAAGGGCGTTGGAACTGTTGAAATTAGAAGTTGAAAGTGGGATCGAACCCCACGATATCCAATCAAGAATTGGCGAAATGCTTTCCCAAAATGACTAAATAAACTCTTTTTCTACATCTCCATCGCTCTGATGGCATTACGATGGAGATGCTAAGACAACGCGATTGAGCGGTTATTCGTCGGAGCTAGTATCCGCGCTACTGATGGTGCTCAACCAGAAATAAACGCCATTCAAGATAGCTGCCACCGCTCCCAGGAGGGCAGCTTTTGTATTCAGCATTGCTGCTGCGGTAGTGATTGCGGCAAATTGCTTCGGATCGTAGCCAGCTGCCATAGTCAACTCCTCTTGCATAGATGCCGAAAGATGCCAAAGGACCGCAGAAAAAATTGCGATTAGGATACTGAAAATTATCAGAGCGGTTTTTACAGTTGAACTCACAAGCGGGCTGTCTTTCCACACGTTCTGAATCAGATGTGCTGCGGCGGATGGAACACGCAGCATAGCAGCCAAGATTTTGTACAGTTTTTGCATAAAGCACCAATCCTCTCAATAATTGTGTGACAAAAAATAGTCACTCAAAGATAGTCAACGGCATGGAGGTGCTAATTCTTGAGCGTTCGAGAAGATCTTTTTGCTTTATCCAATTCCTAGGCTCGCAAAGGCATCGCTGACAAAACTGCCACGTTTCGCTGACGCAAGATCGGAGACTATGCCCAGGGTAGGACTATTCGTAGTTTCTGCCGGAGCTGCGCTTGCAGGGATGGCCATACACATCGGATGCGAAATTGCATTCCACTTGACAACCTGGTTGCGTAGCTACTCACCACACGTTTGAATTGCACTTGCCCAGACAATGCATTAGGTTTGCCCTCCTATTTGCATCGGATCTGACCTGCATGTGTAGTAGCCTCTCTCGCTGAGAGTGGTGCATAACTGCCGACTGCGACCAGCAGAAATCGGCCAAAAGCGGCCAGTGGTAATGGACAGTTAAAAGGCCATTGTTGCAGACGACGCATTACCCATCGCTTATTCGTAACTCAAGGATGTTCGTTCAATCTAACAGGGCCGCTGATCTAGCAGTATCCTGGCACTCCAAAGCTTGTTATTAAGTTACGACGGCCATCCATAATAGTCGAGATTTCTTTAAGGTATTGGCCCAGCCGTCTGGATTCATCGTCGTAGCCTGGCCAAAAAAATGGAACGTTTTGATTGGTCAGGCTCTCAATGAATGTGATGTGAGTTAGTGCTAGGAAGATTCTGTAAAAGTTTGTGGCGCGACCAAAATTATTCCCAAGCATGTGAACTATTATGTGCCTATTGAAGCCTTCGTCGTGTGGCTCAGAAGGTTTGTAGAGAACATTTTTAAAAAATAACCTAAAGCAATTTATGACATCAGATTGTGGGCATATATGTGTGTAGAAATCTACTTCAATACTGTCGATACCGTGCATTCCAGGATGCCAGTCATAATCTATAACACGGCGATTTCCCCAGTTTTTTAAAATTTCTCTTAGCCTTTTTTCAAAGATAGCACCCGTCACATTACCTTTATTTTCATCCAGCATTTTATTTTGTAGATTACGTAATCCGCCTTCAAAAACTGGAATAAGGGACATTATTGCTGCATGGTCTAGCCCCATATAGAAGGACTCAATTGCCTCAAATATAATTAGTCGGTAGTCTTTGAGCGCTTCGCTTCTGGAAAAATAATTCAAGAAGTACGCAGACACCAAATCAATTTCAAATATTTCATAAAGCCATTTTTCTACACCGGCAGCTGGATCTTTCGAGGCTGAGGATTTGTGGAAGCCTTCTGTCATTTCTCCTTGTCCCAAATACAGCGGAACAGGAATTCCATAATCAAGCATGAGGGATTGAATGTTTGTGACCCTCCCCCATTTGCTATTGTAGTAATCAATAGGCCGCTCAAGTAAAAGAAAAACCCCTATATCGCTGATTATCTTAAACCCTGGTTTTCCTACATTAACTTTTTCGACAGCAACTGAGATACCATTGCGGCGCTGGAACGTATCAATGATCATCGAAGCGCTCAAGTCAGGAGCTTTGTATAATTTCTTCAAGGTTTTTACGTAATCCATGCCATACACCCTTCAAGAAATTTTTTGAATTCGACGGCTAAGGGCTGACCTGCGCTCGTGACCGTTAGAGGCTCCTTGCTGCCGGTATCTGACCGTTATCTGTCGGTTGGGATCGGCAGCTTTCGAGCGTTAGCAGCTTAAAGTAAAATGACTGCTCCTGGTCGGGTTCTGCCTGTCACCGACCCGCAAAAGTCGGCTAATAGCGGACACTGCACTAAGTCCGCTTTTGATCAAGAGCGGACGTTCGGCGCTGTCTACGAAATGGGTCAGCGATCGATTACCCATCGGACTGATACCGTCCGAGCAACGACTGCTCACAGTCAAGTTGGAAGGCCCAGCCACGGTATCAGGGGACTCCGCATGGTTCGCCAATTTGTTCAAATCACATCCTAGGGTCTTCCCACGGATACTCTTCAACACCAAATTCGATGCCCCCACCCAAGCCTTTTACATGCAAAACAAATTCATCATTAATGAATTCGCCTTCATCGGCTTCAAAAGACAAATCTAATTCTATAGAAAATTCTTTTTCTTCTTCCTCTTGCCGCTCAACAGAATCAAACGTGTAGAGAATGCCATCCTCCTTATCGTAATGACCATTCGCAGTGTCTGGGCCGCTGACATTTACTAGGAACTTCACAGTTAAGTCGAATACGACCTTGCAGCTTTCATCATCCAAATGAACTATTTGAGGTTCAAAATCTTCAATTTCAGCCACTTCGAAAGTATCTACTTCAGCGTCTTCCCACGTAGATGAGTTATAGCTTTCGGCGTCTTCTAGCTGAGACTTTATTTGCTCTATGATTTCTTGTTTCTTGAGGTTCAAAAACTGCTCAACGAACTGAGATCTATCGTCGTTGTGTTTATTATATATGTCTAGTAATCCGCTAAGAGTTTCAATGTTGACGAACTTCTCATTAGCCTCGCAAAATGCTTTGTGGTCAGGGTCCGCCGAAACAACGTAGACCTTTTCCTGCCCTTCCAAAGCAGAGCGTATAGCAAGGAGAGAGAACGCATCACGAAATTCGTTAGGCTTTTGAGTGCTAAATGGACTGACGTGATTAAAGAACATGTCAATAATCTCATTTCCATCTACGCGACTCATGTCAACGACAGTGGCATTCGAAGCTTCAATAAAATCCTCAAATGCTTTTAGCGCTTTTGCCTCTAGATCGCCTTCATTGATTTCCGTAAAAAGTCTTTTTATACTTTCGTCATCATACTCTTTAAGGACTGCGGCTTTTCTTCGGAAATTCTTAATGCCTTTGAGTGCGTCTTTGATGTGATCAACAATCTTTCGTCGCACTTCATTAACTACGATTGTGGTAGTGATGTGGTTCAGTTGATTATCGCTGCACAATTCCTCAAAAGACTTTATTGTACTGGAGTTGAAATCAAGGTTTGCTTTGACAAAGAATTCCGTATCTATAAATACCTTGCGCGTGACTAACGGCATCTTCCTGTACTCCTTCAGGTCATTGCGCTACTTTCGCACCGGCACGAAAAAAAGTCGATAGTGACTGCTCGGCTGATTAGGAGGTGGCTGAGGAGCCTTCACAACAAGTGGCACACCAAGGGCAAAACTTCTGCGAGCACACCTGCTCTCTGCTGGCAGTAACCACCAATCTCTTAGAAATGGATGGCTGCTCTTGGTCGATTGTGTTGAAAAAGTCAGTTTTTTGAAATGGCTAAAAGATTGACCGGTGAAAGCCCCTTTCCAGCGCGCTGCTACAGGAAATCTGAGTCCGCTAACCTCAGCCGAAAGCGGCGATTTCAATCACAGACGCATGCTTTCCGCTGCGAAAACTATGGCCGACTTTTTCAACAGAATCGGCCGATAGCGGCCGGTCACGAACGGCCACGCCTGCTCTGCTCTGCTCTGCTCTGCTCTGCTCTGCTCTGCTCTGCTCTGCTCTGCTCTGCTCTGCTCTGCTCTGCTCCCAGCATTTTGAGCCTTACGAAAGCAGAGGCAAATCTAGTTTCTAGGATATGAGCCCCTCGATTTGGGGCGATCATCCTCATCATCTGGGTCGATGTTTTGATCGGGAGGAACCGAATCATCAGGACCAGGTAGCATGGGGTATGTCTGTGGATCATTTGGATCCACAGGTTGGAACCAGCTATTGAAAGCTAACGCTTCCTCCTGAAGAAAATACGCAAGGCGTCTTTGCTGAGCATGGTTCAAGTAGCTGCTGTAAACGCCTCGCCCTAGGGAACGGAGTAGCAAATTTAGCTTCTTGGGATTTGGCTCGTCGAAAATCTTCAATCCAGAGGTGCCGTAGATCAACATCATCAATCCATTGCTCAGCAGTGCCTCGGCACGAATTGCAGCGAAAATGCGCGCAAATCGTGATGTTTGGTTTCCGCCAGCGGGAATGCTATTCAACCAGTCCAAAAGTGTTGTGTGTTTTGGATAGTCTGGATACCTATGTGGAAGCAAAGACGGCACCGAGCGATTCACAGCCTGAAGTGTCAGCGCCGGGTAGTTTTCCGGCTGTGGCTTTTGATAATAGGGCAATTTGGCTACGGTGTTATAAACGTAGGCAATTGGAAACCCGACACTTTCAAATTCCAGATACTCAAGAAGTTGCGCGTCGTCGAATGAGAGCAGTTCACCATTCGCGTGTGCTTTCGTCTCGGCCAGCAATAGCGTCGAATCGTCCAAGGTAGCCAGGAAATCCGCACACACCTTACGAAGAGAGCCCCCTTGCTGGTTTGGATAATACTCCAAGGCCGCACAGCGCATACCAACGCTGTGGCAATAGACTTGGAGAGACGCAACTATGGCCGTTTGAACCTCGTTTTCTTGGGGGGTACGACCTCTTGCCATTCTCATTCATTCCTAGTTTTTTATCCACATAACTGTGAATACTGAGATAGTGGCTCAGTGCCGTCAACCTGCTGGCGAGGTGCATGTGGAGGTACTTTCCTCCGCACCTGGCCAAAATTCGCTAAGCGGTGTTCTCCCTTGACCCTGCTGTTTGGAATGAGCCCAGGGGCGGCAACCGACCCAAACCGGACATCGAGCATATGCCATCCCGCCGCAGGCCCGACATAAGAGTGATGGATTGCCCATCGTGACGTCTTCCGACATCAACTGCGCAGTCGGGAACGCATTTGGCCGGGGGACATTTGGTCGAGATTGGGTGAAGTAGGCTGGAATGTCAGATCTTCAAAGCACGGCTTGCCGGACCATGGGCAATATCTCAAGTTATGCGCTGCTTCACCTCGTCCTTTAGCCCGCTTGGGAGAGGCTTAAGAGAGGGTTGGCTCACAGCGGTCGCACCTTAAATGCGCAGTGATGCGCTATGCCTAGCTCGTATAGAATCGTAGCGGTGTAGACGCTCTGCTGGCCATCAGCTACTCTCTGACGCTAGCCCGCCGGGCATATGACAATCGGCTATCTCATTTGACGTAGGTTGGTAATGGAATATCTCTCGCACATTTTGACGTTTGTCGCAGGTTTAGGCGCTGGCTGGACACTAAAAGTGGTTATCAGCAGCCGTACTTCTCGTAAATCACGCAATACGTTCACATCTCAAAAAGGCAACACAGCCGGAAGAGACATGGCTGGCGGTGACATAGTTAACAAGAATAACAGAGCTTAGTTGGCTCTTGTCTATAAAACAGACAAATAATACTTCCGGTCGAGATATCGCCGGGGGGAGTATCTACAATACTGACGTTAATATAATAACACCCGAGTCAATACAGGAGCTGGCGATTCTATATGCCAAGCTTAAGCTCGACGGGGTTGGGGAATCGTCAGGTAATACGTTCTCCCATAAATTACAGCACTATATGTCTATACCTACTGATGGCGATGTCCGTGGACTTGAAGAAAAGCTACGTGACAGTGGTCGTCTGGATATGTTGCATTTCGCAATGGGAGAGAAAGAGCGCGCTTATAAGCTGGTTATGAAGTACCAGTCGTCAAAAAGCGCCCAGCGTGTATATACTATTCTTCTTGATGAACTGCATACCATATATATGCTTACTGTCACGCCGATTATCGAGGGCGGAGGCGACCGATTAGCTATTGATTCTAGTATTAGTAGAGCATTGCAAGCGGTTAAGTCTATGCTGGGCGAAAATTTCATGGAGTTTACAGTAAAAGATTTGCTTGGCTTGCTTTTCTTTTTGGCAGGGAATTGCCATATAAGGTGGGATAAAAATGCTGATCTATCATCCGGCGTTTGATGCTTATCACTGCGTGTTTCGGATGATGGCATTAATGATACTTGTTCCGGAACTTGAAGTCGACAAGGCTCGACTATTAGATTTCTATCTAGCATTTCCTTCAGCAATCAATGATATCAGACTCCCGTCGACATTCGCGCACGGTAGGCGTCTGGCGAAGAGCTTATCTAATACTTATCGTGATCCGCTGAATCCGAAGGCTGCCTTCAGAGACATGAGTCAAATTCAGTTGACAGCTCTGAGAAATATTGCTGCGTTAGGGCTGATCGATTTAAATTCTTTTGAGCAGGGTGTTGTTAAGAGGTTACAGTTCGTTGCGCCTCCCGAGCGACTAGGCGAAAATCTTTCTCGCTATTTAGAGTCTCAGAAAGAAATCTTAAGTTTCCTGTCGAATGATCTCGCCCAACTTCCTTTGCGTGGACTCGATGGTTTGAAGCATCGGACGGCGCTGTTAGAGTATAGATATGACACTCCTTAAGCCAACTTTGAAAGTAACTCGACTTGTTGTCCTGCAAGGCGGGCATCGAGCGTTTGACTGCACTTTTCATTTGGGAGTTAATGTAATCCGAGGACGCAATACCTCGGGAAAAACGACCATAATGGATATGATCGCTTATTCGCTTGGCGCTGAAAATATTCGCTGGAAACCTCACGCGTTAAAATGCTCAAACGTCATGGTGGAAGTAGAATTAAATGGCGAGCCCGCAACATTGTTGCGAGAAATTAGCCAAGAACCTCAGCGCGCCCTGTCTATATTCTGGGGACGAATAGAGGGGGCTCTGACCGCAGGCCCTAGTTTGTGGGATAGGTTTCCTTTCAAAAGATCTGAGCAAAAAATAAGCTTCTCTCAAGCTATTTTTGGTGCCTTGGATTTACCGCAAGCTCAAGGGCAAGGCGCGGCAAACTTAACGATGCACCAGCTACTCCGTGTTCTTTATGCGGATCAGCCATCTGTCCATAGTCCAATTTTCCGGATGGACAATTTCGATAGCGCACTCACTAGGGAAACTATCGGCGGCTATCTTTCCGGAGTGTATGATGATCAGCTGTACACTGCCCAGCTTCGTGTCAGAGAGCTTAATAAAGCCTTGGACAAGAAAATTTCCGAGCTGAGAGGGATATTTAGAGTACTTGGTCAATCTGGTCAGACACCAGATATAGAGGCATCTCGCAATGTTATTTCAGAGTTGGAGCAGGAACGAATTCAGTTAACTGAATACATAGACCAATTAAAGGTAAATAGGACTTTATCTCGCAAAGAGTCTAACGAAGCTAGCAAAAAATCTGACAACTTAAGAAGTCGACTGAGTTCGGCCAAAAAGTATGAATCGGTGCTTAAAGATTCAATTGCTGCAATTAATTTGGATATCTCTGACTCTAAGCTTTTTATAGATGAATTATCCTACAGGCTTCACAGCCTAGATGAGTCAAAAGCAACTCGTGATTATCTCGGAAACATGTCCTTCCAGTTTTGTCCTGGGTGTCTATCCGAATTAAAACATGATACGGCAGAGCATTCTTGTCAGTTATGCAAATCGCCAGTTGAAAGCGGAGCTGACGGTCAGCTGCTTCGAATGCGAAACGAATTGAGCATACAGCTCAAAGAGTCTAAAACGTTGCTGGCACTTAAAGAAGAGGAAGTATTAAATCTTAATAAAGATTTACCGCTAGCAAGTCAGGAAGTCAAAAAGCTAGAGAAGGAGTATAAGTCTGCTTCCACAAACTGGTCTTCTGATATTGAAACAATTTTGGAAAGTACTGGGCGGCGCTTAGGCGTTCTAGATCAGGAGATCCAACAAGCATATGAAAAGCAGAAGCTTTTTTCCGTAATTAAAGAATTGCAAAAGCAACGTGATGATTTAGCTAACGAACTCCGCGAATTAGAAAGCACTATTGAATCACTAGAAGCTGGCCAACAATCCCGAAAGGTCGATGTCGCCAAGGTGCTCGAAAAACATATGGTCAGACTGTTGAAGGAAGATCTTCCTTTGCAGCCAGAGTTTGTTGACGCTCAAGTAATAAAGTACGACTTCGAAGAGAATTCTGTATATGTGAACGGCTCTAGGAATTTCTCAGAAAGCTCAACGGTCGTCCTTCGGCATATTTTTCACTTGGCACTACTATCAACCAGTATGGAGCTAGAATACATGCGGGTTCCTAGGTTTTTATTGCTGGATGGCATTGATGACGGTGGCATGGAACAAAATCGCAGTCATAATTTGCAGAGGATAATCGTTAAGGAGTGTGGGACCTATAGATTTGATTACCAGGTTATTTTCGCAACTTCTGAAATTCAGGCAGATATTGAGAAGACGGATATGGTTGTTTCTCGACCATTTAGTCCCGATGCTCGTTCTCTAGATATAAGATGAACATACAGTCGTGAGGGCATTCAACTAAGGTTTTGCCAGCGCTTATTCACAGGTGTGTTTTTACGTCGCTTAATCACTAGGCGGGATTGCGTGTCATTCAGCCCCTAACTCCGCTGACGCACCACTTCCAGAGGTTCTCCGCTGCCCTGATACGACGCAGGCTAGCTCCCACGTATCACGCTCACCCTGCATTCCTCTCGCTGACCTGAATTCACTCGGTAGAAATTCGTGGATGACACCTTGGGCATCCGTCACTTTTGTGAATGTCGATGGCTAGACATCAGCCTGGGTGCACGACCCTAGCAAACGCGGTCAGGCACGGGAGTTTAAAGCACCCGATATACGTGACGTTGGGTAGGAATGGAGACAATGCAGCTTTCGCCGTTAGGAACGATGGTGAGGCTATTCCCGTTAGTGCCATGCCGTTTCTGTTCACACCCGGAGACCGTCATTCGGCTTATGCGGCAGGAGAGAATGGCTCTTCATCCGGCCCAGAGGTTGGGCTCATTATCGCCCCGGAAATCGTTGCACATAATGGAGGGAGTCTTGAGGCTGAATCTAATCTCGATACTGGTACGATTTTCAGCGACTTCTTGCCAATCCGATACGGTGGTTCCTCGCTCTCCAGTACCATGCGTCAGTGAGTCTACGTATTAGTCCTGGCCAGTAAAACAGCTTTCACAACGCTATTTGTAACGCGAAAATTTTGCGTAACAGAGGTTGTGTTACGCAAAGTTTTTGCGTTACGGAGGCAGCACTACGGCAATCGTCGGGGGAAGCCATCTGGCCGTCCCTGCGGGACCAGGGCATAGGGATGACTCGGATCGAAGGGGGCAATAATGGTGCTGAAATGGCGCTGATGCGGCACTCCTTGTATCGTGGAAGTTACCCTAGGATCTGACCACTCAATTGCATTCGACCTGACCAGTTATCCTGCCACTACGCTTAGCGTAGTAATCCAGAAATTGCGTTCAGCGAGCATCCATTCGAACATCCAACCTCCGCTCTCGTGCTGAGGTGAATGCTAACCCCTTCGTGTCGTTGTCCCTTGGTCTACCTGTGAGCGTTTATCCCCGGATCGTACATTTCCGTCACTAGCATTTGTGCAAGCGAACTGAATGTGCTTACATTTGCATATTCGGTTATCCACATATACAGAGCGATTGCTAATGGGCCTCGCACCACACACATTCTTCAAATGCCTCGGAGATGAGACCCGCGCTCGAATCATGCTCATGCTTTCGGCTGAGGGCGAGCTATGCGTGTGCGAGTTGATCTGGGCACTGGACGATAACCAGTCGAAGGTTTCGAGGCATTTGGCCCAGCTGCGTGCCTGCGGGTTACTCGCGGATCGCAGGCAGGGGCAGTGGGTTTACTACCGGCTGCATCCGGAGCTTGAACAGTGGGCGCTTGATGTTCTGAACGTCACTACGCAGGCGCACCAGCCCTGGGTTAACGACCATCAAGGACGGCTGGCTTCCATGGAAGACAGACCCGTGCGCCAAGCATCCTGCTGCTGACCTCCTGACCTGGAACATACCCATGCTCATCGCTGCGTCGATTTTCGTTGTTACGCTCGTGCTCGTTATCTGGCAACCAAAGGGCTTAGGCGTCGGCTGGAGCGCAGCAGCGGGTGCCGTTCTGGCATTGTTGACGGGCGTGGTGAGCCTGGGGGATGTGCCGGTTGTATGGCACATCGTCTGGAACGCTACCGCGACCTTCATTGCAGTGATCATCATCAGTTTGCTGCTTGATGAAGCGGGATTCTTCAAATGGGCAGCGCTTTATGTGGCCCGTTGGGGTGGTGGGAAAGGCGGACGGCTTTTTGCACTCATGATCCTGCTCGGTGCAGCTGTCTCGGCACTGTTCGCAAACGATGGTGCAGCATTGATACTCACCCCCATCGTCATCGCGATGCTAACGGCGCTGCGCTTTAGTCCGGCATCGACCCTGGCATTCGTTATGGCAGCCGGCTTCATCGCCGATACCGCTAGTCTACCCATGGTGGTGTCCAACTTGGTCAACATTGTTTCGGCTGACTTTTTCGGCGTCGGTTTCGGTGAGTACGCCTCGGTGATGTGGCCAGTGAACCTGGTGGCGGTTGCTGCGACGCTGTTCATGCTCTGGATGTTCTATCGCAAGGACGTTCCCGCCCAGTACGATGCGAATCAACTTGAGGCGCCTGAGTCGGTGATTCGTGATCGGGCGACCTTCATTGCGGGCTGGTGGGTACTTGGCCTGCTGCTAGTTGGTCTGTTCGCACTGGAGCCGTTAGGTATACCCATCAGCGCCGTTGCTGCTGCGTGTGCAGTGATCCTCCTGGTCATCGCCGGAAACGGCCACATAATCTCCACGAGAAAGGTCATAAAACACGCGCCCTGGCAAATCGTCTTGTTCTCGCTGGGTATGTATCTGGTGGTCTATGGCCTGCGCAATGCCGGGCTGACTGACTCTCTCTCCGGGTTGCTGAACACGTTTGCCGAACATGGACTGTGGGCTGCTACTTTGGGCACGGGTATCACCGCGGCGCTGCTGTCCTCGATCATGAACAACATGCCGAGTGTGCTTATCGGCGCTCTGTCCATTCAGGGTAGCGACGCTTCGGGGCTGATACATGAGGCCATGATCTACGCCAACGTCATAGGTTGCGATCTCGGCCCAAAGATCACGCCTATCGGAAGTTTGGCCACACTGTTGTGGCTGCATGTTCTGGCACAGAAAAATATCCGCATCACCTGGGGCTACTACTTCAAAGTCGGCAGCATCCTCACCCTCCCGATCTTGCTGGTAACGCTGGCGGCACTGGCGTTGCGGCTGAGCATCCCCATTTAGGAGAAAGCCATGAAAGTACTATTTATGTGCACGGCCAACAGTTGTCGTAGCGTTCTCTCGGAGGGGCTGTTCAACCATCTCGCGCCGAGCGGCTTTACCGCCGTAAGTTCAGGCAGCTTCCCAAGCGGGCAACTGAATCCACGCGCCGTCAGCACGCTGCGAGCGCTGCGTATCGACACCGCAGATCTTTACAGCAAAGGCTCAGAGGTCTTTTCGGATTCACCACCAGATGTTGTGATCACCGTCTGTGACAAGGCCGGGGGCGAACCATGCCCGGTCTATTTTGGACCTGCTGTCAAAAGCCACTGGGGTCTTGCCGACCCTTCGGATGTGGAAGGAACAGACAGCGAAATCCAGGCCGCATTTGGCGCGACCGTCGACCAGATCAGAAAGCGTTTCGAGGCATTCTTCAGTCTGGATCATTCGGCGCTTTCACCGCAGGAACTAAAACGCGAGTTAGATCGAATAGGTGAGCTGTAATGGACGAATTCACCACCGATATTAGTCCGGATCTTCCAAATCTGGATCTGTCACTGGTTGATATCCCCTCAATGAATCTGCTTCAGGGCCACGATCAACTGGCCCATAAGCCACGTATTTTGTTGTTGTATGGTTCAACCCGTGAGCGCTCTTTCAGCAGGCTACTGACCCAAGAGGCAGCACGCATCCTGACCCTAGTCGGAGCCGAAGCCGTGATCTTTGATCCCTCGGGTCTGCCTCTCCCTGATGACGCTCCGGAAGACCATCCAAAGGTCAAAGAGCTAAGGGATCTGGTTCTATGGTCGGAGGGACAGGTGTGGTGCTCGCCAGAGCGCCACGGCGCGATGTCTGCTGTGTTCAAAGCCCAAATCGACTGGATTCCACTCACGATGGGCGCTGTCCGGCCCAGCCAAGGCAAGACGCTTGCCGTCATGCAGGTCTGCGGTGGATCACAGTCCTTTAACACGGTAAACCAACTGCGGATACTCGGGCGCTGGATGCGGATGATCACCATCCCAAACCAGTCATCAGTACCCAAGACCTTCCTGGAGTTCGACGACGCAGGCCGTATGAAGCCATCTGCATACTACGACCGCGTGGTGGACGTGATGGAGGAGCTAATGAAGTTCACGCTAATGGTTCGGGGCCGGGAAACGTATCTGGTAGATCGCTACTCGGAGCGTAAGGAAAGCGCCGAGGCACTCTCGAAACGCGTCAATCAAAGGTCGATTTGAGCCACTAAGGGAATAGAGGATGAGCAACGCTACAGTAAGGATTGCGCATGTTTCGGACGCGCAAGCCATCCAGGCAATCTATGCACCGATGGTTGAGAGTACTGCGATTTCGTTCGAGCTTGAGCCGCCTTCAGTCGAAGAGATGGCCAAGCGGATTGAATCGACTTTGCCGACTTATCCGTATCTGGTAGCCGAGCGAGACGGCCAGGTCATCGGCTACGCATACGCCAGTCAGCATCGTGCTCGTGAGGCGTATCGCTGGTCGGTCGACGTCACCGTTTATATATCGCCAGAAGCGCACCGTAGTGGTGTTGGCAGGGCGCTTTACGAAGTATTGCTGCCGACACTGAAGAGGCAAGGTTTTCACGCAGCCTACGCCGGGATCGCACTGCCCAACGACGGCAGCATAGGGTTGCACGAAGCGCTGGGCTTCGCTCACATCGGTACTTATCCAGAAGTGGGATTCAAGCAAGATGCGTGGCATGACGTCGGGTATTGGCGCATTGCGCTGGATGCGACGCATCAGCCGAAACCGCCCGTGCATTTCAGTGAAATCAATCAGTACATTTAGTCCAGTGCAACCCTTCTGAATGGGCTTCGACCAGCGAGATCAAGTGCGAGTGGCCCTTCAAAAGCAAACCCCTAAGCCAGCTGGCAAAGCATCTCTTCAATCTTGCGAGTGCCGACGGTGGTGGTAGGCATCGAAAGTGGGCTTTTACCCGAGAAGCGATCTTTCGTCTTGGAAAGCCACAGCACGGCTTTCTCTGCGTCACCGAAGAATGCCTCGGCCATGGCAGTAATGTGCGCGAACTAGTAAAGCCGGTCACCTTCATGGGGCATGAGCCGCTGACACCGGCCATCGCAGTGCTGATGTACGCGATGTTCCTTCAGATTCCGTTTCTGGATCTACGTGAGGGACTTTCGAACAAGCGCTTCATGGCGGCTCTTCTAACGGCCAACTTCATCCTGATTCCGTTACTGGTTTGGGCACTGACCATGGGGCTGTCCACCTAAAATACGTGGACAGTTCTACCAGCTGTATCGCTGCGTCCTCCCAAGCCCCGCAAGCACTAGCCGAAAGAATAAATCCGCTCAAGAATGATTATTAGCCACTAGCAAGGATAGCGAACGATGACCAAGCCAACATTCCCTCAACGTGCAGAAGCGCTCAGGCAGATTGCATCAGATTTATCCCAAAACAATCTCACTGTGGCTCAAGCGCGTGTAGCGGTTCACAGGATATTAGAGGGATCGGGCATCAATTCGCCTACGGCTGCTAACATTGCGCTACCTGAATACCTAGCGGTGAGCGAGCACGACTTGTCGCTTCTGGCTCGGCTTGCGGATGCAGTCGCTCAGCACGACGGTGGAGGCTTCGAATCCGCTTTTGAACAGTTGTCGTTGCTCAGAGCAATGTCGGATATTTAACAAGATTCAATGCCGACATAGAGCTACGCGCCTTCCCTCCAAAGCCCACCCAGTCTGGGCCTTTCATCCTCGTCTCACCGGGTGTCAACCATCTTGCCCCTAGTACCGTTTGAACACCGAGAACCGTGAGTAACGACGCCAAAGAAGAGTAAGCGTCTGCCGAACCCGTGTTGGACAACTGGATTGGAATTTCGATGTACCTATTTTCGAACTTCCAATGAGGTATCTGGGTAGGCTCAGGTCACTACACATATCGCAAACGATAGGGCGCTTATCTAGTTTGAGATGACGTCATGTCCAGCCTACATAGACTGTGGAGCTAGAAATATTCAGCCATGCCGAAGAAGGCCATGCGACATAAAACGATGTGTGTCATAGCACAATGGGTGCTTTCACTTTGCGCTAGGATCGATGAATCCTGCGAAACCTACCTGTCTCTCAATTTCCCGCAGCGTTTGAATCAAGGGCTCTGATGGACGCATAAAATGCTTAGCCAAGATCACCGGGACAGCCTCATGCACTTCAAGTCGCTCACAGAGCTGAGCCAACACAGCAATCGACGGCGCGCGTTTTCCTCTCTCAATGTCTGATAAATACTGAATCGATAGCACACCAAGAAAATCTTTTTGCGTAAGCCCCCTGCTAAGGCGTAAAGCCTGCACAGCACGGCCAAATGCCTCATTGAAATCCATCAATAGCTGCCTAGAACCAAAGCTAGCATTGGACAGGCGCGTAGGGTATTTTGGAATCAACGATAGGCGAAGTTAAGATATATCTTTACGATTAGCTGCCTTATCACTTTGGCTTGGTTTTCTCTATTTGCGCCCAGATTTGGGCATTACGGAACACACAGGCCTTCGCTTACAACTCGTTCGATGGGTGTAATGACATGAATGACAAAATCGACGCAGCTATATTAAAGCTAAAAGCTGACGCCAGTGACGTGGCGTTTACGGGCTTTGTCACGAATGCTCACGTCGAACCACCTTTAATGTTGGCGGGAGAAATCTGGAGCCATGTGAATGCCGAGCCGTCTGGGAAATTCGCTGACGGCCACCGAATTGAGACCTCTGATATCGTCCAAATCCATGCTCTTGGCGACAGTCTGTGGGTTACCACTAGAAGCGGAAGCATTTACGGAATTTTATCCTTCACACCACTTGGCTGGACTTACTTGAGCGATTTTTACCAAGCTCACTACAAGCTCAATCCAAGAAACCAGAACACCACGAGCTTTTATATGCCTAGCCCTACAGCAGGGAGTGCCCGTTTGGCAAAAAGGCGTCCTGAAAGGACGAAGACTGAGTCTGTAAGGCTCACAGGAAAGGCGCTAAAGCGTGAGCTTCTTGGGCCCAAACCTGACCCAGAGTACATGAGCCAGATGAACGCTTTCGTTCATGAAACGGTAGAGGTGCTGAAGCGAAATGGTGTGAAAATCACAAGCCATAAATAGTGACCTCCATTTGTAATCACGGTTTTCGTAGATCTCACAACTGCTAATGGAACACCGATATGACTACGCAAGTGGACCTCATAGGGGATCTCCAGAAACGCTACCCTGACGCGTTTAACGGTCAGCACACCAGCATGTTCACGTTTGATTGTGGTGAGGGATGGCTCGACGTTGTCGGCACTCTTTGCTTTCTTCTCGCTGAAGCTAATCGGCGCGAAGGAAAGGCACCTACTTTCCTGCTAAGTGTGACGGAAAAATTTGGGACATTACGAGTCATGGTATCGAGCCGTGAACCTGAAGCGCGCCAGTTGATCGCGTTTGCAGAACATCACTCGACACGTGTCTGCGAAATCTGCGGTGCAAGGGCTAGGCTTTTGTACAGCGACGGATGGCAAAGGACGCGGTGTGATGCTCACTCTCTCACAGTCAGGACAACTGAGGACGATTAGTAAAGTGCAAAAAATGCACATTCCAAAATTTCCATTACTCGCTTTATGCCGATGGTCATCTGTCTTGACCGCATCAGCACTGGGAAATGTAAGCGGTTGCAAGGGGTAGCCTAGGGGGATGGCATGGATTTATATCCATGGGATGAGGTTTTCAGCATGGTGCTCGTAGGTCAATAGCTTGCCCAGATGACTTGTGGCTCAATTCGATTTCTGAGCATGGACGCAGGAATTTCAGAGGTTTGTCCTTCGAAAATTTAAAAATGTTGTGTCTGCTATTAGCTCCACACGCCTGCTAACACTGAAAAAGCGTTCCTCTATCACTGACAACATTTGCTGAAAAATCGCTAAACAGCAAAATGCCAGAGTTCGATCGCAAGGTCCTGGAGGTGCTGCGCGAACCGCTTGAATCGGGACACATCGTCATTTCCCGTGCCCGCGACCGAGTGAGTTTCCCGGCACGTTTTCAACTGGTGGCCGCCATGAACCCCTGCCCTTGCGGGTATATGGGCGAGCCCAGTGGACGCTGTCGGTGTACGCCGGAGCAGATTCAGCGCTATCGCAACAAACTTTCCGGCCCCCTGCTGGACCGGATCGACTTGCACCTTACCGTCGCCCGGGAAACCACCGCACTTAACCCGACCCAGCTGCCTGGCGATAACACGGCGAAGGCCTCGGCACAGGTGGCCGACGCCCGCGAGCGCCAACTCAAGCGCCAGGGTTGCGCCAATGCCTTTCTGGATTTGCCAGGGTTACGCAAACACTGCCAATTGGCGAAAGCCGATGAAGGCTGGCTGGAAAGCGCCTGCGAGCGGCTGACGCTGTCGCTGCGCGCGGCACATCGCTTGCTCAAGGTGGCGCGCACGCTGGCAGACCTTGAGCGGGTTGAGAATATCGCTCGGCATCACTTGGCCGAGGCATTGCAATATCGGCCTGCGGCGGTGAGCTAGCCTGAAAACGCAAAATCCATGGCAAGCGGGTTTGGTGTGGCGAGCGGGCTTGCCCCGCGTTGGGCTGCGCAGCAGCCCTAAAAACCGGCGACGCGGTCCAACAGTTGAAACATGGCGGCCGCACGGGGAGCGCTTCGCACTCCAACGCGGGGCAAGCCCGCTCGCCACAAAACTGGACCGCTCGCCACAGAAGTGCGCGGAATGGCGGCCTATGCGGGAAAGTCCAGCAACAGCCTCGCCACTTCCATCACTTCATCCAGCGCCGCCTCTGCCGACTCGGTAGAAGGATTCAGCATCAAGTCATCGGCATACCCCATCGCCATGGCGAAGATCTGCCGGGCTGCGCGTTGGGGCGAATCACAGCGCAAAACGTCGGGCGAGCGCTAAGCCTCAACGAAACCGATCGACCTCATGCCGCAAACCAGCCGCCAGGGTTTCCAGCTCTTTGGCGGTAACGGCCAGGTTCGACACCACTTCACGCTGCTCGCTGTTGGCCAGCGCAATGCTCTGCAAATTGCTGCTGAGCAACGTCGCGGTGCTGCTCTGTTCCTGGGTTGCCGTGGTAATTGCCGCAAATTGCTGACCGGCCGAGCGACTTTGCTCGTCGATACGCGCCAGCGCCGAAGCCACGTCGGCGTTGCGCGACAGGCCTTCCTGCATCAACGCATTGCCGTGTTCCATGGTGCTGATGGCATTCCCGGTTTCCTGCTGAATGCTGTGGATCATCCCGGAGATTTCATCAGTAGCCTGGCGGGTGCGCGAGGCCAGGTTGCGCACCTCGTCAGCAACCACAGCGAAACCACGGCCTTGTTCACCGGCGCGGGCGGCCTCGATGGCCGCGTTGAGCGCCAACAGGTTGGTCTGTTCGGCGATCGAGGTGATCACGCCGACAATTCCGCCGATTTCCTGGGAGCGTTGGCCGAGGGTATTGACCACCGTGGCCGTGCTGTTCAGCGCGGTGGCGATATGCTCCAGGGACGACGACGCCTCTTGCATCGAGGTACGGCCGATGCGCGTCTGCTGGGCGTTTTCCTGGGCCAACCGCTCGGTGTTGCCCATGTTGTCGGCGATGTTCAGCGAGGTGGCGCTGAACTCTTCCACCGCGCCGGCCATGCTGGTGATTTCGCCGGACTGCTGCTCCATGCCCTCATAGGCACCACCCGACAAACCGGACAAGGCCTGGGCTCGGCTGTTGACCTCTTCGGCGGCCTTGCGGATATGCGAGACCATGGTCGACAGGGCTTCACCCATCTGGTTGAAGCTGCGTGCCAGTTGGCCTATTTCGTCATTACTGGACACATTGAGGCGCACATTCAAGTCACCCGCGCCGAGGGCTTCGGCTTGACGCACCAGGTCACTCAGGGGCTGCAACTTGCTGCGCAACAGCCAGACCGCCGCGCCCACCGCGAACAACATTGCCAACACGCTGCCAATCACCAGGCGAATACCAACGGCCCAGGTCACCTCGCGAATTTCGGATTTCGGCATGCTCGCCACCACCGACCATGGGCCGCCTTCAAACGGCACCGAGACGCTGTAGAAATCTTCGTTTTTGTCGCTCCAGAAGCGCCCCTCGCCCGGCTTTTTGGCCAGGTCGAGCATCACCGGTACCGCCTGGTCCAGCGCCTGCACGCCGGCCGGTGGCACCAGCCAGTGTTTCTGTTCATCCAGCAGCGCAAGGGAACCCGTTTTGCCGATACGGAAGCGCTTGAGGTTTTCAAACTGGGCTTTCTGGGCGTCGGTGTAGTCGAAACCGACAAACAGCACCGCAATCACTTTGCCGCCGGCATCGCGCACCGGTGTGTATTGGGTCATGTAGGAGCGGTCGAACAGCACGGCACGGCCGACGTAACTTTGCCCGGCAAGCAGGCGTTGGTAGGCCGGATGCTGGTGGTCCAGCGCCGTACCGATGGCGCGGCTGCCGTCTTGTTTGGTCAGGGACGTGCTGATGCGGACAAAGTCTTCGCCGCTGCGCACAAATACGGTGGCCACGCCGCCGGAGGTGTCCTTGAATTCATCGACCTCATCGAAATCGTTGTTCAACAGGTTGTTGCCCAGGAACAGGCTCGGGGTTTGTACACCCGCCACTGCAACCTGCTGCTCGCCGCGCACACTCAACCCCGCGCCGAAGCGCTTTTCAAACAGCCCGCTCAAACGCTGGGTACTTTCGCGCAAGGTGCTGTGGAAGGTATTGAGTTGGTCGGCGAGCAAACGCGCTTCGCTGGCCAGGTGTTCCTCGCGGGTGTCGAGGTTGGCGGAGTCGAGCGACCGCAGGGCGAAAACCGTACTGCCGCTGATGACGACAGCCAGTATCACGGCTAATGCGAGGCCTAACTGGGAGGCAATCCGAGCGCGAGGTTGAGACATGACAGCTCCTGGCCGAGGCCAGGATCATCCTGATCTCATAGCGCTACTCGGCAAATTATCGAGTGGGAAACGTTGGTGCACGGTTGTTCCAACACACCTTATTCGGCGGGCGCGAGGAATACTTGAGCGATTCACAGGGGTATCGCGCAAACGATTGCACAAATGCTTCAGTCGAGGCGCTCGACCTGGGGCAACTCCATGGCCTTGACCTCACCCTGGAGAAATTCCGCCAAGCGCCTTAAACGCTCACCACCGGGGCGGGTTTTCGGCCACACCAGGTAGTAATTTTCGCCACTGGCCACGGCGGTCGGCCACGGCAGGCTCAATCGTCCCTGGGCCACGTCTTCGGCGACCATCAGCAAATCGCCCATCGACACCCCGTAACCCCGTGCTGCGGCAATCATGCCCAGCTCAAGCGTGTCGAACACCTGCCCGCCCTTGAGCGAGACCTGAGATGCCAGCCCCATGCGCTGCAGCCAATTGCGCCAGTCGCGGCGGTCGGGCGTGGGGTGCAGCAGCTCAGCGCACGCCAGGCGCGTTACGTCCCACGGCCCGTCTGCCAGCAGGTTGGGGGCGCCCACGGGGATCAGCAGTTCGGGGAACAGGTAACTGGCCTCCCAGTCCGCCGGAAAGTGCCCGTAGCTCAGCAATACCGCGCAATCGAATGGCTCTTGGTTGAAGTCCACTTCGTCCACGCTCATCCACGCACTGGTCAGTTGCACCTCATTGCCCGGCTGCAACGCCCGGAAGCGGCTGAGCCGCGCCAGCAACCAGCGCATGGTCAGGGTCGACGGCGCTTTCATGCGCAGGATGTCGTCCTCGGCATTCAGGGTGTGGCAGGCGCGCTCCAGCGCAGCGAAACCCTCGCGCACGCCGGGCAGCAGCAAGCGCGCCGCTTCGGTGAGCTGCAGGTTGCGGCCGCTGCGCTGGAACAGGCGGCAGGCAAAATGCTCTTCGAGTGTGCGGATATGCCGGCTGACGGCACTTTGCGTGATCGACAGCTCCTCTGCCGCGCGGGTAAAGGAGTTGTGCCGTGAAGCGGCCTCAAATGCGCGCAAGGCGTACAACGGAGGGAGACGACGTGGCATAGGGAAACCTCCGACAGATCAAGCCCAAACCCTACCATGAGTTTTAATCATGCGAACGATCGCTTTTATCCTTTTGTGTAATGCGTTGGGAGCGCCGAGAATCAACCCCTCCCCAACCCTCTGACTTTTTGAGCGTGATGACCATGCAGCATCCGGTGCGTACTGAACTCTGGGCCATTCTGCGGCTGTCGGGGCCGTTGATTGCCTCACAGTTGGCGCACATGTTGATGGTGCTGACCGACACGCTGATGATGGCCCGCCTGAGCCCCGAAGCCCTGGCCGGTGGCGGCCTGGGCGCGGCGAGCTATTCGTTTGTGGCGATTTTCTGCATCGGCGTGATTGCTGCAGTGGGCACGCTTGTGGCCATCCGCCACGGCGCGGGCGACATCGAAGGCGCCACCCGCCTGACCCAGGCCGGGCTGTGGCTTGCCTGGCTGATGGCACTGGTGGCCGGCTTGCTGCTGTGGAACCTCAAGCCCGTATTGCTGATGTTTGGCCAGACCGAAACCAACGTGCACGCGGCGGGGCAATTTCTGACCATCCTGCCATTCGCCCTGCCCGGCTACCTGAGCTTCATGGCCTTGCGCGGCTTTACCAGCGCTATCGGCAAAGCCACGCCAGTGATGGTGATCAGCCTGGGCGGCACGGTGCTCAACTACTTCCTCAACCACGCCTTGATAGAAGGCATGTTCGGTCTGCCGAAACTGGGATTGATGGGTATTGGCCTGGTCACCGCGATTGTCGCCAACAGCATGGCCTTGGCGCTGATGTGGTACATCCGCAGCAACCGGGCTTACGCCGCCTACCCGCTGAGTTCAGGCCTGCTGCGCCTCAACACCCTGTATCTGCGCGAGCTGTGGCGCCTGGGCCTGCCGATTGGCGGCACCTATGCGGTGGAGGTCGGCTTGTTTGCCTTCGCGGCGCTATGCATGGGCACCATGGGCAGTACGCAACTGGCGGCGCATCAGATTGCCCTGCAAATCGTCTCGGTAGCATTCATGGTGCCAGCGGGTATGTCGTACGCGATCACCATGCGCATCGGCCAGCATTACGGCGCCGGGCAGTTGCTGCAAGCGCGCATGGCCGGGCGGGTCGGCATCGGATTCGGTGCGGCAGTGATGTTGGGATTTGCCGCAGTGCTGTGGCTGTTTTCCGATGCGCTTATCGGGCTGTTCCTCGACCATAACGACCCGGCCTTCCATGACGTTATCGTCCTGGCCGTCAGCCTGCTGGCCGTGGCGGCCTGGTTCGAATTGTTCGACGGTGTGCAGACCATCGCCATGGGCTGCATCCGTGGGTTGAAGGACGCCAAGACGACCTTTCTGGTGGGCTTGGGCTGCTACTGGCTGATCGGCGCGCCGGCGGCGTGGTTGATGGCGTTCACCCTCGGCTGGGGGCCGACCGGTGTGTGGTGGGGCTTGGCGTTGGGCCTGGCCTGCGCGGCCGTCAGTTTGACCTGGGCGTTTGAGGCGAAGATGAAAAGGATGATTCGGCGGGAGCCGGAGGCTCATCCTGCATTTCAAGCCATGCAACCTGACTAACGGATGTACTCGATCAATGTGGGAGCTGGCTTGCCTGCGATGGCCTCACCTGGTTATGCCTGACACACCGAGGTGCCTGCATCGCAGGCAAGCCAGCTCCCACACAAGCCTGCTCCCACATTGTTGATTATGTTCGCACTTCAACCCAGCAGCGCCTGCTGGCTTTTGCCGAACGTCAAATACTCCACCAACTCCGGCAACGGCAATGGCTTGCTGATCAAATACCCCTGCGCCTGATCGCAGCCAAACAAGCGCAACAGCGCCAGTTGCTCAGGCGTTTCCACACCTTCAGCCACCACTTCCAGGTTGAGGTTGTGCGCCAGGTTGATCATGGCGTGCACCAGCTTGCGGTTCTCTTCGCGCTCTTCCATGCCGCCGACAAAGCTCTTGTCGATCTTCAACAAGGCAATCGGCAGGCTGTTGAGGTGCACGAACGACGAGAATCCGGTGCCGAAGTCATCCAGGGAAAACCGCACGCCCAGGCGGCCGAGGGCGTCCATGGTCTGTTTGACCAAGTCACTGCGGCGCATGACGGCGGTTTCGGTCAATTCGAACTCCAGCCACTGTGCTTCCACGCCGCGCTCGGCAATCAGCCGGCTGAGGGTCGAGAGCAGTTGGCTGTCCTGGAACTGGCGAAACGACAGGTTGACCGCCATGTGCAACGGCGGCAGGCCGCGTTCGCGCAGGTCTTGCATGTCGCGCAGGGCGCGGGAGATCACCCAGTAGCCCAGCGGCACAATCAGGCCGCTCTGTTCGGCCAGCGGCACGAACTCGCTGGGTGGCAACAGGCCGCGTTCGCCATGGCGCCAGCGCACCAAGGCTTCCAGGCCGACAATATGCCCGTCGTCCAGGTCCAGGCGCGGTTGGTAGTGCAGTTCCAGCTCGTCGCGGCGCAATGCGCGGCGCAGTTCACTTTCCAGGTCGGCCAGGCTGCGCGCGTTGCGGTTGATGCGTTCGTTGAAGATATGAAAGGTGCAGCCTTGCGTACTTTTGGCTTGCTGCATGGCGATGTGCGCGTGCCACATCAGCGGGTCGGCGCCAGCGCGCGCGCGGGCATGCGCCACGCCCAGGCTGCAGCCGATCAACAGGCTTTCGCCATCCACCCAATAGGGTTCGGCCATGGCTTCGGTGATGCGTTCGGCCATCCATTCGGCACGCTGGGGCGCGCGGCGCGTATCAATCAGCAGGGCGAACTCATCGCTGCCCAGGCGTGCCAACTGGTCCCCGGCTTCGAGCTGGCTCTTGAGGCGCGAGACCACTTGCAGGATCAACCGGTCACCGGCCTGATGGCCTAAAGCGTCGTTGGCATGGCGAAAGTTATCGAGGTCAAGGTGGCCGAGCGCCAGGCCGCGGCCTTCGTTTTCAACCAGACGCGCCGCCAGCAGGGTCTGGAAACCCTGGCGATTGGCGATCCCGGTGAGCGGGTCCTGTTCGGCCAGGCGCTGCAAGGTGGTCTCCAGCACGCCGCGCTCGCGGACATGGCGCAGGCAGCGGCGCAATGTATCGGCATCCAATACGTCACGGATCAACCAATCGCTGACACCCAGCGGCGAAACCAGAGGTTCCTGCTCCAACAACAATATGCACGGCAAGTTGCAACGGCCGGGGCAGGGTTGCAGGCTGGGCGTGGTCAATAACACGGCCGAGTGGTCGTCATCGAACAGACGACTCACCGAGTCCCAGTTGGGCGCACTGATCAGCACAGCCCCATCGCCCATCGGCGCCAGGCACTCGCGCAACAACGCTGCCCACGCTGGCTCATCGGCCAGTAGCAGCAAACGCAAGGGTTCGACAGGCGTAGACAAGCTAGCTCCCTAGACTCTGCAAAATTTCGTTGGCGGCGGGCATTATGACGCGCGGCCTGATAATCACCAATGATAAGGGTTATCAAATACGCTGACTGTAAGCATTCGTCCCGATCTTCAGGACAGAAGGCCCACACATCCTGCGGCAAAGTATCAAAACCGGCAAATTTAGATCGAGTGGTACGTCACACTGTCGTTCTGTGAGAGCAGAATCCTGCGAGCCTGTTAAAATGCCCGCCCTTTTGAACAACGACTCCCTGAATTCTGTATGTCCCGACTCAATCCCCGGCAGCAAGAAGCCGTGAACTACGTCGGCGGCCCTCTATTGGTGCTCGCCGGCGCAGGCTCCGGCAAGACCAGCGTGATCACCCGCAAGATCGCGCACCTGATCCAGAACTGTGGCATCCGCGCCCAGTACATCGTCGCCATGACCTTTACCAACAAGGCGGCGCGCGAAATGAAAGAGCGTGTCGGCACGCTGCTCAAGGGCGGCGAAGGCCGTGGCCTCACGGTGTGTACCTTCCACAACCTGGGCCTGAACATCATCCGCAAGGAGCATGCGCAGCTGGGCTACAAGCCCGGTTTCTCGATCTTCGACGAAACCGATGTGAAGTCGCTGATGACCGACATCATGCAAAAGGAATACGCAGGCGACGACGGCGTGGATGAGATCAAGAACATGATCGGCGCCTGGAAAAACGACCTGATCCTGCCGCCCCAGGCCCTGGAAAACGCGCGCAACCCCAAGGAACAGACCGCTGCCATCGTCTACACCCACTACCAGCGCACGCTCAAGGCGTTCAACGCGGTGGACTTCGACGACCTGATCCTGCTGCCGGTAAAGCTGTTCGAGGAACACGCCGACATCCTCGAAAAATGGCAGAACAAGGTCCGCTACCTGCTGGTGGACGAATACCAGGACACCAACGCCAGCCAATACCTGCTGGTGAAAATGCTGATCGGCACGCGCAACCAGTTCACCGTGGTGGGCGACGACGACCAGTCGATCTATGCCTGGCGCGGTGCGCGCCCGGAAAACCTGATGCTGCTCAAGGACGACTATCCGTCCCTGAAAGTGGTGATGCTGGAGCAAAACTACCGCTCCACCAGCCGCATCCTGCGTTGCGCCAACGTGCTCATCTCCAACAACCCCCACGAGTTTGAAAAACAACTGTGGAGCGAGATGGGCCACGGCGACGAAATCCGCGTGATCCGCTGCCGCAATGAAGACGCCGAAGCCGAGCGCGTGGCCGTGGAAATCCTCAGCCTGCACTTGCGCACCGACCGGCCCTACAGCGACTTTGCGATCCTGTACCGCGGCAACTACCAGGCCAAGCTGATCGAACTGAAATTGCAGCACCACCAGGTGCCGTATCGCCTGTCGGGCGGCAACAGCTTTTTCGGACGCCAGGAAGTAAAAGACTTGATGGCTTACTTCCGCCTGATCGTGAACCCGGACGACGACAACGCCTTCCTGCGCGTGATCAACGTCCCACGCCGGGAAATCGGTTCGACTACGTTGGAAAAGCTCGGCAACTACGCCACTGAACGCAAAATCTCGATGTACGCCGCCACCGACGAAATCGGCCTGGGCGAGCACCTGGACACACGCTTCACCGACCGACTGTCGCGCTTCAAGCGCTTCATGGACAAGGTGCGCGAGCAGTGCGCCGGCGAAGACCCGATCAGCGCCCTGCGCAGCATGGTCATGGACATCGACTATGAAAACTGGCTGCGCACCAACAGCTCCAGCGACAAAGCCGCGGATTACCGCATGGGCAACGTCTGGTTCCTGATCGAAGCGCTGAAAAACACCCTGGAAAAAGACGAAGACGGCGAAATGACCGTCGAAGACGCCATCGGCAAGCTGGTGCTGCGCGACATGCTAGAGCGTCAGCAGGAAGAGGAAGACGGCGCCGAAGGCGTGCAGATGATGACCTTGCATGCGTCCAAGGGGCTGGAATTCCCCTACGTGTTCATCATGGGCATGGAAGAGGAAATCCTCCCGCACCGTTCCAGCATCGAAGCCGACACTATCGAAGAAGAACGGCGCCTGGCCTACGTGGGCATTACCCGCGCGCGTCAGACGTTGGCCTTCACCTTCGCCGCCAAGCGTAAGCAATACGGCGAAATCATCGACTGTGCCCCCAGCCGGTTCCTCGACGAACTACCGCCGGACGATCTGGCCTGGGAAGGCAATGACGACACCCCGACCGAGGTGAAGGCCGTTCGCGGCAATACCGCCTTGGCGGACATACGCGCGATGTTAAAGCGCTAGAATCGACTACTTTTTAATCTACTTTCGGCGCACACCGCGCCATTAGAGGAAGCTTTCCGTGGAAGCACTGCACAAGAAAATTCGCGAAGAAGGCATCGTGCTTTCCGATCAGGTACTCAAGGTCGACGCCTTTCTGAACCACCAGATCGACCCGGCGCTGATGAAACTGATCGGCGACGAATTCGCCGAGCGCTTCAAGGACTCGGGCATCACCAAGATCGTCACCATCGAAGCCTCGGGCATTGCGCCGGCGATCATGACCGGCCTTAACCTTGGCGTGCCGGTGATTTTCGCCCGCAAGCAGCAGTCCCTGACCCTGACGGAAAACCTGCTGTCGGCGACCGTGTATTCCTTCACCAAGAAGGTCGAAAGCACCGTGGCGATCTCCCCGCGTCACTTAACCAGCAGCGACCGCGTGCTGGTGATCGATGACTTCCTGGCCAACGGCAAGGCGTCCCAGGCGCTGATCTCGATCATCAAGCAAGCCGGCGCGACCGTTGCGGGCTTGGGGATTGTGATCGAGAAGTCGTTCCAGGGTGGCCGTGCCGAGCTGGATGCGCAGGGTTATCGGGTTGAGTCGCTGGCGCGCGTGAAGTCGCTGGCCGGTGGCGTGGTCACGTTCATCGAGTAATGGGCAGCACCGCAAACCCCAAGTGAACACAGATCAAAATGTGGGAGGGGGCTTGCCCCCGATAGCAGTGGGTCAGCCAACACATTGGGTGACTGATACACGGCAATCGGGGGCAAGCCCCCTCCCACATTTGGTTTCGTGGTGGTTTTTAGTGTGCGGTGGCCTGTAGGCCGGCGAGCAACAGGCGCTGGTACAGATCTTCTTTCAGCCCGTCCGGCTTATCCAGCCGCATCCGTTTGAGATGCTCAGGAAACGCCTCCGGCTCCGGTGCATCCAGCGCCGCCTTGCCCAACTCCAGAATCTCCGTCAGCTTGAATTTGCTTTTGAGCCAGTTCAAAGCGCGCAACAGATCCTTCTCCTCATCCGTGAAGTCAGTGCCCAGCGGATACTCCGGAAACAGCCGGTGATGCCGCGCCTGAATACCCTTGAGCCGCTCGGGCGTATTGTCGGCAAAGCGAGGGTCCAGCTGGAAATCCTTGGGTAATTTGCCGGCCTTTTGCGCCTGTTCGATCAAGTCGTTCTGAAAGCGCGAGTCGGTGATATTCAGCAGCGCCTCGATCACCTTGGCATCTGTCTGCCCACGCAAATCGGCAATCCCGTACTCGGTGATGACGATATCGCGCAGGTGTCGGGGAATGGTGCAGTGGCCGTACTCCCAGACAATATTGGAACTGACCTCCCCGGCCGACTCGCGCCAGCTGCGCAGGATCAGGATCGAACGCGCGCCTTCCAATGCATGGCCTTGCGCAACAAAGTTGTACTGCCCGCCGACGCCGCTGAGCACGCGGCCATCTTCCAGCTGATCGGCCACACCTGCGCCGAGCAAGGTCACCATGATCGCGCTGTTGATAAACCGCGCGTCCAGGCGTTGCAGGCGCTTGAGCTCTTCCTGGCCATACAGCTCGTTGATGTAGCTGATGCGCGTCATGTTGAATTCGAGGCGCTTGGCGTGCGTCATTTCCTGCAGGCGCTGGTAAAAACTGCGCGGCCCGAGAAAGAAACCGCCATGGATCGACACGCCGTCAGGTTGCGCCGCGTCGTCCAGCGTGCCGGCGTTGGCTTGCGCCTGGGTCGCCACATCCGGGTAAACCTTGCGCCGGATAATGCCGGCGTCGGCCAGTACCAGCAGGCCGTTGACGAACATTTCGCTGCAGCCATACAGGCCACGGGCAAAGGGCGACACACCGCCTTCGCGGCTGATCAGGGGCGCCCATTGATACACATCAAGGTCGGTGAGCAGCAGTCGATAAGCCTCGTTATCCGCCTGGCGCGCCAGCAAGGCGGCGGTCAGCGCGTCGCCCATGGAGCCGATACCGATCTGCAACGTGCCGCCATCGCGCACCAGCGTGCTGGCATGCACACCGATAAAGTGGTCCTGCAAGCCCACCGGCATATTGGGTGTGGAGAACAGCGTGGTGCTGTCCTTTTCGTCGATCAGGTAATCGAACGCGTCCATGCCCAGTTCGGCATCGCCCGGCATGTAGGGCAGATCGGAATGCACTTGGCCAACGATCAGGATGGTTTCGCCATCCTCACGGCGCTTCTCGATCATCGGCAGCAGGTCGAGTGTGATGTCGGGGTTGCAGCTCAAGCTCAGGCGATCCGGATGCTCAGTGCTGCTGGCCACCAGTTGCGCCACCAGATTCAGGCCGGCGGCGTTGATGTCGCGCGCCGCGTGACTGTAATTGCTGCTGACGTAATCCTGCTGCGCCGATGCGCTGTGGAGCAGGCTGCCGGGCTGCATGAAGAACTGCTGCACGCGGATGTTCGCGGGCAGGCTGTCCTTGTGCAGGTCGGCGAGAAAATCCAGCTCGGGGTAGTCGCCAAATACGCGTTCGATGAAGGGCTCGAGAAAGCGCTTCTGCAAACCGTCGCCCAAGGTCGGACGACCCAGGGCCAGCGCGGTGTAGATCGTCAGCGCCCGCTCCGGCAACTTGGCGATGCGCCGGTACAGCGCGTTGACGAACAGGTTGGGCTTGCCCAGGCCCAGGGGCATGCCCATGTGGATATGCGCGGGCAAGCGCGCCAATACGTCGTCAACTGCTTGCTCGATTGAACACAACTGCACCATCCGACCCTCCTGAACATTCCATGATTAGGGGTTGGACCGAGCTTGCCGGGTCTTTGCTGCAATGAACAGCCTGCAAACTTAAATCACGGGCACAAAAAAGCCGCTGGGCAGCGGCTTTTTGGCGAAGATCGGTTTATTTAAGCCCCGACATCTTCTCGATCGCGCCTTTAAGCTCGTCGTCCGAGCAATCGGCGCAAGTGCCTTTAGGCGGCATGGCGTTGAGGCCGGTGATCGCCTTGGCGAGCAGGCCGTCAAGGCCGCCCTGGTGATCGGCGCGGTCTTTCCAGGCAGCGGTGTCACCGATTTTCGGTGCGCCAAGCAGGCCGGTGCCGTGGCAGGCGTTGCAGTGCTTGGCGATCACGTCATCCGGCGTTTTTGCACCGCCGCCGCCACCGGCTGCCACCGCCACTTCCATCCCTTTGCATTCCTGGCCCTGAACACAGACTTGGCCGACAGGTTCCAGGCGCTTGGCAATTTCATCATTGGTGGCAGCTTGAGCGCTGACAGCCCATAGGGCCAGTACGGTTGCTGGTGCAGCCAGCATTTTCATAATTAGGTTCACGCGTTCACCCTCAATGGTGGCTATTCACGCCTGCGGCCACGGTTTCGCAGGCGGCGAAAGTATAACGGTTAGCCCGTCCGGCCGAAACAACCCTATTAACTAAAGGGAGATTCGGCCGTGCGGAATACAGCTGCGGGAGTGTCTGCAACGCTGGCAGCACGCCTCTTGTGTCAAAAGTTCGCGGGTGTGGCTGCGCTGATTAGTCGCGCCGGCACGTCGAACGGGTTGCGAAAACGATGGGGCTTGGTGCTTTCAAAGTAGTAGCTATCGCCGGCTTCGAGCACAAAAGTTTCAAGACCGACCACCAACTCCAGGCGACCTTCCACCAGAATCCCGGTTTCCTCGCCTTCGTGGGTGAGCATTTCTTCGCCGGTGTCGGCGCCCGGCGGGTAAATTTCGTTGAGAAACGCGATCGCCCGGCTCGGGTGTGCGCGGCCAACCAGTTTCATGGTGACGGCGCCGTCCGATATGTCGATCAGCTCATTGGCTTTATAGACGATCTGGGTCGGTTTTTCCTGGAGGATCTCCTCGGAAAAGAACTCGACCATCGACATGGGGATGCCGCCCAGCACCTTGCGCAAGGAGCTGATCGAGGGGCTGACACTGTTTTTTTCGATCATCGAAATGGTGCTGTTGGTGACACCCGCGCGCTTGGCGAGCTCGCGCTGGGAAAGACCCTTCAGTTTACGGATGGATTGCAGTCGTTCGCCGACGTCCAATGCAGGAGCCTCCTAGGATTCAGGCGTTGTTGTAATTGAGCGTTATCATGGCGACAGCGTTCAGTATTTACAACACTTGGGCCTAAATCCTGGTCAGCTCCACTCGTAGGCCTTGTTCAAGCCCCGGAATAGAGCCTTGGCACGCGGCGCAGGTTGCAGAAGATCTGGTAGGGAATGGTCTCGGCAGCAGTCGCAACGTCGCTGGCGAGAATAGTTTTGCCCCACAGCTCCACGGTGGAACCGAGCCCGGCCTGCGGCACGTCGGTGAGGTCGACACACAGCATGTCCATGGATACACGGCCCAGCAACTGGCTGCGCTGGCCCGCCACCAACACCGGTGTGCCAGTGGGCGCGTGACGTGGATAACCATCGGCATAGCCCATGGCGACCACGCCGATCCGCATCGGTTTGGGTGTGATGAACTTGGCGCCGTAGCCCACCGGCTCGCCGGCCGGCAGTTCGCGCACGCAGATGACTTTGGATTCGAGCGTCATCACCGGCTGCAAGCGCGCGGCAATCGCCTGGTCTTCACCAAACGGCGTGGCGCCGTAGAGCATGATGCCTGGGCGCACCCAGTCGCTGGAGACGTTCGGCCAGCCCATCACTGACGGCGAGTTGCGCAGGCTCACCTCGGCCGACAAGCCTTGGCGCGCCGCTTCAAACACCGCCACTTGTTCATTGCTGCGTACACAATCGAGCTCGTCGGCACGGGCGAAGTGGCTCATCAATACGATTTTCGCCACTTTACCGCTGGCCAGCAGGCGCTGGTAAGCCTCGTGGTAATCCTTGGGATGCAGGCCGACACGATGCATGCCCGAATCCAACTTGAGCCAGATGGTCAGCGGCTTGCTCAACCGGGCCTGCTCAATTGCGTCCAACTGCCACAGCGAATGCACCACGCACCAGAAATCATGCTCGATGATCAGCGGCAGCTCGTCGGCTTCGAAGAACCCTTCCAGCAACAGCACCGGCGCGCGAACCCCCGCGGCACGCAGCTCCAGCGCTTCCTCGATGCACGCCACGGCAAACCCGTCGGCTTCGGCTTCCAGCGCCTGGGCCACGCGCACGGCGCCGTGGCCATAGGCATCGGCCTTGACCACGGCGAGGGCCTTGGCCCCCGTGACTTCACGGGCCAGTTGGTAATTGTGGCGCAGGGCTTGGAGGTCGATCAGGGCACGGGCAGGACGCATGGCGGCAGGCTTCTAGGCGGCAGAGTGAAGAAAAAACCGGAACCGACAGACAGCGCCGGCACCGGGAGAGGGATCGTTGGTTAAGGCAGCGCGGCCACGACGGACAGCTCTACCAGGATTTCCGGTTCGCACAGCTTGGCTTCAACCGTGGCACGGGCCGGGGCAACGCCTTTAGGCAGCCACTTGTCCCACACCGCGTTCATGCCGGCGAAATCGGCGTCGATGTCTTTCAAGTAGATCGTCACCGACAGCAGCTTGGATTTGTCGGTGCCGGCCAAGTCCAGCAAACGCTCGATATTGGCCAGTGTTTCACGGGTCTGCTGTTCAATCCCGGCACTCATGTCGTCGCCGACTTGCCCTGCCAGATACACGGTACCGCTGTGAACAACGATCTGGCTCATGCGCTCATTGGTGAGCTGGCGCTGGATTGACATGTTTTGCGGACTCCTGGTGGTTGCCGTAACGGGAAATATCGAGGCCTTCGGCGCTGATCTGCGGGGTTTTCTTCGCCATCAGGTCGGCCAGCAAACGACCAGAGCCACAGGCCATGGTCCAGCCAAGTGTGCCGTGCCCGGTATTGAGGAACAGGTTCTTGAAGGGCGTGGCACCGACAATCGGCGTGCCGTCGGGTGTGGTCGGGCGCAGGCCGGTCCAGAATGTGGCTTCGGTCAAATCGCCGCCCTGAGGATAAAGGTCGTTGACGATCATCTCCAGGGTTTCACGCCGGCGCGGGTTCAGCGACAGGTCAAAACCGGCGATTTCAGCCATGCCGCCAACGCGGATGCGGTTGTCGAAACGGGTGATCGCGACCTTGTAGGTCTCGTCCAGAATGGTCGAGGTCGGTGCCATCGCCGGGTTGGTGATCGGCACGGTCAGCGAGTAACCCTTGAGCGGGTACACCGGTGCCTTGATCCCCAGCGGCTTGAGCAGTTTCGGCGAGTAGCTGCCGAGGGCCAGTACATAACGGTCTGCGGTTTCCAGCGTGCCGTCGATCCACACGCCATTGATGCGGTCGCCTGCGTAGTCGAGGCGCTGGATGTCCTGCTCGAAGCGGAACTCAACGCCCAGCTGCTTGCACATGTCGACCAGGCGCGTGGTGAACATCTGGCAGTCGCCCGTCTGGTCGTTCGGCAGGCGCAGCGCGCCAGCGAGAATATCCGTGACGCTGGCCAGGGCCGGCTCAACGCGGGCGATACCGGCGCGGTCGAGCAGCTCGAACGGTACGCCAGACTCTTTGAGCACGGCGATGTCTTTGGCCGCGCCGTCCAGTTGGGCCTGGGTGCGGAACAATTGCGTTGTGCCGAGGCTGCGGCCCTCGTAGGCAATGCCGGTTTCAGCACGCAGCTCGTCGAGGCAGTCGCGGCTGTACTCGGACAGGCGGACCATGCGCTCCTTGTTCACTGCGTAACGGCTTTGGGTGCAATTGCGCAGCATCTGCGCCATCCACAGGTATTGATCGATATCGGCGGTGGCCTTGATCGCCAGCGGCGCGTGGCGCTGCAGCAGCCACTTGATCGCCTTGAGCGGCACGCCCGGCGCAGCCCAGGGCGAGGCGTAACCAGGCGACACCTGGCCGGCGTTGGCGAAACTGGTTTCCATGGCAGCGGCTGGCTGACGGTCGACCACAACGACTTCAAAGCCGGCCCGCGCCAAATAGTACGCACTGGTCACACCAATGACGCCGCTACCCAAGACCAGAACGCGCATTTTTATATCCTCATCGCGGGCTTGGCCGCTGACGTGTGTTATTGGAGCAATGATGAGCGCAGTATAAAAAGCAACTGCCAGTGCATTTCACTATATAAATGCCTATATTTGGCGACAATTCTCGGCAAAAACCCTTTTCACAGAGGCGTATCCCCTATGCGTACCAACACCCAGACCAAGCGGGAGCTGGACAAGATCGACCGCAATATCCTGCGCATCCTGCAAACCGACGGGCGCATTTCATTCACGGAGCTGGGGGAAAAAGTCGGGCTCTCGACCACGCCGTGCACCGAGCGCGTACGCCGCCTGGAACGCGAAGGGATCATCATGGGTTACAACGCGCGGCTCAATCCGCAGCATTTGAAGGGCAGTTTGCTGGTATTTGTCGAGATCAGCCTCGATTACAAGTCCGGCGACACCTTTGAAGAATTCCGCCGCGCCGTGCTCAAACTGCCCCATGTGCTGGAGTGCCATTTGGTGTCGGGTGACTTCGACTACCTGGTGAAAGCGCGCATTTCCGAGATGGCCTCGTACCGCAAATTGCTTGGCGATATCCTGCTCAAACTGCCCCATGTGCGCGAATCAAAGAGCTATATCGTGATGGAAGAGGTCAAGGAGAGCTTGAACCTGCCGATTCCGGATTAACTGATTCAACGTGCGCAAAGGTGGGAGCTGGCTTGCCTGCGATAGCGGTGTGATTGATACACCGCTATCGCAGGCAAGCCAGCTCCCACATTTTTGACCGAGTACATCCCTAGACCAAGACTTGCCGGGTGCTGGCCATGTATTCGTGGATCTGCTTCTCAACCCGCGGATGAATCAGCTCCACGGGCCGCCGCCCGTTGGGGCACGGCAAGGTCTTGGTGGTACCAAACAACCGGCAGATCAGCGGGCGTTCGTCGTACACCGTGCAGCCGTTGGGCCCAAGGTGCACGCAGTTCAACTCGTCCATGGCCGCGTCCTGCTCGGCTGCGGTCTTGCGTGGCAGGCGCGACATTTCCTCGGGCGAGGTCGTCACCGGCCCACAGCAATCGTGGCAACCCGGAACACACTCGAACGAAGGAATCTGCCTACGCAGCGCGCTGATTTTCTGACTGTTGCAACTCATCGGAACACATACCGGACGGCGAATAGGCGTGGATTCTGACGCAAAACGCCCTGCGCAGACAGCTTCGTCCGACCGCTGTATCCTGCGTCAAATTTTCCAAACAGGGATGCTCCCCATGACCGCCAGCGCCCGGCACACCGCTTCCTACTACGCCGCCAGCAGCGTCCCACAACCCGATTACCCGGCGTTGACGGGCGAGGTCAGCGCCGATGTGTGCGTGATTGGCGGCGGTTACTCCGGGCTCAACACCGCCCTGGAACTGGCCGAGCGCGGTTACAGCGTGGTGTTGCTGGAGGCGCGCAAGATGGGCTGGGGCGCCAGTGGCCGTAACGGCGGCCAGCTGATTCGCGGCGTCGGCCATGGCCTGGACCAGTTTGCCAACGTGATCGGCACCGACGGTGTGCGCCAGATGAAGTTGATGGGCCTGGAAGCCGTGGAGATCGTGCGCGAGCGCGTCGAGCGCTATCAAATCCCCTGCGACCTGACCTGGGGTTACTGCGACCTGGCGAACAAACCTCAGCACCTGCACGACCTGGCCGAAGATGCCGAAGAACTGCGCAGTCTCGGCTATCGCCATGAAGTGCGCCTGCTGCAAGCCAACCAGATGAGCAGCGTGATCGGTTCCGACCGCTACGTGGGCGGCATGATCGACATGGGCTCCGGCCATTTGCACCCGCTGAATCTGGCCCTCGGCGAAGCCGCCGCCGCGCAGAAGCTGGGCGTGAAGCTGTTCGAGCAGTCGGAAGTAACACGCATCGACTATGGCCCTGAAGTCAACGTGCACACCGCCCTTGGCAATGTGCGCGCCAAGACCCTGGTGTTGGCGTGCAACGCCTACCTCAATGGCCTCAACCCACACCTGAGCGGCAAAGTGCTGCCCGCCGGCAGCTACATCATTGCCACCGAACCATTGAGCGAAGCCCAGGCCGCCCACCTGCTGCCGCAGAACATGGCCGTGTGTGATCAACGGGTGACGGTGGATTACTTCCGGTTGTCCGCCGACCGCCGCCTGTTGTTCGGCGGTGCCTGTCACTATTCCGGACGGGATCCACAGGACATCGGTGCCTACATGCGCCCAAAAATGCTCAAGGTGTTCCCACAACTGGCCGACGTGAAGATCGACTACCAGTGGGGCGGCATGATCGGCATCGGCGCCAACCGCTTGCCACAGATTGGCCGGCTGGCCGATCAACCCAATGTGTATTACGCCCAGGCCTACGCCGGCCACGGCCTCAATGCCACGCACCTGGCCGGCAAGCTGCTGGCCGAAGCCATCAGCGGCCAGCAGCAGGGTCGTTTCGATTTGTTCGCCCAAGTGCCGCACATCACCTTCCCCGGCGGTAAACATTTGCGTTCGCCGCTACTGGCATTGGGAATGCTCTGGCACCGGTTCAAAGAGCTGGTCTGATCAGTCGCGCCAGAACGGTTTCAGGCCTTCCTCGCGCGCTTGTTCGACGCTCAGCCCGACGTCGCGCAGTTGTTCGCGAGTCAGGTGCAGCAAGGCTTTGCGCGTGTGACGGCGGTGCCAGAACAAACGCCAGCGGCTGATATCCCGCGGCGCCGTCGCGCGCTCTTGCCCTGCCTGCAATTCCTGACTGTGTAACATCAGACGCACATCGCTTATGCCGCTCATTTTGCTGCCCCTCATTTGCTTGTTGCCATGAGTGACTAGCGTGAGCGCAACGGCAAAACCATGACAGATTCAACGCATCTTTATTAAATCCATACAGATACTGCCCATGATCGCCTGAATCCTGTATTTTCCGCCTATCTGTACTGGTCCTCGGGAGCGACCGCCATGACCCTTTACGTCAACCTCGCCGAATTGCTCGGCACGCGCATCGAACAGGGCTTCTATCGTCCCGGCGATCGCTTGCCGTCTGTGCGCGCGTTGAGCGTTGAACATGGGGTTAGCCTGAGCACCGTGCAACAAGCCTATCGCTTGCTGGAAGACAACGGCCTGGCAATGCCAAAGCCCAAATCCGGCTACTTTGTGCCGGTTGGGCGCGAGCTGCCGGCGCTGCCCGAAGTAGGCCGCCCGGCCCAGCGGCCGGTGGAAATTTCGCAATGGGACCAAGTGCTGGAACTGATTCGCGCGGTGCCGCGCAAAGACGTCATACAGATGGGCCGTGGCATGCCGGATGTATTGTCACCGACCATGAAACCCCTGCTGCGCAGCCTTGCACGGGTGAGTCGCCGCCAGGATCTGCCGGGGCTGTATTACGACAACATCCTCGGCTGTATGGAGTTGCGCGAACAAATTGCACGCCTGTCATTGGATTCCGGGTGCCAGCTGACGGCCGAAGACATCGTGATCACCACCGGTTGCCATGAGGCGCTGTCCGCCAGCATTCACGCGATCTGTGAACCGGGCGATATCGTCGCGGTGGACTCGCCAAGCTTTCACGGCGCCATGCAGACCCTTAAAGGCCTGGGCATGAAGGCCCTGGAAATCCCCACGGACCCGATCACCGGCATCAGCCTTGAAGCGCTGGAGCTGGCGCTGGAACAGTGGCCGATCAAGGTCATTCAGCTGACGCCCAACTGCAACAACCCGTTGGGCTACATCATGCCGGAGGCACGCAAACGTGCGTTGCTGACCCTGGCCCAGCGCTTTGACGTAGCGATCATTGAAGACGATGTGTATGGCGAATTGGCCTACAGCTACCCTCGCCCGCGCACAATCAAATCCTTCGATGAAGACGGCCGCGTGCTGCTGTGCAGCTCGTTCTCGAAAACCCTGGCACCCGGTTTACGGATTGGCTGGGTAGCGCCCGGGCGCTACCTGGAGCGGGTGCTGCACATGAAATACATCAGCACCGGTTCCACCGCGACCCAACCACAAATTGCGATTGCCGAGTTCTTGAAAAATGGCCATTTCGAACCGCATTTACGGCGGATGCGCACTCAATACCAGCGCAATCGCGACCTGATGCTCGACTGGGTCAGCCGCTACTTCCCGGCCGGGACACGGGCCAGCCGGCCTCAAGGCAGCTTCATGCTGTGGGTGGAGCTGCCGGAAGGCTTCGACACGCTCAAGCTCAACCGCGTGTTGGTCGAACAAGGCGTACAGGTGGCGGTAGGCAGTATCTTTTCCGCCTCCGGCAAATACCGCAACTGCCTGCGCATGAACTACGCTGCCAAGCCGACGCCGCAAATTGAAGAAGCAGTACGCAAAGTCGGCGCCGCCGCGATCAAGATGCTCGCCGAGACGCCAGACTGACCTTTCGCCGGAATTAGCCGTCATATGCCCACAATCGCCCTGACCTGGAAGCAGCGCCCTTGATGATCCAACGGCTTTTACCGTTTTTCCTGCTGGGCGCTCTGGCGCTGGGCGGCTGCGCAACAGTCGACACGCCGCGCATCCCCAGCGACGCCCTGCCCGCCGCGCAATCCTCATTCGGCCGGTCGATCCAGGCGCAGGCGGCGCCGCATCAAGGCCGCTCAGGTTTTCGTTTGCTGCCCAACAGCAGCGAAGCCTTCATGGCTCGCGCCGAACTGATCCGCAACGCCCAGAGCAGCCTCGACCTGCAGTACTACATCGTCCACGACGGCATCAGCACGCGCATGCTTGTGGACGAACTGCTCAAGGCCGCCGACCGCGGCGTGCGCGTGCGCATCCTGCTGGATGACACCACCAGCGACGGTCTCGACCAGGTCATCGCCACCCTCGCCGCCCACCCGCAGATCGAAATTCGCCTGTTCAACCCGCTGCACCTGGGCCGCAGCACCGGCGTCACGCGGGCCATGGGGCGCCTGTTCAACCTGTCGCTGCAACATCGGCGCATGCACAACAAGTTGTGGCTGGCGGACAACAGCGTCGCCATCGTCGGCGGCCGCAACCTGGGCGACGAGTATTTCGACGCCGAGCCCAACTTGAATTTCACCGATATCGACATGCTCAGCGTGGGCCCGGTGGCCGAGCAACTCGGGCACAGCTTCGATCAGTACTGGAACAGCGCACTGAGCAAGCCGATTGATGACTTCGTCTCCAACAGCCCCTCCAAACGTGACCTGGCCGCCGCCCGTGTGCGCCTGCAAGATTCGCTCGCCGAGTCCCGCCAACAGAACCATGCGCTGTACAACCGCTTGCGCACCTACCAGACCCAACCACGCATGGACATCTGGCGCCGCGAGTTGATCTGGGCCTGGAACCAGGCGTTGTGGGACGCGCCGATCAAGGTGCTGGCCAAGGCCGACCCGGACCCGCAGTTGCTGCTGACCACCCAACTGGCGCCGGAGCTTGAAGGCGTCAACCATGAGCTGATCATGATTTCGGCGTATTTCGTCCCCGGCCAGCCTGGGCTCGTGTACCTGACCGGCCGAGCCGACGCGGGAGTGTCTGTGAGCTTGCTGACCAACTCGCTCGAAGCCACCGACGTACCGGCGGTACATGGCGGCTATGCGCCGTACCGCAAGGCACTGCTGGAGCACGGCGTAAAACTCTACGAGCTGCGCCGCCAACCCGGCGACCCCAGTGCAGGCAGCGGCCCGCATCTGTTTCGCCGGGGCTCGCTGCACGGCTCGGACTCCAGCCTGCACAGCAAGGCGATGATCTTTGATCGGGAAAAGTCGTTTATCGGCTCGTTCAATTTTGACCCGCGCTCAGTGCTGTGGAACACCGAAGTCGGCGTGCTGGTGGACAGCCCCGAGCTGGCCGAACACGTGCGCAACCTGGCGCTGCAAGGTATGGCGCCGGCGCTGAGCTACCAGGCGAAATTGCAGGATGGCCAAGTGGTATGGGTCACTGAGGATAACGGCCAACTGCATACGCTGACCGATGAACCCGGCAATTGGTGGCGCCGGTTTAATGCCTGGTTTGCCACTTCAGTCGGTCTGGAGCGGATGCTTTAGGAACAATGAAGATCCAGTGTGGGAGCGGGCTTGCTCGCGAATGCGGTGGATCAGTCAATATTGCCGTTAACTGACACACCGTATTCGCGAGCAAGCCCGCTCCCACATTCGATCCCGTTTCAAATCAGGCGGGCTGTGCGACGCCAAATGCCCCCTGGCGCAACAGCAGCACCACCAGCCCCAACGCGCCGGCCGCCATCAGCAACGGCAACGCGTGCCCGCTGATCCACTGGCTGCCCGCACCGGCCACCAACGGCCCTATCAAGCAACCGATGCCCCATAACTGCGCCACGTGAGCATTCGCGCGCACCAGCGCATCGTCGCGGTAACGCTCGCCGATCAGGATTAGCGACAAGGTGAACAACCCACCGGCACTGGCGCCGAAGATCACCCACACCGGCCAGATCAGCGGGGTGTGCATCAGCAGCGGAATCGCCAGGCTCGAGATCAGCAACAGCACCGCACAGCTCAAGAACAGCGTGCGACGCGGCAGGTAGTCAGCCAATGCGCCGATGGGCAATTGCAACAGCGCATCGCCCACCACCACCGTGCTGACCATGGCCAAGGCGACCTCGGCCGTGAAACCCTGTTGCAGGCAATACACCGGCAGCAGCGTCAGAATCATCGCTTCGAACGCCGCGAATAAAGCCACCGCCCAGGCAATCGCCGGCAGGCTCAGGCAAAAACGCCATAAGTCGCCAAAGGTGACACTGAAGGATTCAGCCGTCGGCGCGCCGGAGCGCCCCAGCAACAGCAATGGCGCGACCATCAGCAGGCCTACGCCCACCCAGAAGCCGTAATCATGGTCGGTGCCGATCAGACCCAGCAGCAGCGGCCCCGACAGCTGGCTCAAGGCATAACTGCAGCCATACAGCGCCACCAGGCGGCCACGCCATTGCTCCACCACTAATTGGTTGATCCAGCTTTCACCGAGGATAAACACGATGGTCAGGATCACCCCGATCATCAGCCGCAAGACCAGCCAGACCGGGTAGCTGGGCAGGATTGCCAGCAAGCCGATGGACACTGCACCGGCCCACAGACACAGGCGCATCAGGTTGGCGGTGCCCAGCCATGAGGCCATGCGGCTGGAGACCTTTGCGCCCAGCAGTACGCCGAAGGCCGGCATGGCCGCCATCACCCCAATGGCGAAACTGCCGTAGCCCCAGCCTTCAAGGCGCAGGGACACCAGCGGCATGCTGACGCCCAGGGCCAGGCCGACACTCAGTACCGAGGCCAGGACGGCGAAATAAGTCGCCCAACGCATGTCCACGCTCCTGTGGATAATTTTCAGGGTTTCAAACGAACTGTAGGAGCGAGCCTAGGTGGGAGTCGCTTGCCCGCGATGCAAGCACCTTGGTGTGTCAGTCACACCTCGGTGATGCTATCGCAGGCAAGCCAGCTCCCACAAAAGCCAGCTCCCACATTTGGCCTGCGGTGTTTCCTACAGGGTTACAGCTTGATCCAGGTCGCCTTCAGTTCGGTGTACTTGTCGAACGCGTGCAGCGACTTGTCGCGACCGTTACCGGACTGCTTGAAGCCACCAAACGGCGCGGTCATGTCACCGCCATCGTACTGGTTGACCCACACGCTACCGGCGCGCAAGGCCTTGGCCGTCAGGTGCGCCTTGGAGATATCCGCCGTCCACACCGCTGCGGCCAGGCCGTATTGGGTGTCGTTGGCGATGGCGATGGCTTCTTCGGCACTGTCGAAGGTGATCACCGACAGAACCGGGCCAAAGATTTCTTCCTGGGCAATCTTCATGGCGTTGGTCACGCCGTCGAAAATCGTCGGCTCAACGTAAGTGCCACCGGTTTCTTCCAGGGTGCGCTTGCCGCCCGCAACCAGCTTGGCGCCGTCGGCGTGACCCGCTTCGATGTACGACAGCACGGTATTCATCTGCTGGGTGTCCACCAGCGCACCGACGTTGGTTGCCGGGTCCAGCGGGTTGCCTGGCTTCCAGCCTTTGAGGGCCTCGATCACCAGCGGCAGAAATTTATCCTTGATGGAGCGCTCCACCAGCAGACGCGAACCGGCGGTGCAGACTTCGCCCTGGTTGAAGGCGATGGCGCCAGCGGCGGATTCGGCCGCCGCTTGCAGGTCCGGAGCATCGGCGAACACGATGTTCGGGCTCTTGCCGCCCGCTTCCAGCCACACGCGCTTCATGTTGGACTCGCCGGAGCGAATCAACAGCTGCTTGGCGATTTTGGTGGAACCGGTGAACACCAGGGTGTCGACGTCCATGTGCAGCGCCAGCGCGTTGCCCACGGTGTGGCCGTAGCCCGGCAGCACGTTGAACACGCCTTTTGGAATACCGGCCTCAACGGCCAGGGCCGCGATGCGGATAGCGGTCAGCGGGGATTTTTCGGACGGCTTGAGGATCACCGAGTTACCGGTGGACAGCGCCGGGCCGAGTTTCCAGCAGGCCATCATCAGAGGGAAGTTCCACGGCACGATCGCGCCGACAACGCCGACCGGCTCGCGGGTCACCAGGCCCAATTGATCGTGCGGCGTGGCGGCGACTTCGTCGTAGATCTTGTCGATGGCCTCGCCGCTCCAGCTCAGCGCGTTGGCTGCGCCAGGCACGTCAATGCCCAGGGAGTCGCTGATCGGCTTGCCCATGTCCAGGGTTTCGAGCAGGGCCAGCTCTTCGGCATTGGCCTTGAGCAGCGCGGCGAAACGGATCATGACGGACTTGCGCTTGGCCGGTGCCAGACGTGACCAGACGCCGGAATTAAAGGTGGCGCGGGCATTTTCTACAGCGCGCTGGGCGTCGGCGGCGTCGCAGCTGGCGACGGTTGCCAGCAGGCGGCCATCGACCGGGCTGATGCATTCGAACGTGTCACCGGAAACAGCGGCGGTGTATTCGCCATTGATGTAGGCGCGGCCTTCGATCTTCAGATCCTTGGCGCGTTGTTCCCAGTCGGCACGGGTCAGGGTGGTCATGCGAGTGTCCTCCTCTTATTGAATACAAGGGCCAGGTGATGTCCCCCGGCAGCCTCAAAGAATTCTTGCCCGGCCAGCCTGCTGTTCGGCTCAAGGCAGCTGCCACCCTAAACCAGCGGCTGGGGGTGTTTCAATATATTTGACACAACGCCGGTAAACGCCCTTGCGATGTTCATTTTAATAAACATAGACTTTGGACTCTCCAACCGCAGGCCAGACGGGACACGCACATGAGCATCCAGGACATCGTCGACTTCAGCCAAGCCAATACCGCCCCCGAACGCTACCGGCCTGCTGCCGAAAAAGTCCTCAAGGGCGATCCCGAGCAAACCCTCTACAACCACTACAACAGCCCGTGCGGCCAGATGAGCGCCGGGGTCTGGGAAGGTGAAGTCGGGCAATGGAAGGTCAACTACAGCGAGCATGAGTACTGCGAAATCGTGCAGGGCGTTTCGGTGCTGCGCGATGCCGACGGTAACGCCAAGACCTTGCGTGCGGGCGACCGTTTCGTGATCCCCGCAGGTTTCAGCGGCACCTGGGAAGTGCTGGAACCGTGCCGCAAGATCTACGTGGTGTTCGAACAGAAAGCCTGATCAGCAAATCACAGGCAAAAAAAAGCCCGACTCGTGAGAGACGGGCTTTTTTTCACAAGGAAGAAAATCAATTACTTGATTTTGCCTTCTTTGTAGATCACGTGCTTGCGAACGCGCGGGTCGAACATTTTCTTTTCGAGCTTGTCCGGGGTAGTACGCTTGTTCTTGTCGGTAGTGTAGAAGTGACCAGTACCGGCGCTAGAGATCATTCGAATCAATTCACGCATGATAAAGCTCCTTAGATCTTGCCAGCGGCGCGGATTTCGGCCAGCACGACAGTGATGCCGCGCTTGTCGATGATACGCATGCCTTTGGCAGATACACGCAGGCGAACAAAACGTTTCTCTTCTTCAACCCAGAAGCGGTGATGCTGCAGGTTCGGCAGGAAACGACGACGGGTTTTGTTATTTGCGTGGGAAATGTTATTCCCAGTCACCGGACCCTTACCGGTAACTTGACAGACTCTCGACATGCCTCAGCCCTCTAAAACCACATGCCCAACCCGGCATGGGTTGGCCGCTTAATCTCTCAGTCATTTGGCGCCAGGCGCCGCGTTTCTTTAAGGGTCTTACCGGCTACACCTACAGTGAAGGAACCGGGCCCCTAGAAAAGAGCGCTGCTTTATACCAGAAAGACCAAGGTGCAACAACAGCCCGTGTGTTTTTACCGGCGTAAATCTTGGCGACAGACGCCTGAACCGTTGCCAGGAGTGGCCGCTGTCACAGCCGACCGCTCGTCGCACAGAATGATTTACAGCGCCCGCACGCACGATGAAGTGCGCGGCGAAACGCGCTGAGGCGCCATCAAAACAGCATTTGCGCCAAAAGCACAGGCAAAAATGGACTGGTCATTTATCAATCAGACCACTACGGTAGGCTTTTTCCAGACTGCACTCGCAGATGGGCCTTCGATCTGCAAAGGAAACCGAACATGCGCCTCGCTGCCCTACCGCTATTGCTAGCCCCTCTATTTATTACGCCGACGGCCCTGGCTGCTACCAGTTTGAGCGTGTGTACCGAAGCCAGCCCTGAAGGGTTCGATGTGGTGCAATACAACTCGCTGACCACTACCAATGCCTCGGCCGACGTCCTGATGAACCGCCTGGTGGACTACGACGCCGCCAGCGGCAAGCTGGTGCCGAGCCTTGCGGACAGTTGGGACGTTTCGCCAGATGGCCTGACGTACACCTTCAAGCTGCACCCGGATGTGAAATTCCACCGCACCGAATACTTCACCCCAAGCCGCACCCTCACCGCCGAAGATGTGCGCTTCAGTTTCGAGCGCATGCTCGATCCGGCCAACCCATGGCACAAGATCGCCCAAAGTGGTTTCCCGCATGCCCAGTCGCTACAGTTGCCGACGCTGGTCAAGAAGATCGACGCTCTCGACCCGCTGACCGTGCGCTTCACGCTCGATCACGCCGACTCGACCTTCCTCGCCGCGCTGAGCATGGGCTTTGCCTCGATCTACCCGGCCGAATACGCCGACAAGCTGCTCAAGGCCGGCACCCCGGAGAAACTCAATAGCCAACCGATCGGCACCGGCCCGTTTGTTTTCGTACGGTTCCAGAAAGATGCCGTGGTTCGCTACAAAGCCAACCCGGACTATTTCGCCGGTAAACCGGCTGTGGATAACTTGCTGTTCGCCATTACCCCGGACGCCAACGTGCGCCTGCAGAAATTGCATCGCGACGAATGCCAGATCGCCCTTTCGCCCAAGCCGCTGGATGTAGGCGAGGCCGAAAATGACCCGGCATTGAAGGTGGAGAAAACCGCCGCCTTCATGACTGCATTCGTGGCCATCAACAGCCAGCATCCGCCGCTGGACAAGCCGGAAGTGCGCCAGGCAATCAACCTGGCTTTTGACAAGAACAGCTACCTCAAGGCTGTGTTTGAAGGCACCGCCGAGGCGGCCAATGGTATTTATCCACCCAATACCTGGAGCTATGCCAAAGACCTGCCGGGTTATCCACAGGACATCGCCAAGGCCAAGACGCTGCTCGACCGCGCGGGGCTCAAAGGCGGTTTCAAGACCACCATTTGGACACGCCCAACCGGCAGCTTGCTGAACCCCAACCCTAACCTGGGCGCACAACTGTTGCAGGCAGACCTGGCCAAGATCGGCATCCAGGCAGAGATCCGTGTGATCGAATGGGGCGAACTGATTCGCCGCGCCAAGGCCGGTGAACATGACCTGCTGTTCATGGGCTGGGCCGGCGATAACGGCGACCCGGATAACTTCCTGACCCCGCAGTTCTCTTGCGCGGCGGTGAAATCCGGCACCAACTTCGCCCGCTACTGCGACCCCGCGCTGGACAAACTGATCAGCGCCGGCAAGACCACCAGCGAGCAAGGCGTGCGCACCAAGCTGTATCAACAGGCCCAGGCGCAGATCCAGCAGCAGGCGTTGTGGCTGCCGCTGGGGCATCCGACCGCGTTTGCCCTGACACGCAAGAATGTCGAGGGCTATCAGGTGAGCCCGTTCGGGCGCCAGGACTTCTCGAAAGTCAGCGTCAAGCCCTGATGACCTGCCCCGCCCTTGTGGGCGGGGCTACATCCACCCGTATTCCGCCATCGACAATGGATCACCATCGCCGACGATGATGTGATCCAGCACCCGCACATCCACGACCTCCAACGCCTTTTGCAGCAACTTGGTCAATTTTCGATCAGCCGCACTCGGCTCGACACTCCCCGAAGGATGGTTGTGACACAGAATCAATGCTGCCGCGTTGTACGCCAACGCACGCTTGACCACTTGCCGCGGGTAAACAATGGCAGTGTCGATGGTGCCCTGGGACAGCGCCTCAAAGCCAAGAACGCGGTGCTTCGAGTCGAGAAACAGGCAACCGAAGATCTCGTGGGGCTCATGGCGCAGCAGCGCCTTAAGGTAATCACGCACGGCCAGCGGGCTTTCCAGCACCGAGTCCGCGCGCAGGCGTTCGGCCATATGCCGCCGGGACATCTCCAGCACGGCCTGCAACTGGGCAAACTTTGCCGGCCCTAACCCCAAATGCTGGCTGAACAGCGTCTGGTTGGCCTCCAACAGCGGGCGAAGCCCACCAAATTGCGCCAATAAATGACGCGCCAGGTCGACCGCACTTCTGCCCGACACCCCGGTGCGCAGGAAGATCGCCAGCAGTTCGGCGTCCGACAACGTTGCCGCGCCCCATTCCAAAAGCTTCTCCCGCGGACGTTCCGCCACAGGCCAATCGCGAATACTCATCCCACCTCCGTGTGCATGTGCGCCGCTGTTGCCCGGCGGACGCTGTGTTATCTTAAGCCCTCTTTTTTGCGTGCGATTTCTCCTGGGGAGGGGGGATCGCAGGCGTCACTGAACTGGCATCACTGAACTGGAAAGGCAAACCAATGCAGCGTCTGTATCGGAAACGCATCGTTCTCGGCGTCGGCGGCGGCATTGCCGCCTACAAGAGCGCAGAGCTGGTTCGCAGGCTTCTGGACCAGGGCGCCGAAGTGCGCGTAGTCATGACCCGCGGCGGCAGCGAGTTCATCACCCCGCTGACCATGCAAGCCCTGTCCGGCCACCCGGTTCATCTGGACCTGCTGGACCCGGCGGCCGAAGCCGCGATGGGCCATATCGAGCTGGCCAAATGGGCCGATCTGGTACTGATCGCCCCGGCAACCGCCGACTTGATCGCCCGCCTGGCCCAAGGCATCGCCGATGACCTGCTGACCACCCTGGTGCTGGCCACCGACGCCACCGTCGCCATCGCCCCGGCCATGAACCAGGCCATGTGGCGCGACCCGGCGACCCAAGCCAACACCCAGCTCCTGCAAAGCCGAGGCCTCAAGGTGTTCGGCCCGGCGTCCGGCAGCCAGGCCTGCGGCGACGTCGGCATGGGCCGCATGCTCGAAGCCAACGACCTGGCGCTGTGCGCCGCCGAGTGTTTCCAGCACCTGGCCCTCACCGGCAAACACGTGCTGATCACCGCCGGCCCGACTCAGGAAAACATCGACCCGGTGCGCTACATCACCAACCATAGCTCAGGAAAAATGGGCTTTGCCTTGGCCGAAGCGGCGGTTGAGGCAGGCGCACGTGTCACCTTGATCACCGGCCCGGTGCACTTGCCGACGCCTGATCGGGTCACGCGAATCGACGTAGTCAGCGCCCGGGACATGCTGGCGGCCTGCGAGGCAGCCATTCCCTGCGACCTGTTTATCGCCTCGGCGGCGGTTGCAGACTACCGCCCGGAAGTCGTAGCCCCGCAAAAGCTTAAGAAAGACCCTACAAGCGGCGACGGCCTGCTCCTGCAAATGGTGCGCAACCCCGACATTCTGGCAACCATCGCCACGCGTGCGGACCGCCCTTTCAGCGTCGGCTTTGCCGCCGAAACCGAGCACCTGCTGGACTACGCGGCACGCAAATTGAAAGACAAAAACCTCGACCTGATCGTTGCCAATGATGTCGCCAACCCGAGCATCGGCTTCAACAGCGAGGAAAATGCCATCAGCGTGATCGACCGCGAGTTGCACGCCACCGTTTTCGCCCAGACCAGCAAAGGCAAGATTGCCCGCCAACTGATCTCATTTATCGCCCAACGGCTGAACCAGGTTTAATTGACATGCACGCTTTGCAAGCCAAGATTCTCGACCCACGCATCGGCAACGAATTCCCACTGCCGGCCTACGCCACCCCAGGCTCCGCCGGGTTGGACCTGCGCGCCATGCTCAAGCAAGACACTGTTCTTGAACCCGGCCAGACCCTCCTGATCCCTACCGGCCTGTCGATTTACGTTGGCGACCCCGGCCTGGCGGCATTGATCCTGCCGCGCTCCGGCCTGGGCCACAAACACGGCATCGTGCTGGGCAACCTGGTCGGTCTGATCGACTCCGACTACCAGGGCGAGTTGATGGTGTCGTGCTGGAACCGCGGCCAGACCGCCTTCAACATTGCTGTTGGCGAGCGTATCGCGCAACTGGTGCTGGTGCCGGTGGTGCAGGCGCACTTCGAACTGGTTCAGGAGTTCGATGAGACTCAACGCGGCGCAGGCGGTTTTGGGCATTCCGGCAGCCACTGACTAAGCTGAATCAGGCCGGACGCTTTTGTCCGGCCCGATGCCACCGCAAGGCTTTTCAGGACGAAGAATGCGCGGAATTAATCAGCGAGATTTCATCATTGAAATCAACACATTACGCAGCCATAAGCACGGAGTGCCAGCTCCGATGGCACTTTTGCACCACGAACTCTCTGCCGAAAACGCCGTCATACCCTTCAGTTTGAGCCTGCCGGTCAGCCACTTTAAGGCCAGCTTTGCCCCCTTCAGATGGAGTTTCCCCCCGCGATGAGTACCGCAGCCCGAGTAGCCCCGACATTTCCCGACAGCATCTTTCGCGCCTATGACATTCGTGGCGTCGTGCCCAAGACCCTGACCGCCGAAACCGCCTATTGGATCGGCCGTGCCATCGGCTCCCAAAGCCTGGCCCAGGGCGAACCCAATGTATCGGTAGGCCGCGATGGCCGCTTGTCCGGCCCGGAGCTGGTGGAGCAACTGATCCAGGGCATGGCCGACAGCGGCTGCCACGTCAGCGATGTGGGCCTGGTGCCGACTCCTGCGCTGTACTACGCAGCCAACGTACTGGCTGGCAAGTCCGGCGTTATGCTCACCGGCAGCCATAATCCGTCGGACTACAACGGTTTCAAGATCGTCATCGCCGGCGACACCCTCGCCAACGAACAGATTCAAGCGCTGCACGAGCGCTTGAAGACCAACGATCTGACCACCGGCACCGGCAGCATCACCAAAGTCGATATTCTTCAACGCTACTCTGACCAGATCACGGGCGACGTCAAACTCGCCCGCCGCCTGAAAGTGGTGGTGGACTGCGGCAACGGCGCGGCCGGCGTGATTGCCCCGCAACTGCTCGAAGCCCTGAACTGCGAAGTGATTCCGTTGTTCTGCGACGTTGACGGCAACTTCCCTAACCACCACCCGGACCCGGGCAAGCCTGAAAACCTGGTGGACCTGATCGCCAAGGTCAAGGAAACCGGCGCCGACGTGGGCCTGGCCTTCGACGGTGACGGCGACCGTGTCGGCGTGGTGACCAACACCGGCGAGAACGTGTTCGCCGACCGCCTGCTGATGCTGTTTGCCCGTGATGTGGTGGCCCGTAACCCCAACGCCGAAATCATCTTCGACGTGAAGTGCACCCGCCGCCTCACCCCACTGATCAAGGAATACGGCGGTCGCCCACTAATGTGGAAGACCGGCCACTCGTTGATCAAAAAGAAAATGAAGGAAACCGGCGCGCTGTTGGCCGGCGAAATGAGCGGCCACGTGTTCTTCAAAGAGCGCTGGTTCGGGTTCGACGACGGCATTTACAGCGCCGCCCGTCTGCTGGAGATCCTCAGCAAGGAAAAATCCACGGCGCAGGAGCTGTTTCAGACCTTCCCGAATGATATTTCTACGCCAGAGATCAATATCCATGTGACCGAGGAGAGCAAATTCAGCATCATTGACGCACTGCACGATGCGCAATGGGGTGAAGGCGCCAACCTGACCACCATTGATGGTGTGCGAGTCGATTACGCCAAAGGCTGGGGCCTGGTTCGCGCGTCCAACACCACACCGGTGCTGGTCCTGCGTTTCGAGGCGGATACCGAGGCTGAGTTGCAGCGCATCAAGGACGTGTTCCACGCCCAATTGAAACGTGTTGCCCCTGATCTCCAATTACCGTTCTGATTTTTTACCGGAGCCCTGAATGACCCTCGAACGCGAAGCCGCTGCCAATACTGCCAAGGTCCTGTCCGAAGCGTTGCCTTACATTCGACGCTACGTCGGCAAGACGCTGGTGATCAAGTACGGCGGCAATGCCATGGAAAGCGAAGAGCTGAAAACCGGCTTTGCCCGCGACATCGTGTTGATGAAAGCTGTCGGGATCAACCCGGTGGTGGTGCACGGTGGCGGCCCGCAAATCGGCGACCTGCTCAAGCGCTTGTCGATCGAGAGTCACTTCATTGATGGCATGCGCGTTACAGACGCGCAGACCATGGACGTGGTGGAGATGGTCCTCGGTGGCCAGGTCAACAAAGACATCGTCAACCTGATCAACCGTCATGGCGGCAGCGCCATCGGCCTGACCGGCAAGGACGCGGAGCTGATCCGCGCGAAAAAACTGACCGTTACCCGTCAGACGCCGGAGATGACCCAGCCGGAAATCATCGACATCGGCCAGGTAGGCGAAGTGATCGGCATCAACACCGACCTGCTGAACCTGCTGGTCAAAGGCGACTTCATCCCGGTGATCGCGCCAATCGGCGTGGGCGCCAACGGTGAGTCGTACAACATCAACGCCGACCTGGTAGCCGGTAAAGTGGCCGAGGCGCTGAAGGCTGAGAAGCTGATGCTGCTAACCAACATTGCCGGCCTGATGGACAAGGAAGGCAAGGTGCTGACGGGCTTGACCACCCAGCAGGTGGACGAGTTGATCGCCGACGGCACCATCTACGGCGGCATGCTGCCCAAGATCCGTTGCGCGCTGGAAGCCGTGCAAGGCGGCGTGGGTAGCTCGCTGATTCTGGATGGCCGCGTGCCAAATGCAATCCTGCTGGAAATCTTCACCGATACCGGTGTGGGCACGCTGATCAGTAATCGCAAGCGTCCTTAAGCACTAGAAACAAAAAGGCCCCGCTCAATCGAATTGAGCGGGGCCTTTTTGTTTGCAGGATTTGAAAACACTGCAGATCAAAATGTGGGAGGGGGCTTGCCCCCGATAGCAGTGGATCAGTGCTGAATCAATCAACTGATACACCGCTATGGGGAGCAAGCCCCCTCTCACACAGAGAAATCAGTGTCAGACACCAAATTGCTCGCGATAAGCCTTAACCGCCGGCAAATGCTGCTTGAGCTGCGGATCGTCTTCCAGGAACTGCAACACCTGGTTCAGCGACACAATGCTCACCACCGGAATGCCGAAATCACGTTCCACTTCCTGAATGGCCGACAACTCACCGTTGCCGCGCTCCTGACGGTTCAGCGCGATCAGCACGCCGGCGGCCTTGGCGCCATCTTGGGAAGCGATGATCTGCATCACTTCACGGATGGCGGTACCGGCGGTGATCACGTCGTCGATGATCAGCACGTCGCCCTTGAGCGGAGCCCCAACCAGGCTACCGCCTTCGCCATGTGCCTTGGCCTCTTTGCGGTTGAAGCACCACGGCAGATCCAGCCCGTGATGTTCAGCCAACGCCACGGCAGTCGCGGCTGCCAGCGGGATGCCCTTGTAGGCTGGGCCAAACAAAACATCGAAGGAAATGCCGCTTTCAACGATGGCTGCCGCGTAGAAACGACCCAGCTGAGCCAGGGCCGAACCCGAGTTGAACAAGCCTGCATTGAAGAAGTACGGGCTGGTGCGCCCGGACTTCAGAGTGAACTCACCGAAGCGCAAAACGCCGCGATCGATGGCAAAACGAATGAAATCGCGTTGATACGCCTGCATGAAAAAAGCCTCAGATACCACGGATTTAGCTAATTAGGTAGACGGCGTGTATCATACACGCACGCGATTTTTGGGGCCATTTATGCGGATCATCAGTGTGAACGTCAATGGTATTCAGGCTGCAGTCGAGCGTGGTTTGCTCAGTTGGCTGCAAGCACAGAATGCCGACGTCATCTGCCTGCAGGACACCCGCGCCTCCGCCTTTGAACTGGACGACCCAGCCTTCCAACTGGATGGCTACTTCCTTTATGCCTGCGATGCCGAAGTGCCCACCCAAGGTGGCGTGGCTTTGTACTCGCGGTTGCAACCCAAGGCGGTCATCAGCGGCCTCGGCTTCGAGACAGCCGACCGCTACGGGCGCTACCTGCAAGCCGATTTCGACAAGGTCAGCATCGCGACCTTGCTGCTCCCTTCGGGGCAGAACGGCGATGAAGACTTGAACCAGAAGTTCAAGCTAATGGACGATTTCGCCCGTTATCTGGATAAACAGCGACGCAAACGTCGCGAGTACATTTACTGTGGCTCGCTGTACGTGGCGCAACAGAAGCTGGATATCAAGAACTGGCGCGACAGCCAGCAATCCCCGGGCTTCCTGGCGCCGGAACGGGCCTGGATGGACGAGATTGTCGGCAACATGGGCTATGTTGACGCCCTGCGCGAAGTCAGCCGCGAAGGCGACCAGTACAGCTGGTGGCCGGATAACGAACAGGCCGAGATGCTTAACCTGGGCTGGCGTTTCGACTATCAGTTGCTGACCCCGGGGCTTCGCCGCTTTGTTCGCAGCGCACGCCTGCCGCGTCAGCCACGCTTCTCGCAGCACGCGCCGCTGATCGTGGACTACGACTGGACATTGACCATCTAAGGTCTTTTTCCAGGCACAAAAAAACCGACATCGCTGTCGGTTTTTTTGTGGGCGCTCACTATTTGACCAATCGCCAGGTAAAGGGATAGCGATAGGCAATCCCCTTGCTGGCTTTGATTGCGCCGATGATCGTCAGCACCACCGTGGCGATTGCCAGGGCAGTCATCAGGAAAAAACCAATCACCGCAAAGGCCAGCACGATGCAAACCAGCCAGGCAATGGCCACGGTGATCTGGAAGTTCAAGGCCTCCTTGCCCTGATCATCAATGAACGGGTCCACTTCCTTCTTCATCTGCCACAGGATCAGCGGCCCCACGACACTGCCGAAGGGAAACACAAACCCCAGGAACGCCGCGAGGTGACACAACATCGCGCCCTGACGCACTTCGTAAGGAGGCGTGGGCACAGGCAGTTGGTGGTCACTCATGGCGTTGCTCCTTGCGGCCGTTTCAGTCAGCCAGTGCGGCGTTCTGCAGTTCGAAGATTTCGGTCATGCCTTTCTGGGCCAGGGCCAGCATGGCGTTCAGGTCGGCCGGCTGGAATGGCGCGCCTTCGGCGGTGCCCTGCACTTCGATGAAACCACCGCTGCTGGTCATTACCACGTTCAGGTCGGTCTCGGCAGCCGAGTCTTCCAGGTAGTCCAGGTCCAATACAGGCTCGCCTTGGTACATGCCGACCGACACGGCAGCAATCATCTGCTTGAGCGGGTCGCCTGCTTTCAGGCCGCCACGCTTCTTGATCACTTTCAGCGCATCAACCAAGGCCACCATGGCGCCGGTGATGGAGGCAGTGCGGGTGCCGCCGTCAGCCTGGATCACGTCGCAATCGACGTACAGGGTCACGTCGCCCAGCTTGGACATATCCAGCGCTGCGCGCAGCGAACGGCCGATCAGGCGCTGGATTTCCAGGGTGCGGCCGCCTTGCTTGCCACGGCTGGCTTCACGCTGGTTACGCTCGCCGGTGGCGCGCGGCAGCATGCCGTACTCGGCGGTCAACCAACCCTGACCCTGGCCCTTGAGGAAGCGCGGCACGCCGTTTTCGACGCTGACGGTGCAGATCACCTTGGTATCGCCAAACTCGACCAGTACAGATCCCTCGGCGTGTTTGGTGTAGTTGCGGGTGATGCGGATCGAGCGGAGCTGATCGGCAGCGCGACCACTTGGACGTTTCATAGGGGATACCTGTACGGAGGACGAAAAACTGCCGAGCATTATAGAGCCGCCAGCCGATTCGGGGCACTTCTAAAAAATTCGGTTACGAATGGCGGGCCTGGCGCCCATTGTTTGGGCGCGTTCGCCTCACTGCGCTACAATCCTGCGCCTTCGCAGCCTGTCGGCTTCAATTTACCCATCAGCCCGTATTTGCGGGACTGCATCGCGAGGTACCTCCATGGTGCACAGCATGACCGCCTTCGCCCGCGTCGAAAAAGCCGGCGCCCAAGGCACCCTGAGCTGGGAACTGCGCTCGGTCAACAGCCGTTACCTGGAGCCGCACCTGCGTCTGCCGGAATCCTTCCGCGACCTCGAAGGCGCCGTGCGTGAAGCGCTGCGCCAGGGCATTTCCCGCGGCAAGCTGGAATGCACCCTGCGGTTTACCGAAGAAACCACCGGCAAGCCGCTGCAGATCGACCGCGACCGCGCCGCGCAACTGGTCGCCGCCGCTGAAACCATCGCCGGCCTGATCAAGCAACCCGCCGCACTGAACCCGCTGGAAGTGCTGGCCTGGCCCGGCGTACTGGTGGCCGACGCCACCGACCCGCAGGCCCTTAATGCCGAAGCCCTCGCCCTGTTCAACCAGGGTCTGCAGGAGCTCAAGGCCGGCCGCGAGCGTGAGGGCGCCGAACTGGCGCGCCTGATCAGCGAGCGCCTGAGCGCGATCGAGGAAGACGTGGTCACCCTGCGCGAGTTGGTGCCACAGATGCTCGCCACCCAGCGCCAGAAGGTTCTGGACCGTTTCACCGACATGAAGGCCGACCTCGACCCGACGCGCCTGGAGCAGGAAATGGTGCTGCTGGCGCAGAAAAGTGACGTGGCCGAAGAGCTCGACCGCCTGAGCACCCACATTCTCGAAGTGCGCCGCGTGCTCAAGTCTGCCGGCGCCGCTGGTCGGCGCCTGGACTTCCTGATGCAGGAACTCAACCGCGAAGCCAATACACTGGGCTCCAAAGCGTTTGATCCGCGCAGCACACAAGCTGCGGTCAACCTCAAAGTGTTGATCGAGCAGATGCGCGAACAAGTACAGAATATTGAGTAAGGCAACTTCCATGACCCACAGCACCGGCACCCTTTACATCATTTCCGCCCCTTCGGGCGCGGGCAAGAGCAGCCTGGTCAAGGCTTTGACCGACGCTGACGAGCAGATCCGCATCTCGGTCTCGCACACCACCCGCGCCATGCGCCCGGGCGAAGTGAACGGCGTGCACTACCACTTCGTCGAGCGCACCGAGTTCGTCAAGATGATCGAGCACGGCGACTTCCTGGAGCGTGCCGAAGTGTTCGGCAACCTCTACGGCACCTCGCAAAGCCACCTGCAGCAGACTCTGGACGAAGGCCACGACCTGATCCTGGAAATCGACTGGCAGGGTGCCGAGCAAGTGCGCCAACTGATGCCGAAGGCGCGTTCGATCTTTATCCTGCCGCCGTCGCTGGAAGCCTTGCACCAGCGCCTGACCAACCGTGGCCAGGACAGTGACGAGATCATCGAAGGCCGCATGCGTGAAGCCGTCAGCGAAATGAGCCACTACGTCGACTACGACTACCTGATCATCAATGACGATTTCGCCAGCGCCCTGGACGATTTGAAGGCGATTTTCCGCGCCAATCAGCTCCAGCAAAAACGCCAACAGCAGCGTTTCGGCAAATTACTCGCCGAACTGCTCGGCTGATTGGCCCTTCCCAAAACCGCTGCAAGGGCTTTACATTGGCACTTGTAGCCGTTTTGCGAGGCCGCGGGAAAATCAGCGCTTCCCTAAACGCTGGTGATTTTTTAAACTGTTCAGTCCGCTCGCCCAACCGGGCAGCGCGCATCTTGCATTCGCTCCGAGGAATACCATGGCCCGCGTAACCGTTGAAGACTGCCTAGAACACGTGGATAACCGCTTTGAGCTGGTCATGCTCTCTACCAAGCGTGCCCGTCAACTGGCCACTGGCGGCAAAGAGCCCCTGGTCCAGTGGGAAAACGACAAGCCTACCGTTGTAGCCCTGCGTGAAATCGCTGAAGGCCTGATGAGCTACGAGTTCATCGCCAACGCTGAAATCGTTGAAGACGAACCGCTGTTTGCAGCGTTCGAGGACGAGTCCAACGAGGCCGTCTAAGCCTATGCCTGGTCGACGTAGCACGGCGCGGGGTCACAGCCAACGGCAGGAGTTAACACTTTGCCGAGCATAGACGCCCTCGCCGATCGCTTATCGACCTACCTCGGCCCAGACCAGGTCAACCTGGTCCGCCGAGCGTATTTCTACGCCGAACAAGCCCACGACGGCCAACGCCGCCGCAGTGGTGAGGCGTATGTCACGCATCCTCTTGCCGTGGCCAATATTCTTGCCGACATGCACATGGACCATCAGAGCTTGATGGCTGCGATGCTGCATGACGTGATCGAAGACACCGGCATCGCCAAGGAAGCGCTCAGTGCGCAATTTGGCGAAACCGTGGCCGAACTGGTCGATGGGGTCAGCAAACTGACCCAGATGAACTTCGAAACCAAGGCCGAAGCCCAGGCGGAAAACTTCCAGAAGATGGCCATGGCCATGGCCCGAGACATTCGGGTCATCCTGGTGAAGCTGGCCGACCGGCTGCACAACATGCGCACGCTGGAAGTGCTGTCCGGCGAAAAACGCCGGCGCATCGCCAAGGAAACCCTGGAAATCTATGCGCCCATCGCCAACCGGCTGGGCATGCATGCCATCCGCATCGAATTCGAAGACCTCGGCTTCAAGGCCATGCACCCGATGCGCTCTGCGCGCATCTATCAGGCGGTCAAGCGCGCCCGGGGCAACCGCAAGGAAATCGTCAACAAGATCGAAGAGTCGCTGAGCCATTGCCTGGCGATCGACGAGATTGAAGGCGAAGTCAGCGGCCGGCAGAAACACATCTACGGCATCTACAAAAAAATGCGCGGCAAGCGTCGGGCCTTCAACGAGATCATGGACGTGTACGCGTTCCGGATCATCGTCGACAAGGTCGACACCTGCTACCGCGTGCTGGGCGCTGTACATAATTTGTACAAACCCCTGCCAGGCCGCTTCAAGGATTACATCGCTATTCCCAAGGCCAACGGCTATCAGTCGCTGCATACCACGCTGTTCGGTATGCACGGGGTGCCGATCGAAATCCAGATCCGTACGCGGGAAATGGAAGAGATGGCCAACAACGGCATCGCCGCGCATTGGCTGTACAAGTCCAGCGGCGACGAGCAGCCAAAAGGCACGCATGCCCGCGCCCGCCAGTGGGTCAAGGGCGTGCTGGAAATGCAGCAACGTGCCGGCAACTCCCTGGAATTTATCGAAAGCGTGAAGATCGACCTGTTCCCGGACGAGGTCTACGTGTTCACGCCCAAAGGCCGGATCATGGAGCTGCCCAAAGGCTCCACGGCGGTCGACTTTGCCTACGCGGTACACACCGACGTGGGCAACAGCTGCATTGCCTGCCGGATCAACCGTCGTCTCGCGCCGCTGTCCGAGCCGCTGCAAAGCGGCTCCACGGTCGAGATCGTCAGCGCACCCGGCGCGCGCCCGAACCCGGCCTGGCTTAACTTCGTGGTCACCGGCAAGGCACGCACACACATCCGCCACGCCCTAAAACTGCAACGCCGCTCCGAGTCCATCAGCCTTGGCGAACGCCTGCTGAACAAGGTGCTCAATGGTTTCGACAGCGCCCTGGAGAAGATCCCGGCCGAGCGCGTGCAAGCGATGCTCCACGAGTATCGCCAGGAAACCATCGAAGACCTGCTGGAAGACATCGGCCTGGGCAACCGCATGGCGTATGTGGTCGCCCGGCGCCTGCTCGGCGAAGGCGAACAGTTGCCAAGCCCCGAAGGCCCGCTGGCGATTCGCGGCACGGAAGGCCTGGTGCTCAGCTACGCCAAGTGCTGCACGCCGATCCCGGGCGACCCGATTGTCGGCCACTTGTCGGCTGGTAAAGGCATGGTCGTGCACCTGGACAACTGCCGCAATATCACTGAAATCCGCCACAACCCCGAGAAATGCATTCAGCTCTCGTGGGCCAAGGACGTCACCGGCGAATTCAACGTCGAACTGCGCGTTGAGCTGGAGCATCAGCGCGGCCTGATCGCCCTGCTGGCCAGCAGCGTCAACGCGGCCGACGGCAATATCGAGAAAATCAGCATGGATGAGCGCGATGGCCGCATCAGCGTGGTCCAGCTGGTGGTCAGCGTGCACGACCGCGTGCACCTGGCCCGCGTGATCAAGAAACTGCGCGCCCTGACCGGGGTGATTCGCATCACCCGCATGCGCGCATAGCCGATCTCTTACAAGGAGTCACTCATGACCAAGACTGTTATCACCAGCGACAAAGCCCCTGCCGCCATTGGCACTTACTCCCAGGCGATCAAGGCAGGCAACACCGTCTACATGTCTGGCCAGATTCCACTGGACCCAAAGACCATGGAGCTGGTTGAAGGCTTTGAAGCACAAACCGTCCAGGTCTTCGAAAACCTCAAGTCGGTGGCCGAAGCCGCTGGCGGTTCGTTCAAAGACATCGTCAAGCTGAACATCTTCCTCACTGACCTGAGCCACTTCGCCAAGGTCAACGAGATCATGGGCAAGTACTTCGAACAGCCGTACCCAGCCCGCGCCGCTATCGGCGTTGCCGCCCTGCCAAAGGGCGCACAGGTTGAGATGGACGCGATTCTGGTCATCGAGTAAAACACCCGGCGCAACCTCCACAGGCTGCGCCGACTTCGTTTCAGAAGGATTTCGTGATGCGCAAAGCGCTTGTAGCCTCTTCGTTGCTCGCCTTGTTTCTCGGCGGCTGCGCCAGCAACCCCGCCGACCTGGATGTGAGCGGCACCTGGATCAACCAGGCCGCCATCAACGCGGCAGCCAAGGGCGGCCCTTTGCGTGAAGCGCTGCAAACCTATGGTCCGAACCTCGAATGGGAGGTCAACACCAAGGCTTCGCAGGCGCGTTACTACAACGGTTTTGAAGTCGCCGAAGGCAAGCTGCTCGGTGAAAAACCCGGCGCCTGGAGCGTCGATTTCTACGGCAGCTCCGCCACCGAACTCAAGCGCAAAGGCAAACAACTGCTGCAAGTGGCCAACGACAATGAGCCTGAGCAGCTGTTCGCCCGTGCCAATGACCCAGCCCCCGAAGGCGCGCCACTGGGCGCCAACTTCGAGCGCGCCCTGTATGCCGCCTATATGGGTGGCGACTGGAAGATCACCGACGGGAACGGCGACGGCGCCACGGTGCAGTTCCAGGCTGACGGCAAAGTCGCCGGTTTGCCCGGTGTCGATCGGTACTCGCTGTGCCTGGCGGGTGACTGCGCCTCAATGAGCGGCGGCTACGATAGTATCTGGCTGCAACTCAACGGCCAGGGCAACCCGTGGATCTTCGCGCGCAAGGGCAAGCAGCTGGAAATCTTCCAGGCCGTGAACACTGCGCAGGCGGATGAAGTGCCTTCGTTTACGCCGGGGCCACGGCAGTGGTTGTTGGAAAAACAGTGATACAGAACAAAGGAGCCCACCGGCTCCTTTTTCTTTAGTCTGCGCCATGGTTTTTTCACCGGCAGACGGGCCACTCCATGCACACGCTACTCCTCATCAGCCTGATCCTGCTGGGCGGCTGCACGCAGATACAGCAGCAAACCGCGGACATCAGCGGGCTATGGATCAACCAGGCCGCCATCGATACCGCCGCTCAGGGGCGGCCGCTGCTTAAAGCCCTGGACGCCAACGGCATGAACCTGGAATGGAACATCGACACCCGTACCGGCAAAGCGCAATTGAGCACTGCGTTCGAGGTGGGTGAAGGCCAGCTGTTGCCGAAGGCGCCTGGCATTTGGTCGGTGGATTACAACGGCCATGGCAGCGACGAATTGCAATTGAACGGCGAGCAACTGGTCCAACAGACCAGCAAGATTCACGCAGGCCAAACGTTTAGCCGCCCCATCCAACCCGCTGCCGCAGGTGCCAAGTGGGGCACAACGTTCAGGCAAGCCCTGAATTCAGCCTACATGGGCGGTCAGTGGAAAATTATTGAAGGCCAAGGCACAGGCGACCTTGTGAGGTTCAGCGCCGATGGCGGCGTGTCCGGCCTGGGCAATAATGACCGCTACGAACTGTGCCTGGGAGGCGATTGCGCCACTCAAGGTGCCGGCAATGACGTCGTCTATCTGGGTAAAGATGCTGTCGGCGAGGACTGGATTTTCGTGCGCTACGGCAAACAGTTGGAAATTCTGCAGGCGATCAACCTTTCCCAGCCAGACGAAATCCCCCAGCTCAGCCCAGGGCCACGCCAATGGCTGCTGGAAAAGCAGTAACAAAAAAGGAGCCTCACGGCTCCTTTTTCACATCTAGCACTTACCTTCAAGGATCGCCGCGTACCCTTCGCGATAAGTCGGGTAGGTCGGCACCCAACCCAACGCCTTGGCTCGGGCATTGCTGCATCGCTTGCTGCCGGCGCGGCGCACACTGGCGTCGTCAGCCCATTCGGTCACGCCCAGGTAGTCGCGCAACCAACCCACCACTTCTGCCAAGGGCGCGGGCGCATCGTCAACGCCGATGTAGATGCTATCCAGCGAACCGCCCTGCTCCACATGCCGCAGCAGGAAGGCCAGCAATCCGGCAGCGTCATCCGCGTGAATCCGGTTGCCATATAAAGGGGGATCAACCGCCACGCGATAGCCTTGGCGCACTTGGGTCAGCAGCCATTCACGGCCGGGCCCATAGATACCGGTCAACCGCACAATGCTCGCCGGAATGCCACTATTGAGCGCCACTTGCTCAGCTTCCAGCATGATCTGGCCGGAATACCCTTTCGCTTGAGTGTCGGACGTTTCGTCGACCCACTCACCCTTCTGCTGGCCGTACACACTGCTGCTCGACACAAACAGCAAATGCTTGGGCTCCTGGCCGTAGTCGTTCAGCCACTCCAACACATGCTGCAACCCTTGCACGTACGCCGCGCGATAGCCGGCCTCATCGTGGTCGGTGGCAGCGGCGCAATACACCAGGTAATCCACTGCGCCGATTGGCCAAGTGTCAGGGCAATCCTTTTTGAACAGGTCACCGGCGATGCCGATGACACCCTCTGGAAGGCGTGAAATATCACGTCGCAGGCCATGAACCTCCCATTCCGAGGCCAGCAATTGGCTAGCCAGCCGACTACCCACATCGCCGCAACCGGCAATCACAACAGAAGGCGCAGACATCACAAAACTCCATTCTTAAAGGCGCAGATTAGCCGCCGAAGATGACCAGCGGCCAGCAAAAGGACAAATTAAGTAACTGTATTACTTTTGTTAACAAGAATTACTTGCAATAATAACCGCCCATTTGTCCTCGACCCATCAGGGTCTGGCAGGACGATCACTCATTTTTTTCTCTCAGGTCCGGCCAGCATGACACGTAATACAAACCCCGCTTCGCCAACCAAGCCTCTCAGCCCATCTCGCGCCTGGCGTGCGATTGCTGCGCTGCTGTTCAGCGTTCTGCTGGCACCGACCGCCGCATTCGCTGACGCGACCGCCCCAGCCACTCCGGCCGCGGCCCAGCAGAATGCAGCCACGCCGGCAGCACCTGCCGCAGCACCTGTGGCCACCGACCCGGCCCAGGCCGCAGCCCCTGCGCCTGCCGACGACTCCGGTGTTGTACTGGAAGAAGACAACAGCCTGGGCATGGCCCATGACCTGTCCCCGTGGGGCATGTACCAGAACGCTGACGTGGTGGTAAAAGCCGTCATGATCGGCCTGGCCATCGCCTCGATCATTACCTGGACCATCTGGATCGCCAAGGGCTTCGAGCTGCTGGGCGCCAAGCGTCGTCTGCGCACTGAAATCGTCCACCTGAAAAAAGCCACCACCCTCAAGGAAGCCAGCGACACCGCTACCAAAAAGGGCACCCTGGCCAACCTGCTGGTCCACGACGCGCTGGAAGAAATGCGCCTGTCGGTCAACACCCGCGAAAAAGAAGGCATCAAGGAACGCGTCAGCTTCCGCCTCGAGCGCCTGGTGGCGGCCTGCGGTCGTAACATGAGCAGCGGCACCGGCGTGCTGGCCACTATCGGTTCCACCGCACCGTTCGTCGGTCTGTTCGGTACCGTGTGGGGCATCATGAACAGCTTCATCGGCATCGCCAAAACCCAGACCACCAACCTCGCCGTCGTTGCCCCAGGCATCGCCGAAGCCCTGCTGGCAACCGCATTGGGCCTGGTTGCCGCAATTCCTGCAGTGGTGATCTACAACGTCTTCGCCCGTTCGATTGCCGGCTACAAGGCTCAGGTATCGGACGCGTCGGCAGAAGTCCTGCTGCTGGTCAGCCGCGACCTCGATCACGCCCCTACCGAGCGCAGCTCGCAACCGCACATGGTGAAAGTGGGGTAATCGGCCATGGGCCTGCATTTGAATCAAGGCGACGATGAACTCGTCGAGAACCACGAAATCAACGTCACGCCGTTTATTGACGTGATGCTGGTGCTGCTGATCATCTTCATGGTGGCGGCACCGTTGGCCACCGTGGACATCAAGGTCGATCTGCCGGCCTCCAGCGCCAAGCCTGCGCCGCGTCCGGAGAAGCCGATCTTCCTCAGCGTCAAGGCGGACCAACGCCTGTTCCTGGGCGAAGAAGAAGTCAAAGCTGAAACCCTGGGCCCGGTGCTCGACGCCAAGACCCAAGGCAAGAAAGACACGACGATCTTCTTCCAGGCCGACAAGGGCGTGGACTACGGCGACCTGATGAGCGTGATGGATGCCCTGCGGGCAGCCGGCTACCTCAAGGTAGGCCTGGTCGGACTTGAGACGGCAGCCAAGAAATGATCACGACGCGCCACAAACTGACGCGTTATGGCACCAGCCTTGCCGTCGTGCTGGGCGTGCATGCCGTCGCGATCATCATCGCGCTTCAATGGTCCGCGCCGCATCCGGTGACGCTGCCACCGGCCGCCATGGTCATCGACCTGGCGCCGATGCCGGCACCACCGCCTCCCGCGCCGCCAAAGGTGGTCACGCCGCCACAGCCGCCGGCTCCAGTGGAAGAGCTGCCTTTGCCGAAACTGGCCGAGGCGCCCAAGCCAACGATCCAGGTGCCCAAGCCGGTCAAGCCCAAGCCCAAACCCCAGCCGCCCAAGCCTGTGGAGAAAAAGCCCGAGCCGCCCAAGGAGAAGCCTTCCGAAGAGCCGCCGAGCGAAACCCCACCGACCAATGCGCCGGCTGAAAAATCCGCTCAACCCGTGCCCGGCCCGTCGCCAGCCCAGGTAGCAGCAAAAGCGTCCTGGGAAGGCACCCTGCTGGCGCACTTGCAGAAGTACAAGAAATACCCACCAGGCGCTCAACAGCGTGGCAAAGAGGGGCTTAACCGCCTGCGCTTCGTGGTCGATGCCGAAGGCAATGTGCTGTCCTACGAGTTGGTGGGCCGCTCCGGCAACGCCGACCTGGACCGCGCGACCCTGGACATGATTCGTCGTGCCCAGCCATTGCCCAAGCCACCGGCCGACATGTTGAAAGGCGGCAGCGTCGAGATCGTCGCGCCGTTTGTTTACAACATCGAGAAGCGTCGCCGCTAAGGCTTGCGAAGCGGGCCCATGTGGGAGCGGGCTTGCTCGCGAAAGCGCAGTGTCAGTCGATACATTCGTCACTGACACCGCACATTCGCGAGCCAGTGCGCTCCCACATTTTGCTTGTTGCCGCTAAAAATCCATTTTTCAGTTAAATCCGAGCCACTCCCCGCTCAATCCCCAGCAAAGTTCTGATAACGTGCGTCTATCGATTGCAGCCGGTATGCTTGGCTCGCAACCTCATGGACGCCCGCTATGACTCTTACAGAATTACGCTACATCGTGACCCTCGCCCAAGAGCAGCACTTCGGCCACGCGGCCGAGCGTTGCCATGTCAGCCAGCCGACGCTGTCGGTGGGTGTGAAAAAGCTTGAAGACGAACTCGGTGTGCTGATTTTCGAGCGCAGCAAGAGCGCCGTGCGCCTAACGCCAGTGGGCGAAGGCATTGTCGCCCAGGCCCAAAAGGTGCTGGAACAGGCCCAAAGCATTCGCGAGCTGGCCCAAGCCGGCAAGAACCAGCTGACTGCGCCGCTGAAAGTCGGCGCCATCTACACCGTTGGCCCGTACCTGTTCCCGCATTTGATTCCGCAACTGCACCGCGTCGCGCCGCAGATGCCGCTGTATATCGAAGAAAATTTCACCCACGTGCTGCGCGACAAACTGCGCAACGGCGAGCTGGACGCGATTATCATCGCCCTGCCGTTCAACGAAGCGGACGTGTTGACCTTGCCGCTCTACGACGAGCCGTTCTACGTGTTGATGCCGGCCTCCCACCCGTGGACGCAAAAAGACACCATCGACGCCGGCCTGCTCAACGACAAGAGCCTGTTGCTGCTCGGCGAAGGCCACTGCTTCCGCGACCAGGTACTCGAAGCCTGCCCGACCCTGACCAAGGGCAACGACGGCGCCAAGCACACCACGGTGGAATCCAGCTCGCTGGAAACCATCCGCCACATGGTCGCGTCCGGCCTGGGTATTTCGATCTTGCCGCTCTCAGCAGTGGACAGTCATCACTACGCCCCCGGCGTGATCGAAGTGCGCCCACTCACGCCGCCGGTGCCATTCCGCACCGTGGCGATCGCCTGGCGCGCCAGCTTCCCACGCCCGAAAGCCATTGAGATCCTCGCCGACTCGATCCGTCTGTGCTCGGTGGCCAAGCCGCCTGCTGCGAGCTAAGCCAGGGTATGACTGAGCTGTCGCACGTGTCGGTCACCGCACTCAAGGGTGTTGGTGAAGCCATGGCCGAGAAGTTGGCCAAGGTCGGCCTGGAGAACCTCCAGGACGTGCTGTTCCACTTGCCCCTGCGTTATCAGGACCGCACGCGCGTCGTGCCCATCGGCCATCTGCGCCCAGGGCAGGACGCGGTGGTCGAAGGCACCGTCAGTGGCGCGGATGTGGTGATGGGCAAGCGCCGCAGCCTGGTCGTACGCCTGCAGGACGGCACCGGTGGCCTTAGCCTGCGCTTCTACCATTTCAGCAACGCCCAGAAGGAAGGCCTCAAACGCGGTACCCGCGTGCGTTGCTACGGCGAGGCACGGCCTGGCGCGTCGGGCCTGGAAATTTACCACCCCGAATACCGCGCCATTACCGGCGACGAACCGCCGCCGGTGGATACCACCCTCACGCCGATCTACCCGCTGACCGAAGGCCTGACCCAACAACGCTTGCGCCAACTGTGCATGCAGACCCTGACCATGCTCGGCCCCAAAAGCCTGCCTGACTGGCTGCCGGTGGAACTGGCCCGCGATTACCAACTGGCGCCGCTGGACGATGCCATCCGCTATCTGCACCACCCGCCCGCCGATGCCGATGTCGACGAACTGGCCCTGGGTCATCACTGGGCGCAACATCGCCTGGCCTTTGAAGAGCTGCTGACTCACCAGCTGTCCCAGCAGCGCCTGCGCGAAAGCATGCGCTCCCTGCGCGCGCCAGCGATGCCCAAGGCCACGCGCCTGCCTGCGCAATACCTGGCGAACCTGGGCTTTGCGCCAACCGGGGCCCAGCAACGGGTTGGCAATGAAATCGCCTACGACCTCAGTCAGAAAGAACCGATGCTGCGCCTGATCCAGGGTGACGTGGGCGCTGGCAAAACCGTGGTCGCCGCCCTCGCCGCCTTGCAGGCACTGGAAGCCGGTTACCAAGTGGCGCTGATGGCGCCCACCGAGATTCTCGCCGAGCAGCACTTCATCACCTTCAAGCGCTGGCTCGAGCCGCTGGGCCTGGAAGTGGCGTGGCTGGCCGGCAAACTCAAGGGCAAGGTGCGCGCGGCCGCGCTGGAACAGATCGCCAATGGCGCACCGATGGTGGTGGGTACCCATGCGCTGTTCCAGGACGAAGTGAAATTCAAGAACCTCGCGCTGGTGATCATCGACGAACAGCACCGCTTCGGCGTGCAGCAGCGCCTGGCCCTGCGCCAAAAAGGCGTGGGCGGGCGCATGAGTCCGCACCAGTTGATCATGACCGCAACACCGATCCCACGCACCTTGGCCATGAGCGCCTACGCCGACCTCGACACCTCGATCCTCGACGAACTGCCGCCCGGCCGTACCCCGGTCAATACCGTGCTGGTCACCGACACCCGCCGCGTGGAAGTGATCGAGCGCGTGCGCGGTGCCTGCGCCGAAGGCCGTCAGGCGTACTGGGTGTGCACGCTGATCGAAGAGTCCGAGGAGCTGACCTGCCAGGCCGCCGAAACCACCTATGAAGACCTCACCAGTGCCCTGGGCGAACTCAAGGTCGGGCTGATCCACGGCCGCATGAAGCCTGCGGAAAAAGCTGCGGTGATGGCCGAATTCAAAGCGGGCAACCTGCAATTGCTGGTGGCCACCACGGTGATCGAAGTGGGTGTGGACGTGCCCAACGCCAGCTTGATGATCATCGAAAACCCCGAGCGCCTGGGCCTGGCCCAATTGCACCAATTACGCGGCCGCGTCGGCCGGGGCAGCGCTGCCAGCCATTGCGTGCTGCTCTACCATCCACCGTTGTCACAGATCGGTCGTCAGCGCCTGGGCATCATGCGCGAAACCAACGACGGCTTTGTCATCGCCGAAAAAGACCTCGAGCTGCGCGGCCCCGGTGAAATGCTCGGCACCCGCCAGACCGGCTTGCTGCAATTCAAGGTCGCCGACCTGATGCGCGACGCTGACCTGTTGCCCGCCGTGCGTGATGCGGCGCAAGCGCTGCTCGAACGCTGGCCGGATCACGTCAGCCCGTTGCTCGATCGTTGGCTACGGCATGGGCAGCAATACGGCCAAGTGTGACGCCTGACTCACTTATCCAACCAACAGTTGTATCAAGCTGGTTATACTTCGGTGACTGTAAGAAATTGGATCAGGCCATGTCAGAAGTAGCCCTCGCCACAGCCCCACTGACCGCCCCGCCGGTCATTCGGGCTCTGCTCGCAAAGCTCGCCATTCCTTATACGGAAGTCGCCGAACAGGCTGGCCTGAATCCCGCGCGAAAGGTCCAGGCGGTCTTGCTGGAAGATGCCGTTGGCGCCCTCATGGTGCTGTTCCCGCAGAGCCAGTTGCTCGACCTCAACCGACTCGCCGAACTCACCGGCCGCCGCCTTACCGCGGTGTCGCCGGATCGCATCGAGCGCATGTTGGCCAAGCATGAGTTGAGCCTGCTGCCAGGCCTGCCGGCCCTGACCAGTTCGCCCTGCCTGTACGAAGGCAGCCTGCTGAGCGAACCGAGCCTGCTGGTGCATTCAGGCGAAGCCGGGCTGTTGCTGGAAATCGCCAGCAGCGACTTCAAGATCATGCTTACCAAAGCCAGCGCCGGGCAGTTCGGCGAGCCGTTGAGCAACATTCGCCCGAACCTCGACCGCCCCAATGATGACCGCGAGGAAATCACTCAGGCGATGCAGGCGTTCACCGCCCGCCGCATCCAGCAACGCCTGGAAGCGACCATCGAAATTCCACCGCTGGCCGATACCGCGCAGAAGATCATCAAGCTGCGCGTCGACCCCAACGCCACCATCGATGACATCACTGGCGTAGTGGAAACCGACCCGGCCCTGGCCGCCCAAGTGGTGAGCTGGGCCGCGTCGCCGTACTACGCCTCGCCAGGCAAAATTCGTTCAGTTGAAGACGCCATCGTGCGCGTGCTGGGCTTTGATCTGGTGATCAACCTGGCGTTGGGCCTGGCCCTGGGTAAAACCTTGAGCCTGCCCAAAGACCACCCGCATCAGTCCACGCCGTACTGGCACCAGTCGATCTACACCGCCGCCGTGATCGAGGGCCTGACCCGCGCCATGCCACGCGCCCAGCGCCCGGAAGCCGGCCTGACCTACCTCGCCGGCCTGCTGCATAACTTCGGTTATCTGCTGCTGGCCCACGTGTTTCCGCCGCACTTCTCGCTGATCTGCCGTCACTTGGAGGTCAACCCGCACCTGTGCCACAGCTATGTCGAGCAACACTTGCTGGGCATCAGCCGCGAGCAGATCGGTGCCTGGCTGATGCGCTACTGGGACATGCCGGACGAACTGTCCACCGCCCTGCGCTTCCAGCACGACCCCACCTACGACGGGCAATATGCCGAATACCCGAACCTGGTGTGCCTGGCGGTGCGCTTGTTGCGCAGCCGTGGCATTGGCTCCGGGCCGGATGAGGCGATTCCGGATGCGCTGCTTGAGCGTTTGGGCTTGAGCCGTGACAAGGCCGAGGAAGTGGTCGGCAAAGTACTGGATGCCGAGGTGCTGTTGCGTGAGCTGGCATCGCAGTTCAGCCAGGGTTAACTGCTTCGCCTGAAAAACCGCTATCGCCGGCAAGCCAGCTCCCACATTCGACCGAGTTCCACCTTTGGAATGCAGTCATATATGGGAGCTGGCTTGCCGGCGATGAACTCAACTCGGTCGAACTGAAAGACTTACTTCTTTTTCTTCGGCTTCAAATACTTGGTCAGCCCCTGGAACCAGATCACCAGCGCCGGGTTGCCCTTGATCTGGATCGACTTGTCCTGAATCCCCGTCATGAACGCCAGTTGCTTGTTCTTCGCCTGCATCGTGGCGAAGCCGTAGGCGGCATCTTTGAAGGCGATAGCAAACGCAGGCTGCGGGTGAACCCCTGAGCGGCTGGTGATGCGCTGGTCTTTGACGATGAAGTGACGGGCAACTTTGCCGTCGAGGGTCTGCAACTGGAACGCCAGGTCTTTGTCACCCAGCTGTTGCTGGAAAGCAGGATTGGTGCGGCTGGCTTTGCCCATCATCAGGCCAAGCACCCACAGCAGAAGACGAAATTTCATGCACACGGCCTCGGTATCATTATTAAGTGGCCGAAGCAGTGTAACGATTTGTTGGAGGAACGCCACCGATCTCGCGCTTTAGCGGGAGATCGGCTGGCGTTTAACGCTTATAGCAACATGTTACTTAAACGTTAGGGCAAGGCACCGGCGCCCAGTCGGCCAGGTTTGGATCGCGGCAAGTGCCTTCGATCTGCGCTTTACCGGCGCTGGCGACCTGCTTGCTTTCAGCTTGCTTGGTCTGCGCGGTCTGGATGGTTTTTTCGGTGGCGACCGCTTCTTTCGGCACGGTCGGCAGCGCTGCTTTTTTCGCCGGCTTGACGGCTTTTTTGCCTTTGGCCGGCGTCACCACCGGCGTGGTATCAGCGGTAGCCACGGTCACTACGTCGGCACGCTGCACACCCACTTGTTGCAGGTCTTGCTCGTACGCCTGGGTGTAGTTGTTCAGGTCTTCGCTGGCTTTGCCGTTGACCGCGACGATCAGGTCATTGGACTCCTTGAGGCCGGAAACGATTTCCGCCAGGCGCTTGCGGCCTTCGGTGTCGTTGACGGTCTTGGCTTTACGATCAGCCACCAGCTTGGTGAATGCGCTCTGGTAGCACTGCTGGGACGCCTTGGCGTATGCGGTGCTGCGATCGATGTCCGAGGCGCTTTTGTTGACGTCAGCCGCGTAGGACGCAATGCGCTGGTTGTCATCGCTGATCTGCTTCTGACGCTCGGTGTAGTAACCCGCCGCGCCACCCGCCAGGGCGCCGCCCGCGGCACCGATGGCAGCGTTACGGCCGCGCTTGTCGGAGTCGCCGGTCAGCGCGCCCAGCAGAGCACCGCCGGCAGCGCCGATGGCCGCACCGGTAACAACCGACTTGGTCATGTCCGAGTCGGTCGCGCGCAGGTGCTGCACTGGCTCGTAGCAGTTCGGGTAGTACTCGACCTTGGTGCTCGACGCGACCTTGGACGCCGGCGACGTGGCGCAGCCAGTCAACACGGTGCTGAAACCAGCCGCGATCAGCAGCAAGTGACGCTTGGAAACCGCCTTACGGGAAAAAAGCATAGGTGTGTTCTCTGTTAAGTTTGACTTGCCCAGCACGGCCCACCGCCGCCTGAGTCCCTTCCAAGCTCGCCATACAACCAGCGATCAAGACCGCTGACCGCTCGCTGCGAGCAATTCCTTCAAAATCGTTGCCGGGTCGGCCCGCTGTTGTTTGCGGTAGTTGCCGACATGGCGAACGAACAGTGTCGCGCGCGTCACCAGGCTCTTGCCGAGCACTGGCTTGCGATCCAACTCTTCCTTGATTCGTTGAAACTGCGCCTGGATCACCGCGTCGGTGTAGCGCGTGCCGGTGGCCAGGTTGTCGATGTAGATCGCCACCGCGCCGTCGAGCGCGCTGCGGCCATTGTCGATGGCCGTGGCAAACAGCTGCGCGCTGGCCGCGTCCTTGTTGTCCAGAGCCTGCTGGCGACTCTTCTGCAAGTTCATCAGGCGGATGTTGTAGTTGCTGATGGTCTCGGCCACCAGCGCGGCCGATTGAATCAGGTTGCCCGCCGCCTCTTCGCGTTGCTGGGCGATCAGCGAAACGTTGCGCTTGAGTTCTTCGTTGACCAGGCCCAGTTCGGCTTGCAGCTTGGGATCGACGCTGGCGGCGATGATGCTGTCCAGGCGCTTGGTCGGGTCCTGGGCGTCGTCGATGGCGTCGGTCAGCGAGGCCAGACGGCCTTCTTTCTGCCACTGCGCGAACAGCTCCTTGTAGCGCGAACGCGGCGCGGACAACGCACCAATCGCCACGCGAAAACCGGTGGTCTCGTTGCTCTGCTCGGTGCCGTCGGCGGCAAACAGCGGGTATTCGCGGCGCATGCCAGTGAACAGCGTGCCCTCGCCTTCCAGGTAGTTGCCGCCCTTGACCACAAAGCCGCCGTAGGTGCCCTGGCGGCGCCCGGCGTGCACCAGTTGGAACGATTCCTGGACCATTTCCGCCGCATTGCCGATCACATCGAACATGCCAATCGGGTTGGGCAACTTGGTGCCGATGGGCATCAGGCGTGCCGCCTGGCCGGTACCACCGGCGACTTGGTTGAACACCGCGTAATCACCCAGCGGCCCGTCGCTTTCACTGCCTTCGACACGGCGCGGAAACAGCCGCCCTTCGAGGTCCTGACGGCTCACTGCCTGGCCACCGCGCGCGGCGAATTCCCATTCCACTTCGGTGGGCAAGCGCACAAAACCGAGGCCACCGTCTTCGGCCGAAGACCCACGACCACTGACCGGCAGTAAGTCGCGGTGGTATTTCATCAACCAGGCGCTGTACACCGCCGAGAAGCGCTCGGCTTCAAAGCGCGAGAGTTTCACCTTGGGCAAGCGTGCAGCCATGCCGGTCGGCGCATCGCACGCTGGCGCCGGCTCGCCACTGGCGAGCGACTGTGCCTGGGACATCACTTGGGCATACTGACGCGCGGTGACTTCGTACTTGCCGATGAAGTACAGCATCGGCTTGAGCGGAGTTTTGGCGTCGGTCTTCGGCATCAAGGGCGCAATGACTGCGTTCCAGTCCTTGGGCAAATCCTTGAGCGTGAACTGGCCGTTGATAAAGTCGCGCCGGTAGCCGGAGATAAACGACTGCTGATAACCCGCCTCACCCTCGGCAAAGGGGTAACCGAGGCTGATCTCGCGGTCATCCAGGGTGCCCTGGGCCAGCACATAGGCGTAGCGGAACACCATGTTGCCTTCGCACGGCAGCGGCAGGCTCACGTCATCGGGCAACGGTTTGGGGTTGTCGAGTTTGTCGCTCGCCTCATCCGCCCACGCCATTGAAGCCAAGCTCAGCGCCATCGCGGCGCCCAGTAACTTATACATCTCTGATTCCTTCAGAAGCCTGGATACGCGCCACTCGCCAACCGCCACAACCCGCCGCCACGGCGCTGACGCCGAGGACTGCAGCCAGGGCCAGGGCGTAATGAGGCGCCAACAGGTGACTGGCGTATTCGCCCGGCACCTGCACGAATAATTTATTCAAACCCGCCTCGGCCAGGCCATACAACCCGGCACTGAGCACGGCGGCAAACCCTGCGCTGTACAGCGCCTGCACCACCACAAACAGCAATAGCCCGGCAGTGGAAAACCCCAGCAAGCGCAACACCGACAATTCCCGACGCTTGCGCGCCACGGCGGCCAACACGCCGGCGAAGATCGCCGCAAATGCGCCCGCCAAGGCCAACCCGGCGATGATCCAGAACACGATCGACAGGTTGCGGCTCAACGACTGCACCTGGGCAATGGCGTTCGCCTGGGTCGACACCAACAGGTTCTGCCCGGCGAAAAACACGCGCAACCGCTCCACATCGGCGAGGTTGCGGGCATACAGACGAAACGCCGGATAAACCCGCTGTTCAGTCACGCCGACCGCGTCACCGTCCCAACTCAACGCCGGCACCGCGCGGCCGTCGCGGTAATCTTCCGCCGCTTCCAGCAGGCGCAAATCGGCAAACAAACCGTCCCGCGCAAACGCTTCCAGCGGCAGCACCGCCATCACCTGCAACCGCGTGCGCTGGGCTTCGACGCGCCCTGCCACTTGCCGCGCAAAGCTGGTCTCCAGCCAATCGCCAGGCCGCGCCGCGAGTTTTTCTGCAGCGGTGTGGCTCAGCACGATCTGGTCCAGGCCCCGAGGCATCGGCAACCCCACGAGCAGCGGATCACCCGCTGCAGTCGGCAGCATTTCCAGGGTCAGCGTGCCCACCTGAGCGGTCGCCGCAATCTGGCGGGTACGCGGCACGGCGAAGGCCACATCGCGACGCTGGGCAAGTTGCTCGATAAACGCTGCGTTGAATCGACCGCCGCCCAACGGAATAATTTCACGGGTTGCGGGGTCGGTCTCCAGGCGTTCGGTCAAACTGCTAACCAGTCCAAATTTCAGGCCGAATAACACCAGCAAAGGCGCGATCACGGCCACCAATGCCAGCACCGAACAAGCCGACAGCCAGGCGTCGTTGCGGTAATCCTGCCAGGCCAGGGACGCCACCAGACCGATGCGCATCAGCACGCCTCCCCGAGGGTGGCCGTGACGCCGCCGTCGGTGTCACGGCGGCAACTGATGCGCCGCACCTGCAGACCACTGGCGCGGGCCAGCGGCTCGTCATGGGTGGCGATCACGCAGGCCGCGCGATGTTCGCGGGCCTGGGCCAGCAGCGCCTGCATCACGCGTTCGGCGTTCAGCGGGTCAAGCGACGCCGTCGGCTCATCCGCCAGCACCAGTTGCGGCGCGTGAGCCAGTGCACGGGCGCAGCTCACGCGTTGGCGTTGGCCCACCGACAGCGCAGCCGGTTTCTTGCCCAACTGATCGCTGATCTCCAACTGCTCGGCCAAACGCGCGACGCTGCCGTCGTCCTTGAGCCCCAGCAGTTGGCGGGACAAGGCGATATTGCTGCGCACATCGAGAAAACCCAGCAGGCCGCCGGTTTGCAGCACATAGCCCAAGTGCGTGCTGCGCAGCGCGGCCAACGTCGACTGCTGATCGGCGCGCCACAGAGCGCCGACATCGACTTGATCAAATTCAAACCGGCCAACCTGATCCGGCGCCAACACCAGCGCCAGCACATCGAGCAAGGTGCTTTTGCCACAGCCGCTCGGCCCGACGATTGCCAACTGCTCACCCGCGCGCAGCGCCAGCGCCGGAATCACCAGGCTATAACGCTGGCTGCCAACGCCGCGGCTTTTGTGCACTGCGCTCAGGTTCAGCATCACGGCAGCGTCGACAAGGGCACGCGGTACAACGCATCGCCCGGCTCGGCATCGCCGAAACGGACCCAGTTGGCCACGTCATTGTGAAAGGTTTCGTAGAGGCGGATTTTCGAATCCAGCTCGTCGATAAAGTCTTCCTGCTCGGCCACGCTCAACGACAACCACAAATCCTGGGTCATGTTCAGCGACTTGCTGCGGTACGGCAGCCCTTCCAGGTATTCGCCGAGGATGCCGCCGTCGGCCAGGTTGCCGCCCTTGCGCAGGGCTTGCGGGTCGCGGCTCATGTAGGCCGACGCACTGGCGATTTCCTGGAAGAAATCCTTGGGCGAGGTCTGGGTCTTGCGCGCCGCATCGACGATCAGTTTCAGCGACTGCTGCAGGTCGTTGAGCTGCAATTTGGTCAGCATCACGCACACCTGGAACGCCGGCAGCGCCGGGTTGGTCAGGTCGCGGTCGGCGGTCCAGGCGCTGACCAGTTGCGGCGCCTGGCTCGCGGTTTTGCGGCCGAGGAAATCCATGTGCATGGCGTAGCCGACGGCCGCGGACTTGTCGGCCAAGGTCGGCGCGGCACTCAGCAGCGGCACCGGTTGCGGCGTGTTGTTGCGCACCTGGTGCACGAGGTTGGCGAACACGCTGCCGATCTCATCGACACGCTCACCCAGCTTGCGCACATCACCACCCGGCACCGGCGTGTAGAGGTCGCCGATCTGCGGGTTGGCGTCGGCGGTGAGCACGCGGTACTGGGTTTCGGCACCGGCATGGGTTTTCTTGCCGGCGTCGGTGCGCAGGTGCAGGGCGTAGATCTTGATCTGCTTGCCCAGCGCGGCCTGGCGCACCTCGGCTTCGTTCATCTGGGTGGCGGCAAACGGATCGTTCTTGCGCAGTGCGCCAGCGTCGGTGACCAGCAGGATGATGCGCCCACCGTAGCCGGACCAGTCCATGCCATCCACGGCCTGCATCACCCCGGCAAACGCGTCTTCGTTGAACGAGTGGCTGGACACGGTGGAGGCTTTGACCTGCCGCGCCATGTCGAGAAAGCGCTGCGGGTCGCGGCCCTGATCGAGGCTGATCAGCGTCTTGGCGACGTACTCAAGCCCTGGGGTTTTCTTGATGCTGTTGCGAAAACCCACCAGCCCGAAGCTGACGCTGTCCAGCTCACCGCGCTCGGCGATACGGGTTTGCAGCTCGTGCACCACGTCGCGGACTTGGTCGATGTAAGGCTGCATCGACACGGTCGTGTCCACCACCAGCACCACGGCGGTGCGGAAGGCGTCGACGCTGGTGTTGATCGCTCGGGCGGCCGGCTTGGCAGCCGCGCTGCTGCCGGGGTCGATAGAGGCCACATTGAGCAACTGCACCGGCTGGCCGTTTTCGTCGAAGCTCTCTTTGGAGTCGAAAATCGGCAGCAGGTAGAACTGGTCCTGCGGCACCGCGCTGGCCGTCGGCTCCAGCGCCAACACCTGTTGATTGTCTTCGCTGTTCTTCTGCGCCTTGGCCAGAACGCCTTTGGCGGCCGCAGGGTCGGCCAACAGTTTTTCCACTTCGCTGGATTGGCGCAGGAACATCACCGGCGCCCGGCCCGAGCGCTCGGTGAATTTGAGCACCAGGCTTTGCTTCCAGTCGCTGACCTGGGCGGCCGGCAACCAGCCGTCGCTGCGCCCATCGGTGGCGGCGCCGACGCGCAGCCACGGGCTGCCATCGACGTCTTTGCGCTGGTAAACGTAGAGCACGGAAAACGCCGGCAGCCCCTCGTTGGAAGCACCACCGGCATCGTGGGACAGCTTGGCGCCCGGCTTGCTCAGCACCCGCTGGAACAGGGTCTTCTTGCCCGCCATCAGCAAGGGGCGCTGGCCGCCGTCCGCATCGGCCACAGCCGTTTTTACTTCAGGAGGCGCGGGCGTTTTCGGCACCACCGCAGCGGGCGGCGCCGCTGGCGTATCGCCGCGGCTCAACCACCAGTAGCTCGCGCCACCGATGGCAAGCGCGACAGCCACCGCGACTGCAGCCAAGGCCAGCACCGGCCCACGGCGCTGCTCGGACACGTTGCTGTGTTGGGTCGGTGTCACCACCGGTTGGCGCACCGGCTGCGGCTGGGGTTTGTCGGTCGGAATGTCGATAGACACCGGCGTCATGCCCGCCAGGTCGAAGCTCAGCGGAATCGGCAACGGCCGCACCAGCGTGGCTTCCGGCGAGTCGGCCGGCAGTTGGTCCAGCGCGCGCAGCAACGCCGCCGCGTCCGGGAAACGCTCCGCCGGATCCTTGGCCAACAGCTTGCGCAACACCTCCTGATAACGGCCGTGGTGCACCGGCAATTCCGGCAGCGGTTCGGTCAGGTGCGCCAGCGCCGTGGACAGTGCATCGGTGCCGCTGTAAGGCAACTCGCCGACGAGGATTTCATAGAGCACCACGCCGAGTGCGTAGAGGTCAGCGCGGCCATCAATCTCCTGGCCCCGCGCCTGCTCCGGGCTCATATAGCTCGGCGTGCCCACGGCAAACCCGGCTTGAGTGAACTGGGTACGGTCATCCAGAGACTTGGCGATGCCGAAGTCCGACAGCACGGCCGTGCCGTCAGCGCGGAACAGAATGTTCGCCGGCTTGACGTCACGGTGCACCAGACCCTGGGCATGCGCATAGCCCAGCGCCGAGGCGATCTGGCGGATCAACGTCACGCCCTGCTCCGGTGTCAGGCCGGCGGCAATGCGCTCTTTGAGCGTGCCGTTGGGCAGGTATTCCATGGCCATGTAATACAGCTCACCGACGTTGCCGATGTCATGGATGGTCACCGTGTGCGGGTGCGACAGGCGCGCCAGGGTCTTGCCCTCGCGCAGGAAACGCTCGCAAAAACTTGGGTCCGCCGCCAGCGCCGCCGCCATCACTTTCAACGCCACCTTGCGCTCCAGCGAACGCTGGGTCGCCAGGTACACGCTGGCCATGGCGCCTTCGCCGATCTCGCCTTCGATGTCATAACCCGGAATCACGATGTTCATGGCGAAACCTTCACGACAATGGCGGTGATGTTGTCCGGCGCGCCCCGGTTGAGGCCCAGGTGCACCAGGCTGCGCACGATTTCATCCGGCGCGTCATGGCCCAGCACTTCGCGGATTTCATGATCCTCGACGGTCTTGTTCAGGCCGTCGCTGCACAGCAGGTAGCTGTCACCGGGCGCAATCAGCAGGTCGACCACCGCCACCTCCAACTGCGCCTCCACGCCAATCGCGCGGGTGACGATATTGGCGCGAGGGTGCACACGGGCATCGGCTTCGCTGAGCAAGCCGCTGTCTTGCAGGTCCTGCACGTAGCTGTGGTCGCGGGAAATGCCTTCCAACACGCCGTCGCGCAGGCGGTACAGGCGGCTGTCGCCGGCCCACAAACACACGCCGCGCAAGCCGCGTGCGGCCAGGACCACCACGGTGCTGCCCATCATGGTCACGCCACGGTTGGCGGTTTCTTCGCGCACGGTTGCGTTGATGCGGATCAGGTCATTGCGCAGGGCCGCCGAATATTCGTCGAGGGAACGCCCCACCGGCACAGCACGCAGGCTGTCGACGATCAGGCTGCTGACGTAGTCGCCCGCCGCGTGCCCGCCCATGCCGTCGGCCACCACCCACAGACGGTTTTCCGGCAGGTCCAGGCAGGCGTCTTCATTGACCTGGCGGACCATGCCCACATGGCTTTTGCTCGCGGATTTGAACGTCGCCCCCATCTACACCACACCTTCTTGTCCGAGCAAAAACTGCGCAAAATCGCCGGCGGCAGGCAAACCCTGACACCGCAATAAACCTGGGGAAATCACCTGCGAACCCCGCCCCCACCACAGGCTCGCGCCCTCGCAGGCCTGTTCGGCGAGCGCGATCATGCGGCTGTGGGGCACGGTGGCGGCAACGCGTTGCAGGCCGGCAAAGCGGCTGTCCACCGCGCGTTGCTCACTGGCCGGGATGCCGAGTTTGTCGATGCCATCGTTGAAGCCTTCAAAGGTCGCGCCGGCATCCAGTGTGCTGAGCAGCAGCTCTTCGGCCTGCTCAAACCAGGTGTCCGGCCCGCCCACCAGGGATGCGGGGTTGGTGTCGTGATCGAGCAACGCCACCACCGCCAACGGAAAATACCGGCCGACCCGGTCAATGCTCGGCATGACCACCCCCGCCGCCGCGTCCGGCCCGCACACACCCGGCGCCAGCACAAAGCGCCACAACGGGCTGACCAGGTACACATTGAGCCAGTCGCCGCCCAGGCTGTTCTGGCTGGCCAGCAGACCTGCCGCCAGCCAGCTGTCCCAGGGGCCGATAAAACTCTGGGGCAAGGCGCGGCTGACAAAGTCACCGCGGCTGGCCAACTTGCCGTAGAAACCCAGCGTCGTCATAACCGCTCCGGCAGGCTGAAGCCACTGAGTACGCGGCTCTTGAACGGGTTGAAGGCGCTGTTGGCGCGCAACTCGTAGGCGATGCTCGCACCGTCCACCCGCAGGCGCAGGTTGAAACGGTCCGGCGAGTTGCCGGCGGTGAGGTCCGACTGTTCCAGCAAGCGGAACCAGGCCCACGGACCGTCCAGGGTCACGCCCGAACGACCGCTGGCCGATGGCGGCATGATCGAAATACGCACCACGCCGATGCTGCCGGGGTTCGGCCATTGCATGGCGACCGGGCGGCTTGGGCCGTGGTCGTAGCTCAATTGCTGGCCATCCAGATCAAGCAGGAACTGGGTGATGGTCGGGTCCATCGACACCGGTTTAAGTTCGAAACGCACAATGGGCTGCGTACCACCGGCGCGGAAAAACGCATCACGAATCGCCGCTGCACGCTGGAACGTCTGCAATACGCCTGGCGCAATCCCGAGCTTTTGCGCGGCGCCCGGCTGCCAGCGCCAGGTCTGCGCGGAGGTGTCCACGTAAGGCTGCAGGTACTTGCGGAAATAGTTGTCCATCACCCCGCCCACGCCGAAGAACTGACCGAAGTCATCCAGCGTGGCGTCGCGGGCGCTGCCCGGCGACATCGGATAACGCCCGGCCAGCGACTGGCGGTACACGTTGACCACTTCGCTGACCCACGCCGCGTTCAGTTGGTTACGCACGCCGCCCATCATACTGTTGGTGGTGGAGTTGACCACCGACTTGACCATGCCCTGTACCAGCGGCGGCTGGCGTTCGGCATTCAGGCTGACCCGCGTGGCCGCAGCCGCCGCCTGGTTCTTGGCCTCGCCAAGCAAGGCGTCGCCACTGGCGCCGACCATGGCACTGACCTGCACGTACAGCGCATTCATGTCTGCCAATAGGCCGTCGATGGCGGCGGGTTCGCCTTCATTCTTGCTGACGATGCTGTTGAGCTCGGCAAAGTGCGCGGTCACCGGATCGTCTGCCGTTTGCGGCGCGTTGGCGGTCGGTTGTTCCTGGCCGAGCAGGCTGCCGAGACGCTCCTTGAGCTTGTCGACGCCGCCTTCCACCGGCACGCCTTTGGCGGCCAATTGGCGCTCTTCGGCTTGCAGGTCGGTTTCCTTGGACACAGCCACCAGCAGTTTTTTCAGCGGCGAGGTCGGGCCGGAAATCACCCGCAGTACATCGGCCGCCTGGGCCACGCTGGTGATCGGCACGAAGTCGATGTCGGCGAGCAAGGCGTCCCATTGGCGCTGGTAGTCCTGGAAGTACAAGCGGCGTACGTCCGCAGCGAGGCTGACCACGTTCTGCTGGTCGGCCTGTTCACGGCCCAGCACCCATTGCTCTTCGGCGAGGGTGCCGGTCTGGTTCAGGCTGCTCAGCAAGAACGCCTGGCGATACCCTTTGGCGGTGAAGAACCCACTCAGCGGCTCACCCAGCGGCTTGCCGCTTTTGCGGCTGAACACCAGCGCAGCATCGCGGCCTGCGGCTTCGTTGATGCGAAAGTCCGGGATGCCGTCGGGCAGCTTCTGGCGCTTGACCCGGTCATAGACGCGCTGGGCCACCGGCAGTTGTTGCAGTTGGCGCCGCAGGTCGTCAATCAGCCGTGGGTCCAGGCGCGCGTTTGGCGGGTGGCGTTCGAACAACGCCTGCAAGTGCTCGGTCAGCGCCTGACGCTGGTCGGCCGGCAGGTCGCGCGGCAGGTTGCGGTCCCAATCGAGAGCGATCCAGGCCTTGATGAAGTACGGGTCGTAATGCTCGGCATCGGCGAGCATCAGGTAGGCCTTGAGGCCTTCGTACAGGAAGTCGGAATTGCCGCCACCGTGCAGTTGTTCTTCGATGCGCGTCACCAGGCGAGGCGCAAACACGGCGATCAACAGCTTGCGGTAGACGCTGGCAGATTCGGCTTCGAGCATGTCGCCCTGGTACAGGCCCAGCCCTTCGGACCAGCTTGGCGAATCACCCGCGAGGCCCTTCACCGCATTGAGCAATGGCAGCACGGCGAGCACTTCGCGCTGCGCCGGGCTGAGGTTCTGTACGGCCTGGCCCAACGGCGCGACCTTCTGATCCACCTGGGCGATATACGCCTGGTTGGCGCGATAACTCACCCACCACAAACCACTGACCACCACCACCAAGGCGACGGTGGCTGCCAGCACGCCGCGTGCGATCCACTTGCGTCGACGCTCGACTTTGGGGTTCACGCCCACCAGCCCACGCTCGGCGAAGGCCACGGCGGTGAAGAGTTTTTCGATGAAGTAGCTGCGCCCGGTGCCGCTCTGGCGCGCCAGGTGCTGGCGGTCCAGGTTCATGCTTTGGGCCATGGCGCCGATCAGGCGATCAATCGGGCTGCCTTCCTGGGTGCCGCTGGTGAAGTACACGCCGCGCAGCAGCACGCGCTCTTCAAAGGCATTGGGTTTGAACACGCCTTCGAGGAAGCTTTGCAGGCAATCCTTCAAAGCGCCGAACTGCTGCGGGAAGCCGTAGATCAGATCGCGCCGGGCCGGGTCGCGCTCCTGTTGCAGGCGCTCCACCAACCGTTCGTTGAGGCGCTGCTCAAGGCCGGCGAACTCGCTTTGCAGCGTCGCCAACGGGCTGTCGCTGTGCTTGCCGTCATCGAGCGCAAAGGTCATGCCCCACACCTGGGCGCGCTCTTCCTTGCTCAGATTGTCGAAAAACTCCATGAAGCCCGGCACCAGGTCGAGCTTGGTCAGCATCAGGTAAATCGGGAAACGCACGCCCAACTGGGTGTACAGCTCCTGGATGCGCAAGCGAATCGCCGCCGCATGGGCGGCCCGTTCGGCGTCCGTGCCAAGCAGCAGATCCGAGAGGCTGATGGCGATAAACGCGCCATCAATCGGGCGGCGCGAGCGCTGCTTTTTCAGCAGGTCGAGAAAGCCTAGCCATGCCGCCTTGTCCACCGTCGAGTTGCTGTCCTGGGTGGTGTAGCGGCCCGCGGTGTCGAGCAAAACGGCTTGGTCGGTAAACCACCAATCGCAGTTGCGCGTGCCACCGACGCCCCGCACCGCACCCGCGCCCAATTGCGCAGCCAGTGGAAAATGCAGGCCCGAATTGACCAGCGCCGTGGTCTTGCCCGACCCCGGTGGGCCGATGATCACGTACCACGGCAGCTCGTAGAGGTTGCGGCGTTCATCGCCACCGAGCTTGGCCTTTTTCAGCAGCGCCAGGGCCTCGTCCATGCGCTGGCGCAGGGTGCTGAGTTCTTCGGCGGTGGCGACACTGTTGGGGTCGGCCGGGGTTTCCGCGGCCAGGCTGCGCATCACTTCGGCGGCCTGGCGGCGGGCCTGGATAATGCGGAACACGCGATACGCAATCCACACCGCAAACACCAGAATGATCAGCGCCCAGCGCCGCCCTTCTGGCACCAGCACATCGAGCAGCGGCCCCACAAACCAGATGATCAGGCTCAGGGCGATCAGGCCCAGCACGGGAATCACCCAGCGAATCATAAAACTGAAAAACGCCTTCACTCGACGCCCTCCGCCAATACGGTGATTTCAACCCGACGATTGCGGGCACGGCCTTCTGCGGTGGCGTTGGTGGCCACAGGCTCGGTGTCACTTCTGCCTTCGGCGCTGAAGCGATCCGCCTGGCCGGTCTTGGCTGCCAGGATCTCCAGCACCGACTTGGCGCGGGCTTCGGACAGCGCCCAGTTGGACGGGAAGCGCAGCGTGGCAATCGGGCGGTTATCGCTGTGCCCGGTGACGCGCACCTGCCCTTTGACCTTGCGGATGGCATCGGCAATGCGCAGCATCAGCGGCTGATAGTCATCGACGATACTGGAGCTGGCCGAGGCGAACAGCTCATCGCCCCGGATCGTCACCACGGAGCGGTCGACCTTGTCTTCCACCGCCACGCGGCCAGCCTTGATGTCGTCCACCAGGAAACCAGCCAAGCGTGGCCGCTCGATGACTTTGGGCTGCGCCACCGGACGGTCGATGGCCTGCACCGGGATCTCGCCCAGGGCATGAATGTTCTTGAACACCGGCTCGGCATCCGACGCCAGTTTCATGCGCAAGCCGAACAGCAAGGCCAGCAGCAGCGCCAGGCCGATGGCCACGGCGATCCACGGCGGCATGAATTGCGCCAGGCGATCACGCGCCACGGTCACGCCGCGCCAGTGTGGCGACAGCTCGCGCTCGTGCTCGCCACGCGCACTGCGAATGGCGGCGGCGGTGCGTTCACGCAAGGCCTCAAGCTGGCTGCGACCGTCGTTCATCACGCGGTAACGGCCCTCGAAACCCAGGCACATGCACAGGTACAACAACTCCAGCAGGTACAGGCGCTCGCGCGGGCTTTGCAGGCAGTGGTCGAGCAACTGAAAGACTTTTTCACCGCCCCAGGCTTCGTTGTGCACCGTGATCAGCAGGCTCTGCTTGCCCCAGTCGCTGGTGCTGCCCCACGGCGTACTGAGCACCGCTTCATCGAGTGCGGTGCACAGCGCGTAACGCGCCAGCAGCACTTCATTGCGCGCCACGCCAGCGGCTTCGGCGCGCTCTTCGAACTGGCGCAGGTAACCCAGCAACTGCGCACGCAGGCTGGCCGGTGCCGGGTGCGCGATGGTGTTGCGCAGCCGCGTCAACAGCGCCAACAGTGGGCCGGCGGCGCTTTCCAGCGGGTTGAGGCCTTGGCTTTTGCCGGTCAGGATCGGCGCGGCCGGCACCGACAGCGGCGCCGGCTCTGCACGCGCAGGTTCCGGCGCACGGCCACCCGGGCGCGGCATGAACTGGGTGCGGTCATCATCATTGGGATGCATCGCGGATTATCCTCGGATCGCCCAGAAGGCCAGGTTCAAACCCGGGAATTGCCCGGCGATGTGGAAGGCAAAGCCGCCGGAGTTATTCAGTTGCTGCCAGTGCTCGCTGCCACGGTCCAGCTCGTAATAGGTGCTGCCTGCGTGGTACGGAATCTGGCGTGGCGCCACCGGCAGCGGCAGCAGGCCGATGCCCGGCAGTTGCAGGTTGACCATGTCGCGGATGTGCTCCACCGAGCCGACCTTGCTCTGCTGGCCGAAACGCGCGCGCAGGGTTTCGCCGGGCACATCGGCGCGCACCACCAGGATGAAACTGGCGCTGTCGAGCAGGGTTTTGTCGGCGAGCATGGCCACATGAATGCCGTAGGCCTTCTCCACAATCGGGATCGGTGTGGCTTTGCTGTCGATCAGCATCGACAGCGCCTCACGCAAGGCTGCCATCACCGGGGTGAAGCTCAGCGACAGGTCATCGTGCTGGTATTGCGGGTATTCCTGGGGGCGACGGCCTGACGTCGAAAAGGTGGAAAACTCACCGGCCAGGCTCACCAGTTCGCTGAAAAAACGCTCCGGGTGCAGCGGGCTCAACTGGCTGAAATGCTGGAGCAGCGGCTGCGCGCGGTTGACCAGTTGCAACAGCATGAAATCGGCAATCTCCGAGGCGCCACCGGCGCCCGAGGCGACCACGCGGCCGGCCAGGGCTTCGCCGCGCTGGTGCAGCAGGCCCAGCAACTCGCTGCGAAAGGCCGTCAGCGGTTTGCTGACGGCCACGTCCAGTACCGGCGGGATGTAGGTGTCATCGAGCACCAGCGCGCGGTCGGCGCGTTTTTCCTTGATGCGCACCAGGCCGATGGCGGCGTAGTCGCTGATGCCATCCTGCGCAGTCAGCAGGCGCAACGCACGCGAGCCCACGGCCACGGGCGCGCGGTTTTCGAACGGGGCGTTGTCATCACGCACTTCACGCACCTGGCTGACGTAACGCGCGGCGCCGAGGTCTTCGCCGTCATCGACGGTGTCACGCGCGCCTGCACGCTTGAGCGGCAGGGCCAGGTACACCAGGCCATCGCGCAGGTTGTCGTCGATATTCAGCGGGCTCGGCGCCAGGTCATCCTGGGGAATATTGAACGGCGTGCCATCCGGCAACAGGCCACGGGCCGACACAATCGCCAGCTTGCCCTGGGCCAGCAGGCCCTGGTCGATGAGCAATTCGGAAAACCCCCAGGCACCGGCGGACAACGGGCGGCTGCGGGCGTCAATCAGGTTTTCCAGGTAACGGTCATGCTGCTGGAAGTGCTGCGTTCCGATGAACATGCCTTCCGACCAGACCACGCGATTGTTCCAGGACATGGGAGCTCCGTTTGCTTCTTATTGGGCAGGGCTGGATGGGGAAACCACGACGTCGGCGCGTACGGCGCGCACGTCGAGGCTGATCTGGTATTCGGTGTATTGGCGTGCCGGGACGGTGAGCACCGTGCGCCATTGCGCGCGGTCCAACTCGCGATAGCCCACCAGCAGGCCGATCTGGCGCGTGGACGGGTCGAGGTTGCGCTGGATACTCAGTTGCTGGCCGGGTTGCACCATCACTTCGTCCTGGTCCAGCAGATCGAGTCCGAGCGTGGATTGCGCGCGATCAGCCAGCGCGAAGTAATCGGAGCGGCTGAAGGTGGCGGCGTTTTTCAGTTCGAAGATGCGTACGCGAACCGGAGCGGCCTGGCCGTTGGCGCCGGGGTTGAGCCCGGCAATGGCGTGAAAATGCAGTTCGATGGCGGCGGTGTCCGCTTCGGCTTCAGTGGCCGCCTCGGGCTTGGCGGCATCCTTGGCACACGCCGTCAGCAGCAGCGCCGTGGCGACTGCGAGTAAAAACCTGGGAATCATCCTGCGTCCTCAATGACGTACTTAGCTATCCGTTTTATCCATTACTGCGTTGCGGTTTAGCGACGCTGTCGTGCGCTGTGTTCTTCGTAGGCCCGGCTGAATTCGCGACCGAACAGGTCCTGGAAATCTTCCTGGGCTTCGCGCGAGATATTGCTGTAAAGCTCGGTGAACTGCTGCCAGTACTGGGCCTGGCGCGAGCCGTTGAAAATGCTCGACAGCCCGCCGGGCTTGCCCATGCGCTCTTCCAGTTGCGCCGGCTCAAAGCGCGCGAGCAAGTGCTTGATGGCCGCTTCTACACCGGCCATTACCGCCAGTTGATGGGCGCGCAGGTCGTCGAAACTGTCGCGCACGGCGATGTCCGGCGCCATAAACGCTTGGTTTCCATGACGCAGCAGCAGCAGTAAGGCTTCATCGGCATTGGGCGCAAACTTCAACGGATTGTTTTCGGCGGGCCGGATCATCGTCTGCTGCATGCGGAACTCGCCCTTGAGGCTGGCGCGGGCGCGCAATACGTCGATCAGGCCTTCGACCATCAACCGGTAGCTGCGGCCGATGCTCTCCATCTGCGCGCAGGCATCGGCCTTGTCCAGGCGCAGCTGGTCGAGGCCGGCGCCGCGCAGGAAAGCTTGCAAAAGGTCGGGCTGTTGGCTGTCAGCCGCGGGGAGCACGGGCTCGACCACGGGCGGCGACTGCATGACTGGCGGCGCGGGAGGCGACTGGATGACCGGCGGCACGGGAGGCGGTGCAACGGGCGTCGGGCTACTGGCCACGGGCGCGGGTGTGTCGCCAAACACGTCCCAGTCTTCGGGAATCACCGAGGCTGACGGCGCCGGCTTCTCCACCACTGGCATGGCAACGGGGGTCGGCGGGCGAAAGTCGTGTTGCTCGGACGGCACATGGTCCGCCACGGTCGGTGGTGGTACGGCGGTCGGGGTGAGGAAATCGAACAGGTCCGGTAGCGTGTCCATCGACGAGGCGCCATGAAACTGCGGCGCGATCACCGGCGTCGGCGCGGGCGCGTTCACCACCGCGCCCATCAACGCCTCGAAGCTGTTCGGCGAATCGCCGGCAAACGGCTGGCTATCGATGGCTTGCACGTTGAAGTCGATACGCGCCTGAATTTCGTAGTCGCCGATGCGGATCAATTCACCGTCTTGCAACGGTTCGCTGTTCCCTCGGCGCATACGAATACCGGCGTTAACCAATTCAACGCCGTTGGTGCTGTTATCGGTTAAATAGTAACGGCCATCTTTGTATTGAATAACGCAGTGTTGCGAGGAGACAAGGCGCTCTGGATCTGGCAATACCCAGTCATTATCAGAACTGCGGCCAATAGCCATCATGCCCTGATTCATGGACTTTTCAGGGCATTGCCCAGGGGTGATCTTGTGATAACTAGTGATAGTCAAGCACAGCGACATCTTGCCTCCTTGCTGATACATCGCGCGCGGTCTATCCAAGGGTCTACCTGAAGGAGCCAGGCTTCCCAAGAGATACCGCCAGTCGCGTTAACGACCGTAAAAATAGGCTTTTACCAGCATGATCGGTGATCTTAACTGGCTTCTATGACAAAAATCCTGTCCTGGTGCGCCGTTCGACCCGCCAGTCGCGCAGGGTGTTAAGCACCGCACATCTGTCACAGAGGGCGAATAGCTTACCTTGACAAGGCGTAACTACTACACCAAAAATGCACAACTTCTTGAACATCAGTGATGGCACGGTAGTGGCACTCTGGCTATATGACCAAGAAAACATGCAAAGTTCATCGCGCAACTAATGCATGCATTGCCCGGCATCTAACGGGCTGATAGGGAGATCGAATCAAGTGGATGTGCCGTTGCTGCTCGCCGCCGTTTCCGCGACTTCGCCCTGTGGCGAAGACATGGAATATGACGCGCAATTTCTCCAACTGGAGCGTGACGCCAAGGGCCAACCCGAGCGCAGCATGGGCGACGCTATCCTGCCGGCTGAGCCACCGGAATGGCGCAGCATCCAGCAGCAAAGCCTCGACTTGTTGCAGCGCAGCAAAGACCTGCGCATCACCCATTTTCTGTTGCAAAGCTCCCTCGCCCTTCAGGGTGTGGCCGGGCTGGCCGAAGTCCTCACGCTGATCAACGCGCTGCTGCGCGAGTACTGGACTGACCTGCACCCGCGCCTGGATGCCGACGACGATAATGACCCCACCGTACGCATCAATGCCTTATCTGGCCTGACCAGCGACGCGACCATTCGTCTGCTGCGCGAAAGCATCCTCACGCGCTCGCGCACGTTCGGGCCGGTGAGCCTGCGTGCTGCGCTGAACGCCAGCGGCTTGATGAGTTTCCCCGACGAACAGCTCGGTGCCCAGCAACTCAACGCCGCATTTCTGGACAGCGATCCCGAACAATTGCAAGCCACGCGCGATGCCTTGAGCGCCGCGCGCGCCGCCTGCGAAGCCATCGAACAACAGGTCAGCGACCAGGTCGGTTCGGCCCAGGGCGTGGACCTCAGCCTGTTGAAGCAACCGCTCAAGCAGGCGCTGCAAGTCCTCAACCAATTTGTACCGAACAGCGATACCAGCAGCGAACCCGAGGCCGTCAGTGACGACAATGCCCCCTCGGTCGATTTCGCCGCTGCCCCCGCCGCACCGCGCCCCACTGGCGACATCGCCAGCCGCGATGACGTGCTGCGCAGCCTCGACAAGATCCTTGCGTACTACACCCGTCACGAGCCTTCGAGCCCGCTGCCGGTGCTGTTGAACCGGGCGAAGAATCTGGTGCACGCCGACTTCGCGGCCATCGTGCGCAATCTGATTCCCGACGGCATGTCCCAATTTGAAAACCTGCGCGGCCCGGACGGCGAGTAAGCCGCCCGGCTGTGCAGTAACAACACCGTCGCTCAAGCGACCAGGAGCAGCAACGTGGCGAAGCAAAGTTCTCAGAAATTCATCGCGCGCAACCGTGCGCCTCGAGTGCAGATCGAGTACGACGTCGAGCTTTACGGCGCCGAGAAAAAGGTCCAGCTGCCCTTCGTGATGGGTGTGATGGCCGACCTCGCCGGCAAGCCTGCCGAACCGCTCGCACCCGTGGCCGACCGCAAGTTCCTTGAAGTGGACGTCGACAACTTCGACTCGCGCCTCAAGGCCATGCAGCCACGCGTAGCGTTCCATGTACCGAACGAGCTGACCGGCGAAGGCAACCTGAGCCTGGACATCACGTTCGAAAGCATGGACGACTTCAGCCCGGCCGCCGTGGCCCGCAAGGTCGATTCGCTCAAGCAACTGCTCGAAGCCCGCACCCAGCTGGCCAACCTGCTGACCTACATGGACGGCAAGACTGGCGCTGAAGAAATCATCATGAAGGCGATCAAGGACCCGGCATTGCTTCAGGCACTTGCCAGCGCGCCTAAGCCTGCAGGGGACCAGTAATCATGACCGACAACACCGCCCGCGAAGGCTCCCAGATCCTGGGTGCCACCGAAGAAGCCAGCGAGTTCGCCAACCTGCTGCTGCAAGAATTCAAACCCAAGACCGAGCGTGCCCGCGAAGCTGTGGAAACCGCCGTGCGCACCCTGGCCGAACAGGCTTTGGCACAGACGGACCTGGTGTCCAATGACGCGATCAAGTCGATTGAATCGATCATCGCCGCCATCGACGCCAAGCTCACCGCCCAGGTCAACCAGATCATCCATCACCCGGATTTCCAGCAGCTGGAAAGCGCCTGGCGTGGCCTGCACTACCTGGTCAACAACACCGAGAGCGACGAGCAACTGAAGATTCGCGTGCTCAACATCTCCAAGCCGGACCTGCACAAGACCCTGAAGAAATTCAAGGGCACCGCGTGGGACCAGAGCCCGATCTTCAAAAAGATGTACGAAGAAGAATACGGCCAGTTCGGCGGCGAACCTTACGGCTGCCTGGTCGGCGACTACTACTTCGACCAGTCGCCACCCGACGTGGAACTGCTGGGCGAGCTGTCGAAAGTCTGCGCCGCCATGCACTCCCCGTTCATCGCTGCGGCCTCGCCGACCGTGATGGGCATGGGCTCGTGGCAGGAACTGTCGAACCCGCGCGACCTGACCAAAATCTTCACCACGCCGGAATACGCCGGCTGGCGTTCGCTGCGTGAATCGGAAGACTCGCGCTACATCGGCCTGACCATGCCGCGCTTCCTGGCGCGCCTGCCGTATGGCGCCAAGACCGATCCGGTGGAAGCCTTCGCCTTCGAAGAAAACACCGACGGCGCCGACAGCTCCAAGTACACCTGGGCCAACGCCGCCTACGCGATGGCGGTGAACATCAACCGTTCGTTCAAGCACTACGGCTGGTGCTCGCGCATCCGTGGCGTCGAGTCCGGCGGTGAGGTGGAAAACCTGCCGGCCCACACGTTCCCGACCGATGACGGTGGCGTGGACATGAAGTGCCCGACCGAAATCGCCATCAGCGACCGCCGTGAAGCGGAACTGGCGAAGAACGGTTTCATGCCGCTGCTGCACAAGAAAAACACCGACTTTGCCGCCTTCATCGGTGCCCAGTCGTTGCAGAAACCGGCCGAATACGACGACCCGGACGCCACTGCCAACGCCAACCTGGCCGCGCGCCTGCCGTACCTGTTCGCCACCTGCCGTTTCGCGCACTACTTGAAGTGCATCGTGCGCGACAAGATCGGTTCCTTCAAAGAGAAGGACGAGATGCAGCGCTGGTTGCAGGACTGGATCCTCAACTACGTCGACGGCGACCCGGCGCACTCCACCGAAACCACCAAGGCCCAGCACCCGTTGGCTGCCGCCGAAGTGATCGTGGAAGACGTCGAAGGCAACCCGGGTTACTACAACTCCAAGTTCTACCTGCGCCCGCACTATCAGCTCGAAGGGCTGACCGTGTCGTTGCGCCTGGTATCGAAGTTGCCTTCGGCGAAAAGCGCCTAACCCACGGATGAGCTGGCTCTTCTGTGGGAGGGAGCTTGCCCCCGATAGCATCACTGGGGTGTGACTGACACACCGAGGTGCCTGCATCGGGGGCAAGCCCCCTCCCACACAAAGGCACTGCCCATTTGGAGTTACTCAAATTCAGTGGCAAGAGCCACACAGGGAGAAAACATGGCTGTTGATATTTTCATCAAGATCGGCGACATCAAGGGCGAGTCCATGGACAAGGCCCACAAGGACGAAATCGACGTGCTGAACTGGAGCTGGGGCATGGCCCAGTCCGGCAACATGCACGTTGGCGGTGGCGGCGGTGCGGGCAAGGTGAATATTCAGGACCTGTCGCTGACCAAGTACGTCGACAAGGCGTCGCCAAACCTGATGATGCACTGCGCCAGCGGCAAGCACATCGACAAGGTCAAGCTGACCGTGCGCAAGGCCGGTGGCGAAAGCCAGGTCGAGTACATGGTGATCAACCTGGAAGAAGTGCTGGTCACGTCCCTGAGCACCGGCGGCTCGGGCACCGATGATCGCCTGACCGAAAACGTCACCCTGAACTTCGCCCAAGTGATGGTCGACTACCAGCCGCAGAAAGCCGACGGCACCAAAGACGGCGGCGCGATCAAGTTTGGCTGGAACATCCGTTCCAACACCAAGCGCTGATAAACCCGGTGGCCGTGGCTCGCCGCCACGGCCCCAGGCATCGGCCCCTCGCAGAAACCGTCCCTCTCACAACCCGTCCGTGGAGCTGCTTTGGTGGTAACTGAAATCGCTTCCCGCGACCGTCTGCAACCGTCCCTGCTGGACCGGTTGACCGACGACGACCCAACCAATCCCAAGGAAAGCGCCGACAAACGCGTGCTGTCCCTGACCCAATTGAAAGCCTCGGTGCTGCGCGACCTGGCGTGGCTGCTCAACACCACGTCGTTGCTGGACGCCGATGCAACGCTGCATACCCCGGCCGGTACGTCGGTGGTCAATTACGGCCTGCCGGCACTGGCGGGCAACAGCGTGTCCAGCGTGGACATCAAGGCACTGGAAGCGCTGATCTACCAGGCCATCGCCACCTTTGAGCCGCGTATTCTGCGCCACACGTTGCGCGTCAAAGCCCGCATCGGCCACGGCGAGATGAACCACAACGCGCTGAGCTTCGAGATCGAAGGCGACCTGTGGGCGCAGCCGGTGCCATTGCGCCTGCTGCTGCAAACTGACCTCGACCTGGAATCCGGCCATGTGCGCGTGGTGAATGCCGACCAGCGGAGGCGCCCATGAACCCGCGCCTGCTGGAGCTGTACAACCAGGAACTGCACCACGTGCGCGAAAGCGCCGCCGAGTTCGCCAAGGAATACCCGAAGATCGCCAGTCGGCTGACCCTGTCCGGTATGGACTGCGCCGACCCGTACGTCGAACGCCTGCTCGAAGGTTTTGCCTACCTCACCGCCCGCGTGCAGCTCAAGTTCGACGCCGAGTACCCGACGTTCACCCACAACCTGCTGGAAATCGCCTACCCGCACTACCTGGCGCCGACGCCGTCGATGACCGTGGTGCAATTGCAGACCGACCCGGATGAAGGCTCGCTGGCCAGCGGTTTCCCGCTGCCGCGCGACATCGTGTTGCGCGCAGCACTGGGCCGCGAAACCCAGACCTGCTGCGAGTACCGCACCGCGCACCCGGTGACGCTGTGGCCGTTGCAGGTCAGCGGCGCCGAGTACTTCGGCAACCCCGCCGCCGTGCTCGGCCGCCTGGCCGCCAGCGAGCCGAAGGCCAAGGCCGGTTTGCGCCTGACCCTGCGCACCGGCGCCGAATTGCCGTTCAACAGCCTCGACCTCGACAGCCTGCCGCTGTACCTCAGCGGTGCCGATGAGCAGCCGTTTCGCCTCTACGAACAACTGCTGGGCAATGCCTGCGCGGTGTTTGCGCGCAAGCCTGGCGGTGATTGGGTCGAGCGCCTGCCGCAGGACGCGTTGCGTTCGCGCGGCTTTGACGACGCCGACGCGGCCATGCCGGTGGTGGCCCGCGCATTCCAGGGCTATCGGCTGTTGCAGGAATACTTCGCCCTGCCCCACCGCTTCCTGTTCGTCGAATTCGCCGAACTGAGCCGCGCGGTCAAACGCTGCGACGGCCAGGAGCTGGAACTGATCGTGCTGTTCGACCGCCACGAGCCGAGCCTGGAAGGCAGTGTTGGCGCGGCGCAGTTCATGCCGTTCTGCACGCCGGCGATCAACCTGTTCCCCAAACGCGTGGACCGTATTCATTTGTCTGACCGCGTCAACGAACACCACGTGATTGCCGACCGCACGCGGCCAATGGATTTCGAGGTTCACTCGCTGAGCGGCATCACCGGCCACGGCACCGGGCCGGAGCAGCCGTTCCTGCCGTTCTACGCGGTGCGCGACCCGTCACGCTATGGCCGCGATCAGGCTTACTACACGCTGCGCCGCGAGCCGCGCGTGTTGTCCAGCGACCAGCGCCGCAACGGCCCGCGCTCTACCTACGTGGGCAGCGAAACCTTTGTCAGCCTGGTCGACAGCCAGCAAGCGCCCTACCGCCACGACCTGCGCCAACTCGGCGTGACCGCGCTGTGCACTAACCGCGATCTGCCGTTGTTCATGAGCGTGGGCAACGGCAAGACCGACTTCACCTTGGCCGACAGCGCGCCCGTGTTGTCAGTGCGCTGCGTCGCGGGCCCGAGCCGCCCACGCGCCAGCCACGCGCATGACGCCAAGGCCTGGCGCCTGATCAGCCAGTTGTCGCTCAATTACCTGTCGCTGAGCGAACAGGGCCAGGGCGCCGGCGCCTTGCGTGAACTGCTGCGCCTGTATGGCGACAGCAACGACGCGGCGCTGCAATTGCAGATCGAAGGCCTGCGCGAAGTCAGCAGCAAAGCCGTGACCCGGCGCCTGCCGATGCCTGGCCCGATTGTGTTTGGTCGCGGGTTGGAAATTACCCTGGAGTTCGATGAAAACGCGTTTCGCGGCACCGGCGTGTTTCTGCTCGGTGCGGTGCTGGAGCGCTTCCTGGCACGTTACGTGTCGATCAACAGTTTTACCGAGACGGTGATCCGTACCACCGAACGCGGCGAGATCATGCGATGGAAAGCCAAGCCCGGGCGGCGTCCGACCCTGTGAACACACTGGATGCGATGCATCAGGAGCCCTGGGAATACGATTTCTTCCAGGCGCTGCGGCGTATCGAGTGCGAATCGCCGCAGCTGCCGCGCCTGGGCCATTCCCTGCGCCTGGCGGATGACCCGTTGCGCCTGGGGCAACAGGCCGATTGCACCTTCGCCCCGGCCACTTTGGCCTCGGTCGATCCCGGTGGCGACGGCAAACCGGCGCGGCTGGAGCAGTTCTTCTTCGGCCTCGGCGGCCCCAACGGCCCGTTGCCGCTGCACATCACCGAGTACGTGCGCGAGCGCCAGCGCAACAACGCCGACAGCACCAGCAAACAGTTTTTGGACGTGTTCCACCATCGCCTGCTCAGCTTGTTTTACCGGGCCTGGGCCGAGGCGCGGCCAACGGTCAGCCACGACCGCCCCGACGATGATTACTGGTCCGCACGCCTCGCTGCGCTGAGCGGCCGGGGCATGCCAAGCCTGCTCAATCAGGGGCTGATTCCTGACACCGCGAAGCTGCATTACAGCGGCCACCTGTCAGCGCAAACCCGCTACCCGGATGGCCTGAAGGCGATTCTGAGCGAGTATTTCGGCCTGCCGGTGGAGATCGAAGAATACGTCGGCCAATGGCTGGAATTGCCCGAGCGCAGCCGCGTGAGTGTCAGCGCCAACCAACTGGGCGTGGACTTCTGCCTGGGCAGCCACGTGTGGGACCGCCAGCATAAATTCCGCATCCGCCTCGGCCCGCTCACGCTGGATGACTACATGGGCATGCTGCCCGGCAGCCAGCCGTTCAATGAGCTGGTGGCGTGGGTGGCCGAGTACCTGGGCCATGAACTGGACTGGGACCTGAACCTGGTTTTGCAACAACCCGAAGTACCGGCGCTGCAGCTCAATGGCCAGTTCCGCCTGGGCTTCAACACCTGGCTCGGCCGACCCGAGCATGACGCCAACGACCTAATCCTGGCTCGGCATTACGCCGACCACGCCACCACCTCAAGGAATCCAGAGCATGGGTGAAATCAGTCGCGCCGCACTGTTCGGCAAACTCAACAGCGTGGCCTACAAGGCCATCGAAGCCGCCACTGTGTTCTGCAAACTGCGGGGCAACCCGTACGTGGAACTGGCCCACTGGTTTCACCAGTTGCTGCAACTGCAGGACTCGGACCTGCACCGCATCATTCGCCAGTTCAACGTGGAACCGGCGCGCCTGGCCCGAGACCTGACCGAAGCGCTGGACCGCCTGCCACGGGGCTCGACGTCGATCACCGACCTGTCGTCCCATGTGGAAGAAGCCGTGGAACGCGGCTGGGTCTATGGCAGCCTGATGTTCGGCGAAAGCCAGGTGCGCACCGGTTACCTGGTGCTCGGCATTCTCAAGACCCCGAGCCTGCGCCACGCGCTGCTGGGCTTGTCTTCCGAGTTCGACAAAATCAAAGCTGAAGCACTGAGCGAACGCTTCGACGAATACGTCGGCGACTCGCCCGAAAATGCGTTGAGTGCCAGCGACGGCTTCAATGCCGGCGCTGTACCCGGCGAAGCCAGCGGCGCCATGGCACCGAGCGCGATGGGCAAGCAGGAAGCCCTCAAGCGTTTTACCGTGGACCTGACCGAACAGGCGCGCAGCGGCAAGCTCGACCCTATCGTCGGGCGTGATGAAGAGATCCGCCAACTGGTGGATATCCTCATGCGCCGTCGCCAGAACAACCCGATCCTCACTGGCGAGGCCGGTGTGGGCAAGACTGCCGTGGTTGAAGGTTTTGCCTTGCGCATCGTCGCCGGTGACGTGCCGCCCGCGCTCAAAGACGTGGAGCTGCGCAGCCTCGACGTGGGCCTGCTGCAAGCCGGCGCCAGCATGAAAGGCGAGTTCGAACAGCGCCTGCGCCAGGTCATCGAAGACGTCCAGGCCTCGCCCAAGCCGATCATCCTGTTCATCGACGAAGCCCACACCTTGGTCGGTGCCGGTGGCGCCGCGGGGACCGGTGACGCCGCCAACTTGCTCAAGCCAGCCCTCGCCCGTGGCACCTTGCGTACCGTGGCCGCCACGACCTGGGCCGAGTACAAAAAACACATCGAAAAAGACCCGGCCCTGACCCGCCGTTTCCAAGTGGTGCAGGTGGCTGAGCCGTCGGAAGACAAGGCGCTGCTGATGATGCGCGGCGTGGCCTCGACCATGGAAAAACACCACCAGGTGCAGATCCTCGACGAAGCCCTGGAAGCTTCGGTGAAGCTGTCGCACCGCTACATTCCGGCGCGCCAGCTGCCGGATAAATCCGTGAGCCTGCTGGACACCGCCTGCGCCCGCGTCGCCATCAGCCTGCACGCCGTGCCGGCCGAAGTCGACGACAGCCGCCGTCGCATCGAAGCGCTGGAAACCGAGCTGCAAATCATCGCCCGCGAGCATGCCATCGGCATCGCCATCGGCGCACGCCAGAGCAACAGCGAAGCCTTGCTGAGTGCCGAACGTGAACGCCTGGCAACCCTGGAAAGCCGCTGGGCCGAAGAGAAAACCCTGGTCGATGAGCTGCTCGCCACCCGTGCAACCCTGCGCGAGAAAGCCGGTGTTGTGGACAGCGGCAACGATGAGTTGCGCGCACAGCTTGTGAACCTGCAACAACGCCTCACCGCCCTGCAAGGCGAAACCCCGCTGATCCTGCCGACCGTGGATTACCAGGCGGTGGCCTCGGTGGTCGCCGACTGGACCGGCATCCCGGTGGGCCGCATGGCGCGCAACGAACTGGAGACGGTGCTCAACCTCGACCAGCACCTGAAAAAACGCATCATCGGCCAGGACCACGCCCTGCAGATGATCGCCAAGCGCATCCAGACGTCCCGCGCCGGCCTCGACAACCCGAGCAAGCCGATTGGCGTGTTCATGCTCGCCGGCACCTCGGGTGTGGGCAAGACCGAAACCGCGCTGGCGCTGGCTGAAGCCATGTACGGCGGCGAGCAGAACGTCATCACCATCAACATGAGCGAGTTCCAGGAAGCCCACACCGTGTCGACCCTCAAGGGCGCGCCTCCGGGCTATATCGGCTACGGCGAAGGCGGTGTGCTGACCGAAGCGGTACGGCGCAAACCCTACAGCGTGGTGCTGCTGGACGAGGTGGAAAAAGCCCACCCGGACGTGCACGAGATCTTCTTCCAGGTGTTCGACAAGGGCGTGATGGAGGACGGCGAAGGCCGCGTGATCGACTTCAAGAACACCCTGATTCTGCTGACGACCAACGCCGGCACCGAGTTGATTTCCCAGGTGTGCAAAGACCCGGCGAATGTTCCCGAGCCGGAAGAAATCGCCAAGGCGTTACGCCAGCCATTGCTGGAAATTTTCCCGCCGGCCCTGCTCGGCCGGTTGGTGACGATTCCTTACTACCCGCTGAGCGACGAGATGCTCAAGGCGATCACCCGCCTGCAACTGGGCCGCATCAAAAAACGTGTGGAGACGACGCACAAAGTCGCCTTCGACTACGACGACGCGGTGGTCGATTTGATCGTCTCGCGCTGCACCGAAACCGAAAGCGGCGGGCGCATGATCGACACCATCCTGACCAACAGCCTGCTGCCGGACATGAGCCGTGAATTCCTCACGCGCATGCTCGAAGGCAAGGCGCTGGCGGGTGTGCGTATCAGCACCCGGGATAATGAATTGCACTACGACTTCAGCGACGCCGATTGATCTGACGAGATGCAGTCCAAATGTGGAAGGGGGCAAGCCCCCGATGGCGGTGAGTCAGTCACTGCATGCATCAACTGACACACTGCTATCGGGGGCAAGTCCCCCTCCCACATTTAGAGCTGGTTTCTTCAGTTACTAGGCAATTTACGGGTTAACCGATGCTATTCAACCAAGCCTCACGCCTGGCCAAAGTCACCAGCCCTCTGGGGCCGGATGTGCTGCTGCTCAATGAAATGGGCGGCGGCGAAGAGCTGGGCAGGTTGTTCAACTATGAGCTGCAACTGACCTCGCTGGACGCCAACATCGACCTCAACCAGTTGCTGGGCAAGCCGATGAGCGTGGGCCTGCAACTGGCGGACGGTGGCGAGCGGCACTTCCACGGCATCGTCGCGCGGTGCAGCCAGAACATCGACCAAGGCCAGTTCGCCAGTTATCAGGTGACGCTGCGCCCGTGGTTCTGGTTGCTCAGCCGCACCTCGGACTGCCGGATTTTCCAGAACCTGAGCATCCCGCAGATCATCAAGCAGGTGTTTCGCGACCTGGGTTTTTCCGACTTCGAAGATGCCCTGAGCCGGCCGTACCGCGAGTGGGAGTACTGCGTGCAGTACCGCGAGACCAGCTTCGATTTCGTCAGCCGCTTGATGGAACAGGAAGGCATCTACTACTTCTTCCGCCATGAACCGGACCGCCATGTGCTGGTGCTGGCCGACGCCTATGGCGCCCACACCACGGTGCCGGGCTACGCGTCGATTCCGTATTACCCCAAGGACGAGCAGCAACGCGAACGCGACCACATGCACAACTGGCACCTGGCGCACGAAGTGCAACCGGGCTCACTGGAGCTCAACGACTATGACTTCCAGCGCCCCAGCGCCAGCATCGATGTACGCTCGGCGATGCCGCGCCCGCACACCGCCGGTGACTATCCGCTGTACGACTACCCCGGCACCTATGTGCAAAGCGAAGACGGCGAACACTACGCACGCACTCGCATCGAAGCCTTGCAAACCTTGCATGAACAGATCGAGTTCAGCGGCAACGCCCGTGGCCTCGGCTCAGGCCACTTGTTCAGCCTCACCGGCTTCAGCCGCCAGGACCAGAACCGCGAATACCTGATCGTCGGCTGTCGCTATTACATCGTTCAGGAAAGCCTGGAAAGCGGCGGCGGCTCGGGTTCGGCGCAATTCGAAAGCAGCCTCACGTGCATCGACGCCCAGCAAAGCTTCCGCCCGCTGGCGAACACCCACAGGCCCATCGTCAAAGGCCCGCAGACCGCCTTGGTGGTCGGCCCCAAAGGCGAGGAAATCTGGACCGACCAATACGGCCGCGTGAAGGTGCACTTCTACTGGGACCGCCACGACCAATCCAACGAAAACAGCTCGTGCTGGATTCGCGTGTCGCAATCCTGGGCCGGGAAAAACTGGGGCTCGATGCAGATTCCCCGCATCGGCCAGGAAGTGATTGTGAGCTTCCTGGAAGGTGACCCGGACCGGCCGATCATCACCGGTCGGGTGTACAACGCCGAGCAAACGGTGCCTTACGACCTGCCGGAAAACGCGACCCAGAGCGGCATGAAAAGCCGTTCGAGCAAGGGCGGCACACCAGCCAACTTCAATGAAATCCGCATGGAGGACAAGAAGGGGCTGGAGCAGTTGTACATCCATGCCGAGCGCAATCAGGACATCGTGGTGGAGGTGGATGAAAGCCACTCGGTGGGGAATGACCGCAATAAGAGCATTGGGCATAACGAGACGGTGACGATTGGGAATAACCGTGTGCGGGTCGTCAAGCACGAGGACATCCTTTCGGTGGGCCTGAGAAAGACCGACAGCATCAGCCAGAGCTACGTGATTGAAGTGGGCGAAAACCTGCGCCTGGTCTGCGGCAAAAGCATCCTGGAGTTGAACGCCAGCGGGCAGATCAACCTGAGCGGCGTCAATATCAGCTTCCACGCCAGCGGCGATGCCGAATTCAATACCGGCGGCGTGCTGCACCTGAACAACGGCGGCGGCCCCGGCGCGACGCCCGATGGCCAGGGCATGAAAGCCAGCATCGACGCCAATATCAACGCCGCATTCCCCGCGCCTAAAAGCTCCTGACGAGACCTGTTTGCCATGACGTACCGAATCAACGAATTCCAGTTCCAACTGCCGGCCGCCGAGCTTCAGGACGCGTCGATCAATATCCTCAAGTTCCCTGAACTGGGCACGTCATTGATCATCAGCCGCAGCTTTCTCACCGAAGGCGAGACCCTGCACAGCAACTTCGATGACCAGCTCAAGCGCCTGGAAAAACAGGTGCAGGACTTGCGCTGCCAACCGAGCGTGACCGTGCGTTTGGGCGCCGCCCAAGAGGTGGAAGGCATCGAGCTGCGCAGCCAGTTCAACAAGGGCAATGACAAGGTGTTCCAGTACCAGCTGGCGCTGGTGCTGCCGGGCACGCGCAAGATGCTCGCCTTGAGTTATGTGAAGGCGGAGAAGCTTGGGGATGCCGAGGCGGCGCATTGGGCATTGATAAAAAATTCGCTGTCGTTCGACGCTGTTTCTTGATGAGCAACCTGCATGTCTGACGCTCTATGGGCTGCCCGGATGGGCGATGCGCTGTCCCACACCTCGATGATGGCGGACATCCTCGGCGGTGTGCTGGAAGTGGCGGCCAATATCGCGATCACTGCCGTGGCAACGGCTGCCGTGGTTGCGGCCACCGGCATCACCGTGGCCACCAGCGGCCTCGGCTGCTTCCTGCTGGGTGCGGTGGTGGGCACGATTGTCGGCCTGGCCATGAGCAAGAGTGGCGCGGACAAAGGGCTGACCAAGATATGCGATGCCTTCAGTAACGCCCTGTTTCCGCCCACGGTGCAGGCGAATATTCTCACCGGG
>NZ_JAKNQP010000006.1:0-389584 GCF_022662455.1 Pseudomonas sp. TREG-RG-20F-10-E-6-01 | reverse complement strand
CAGATTATCCGTTGGTGCCTGCATGACTTGTCCCTAATAGCGCTCAAAATGACCCTACCTAATACCCCATATCAACAAATCACGCCAGCCGGCGATGATCAGTTGACGTCCAATATGAGCAACAATCGCATCGCGTCTTCTATCGATTGAATGCTGATTGCCCAATGCTCAGCGTCTTTGTGTGAGTTGTCGGTGAAGCTTTCTGGGAAGAGTGCCTTTGTGGCCGCTATCTGAGTTCGATACCGGTCAACAACTGGCGGCCGCCAATGAAAAAGCAGCCTCTTGCGTGACGGCATGATCGAAAAACACCACGCACCACCTTGGCGAACAGCAACAGAGCGGACTTTTCCCTGCTTAGCCGTACTGCAACTGACACTTTTCAGGCAGGTGAAGGTGCCAACCAGTAACGCGAAAGCCTCCCTGGCGCCGCCAACTCGGATGTACTCGTAAAACTCAGCGATTCGCTCCGAATCGTCTGGACCTTCCAGCATCACGCATTCCTCCAACGTAACCCCCTAAATCACTGTAGCCGTTTAGCGACGAGGCACCTCTATGTCCGCACAACAGAAGAAACACCCCTTCGATTTCAAAACCCAATACGGACTCGGCTTCAACCCTCAGGACGATGAGATCGTTGTCGACTTCTTCTGTGGCGGCGGCGGTGCCGGTACCGGCTTGGAAATGGGCCTGGGCCGCGCTGTGAACGTGGCGAAGAACCACAGCCCGCAAGCGATCAGCATGCACACCATGAACCACCCAGGCGCACAGCACTTCACCACCGACGTGTTCGAGGGTGACCCTGACACCGAGTGCGGCGGCAAGCCTGTCGGCTGGTTCCACATGTCACCGGACTGCACGCACTTTACCCAGGCCTCAGCCGGCCAGCCGCGGAAACGTGAGATCCGCAGCCTGTCGTGGATCGGCCTCAAGTGGGCAGGCATGAAGCGGCCCAGGGTCATCAGCCTGGAGAACGTGAAACAGATCCTGCAATGGGGCCGGTTGATCGCCAAGCGCGACAAGGCGACCGGCCGCGTGGTCAAGCTCGGCGGCGAGATTGCCGCACCTGGTGAGGTGGTCCCTGTGGGCCAGCAATTCCTGATCCCTGACCCGAAACAGCGCGGCAAGACGTGGCGCCGTTTCGTGGCCCTACTCGAAGCTATGGGCTATGTCGTTGAGTGGAAGGTCATCAAGGCCTGCGACTTCGGCGCGCCGACCAGCCGGGAACGCCTGTTCATGATCGCCCGGTGCGACGGCCAGCCGATTGTGTGGCCGGAAGCGACTCACGCAAAGAACCCCGCCAGGGGCCAACAAAAGTGGAAAACGGCCGCTGACTGCATCGACTTCACCGACCTGGGCAAAAGCATCTTCGGTCGCAAGAAGGACCTGGCCCCGGCCACCCTGCGCCGCGTTGCCAAGGGCATGAAGAAATTCGTCATCGATAGCGCGGAGCCGTTCATTGTGCCGATTGCCAACTGGTCCGGCGAGGCAGTGCAGTCAGCCGATGAGCCGCTGCGCACAGTCACTTCCTACCCGAAGGGCGGCGCCTTCTCGGTGGTCAGCCCGATCATCGCACCGGCAACGCACCAGGGCAGCGACCGAATCAACGAACCGCTCGACCCGTTACCGACGGTGACCTGCGCAAACCGCGGCGAGCTGACGCTGATCAGCCCGTTGATGATCGGGGCCGGCGGCCCCGAGTATTCCGGTAAGCCGGTGAGCGTCGACCAGCCGACCGGTACGGTCACGACCCAGAACCACCGCGCGATCGCAGCGGCGCACCTAGTGAAGTTCCGCCTCGATGACGCGAGCAAGGCGCTGGACGAGCCACTGCCGACCATCACCAGCGGTGGCAACTATCAGCGCCCGGCCGGCGCAGCCCACGCCATGGGCATATCCACGGTGTTCATGGCCCAGATGAATGGCGGCTTCAACACCACGGTCGCCAAGAGCACCGAAGAACCGATGACCACGGTGACAAACACCGGCAGCCAGCAGCAGTTGGTCAGCGCGACTTTGATCACGAACACCACGGGCCATGCTCCCAGCGATCTTGCCGGGCCAGTGCCGACGGTGACCACCGGTCAACACCACGCATTGGTTGCAGCAAACCTGGTGCACATGCGCGGCAACTGCGATGCACGGGACGTAAATGATCCACTGCACACCATCACCGCCAGCGGCCAGCACCACGGGTTGGTCAGCGCATTCATGGAGCGGGCATTCGGCGGAAGCATTGGCCAGGGCCAGGAAGAACCGGCGCCGACCATTACAGCCTGCGGCGGTGGCAAGAGCTCGCTGGTGTCGCTCACGTTATCGCCTGAGCACGAAGCCGGTGCCCTTCGCGTCGCCGCCTTCCTGATCAGCTACTACGGTACCGAGAACATCAGCGCATGCGACTCGCCGGCGCCGACGATAACCACCAAGGACCGCTTGGCCATAGTCACCGTGATGGTCAAGGGAACGCCCTATGTGATCGTCGACATCTGCCTGCGGATGCTGAAGCCGTCCGAGCTGTACAAGGCACAGGGCTTTCCCGCCGACTACATCATCAGCCACGGTGCCGATGGTAAGCCGTTCACCAAAACTCAGCAGGTGCACATGTGTGGCAACAGCGTCAGCCCGCCGCCGATGGCCGCGCTGGCACTGGCCAACGATCCATGGCGCGCCGCCGAGAGACAATCCGAAGCAGCATAGGAGTACATCCGTACTCCTCTCGCGAAACCTGCATATTTCAGGAGAGCACCTGCTGACTAATGGCGACTGTCCGAAGCTGCTGGAACAGCCCTGAGGAAATGTCTCCACGCTTCATAGGCGTAATGATGCTTCTGAGCAGACTCCAGCCACTCAGGCCCGGTCATCTGCCCAGCCGACACCAACATCATCATTTTGCTAGTGGCAGCATCGAGTTCTACGAGCAACTCGTGGTATTTGAATCGAACGTCTTCCATCCCGCTTTCCTCAGAGGCTAATCCAAGTGGGACTCATAACGAATCTGATTCATTTTGGATCCAAAAGAGTGACAAGTCAGTCGCTCGAAAGATTCACATCAGTTGATAAGCGGTTGAATTCGAAGCTAGAACGACCTTTGACGTCGCTCTTTTGGGGGAGAAGCAAGGTTGGGTACGGACTGCGAAACTCTCTCGCGAGCAAAATCCAAGCCCCAGACCAGAGCCTGGGACATCGTCTGCCCAGGGCGATCAAGAAAACTATCTTCAAAAATCATCATTCCAGTCTGTCCGTAAATACCAACGAATAACTGGGTCTGATTGGTCTTTGACAGTCGGACTTGGATGTTCAGCAAGATGCCAGATGGAAGTCGCTCATCGTGATTGCGGCAATGCAATTCAGGATCGGCCCAATTCCAGTAGATCTGACCGCGGGTACGCATGGTCCGGCCTCATTAGATGTGTGTCGCTCAAGATTACACCAATGCCGGTGGATAGATACGTATGGCGCCGAAGGTTCCGCACATCCGACCAATGGTCATTAATTAACCCCTCCCCTTCACAGTCAGCCGCTATAGCGGCAAGGACAAAGTCATGCCTGAAGAAAGTGAATCAAGCCTGCGCCAGCGCATCACCACGTACATGAGCGGCGCCGGCGGATCCCGCGATAGCTGGTTCTGCACCTGGTGGTTTCGGTTCCACATCGAGCCATTCACCACCAAGCAGGTCCGCCGCGAACTGGAGCTGATGAAGCGCGAAGGCTTGGTCGAGTCGGACCACGGCCAGAGCAACAACACCAAATGGCGGCTCACCAAATACAAACCTGACGAGGTGACGCCATGATCGCCACCCTCTGGTTCGCCTACGTCTTCATCTACAAGGGGCCGAGGCCATGAATACCTATCGACACACCTTCGCAGCCGTATGCCCTTCCGACGGCGAAACGATCCTCTACCGGCTAGAATTGCGCTCGAGCGCCATGATTCGCGTCGAGCACATCAAGGCGACGACAGCGCTGATCACCAAAGGCTGGCATGAACAGATTGCCGACAGCCTGGCGGAATCCTTGGGCGGCGATCAGACCATTATCGCCACGCACCAGGGAGTCGAAATCGAAACGGTGAGGCTCAGCGGATGAACCACTACCACGGCACGCCGGTTGGCGGTAAGCGCGAGGATGCTGCAAAGTTTCTGGCCGGCCGTCATGCACTGGTGCCGTTTCCACGTCAGGATGACGTGGGAATTGTCGCAGATGTCTGCCAGTCATTCGTGTTCGACAACGGTGCATATTCGATCTGGACCAAGGGCGGAACACTGGATGTCGACGGTTATACCCGATGGGTTGAGCAGTGGCATCGACACCCTGGCTTCGATTGGGCCTTGATCCCTGATGTAATTGACGGCGACGAGACTGCGAATGTTGCGCTCCTGTCAGAATGGCCGAAGGAGTTGCGGGGCGTTCCTGTCTGGCACCTGCACGAATCGCTTGATCGCCTACAGCGCCTTGCTGCTGGCTGGCAGACCGTGGCTATCGGAAGTTCGGGACAATGGTCAAGTCCAGGCACCGGCCAATGGTGGAAGCGAATGGGTGCGGCGATGAATTCCATCTGCGATGAGCATGGCCGCCCATCCTGCAAGCTCCACGGACTGCGCATGCTCGACCCGGCGATATTCCAGCATTTACCCCTGGCCTCTGCAGACTCAACGAACGCTACCGTGAACGGCGGCGGCATCAGCAGGTTCGGCATGTATGCCCCTCCGACCGCCGGCCAGCGCGCCAATGTCATCGCCGATCGCATCGAGTCGCACAACAGTTCCCCGATCTGGCAGCGAGAAACCCAGGCCGAAATGGCGCTGTAACCCCAATCCCCCTACATGCCTGCCGGTGAGCGGCGGGCGAGGTATTCCTATGGGTCACGCACTCGATGGGCGGCCGCTGGCCGTCCGACTGCAAAAACGAATTCAGAAGTTCCAGGGCTGCACTGCGCAGTCCTTGATTATAGACATGACCCTGCACCAGCAGGCGCTCGATGAAATAGAAAGGCTGGCACAGGAGGGCGAGCGCCTACTCAAAGCACTTTCTGCGCTGACCCAGATTGCTGGTGAGTGCGAACAGATCGCCAGCAACTATAGCGGCACCATCGACGGAATCTTTGAGCACGGCGGCGACGATCACGAAGACCCGAGTTGCGCGATATTCCATCGCCTGTACTACGCCATGTTCGACGCTCGAGCCGCAATCAAGAACGCCACGACCTAACCCACCTTCTGCCGCCCAGCGCGGCAAGGACACCCCATGTACGCAACGAAACTCACCCTGCTGATGCTGGGCGCTCTGCTCTACGTGTCAGCCACGGCCTGCTGGTTCTTTTGGATCGGCCCCTGCCTGCTCATGGATGGCGAAACGGCAGATATCCTCGGTGCCTTTGTAGGCACCTGCATCTGGCTGCTAATCACTTGCGGCATGGTCATCCACATCATCAAGACAGCGCGGCCCACCGCGGGCGGCGGGAGGTAGGCATGCAAGCAGAGATCCTGTCGGACGATGAACTCGCCGACCTTACCGGCTACAAGCGTCGATCTGATCAGCGCAAATGGCTTCAGGATCGCAACTGGGTTTTCATCGAGAGTCGCGGCGGCCGGCCGCTGGTTGGCCGGATGTTCGCGCGGATGAAGCTTGGCATGGTTAACGCCGCAATCGCAGATCCAATCCCGCCGTCCACGCGACCGGCTTGGACGCCAGATTTCTCCAGAGTGAACTGATATGCGCCCCCGGAAAACGGAAAACAGGGACTTGCCGCCAGGAATGGTGCGGCGTAAGCGCCCAAGGAAAAATGGCAAGGTCTGGATCGGTTACTACTACCGTGACTCAGCGGGAAAAGAGATCCCGCTTGGAACAGACCTGAGCAAAGCCCGCCTGAAGTGGGCCGAACTGGAGGCCAAAGAAAAGCCGGCCGATCTGACAACGATGAAGGGCATCTTCGACCGATATGTGCGCGACGTCATCCCAAAAAAGGGGGAGCGGACCCAGAAAGACAACCTGGCCGAACTAAAACAGCTGCGTCCCACCTTCGACAGCGCGCCCATCGACTCTATAACTCCCGCCAACATCGCGGGTTATCGCGATGCGCGCTCGGCAAAGGTCAGGGCGAACCGCGAAATCGCCCTACTCTCCCACGTATTCAACATGGCGCGGGAATGGGGGCTGACCGAACGGGAAAACCCATGTCAGGGGATCAGAAAAAACAAGGAGACTCCCCGCGACTATTACGCCAATGCGGTGGTATGGGATGCGGTCTACGGGATGGCAGAGCCTGAGCTCAAGGAAGCGATGGATCTCGGCTATTTGACCGGCCAGCGACCTGCTGACGTGATCATCATGCGCAGCGACGATACAGAGGGGGATTACTTCCTGGTGACGCAGGGCAAGACCGGCCTAAAACTGCGGATCTCGATGCGCACGGAGGTCGGGGAAAACAGCTTAGGGCGGTTGATTAAGGAAATCACAGAGAGGAATGCGCACCACTCTTCAAAATACCTGCTGATCAACAAGCATGGTAAGAGAATGACGAAGGGGATGTTGCGCTTGCGCTGGGACAGAGCGCGTGAGAAGGCGCAACAGAAAGCAATTGATCAGGGAGACCCATTGCTCGCGGCGAAGATAGGCGGGTTTCAGTTTCGTGACATCCGGCCTAAAGCGGCCTCGGAAATCCTCGATATCGGTGATGCAAGCCTACTGCTCGGGCACAGTAAACAGGAGATCACGAAGAGGGTTTACAGGAGGATCGGCGCGACCGCCAAGCCCTCTAAATAAGCGAAGTTTCGGAACTCCTGCCCGAAAGTTTCGGAACGCCTGTTGTTCGCGCCACTTTTCTTCTCAAACCCCGGAAACGCAAAAGCCCCGCTTTTGCGAGGCTTTTGTGTAAATCTTGGCGGGAAACCAGGGATTCGAACCCTGGGAACGCTATTAACGTTCGCCGGTTTTCAAGACCGGTGCATTCAACCACTCTGCCAATTTCCCTTTCGCATCACAGGATTATAGTAGCCCATCCCGTGTCAGCGGGCGCCATAATACCCGAATGAAACACACTGTCAAACTCTCGGCATCGCTTGTTACAGAGCGTCTGTTATGATCTTTGCGACTGAACGTTTCAAAACTGAAGGAGTGTCGCCATGCGCGAACAGAATTACGCAGTGAATGGTAACGCGCAGGCTGAGCAGCTTGAAGTCAGCCGCGTGTTGCGCAATACGTACGGCTTGCTCGCCCTTACCCTCGCATTCAGCGGCGTAATGGCGTATGTAGCGCAGCAAATGCGCGTTGGCTACCCGAACATCTTTGTCGTGTTGATCGGTTTCTACGGTCTGTTTTTCCTGACCAACAAGCTGCGTGACTCGGCCTGGGGTCTGGTGTCGGCGTTTGCCTTGACGGGTTTCATGGGCTTTATCCTCGGCCCGATCCTTAACCGTTACCTCGGCATGGCCGGCGGCGCGGAAGTGGTCAGCTCGGCGTTTGCCATGACGGCCCTGGTCTTTGGTGGTCTGTCGGCCTACGTGCTGATCAGCCGCAAGGACATGAGCTTCCTGGGCGGCTTCATCACCGCTGGCTTCTTCGTGTTGCTGGCAGCAGTGGTCGCAGGCATGTTCTTCCAGATCAGCGGCTTGCAGTTGGCGATCAGCGCAGGGTTTGTGCTGTTCTCCTCTGTATGCATCCTGTTCCAGACCAGCGCCATCATCCACGGCGGTGAGCGCAACTACATCATGGCGACCATCAGCCTGTATGTATCGATCTACAACCTGTTCATCAGCCTGTTGCAGATCTTCGGCATCATGGGCCGTGATGACTGATTACTAGCGCCATAAAAAATGCCCCGCATCGAAAGATGCGGGGCATTTTTGTTTCTAACGGTTCAATACCGATTAGGTTCCATTTCCAGCTCAACCTTGAAGCGTTCAGCAATGTCCTGCTGGATACGCAGCGCCAGGTCGGCAATATCGTGCCCTGTCGCCCCACCATAGTTGACCAGCACCAGTGCCTGCATCTTATGTACGCCCGCATCGCCATCACGAAAGCCCTTCCAGCCGGCCTTATCGATCAGCCAGCCGGCCGCGAGCTTCATCTGCCCGTCAGCTTGCGGGTAAGCCACCAGGTCCGGGTACAGCGCCTGTAGCTCTGCGGCCAGCGCTTGGGACACCAGCGGGTTCTTGAAAAAGCTCCCGGCATTACCCAGCTCGGCCGGGTCCGGCAGTTTTTCCCGGCGAATGCTGCAGATTGCGCGGCTGACGTCGCTGGGCGTCGCCTCGGTGATCCCCTGCCCGGCCAGGCGCTGCTGCACCGGGCCGTAGCCGAGCTTCAGGTGACTGGTGCGACTCAAGGCAAAACGCACGCGCAGAATCAACCAGCGCCCGGTTTGGTGTTTGAACAGGCTGTCGCGGTAAGCGAAGTTGCACTCTTGCAGGCTGAAATCGCGCAGCTCGCCCGTTTGGCGATCCAGAGCGGTCAAGCCGGCAAACACATCCTTGATCTCTACACCATAGGCACCAATGTTCTGCATCGGCGCAGCCCCGACGGTGCCGGGGATCAGGCTGAGGTTTTCCAGACCGCAGAAACCGTGCTCCAGGGTCCACAGTACAAACGGGTGCCACGCTTCGCCCGCCTCAGCTTCGACCACCACCTGCTGCCCATCATCCTGCAACACGCGAATGCCCTGGGTCGCCATGCGCAACACCAATGCTTGAATGTCCTGGGTCAGCAATAAGTTGCTGCCGCCACCGATCACCAGCAGCGGCACTGCGTGCGCAGCCGCGTAAGCCAGGGCTTCGCGGACATCGGCATCACTATGGGCCTCGGCAAACAATTGGGCGCGTACGTCGATGCCAAAGCTGTTGAATGGCTTGAGCGATACCTGCGCAAGCACCTGCAAGGTCATAACCGCCCCTTCAATTCGATTACCAATAAATCACAGGCGCGCTCGATCAGGTCAAGAACCCGTTCAAAGCCTTGTTCACCTTCGTAGTAAGGGTCTGGCACCTCGTCTACTTCAGACTCAAAACGGCGCAGGAACAAGTCCAGCTCCGCTTTACCCTGCCCGGGGTGCAGCGCCTTAAGGTTGCGCAGGTTGCTGTGGTCCATAGCCAGGATCAGGTCATAACGTGCAAAGTCGGCACGCGAGACCTGTTGGGCACGCTGAGCCGACAGATCATACCCGCGCACCAATGCCGCACGCTGGCTACGCTGGTCCGGCGGGTTGCCGACATGCCAATCACCGGTGCCCGCAGACGCCACTTCGACCTGGCCTGCCAAGCCCGCTTCGCGCAGTTTACGGCGCAATACGCCCTCGGCGGTCGGCGAACGGCAGATGTTGCCCAGGCAGACAAACAGAACCTCCATCAGGCCCCCAGCAGGCGACGGACGCGCTCAAGGTCTTCGTGGGTATCGACGCCGGCCGGCGGTGCTTCCAGCGCGTCGCCCACATGGATACGCACGCCGTGCCACAAGGCACGCAGTTGCTCCAGAGACTCGGTGTTTTCCAACCAGCACGGGCCCCAGCTGACAAAGTCATGCAGGAAACCGGCGCGATAGGCATAGATACCGATGTGGCGGCGGTACGGCACGCCCTCCGGCAAGACGTCGCGGCTCCTGGCAAACGCGTCGCGCGCCCAAGGCAGGGTCGCGCGACTGAATGTCAGCGCCAGCCCATTGATGTCGCTGACCACCTTGACCACGTTCGGGTTGAACAGCGTGTCGATGTCTTCGATAGGCTCCGCCAGGGTCGCCATGCGCGCTTCGCCATGGGCAGCCAGGTTGGCGGCGACCTGATCGATCACGCTCGGCGGGATCAATGGCTCGTCGCCCTGCACGTTGACCACAATTGCATCCGCCGCCAAGCCCAGCTGCGTGGCGACTTCGGCCAGGCGGTCGGTGCCGGAATTGTGGTCTTCGCGGGTCAACACCGCTTCGGCGCCAAAACCTTTGCAGGCCTCGATGATGCGCGGGTCATCGGTGGCCACCACGACCCGTTCGGCGCTGCTTTTGCAGGCCTGCTCCCACACCAGCTGGATCATCGGCTTGTTGCCGATCAATTGCAGCGGCTTACCCGGCAAGCGGGTCGATGCATAGCGCGAAGGAATGACAACGGTAAAGGCGGTGGTCATTTATCCAGACGCTCATCGGTGGTCAAGGTACGGGCTTCGCTCTCCAGCATCACCGGGATGCCATCACGGATCGGGTACGCCAGGCCGGCGCCTTTGCTGATCAGCTCGGTTTTGTCGGCGCTGAGCTTGAGCGGGCCTTTGCAGATCGGGCAAGCGAGGATGTCGAGCAGTTTGGTGTCCATGAGCGTTTCCTGGGTAAAAGCGATTTAAGGCAAGAGTCGGGCGGGCAGCAAGCGCATCAGTTGCGTGTCGAACCAGGCGACAAACGCCGGTGACGGCAGCGCATCCACTGCAAGGTACCACCAGTCGGGACGGGCAAAGGCGCGGCACTTCACCGCGTCCTTTTCGGTCATGACCAACGGCAATGCCGGCGTAAAATTCAAGACGTCGGCGCTGTAGGGCGCGTGGTCGGCAAACGCATGCGGTATCGGCCGCCAGTGTAGCGTTTCAAGGGTAGTGAAGAAACGCTGCGGGTTGCCAATACCCGCGACCGCATGGACCTGTTGGCCTACCGGAAAATAATCGGCGGGCTGGCGCTCACCGGTTTTCAAATTGATCAGTGCCGTGGGTTGGAGACGGAAGGCGAAGCCATCCTCGCGATCGGACGCGGCACCGTTATAGAGCAGCGCATCAACGCTCTGCAGGCGCTCGACCGGCTCGCGCAAAGGTCCGGCCGGCAAGCAACGACGGTTGCCGAGGCCACGGGCGGCATCGATCAACACCAGTTCAAGGTCACGGGCCAGGCGGTAATGCTGCAGACCGTCGTCGGAAAGAATCAGGTCAAGCGGCTCGCTGGCCAGCAGCGCTTTCACCGCGCGACTGCGGTCTGGGTCAATCATCAGCGGGACGCCGCTGCGCTGCACGATCAGCAACGGCTCGTCACCGGCCACTTCAGGGCTGTGGCTGGCCTCGACCCGCCACGGCAACTGCGGCGGTTTGGCACCGTAACCGCGACTGACCACCCCTACCCGCAAACCACTGCGCCGGCAGTGATCGATAAGCCACAGAATCAGCGGCGTTTTGCCCGTTCCGCCCACAGTGATATTACCGACCACCACCACCGGTACTGGCGATTGATAGATCGCGCCCTCACCCGCGAGAAAACGCGCACGTTTGCGCTGCACCACACGCCGATACAAAGACTCCAGCGGCCGCAGCAGCGTGAGTGCCGGGTGGCCTTCGTACCAGGCCTTGAGAAAACGATCGGACATGGCCATCAGGGTTGGGCCGCCGCCTCTACGGTGGTCATGCGCAGATGGGTGAAGCCGAGCTTGCCGGCGGCATCCATCGCGGTGATCACGGCTTGATGCTGGGTTTTGCCGTCTGCACTGATCGAAAGCGGCATGTTGGTATCGCCGCCGGATTCTTTCTGCAAGGCGTCCATCAGGCTGGTGAGGTCATTTTTCTCAAGCAATTGGTTATTCACCGAAAACACCCCGTCGGCGCTGATGGCAATATCCAGTTGCTTGGCGTCCTGGTCCTCGGCCGGCGAACCGCTCACCGCTTCCGGCAAGTCGACACGCAGCTGGGTTTGCCGGGTGAACGTGGTGGTGACGACGAAGAACAGCAGCAGGATGAACACCACGTCAATCAGCGACGCGAGGTTGATATCAACGTTTTCCCGTTGCTTGCGGCGAAATTTCACACCCGGCCCTCGACAAAATCGACATCACGATCGCCCTGCACCACTTCCACCAGTTTGATGGCTTCCTGCTCCATGCCTACCACGAGTTCATCGATGCGGCGTTGCAGGAAACGGTGGAAAAACACCGAGGGAATACCGACCATCAGGCCCGCAGCCGTGGTAATCAGGGCTTTGGAGATACCGCCTGCCAATACCGCGGCATTAGTGGTCATGCCTGAGCCCATGAATGAGCTGAAAATATCAATCATGCCCAACACCGTACCCAACAGGCCCAGCAATGGCGCCATGGCCGCGATGGTGCCCAGCGCATTGATATAGCGCTCCATCTCATGGATGACCCGGGCGGCGGCTTCCTCAATGCACTCTTTCATGATCTCGCGACCATGTTTGGAGTTGGCAAGGCCGGCAGCCAGGATTTCACCCAAGGGGGAGTTGGCGCGCAATTCCTTGAGTTTGTCTTTATCCAGTTGTTTGTTTTTGATCCAGCCCCACACCTGCCCCAGCAAATGCTCGGGCGTGATGCGGCTGGCACGCAGGGTCCACAGGCGTTCGGCGACGATGCCGAGTGCGGCGATGGAGCTCAAGATGATCGGCAACATCATCCAGCCGCCGGATTTGACCAATTCCCACACAGTGAATGTCCCCTCGAAAAAGTGCGCCACTTTACCATATAGGTTCGTCAGCGGGGCTCGTCAGCCACCGGCCCGCCCGTCGCGGGCCTGGGTCTTGGGCGACGTTGATTTAGGGTAACGCTTCACGCCAGAAGCGGCGTTGACTGCGCGCAACTTCAGGTGGTTCAAAGGCGCCCAATTGCACACGCACGGCGCCTTGCTCGGCGCTGTCGTACACGCGACTGCCCAACGCCTGATAACGCGCCAGCACTTGCGGGTGCGGATGACCGAACGCGTTGCCACGCCCCCGTGAGATCAGGACCGATTTGGGCGCCAGCTGTTCCAGCAAGGGCCAGGATGAAGAACTGCGACTGCCATGATGCGGCGTATGCAGCCAATCGGTTCGTACCGCCAGGGGTGACGCGAGGAAAGCCCGTTCGGCAGCGCGATCGATATCGCCGGTCAACAGCAGGCGTTCGCCGTTGGCCTTTACACCCAACACACAGGATTTCGGGTTGCTGCTAGTGGCGCCAGGCCACTGCCACAGTTCAAACGCTACACCGTCCCACTCCCACTGCTCGCCACTGACGCAGGGTTGAGTATCGAGCAATGCCGGCAAGCCTTGGGTTTCTCCTCCGATCACCCGCTGGACTGCAAGCCCTTGGGCAACGGCTGGCGCACCGCCCGCGTGATCCGCGTGAGCATGGCTGATCACCAGCAGGTCCAGGGTGTCGACCCCGAGTTTTTTCAACGCGGGCAGCACCACGCGCGCGCCAAGATCAAACTCGCCGGAACGCGGCCCCGCATCGTAAAGCAAGGTGTGATGGCGCGTGCGCAGGATCAGCGCCTGCCCCTGGCCGACGTCCAGTTGCACCACTTCCACCCGCCCAAAAGGCACGGCCTGCCTGGGTGGAAAGACCGCCAGCAACAGCATTGGCCAGCCCAGCAGCCGGAACGGCACGCCTTGGGGCAGCAGCAACAACACCGCGCCCACCAGGCTTACACACCAATACACCAGGGGCACCTCGACCGGTATCCAGGCTGGCTGCTGGCTCGCCAGCAGCGTCAGCCCCCTGAAAAGCCCATCAAGTGCGCCGCCGGCCAACCACAGCAAGCTTTCACCCACAAACGGAATCGCCAGCAGCGCAGTCCCCAGCAGGGCCAATGGCAATACCACCAGGCTGATCCATGGCACGGCAAACAGATTGGTCACTGGCGCACTCAGGCTTACAGGCAACCCAAGCACCAGCAGGAGCGGAAACAAACCGATGGCAATCAACCACTGTGGACGCGTCCATGCGTGCCACAGACTCCATGGACCCAGGCGCCCGCTGAACGCCAGTACCAGCACCGCGACGGCCGCGAACGACAACCAGAACCCCGGCTGCAAACTCGCCAACGGCTCCAGCACCAGCACGGCGTCGAGCGCCAACAACAGTGGCCACCAGATCCCCAAATGCCGGAAACGCAGACGCCACAGCAATACCAGGCCGACCATCACACAGGCCCGTTGTACCGGCACACCAAACCCAGCCAACAGGCCGTAACCCAGCGCGGCGGCAAAGGCCAGGCCACACGCCCATGGCAGCCACGGCAAGGCTCGCGGCCAACAGCCGTGGCGCGCAAGCCCGGCCACCAGGCCGTAGATCAACCCCGCCAGCAAGCCGATGTGCTGGCCGGAGATCACCAGCAGGTGCACGGTTCCGGTGTCCTGCAATACCTGCCAGTCCCCGGCAGCCAGCCCGGAGCCATCGCCCAATACCAGCGCCGCCAAACCCGCCTCGCGCCCTTGGGCGTCCACCGCCGCCAAGCGTTGGCGGACAGCATCGCGCCAGGCATTGCGGGCTGGCGCCAGCCGCTGGCCGTCCTTGACCGATCCCGTGGCGCCGATGCGCTGGGCCAGCAGCCAGGCTTCGTGGTCAAAACCGTGAAAATTGAGCAGCCCCGCGGGACGCTTCAAGGTGATCGCCAGGCGCCAACGCTCACCACTCTTTACTGGCGGGCCACCGTGCCAGGACACCCGAATGCGCTTGGGTAAGCGGGCTGTGCGTGACCGGCTGTCGGTCAGTTCAAACCGTACGCCAGTGCTTGTCTGCTGCGGCAGGCCGGTCACGCGGCCTTCTACCCAACGCGTCTGGCCATCCAGCGCCGGCTTCAGACGGTCGTCCAAGGCCCACTGCGCGCTCAGGCACGCCCAGCCCAATCCGAACAGGAAAAAGGCCACCGGATAGGTGCGAAAAGGCAACAACATCAACGCAATCACCCAAATGGCCAGTAGCCATCCGGTAGGCGGCAGTGCGGGTAAAAGTCGCAACGAAAGCAGGCCAAGTCCGAGCGCAAACATGCCGATTTTCATGAATCATCCCTTGCAAGTGATCCACTCAGTCTTAGTCGCTCGCCCAGCGCTGCCGATGATGTTTTGTCACAAAGTCTGAATTTTCTGTTTATAGAATGCGGGCATACTTGCCCCTCGAACTGACCTGGACCCCTTATGCCCCGGCGCTTATTCAAACGGTACATGCCCGATCCCACGAGTATCAGGGAACACAAGTCTTTACGATTTCTCGGCACGTTGCTGCATGACCCCAACCTCTGGCACCTGAACCGGCACTCCGTTGCGCGTGCCATGGCGGTGGGCCTGTTCGCGGCATTCATCCCGATTCCGCTGCAGATGTTGTTGGCCGCGATCCTGGCGATTGTGGTGCGCGGCAATATGCCTATCGCCGTCAGCCTGGTGTGGCTGACCAACCCGATCACCATGCCGGTGGTATTTATCTGCACTTACCTGACCGGTGCCTGGCTGATGAACGTGCCGCCGCGCAGCCTGCCGGACAACCTCACCTGGGAGTGGATCAGCGGCCAGTTGAGCACGCTGTGGCAGCCATTCCTGTTGGGATCGGTGGTCGTGGGGCTGGTATTGGGCGCGCTGGCCTATTGCCTGACCATGGGCTATTGGCGTTGGTGGGTCGCGCATCAGTGGAAGAAGCGCAAACAGCGTCGCGCGTGAAAAAGCTAACGCGCCAGCAGACGCAAATGCACACGCAGGCCTTGCCCGGTATTTTCCGCCCACAAACGCCCGCCCTGACGCTGCACGGCATTACGGGCGATGCTCAGGCCCAGACCGAAACCGCCATCACCGGGCCGTGACCCTTCCAAGCGTGTGAACGGCGCAAAAATACGCTCCAGGTCACGCTCATCAATGCCGGCGCCCTGATCCTGGAGCCAGATATGCCAGTAATCAGCGTCTCGACAGCCATCAAGCTGCACCCGCCCATGCGGGGGAGAATGCCGAATGGCGTTACGCAGGATGTTTTCCAGCGCCTGAGCCAGCGCGTTCAGGTTGCCCTGTACCCAGCAGTCTGCGGGCAACCGGCAGGGTAAACGCGACGCCGGCCAATCACTTTCAAAGCAGGCGTTTTCCCTCAGCATGTCCCACAGGGCCGGGAGTTGAATATCTTCATTGGGCAACGGCGTGCGTTCGCTGTCCAACCAGGCTAGCTGCAGGCTGTCTTCCACCAGACGCTGCATGGCATCGATTTCCCGGCCCAGGCGCTCACGCAACTGCGTCAAATCCTGTTCACTGTCGCAGGCCACGCGCAAACGGCTCAACGGAGTGCGCAGCTCGTGGGACATGTCCCGCAACAGTTGTTGCTGCAACACCACCGTGCCCTGCAAGCGCTCGGACATATGGTCAAAGGCCCGGCCCAGTTCGCCCAGCTCGTCCTGACGGCTGGTGGCCTCACGCGACATGCGCGTATTCAATTGATCGGCGCGCCAGGCATTGGCCTGCTCACGCAATTGATTGAGGGGCATGATCAAAAGCCGATAAAGCCCAATACACAGCAACAGCGTAAACAGGCCGGGGATCACGCCATTGGTCACCACGCGCCAAAACAGTTGGTAGCGCCCCGGCATGAAACGTTGGGGCAGCTCAATCACCAGCGAACCCGCGCCTGGGTCGACCGGAAACGGGATTTTCATCCACGGCAGGCCTTTGACATGCCGGCTGACCGGCCACTCCAACCCGCGCAGAAAGGTCAGGCGCTGGCTTTCTTTGTCACTCAGTGGCGTACTGCTCAGAGACTGCAAGTCGTTGCCGATCACACCGATCCACGTGGCTTCACGCCTGGCCATAAGCGCTAACCAGGCATCCACACCTACCCTGCCCTGGGTACTCCAGGCCAGTTCGGCGCCCGCGGCATAACCCCGCAGAATCTCGCGCGACTCCTCGGCCACGTAGGCATTCTGCTCTTCCATGTAGCGGCCCCAGGACCAACTGAGCCAAATCATCAGCAAACAGAAAGCGATCAGCAGGCAGGCCAGTTTCCAGAATAACGAATGCTTGCCCGGCAACTGCTCAAAGCCCTTCATCATGGCCGCTCAGTACGTAACCCTTGCCCCACACCGTGCGCACTTCACACTCGCTGTAGCCGATGGCCTTGAGCTTGCGGCGAATCTGGCTGACATGCATGTCCAGACTGCGGTCGTGGGGCGCATAACCGCGCTGCAACACATGCTGATAGAGGAAGGCCTTGCTGAACACTTCGTCAGCATTGCGGTGCAGGGTTTCCAGCAGACGGTATTCGCTGCGGGTCAGCCCGGCACAGTGCGCCTGATAGAAGACGTCGCACAGCTCGTCGTCAAAGCGCAGCGTGCGACTGTTGTCGCGCACCGCCAGAGGCGTGGGCAGCGGGCGCCGGTCCAGGGCCACGCGGCGCAAGATGGCTTCAATGCGCACCCGCAGCTCGATCATGCTGAATGGCTTGGGCAGATAGTCATCCGCACCGAGGCGAAAGCCACTGATACGGTCGGCTTCTGCGCCCAGCGCCGACATCAGGATCACCGGGATCGCATGGCTCTGGCGCAGGTGGGTGAGGATCGACAACCCGTCCATCCCGGGCAACAGGATATCCATCAACACCACGTCGAACGCCTGGTCGCGGGCCATTTGCAGACCTTGCTGGCCATTCTGGCACCAAGTCACCTGGAAGCCACAGCGGCCCAGATGCTCATGCACATAAGCACCCAGCACAGGGTCGTCTTCGATCGTCAGGATACTGGGTGAGCCAGCTGCGGGAGTCATTAGCGTCTGCAAGTCATTCTCAATCGCTGATTATTCAAGATTAAACTGCCCCAGGCAATCGCCGCCCGGCTCTCAATGGCCCGAAGATTGCGGTATGTCATTAATTTGCGAGATTCCAGGCCGCGCAAATGGCTACACTGCGCAAGTGGCGTGGGCCGGATGCCCGCGCAGATAATCGAAAACAATGTGGTAGCAGGAGAGTGGCGTGCTTAGAAGAATGGGGATAAAAGGCCGCGTACTGTTGCTGACCTTATTACCGACCAGCCTGATGGCCCTGTTGTTGGGGGGGTATTTCACCTGGATGCAGCTCTCGGAGTTGCAAACCCAATTGCTGCAACGTGGCGAAATGATTGCCGAGCAATTGGCGCCGCTGGTTGCCCCGGCCCTGAGTAGCAAGAACACCGACCTGCTGGAACGCATCGCTACCCAGTCGCTGGAACAACCGGACGTGCGTGCCGTGTCGTTTCTGGCGCCAGACCGCTCGCCGCTGGCGCACGCCGGCCCGACCATGCTCAACCAGCCGCCCGTCGGTAACAGCTCCCACCTGCTGCAGCGCACCGGCAATGACGCCACGCGTTACCTGCTGCCGGTATTTGGCCGCCACCGCAACCTCGCCGGCGAGCTGATCCCCGATGAAGCCGACCGTTTGCTGGGCTGGGTCGAGGTAGAGCTGTCGCACAATGGCATGCTGCTGCGTGGCTACCGCAGCCTGTTCGCCAGCTTGCTATTGATTGCCATCGGCCTGATCTGCACCGCCGCGCTCGCGCTGCGGATCAGCCGCACGATCAACTCACCGATTGGCCAGATCAAGCTGGCCGTGGCCCAACTCAAGGACGGCAACCTGGAAACCCGCTTGCCACCCCTGGGCAGCCAGGAGCTGGACCAGCTGGCCTCGGGCATCAATCGCATGGCCGAAACCCTGCAAAATGCCCAGGAAGAGTTGCAACACAGCATCGACCAGGCCACCGAAGACGTGCGCCAAAACCTGGAAACCATTGAAATCCAGAACATCGAGCTGGACCTGGCGCGCAAAGAGGCCCTGGAGGCCAGCCGTATCAAGTCGGAGTTCCTGGCCAATATGAGCCATGAGATCCGCACCCCGCTCAATGGCATTCTCGGTTTCACCCACCTATTGCAAAAAAGCGAACTGTCGCCGCGCCAACTGGATTACCTGGGCACCATCGAAAAGTCCGCCGACAACCTGTTGGGCATCATCAACGAAATTCTCGACTTCTCGAAAATCGAGGCCGGCAAGCTGGTGCTCGACAGCGTGCCGTTCAACCTGCGCGATTTGCTGCAAGACACCCTGACCATCCTCGCGCCCGCCGCCCATGCCAAGCAGCTGGAACTGGTCAGCCTGGTGTACCGCGACACCCCGTTGGCGCTGGTCGGCGACCCGTTGCGGCTCAAGCAGATCCTCACCAACCTGATCAGCAATGCGATCAAGTTCACCCGCGAAGGCACTATCGTTGCCCGCGCGATGGTCGAGGACGAACAGGAGGACAGCGTGCAACTGCGTATCAGTGTGCAAGACACCGGCATCGGCCTGTCCAACCAGGACGTGCGCGCACTGTTCCAGGCGTTCAGCCAGGCCGATAACTCCCTGTCGCGGCAACCGGGCGGTACCGGCTTGGGCCTGGTGATCTCGAAACGACTGATCGAGCAGATGGGCGGTGAGATCGGCGTCGACAGCACGCCGGGCGAAGGCTCTGAATTCTGGATCAGCCTCAACCTGCCGAAAACCCGCGATGACGTCGACGATCTGCCCAGCGCGCCACTGCTGGGGCGTCGCGTGGCGGTGCTGGAAAACCACGAGCTGGCGCGCCAGGCCCTGCAACACCAACTGGAAGATTGCGGCCTGGAAGTGACACCGTTCAACACCCTGGAAAGCCTGACCAACGGCATCACCAGCGCGCATCAGACCGAGCAGGCCATCGACCTTGCCGTGCTCGGCGTCACGGCCAATGATATTCCGCCCGAACGCCTCAACCAGCATTTGTGGGACCTGGAACACCTGGGCTGTAAAGTGCTGGTGCTGTGCCCAACCACCGAACAGATGCTGTTCAATCAATCGGTGCCCAACCCCAACAGCCAGTTGCAGGCCAAACCGGCCTGCACGCGCAAATTGCGCCGCGCACTGGCCGACCTGATCAGCCCGCGCCCCTTGCGCAGCGAACCCGGCGAGCCGCTGTCCAGCCGCGCGCCGCGCGTGCTCTGCGTGGATGACAACCCGGCAAACCTGCTGCTGGTCCAAACCCTGCTCGAAGACATGGGCGCCAAGGTGCAGGCAGTAGAAAGCGGTTATGCCGCCATTGACGCGGTGAAACAGGAAACGTTCGACCTGGTGCTGATGGACGTACAAATGCCCGGCATGGACGGCCGCCAAAGCACCGAGGCTATCCGCCAATGGGAAAGCGAGCGCCACGGCACGCCATTGCCGGTGGTGGCCCTCACCGCCCACGCCATGGCCAACGAAAAACGCGCGCTGCTGCAAAGCGGCATGGACGACTATCTGACCAAACCCATCAGCGAACGCCAACTAGCCCAAGTGGTGCTGAAGTGGACCGGCCTGGCCCTGCGCAACCAAGGCCCGGAACGCACCAGCGACAGTTCGGGCACAGGCGTGAAACTGCTGGTACTGGACCATGAGGAAGGCCTGCGTCTGGCGGCCAACAAGGCCGATCTGGCCGCCGACATGCTCGCCATGCTGCTGGCCTCTTTGGAAGCCGACCGCCTGGCGATCACCGTCGCCCGCGAAGCCAAAGACAACAATGCCCTGATCGAGCGCGTCCACCGGCTGCACGGCGCCACCCGCTACTGCGGCGTGCCGCAATTGCGCGCCGCCTGCCAACGCGCGGAGACCTTGCTCAAGCAGGATGACGCCAAGGCCATGGCGGCCCTGGATGAACTGGACATGGCGATTGCCCGCCTGGCCAGCGAGGCGCGCGTCAGCGCCTGAGTTTATTTTATAAGCGCGGGCGCTTGCGGCGCGGGTTTGCTCCTGCCTTCAAGGGTCTGCGTTTGCAACTCGCAACTTGCAGGGAGCTTTTTTGATGCGCGTCATTCTTTTCAGCAGCCAGACCTACGACCGCGACAGCTTTCTTGGCGAGCCACTGCCGGCCGGCCTTGAGCTGCAATTTCAGCCTGCGCGACTCAACCTCGACACCGTGGCCCTGGCCGAACACCACGAAGTGGTTTGCGCGTTTATCAATGACGACCTCAGCGCCCCGGTGCTGGAGCAACTGGCCGCAGGCGGCACGCGCCTGATTGCCCTGCGCTCGGCCGGTTACAACCATGTCGACCTGCCCGCCGCCCAGCGCCTGGGCCTGACCATCGTGCGGGTGCCGGCCTACTCGCCCCACGCGGTGGCCGAGCATGCCGTGGCGCTGATTCTCGCCCTTAACCGCCGCCTGCATCGGGCCTACAACCGCACCCGCGATGGCGATTTCAGCTTGCATGGGCTGACCGGTTTCGACCTGGTGGGCAAGACCGTCGGCGTGGTCGGCACCGGGCAGATCGGCGCCACGTTCGCCAAGATAATGGCCGGCTTCGGCTGCCAATTGCTGGCCTGTGACCCTTTCCCCAACCCACAGGTGCAGGCCCTTGGCGCACGTTATGTGAGCCTGCCCGAGCTGCTGGCGCACGCGCAGATCATCAGCCTGCATTGCCCGCTGACCGCCGACAGCAAACACCTGATCAACGCCCGCTCCCTGGCGCAGATGCAGCGCGGCGCAATGCTGATCAACACCGGCCGTGGCGGGCTGGTGGACACGCCGGCGCTGATCGAAGCCCTCAAGGACGGCCAACTCGGCTACCTGGGGCTGGATGTGTATGAAGAAGAGGCCCAGCTGTTTTTCGAAGACCGCTCCGACCTGCCGCTGCAAGACGACGTGCTCGCACGCCTGTTGACGTTCCCCACCGTGATCATCACCGCGCACCAGGCATTTCTCACCCGCGAGGCCCTGGCGGCCATCGCCAGCACCACATTGGGCAATATTGCCGCGTGGGCCAAAGGCCAGCCGCAGAACCTGGTCGAAGGATGATCGGCGGTCACATACCAGGCTCATGATAGGCCGGCACCCGTGATAGGATGCCGCGCCTATTTGGAGGATCCATGGCCGAACACGATTTCCGCTTCAGCTTGCTGAGCCCGCAACACACCCTGATCGAATGCCGCGCCCTGGTGCCGGGCCGTTATCAAGTCACCGGCAACGGTGGTTCGATCAAACACGGCGACGTGCTGATCGTCACCCTGCGTGGCAGTAAAACCCTGTCGATGCGCCTGACCGTCGAAGGTGATGCGCGCTACTCCATCCGCCCGGCAGGCCAATGGGTCGCCATGGCCCAGGGGCCGAAATTCGGCGAGCTGGAGATTCATACCTGGAAGGTCAACTGCGACAGCTGCGACACCGTGCTGGAATTTGAATTCGCGGTAGAAACCAAGCTGACCAAAGAGCCGCTGCAACCTGCCGCCAACGCGCGCATCAAGGCATTGGGCTGGGCCAGCGAAGGCGACAAGCACCGTTGCCCTAAATGCCAGCAGGCCGCGCAATGAAAGGCCTGCTGCTGCTCGCGGCCGTCGGCATGGGCCTGACCGGCTGCGCCGGCGATGCGGTGAAGCTCAAGCAAGATCACAGCTACGTGGTGGAATGGATTGGTGAACGGCCGCTGATGGATTACGCGCACCTGACCGTCACCCTTGGCGCCGATGGTCGCGCCTACGGCAATGGCGGTTGCAACCACTGGTTTGCGCCGTACACCGTTGAGGGTGACAAGCTGAACTTCGGCAAGATCGGCAGCACTCGCAAACTCTGCGCCGAGGCCTTGATGGAACAGGAGCACCGCTTCTTCCAGGCCCTGCAAGGCGTCGAGCGTTGGGATATTTCGCCGATTGAGCAGACGCGTTTCTGGCCGGCCGAAGGCAAGCCTATTCGGCTATGGCTTGAAGAAGGCTGATCGACTTCATTGCACACCGGTTTTGCTGTGGGAGCTGGTTTGCCTGAGACAGCATCGACTCGGTATCACAGGCATACCGGGTCGCCTGCATCGCAGGCAAGCCCGCTCCCACACAGTTAACCGCGTAGGGCTTTGAGCTTGGCGAGCACGCCTTGCGCCGTCTGCTCACCCATCAACTGCTCGCGCACCTTGCCCTTGTCATCAATGATGTAGGTCACCGGCAACGCCTCGCTGCGCGGGATATCGAAAATTTCTTCCGGGTTCTGCGCCAGTACGGTGAACTTGATCCCCAGCTTCTCGCTGGCGGCCTTGAGTTCTTCACCCTGCACATTGTCAAAGTTGACCCCGAAAACCCCGACGTTCTGCCCTTTGAGCTGCTCGGCCAAGGCATTGAGTTCCGGGATCTCCGTGCGGCACGGGCCACACCATTCCGCCCAGTAATTGACCACCACCCACTGTTTGTCCAAGCGTTCTGACGCGACCTTCTTACCGTATTGGTCAACGCCGTAGTCGTTACCGCAGCCGCTGAGCAGCAGGGTTGTGATGATCGCCAATGCACCGATCAGTCGCCTTGTCATGGGGTAATCCTTCGCAAAAAAATGAACGTTGGCTGCGACCTATCGCCTCTTACGGTTTAAGGACAGGACGCTGCGCAGGTAGAATACCCGCCACCTTACGCAAGATGCGACCCGCACATGACCGATCTGACGCTTTATCACAACCCGCGCTGCTCGAAATCCCGCGGTGCGCTCGAACTGCTGGAAGCTCGCGGCCTCACACCCACCGTCGTGCGCTACCTCGAAACCCCGCTGAACGCCGCGCAATTGAAGACCCTGCTGGGCAAGCTGGGCATCAGCGCACGCCAATTGCTGCGCACCGGCGAAGACGAATACAAAGCCCTCAACCTGGCCGACGCCAGCCTCAGCGAGGCGCAACTGATCGCCGCGATTGCCGAACACCCGAAGCTGATGGAACGCCCGATCCTGGAAACCGCCGATAAAGCCGTCATTGGCCGCCCGCCGGAAAACCTGCTGGAGCTGCTGCCGTGACCGCGCCGTATGTGCTGGTGTTGTATTACAGCCGCAATGGCTCGGTGAGCGAAATGGCCCGCCAGATTGCTCGCGGTATCGAGCAGGGCGGGATGGAAGCCAGATTGCGCACCGTGCCGGCGATTTCCACCGAGTGTGAAGCGGTGGCGCCGAGCATTCCCGACGAAGGCGCGCTGTATGCCAGCCTCGATGACCTGAAAAATTGCTCGGGCCTGGCCCTCGGCAGTCCGACCCGCTTTGGCAACATGGCCGCGCCGCTCAAGTATTTCCTCGACGGCACCAGCAACCTGTGGCTGACCGGCGCCCTCGTCGGCAAGCCAGCCGGCGTGTTCACCTCCACGGCCAGCCTGCACGGCGGCCAGGAAACCACACTGATGTCGATGCTGCTGCCATTGCTGCACCATGGCATGTTGATCACCGGCCTGCCCTACAGCGAACAAGCACTGCTCGACACCCAGGGCGGCGGCACGCCGTACGGTGCCAGCCATCACTCGGGGCCCGACGGCAAGCGCATGCTCGACCAACACGAAATCACCCTGTGCCGCGCCCTCGGCCTGCGCCTGGCCACCACCGCCATGCTGCTGGAGAACGGCCGTGGCCAGAAAGCCTAAGACCCTGCCGCCCCAGGCGTGGCTGGAACCACGGGTCAACGTCGCACGCGTGCTCAGCCTGCTGGCGTTTCTTGGGCTGGTGGGGTTGCTGTGCGGGTATTACCTGTTCGTCGCCGACCTGCACGGCGCCCGCCCGTGGGTGATTCTGCTGATCGAACTGGTGCCGCTGCTGGTGCTGGCGCCGGGCATGCTGCTCGGCAGCGCACGCGGGCATTCGTGGACGTGCTTTGTGGTGAACTTGTATTTCATCAAGGGCGCGCTGGCGGCCTATGACCCGAACCGGCAGTGGTTCGGGGTGCTGGAAATGCTCGCGAGCCTGGCGGTGTTTTGCACGGCATTGCTGTATGTGCGCTGGCGGCATCAGTTGAATCGGCGGCTGGCGGCAGATTTGCAGCCGGCTTGAGGACCGCTATCGCAGGCAAGCCAAGTCCCACATTTTGACCGCGCCGCTGATCTAATGTGGGAGCTGGCTTGCCTGCGATAGGATCAACTCGGCCTCAATGATTCACTGTGTAAGCCAGCATCATCGACAACTGACACATCGGCCGCCCACTCTCGGCGTGCCATTGGTTGAACGCGCCCTGCACCGTCGCCAAATCCCGCAGGCTGGTCGGCACTTTGTCGACGATCTTCTGCGCATTCAACGCCGCCACCACGTCATAGCTCGGTACAAACGTGTCCTTGCCCACCATGCGTAAAAAACGCGGCGCCGACAGCCCGCCCAACTGGTGGCCGTGCTTGCTCAGGTACTTCCACAGACCGACGATATCGGTCACCGGCCAGTCGGCAACAAACGCGCCGAAGCTGCCCTTTTCCTGCTCAATGTCCAAAATCATCTGCGCATTGCGCGGCACGCTTTTGAGCTTGCCCAGGTGACGAATGATGCGCGCGTCCTGCATCAGGCGCTCCAGGTGTTCGGCGCCCATCAGCACGACCTTTTCCGGGTCAAAACCGAAAAACACCTGCTCGAACGCGGGCCACTTGCCATCCACCACGCTGTGCTTGAGCCCGGCGCGAAATACCCGCAGCGCCAGGGTCGACAGGTAGCGATCGTCACTGATTTTGCGCAGCTGTGCCGGGGTCTTGGGCACAGGCAGGTGGGCTTCCAACTCGGCCGCTGAACCAAAACGGTTCAGACAATATTCGTGCAGCCACTTGTAATCGCGCATGCCCTCTCCTGGCAATTGAATTGAAGACGGCGCCCGTAAGCGCCGTCTTTCAGAGCGTTGAAACGTGTTAGAGGTTCACAACATTGACAAAGCGCGACGCGGCGCTCTCATCGATTTTCAGGCTGGTGAAGTCGAACAGGTTGCGGTCGGCCAGCTGCGAGGGGATCACATTCTGCAGGCTGCGGAAGATGCTTTCAGTGCGGCCCGGGGTCTTGCGCTCCCAGTCCAAGAGCATTTCCTTGACCACCTGGCGCTGCAGGTTTTCCTGGGAGCCGCACAGGTTGCACGGGATGATCGGGAATTGCTTGAAGTCGGAGTAGGCCTGGATGTCTTTCTCGTTGCAATACGCGAGCGGCCGGATCACCACGTTGCGGCCGTCATCGGCGCGCAGCTTGGGCGGCATGGCCTTGAGGGAGCCGTTGAAAAACATATTGAGGAAGAACGTCTCGACGATGTCATCACGGTGATGACCGAGGGCCATCTTGGTTGCGCCGATCTCATCGGCAAAGGTGTAGAGCGTGCCACGGCGCAGGCGCGAACACAGCGAGCAGGTGGTCTTGCCTTCGGGGATCAACTCCTTGACCACCGAATAGGTGTCTTTTTCGACGATGTGGTACTCGATGCCCAGCGCTTTCAGGTAGGCAGGCAATACGTGCTCGGGGAAGCCCGGCTGTTTCTGGTCCATGTTGACAGCGACGATCTCGAACTTGATCGGCGCGACCTTTTGCAGGTGCAGCAGCACGTCGAGCATGGTGTAACTGTCTTTGCCGCCGGAGAGGCAGACCATGACCTTGTCGCCGTCCTCGATCATGTTGAAATCGGCGACCGCTTCACCGGCCAGGCGACGCAGGCGTTTTTGCAGTTTGTTCTGGTTGACCGTAAGAGTGCCCATGGCGCTTGGATCCGCTAGAGGTGTGTGACGAAAAGCCGGGCATTTTACCTTCATGACCGACCGAGTTCCATTGTGGGAGCTGGCTTGCCTGCGATGGCGGTGTCACACAACCATTAAAATTCGCTGGCCCACCGCTATTGCAGGCAAGCCGACCTTCACAGTGGACCGCGTCATTACTGACAGACCTCACCGCGATTAGCGCCACTCTTTACAGCGCAATTTGCTCTAAAGCCCTACAGTTTTTCCGGTCATCACTTCCTATACTGCGACGTAAGGTCGCACAACTATCCGGGACCTTTGAGGCCTTTGGCCCGTGGGCGCTCCGATGGGGGGCGATGGTAATAACGACAGGAGTGACTGGCATGATCCATCACGTCGTGGGGCTGTTTACCCATCCCGACCAGGAATGGCGGGAAATTCGTGGCGATAAGGAAGAAAGTATCGGCCACATGTACCTGACTCACACCCTGATTCTCGCGGCGATCCCCGCCGTTTCGGCGTTTATCGGCACTACCCGGGTGGGCTGGGTTATCGGCAGCCGCGCGCCGGTGATGCTGACCCAGGAAAGCGCCCTATGGATGACCCTGATGTCGTACGCGGCCATGCTCGGCGGCGTGGCGGTAATGGGCGCGTTCATTCATTGGATGGCCCGCACCTACGACGCCAGCCCCAGCATGGCGCGGTGCGTGGCATTTGCCACCTACACCGCGACCCCGCTGTTTATCGGTGGACTGGCGGCGTTGTATCCGCATATGTGGCTGGGCATGGTCGTCGGCACGGCCGCCATCTGTTACACGGTGTACCTGCTGTATGTGGGGCTGCCGACGTTCATGAGCATCGACCCGGACGAGGGGTTCCTGTTTTCCAGCTCGGTGCTGGCGGTCGGGCTGGTGGTACTGGTGGCGATCATGGCGTTTACCGTGATCGTCTGGGGTTTGGGCGTAGGCCCGATCTACACCAACTGAGCGGCTGACACCGCAGGCAAAGCCACCGCAAGGTGGCTTTGTGCGTCATGCATGACCATTCGGCGCCTGACAGATTCGGAAACACCTGCTTTTGCGGCATACTGGGCGCCTCTGGAGAGATGGTCAGCATGCCCGAGCAACTCAATACCCGCGTCGAAGATTGTTTCCTGCAAGCCGAATCCTTTTTTAAACGAAGCTTCAAACGCCCCCAGGTCAGCCTCAAGCTGCGGGGCCAGAAGGCCGGTGTCGCGCATTTGCACGAGAACCTGCTGCGCTTCAACCCACAGCTGTACCGTGAAAACAGCCAACATTTCCTCAAGCAGACCGTGGCCCATGAGGTTGCGCACCTGATCGCCCATCAATTGTTTGGCGAACGCATCCAGCCCCATGGCGAGGAATGGCAATTGATCATGCGCGGGGTATACGAACTGCCGCCGGATCGCTGCCACACCTATGCAATCAAGCGTCGGCAAGTCACGCGTTACATCTATCGCTGCCCGTGTGCCGACAGTGATTTCCCGTTTTCAGCCCAGCGCCATGGGTTGGTGAACCAGGGGCGACGGTATTTGTGCAGGCGTTGCCGGCATACCTTGGTGTACACCGGGGAAACCCGGGTGGAGTAAGGGCCTCTTCGGGAGCAAGCCCCTTCCCACATTTTTGAGCGTGCTGCCGATCAAATGTGGGAGCTGGCTTGCCTGCGATAGCGGCCGAGCAGTTAACCAATCACTTTGGCCCGCCGCAATTCTGCAATTCGTTGCGCACTGAGCCCCAGCTCTTCCAACACTTCATCCGTATGCGCCCCCACCGCCGCCCCAATATGCCGAGGCTCCGGCAACCCCTCTGAAAATTTCAACGGGCATGCGATTTGCGCCTGCGTCGAACCATCGCCGCGTGGCACTTGGCTGATCAGCGTCCGCGCCTTCAACTGCGGGTGCTCCACCGCTTCACTTAAACTCAATACAGGCTCAACACACGCATCCACCCCGGCAAACAGCTCGCACAACTGCTCAAAGCTGCGCTTTTCAAACTCGACCTGCAGCGCCAGCTTCAGGGCTTTTTGCTGTTCCGGCCTGGGCGACAGGCCCTGCGCCGCCAACTCCGGCCGCCCCAGCGCCGCGCACAGTTGCTGCATAAACGCAGGCTCCAGGCTGCCGACCGACATCCAGCGCCCGTCGCGCGTGCGGTAGTAATCATAAAAGCTGCCGCCGTTGAGTACCTGAGTCTCCCACTCCGGCTCGACCCCACAGGCCAGGTAACCCGCGCCGGCCATGGCGTTCAGGCTGAACGAACAGTCCGTCATGCTCACATCCAGGTGCTGGCCAGCGCCGCTGTGCTGAAGCGCTATCACCGCCGCCAGCAACCCGACCACCGCGTGCAGCGAACCACCGGCCACATCCGCCAATTGCACGCCCAGCGGCAGTGGCCCGCTGTCCTGGCGCCCGGTGTGGCTGGCAATGCCGGCCAGCGCCAGGTAATTGATATCGTGCCCGGCGCGGTCCTTATAGGGGCCAGTCTGGCCGTAGCCGGTGATCGATACGTAGATCAGCCTGGGGTTGATCGCCTTGAGCGCCGCATAACCCAGTCCCAAACGCTCCATTACGCCGGGGCGAAACTGCTCAAGGACGATGTCGTAGTCCTTGACCAGCTCACGCACGATCTCCAGCGCCTCAGCCTGCTTGAGGTCCAGCGCCAGGCTGCGCTTATTGCGATTGAGGTAGGCGTGGCTGGCCGACGTGCCGTGATCATGCGGTGGCAGGACGCGCAACAGATCCACGCGCGTAGGCGATTCGATCCGCAGCACCTCGGCGCCCATGTCCGCGAGCATCAAGGATGCGAACGGGCCAGGTAGCAAGGTGGAAAAATCCAGCACTTTGAGGGACGCCAAGGGACCTGACATGGAGACTCCATTTCGGTTTCGAATGCCCACAGCGTAGGCAGGCTTGATCCTACCGGCAATCGTCAGAACGATCAGCGAGGGTGACCGTTTTGATCACGGCGGGCTTTTTCGACGCGGCGGCTTTATCATTGGCCCACGTTTGCTTGCAGAGTGTTCCATGAAGTTCGCAATTGCGCTGTTTTCCGCCGCCCACGCGCCCTCCTCGCGCCGCGCCTTGCTGTTTGCCCAAGCGGCGATTGCCGGTGGGCATGAAATAGTGCGGCTGTTTTTTTATCAGGACGGCGTGTACAGCGCCTCCAGCAACATCGTCGCGCCCCAGGATGAGCAAGATATTGCCCGGCAATGGCGCGAATTTGTCAGCGCGCACCAGCTGGACGGCGTGGTGTGCATTGCCGCCGCCTTGCGCCGTGGCGTGCTCAATAGCGAAGAGGCCACGCGCTATCAACGCAGCGCGGTGAACCTGGATGCTCCGTGGGCCTTGTCGGGCCTTGGGCAATTGCACGATGCCGCGCAGGCCGCCGACCGCCTGATCTGTTTTGGAGGGCCGTGACATGTCCAGATCCTTATTGGTAATCAGCCGCCAGGCGCCGTGGTCCGGGCCAAGCGCGCGCGAAACCCTGGATATTGTGCTGGCGGGCGGGGCGTTCGACTTGCCGATCGGCCTGCTGTTTATGGACGACGGCGTGTTTCAACTGGCGCCGCAGCAAAACGCCAACGCCGTGCAGCAAAAGGATTTGAGCGCCAACCTGCAGGCGTTGGGCCTGTTTGGCATTGATGACGTGTTCGCCTGCGGCCACAGCCTGGCCGAACGCGGGCTCACAGCCCCTGCCAGCGCCCAGGCACTGAGCAACGACGCTATTTGCAAATTGATTGACCGTTACGACCAGGTGATTACCCTCTGATGTCGACTTTACATGTGGTTTCTCATTCACCGTTTACCGATAGCCGCCTCGCCAGTTGCCTGCGCGTATGTGGCAGTGCGGACGCGATTCTGCTGTGCGGCGACGGCGCCTACGGCCTGCACAACGCGGCGCTGCAAACCAGCGGCGTGAAGGTTTTTGTACTGGCCGAAGACATGCAGGCGCGCAACCTGCCGCTACCGGACTGGGCCGACAGCGTGGACTACCCGGGTTTTGTGCAGTTGTCCATCGACTACGACAAGGTCAACAGCTGGCTATGAACACCCTGACCGTAGGCGAACGCACCCTCGAATTGGACAAGGACGGCTACCTCGTCGACCTCAATGACTGGTCTGCGGAGGTCGCCAACGCGCTGGCCGCCGCCGAGCCCCTGGAATTGACCGCCGCCCATTGGGAAATCCTCGAACTGCTGCGCGGGTTCTATGAAGAGTTCCAGCTGTCCCCGGCCACGCGCCCACTGATCAAGTACACCGCCTTGAAGCTGGGACCGGAAAAGGGCAACAGCCTGCACCTCAACACACTGTTCAACGGCACTCCCGCCAAACTCGCCGCCAAGTTGGCGGGCCTGCCCAGGCCGACGAATTGCTTATGACCGACTTTGCCCCGCTGACCTTTGAAACCCCTGCCGAGCACCCGTTTGCGCAGTTCGTGCGCATCCTGGGCAAAGGCAAGCGCGGCGCGCGCAACCTCACCCGTGAGGAAGCCCGCGAAGCCATGGGCATGCTGCTCGACGAAAAAGTCGAGGACACCCAGCTCGGCGCCTTCCTGATGTTGCTGCGCCACAAGGAAGAAAGCCCGGAAGAGCTCGCAGGTTTCACCCAAGCCGTACGCGAACGCCTGAACGCGCCGGCGCTGAAGGTGGATGTCGACTGGCCAACCTACGCCGGTAAAAAACGCCATCTGCCGTGGTATTTGCTGGCAGCCAAGTGCCTGGCGCAAAACGGGGTGCGCATTCTTATGCACGGCGGCGGTGCGCACACCGCCGGCCGGTTGTACACCGAGCAATTGCTGGAAGGCTTACAGATCCCGTTGTGCCGTAACTGGCAGCAGGTCGAAACAGCCCTCGAACACGGCAACCTGGCGTTTATCCCCCTGGGCGACTGGGCACCACAACTGCAACGCATGATCGACCTGCGCAACACCTTGGGCCTGCGCTCGCCGATCCACTCGCTGGCGCGCCTGCTCAACCCGCTGAATGCGCGCTGCGGCCTGCAAAGCATTTTCCATCCCGGTTACCAGGGCGTACACCGCGATGCCAGCGGCCTGCTTGGCGACAATGTGATCGTGGTCAAGGGCGATGGCGGCGAAGTCGAGATCAATCCGGACACCATCAGTCACCTGTATGGCACCACTGGCGGCCAAAGCTGGGATGAAGAATGGCCCGCCCTCTCCGCCCAACGCCACGTCAAACCTGCCAGCCTGGAACCCGAACACCTGAAAGCCGTGTGGCGGGGTGACGCTGAAGACAGCTACCCGCAACTGGCACTGATCGCGACCATGGCCCTGGCATTACGCGGCATCGGCCATCCGCGAGAGCAGGCGTTTGCATTGGCCCAGCAATACTGGGATGCGCGGGACAAATCGATTTAATCGATCATTCCCCCGCAGTCTTTGCGCTTTTAGTTCGAACTCATCCCTTTACACTGGCCTCCAACGCTTATTAGCCGAGGAGCCAGTCATGGGTTTGCTGATCGAAGGACACTGGAAAGACCAGTGGTACGAAAGTAGCGCAGACGGCGCTTTCCAGCGCGAGCAGGCACAGCGCCGCAATTGGGTGACCGCCGACGGTGAGCCCGGCCCGAGTGGCGAAGGTGGCTTCAAGGCCGAAGCCGGTCGCTACCACCTGTATGTTTCCCTCGCCTGCCCCTGGGCGCATCGCACCCTGATCCTGCGCAAGCTCAAGGGCCTGGAAAGCCTGATCGAGGTGTCCGTGGTCAGTTGGTTGATGCTGGAAAACGGCTGGACCTTCGACAAGGCCCACGGCTCTACCGGCGACAAGCTCGACGATTTTGCCTACATGCATCAGCGCTACACCGCCGACACCGCCGACTACACTGGCCGCGTGACCGTGCCGGTGCTGTGGGACAAGCAGCTCAAGCGCATCGTCAGTAATGAGTCGGCGGAGATCATCCGCATGTTCAACAGCGCGTTCAACCACCTGACCGGCAACACGCTGGACTTCTATCCCGAGGGGCTTCGCCAGGCGATTGACGCGCTGAACGAGCGCATCTACCCCGCCGTGAACAACGGCGTGTACCGCGCAGGCTTCGCCACCTCGCAAAAGGCTTATGAAAGCGCGTTTGACGATGTGTTTGCCGAACTGGACCACCTGGAGCAGCACTTGGGTAAGCACCGCTACTTGGCCGGCGAATACCTGACCGAAGCCGATGTGCGGCTGTTCACCACGCTGATTCGCTTTGATGCGGTGTATTACAGCCACTTCAAATGCAACCTGCGGCGGATTGCCGATTACCCGAGTTTGTCGAACTGGCTCAGGGAGATGTATCAGTGGCCAGGCGTGGCCGAGACGGTGGATTTTGCGCATATCAAGGGGCATTACTACGCGAGCCATCGCACCATCAATCCGACGGGGATTGTGCCGAAAGGGCCGTTGCAGCATTTTGATGCCGGGCATGATCGCGAGCGGCTGAGCGGTAAGGCCGTCTGGAACTGACAACCCCTCTTCCGGTAGCGATTGGGCTTTCGTGGCGAGCGGGCTTGCCCCGCGTTGGGCTGCGCAGCAGCCCCCGTAAAAACACCGCGTTCTGCCAAGCAAACCGCGGTGTCTGGCTTTAGAGCTGCTGCGCAGCCCAACGCGGGGCAAGCCCACTCGCCACACTCAAATCACGCACTCAAGGGCAGTGTCAGACCTGGGATTGTGCGCCTTCGAACCACTTCAGCTTTTCGCGCAACACCACCACTTCACCAACGATCACCAGTGTTGGCGCATGCACTTCATGCTCCGCCACCATGCGCGGCAAATCCGCCAGGGTGCCGGTGAAGACACGCTGGTTGGAGGTGGTGCCCTGCTGGATCAACGCCGCCGGCGTATCCGCCGAGCGACCATGCTTGATCAGCTGTTCGCAGATGATCGGCAAGCCGATCAAGCCCATGTAAAACACCAAGGTTTGCGAGGGGCCAACGAGATCATGCCAAGGCAGGTCCGAGGTGCCGTTTTTCAAATGCCCGGTGATAAACCGCACCGACTGCGCATAGTCGCGATGGGTCAGCGGAATCCCGGCATACGCCGCGCAACCACTGGCTGCCGTGATACCCGGCACCACCTGAAACGGAATGCCGTGGGCCGCCAACTCCTCGATCTCTTCGCCACCACGGCCAAAGATGAACGGATCGCCACCCTTGAGACGCAGCACACGCTTGCCTTGCTTGGCCAAGTCCACCAATTGCTGGTTGATCTGGTCCTGCGGCACGGCGTGGTCGGCGCGACGCTTGCCGACGTAAACCCGTTCGGCATCGCGACGGCACAGCTCGAGAATCGCCGGCGCCACCAAGCGGTCGTACAGCACCACGTCGGCTTGCTGCATCAGGCGCAAGGCGCGGAAGGTCAGCAGGTCCGGATCACCCGGGCCTGCGCCCACCAGGTAAACTTCGCCCGGCGCATGCGGCGGTTTCCCGTTGACCTTTTCGATCAGCAGGCGCTCGGCTTCATCGCCCTGCCCGGCCAACTGGCGGTCGGCAATCGGGCCCTGGAAAACTTCTTCCCAGAACGCGCGACGCTGCTGCACATCCGGGTACAAACCTTTGACCTGGGCACGAAAACGCGCCGCCAACCCGGCCAATTGGCCATAGGTGGACGGAATCCAGGTTTCCAGCTTGGCGCGGATCAGGCGTGCCAGCACCGGCGCATCGCCGCCACTGGACACTGCAATCACCAAGGGCGAACGGTCGACAATCGCCGGGAAGATCACGCTGCACAAGGCTGGCGCGTCCACCACGTTGACCGGCACGCAGCGACGCTTGGCATCACTGGACACTTGCGCGTTCAGCGGCTCGTCGTCGGTTGCGGCGATGATCAGGGTGCAACCGTCGAGGTCGGGCTCCTGATAACCGCGCAAAATCAGTTCCCCGCCACTGCCCAGCACCAGTTCACGCAACTGGTCTTCGATCTGGGGAGCAACCACCCGCAACAACGCACCGGCGTCGGCCAGCAGCCGGGATTTGCGCAAGGCAATCTCCCCGCCACCGACGACCAACACACGACTGCCGCGCAGGTTATGAAACAGCGGCAGAAATTCCATTTAGCCGATGACCTCAACGCCCGCCATGTAAGGCTTGAGCACTTCAGGCACACGAATCGAACCGTCAGCCTGCTGGTAGTTTTCCAACACGGCTACGAGCGTACGGCCGACGGCCAGACCCGAACCGTTGAGGGTGTGCACCAGCTCCGGCTTGCCGGTTTCCGGGTTGCGGAAACGCGCCTGCATGCGACGGGCCTGGAAGTCACCGCAGTTGGAGCACGACGAAATCTCACGGTATTTGTCCTGGCTCGGCACCCACACTTCGAGGTCGTAGGTCTTCACGGCACTGAAACCCATGTCGCCGGTGCACAGCGCCAGGACGCGGTACGGCAGCTCCAGCAGTTGCAGCACGCGCTCGGCGTTGGCGGTCAGGCCTTCCAGGGCTTCCATCGAGGTCGACGGCTCGACCACTTGCACCATCTCGACTTTGTCGAACTGGTGCTGGCGGATCATGCCGCGGGTATCGCGCCCCGAAGCACCGGCTTCACTGCGAAAGCACGGGCTGTGAGCCACGAACTTGATCGGCAGCTGCTTGGCGTCGAGGATCTCGCCGGCGACGATGTTGGTCAGCGAGACTTCGGCCGTCGGGATCAGGTACAGGTCGGCTTCGCCGTCGCGGCTGATCTTGAACAGGTCTTCTTCGAATTTCGGCAGCTGGCTGGTGCCCATCAGCGCCGGCGCCTGCACCAGGTACGGGGTGTAGGCCTCTTCGTAGCCGTGCTCGGCGGTGTGTAGGTTGATCATGAACTGCGCCAGGGCGCGGTGCATGCGCGCGATCGGGCCGCGCAGCAAGGCAAAGCGTGCGCCGGACATTTTGGCGGCGGTTTCAAAATCCAGGCCACCGGTCAGCTCGCCGAGCGCAACGTGGTCCTTGATCTCGAAATCAAAGGCCTTGGGCGTGCCCCAGCGGCGCACCTCGACGTTGCCGTCTTCGTCTTCGCCAATAGGCACCGATTCGTGCGGCAGGTTGGGGATGCCCAGCAGGATCGAGTCCAGCTCGCTCTGAATGCCTTCCAGCTCGACTTTGCCGTCGGACAGCTCAGTGCCCATACGCTCGACGTCGGCCATCAGCGGCGCAATGTCTTCACCGCGCTGCTTGGCCTGACCGATGGATTTGGAACGTGCATTGCGCTCAGCCTGCAGTGCTTCGGTGCGGGTCTGGACGGTCTTGCGCTGTTCTTCCAGCGCTTCGATGCGCGCAACATCCAAGGCAAAGCCACGGGATGCCAGGCGGTCCGCTACGTCCTGAAGGTTGCTACGTAACAGTTTGGAATCGAGCATGTCGGTCTCTCGTTATCAAAGTTTGGTCAAGGACAGGCCAGCCCAGGTGGCGAGCAGCCCGCCGAACACGCTGATGCCCAAGTAGCCGAAGGCAACCAGGGCTTGCCCGCTTTCCAGCAGGCGCAGCGTATCCAGTGAAAAGGATGAAAAGGTCGTCAGACCGCCTACAAAGCCGACAATCAAGCCGGCGCGAATCTCAATCGGCACTTCCGGGCGCAACAGGAACCAGCCGTACAACAGCCCGATGATCAAGCAACCCACCAGGTTGACCGCCAGGGTCGCCGCATAAAAATGCTTGGGCCAATTGGCGCTCACCCACGTACCGGTGGCGAAACGCAATAATGTACCAGCGATGCCGGCTACGGACACGGCAAGAATGGTCTTGAGCACTACTTTCTCCGCTGTTTGGGGCTGAGGCGATCGAGTTGGGCGAGGTGATTGAGCTTTTCACCAATCTTCAGCTCCAGCCCACGGGGCACCGGCTGGTAGAACGGCTGCGGCTCAAGCTCATCGGGAAAATAATCTTCACCGGCGGCATAGGCGTCCGGCTCGTCATGGGCATAGCGGTATTCGTCGCCGTAGCCCAATTGCTTCATCAGCTTGGTCGGGGCGTTGCGCAGGTGCAACGGCACTTCCAGCGAGCCGTGTTCGGCCGCGGCGCGCAGGGCCGACTTGAAGCCCATGTACACGGCGTTGCTTTTGGGTGCGCACGCCAAGTAAGTGATGGCCTGCGCCACCGCCAACTCGCCTTCCGGGCTGCCGAGGCGTTCCTGCACTTCCCAGGCGGCGAGGCACAGGCTCAGCGCGCGCGGGTCGGCATTGCCGATGTCTTCGCTGGCCATGCGCACCACACGGCGCGCCAGGTACAACGGGTCGCAGCCGCCGTCGATCATCCGCGCAAACCAGTACAGCGCGCCGTCAGGGTTGGAGCCGCGTACGGATTTGTGCAGCGCCGAGATCTGGTCGTAGAAGGCTTCGCCGCCCTTGTCGAAGCGCCGGCGTGTATCGCCCAGCAGGCTTTGCAGGAGGTCGACGCCGATCTCGCTGTGGTCTTCGGCCAGATCCGACGCGTTTTCCAGCAGGTTGAGAAAGCGGCGACCGTCGCCATCGGCGGCGCTCATCAAAATCTTGAAGCCTTCGTCGCTGAGGCTGAGCTGGCGCTTGCCCAGGCCCTTGTCTTCGCTCAATGCACGCTGCAACAGCTTGCGCATCGCCGCTTCGTCCAGGCTCTTGAGCACATAGACCCGCGCCCGCGACAGCAGCGCGTTGTTGAGTTCAAACGACGGGTTTTCGGTGGTGGCGCCGATAAAAATCAGCGTGCCGTCCTCCACATACGGCAAAAACGCATCCTGCTGCGACTTGTTGAAGCGGTGCACCTCATCAACGAACAGGATGGTGCGCTTGCCATACTGCCCGGCCTGCTGCTTGGCCACCTCAACCGCCTGGCGGATCTCCTTGACCCCCGCCAACACCGCCGAAACCGTTTCGAAGTGCGCATCCGAGACCTTCGCCAGCAAGCGCGCCAGGGTGGTCTTACCCACGCCCGGCGGCCCCCAGAAAATCATCGAGTGCAGCGCACCCTGCTCCAGGGCTTCGCGCAATGGCTTGCCGCGAGCGAGCAGGTGTTCTTGCCCGACGTACTCGTCCAGGTTGGTCGAACGCAAACGCGCGGCCAAGGGTTGAGCAATCGGGTCACTTCGAAACAAATCCATGGGCAGCGCTTGAAACCTCTAAACAGTTTATTCCTGGATCACGTCGGCACCCTTGGGGATGACGAACTTGAACTTGGAGGCATCGACAACGCCGTTGGCCTTGACCGCGGAGAACAGGATATCGGTACGCTGACCAACGCTGTCGATCAGGCGCATGTTGTTGATCACGCCATTGCCAAACGATAGCTGCAGGCTGTCGAACAACGTGTCCTTGGACTTAGGCTTGAGGGTGAACTCAATCACGTTGCTGGTTTGCTTGGAGGTGATATCGAAACTGTCGCTGATTTTCGACACATCGCCCGACAGCAGCAGCGCCGGCGTCTGGTTCAGGCGCGGGTCGAGCTTTTTGATGGTCGCCTGCTCCAGGTCCGGGTCCCACAAGGTGACTTTCTGGCCGTCGGAGACGATGGTCTGCTCGTTCGGCGCGTCGGTTTTCCAGTAAAACAGGCCCGGGCGCTGCACGGCCATTTCACCGGCGGTTTCCTGCAACTGGGTGCCGCCGCCATCCAGGGTCAGCTGGGAGAAGCGCGCCGTCAGGGTCTTGGATTTGTCCAACAGGTTGGTCAGGCTGGCCACGGAGGCCGGATCAGCGTGGGCTGAAACAGCAGTCAGGGCCAGGGCTGGCAACAACAGCATGCGGATAAGACGCATGGGAGTCCTCATTGAGTCGTTAAGGCGAGCCGCGTGCTGCCACGCGGCACGAGATCAGTCGCGCATCTGCCCGGGGGCGATGACTTCGCGCGAGCCGTTGGTGTTCATTGCGGTCACGACGCCAGCGTTTTCCATGGCTTCGATCATGCGGGCGGCGCGGTTGTAGCCGATTTTCAGTTTGCGCTGTACCGCAGAGATCGAGGCACGGCGGCTTTCAAGCACGAACGCCACGGCCTCGTCGTACAGCGCGTCGGTTTCGGCGTCGTCGTCGCCACCGCTGCTGCCACCGTCGAAGCCGCTGCCGGCCTCTTCGACACCGGCGAGGATGTCGTCGTTGTATTCCGGCGCGCCGCGCAGTTTCCAGGCTTCCACCACGCGGTGTACTTCGTCATCGGAAACGAACGCGCCGTGAACCCGGATCGGCAGGCTGGTGCCGGGCGGCATGTAGAGCATGTCACCGTGACCCAACAGTTGCTCGGCGCCGCCCTGGTCGATGATGGTGCGCGAGTCGATCTTGCTGGAAACCTGGAACGCCATGCGCGTCGGGATGTTGGCCTTGATCAGACCCGTGATCACGTCCACCGATGGCCGCTGGGTCGCCAGGATCAAGTGGATGCCGGCAGCCCGGGCTTTCTGGGCGATACGTGCGATCAGCTCTTCAACCTTCTTGCCGACGATCATCATCATGTCGGCAAATTCGTCGACCACCACCACGATGGTCGGCAGCTTGGTCAGCAGCGGCGCTTCGTCGTGGATATTTTCGCGCTTGTACAGTGGGTCGGTCAGCGGCGTGCCGGCGTCCTGGGCTTCCTTGACCTTGGCGTTGAAGCCGGACAGGTTTCGTACGCCCATCTTCGCCATCAGCTTGTAGCGGCGCTCCATCTCGGCCACGCTCCAGCGCAAGGCGTTGGCGGCGTCCTTCATGTCGGTGACCACCGGGCAGAGCAGGTGCGGAATGCCTTCGTAGATCGACAATTCCAACATCTTCGGGTCGATCATGATCAGCTTGGCGTCATCCGGGCCGGACTTGAACAGGATCGACAGGATCATCGCGTTCACGCCTACCGACTTACCGGAACCGGTGGTACCGGCAACCAGCAAGTGCGGCATTTTCGCCAGGTCGGTGATCACCGGCTTGCCGCCGATGTCATGGCCCAGGGCCAAGGTGACCGGCGATTTGAAGTTGTCGTATTCCGGCGTCGACAGCACTTCGGAGAAGCGCACGATCTGCCGGTCTTCATTGGGAATCTCGATGCCCACGGTGGTCTTGCCGGGGATCACTTCCACCACACGCACGCTGGTCACGGCCAGGGAGCGGGCCAGGTCTTTGGCCAGGTTGGAAATGCGGCTGACCTTGACGCCGGCGGCGGGCTGGATTTCGTAACGGGTAATAACCGGGCCCGGGTGGATCGAGTCGACGGAAACTTCGACGCCGAATTCCTTGAGTTTGATTTCCAGCAGATGGCCGACGGCCGCCAGGGATTCCGGGGAATAATTGAGTTGTTTCTTTTCGGCCGGGTCGAGAATCGAGATCGGTGGCAAGGTGCCTTCCACGGCGCTGTCGATAAACAACGGGGCCTGCTTCTCTTTCTGTACGCGATGGCTGGGCTCGGGAGCCTTGGGCGGCGCCGGGGCGATTACCGGCGGCACCTGCTTCTCGCGGTCCGACATATGTTTGCTCAGGGCTTGCTCGCGCTCGATCAGGCGTTCCTTGACCTTGGCCTGCTCGCGTCGGTCTGGTGTGCTTGGGGCCACCACTTCGCTGACGCGGGTGTCCACCTCGCGCAGCTGCGCAACCATGCGTTTGCGATCAACGCGCGCCGACCACCAGCGGTTGGCCGCACCCTGGAACAATTCGAGCAGGTCGAGGGTGATCTTGCCGGTGACGTCCATCACCTTGAACCACGACAGGTCGGTGAATACCGTCAGGCCGAACAGGAAAAGCGCGATAAACATCAAGGTGCTGCCCTGGATATTCAGGCTCTTGCGCGCCAGGTCGCCAAGGCTCTCGCCCAGCGCACCGCCCGCGCCCGCCGGCAAACCGGTAGGCGCATGAAAGTGGATATGCGCCAGGGCCGCACCGGACAGCACCAGAAACACCAGGCCGATCAAGCGCCAGGAGAACAGCCAGCCGCTCCACTGCCACGGCTCGTGGCGCTGGCGGAAGATCTGCCAGGTCTTGATCGCCAGCAACAGCGGGAAGATATACGCGAAGTAACCCAGCACCATGAACAGAATGTCGGCGCTGTAGGAACCGGCAGGTCCACCGAAGTTCTGCACGTCTTCGATCTTGCTGTTGTGGCTCCAGCCCGGATCGTCCTTGCCATAGGTCAGCAAGGCCATCATCAGGAACAGGCACAGGGCGCCGATGGCGATCAGCGCTCCTTCCTTGAGTCGGTAGTGCAGATGCTGGCGCCAGGCCGGCACGACTGCTGCTTTAGGTGTTGCGGCGGATTTCTTCAAAACGGGTCTTTTCCTGCGCCTTTAGCGCGTCCATCTGTTGAATGACTGCACACTACCGCTCAATCCGAGCGGCTGAAAAATGAACGAACGTCGCTGAATCTACTTTTAACACTGGGTGATGAAAGGGTGAAATGGCGATAACGCCACAATGGCCGCATTGTACGGGTTTGCGCCCGCGATGCCACGCCCTTGCCGATCACTGAGCAGCATAGACAAATGAAGTGTCACAGCATGTTCAATTTGAGCATGCATTGTCTTTGCTGACAAAGGCTTATGAGCTGTTTTTAGCAATCCAGGCAAGCTTGGCAAATGGCCTGCATTGCCTGGACCCGATTACGACCGCGCCTCGGGCACAGAGTTGCAGAAACACGCGCTCACGCTAATCCTCGTCGATCCCCGATTCGGGCTGGCCCCACAGCGCTGTGTCGACAATAATCACCCCTGCCGCGGCAGGCGACCCGTCTGCCACTCCCCTCCCCTTCCGTAAGCCTGGATGCCATGCTGACCTGGTTGCAACGCGACTCCCTGACTTTTCCGCCGCTGGCCAAGGCCATGCGCGAACCCAATGGCCTGCTTGCCGCCGGCGGCGACCTGTCGGCCGAACGCCTGATCGAGGCTTACCGCCATGGCTGCTTTCCATGGTTCTCGCAAGGCCAGCCGATTCTTTGGTGGTCACCCGACCCGCGCACCGTGATATTCCCCGACGAACTGCATGTCTCGCGCAGCCTCGGCAAACTGCTGCGCCAGCAGCGTTATAGCGTGACGTTCGACCAGGACTTCGCTGCCGTCATCCAGGCGTGCGCCGCACCGCGCAGCTACGCCGATGGCACCTGGATCACCGAGGGCATCCAGAGCGCCTACCTGGCGCTGCACCAGCGCGGCTACGCGCACTCGGTGGAAGTGTGGGATAACGGCGAACTGGTTGGCGGCCTGTATGGGCTGGCGATGGGCCAACTGTTCTTTGGCGAATCCATGTTCAGCCGTGCCGACAACGCGTCGAAATTCGGTTTCGCCACCCTGACCCGGCAGTTGCAGGCCTGGGGTTTTGTGTTGATCGACTGCCAGATGCCCAATGATCACCTGCACAGCCTTGGCGCGCGCGCCATACCGCGCAGTGATTTCGCGGCCTTCCTGCGCAACCATTTGGACCAACCCAGCTCTGGACCGTGGGTTTCCTAGGCGACTTTCTCGCACCTGGCTTACACTTATTTCAAAGCTTATCCCGAGGGTTGATCATGACCGAGCTGGCGCGCTTGAAGTTTTATGCCACTCAAGCCCACTCTTGCAGCTATCTGCCCGACGAGCAGGCCACCACGCTGTTCCTCGACCCCAGCCAGCCAATGGACGTGCACGTGTACGCCGACCTGTCAGAGATGGGTTTTCGGCGCAGCGGCGATCACCTGTACCGCCCCCATTGCCAGAATTGCAATGCTTGCGTGCCGGCACGCATCCCGGCTGCGCAGTTTTTGCCGGACCGTAACCAGAAACGTATCCTCAAGCGCAATGCCGACCTGACGGTGACCGCCACCAAGCCTCAGTACAGCGAAGAATATTTCGATCTCTACCAGCGCTACATCGAACAACGCCATGCCGACGGCGATATGTTCCCACCCAGTCGCGATCAGTTTTCGACGTTCCTGGTGCGCGACCTGCCGTTTTCTCGTTTCTATGAGTTTCGCCTGGACGGACGCCTGCTGGCGGTGGCCGTGACCGATCTGCTGCCCAACGGCCTGTCCGCGGTTTACACGTTCTACGAGCCAAGCGAAGAACGTCGCAGCCTGGGACGCTTTGCAATTCTGTGGCAAATCGGTGAAGCCTTGCGCCTGGAACTGGAGGCGGTGTACCTCGGTTACTGGATAAAAAACTGCAAAAAGATGAACTACAAGACCCAATATCGGCCGATTGAGCTACTTATTAATCAAAGATGGGTCACGCTTAACTAGAACCCCTTGGCTTAAACACCCTTTTTCGGGCACAATGCACGCCGCTTTTGCCTGGCGCAGTTGCACCGGGCCATTCACTGGATACCGAGGGCTTTACTGCATGTCGAAAGAAGACAGCTTCGAAATGGAAGGCACTGTCGTCGACACCCTGCCCAACACCATGTTTCGTGTGGAGTTGGAAAATGGGCACGTCGTAACCGCGCATATCTCCGGCAAGATGCGCAAGAACTACATTCGTATTCTTACCGGTGACAAGGTGCGCGTCGAGCTGACGCCCTATGACTTGAGCAAAGGGCGCATCACTTACCGCGCTCGTTAATCAAGTCAATACAAAACGCCCGGTTCTGCCGGGCGTTTTTGTGTGTGCGCTATCTATCCAGACGCGTGAGATTAATAGGAGAGTTGCTTGCCTTGCGATATCGGTATGACAGTAAGCACGTTGCTGACTGACCCATCCAATCGCAGGCAAGCCAGCTCCCACAGTTGATCTTCAGTGTTTGAGACAGACAGCAAAAAGGCGCCCTTGGGCGCCTTTTTGCTTTGTTGCGGTCAGCGATGTCAGGCCATTTCAGCCGTGGTTTCGAAATCGAAGGTCAGCTCGCCGTCCTTCAGATCGATATGCACCACGCCACCATGGTCGGAGAGCTCGCCGAACAGGATCTCTTCGGCCAGTGGCCGCTTGATCTTGTCCTGGATCAGACGTGCCATTGGGCGAGCGCCCATTGCCGCGTCGTAACCACCCTCCGCCAGCCAATTGCGCGCCGCGTCCGTTACGTCCAGCTGCACGCGCTTGTCTTCCAACTGCGCTTGAAGCTCGGTAAGGAACTTGTCCACCACGCTTTTGATGACCTCATGGCTGAGGCGACCAAACTGGATAATGGTGTCCAGGCGGTTGCGGAACTCCGGCGTGAAGCTTTTCTTGATCACTTCCATTGCATCGGAGGAGTGATCCTGATGCGTAAAGCCGATCGAAGCCCGCGCGGCGGTTTCAGCACCGGCGTTGGTGGTCATGATCACGATCACGTTGCGGAAGTCCGCCTTGCGCCCGTTGTTATCAGTCAGGGTCCCGTGGTCCATGACCTGCAGCAGCAGGTTGAAGACTTCCGGGTGGGCCTTCTCGATTTCATCGAGCAGCAACACGCAATGCGGCTGCTTGGTGATTGCTTCGGTCAACAGACCGCCCTGGTCGAAACCGACGTAGCCCGGAGGCGCACCGATCAGGCGCGACACCGTGTGGCGTTCCATGTATTCGGACATGTCAAAGCGCACCAGCTCAATGCCCATGGCCTTGGCCAACTGCCGCGCCGCCTCGGTTTTGCCGACGCCGGTAGGGCCTGCGAACAGGAACGAACCGACCGGCTTGTCCGGCGACTTGAGGCCCGCGCGCGACAGCTTGATCGCGGTGGACAGCGAGTCGATGGCCGCATCCTGACCGAACACGGTGAGCTTGAGGTCACGCTCCAGGTTACGCAGCAGTTCCTTGTCGGAACTGGTGACGTGTTTTGGCGGAATCCGCGCGATCTTCGCCACGATGTCCTCGACCTGAGGCACGTCGATGCGCTTCACGCGCTTCTCGACGGGTTGCAGGCGCTGGTAGGCACCCGCTTCGTCGATGACGTCGATGGCCTTGTCCGGCATATGCCGGTCATTGATGTAGCGTGACGCCAGCTCGGCCGCTGCGCGCAACGCCTCATCGGTGTACTCGATGCCATGGTGCGCTTCGAAACGCCCCTTGAGCCCACGCAGGATGCCGATGGTGTCTTCAACCGAAGGCTCGGACACGTCGACTTTCTGGAAGCGACGCGCCAAGGCGCGGTCTTTCTCGAAGATCCCGCGAAATTCCTGGAAGGTGGTCGAACCGATGCAGCGGATATCACCCGACGACAGCAACGGCTTGAGCAGGTTGGAGGCGTCCATCACCCCACCGGAAGCCGCACCGGCGCCAATGATGGTGTGGATCTCATCGATAAACAGGATCGCCTGCGGGCGCTTTTTCAGCTCACCGAGCAGCGCCTTGAAGCGCTTCTCGAAGTCGCCACGGTACTTGGTCCCGGCGAGCAATGCGCCCAGGTCAAGGGAGTAGACGACACTGTTGGCCAGCAGGTCAGGCACCTGATTATCGACAATACGTTTGGCCAGGCCTTCAGCAATCGCGGTTTTACCCACGCCCGCCTCGCCCACCAGCAATGGGTTGTTTTTGCGACGACGCGCGAGGATCTGCGCTACACGCTCAACTTCAAGCTCGCGGCCCACCAGCGGATCGATCCGCCCCTGGCGCGCCAACTCGTTGAGGTTGCTGGCATAGGCATCCAGCGGGTTGCTTGAAGAAGAAGACTCACCGCCCTCGTCGTCCTGCATATCCTGCTCACCCTCGGAATGATCGCCGTGCCCTGGCACCTTGGAGATACCGTGGGCGATGTAGTTGACGACATCAATACGCGCAACGCTCTGCTGTTTGAGCAGAAACACTGCCTGGCTTTCCTGTTCGCTGAAGATAGCCACAAGCACATTGGCGCCTGTGACTTCACGCTTGCCGGAGCTCTGGACGTGGAATACCGCACGCTGCAAGACCCGCTGGAAGCCCAGGGTTGGCTGGGTTTCGCGGTCCTCGTCATGCACGGGGATCAGTGGCGTAGTGGAGTCGATAAACTCCTGCAGGTCATGCTTGAGTTTGTCGAGGTTGGCGCCGCACGCACGTAGCACGGTGGCGGCAGCTTCGTTATCCAAAAGTGCCAGCAGCAGGTGCTCGACGGTCATGAATTCATGACGCTTCGAACGGGCCTCCTTGAAGGCAAGATTGAGGGTGACTTCGAGCTCGCGGTTTAACATAGCTTCACCTCATACCCAAGTGGTCGGCGTTAACCGTCCTTCTCGATTTCACAGAGTAGCGGATGCTGGCTTTCCCTGGCGTACTGGTTGACCTGCATGGCCTTTGTCTCGGCGATGTCGCGGGTAAACACTCCACATACTGCCCGTCCTTCTGTGTGAACGGCCAGCATTACCTTGGTCGCCAACTCGCGGTTCAGGTTAAAAAACACCTCGAGCACTTCGACCACGAAATCCATCGGTGTGTAGTCATCATTGAACAAAACCACCTTGTACATCGGCGGCGCCTGTAAGGCAGGCTTCGCTTCCTGAACAGCAATGCCCGCAGAACCGTCGTCGTCATGTTCCTGATCCGGGCGATCCTGATTGAATGTTAGTCGAATCTGGCTGTTTGCATGCATGGAAAGAAAGGTTCGTCAGTGGTTCAAGTACAGTGATGGGGGCGACCTGTCAGAATTTCAACTCTGACCCAATGGTCGCCTTGACTATCGGCGAATCAGTGTTACAACCAATAGAGCCCACAGTGGGTAAAAAAGGTCCGCGCAGTCAACCTTATTTATTCGGGTTAGGACGGATAAACTGGATGATACTCCAGTGATGGAGTCTGGTGCAGAGGGATATGGTATGTCTGGCGTCAAGATCAATGGCAAGGTCAAATGGTTTAACAATGCCAAAGGCTACGGTTTCATAAATGCAGAAGGAAAACCCGAAGAAGATCTCTTTGCGCATTATTCAGCGATTACCATGGACGGGTACAAGACGCTGAAAGCGGGCCAAGCAGTGACATTTGAAACCATTCAGGGGCCCAAGGGACTGCACGCGGTTGCAATCTCGGCGGCCGAGGCGCAAACAGAGGCGCAACCACCTGAAGAAATGCACGAAAAGAAGCTCAAGACAGATCAGCCCACTCAATCAAAGAAGAAGCAAACGGCCTGATCAGTTTTTTCAGTAAGTGCCCCACAAAAAAACCGGCCATTCCGAGACTTCAGAATGGCCGGTTTTTTATGGCCCGTGATTTACATATGCGAAATCAGCGCATCACCAAAACCCGATGACGACACCAGCTTGGCGCCGTCCATCAAGCGCTCGAAGTCATAGGTCACGGTCTTGGCCGAAATCGCGCCATTGGTGCCCTTGATGATCAAGTCGGCGGCTTCGGTCCAGCCCATATGGCGCAGCATCATTTCCGCCGACAGGATCAATGAGCCCGGGTTGACCTGATCCTTGCCCGCATACTTGGGCGCCGTGCCATGGGTGGCTTCGAACATCGCCACGGTATCGGACAGGTTGGCCCCCGGCGCAATACCAATCCCCCCCACCTCCGCCGCCAGGGCGTCGGAAAGGTAGTCACCGTTCAGGTTGAGGGTCGCGATCACGTCATATTCGGCCGGACGCAGCAGAATTTGCTGAAGCATGGCATCGGCAATGGCGTCCTTGACCACCACGTTCTTGCCGGTTTTAGGATTTTTGAACTGCATCCACGGCCCACCGTCGAGCAGCGTCGCACCAAATTCTTCAGCCGCCACTTCGTAGGCCCACTCTTTGAAGGCGCCCTCGGTGAACTTCATGATGTTGCCTTTGTGCACAATGGTCAGCGAATCACGATCGTTATCCACCACATATTGCAGGGCCTTACGCGCCAGACGTTTGGTGCCCTCTTTGGAGACCGGCTTGACGCCAATCCCGCAGTCCTGGTCGAAGCGGATCTTGGTGACGCCCATTTCTTCCTTGAGAAACTTGATCACCTTGATCGCTTCCGGCGAGCCGGCCTTCCACTCGATGCCGGCGTAAATATCCTCGGAGTTCTCACGAAAGATCGTCATGTCGACATCGCCAGGCTTTTTGACCGGACTGGGCACACCTTCAAACCAGCGCACCGGGCGCAGGCACACATAAAGGTCGAGTTGTTGACGCAGGGCCACGTTCAACGAACGAATGCCACCGCCGACCGGCGTGGTCAGGGGCCCCTTGATGGAGACCACGTAATCCTTGACCGCATCCAGGGTTTCCTGGGGCAGCCAGGTGTCCTGATCGTAGACTTGAGTCGCTTTCTCGCCCGCGTAAACCTCCATCCAGGAGATCTTGCGCTTGCCGCCGTAAGCCTTTTCAACAGCGGCGTCGACCACCTTGATCATCACCGGGCTGATGTCGACGCCAATACCGTCGCCTTCTATATAAGGGATGATCGGTTGGTCAGGAACATTGAGAGAATGGTCTGCATTGACGGTGATTTTGTCGCCGACTGCCGGAACCTGAATCTTCTTGTATCCCATGCTGAACTCCATCTATGGATTGAACATCTGGCTGCGTTCGAGCCTACTCCAGATATATGGCGACTGAAACCTCACGCCACGCTCATTTGCATCGAAAACAGCATATTTGGTTGCCTACAAGCCTGAAAGCAAAGGCAAAATCGCCAATCTTGAGCACATCGTGCGACGTTAGTCGTACCTGGCAACCTGCGACCTTTAGACCAATGGACGACGCACCTTTTGTATGAAGGCTCGGCGTAAGCATAGCGACGTATGTATAATGCCGCCGCTGACCCAAGAGTCACGACAGCTGACCGCTCTAGACAGTAGCCTTCAGCCAGAAAGCAGGACTATTACAATAGTCCACCCGCTTGACGCTCGACTGATGCAACCCAACATCACCGCGAAGAAACCTCGACATTTCGCTCATGGATGACTTTGAACGAACGCGCTCCACCCGGCGCATCTCGAGTTTCTGCGCACGCTTTCAGCAAAGAAGAGAGTTAATCCGAATATGCCCACCCGCTCGAAGATCATCTACACCTTCACCGACGAAGCCCCAGCCCTCGCCACCTATTCATTGCTGCCTATCGTAGAGGCCTTCACCGCTTCCGCTGATATTGCTGTGGAAACCCGCGACATTTCCCTCGCCGCGCGCATCCTCGCAAGCTTCCCCGAGCAACTGGGCACCAAGGCTATCCCGGACCACCTCGCCGAACTGGGCGACCTGGCCGTTACGCCTGAAGCCAACATCATCAAGCTGCCTAACATCAGCGCCTCGACCCCGCAGCTGCAAGCGGCGATCAAGGAGCTGCAGGCCCAGGGCTACGCCCTGCCGGACTACCCGGAAACCGTAACCACCGACGCGGAAAAAGAAACCCGTGCACGTTACGACAAGGTCAAGGGCAGCGCCGTGAACCCGGTACTGCGCGAAGGCAACTCTGACCGCCGCGCACCGCTGTCGGTCAAGAACTACGCACGCAAGCACCCGCACAAAATGGGCGCCTGGGCTGCAGACTCCAAGTCGCACGTCGCTCACATGAGCAACGGCGACTTCTACGGCAGCGAAAAAGCCGTACAGATCGAAGCCGCTGACGCAGTGAAGATCGAGCTGATTGCCAAAGACGGCACCGCTACCGTGCTGAAAGAAAAGACTTCGGTACAAGCTGGCGAAATCATCGACACCGCCGTGCTGAGCAAAAAAGCCCTGCGCGCGTTCATCGCCGCCGAAATCGAAGACGCCAAGAAACAAGGCGTGCTGCTGTCGGTTCACCTCAAAGCCACCATGATGAAGGTCTCCGACCCGATCATGTTCGGCCAGATCGTTGCCGAGTTCTATAAAGACGCCCTGACCAAGCACGCTGCCGTGCTGGAGCAGATCGGCTTCAACCTGAACAACGGCATCGGCGACCTGTACGCTCGCATCAAGGCCTTGCCGGCCGAGCAGCAAGCGCAGATCGAAGCCGACATTCAGGCGGTCTACGCCGCTCGCCCATCGCTTGCGATGGTCAACTCCGACAAAGGCATCACCAACCTGCACGTGCCGAGCGACGTGATCGTCGACGCCTCGATGCCGGCCATGATCCGTGACTCCGGCAAGATGTGGGGCACCGATGGTCAGCTGCACGACACCAAGGCAGTGATCCCGGATCGCTGCTACGCCACCATCTACCAAGCCGTCATCGAAGACTGCAAGGCCAATGGCGCTTTCGACCCAACCACCATGGGCAGCGTGCCAAACGTTGGCCTGATGGCGAAGAAAGCCGAAGAGTACGGCTCTCACGACAAGACCTTCCAGATCAAGGCTGACGGCGTTGTCCGCGTCACCGACAGCAAGGGCAACCTGCTGATGGAACAGACTGTTGAAGCCGGCGACATCTTCCGCATGTGCCAGACCAAAGACGCGCCGATCCAGGACTGGGTCAAACTGGCCGTCAACCGTGCCCGCGCCAGCAGCACCCCGGCCATTTTCTGGCTGGACCCACAGCGCGCGCACGACGGCGTCGTGGTCGAGAAAGTTCAGGCCTACCTGAAAGACCACAACACCGACGGCCTGGACATCCGCATCATGTCGCCGGTCGACGCGATGAAGTTCACCCTGGAGCGCATCCGCAAAGGCCTGGACACCATCTCGGTGACCGGCAACGTACTGCGCGACTACCTGACCGACCTGTTCCCGATCATGGAACTGGGCACCAGCGCCAAGATGCTGTCGATCGTGCCGCTGATGAACGGCGGTGGCCTGTTCGAAACCGGCGCCGGCGGTTCGGCTCCGAAACACGTGCAGCAGCTGGTTGAAGAGAACTTCCTGCGCTGGGATTCCCTGGGCGAGTTCCTGGCCCTGGCAGCATCCCTTGAGCATTTGGGTGTCACTTACAACAACCCGAAAGCCCTGGTGCTGTCCAAGACCCTGGACCAGGCCACTGGCCAGTTCCTGGACAACAACAAGTCGCCATCGCGCAAAGTCGGCAACATCGACAACCGCGGCAGCCACTTCTACCTGGCGCTGTACTGGGCTCAAGCCCTGGCCGCCCAGACCGAAGACACTGCACTGCAAGCGCAGTTCGGCGAACTGGCCAAAACCCTGAGCGACAACGAGGCGACCATCGTTGCCGAGCTGAACGCCGTGCAGGGCAAGCCAGTGGATATCGGCGGCTACTACGCGCCGAACCCGGAACTGACCAGCAAAGCCATGCGCCCAAGCAACACCCTCAACGCGGCGATTGCCAAGTTGAAGTAAGGTTGTAAGGATGCAAAGAAGCCCCGGCCCCGTGCCGGGGTTTCTGTTTTTGCCGTTCTACGCAAGAAACCGGATCAAATGTGGGAGGGGGCTTGCCCCCGATAGCGATGGATCAGTCGAGCTATTGGTAATTGACACACCGTCATCGGGGGCAAGCCCCCTCCCACACTGACCGCAATTGTGCCCAAACACCGCGTCATATCTTGAATCGAGGCCTCCCATGACCTGGCAACCCCACATCACCGTCGCCACCCTCGTCGAAGACAACGGCCGCTTCCTGATGGTCGAGGAACTCAAGGGCGGCCGCGCCGTGCTCAACCAGCCCGCCGGCCACCTGGACCCGAACGAAACCCTGACCGAAGCCGCCGTGCGCGAAACCCTTGAAGAAACCGGCTGGGACGTCGAGGCTACCGGCATTGTCGGGATCTACCTGTACACCGCGCCCAGCAATGGCGTGACCTACCAGCGGGTCTGCTTCACCGCCAAGGCGCTGAAACACCACCCGGACTATCAACTGGACGACGGCATCGTCCGCGCCCGCTGGCTGACCCGCGACGAGCTGATGGCCCTGCGCGACGACTGGCGCAGCGAGTTGATCATCCGTTGCATCGATGATTATTTGAGCGGCCAGCGCCACAGTCTGGAACTGATCCGCCCTTCTCTTTAGCCTTGCGGACGCGAGCCTGCTAGAATCGCGTCCTTTTTAAAGACACCCGTTGAAATCCTATGCGTGATCCAGCCCCTTCTGACACACAAAAGAAGCGCGTCATCGTCGGTATGTCCGGCGGCGTGGATTCTTCCGTTTCCGCCGTTCTGCTCATGGAGCAGGGTTATGAGGTGGAAGGCCTGTTCATGAAGAACTGGGAAGAAGACGATGGAACGGAATATTGCACCGCCATGGACGACCTCGCGGACGCCCAGGCCGTGTGCGACAAGATCGGCATCAAGTTGCACACCGCCAATTTCGCCGCCGAGTACTGGGACAACGTGTTCGAGCACTTCCTGGCCGAATACAAGGCCGGCCGCACGCCGAACCCGGACATCCTGTGCAACCGCGAAATCAAGTTCAAGGCGTTCCTCGACTACGCCATGATCCTTGGCGCGGACCTGATTGCTACCGGCCACTACGTGCGCCGTCGCGACGTGGATGACCGCACCGAACTGCTCAAAGGCCTGGACCCGAACAAGGACCAGAGCTACTTCCTGCACGCCGTCGGCGGCGAACAGATCGCCAAGACCCTGTTCCCGGTGGGCGAGCTGGAAAAACCCGAAGTGCGCAGAATTGCCGAGAAACACGGCCTGGCCACCGCCAAGAAAAAGGACTCCACCGGGATCTGCTTTATCGGCGAGCGCCGCTTCAGCGACTTCCTCAAGCAGTACCTGCCGGCACAACCGGGTGAAATCAAAACCACCGAAGGTGATGTCATCGGTCGCCACCACGGCCTGATGTATCACACCATCGGCCAGCGTCAGGGCCTGGGCATCGGCGGTTTGAAAGACGCAGGTGAAGAGCCGTGGTACGTGCTGGTCAAGGACCTGGAAAACAATGTGCTGATCGTTGGCCAGGGCAATGAACACCCGCTGCTGTTCTCGCGCGCGCTGCTGGCCTCGGAGATCTATTGGGTCAACCCGATCGACCTTAGCACGCCGCGCCGCCTGACCGCCAAGGTGCGCTATCGCCAGAGCGACCAGCCTTGCACCCTGGAGAAAACCGCCAGTGGCTATCGCGCCACGTTCGATGACCCGCAACGCGCGGTCACGCCTGGCCAGTCCGTGGTGTTTTATGACGGCGAAATTTGCCTGGGGGGCGGTGTGATTGAAGTCGCCGAACCCTGGAGCAGCCCGGCATGAGCCCGACCCAGGAGCAACTGACCGCACTCGGTGGGGTTTTCCTCGCTGCGGTACTGGTCGACAAGATCGCCAAGACCGGCCAGGTGACGGAGGCAGGCCTGACCTGCATGCTCGGCAGCCTGCTGATCCGCGACCCCAAGGACACCCTGGAAGTCTATGGCGGCGACGACCTGGCGCTGCGCGAAGGCTATCGCGCGCTGATCGGCGCACTGGAGCGCGATCCGAGCACCTTGCAGCGCGAACCCCTGCGCTACGCCCTGTCGATGCTGGGCCTTGAGCGCCAATTGGCCAAGCGTGACGACATGCTCGAGACCATCGGCAAGCGCCTGCCGCAGATCCAATCCCAGGTCGAGCACTTCGGCCCGGCCCACGAAAACGTGATCGCCGCCTGCGGCGCGCTGTACCAGGACACCTTGAGCACCTTGCGCCAACGCATCCAGGTGCACGGCGACATGCGCAACCTGCAGCAACCGAACAATGCCTCTAAAATCCGCGCCCTGCTCCTGGCCGGTATCCGTTCGGCACGGTTGTGGCGCCAGTTGGGCGGTCATCGTTGGCAACTGGTGATCAGCCGACGCAAATTGCTCAAAGAGCTTTACCCGTTGATGCGCAACGAATAAGTCGCAGCAACCAGGATTTTTATCGCCTCACGCGTAATACGCCGGTCAGTTGGCAACGGACCGGCGGATTTTTTCATGTATGATACGCGCCCCATTTCGTTGCCCGACTGTCCGAGAACACCCCATGCAGCTTTCTTCGCTCACTGCGGTTTCCCCTGTTGACGGCCGCTACGCCGGCAAAACCCAGGCCCTGCGCCCTATTTTCAGCGAATACGGCTTGATCCGTGCTCGTGTTCTGGTTGAAGTGCGCTGGCTCCAGCGCCTGGCCGCCCACCCTGGCATCAGCGAAGTGCCGGCGTTCTCCGCCGAAGCCAACGCGGTGCTGAACGCCCTGGCGGAAAACTTCGCTCTGGAGCACGCCGAGCGTGTCAAAGAGATCGAGCGCACCACCAACCACGACGTAAAAGCCATCGAATACCTGCTCAAAGAGCAAGCGGCCAAGCTGCCGGAACTGGCCAAGGTCAGCGAGTTCATCCACTTTGCCTGCACCAGCGAGGACATCAACAACCTGTCCCACGCTCTGATGCTGCGCGAAGGCCGCGATGACGTGATGCTGCCGCTGATGCGCCAGACCGCCAACGCCATCCGCGAACTGGCGATCCGTTTCGCCGACGTGCCGATGCTGTCGCGCACCCACGGCCAACCGGCTTCGCCGACCACGCTGGGCAAAGAACTGGCCAACGTGGTGTACCGCCTGGAGCGTCAGATCGCTCAAGTCGCCGCCGTGCCGCTGCTGGGCAAAATCAACGGCGCCGTGGGCAACTACAACGCCCACCTCTCTGCCTACCCGGAAATCGACTGGGAAGAAAATGCTCGCGCGTTCATCGAAGACGAGCTGGGCCTGGGCTTCAACCCGTACACCACGCAGATCGAACCGCACGACTACATCGCCGAGCTGTTCGACGCGATTGCGCGCTTCAACACCATCCTGATCGACTTCGACCGCGATATCTGGGGTTACATCTCCCTGGGCTACTTCAAGCAGCGCACCATTGCCGGTGAAATCGGTTCCTCGACCATGCCGCACAAGGTCAACCCGATCGACTTCGAAAACTCCGAAGGCAACCTCGGCATCGCCAACGCCCTGTTCCAGCACCTGGCCAGCAAGTTGCCGATCTCCCGCTGGCAGCGTGACCTGACCGACTCCACCGTACTGCGCAACCTCGGCGTGGGCTTCGCTCACAGCGTGATCGCGTACGAAGCCAGCCTCAAAGGCATCAGCAAGCTTGAGCTCAACGAGCAGAAAATCGCCGCTGACCTGGACGCGTGCTGGGAAGTGTTGGCCGAGCCGATTCAAACCGTGATGCGCCGCTACAACATCGAAAACCCGTACGAGAAGCTTAAAGAATTGACGCGCGGCAAGGGCATCAGCCCCGAGGCGCTGCAAACTTTCATCGACGGCCTGGAGATGCCAGCCGCTGCCAAGGCCGAGCTGAAACTGCTCACCCCGGCCAACTACATCGGCAACGCGGTGGCCCAAGCCAAGCGCATCTGATTCGCGCAAGCCCTCTTGAGACGCCCGGCCGCGCCGGGCGTTTTTATTCCTGTCTTAAAAGTGCTTTCTTTCAATAGGTTACACATGAATCCTGATATTCCTCTTCAACTTCTGGGCGGCATCACGGCACGCGAATTCCTGCGCGACTACTGGCAGAAAAAACCGTTGCTGATCCGTCAGGCCATCCCTGATTTCGAAAGCCCGATCGACGCCGACGAACTGGCCGGCTTGGCCCTGGAAGAAGAAGTTGAATCGCGCCTGGTGATCGAACACGGCGAACGCCCGTGGGAACTGCGTCGCGGCCCATTCGCCGAAGACGCCTTCAGCACCCTGCCCGAGCGTGAGTGGACCCTGCTGGTGCAGGCCGTCGATCAGTTCGTGCCGGAAGTCGCCGAGTTGCTGGAGCACTTTCGCTTCCTGCCAAGCTGGCGCATCGACGATGTGATGATCAGCTTTGCCGCACCCGGCGGCAGCGTTGGCCCGCACTTCGATAACTACGACGTGTTCCTGCTGCAAGCCCAAGGCAAGCGCAACTGGAAAATCGGCCAGATGTGCAACTCCGAAAGCCCGCTGCTGCAGCATGCCGACCTGCGCATCCTCGCCGAATTCGAACAAAGCGAAGAATGGGTGCTGGAACCGGGCGATATGCTCTACCTGCCGCCGCGCCTGGCACACTTCGGTATCGCCGAAGATGACTGCATGACCTATTCGGTAGGCTTTCGCGCGCCAAGCGCCGCTGAAGTGCTGACCCACTTCACCGACTTCCTCAGCCAGTACCTGACGGACGAAGAGCGTTACACCGACGCCGACGCCCAGCCGGCAAGCGACCCGCACCAGATCCAGGGTGACGCGCTGGACCGCCTGAAGAGCCTGCTGGCCGAGCACATGAGCGACGAGCGCATGCTGCTGACCTGGTTTGGCCAGTTCATGACCGAGCCGCGCTACCCTGAACTGGTGGCGGGCGAAGAATTGGGCGAAGAGGACTTCGTCAACAGCCTGGAAGGCGGCGCGATCCTGGTGCGCAACCCAAGCGCGCGGATGGCGTGGTCGGAAGTCGATGACGATGTATTGCTGTTCGCCAGCGGTCAGAGCCGTTACCTGCCAGGCAAACTGCGCGAGCTGTTGAAGCTGGTGTGCTCGGCCGACGCCTTGCACAGCGAAAACCTCGGCGAGTGGCTCGCAGACGAAGACGGTCGCGACCTGCTGTGCGAATTGGTCAAGCAAGGAAGCCTGGGATTTGCCGATGAATAAGATTCACGTAAGTGTCGCGGACTGGCGAAAGGATATCGACGAGATTCGGCGCATTCGTGAAGCGGTATTTATCGCTGAGCAATCGGTTCCACCTGAGCTTGAGTGGGACGCGGACGACGCCGACGCCGTGCATTTTCTGGCGTTCGAAGGCGATTTTCCGATTGGTACTGCGCGCCTGCTGCCCAGTGGCGAGATCGGGCGCGTGTCGGTGCTCAAGGACTGGCGCGGCCTGAAGGTTGGCGACAAGCTGATGGAAGCGGTGATTGGGCTGGCCGAGCAACGCGGCCAGACCAAGCAGTTTCTGAGTGCGCAGGTGTATGCGGCGCCGTTCTATGAGCGGCTGGGTTTCAAGATTGTCAGCGATGAGTTTCTTGAAGTCGGGATTCCGCATGTGGACATGGTACGCGAAGGCTGATCCCTGTGCCGAGCGGGCTTGCCCCGCGCTGGGCTGCGCAACGGCCCTAAAACCAGACGCCGCGTTCTTTCTGAAAGAATGCGGCGTTTTTTTTGGGGCTGCTGCGCAGCCCAACGCGGGGCAAGCCCGCTCGCCACAACAAGCTCGCTCACCACGGCAAGGCCGCTCACTGCACCAAGCCGGCTCACGACTAAACTTGCGACCTGCCAGGCCGACAAACTGGCACTATCACGCTAAATGACTCGCAGAGATAACGGACATGTCCCTACGCACCCTGCTCACCGCCCTCCTCCTGACTCTCAGCGCCTCGGCAATCGCCGACACCGCGGTCGTCAACCTGAGCAACCGCACCAGCGCCGACCTGCTGCCGGTAGCGCAGAACTTCATCGGCAAGGACGGCAGCGTCAGCGCCTACGGCAACCAGCTGATTGTGAAAGCCGACCCGGGCAAGATCGAGGACCTGCGCGCGCTGCTCGCGCAGTTGGACACACCCGCCAAGCGCCTGCTGATTACCGTCGACACCAACGAAAACAACCAGCAGAACAGCGGCGACAACCAGACGCGCATCATCAGCTACGGTACCGCCAGCCGCGACGGCGGCATCCAGCAGATCCAGGCCAGTGAAGGCGTGCCCGCGCTGATCCAGGTTGGCCAGAGCGTACCGCTGACCACTACTCAGCCCGACGCCTACGGCCGCCCGCAAAACCAGACCCAGTATCGCAACGTCACCCAGGGCTTTTACGTCACCGCCAGCGTCACCGGCGAGACCGTGCACCTGGCCATCAGCACCAACCGTGACCGCATGAGCCAGGAACGTCCCGATGTAGTGAACGTTCAGAGTACCGACACAACTGTCAGCGGCAGGCTGGGCGAGTGGATCCCACTGGCCGGCATCAACCGTGAGACCCAGGCCGACAAATCCTCTACAACCCGCAATTACTCTACTCAAGGCCGTGATGACCTGACTTTGCGGGTCAAGGTCGACACCTTGAACTGAAGCACCAAAAACTGACTGACGAGTCGTCTTAGACTAAAGATGTAGTGCTTTAAAAAAAGCACTACAAAACATTTGACGATCCAAAAAAGCCTGTGCATGATGGCCTCGCTCCCGCTAATCAGGGGCCCTGGCAAGGGCCTTCGGATCGCCGCTCTAAGCTACCCACCTGAGCCGATCCGTGTCTGTACCGCCCACAAGGTGTGTTTGACGAGGTTGCGACTGGAATGAAGTTGTCCCGAGGGACGGAAGCTAACCAGGTAACCCGGCTACACACTGATGGATCGTACAAAGGCCCACGATGCCCGAAGACCGTTCGCAGTTCGCCCTTACCTGCTCAACTCCCCCTTGAGCCTGTCGTTCATCCCGTCGCCCTCCCCGCCAAACCCGGCTTGACCGCCAAGCTTCTGGTCAGCGAGCAGCCATCACCACGCACTGAGTACGTGGCTGGCAAATGGAATTTTCCACCTAGACCTATGCGACGAGGTTTTTCCCATGGCACTGACACGCGAACAGCAAATTGCAGCCCTTGAAAAAGATTGGGCTGAAAACCCACGCTGGAAAGGCGTAACCCGCGCTTATTCCGCTGCTGACGTCGTCCGCCTGCGTGGCTCGGTTCAACCTGAGCACACCTTTGCAAAACTCGGCGCCGAGAAGCTGTGGAAGCTGGTCACCCAGGGTGCCAAGCCGTCCTTCCGTCCCGAAAAAGATTTCGTCAACTGCATGGGCGCCCTCACTGGTGGCCAGGCAGTCCAGCAGGTAAAAGCCGGTATCCAGGCGATCTACCTGTCCGGCTGGCAAGTGGCAGCGGACAACAACTCCGCTGAATCCATGTACCCCGACCAATCGCTGTACCCGGTGGACTCGGTACCCACCGTGGTCAAGCGCATCAACAACTCGTTCCGCCGCGCCGACCAGATCCAGTGGAAAGCTGGTAAAGGCCCGGGCGACGAAGGCTACATCGACTACTTCGCACCAATCGTGGCGGACGCTGAAGCCGGTTTCGGCGGCGTACTCAACGCCTACGAGCTGATGAAGAGCATGATCGAGGCTGGCGCTGCCGGCGTGCACTTCGAAGACCAACTGGCGTCGGTGAAGAAATGCGGCCACATGGGCGGCAAGGTACTGGTGCCGACTCAGGAAGCCGTACAAAAGCTGACTGCTGCTCGCCTGGCTGCTGACGTTGCTGGCACCCCGACCATCATCCTGGCCCGTACCGATGCGAACGCCGCTGACTTGCTGACGTCGGACTGCGACCCGTACGACCAGCCGTTTGTGACGGGCGAACGTACCCAGGAAGGCTTCTATAAAGTGCGCGCCGGCCTCGACCAAGCCATCGCTCGCGGCTTGGCCTACGCGCCGTACGCCGACCTGATCTGGTGCGAAACAGCCAAGCCGGACCTGGACGAAGCGCGTCGCTTTGCTGAAGCGATCAAGAAGGAATACCCGGACCAGTTGCTGTCCTACAACTGCTCGCCTTCTTTCAACTGGAAGAAGAACCTGGACGACGCGACCATCGCCAAGTTCCAGCGCGAACTGTCCGCCATGGGTTACAAGCACCAGTTCATCACCCTGGCCGGCATTCACAACATGTGGCACAGCATGTTCAACCTGGCGCATGACTACGCCCGCAACGACATGACCGCCTACGTGAAGCTGCAGGAGCAGGAATTCGCTGACGCCGCCAAGGGTTACACCTTTGTGGCGCACCAGCAGGAAGTCGGCACGGGCTACTTCGACGACATGACCACCGTGATCCAGGGCGGCACCTCGTCTGTGACCGCGTTGACCGGTTCGACCGAAGAAGAGCAGTTCCACTAAGTAGCGAGTACACGGCCATTGCGGCCCCATGGAAGACCTAACCGCATTGCCGCACAACAATCACGCCCCGACTGGTTCGGGGCGTTTTTTTTTGCCAGGAAAAAACGCCCTGAGACACAGGAGATTAAAAATGTGGGGATGCATGCAACCTGAATGTTTTGCGCAAAACATTGATCCAGAGCGGTGTTTGCCCGAATCAAATCAGTTAAAAGATCCCCACCAGCAACTAAGCACCAATCAAGCAAGTAACGGCAACTTCCCCCGCCACACGAGAAACATTCGCTTAAACCCCGCGCAAACAATATTCATTATCATTTAGCGCATGAAAACTTCGTTACCCGTTAAACAAAACAGAATTGATTAAATGCCCGCTAATCCCCGCCCCGCAAGGGCTACAGCCCCAAGAAGGTGCACTATGTGCTTATTCCATCGAATAATTTCGCTATCGGAATTTTACTTGCCCGGTGTTTAGCCATAAAATCACCGCGATTGATTGCAGTGCGACATATCGTCACTGCATCGTTACTTTTTTCGAGCTCAGAGACCTTTGCTCTCTGTTAAGGATTTCCAGCATGACCGAAGCGACAGGACTCATGGCCCACAACTGGGGCTTTGCCATTTTCCTCCTCGGTGTTGTCGGCCTTTGCGCCTTCATGCTTGGTGTCTCCAGCCTCCTCGGGTCAAAAGCCTGGGGCCGCAGCAAAAATGAACCGTTCGAGTCCGGCATGCTGCCTACAGGTGGCGCCCGCTTGCGGCTCTCAGCCAAATTCTATCTGGTCGCGATGCTGTTCGTGATCTTCGATATCGAAGCCCTCTTTCTCTTTGCCTGGTCTGTGTCCGTCCGCGAAAGCGGCTGGACCGGATTCGTCGAAGCCCTCGTTTTCATAGCAATTCTGTTGGCAGGCCTTGTCTACCTATTTCGAGTGGGCGCCCTTGACTGGGCTCCGGAAGCTCGTCGCAAGCGGCAAGCGAAGCTGAAACAATGAGGCTTTGGCGATGCAATACAATCTCACCAGGATCGACCCGGATGCTCCTAACGAGCAGTACCCAATCGGCGAACGCGAAACCGTTTCCGACCCGTTAGAAGACCAAGTCCACAAAAACATCTACATGGGCAAGCTCGAAGACGTGCTGAGTGGCGCGGTCAATTGGGGGCGTAAGAACTCCCTATGGCCGTACAACTTCGGTCTTTCGTGCTGCTACGTGGAAATGACCACCGCCTTCACGGCGCCCCACGACATCGCGCGCTTTGGCGCCGAAGTTATCCGGGCATCACCGCGCCAGGCGGATTTCATGGTTATCGCCGGCACCTGCTTTATCAAGATGGCGCCGATCATTCAGCGTCTCTACGAGCAAATGCTCGAGCCAAAGTGGGTTATCTCCATGGGTTCGTGCGCCAACTCCGGTGGCATGTACGACATCTACTCCGTCGTTCAAGGGGTGGACAAGTTCCTGCCCGTGGACGTCTACGTGCCTGGCTGCCCGCCCCGCCCCGAAGCGTTTCTGCAAGGCTTGATGCTGTTGCAGGAATCGATTGGCAAGGAGCGTCGCCCACTTTCCTGGGTTGTCGGCGATCAAGGCGTGTATCGCGCCGAGATGCCGTCACAAAAGGAACAGCGCCGCGAACAGCGAATCGCAGTCACCAACCTGCGCAGCCCCGACGAAGTCTGATCCAGCACCGCTTCTTTTATAGAACGAAAACCTGGCTTCATTCTTTACGTTGACCGAAAGCGATAAAAAACCATGACTACAGGCAGTGCTCGACGCATCCCGCCTTATAAGGCAGACGACCAGGATGTGGTTGTCGAACTCAATAACCGTTTTGGCCCTGACGCCTTCACCGCCCAGGCCACACGCACCGGTATGCCGGTGCTGTGGGTGGCGCGTGCCAAGCTCGTCGAAGTCCTGACTTTCCTGCGCAACCTGCCCAAGCCGTACGTCATGCTCTATGACCTGCATGGCGTGGACGAGCGTCTGCGCACCAAGCGCCAGGGGCTGCCGAGCGGCGCCGATTTCACCGTGTTCTATCACCTGATGTCGCTGGAGCGTAACAGCGACGTGATGATCAAGGTTGCCCTGTCCGAAAGCGACCTGAGCATTCCGACCATCACCGGCATCTGGCCGAACGCCAGCTGGTATGAGCGCGAAGTCTGGGACATGTTCGGCATCGACTTCCCGGGCCACCCGCACCTGACGCGCATCATGATGCCGCCCACCTGGGAAGGTCACCCGCTGCGCAAGGACTACCCTGCGCGCGCCACCGAATTCGATCCGTTCAGCTTGACGCTCGCCAAGCAGCAGCTGGAAGAAGAGGCTGCACGCTTCCGTCCGGAAGACTGGGGCATGAAACGCTCCGGCACCAACGAGGACTACATGTTTCTCAACCTGGGCCCGAACCACCCTTCGGCCCACGGTGCCTTCCGTATCATCCTGCAACTGGACGGCGAAGAAATCGTCGACTGCGTGCCGGACATCGGTTACCACCACCGTGGTGCCGAGAAGATGGCCGAACGTCAGTCCTGGCACAGCTTCATTCCGTACACCGACCGTATCGACTACCTCGGCGGCGTGATGAACAACCTGCCGTACGTGCTCTCGGTCGAGAAGCTGGCCGGCATCAAGGTGCCGGACCGCGTCGACACCATCCGCATCATGATGGCCGAGTTCTTCCGGATCACCAGCCACCTGCTGTTCCTGGGTACCTACATCCAGGACGTTGGCGCCATGACCCCGGTGTTCTTCACCTTCACCGACCGTCAGCGCGCCTACAAGGTTATCGAAGCCATCACCGGTTTCCGTCTGCACCCGGCCTGGTACCGCATCGGCGGCGTGGCGCACGACCTGCCAAACGGCTGGGAGCGCCTGGTCAAGGAATTCATCGACTGGATGCCCAAGCGTCTGGACGAGTACCAAAAGGCCGCGCTGGACAACAGCATCCTCAAGGGTCGTACCATCGGCGTCGCGCAGTACAACACCAAAGAGGCCCTGGAATGGGGCGTCACCGGTGCCGGCCTGCGCTCCACCGGCTGCGATTTCGACCTGCGTAAAGCACGCCCGTACTCCGGCTACGAGAACTTCGAATTCGAAGTACCGCTGGCGGCCAACGGCGATGCCTACGACCGTTGCATCGTGCGCGTCGAAGAAATGCGCCAGAGCCTGAAGATCATCGAGCAGTGCATGCGCAACATGCCGGCGGGTCCGTACAAGGCGGATCACCCGCTGACCACGCCGCCGCCGAAAGAACGCACGCTGCAGCACATCGAAACCCTGATCACGCACTTCCTGCAAGTTTCGTGGGGCCCGGTCATGCCGGCCAACGAATCCTTCCAGATGATTGAAGCGACCAAGGGTATCAACAGTTATTACCTGACGAGCGATGGCGGCACCATGAGCTACCGCACCCGGATTCGTACCCCAAGCTTCGCGCACTTGCAGCAGATCCCTTCGGTGATCAAAGGCGAGATGGTCGCGGACTTGATTGCGTACCTGGGTAGTATCGATTTCGTTATGGCCGACGTGGACCGCTAAGCATGAACAGCACGCTTATCCAAACAGATCGTTTCACCCTGAGTGAAACCGAGCGCTCGGCCATCGAGCACGAGCTGCATCACTACGAAGACCCGCGCGCGGCGTCGATCGAAGCCTTGAAGATCGTCCAGAAGGAACGTGGCTGGGTGCCGGACGGCGCCCTCTACGCCATCGGCGAGATCCTCGGCATCCCGGCCAGCGACGTTGAAGGCGTGGCCACGTTCTACAGCCAGATCTTCCGTCAGCCGGTGGGCCGCCACATCATTCGCGTGTGCGACAGCATGGTCTGCTACATCGGTGGCCACGAGTCAGTGGTCAGCGAGATCCAGAACAAACTGGGCATCGGCCTGGGCCAGACCACCGCGGACGGGCGCTTCACGCTGCTGCCGGTGTGCTGCCTGGGCAACTGCGACAAGGCGCCGGCGTTGATGATCGACGACGACACATTCGGTGACGTGCAGCCTGCTGGCGTGACCCAATTGCTCGAGGGCTACCCATGACCCTTACATCTTTCGGCCCGGCCAACCTGATCAAGCGTTCGGCCGAGACTCACCCGCTGACCTGGCGCCTGCGTGACGACGGCGAGCCTGTATGGCTCGACGAGTACCAGGCCAAGAACGGTTACGCCGCCGCGCGCAAAGCCTTCGCCGACATGGCTCAGGACGACATCGTCCAGACCGTGAAAGACGCCGGCCTCAAAGGCCGCGGCGGTGCAGGCTTCCCCACGGGCGTTAAGTGGGGCCTGATGCCCAAAGACGAATCCATCAACATCCGCTACCTGCTGTGCAACGCGGATGAAATGGAGCCCAACACCTGGAAAGACCGCATGCTGATGGAGCAACTGCCCCATCTGCTGATCGAAGGCATGCTGATCAGCGCCCGTGCGCTGAAAACCTACCGGGGCTACATCTTCCTGCGTGGCGAATACACCACCGCCGCCAAGCACCTCACCCGTGCCGTGGAAGAAGCCAAGGCTGCAGGCCTGTTGGGCAAGAACATCCTGGGTTCCGGTTTTGACTTCGAACTGTTCGTGCACACCGGCGCCGGGCGTTACATCTGCGGTGAAGAAACCGCACTGATCAACTCCCTCGAAGGCCGCCGCGCCAACCCGCGCTCCAAGCCGCCCTTCCCTGCCGCCGTAGGCGTGTGGGGCAAGCCGACCTGCGTAAACAACGTGGAAACCCTGTGCAACGTGCCGGCGATCATCGCCGACGGCGTGGACTGGTACAAATCGTTGGCCCGCGAAGGCAGTGAAGACATGGGCACCAAGCTCATGGGCTTCTCCGGCAAGGTCAAGAACCCTGGCCTGTGGGAGCTGCCGTTCGGCGTGACCGCACGCGAGCTGTTCGAGGACTACGCCGGCGGCATGCGCGACGGCTACACCTTGAAAGCCTGGCAGCCAGGCGGCGCCGGCACCGGTTTCCTGCTGCCTGAGCACCTGGACGCACAAATGTATGCCGGCGGCATCGGCAAGGTCGGCACCCGTATGGGGACCGGCCTGGCGATGGCGGTGGACAACACCGTGAACATGGTCTCGCTGCTGCGCAACATGGAGCAGTTCTTCTCCCGCGAATCCTGCGGTTTCTGCACCCCATGCCGTGACGGTTTGCCCTGGAGCGTGAAGCTCTTGATGGCGATCGAGAAAGGCGAAGGCCAGCCAGGCGACATCGAGACCCTGCTGGGTCTGGTCGGTTTCCTCGGCCCAGGCAAAACCTTCTGTGCTCACGCACCGGGCGCCGTGGAACCACTGGGCAGCGCAATCAAATACTTCCGCTCTGAATTCGAGGCTGGCATCGCACCTGCGCGCGCCGGCGATCTGAATCAGGTGGTCACACCGACCATGGTCGGTGCGTAACGCTTAAAAAGGCGAAGGGCCCGTGCGCTTCGCCTTCTCATGTGCTGACGCCTTTATGGCTGTGTAGATGCACATGAATAACAAGATTCCATTAGCCACGCCCGCTGACAACGGGCCAACGAAGAACTTTGAACCATGGCCACTATCCACGTAGACGGCAAAGCGCTCGAAGTCGATGGGGCAGACAACCTGTTACAGGCATGTCTCTCACTAGGCCTCGACATCCCTTATTTCTGCTGGCACCCAGCCCTTGGTAGCGTTGGTGCCTGTCGCCAGTGTGCGGTCAAGCAGTACACCGACGAGAACGACACCCGTGGTCGTATCGTCATGTCCTGCATGACGCCAGCCACCGACAACACCTGGATCTCCATCGAAGATGAAGAATCCAAGGCGTTCCGCGCCAGCGTTGTCGAATGGCTGATGACCAACCACCCCCACGACTGCCCGGTCTGTGAGGAAGGCGGACACTGCCACCTGCAAGACATGACGGTGATGACCGGCCACAACGAGCGCCGTTATCGCTTCACCAAGCGTACGCACCAGAACCAGGACCTCGGCCCGTTCATTTCTCACGAAATGAACCGCTGCATCGCCTGCTACCGGTGCGTACGCTTCTATAAAGACTACGCCGGCGGCACCGACCTGGGCGTATTCGGCGCTCACGACAACGTGTACTTCGGTCGCGTTGAAGACGGCGTGCTCGAAAGCGAGTTCTCCGGCAACCTCACCGAGGTCTGCCCGACCGGTGTGTTCACCGACAAGACTCACTCCGAGCGCTACAACCGTAAGTGGGACATGCAATTCTCGCCGAGCATCTGCCATGGCTGCTCCAGCGGTTGCAACATTTCCCCGGGCGAGCGTTACGGCGAACTGCGTCGCATCGAAAACCGCTTCAACGGTTCGGTCAACCAGTACTTCCTGTGTGACCGTGGCCGTTTCGGCTATGGCTACGTCAACCGCGAAGACCGCCCACGCCAGCCACTGCTCGCCGATGGCGCCAAGCTGAGCCTGGACGACGCGCTGGATAAAGCCGCCGAGCTGCTGCGCGGCCGCAACATCGTCGGTATCGGTTCGCCACGCGCCAGCCTCGAAAGCAACTACGCGTTGCGCGAGCTGGTCGGCGCCGAGCACTTCTACTGCGGTATCGAAGCCGCTGAGCTGGAGCGCATTCGCCTGGTCCTGCAAGTGCTGAACGACAGCCCGTTGCCGGTGCCGAACATGCGTGACATCGAAGACCACGACGCGATCTTCGTGCTCGGTGAAGACCTGACCCAGACCGCCGCGCGTATCGCGCTGTCGCTGCGTCAGTCGGTCAAAGGCAAAGCTGAAGACATGGCCGATGCCATGCGCGTTCAGCCTTGGCTCGACGCTGCGGTGAAAAACATCGGCCAGCACGCGCTGAACCCGCTGTTTATTGCAAGCCTGGCTGAAACCAAGCTCGACGACATCGCTGAAGAATGCGTCCACGCCGCACCTGACGACCTGGCCCGCATCGGTTTCGCCGTGGCTCACGCCCTGGACGCCAGCGCGCCTGCCGTCGAAGGCCTGGACACTGAAGCCGGTGAACTGGCCCAGCGCATCGCCGACGCCCTGCTGGCCGCCAAGCGTCCATTGATCATTGCCGGTACCTCGCTGGGTTCCAAAGCACTGATCGAAGCGGCTGCCAACATCGCCAAAGCCTTGAAGCTGCGTGACAAGAACGGTTCCATCAGCCTGGTCGTGCCGGAAGCCAACAGCCTCGGCCTGGCCATGCTCGGCGGCGAATCCCTGGACGCCGCGCTGCAAGCCGTGACTGACGGTCAAGCCGACGCCATCGTGGTACTGGAAAACGACCTGTACACCCGCACGGATTCGGCCAAGGTCGACGCCGCGCTGGATGCGGCCAAAGTGCTGATCGTTGCCGACCACCAGAAGACCGCCACCAGCGAACGTGCCGACCTGGTGCTGCCCGCCGCCACCTTCGCCGAAGGCGACGGTACGCTGGTCAGCCAGGAAGGCCGCGCCCAGCGCTTCTTCCAGGTGTTCGATCCGAAGTACATGGACGCCAGCATCCTGGTTCACGAAGGCTGGCGCTGGCTGCATGCCCTGCGCGCTACCCTGCTGAACCAGCCGATCGACTGGACCCAGCTTGACCACGTCACCGCAGCGGCCGCCGCAAGCGCCCCGCAGCTGGCACGTATCGTTGATGCTGCACCGTCTGCCTCGTTCCGCATCAAGGGCTTGAAACTGGCCCGTGAACCGCTGCGTTACTCCGGTCGTACCGCCATGCGCGCCGACATCAGCGTGCACGAACCGCGTACACCGCAAGACCCTGACACCGCGTTCGCCTTCTCCATGGAAGGTTACTCGGGTTCGGTCGAGCCACGTCAGCAGGTGCCGTTTGCCTGGTCGCCGGGCTGGAACTCGCCACAGGCCTGGAACAAGTTCCAGGACGAAGTGGGTGGTCACATCCGCGCTGGCGACCCGGGCACGCGCCTGATCGAAAGCACCGGTGACTCGCTGAACTGGTTCACCGCCGTACCGCGTCCGTTCAACCCGGCCCAGGGCACCTGGCAGGTTGTGCCGTTCTTCCACCTGTTCGGCAGCGAAGAGACCTCTTCGAAAGCCGCACCGGTTCAAGAGCGCATCCCGGCCGCTTATGTGTCCGTGGCCAAGTCCGAAGCCGACCGCCTGGGCGTCAACGACGGTGCCCTGCTCAGCCTGAACGTCGGTGGCAAGACTCTGCGTCTGCCGCTGCGCATCAATGACGAGTTGGGCGCGGGCCTGGTTGCACTGCCTAAAGGCCTTGCAGGCATTCCGCCTGCGATCTTTGGCCAAACCGTTGACGGTCTGCAGGAGGCAGCGCAATGACCTGGTTCACCCCTGAAGTGATCGACGTGATCATCTCGGTCGTCAAGGCCATCGTGATCCTGTTGGCCGTGGTCGTTGCGGGCGCCCTGCTCAGCTTCGTCGAACGTCGCCTGCTGGGCTGGTGGCAGGACCGTTACGGTCCTAACCGCGTTGGCCCATTCGGCATGTTCCAGATCGCTGCCGACATGCTCAAAATGTTCTTCAAGGAAGACTGGACCCCGCCGTTTGCCGACAAGGTGATCTTCACCCTGGCACCGGTCGTGGCCATGAGCGCCTTGCTGATTGCCTTCGCCGTTATCCCGATCACCCCGACCTGGGGCGTCGCGGACCTGAACATCGGCTTGCTGTTCTTCTTCGCCATGGCCGGTCTGTCGGTCTACGCGGTGCTGTTCGCCGGTTGGTCGAGTAACAACAAGTTCGCCCTGCTGGGCAGCTTGCGGGCTTCGGCCCAGACCGTGTCTTACGAAGTGTTCATGGGCCTGGCGCTGATGGGCATCGTGGTGCAGGTCGGCTCGTTCAACATGCGCGACATCGTCGAGTACCAGGCGCAGAACCTGTGGTTCATCATTCCGCAGTTCTTTGGCTTCTGTACCTTCTTCATCGCTGGCGTCGCCGTGACTCACCGTCACCCGTTCGACCAGCCGGAAGCGGAACAGGAACTGGCCGACGGTTACCACATTGAATACGCCGGCATGAAATGGGGCATGTTCTTCGTCGGTGAATACATCGGCATTATCTTGATCTCGGCATTGCTGGTCACGCTGTTCTTCGGCGGCTGGCACGGCCCGTTCAACATCCTGCCGCAACTGGCGTTCTTCTGGTTCTTCTTGAAGACGGCGTTCTTCATCATGCTGTTCATCCTGCTGCGCGCTTCTATTCCGCGCCCACGCTATGACCAGGTGATGGATTTCAGCTGGAGATTCTGCCTGCCGCTGACCCTGATCAATTTGCTGGTGACGGCTGCTGTTGTGTTGTTGAACACGCCAGCCGGCGCGGTTCAGTGAGGATTTGACCCATGTTCAAATATATTGGCGACATCGTTAAGGGTACCGGTACCCAGTTGCGAAGCCTGGTGATGGTTTTCGGCCATGGCTTTCGCAAACGCGACACCCTGCAATACCCGGAAGAAGCGGTGTACCTGCCGCCGCGCTATCGCGGCCGTATCGTGCTGACCCGCGACCCCGATGGCGAAGAGCGTTGCGTAGCCTGCAACCTGTGCGCCGTGGCGTGCCCGGTGGGTTGCATCTCCCTGCAGAAAGCTGAAACCGAAGACGGTCGCTGGTACCCGGACTTCTTCCGCATCAACTTCTCGCGCTGCATTTTCTGCGGCCTCTGCGAGGAAGCTTGCCCGACCACCGCGATCCAGCTGACACCGGATTTCGAGATGGCCGAGTTCAAACGTCAGGACCTGGTGTACGAGAAAGAAGATCTGCTGATCTCTGGTCCCGGTAAAAACCCTGATTACAACTTCTATCGTGTTGCAGGTATGGCCGTTGCCGGTAAGCCGAAGGGCGCCGCACAAAACGAAGCCGAGCCGATCAACGTGAAGAGCTTGCTGCCTTAAGGAAGAAAGATGGAATTCGCTTTCTATTTCGCGTCGGGTATTGCAGTGGTGTCCACGCTTCGCGTGATCACCAACACCAACCCCGTGCACGCCCTGCTCTACCTGATCATTTCGCTGATCGCCGTGGCCATGACCTTCTTCAGCCTCGGCGCGCCGTTCGCCGGTGTCCTGGAAGTGATCGCCTACGCCGGCGCCATCATGGTGCTGTTCGTGTTTGTGGTGATGATGCTCAACCTGGGGCCGGCTTCGGTCGCCCAGGAACGCGTCTGGCTCAAGCCCGGCATCTGGCTTGGCCCGGTCATCCTCGCAGCGCTGCTGCTGGGTGAACTGCTGTATGTCTTGTTCGCTCACCAGAGCGGCCAGGCCATCGGCCACACCACCGTAGACGCCAAAGCCGTGGGCGTCAGCCTGTTCGGCCCGTACCTGCTGGTGGTCGAACTGGCTTCGATGCTGCTGCTCGCTGCAGCCATCACCGCCTTCCACTTGGGCCGCAACGAAGCCAAGGAGCAATGACGATGCCTGCTATCCCTTTGGAGCATGGTCTGGCGGTCGCCGGCATCCTGTTCTGCCTTGGCCTGGTCGGCCTGATGGTTCGCCGTAACATTTTGTTCGTGTTGATGAGCCTGGAAATCATGATGAACGCTGCGGCATTGGCCTTCATCGTGGCGGGTAGCCGTTGGGGCCAGCCGGATGGACAAGTCATGTTCATCCTGGTGATCAGCCTGGCAGCCGCCGAGGCCAGTATTGGCCTGGCGATCCTGCTGCAACTGTATCGTCGCTTCCACACGCTTGATATCGACGCTGCCAGTGAGATGCGCGGATGAACATGATCTTTCTGACTTTCGTATTTCCCCTGATCGGTTTCCTGCTGCTGTCGTTCTCCCGTGGACGCTGGTCGGAAAACCTGTCTGCCCTGATCGGTGTGGGTTCCATTGGCCTGTCGGCAATTGTCGCCGCCTACGTCATCTGGCAATTCAACGTGGCACCGCCCGAAGGCGGCCACTACACCCTGGTACTGTGGCAGTGGATGTCGGTTGAGGGCTTTAAGCCCAACTTCGCGATCTACATCGACGGCCTGTCGATCACCATGCTCGGCGTGGTGGTGGGTGTGGGCTTCCTGATCCACCTGTTCGCATCCTGGTACATGCGCGGCGAAGCGGGCTACTCGCGCTTCTTCTCGTACACCAACCTGTTTATCGCCAGCATGCTGTTCCTGGTGCTGGGCGATAACCTGTTGTTCCTGTACTTCGGTTGGGAAGGCGTGGGCCTGTGCTCGTACCTGTTGATCGGTTTCTACTACAGCAACCGCAACAACGGTAACGCGGCACTCAAGGCGTTCATCGTTACCCGCATCGGCGACGTGTTCATGGCCATCGGCCTGTTCATCCTGTTCCAACAAGTGGGCACGCTGAACATCCAGGAACTGCTGGTGCTGGCGCCGCAGAAATTCCAGGTCGGTGATTTCTGGATCACCCTGGCGACCCTGATGCTGCTGGGTGGCGCGGTCGGTAAATCTGCGCAGCTGCCACTGCAAACCTGGCTGGCGGATGCGATGGCCGGTCCGACTCCGGTGTCCGCACTGATTCACGCGGCAACCATGGTAACCGCCGGCGTCTACCTGATTGCCCGTACCCACGGCCTGTTCACCCTGGCGCCGGAAATCCTGCACCTGGTGGGCCTGGTGGGCGGCGTGACGCTGGTACTGGCCGGCTTCGCCGCGCTGGTGCAGACCGACATCAAGCGTATCCTCGCCTACTCGACCATGAGCCAGATCGGCTACATGTTCCTGGCCCTGGGCGTCGGTGCCTGGGACGCGGCGATCTTCCACCTGATGACCCACGCCTTCTTCAAGGCGCTGCTGTTCCTTGCCTCCGGTGCGGTGATCGTTGCCTGCCACCACGAGCAGAACATCTTCAAGATGGGTGGCCTGTGGAAGAAACTGCCGTTGGCCTACGCCAGCTTCATCGTCGGTGGTGCCGCTCTGGCTGCGCTGCCGTTGGTGACCGCAGGTTTCTACTCCAAAGACGAAATCCTCTGGGAAGCTTTTGCCAGCGGTAACCAGAACCTGCTGTACGCAGGCCTGGTCGGTGCCTTCATGACCTCGCTGTACACCTTCCGCCTGATCTTCATCACCTTCCATGGTGAAGCCAAGACCGAAGCACACGCAGGCCACGGCATCTCCCACTGGTTGCCACTGTCGGTGCTGATCATCCTGTCGACCTTCATCGGCGCCATGATCACCCCGCCACTGGCCGGCGTACTGCCGCAAAGCGCTGGCCATGCCGGCGGCGCTGCCAAGCACAGCCTGGAAATCGCCTCGGGCGCCATCGCCATCGCCGGTATCCTGCTGGCGGCGCTGCTGTTCCTGGGCAAGCGTCGCTTCGTGACGGCGGTTGCCAACAGCGGCATTGGCCGTTTCCTGTCGGCCTGGTGGTTCGCCGCCTGGGGCTTCGATTGGATCTACGACAAGCTGTTCGTCAAGCCATACCTTGCTATCAGCCACATTCTGCGCAAAGACCCGCTCGACCAGACCATCGGTTTGATCCCGCGTGCCGCAAAGGCCGGTCACACCGCCCTGAGCCGCAGCGAGACTGGCCAACTGCGTTGGTATGCAGCTTCCATGGCCGTCGGTGCCGTGCTGGTGATCGGCGCCATCGTTGTGGTAGCGGTCTGACTATGAACATTGCGTACTTTGCGAACTTGCGAAAGGAAACGAGCCCGTCATGATTCTGCCCTGGCTAATCCTGATCCCCTTTATCGGCGGCCTGCTCTGCTGGATGGGTGAACGCTTCGGCGCCACCCTCCCCCGCTGGATTGCGTTGCTGACCATGTCCCTGGAACTCGCACTCGGCCTCTGGCTGTGGGCGCATGGCGACTATTCATTTGCTCCGGCACCGGGTGTCGATCCCACCTTCGCGCTTGAATTCAAGCACGTGTGGATCCAGCGCTTCGGCATCAACGTGCACCTGGCCCTCGACGGCCTGTCGCTGTTGATGATCCTGCTGACCGGCCTGCTGGGTATCCTCTCGGTACTCTGCTCCTGGAAAGAGATTCAGCGTCACGTGGGTTTCTTCCACCTGAACCTGATGTGGATTCTGGGCGGCGTTGTCGGCGTGTTCCTGGCGCTGGACCTGTTCATGTTCTTCTTCTTCTGGGAAATGATGCTGGTGCCGATGTACTTCCTCATCGCGCTCTGGGGTCACAGTTCTTCGGACGGCAAGAAAACCCGGATCTACGCGGCGACCAAGTTCTTCATCTTCACTCAGGCTTCCGGCCTGATCATGTTGGTGGCGATCCTGGGTCTGGTGCTGGTCAACTTCAACAACACCGGCGTGATCACGTTCAACTACGCCGACCTGTTGAAAACCAAGATGTCGCTGACCACCGAGTACATCCTGATGCTGGGCTTTTTCATCGCGTTCGCGGTGAAGCTGCCGGTGGTGCCGTTCCACTCCTGGCTGCCTGACGCGCACGCCCAGGCGCCGACCGCAGGTTCTGTGGACCTGGCCGGTATCCTGCTGAAAACCGCTGCGTACGGCCTGCTGCGTTTCGCCCTGCCGCTGTTCCCGAATGCCTCGGCCGAGTTTGCGCCGATCGCCATGACCCTGGGTCTGATCGGGATCTTCTACGGTGCGTTCCTGGCCTTCGCACAAACCGACATCAAGCGTCTGATTGCCTTCTCGTCCGTTTCCCACATGGGCTTCGTACTGATCGGCATCTACTCCGGCAGCCAACTGGCGCTGCAAGGCGCAGTGATCCAGATGTTGGCCCACGGTGTTTCGGCTGCTGCCCTCTTTATCCTGAGTGGTCAGCTGTACGAGCGCCTGCACACCCGTGACATGCGTGAAATGGGTGGCGTGTGGTCGCGCATCGCGTACTTGCCGGCGATCAGCCTGTTCTTTGCCGCCGCGTCCCTGGGCCTGCCGGGCACCGGTAACTTCATCGGCGAGTTCCTGATCCTGATGGGTTCGTTCGTGCACACGCCGTGGATCAGCGCCATCGCTACCTCCGGCCTGGTATTCGGTTCGGTCTACTCGCTGATCATGATCCACCGTGCGTACTTCGGTCCGGCCAAGTCCGACACCGTCCTGCACGGGATGGATGCTCGCGAACTGATCATGGTGCTCGGCCTTGCGGTGCTGCTGATCTACATCGGCGTGTACCCGCAACCGTTCCTGGACACTTCTGCCGCGACGATGCATGGCGTGCAGCAGTGGTTCGGCACCGCCTTCACTCAACTCGCTTCGGCACGGTAAGAGCGCTATGGAATTCACGATCCAACACTTTATCGCGCTTGCGCCGCTGCTGATCACCAGCCTCACCATTGTGGTGGTGATGCTGGCGATCGCCTGGCGCCGCAATCACTCGCAAACGTTCCTGCTGTCCTGTGCCGGTTTGAACCTGGCCCTGCTGTCGATTATCCCGGCACTCAAGGTTGCGCCACTGGCGGTCACCCCGCTGATGATGATCGATGACTTCGCGCTGCTGTATATCGCGTTGATCCTCGTCGCCACACTGGCGTGCGTGACCCTCGCCCACGCCTACCTCGGCGAAGGCGGCACGGGCTACCCGGGCAACAAGGAAGAGCTGTACCTGCTGATCCTGCTGGCTGCGGCCGGCGGCATCGTGCTGGTCAGCGCTCAGCACCTGGCCGGCTTGTTCATCGGCCTGGAATTGCTGTCGATCCCGACTTACGGCCTGGTGGCCTACGCCTTCTTCAACAAGCGCTCCCTGGAAGCCGGCATCAAGTACATGGTGCTGTCGGCCGCCGGCTCGGCGTTCCTGTTGTTCGGTATGGCCCTGCTCTACGCAGAAGCCGGCAGCCTGAGCTTCACCGGTATCGGTCACGCCCTGGCGGCCACCAGCATGCCTGCGCCAATTGCCCAATTGGGCCTGGCCATGATGCTGATCGGCCTGGCGTTCAAGCTGTCGCTGGTGCCGTTCCACCTGTGGACCCCGGACGTGTACGAAGGCGCCCCGGCGCCGGTGGCGGCGTTCCTGGCCACGGCCTCCAAGGTTGCGGTGTTTGCGGTGATGGTGCGTCTGTTCCAGATCTCGCCTGCTGCCAACACCGGCGTGCTGAGCAACGTGCTGACCGTGATCGCCATTGCGTCGATCCTGTTTGGTAACCTGCTGGCCCTGACCCAGAACAACCTCAAGCGTCTGCTCGGTTATTCGTCCATCGCCCACTTCGGCTACCTGCTGATCGCCCTGGTGGCGAGCAAAGGCCTGGCCGTGGAAGCCATCGGCGTGTACCTGGTCACCTACGTCATCACCAGCCTCGGCGCGTTCGGTGTGATCACACTGATGTCCTCGCCGTACAAAGGCCGTGATGCCGATGCCCTGTACGAATACCGCGGCCTGTTCTGGCGCCGTCCGTACCTGACTGCCGTGCTCACCGTGATGATGCTGTCCCTGGCCGGTATCCCGCTGACCGCAGGCTTTATCGGTAAGTTCTATATCGTCGCGACCGGTGTCCAAGCCCACGAATGGTGGTTGGTGGCGTCCCTGGTACTGGGCAGCGCCATCGGCGTGTTCTACTACCTGCGCGTGATGGTCACCCTGTACCTGATCGAGCCAAACCTGCGGCGTGTGGACGCCGAGCTGCACTGGGAACAGAAAGCCGGTGGCGTGATGCTGCTGGCTATCGCCCTGCTCGCGTTCTTCCTGGGTGTGTACCCACAACCATTGCTCACCCTGGTGCAGCACGCGGTACTGGGCGTTTGATCGCTTAGGACTATGCAGTAAACGGAACGGCGCCTTCGGGCGCCGTTTTTGCGTTCTGGGGGAATGTATTGGGCAAGGTGTCTCTTGGTACCTATCCGTTATTTGGGTTAGGGCCGGTCGCGGCTAAACCGGCGTCCTGCCGGTTTACCCGCTCCGTACTACCTGCGTTCGGCCAGCGCGGTTTAACGGGGCGCCTAAGATCAAAGTCAAAAGCAGATCAAGATCAAAAACAGAGCAAGGCGGCCTGACAGCCGACCTGATCCTTGAAGCTGAACCCAATTCCAATGTGGGAGCTGGCTTGCCTGCGATGGCATCTACTGGTTATGCCTGATACACCGAGTTGTCTGCATCGCAGGCAAGCCAGCTCCCACAGAAAAGCAAAGCAGTGCGGTGCTGGCAGATGCACTCGGTTGGAGTGGTTAGATCAAAAGCAAGGCCGAGACGGCCTGGCAGCCGACCTGATCCTGGAGGCCGAACTCAATCAAATGTGGGAGCTGGCTTGCCTGCGATGGCATCTACTGGTAATGCCTGATACACCGAGTTGTCTGCATCGCAGGCAAGCCAGCTCCCACAGAAAAGCAAAGCAGTACGGTGCTGGCAGATGCACTCGGTTGAATTGTGGGAGCGGGCTTGCTCGCGAAGGCGTTGTGTCAGTGACACATGAGCTGGCTGACCCACCGCTTTCGCAAGCAAGCCCGCTCCCACATTTGGATTTCAGTACATCAGGTAGAGGTGCTTTTGCCCTGCTCGCTTGCAGTGCTTTTATCCTCTTCCAATCACGGAAAATTCCGCTTCCGTTTGCCGCCGCGTCCGGCATCTCCCCGTTAAGGGCCGCCGTATGGTGGTTGCATTTTAGGAAAGTTCCCACAGCCAGGTCACTCGACCGAGTGCGCGCGGGCCAACAAACTATACGCTGACAAATCAAGCTCCGACAGGTTCGGGGCGGTTGGCTAGTATCTAGCGGCCGCCAAGCATCTCGGCAACGGTCTCGCTGCCCGGCAACCCCTCAACCCACCCACACCGATGGCGCCACGTGCGGTGAACCCTCAGTCCAGAACAGCGAGTGGCTCGCGAGGGCCAACGGATCAATCCACCCACGCAGTTGCGACATGCTGTAGGCCAAGCTGACGATTCCGTTTGCCTTGTGAGGCGTCGGGGTCGTTGGGTAAATCCGCTTGTTGAGCAGGGGCCACCTAAGCTCAAGATCAACCGCCCAGCCGAGGCGGCGTGCCCTTCCAATCGTGATCCGAGAAGCCCCGTGCCCCCAGCAAGGGAGCGTGCCCTAACGAGGCTGCAACAGCAGCGCCACCAACGCACTCCAGCCCGTCTGGTGCGAGGCGCCCAGGCCGCGCCCGGTTTCCCCGTGAAAATACTCATGAAACAGCACCAGATCATGACTGGCCGGGTCCGCTTCCAGCTGCGCATACCCCGCCATCGATGGACGCAGCCCGTCCTCATCCCTCAGGAACAATCGCGTCAGACGCTGACTGAGGCCGTCTGCAACTTCTTCAAGGGACGCCAGATAACCACTCCCCGTCGGGTACTCCACCGAGAAGTTGTCCGCGTAGTACCGATGAAACTCGCGCAACGATTCGATCAGCATGTAGTTCACCGGCATCCACAAGGGCCCGCGCCAATTCGAATTGCCGCCGTACAACCGCGAGTCCGATTCGCCCGGCTGGTAGCGCGCGCACAAGGTGTCGCCGTTCATCTTCAGCGCCAGTGGCTCCTGGGCAAACGCCTTGGACAAGGACCGCACACCAAAGCCTGACAGAAACTCCTGGTCATCCAGCATGCGGCGCAACAAATCCTTGGTCCGTTCGCCACGCAACAGCGCCAGCAACAGGCGATTGCCCTGCCCCGGCTCGTTCCAGCGCGACACCAACTTGGCCAAGTCCGGCCGGTGATGCATGAACCCCAGCAGCCGCTCACGCAAGCCTTCCAGGCCTTCATGTTCGCGCTGCTCCAGCACCAGCACGGCAAACAAGGGCATCAGGCCGACGATGGAACGCAAGCGCACCGGTTCGTTCTGGCCGTCGGGGCGGTGCAGCACATCGTAGAAGAACAGATCCTGCTCATCCCACAGCCCTTCGGCGCTGTCGTCGACGCGGTTGATGGCGCCGGCGATGTACAGGAAGTGCTCGAAAAACTTCACTGCAATATCGACGTACACGACATTGCGCTTTGCCAGCTCCAGCCCGATCCGCATCAGGTCCAGCGCGTAGGCCGCGACCCACGCCGTGCCGTCGGCCTGATCCAGCTGGTAACCCGGCGGCAAGGTCGCCGAGCGGTCGAACAAGGCAATGTTGTCCAGGCCCAGGAACCCGCCCTGGAACAGGTTGCGGCCTTCGGCATCCTTGCGGTTGACCCACCAGGAAAAATTCAGCAGCAGCTTGTGGAAAATCCGCTCAAGAAAATCCATGTCGCCGACACCCGTCAACGCCTTGTCCTGCTGATACACCCGCCAACTGGCCCAGGCATGCACCGGCGGGTTGGCATCGTCAAAACGCCATTCATACGCCGGCAGTTGGCCGTTGGGGTGCATGAAGCGGTCCTTCACCAACAGCAGCAACTGCTGCTTGGCATACCCGGGGTCAATCAGCGCAATCGCCACCGCCTGGAAGCCCTGGTCCCAGGAGGCGTACCACGGGTATTCCCAGGTGTCGGGCATGGAGAGGATGTCGAAGTTGGACAGGTGCCGCCAATGGGTATTGCGGATGTGCAGGCGCTCGGGCGGTGGCGCCGGTTGGGCAGGGTCGCCGTCGAGCCATTGGTTCACGTCGAAATAGTAGAGCTGTTTGGACCACAGCAAACCTGCCAGGGCCTGGCGCTGCACATTGCGCGCGTCCGCATCGGAGATGCCGTGTTGCAAGGCCGCGTAGAACTGATCGGCCTCCTCGCGGCGCTGTTCGAACAGCTTGCGCGCGTTGATCTGCGGCGCATCGGTGGGCGCAAACCGCAGGTACAGGATTTTGCTTTCCAGGCCCGCCAGTTCGAGGATGAAACGTGCGGCGACCTTGGTGCCCGCATCGCGGCGAATCGCCGACTGCACGCCAGCCACCACGTAATCGTTGATGCCATCCTTGAACGGCCCAGGTGCCGGCTGCCCGTCCAGGCGCTGATAGTTGCTCTCGTTTTCGCAGAACAGCCACTCCACGCCGTCCTGGCCCCAGGCGCTGAGGTGGCGATCGGAAAGCTCGTGATGACGGGCCAGCACCTGATCGCCGTCCAGGCGCAACTGCGGCTTGGGCGCATCCAGGGTCCAGCTCCAGTCATTGCGCGCCCACACCTGGGGCAGCACCTGCAGGCGCGTCGGCTGGTCCGAGCGGTTATGCACGGTGACGCGCATGAAAATATCGTCGGGCTGATGCTTGGCGTATTCAACGCTGACATCGCAGTAGCGGTTGTCTTCGAACACGCCCGTGTCGAGGATTTCGTACTCGGCATCCGCAAGCCCACGGCGCGCGTTCTCGGTGGTCAGGTCGGCGTAGGGAAAGGCCGCATGCGGGTATTTGTAGAGCATGCGCATGTAGGCATGGCTGGGTACACCGTCGACGAAAAAGTACAGTTCCTTGACGTCTTCACCGTGGTTGCCCTCGGCGTTATTCAAGCCGAACAACCGTTCCTTGAGGATTGCGTCGCGCTCGTTCCACAGCGCCAGGCCCAGGCACCAGCGTTGCGCCTTGTCGCTGAAACCGGCCAGGCCATCTTCGCCCCAGCGATAGGCGCGGCTGCGCGCGTGGTCATGCGGGAAGTAGGCCCAGGCATCGCCGTCTGCGCTGTAGTCTTCGCGCACCGTGCCCCATTGGCGTTCACTCAAGTACGGGCCCCACTCGCGCCAACGCTCGGCATCTGGCGTCGCCAGGCGCTGGCCTTCAATCGTTTCAAGGATGTTGGTTACGGGTGCGGCCGTCATTGGGTCCTCCATCACTGACACAGTGACGGGCAGTGTAGAACCCATCCACGCCCGGATGCACATGAAGTCTCCTCCACCCAGGCAAAAAAAGAGGCCGCTGATCAGGCGGCCTCGGTTTTTTCAACGCGGTAAAAGTGCGAACGTGCTTAGAAGATCGCGTAGGTGTAGTTGAAGATCAGGCGGGTTTGATCCTGATCCGCTGTGCCGGTGTTGTGACCGTGATAAGTACCGGTCCGGAAGGTGGTGCCGAAGCCTTTGAGCGGGCCTGCCTGCACGACGTAATCCAGGCGGAAGTCGGTTTCGTTTTCTTTCTGGTCAGGGCCGCCGGCGACTTTGGACTTGATGTCCGTACCGTCCAGGTAAGCCACGGAAGCTTTCAGGCCGGGTACGTATGCCTTGAAGTCATACGAGTACTGACCGAAGTTGACTTGCTCACCCGCACGGGAGAACTGGCCAACCACGGCGTCGGTGAACAGGTAGAAGTCGCTGCCGCCCGCGCCTTGTTGCTGTGGGTCAGCGAGGCTGCCCTGGTTGACCCAGACGAAGCCGCCGTCGTCGCTCACGCCGATGTGGCCGAGCATCAGGCTGCTGCCGCCCAGTTGGTAAGTGAACGCGGCGCTGTAGGTTTTGTTGTCCACTTCACCGGCGTGCTTGGCGTAGCCACCGTTGTTGTTGAACGCATAACCGCTTTCGCCATTCTTGCCGTCGCTGGTGCTGTCGAAGTAGCGCAGGTCAGTCTTGAACGATTGGTCATTGCCCAGCGGCAATACGTGGACCAGGCCGAAATAGTTCTGTTTGTAGAAGTCTTGCAGGTTGGCGTAGTAGTACTGCAGCGTCAGGTTTTTCGCGATGGCGTTGTCGGACGACCCGAACGGTTTGTAGTCCACACCACCAAACTTGAAGCTGTCGCTGTCGCGCGTACCGCCGGCCACACTCAGGCCCGTGGAGTTGCTGGACGCACGGCCTTCGGCCTTGTTCAGCTCACCGCCGGTGAAGGTTACGTTCGGAATGTCGCTGGAGGTAAGGATGCCGCCGTCAAAGGTCTGTGGCGCAACACGGCTGTCGTTGGAGACCAGAATAGGCAGCACCGGGGCCAAACCACCGCCGACGTGCAACTCGGTCTGGGAAATACGGAATTTCACGTTACCGGCGGCGCGACCGAAACTGTCGGCCGGTTCAGTGCCGTTGTTCTTGGTCGGGAAGAAGCTGTTGCCGTTCCCTGCCAGCCCTGGGCCTGCGGCGTGGCCGTCGCCACCATCAAGACGCAAGGCGCCGAACGCCATGACGTCGAAACCGACACCAAGGGTGCCTTGGGTGTAGCCGGACTTGTAGTCGAAGCGCAGCAGTGTCGCAGCTTCGCGCAGATCGTTGTTGGTCCCCGAACGGTTGTCTGCGCTGTAGTACATGGTCCGCGAACTGATGGCGGCGTGGCTGTCTTCAAGAAAGCCACTGTGACCTGTGCCAGTGCCCAGAGAACCGAGCCCGAAGTCATCCGCGCAGGCGTGTTGCGCGAGCAATGCAGCGGTGATGGATAACGCCAGTGTAGAAATTTTCATGCGTGACGGCCCCTAAACATTTTTTTATGTGCGTTGTGTGCAAAACGGCGTTTTCATCCCTACAAACGTGACGATTGTTTCATGAGCACCGCGGCGCTCCTCGTGAAGAATTTGTTAGAAAAGTGCCTGTGAAAATGAAATTTCGCCGCCAGGGTTTTTTGTCATATTCACGTCATCTCATTCATTTGCAGAATGAAGTCCAGAGGATTCTTCGTTTGCAACACTGGCTCAAGCTCAACAAAATCCAGCGATAGGCCAAGTTCACGCCCCTAGCCATCAGGAATTTTTCTATGCCCACCACCGCACATGTCAGCCCCGACGACATCCGCAGAGGCTTTTCCAAAGCCATGTCCGACATGTACCGAGATGAAGTTCCGCTGTACGGGGCGCTGATGGCCCTGGTGGCCGAGACCAATAGCCGGGTGTTGGCCGGTGATTCGGGGCTTTCCCGGCAGTTGCAGCGCACGGGTGAAATCGAGCGTCTGGACATGGAACGCCACGGCGCCATTCGCCTGGGCACAGCCATGGAACTGGCAACCATCCGCCGTCTGTTTGCCGTGATGGGCATGCAGCCGGTGGGCTACTACGACCTGACGCCCGCGGGCGTGCCGGTGCATTCCACTGCGTTTCGCGCCGTGCATGAACGCTCACTGCAAGCCAGCCCGTTCCGTGTCTTTACTTCACTGCTGCGTTTGGAACTGATTGAAAACCCTGAGCTGCGCGCCTTTGCCGAAAACGCCCTGGCCAAACGCAACATTTTCACCCCCGGCGCCATGGCGTTAATCGAACAAGCGGAACGCGACGGCGGCCTCAACGCCCAAGACGCCGATGCATTTATCCGCCAAGCCCTGGAAACCTTTCGCTGGCACCACACCGCCACGGTCACCGGCGCGCAATACCAGCAACTGAGCGACCAGCACCGCCTGATCGCCGACGTGGTTGCGTTCAAGGGCCCGCACATCAACCACCTGACCCCGCGCACCCTGGACATCGACCAGGTGCAGGCCGCCATGCCCGGCAAAGGCATCACCCCCAAGGCTGTGATCGAAGGGCCACCACGTCGCCACTGTCCGATCCTGCTCCGCCAGACCAGCTTCAAGGCGCTGGACGAGCCGATCGCCTTTACCGACGCGAAGGGCAGCCACAGCGCGCGCTTCGGCGAAATCGAACAACGCGGCGTCGCGCTGACCCCCAAGGGCCGCGCCCTGTACGACCAGTTGCTGAACGCTGCGCGCGACGAATTGGGCGCCTTCCCGAACGAGGCCAACGCCGCGCGGTATGTGCAATTGATGGAGCAGCACTTCGAGGCCTTCCCCGACAACCACACCCAGATGCGCGAGCAAGGGCTGGCGTACTTTCGCTATTTCGTCACTGAGCAAGGCCTGGCGGCGCGCGGCCAAGCCAATCAACCGGCCACACTCCAGGCGCGCATTGCTGCCGGCCATGTGGACGTGGAACCGCTGGTGTATGAGGATTTTCTGCCGGTGAGTGCGGCGGGGATCTTTCAGTCCAATCTTGGCGATGCGGCGCAGAGTCACTATGCGGCGAATTCAAACCAGGCCGAATTCGAGAAAGCACTGGGCTGCCGAACGATTGATGAGCTGAAGCTGTACAGCGAGACGCAACAGCGCTCGATGGATGAATGCATCCAGGCGCTGCAGGCATGAAATGAGAGTGCCCACCCGGCTCACCAGCGCAATCCTTGCGCCGCAACAGTCCCCAGAGCCGGGTGGGCGGTGCGCATGATAGACAGTGAGAAGCGCTCTGTCCCTCAGACAATTCTGAACAAATATGTCCGCGCCCTGTAGGAGCGCGGACTGCAACTACGCCAACTGCTGCACAATCTTGTCTTTGACCAGCAGGCGCTTCTTCTTCAATTTTTCCAGTTCTTCGTCAGCCCCGCCTGAAGACTCGAATGCCAGCACCTCCTTGTCGGCGGCGTCGTATTGCTCGAGCAGCGTGTTCAAACGGTCATCGCCCCTCCTGCGTTCGTGAACGACTTCCTTGGTCAAACCCAGATCCTGATACAGGTCGTGTTTCACTGGCATGGAGTACCTCCGCAAGTTGATCAATGGCCTACGCGTTTGAAGCTAGCCCATTGCGGGGGGTCTTGTCATGTCCGGGGTCATTACATCCCCGTTCGTCGTAATGCGGGCGATGCGATCAAACCTTTGCCACGCCCTGCCCTCCACTGTAGATCGCCACCCGAGGGAGAACGGTTTCATGAAACACGCTGCCACTGCTGTCGACACCCAATGCATCAACACGATTCGCACCCTGGCCATGGACGCCGTGCAGAAGGCCAACTCCGGCCACCCCGGCACGCCGATGGGCCTGGCGCCAGTGGGCTACACGTTGTGGAGCCGCTTCCTGCGTTATCACCCGCAGCATCCCGACTGGCCTAACCGCGACCGTTTTGTGTTGTCAGTGGGGCACGCGTCGATGCTGCTGTATTCGCTGCTGCACCTGGCCGGCGTGGTGGAAATTGATGCTCAAGGCAAGCGCTCCGGCCAGCCGGCAATCAGCCTGGACGATATCAAGCAGTTCCGGCAGATGAGTTCCAAGACCCCGGGCCATCCTGAATACCGCATGACCACCGGCGTTGAAACCACCACCGGCCCCCTTGGCCAGGGGTGCGCCAACAGTGTCGGCATGGCCATGGCCGAGCGTTGGCTGGGCCAGCGTTTCAACCGCGACGGCAGCGTGCTGTTCGATTACAGCGTCTACAACCTGTGCGGCGACGGCGACATGATGGAAGGCATCAGCAGCGAAGCGGCCTCGATTGCCGGGCACCTGAAGCTGGACAACCTGTGCTGGATCTACGACAACAACACCATCAGCATCGAGGGCCATACCGAACTGGCATTCAGTGAAGATGTGATCAAGCGCTTCCAGGCCTACGGCTGGCACACCCTGCACGTCACCGATGCCAATGACTTGCAGGCCTTGAGCAGCGCCCTGGAAACCTTCAAGGCCAACACCGGCGCGCCGACCCTGATTGTGGTCGACAGCGTGATCGGCTACGGCTCGCCACACAAACACAACACCGCCGCCGCCCATGGCGAACCGCTGGGCGCTGATGAGATCCGTCTGACCAAGGCTGCCTACGGCTGGCCCGAGGATTCCAGCTTCCTGGTGCCCGACGAGGTCCGCACCGTGCTGCGCGATGCGCTGCTTGAACGCAGCCAGCCGCAGTATGAAGAATGGACCCGCCACGTGTCGCAGCTGGAACAGCACGAACCGGAACTGGCCGATGAACTGCGCCGCATGCGCGCAGGCGAAATGCCCGAGCATTGGCAGGATGAGCTGCCCAGCTTCGACACCGACGCCAAAGGCGTCGCCAGCCGTGCAGCCGGTGGCGAGGTATTGAATGCCTTTGCTCAACAGGTTCCGTGGCTGCTTGGCGGCTCCGCAGACTTGTCGCCGTCGACCAAGACCAACCTGACCTTTGATGGCGCCGGGCGGTTCAGTGCCGATGATTACAGCGGGCGCAACCTGCACTTCGGTATTCGCGAGCACGCCATGGGCGCGATTGCCAACGGCATGGCGCTGTCGTACCTGCGACCCTACACCTCGACTTTCCTGGTGTTCAGCGACTACATGAAACCGCCGATCCGCCTGGCGGCGATCATGGAATTGCCGGTGGTGTTTGTGTTTACCCACGACTCGATCGGCGTCGGCGAAGATGGGCCGACGCACCAACCCATCGAGCACCTGACGCAACTGCGCGCAACGCCGGGGTTGCTGACCCTGCGACCCGGCGACGCCAACGAAACCCTGGAGCTGTGGAAAGTCGCGCTGGCGCAGACCCATCGGCCAAGTTGTGTGGTGTTGTCGCGTCAGGCGCTGCCCACCCTGGACCGTACGAAATACGCGGCGGCGTCCGGTGCGGCCAAGGGCGCTTATGTCCTGGCGGGCGCGGATAACCCTAAAGTCCTGCTGTTGGCGACAGGCAGTGAAGTCAGCCTGGCGGTTGCGGCTTATGAGCAGTTGAAAAGCGAAGGCATTGCCGCGCAGGTGGTGTCGATGCCCAGCTGGGAACTGTTCGAAGAACAGGACCAGGCATACCGCGACAGCGTGTTGCCGCCGGCGGTGAAAGCCCGGGTCGTCGTGGAACAAGCCGGCCCGCTGGGGTGGGACCGTTACGTCGGGCAGACCGGCGCCAAAGTGGTGATGAGCACCTTTGGCGCCTCGGCACCCTTGGCCAAGCTGCAGGAAAAGTTTGGGTTTACCACAGAGAATGTGGTGAAGCTGGCCAAGGAACAACTGGCTAACGCCTGATAAAAAATGCGCAAGCGGCTGGCCCGCTTGCGCATTTTGACCTGATTGGCAGTTAAGTCAGTTCTCGCACCAGAAACGGCGCAGTACGGCTGACCTTGCTTTTGGCCACCTTCTGCGGCGTGCCACTGGCCACCACCTTCCCGCCCTGCGTGCCGGCCCCCGGCCCGATATCGATCACCCAGTCACTCTGCGCCACGACGCGCATCTCGTGCTCCACAACCACCACCGTATGCCCCGCCTCGACCAGATGATTCAGCTGGCTGAGCAAGCGGTCCACATCGCGTGGGTGTAACCCGGTGGTGGGCTCGTCCAGGACATACAGCGTGGCGCCGCGCGCATTGCGTTGCAGCTCGGTCGCCAGCTTGATGCGCTGCGCCTCACCGCCGGACAGCTCGGTGGCCGGCTGGCCCAAACGCAAATACCCCAGGCCAATATCGCGCAACACCTGCAACGAGCGCAGCACGCCAGGCTGCTCGGCAAACACCGCCACCGCCTGCTCCACCGTCAGCCCCAGCACCTGGGCAATGCTCAACCCCTGCCATTTGATCGCCAGGGTCTCAGGGTTGTAGCGCGCACCGTGACAAGTCGGGCACGGCGCGTACACGCTCGGCATGAACAGCAACTCGACACTCACAAACCCCTCACCCTCGCAATTGGGGCAGCGGCCCTTGGCGACGTTGAAGGAGAACTGCCCGGCGTCATAGTGGCGCTTCTTCGCCGCCGGCGTGGCGGCGAACAGTTTGCGCACGTTGTCGAACAGCCCGGTGTAGGTCGCAAGGTTGGAGCGCGGCGTACGGCCGATGGGTTTCTGGTCCACCTGCACCAGGCGCCGGATCGACTCCAGACCCGCAGTGATACGTCCGCCGCTGGTTTGCGGGGTGTCGTCTTCCAGGCTGGGCTCTTCGTCGGCTTCCACCACACGGCCCAACCCCGCGCCCACCAGTTCCAGCAGCGCCTGGCTGACCAGGCTGGATTTGCCCGAGCCAGAAATACCCGTTACGGCCGTAAAGCATCCCAGTGGGAAGTCCACGCTCAGGTCATTGAGGTTGTTGCGCGTCACGCCTTCGAGCTTCAACCAACCGGTGGGCTCACGGCGCGCCTGGCTCGGCGGGCGCCGCTCGGCAAACAGATATTCGCGCGTCTGCGACGCCTCGATATCCGCCAGGCCCGCTGGCGGGCCGCTGTACAGCACTTGCCCGCCGTGCTCGCCGGCAGCCGGCCCCACGTCGATCAGCCAGTCGGCGCGACGCATGGTTTCCAGGTCATGCTCAACCACAAACAGCGAATTGCCTGCGGCTTTCAAGCGCTCCAGCGCAGTGAACAACGCTTCGCCATCCGCCGGGTGCAGACCCGCCGATGGTTCATCCAGCACATAGATCACGCCGAACAACTGCGAGCCCAATTGCGTGGCCAGGCGCAGGCGCTGCAGCTCGCCGGATGACAACGTCGGCGTACTGCGCTCCAGGGACAGGTAGCCCAGGCCCAGCTCGATCAGGGTGCTCACGCGTTCAAGCAAATCCTCGGCGATGCGCTGGGCGGCCAGGCGTTTTTCCACCGACAGCTTCATCTTGTCCTGCCCCGCCGCAACCGGCCGCAGCAACTCGGCCAACTGCGACAGCGACAGTTGCGACAGCTCACCGATATCCACCCCGGCAAATTTCACCGACAGCGCCGCGCGGGTCAGGCGTTTGCCCTCGCACATCGGGCAGGCGCTGCCCTGCATGAACTGCGAGACGCGCTTTTTCATCAGCGCACTTTGGGTGTGGGTGAAGGTGTGCAGGATATAGCGCCGCGCGCCGCTGAAGGTGCCCTGGTAACTGGGTTCGAGCTTGCGCTTCAAGGCCGCGCGGGTTTGTTCGGGCGTGAAGCCTGCGTACACCGGCACGGTCGGGGTTTCTTCGGTGAACAGGATCCAGTCGCGCTGTTTTTTTGGCAGGTCGCGCCAGGGAATGTCCACGTCATAGCCGAGCGTCACAAGGATGTCGCGCAGGTTCTGCCCTTGCCACGCCAACGGCCACGACGCCACCGCACGCTGGCGAATAGTCAACGACGGATCGGGCACCATCAGCGCCTCGGTCACCTCATACACCCGGCCCAGGCCATGGCACTGCGGGCACGCGCCCTGGGGCAGGTTCGGCGAAAAGTCCTCGGCGTACAGCATGGCCTGGCCCGGCGGATAACTGCCGGCACGCGAGTACAACATGCGGATCAGGCTCGACAAGGTCGTGACGCTGCCCACCGAAGAACGCGCACTCGGCGTGCCGCGCTGCTGCTGCAGGGCCACGGCCGGCGGCAGGCCTTCGATGGAATCCACATCCGGCACGCCGACCTGATCGATCAGGCGCCGTGCGTAAGGCGCTACCGATTCGAAATAGCGACGCTGGGCTTCGGCGTACACCGTGGAAAACGCCAGGGATGATTTGCCGGAGCCCGAGACGCCGGTGAACACCACCAGGGCGTCCCGCGGAATGTCGACGTCGACGTTACGCAGGTTATGTTCGCGAGCGCCGCGCACTCGCACAAAGCCAAGGTGCTGGCCGGTGACAGGAGGGATGTTGCGCTGTGAAGTCATGAAAGACCTTATCGGACAGTGAGCACGCTGCGCACCCGTTGTGTGAGGGATTCGGGGCTGTAGGGCTTGCTCAGCAGATGAATGTCGGGGCTCAGCAGATGATTGCTGGAGAGAATGTCGCGGGTATGCCCGGAGGTGAACAGCACCGCCACCGGCGGTACCTGGGCGCGGGCCCAGTCGGCCAAGTCAGTACTTTTGACCCGGCCGGGCATGACCACGTCGGTAAAAATCAGGTCCGGCTGCACGCCGCCCTGCAGCGCTTGCATTGCGCGGTCGCCGTCTTCGGCGGTGAGCACGGTGTAGCCCGACTGCTCGAGCAATTCCACCACCGTCACCCGTACATCGACGTTGTCCTCGACCACCAGAATGGTTTCCTGGCCCCCCGCGTGCGGTACAGCCTCAACGGGGTGGCTGTCCGGGTCCTCGGCGCCGAGGCTGCGCGGAAAGTACATCTGCACCACCGTGCCCTTGCCCTCCTCGCTCCACACCTCGACATGGCCGCCGCTTTGCCGCACAAAACCAAACACCATGCTCAGGCCAAGGCCGGTGCCATGACCTTCACGCTTGGTGGTAAAGAACGGTTCGAACACCCGCGCCAGGACCGCCGACGACATGCCCACGCCGATATCCGTGACGGCCAGGCGCACATATTCGCCAGGCAGGACGCTCTTGCCCGCACAGTCGTCGGGGTTGAGGATGATGTTATCGCCGGTGATGCGGATCACGCCCTCGCCTTGCATGGCATCGCGGGCATTGATCGCCAAATTGAGCAAGGCGTTTTCCAGCTGGTTGCGGTCGACGTTGATGCACCAGGAATCCTGGGGCAACTGCACATCGATATGGATGGTTTCGCCCAACGCGCGCTGCAGTAATTCACCCAAACCTGCGTAGATGCGCTGGGGGTTGTAAACAGCCGGCGACAACGGCTGGCGTCGAGCAAAAGCCAGCAGTTGCGACGACAGTTTGGCGCCGCGCTCCACCGCTGCGATGGCGGCCGTGACACGGCGCTGTACCTGGGCATTCTCGGGTTCGTGCCGGGCCAGCAGGTGCAGGTTGCCGGCGATCACTTGCAGCAGGTTATTGAAGTCGTGGGCCACGCCACCGGTCAGGCCGCCGATGGCTTCGAGTTTTTGCGACTGACGCAATTGCGCTTCGGCCGAGGAGCGCGCCTGCACTTCGGCCGCCACGCGTTGCTCCAGGTTATGCGTCAATTCCTGGCGCAAGCGCTCGGAGTTCACGTGGCCGGTGGTCTCCACCACAATCGCGAGCACACCGGCCGGTTGTTGGTCATCGCCGGCGACGGGGCTGTAGTAAAGATCCATCCAGACATCTTCCGGCTTGCCATTGCGCAGCAGCACCAGTGCCTTATTGTTGAACGATAACGTGCCGCCCGCCAGACAGGTGTCCACGACATGCCGGTTGAACTCGGCCACTTCCGGCCAGCCCAGCTCCACGGGCGTGCCCAACAGAAACGGATGCCGGCCGCCGGCAAATATCGAGTAGCTGTCGTTGTAGATCATGTAACCCGGCCGTCCCCACAGCATCACCATCGGCATGGGGGATGCCAATAGCATCTGCACGGCGCTGACCAGGCTCTTCGGCCAGGCGTGGATCGGGCCCAGGTCAGTGGTCGACCAGTCGAAGGCGCGGATCCGCTGGGCCATTTCACCGCCCCAGCCTTCGCAGCCATGGGTGTTGGAGAAAAATTGCATCTATGGGCTCGTGGCGAAGAGAAGGATGGATGAGTGATGCAGTTACGCTGATAAAAACTTGGAGCCTGCCTGCAATAATTCGTTTCATTGCATATAGCTTATCCGAGAAGGCCTGGGCAACTCCCTTCAGTGAAAATCCCGGCTGCGCACGTTAATCCCATCCAGCAGCGGCGTCAGATCGGTCAGGCGCCCGGCAATCAAGTGCCGCACCTCGCCTACCGCCTCCCAGCGCCCGTCGACTTTCAACAGGCGCGAACCGACCAACGCCTGACGCTGACGCTCGGCCAAGTCACGCCAGACCACCACATTGAGGTTGCCGAACTCATCTTCCAGGGTGACGAAGGTAACCCCGCTGGCGGTGCCCGGGCGTTGCCGGCCAGTGACCAGCCCCGCGACGCTGACGTTGCGCCCATGCGCCACCGCCATCAGCTCGAGGGAACTGCGACAGCGGCGTTTACGCAGCTCATCACGCAGCAACGCCAAGGGATGCGGGCCAAGGGTGGTGCCGACCGTGGCGTAGTCGGCCTGCAGGTCTTCGCCAACCGTTGGTGCCGGCAGCTCCACCGCCGCTTCGTCGGGGCTGGGCAGGCCAGCGAACAGCCCCAGCTGTTTATGCACCCCGGCCACTTCCCAGCGCGCCGTGTGCCGGTTGCCGGCCAACGCGCGCAAGGCGCCCGAGTCCGCCAGCAACGCCTGGGCGCGAGCATCCAGCCCGGCGCGTTCGTCCAGGTCGGCAATGTCGCTGAACGTACCGCGCTGGCGGGCCGCTTCGATGCGCCGCGCGTCCTCCTCGCGAAACCCCGAGATCATGCGCAAGCCCATGCGGATCGCCGGTTGCTGGCCGTCGATGGGTTCCAGGCTGCAATCCCAGTCACTGGCCAGCACATCCACCGGGCGGATCTGCAAGCGATGACGCCGCGCATCCTGCAGGATCTGGTCCGGGCTGTAGAAACCCATGGGCCAGCTGTTGATCAGTGCACAGGCAAAGGCCGCCGGCTCATGGCATTTGAGCCAGCAACTGGCGTAGGTCAGCAAGGCAAAGCTGGCCGCGTGGGACTCGGGGAAACCATAGCTGCCAAAGCCTTTGATCTGCTCGAAGATTTGCGCGGCAAATGCCTCGCTGTAACCGTTCTTGAGCATGCCGGTGCGCAGGCGCTCCTGATGCGGTTCCAGCCCGCCGTGGCGTTTCCAGGCGGCCATGGAACGGCGCAACTGGTCGGCCTCGCCGGGGCCATAGTCGGCGGCGACCATGGCGATCTGCATGACCTGTTCCTGAAACAGCGGCACGCCCAAGGTGCGTTCCAGCACCGCCTTGAGTTGCGGTGAGGGATACGTCGTCGGCTCTTCGTTATTACGCCTGCGCAAATACGGGTGCACCATGCCGCCCTGGATCGGCCCCGGCCGCACGATGGCGACCTCGATCACCAGGTCATAGAATTTTTGCGGCTTGAGCCTGGGCAGCATCGACATCTGCGCGCGCGACTCGATCTGGAACACGCCAATGGTGTCGGCCTTGCTGATCATCGCGTAGGTGGCGGCGTCTTCCTTGGGAATCGTCGCCAGCGCCAGGTCCAGGTTGCGATGCCGGCGCAGTAAATCGAAGCAGCGGCGGATCGCGCTGAGCATGCCCAGGGCCAGAATATCCACCTTGAGCAGGCCGACGGCGTCGAGGTCGTCCTTGTCCCACTGGATGATGGTGCGCTCGGCCATGGCGGCGTTTTCCACCGGCACCAGCGTGTCCAGCGGGTATTCGGAAATCACGAAGCCGCCCGGGTGCTGGGACAAGTGCCGGGGGAAGCCGATCAATTGCTGCGTCAGCGTGAGCACACGGCGCAGGAGCGGGCTTTGCGGGTCGAAGCCGCCTTCGCGCAGGCGCTCCAGGGGCGGCGCATCGTCACTCCAGCGCCCACAGCATTCGGCCAGGGCGTTGATCTGGTCCGGCGGTAAGCCGAGGGCCTTGGCCACATCGCGCACTGCGCCGGCCGCGTGGTAGCTGCTGACCACCGCCGTCAAGGCCGCGCGGGTGCGGCCGTAGCGCTGGAACACGTACTGCAGCACTTCTTCGCGGCGTTCGTGTTCGAAGTCGACGTCGATATCCGGCGGCTCGTTGCGCTCCTTGGACAGGAAGCGCTCGAACAGCATGCTCATCAGGCTCGGGTTGATCTCGGTGATGCCCAAGGCAAAACACACCGCCGAGTTGGCCGCCGAGCCCCGGCCCTGGCACAGGATCGAACGGCTGCGGGCAAAGCGCACAATGTCGTGCACGGTGAGGAAATAACTTTCGTAACCCAGCTCGCTGATCAGCGCCAACTCATGGTTGATCTGCTGCAAGGTCTTGGCGTCGACACCCTCAGGCCAGCGCTGGGCAATGCCTTCTTCGGTGAGCTGGCGCAACCAGGATTTCGCGTTCTGGCCGGCGGGCACCAGCTCGCGCGGGTAGTGGTAACGCAATTGGCTGAGGTCGAACGTGCAGCGCCGTGCAATGGCCTGGGTTTCATCGAGCAAGGCCTGCGGGTACAGCGCGCCGAGGGCGTCGAGGCTGCGCAGATGCCGCTCGCCATTGGGGTGCAGGCGTGTGCCGGCGTCGGCCACCGTGACGTGATGGCGGATGGCGGTCATGGTGTCTTGCAGGGCGCGGCGTCCGCGCGCATGCATGTGCACATCGCCGCAGGCCACCGCCTTGATGTGCAGGCTGGCGGCCAGGGCCAGGCGCTGCTCCAGGTGGCGCGCATCGTTCTGGCCGCAATGCAGGTGCACCGCCAGCCACAGGCGATCGGCGAAGGTACGCCGCAGCCACTGGATCGAGGCCTGGGTGTCGCTGTCCTCGGCAACCCACAGCGCCAGCAGGCCAGGCAGAGGCTGGTCGAAGTCTTCCTGCAGCAGGCGATAACGACCTTTTTCGGCACGGCGTCGGGCCAGGGTAATCAGCCGGCACAAGTGCTGGTAGCCACTGAGGTCTTCTACCAGCAACACCAGTTTGGGGCCGTTCTCGATGCGCACCTCGCTGCCGATAATCAGCGGCATCTCCACCGCCTTCGCCGCCTGCCAGGCGCGCACGATGCCCGACAAGGTGCATTCGTCGGTGATCGCCAAGGCGCTGTAGCCTTGGCGCTTGGCGCGCTCGAACAACTCCAGCGCACTCGACGCGCCGCGCTGGAAACTGAAATTGGACAGGCAATGCAGCTCGGCGTAACTCATGCAAACCAGCCTTGCAGCCACAGCCCATCGCTTTGCCCGACGGTGCGATAGGCCCAGCCTTGCTGCCCGGCGCGGGTCTGGATCAGGTAATAGTCGCGGCGAATATCGGCGCCATCCCACCAACCGGATTCGATGCGTTCCGGGCCCATCAGAATCTGTACGCCCTGCTCGGCCAGCAAGGTCGGCTCGTGCAGCAACCAGCCTGGGCGCTGCACCTTGTTCAAGGTGGGGCACGCGCGGCTATCGGCGGCGGCTTGCCAGGCGCATTCGGGGCGGTGGTCGGCATGAAAGCGCAGGCCTTGCACAGCTTCATCGCCCAGGCGTGCGCGCAGGCGTTCGCGCAGTTGCTCCCAGGGCAACGTCTGTTGCGGGCGGTCGTCGAACAAGTCCTGGCGCTGCGGCACGAACACCGGCAGGTCCTGGGCCACCAGGCGAAAGCCGCGTACCGGCGCGGTGACTTGCACCTGCTCCAGACGGCCGCGGGCCAGTTCGAACAGCATCGCCGGTTCGCGCTCGGCGCTGAGCAGGCCGACCTTGATCACGCTGTCAGGCGCCTGGGCATGTTCCAGGTGCAGGTCGAAACGCTGCACGCCGCTGTCGCGACCGCAGAGGAAGGCCGACAGGTCACCGGTCAGGCGGCGCAACGGAAACAGTAAGGCCTGGTGGGACTGCACATCGAAATTCAGCTCGATGCGTGCATCGAACTGCTCCGGTGGCTGATAGAACGCCAGTGGCAGCGGCCGCTGCCCGCTCAGCGCATCCAGGTGCTTGAGCAAGCCGGCATCAAAGCGCCGCGCCAGCGTGTGGCGGGGCAACGCCTGCACCTGGGCCAGCGTGCGCAGGCCCATGCGTGACAAGGCGGTGGCGGCCTGCGGGTCGAGGCCTGAACGGTCGACAGGCAGTGGCGCCAGGGCTTGGTGCAGCGCGTGATCATCGGCCACGGCCAGGCCATCGTAGATATTGGCCAGCACCCGCGCCGCCGCCGGATTGGGCGCGGCGACGATACGGTGGCGAAACCCCAACGCGGTCAGCTCGTTGCGCAACCGCGCCTCGAACTGCGGCCACGGCCCGAACAGGCCCAGGCTCGATTCGATCTCGAACAGCAAGGCGCGCGGGTAATACACACTGACCTGGGAACTGAAACGGTAAGCCCAGGCCGCCAGAAACTGCTGCCAGCGCTCGATCTCGGCGGGGTCGTATTCGGCGCTGGCGAAGGTCTTGACCAGCGCATGCGCAGCCGTCAGCGATTGCCCGGGGCGCAGGCCCAGCGCGCGGGCGGCGGCATTGACGGTTTGCAACACGCGGCGCTGTGGCGTGCCGGCCAGCAGCACCAGCGGCTGGTCGGGCTCGGGATGCACACGCTGCACCCCGTCCAGCGCCAATTGCGGGAAGACAATACACACCCAGCGCATGGCAACCTCAGTGCCCCGCCAGCGCAATCGGCGCCGGATGGGCCAGCCCGCCCCGGCACTTGAGCACCCGCACTTGCGCAGGTTTTGCCTCAACGGCCAGGCGCAAGGCGGCGGGCGAGGCATTGATTGCCTCGTGTAAAGAGCGCCAGGCAAACGCCAGGGTCTGCCCGGTTTCGGCCGCCACCTGCAAACGGCGCAAGGCGCGGTCATCGGCCTTGCGCGGCCAGCACAGCACGGCGCCGCAACTGCCGGAACGCAGGCATTGTTCGACGGCCCACAAGGTATCGCGCTCCTCGGCCTGGATTACCGAAAGCTGGCGCAAATCCACCCCGGCGTTCTGCCAGGCGTGCGGGTACGGCGTGTAAGGCGGCGCGACCAGCACGATGCGCTCCCCTGCCGTTGATAAGCGCGCCAGGGTCGGCAACACCAATTGCAACTCGCCGACCCCTTCCTTGGCCATCAGGATTTCGCTCAGGGCCGCCTCCGGCCAGCCGCCGCTGGGCAGCACCGCGTCCAGCGCCGCCAGCCCGGTGGGGTGCACGCTGGCCGGCGGCGCAACCGGCCGGCCCTTCCAGACTCGGCCGCCATTGAACAGCGAGTCCAGAGCAACGACGGCGCCCATCAGCCTTGCCTCACCAGGCCGCAGAACACCCCTTCGATGGCCAGGTCCTGGTCGGGGCCTACCTCGATGGGTTGATACGCGGGGTTACGCGGCAGCAGGCGCACATGCTCGCCATGGCGCTCGAAGCGTTTGATGGTGACCTCGCCGTCCAGACGCGCCACCACAATCTGGCCGTTCAAGGCTTCGGCGCTGCGACGTACGCCGACCAGGTCGCCGTCGAGAATGCCGTCTTCGATCATCGAGTCGCCCTGCACCCGCAACAGGTAATCCGGGGTTTTCGCAAAGGTGGCGGGGTCCAGTTGCAGGCGGTTGTGCACTTCGGCGTCGGCGCCAATCGGCAAACCGGCGGCGACGCGGCCGAGCACGGGCACATCCAGCCATTCGGGGCGTGCCGGCTGGTTGAGCAGGCGGATGCCCCGGGCCTGGTTAGGGTTGACCTCGATGTAACCGGCTTCCGTGAGGGCCACCACGTGCTTGCGCGCAACGCTGCGGGAGGCAAAACCGAACGCCTCGGCGATCTCGGCGAGGCTGGGGGGCTGGCCTTGCTGCGCGATACGGTCGCGGATGAAGGTCAGGATGGCAGTGCGGCGGGGGGTCAGGGTCGTCATGGAGTACATTTGTACTCTTGTAGGAAATCTCTGACAATAGCCGTCAGTCGGGAGCGCTTGAGTGCCTATCTCAGGGCCGCAACGCACCGGCACTCAGCGCAAGCCTGCCCCTCGAGTCAGCCATAAACAGGCCAGGTCTCAACTATCTTTGCGCCGCGCACCGCCAGCAGATCCCCAAACTGCAACAGCACATACTCACTCTGCGTGGGCCGCAGTGGCGCGTTCGGGGGGGATGTTTGGGCGTGTCGTTACAGACGGTGAGCAGGCCGAGGACGGCCAGCAATAAAGCAACGCAGCGCATGGCCACCCTCTCTTCTTAGGCTGTGGAAGTTGCTTGCACACTAAGGCAGCAACGCCACGGCGTTGAGGGTTTTGGCGGACACAAAGGGGGCTTGGTGGGACAGTCGAATGCGGGGCGTTGGCCACCCCGCATCCAGCGGTTCGCTTAGAACGCGATACCGACCTTGAAACCGTACTCGTCACGCTTGAGCTTGGTGTTGTCGGCGACATAGGAGTCGTCGTCAAGCTTGTATTCGGTACGGGTGTAGTACAGGCCCGCCATCACTGGCAGGTCGCCTTTCTGGTTCATCAGCAGGCTGACTTCAGCGTAAGGGTTGGTGCGGTCCTTGAGGTCCACGGTGTCGCTGCCCACGCCATCGACCTTGAGCTTGGCACGGCCGTCGATGGTACGACGGGCACCGGCTTCGACGCGCAGAGTCATGTCATCGAACTGGTGGTTGTAACCCAGGGCAGCTTTGGCGAACGGCGACTTGTTGGTGAGCTTGACGTCGTAGTCATTGGTGTCCGGCTCGTAGCGGGTCCAGCTGTAGCCACCACCCACAATCACGTCGACAAAGTTGCGCGCGTCGAGCGCGGCACGCCAGCCGAGGTCCAGGTCAGCCTGGCCTTCCTTGAGTTTGTTGTCGCTCTTTTCGCCGTACTTGGCTTCGATCCCGGCCTGGTAGATAAAGCCGGATTCAGCGGTGAGCTTGTTGCCGAAGTTGTAGAACAGGCCCGCTTCAGGCATGTGGTCCTTGTCGCTGTCGCTGCCGCCTTCGAGTTTGAAGTCGTTGTAGCTGCCCTGCAGACCGAAAACCGAAATCGGGCCCGTCGGTGCAGCGGCGAACACCACGGCAGGCGCAGCGACCAGCGCCAACAGCGAGGAGCCCTTGAGGAATTTTCCGAATAGCTTGGACATCGTTTTACATCTCCTTGTCTGGTGAGCAAATTATTCAGGAATCGCTTCGAACCTCGGCTTTCGCGAAAGGTTCGAATTAATTTGCGTCGATTTGGAGAAAAAACGGTTCAGCGCAGGCTCTATCTCAAGCCTCTTTGGAAATCGCCATCACTAGGCCATTAAGGCTCTCGCGAAGAAGTGGATGCGCCGGCAGGCGAATGCCCAAGGTGCCATGCAGCACTGCCAGCAGCTCATCAACACTCTCGATTGCACGCTTTTCACTGGGCTGATCCAGGCAGTGGACCGCGTAGTGGGCGTTATTCAATGTGTAGCGTTTACCCGGCGCGAGCAGCGCAGCTTTCAATTGGCCGACAAACACCGAATCCGAGTGCGTCGACACGTACCAGTTGCCGATTTCATAGTCCCTGTCCGCCTGCACCTGCAGGTCAAACACATACAAGCCACGCCACTCCTCGCCCACCTTGGCCCACAAGGTGTAATCGGCGCCATTGAACGTCAGCCGATAGGGTTCGTGGGCGGTGGCCTGGATCGCCTCGGTGTCCAGCTGCAAGGGGCTGCTTGGCACCATGCCGCCGAAGCCGACGTCGGTGACATAGCGCACGCCTTCCAGGGTGACCAGGCTCAGGCGATGGGTGCGCCCGGTGCGCGCATCTACCGGCCCGCCCATCACTACCCAGCCGGTGAGACCGCGCGCCTCGAAACCCAAATCCTGCAAGAGCGCGAGAAACAAGTGGTTCAACTCGAAGCAATACCCGCCACGCCCATCGAGCAGAACCTTTTGCTCGATGCTCGGCAAGTCGATCGGCACCGGGCAGTGCAGCAACGTCGACAGGCTTTCAAAGGCGAACGTGCACACATGGCGTAGTTGCAATTGCTGCAGGGTTTGCAGGGTCGGCGGCGGCGGCGTGTCGTAGCCCAGGCGTTGCAGATAAAGCTGGCGATGAGTCAAGCGGGGCATGGCACGATCCTTGAGCGCGGGGCGAAGCGCTCACTATGCAGGGCCAGTGTGCGACTTGTCATTTTGACTGAACCTTTTTGAACACTCACCGATCCATCTATAACAAGACAGGGAGGCAACATGAGTACCGCAAAAATCTACACCATTAATTACCAGCTGCACGGCCAACCGAAGTCCTTTGTGGTGCGCGCGGAGGTGATGAACAACGCCGAGGCGTGGCATTGGGCAGCGGTGGATGCCGACATCGCCCATGTCAGCCGCATTGGGCGTGTGGGTCACGAACAGGTGAAAAAAACCACCCGGCCCTGGGCGGAAAAGTTCGGTATTACCGACGTCACCTGGGTGCCGCCCAAATAAGCAAAAGCCCCGCAATGGCGGGGCTTTTTGTGTTTCTTTAGTTAGTTTTCAAGTCGCCCAGCGGATCATAGGGCGGCTTTTTTTTCGGCTGTTTTTCCTTGTCCAGCGGCGCGATCGCAGGGCCGATGGGGTCGACTTGCGGGTCGGCTACATCCGGGGAGTCCGGGTCAAAACCCAGCTCGTCCTTGCCACTGCCATGCTCGTCTGAACGCGGGCCTTTCGGGGGATTACTCACGGCGATCTCCTGGTTTTAAAGCGGGCGGGCTTTGTCGTGAAGGTGTTCGAGGTCTTGCTCGACCTGTTCCACATCGTCGTCCTGACGCTGCGCCGGGTCGTTGGGGCGTAACGCATCGTTATCGCGCTCCTCTTCACCAGGTGTGCGATCAGGGTCAGGGGTGCCGGGCGGCGGCTGTTTGTATTCGGGCATGATGGTTTACCTCACGGGGGCTACACAGATGTAGAGAAACCGCGGCAAGCCATCGTTCAACTTGATTGCGCAAAGCATGCGAAGATGCCACCCCGCCCCTCTTGAGACCAGACCCGGATGTTCGAGCTCAAACCCTGCGACCCCGCCACCTTCCGCCAGCAGACCCGCCGCAGCACCCTGATCATTGCCGTGCTGTTCGTGGCCCTGGCGATGCTGCTGTCGAGCCTGGCGGTCATGCTGTTTGGTGAACCCGGCGGTGACAACTTTCGCTTCAATGTCGGCGGCGTGTTTGCCGGGGTGTTGATCACCGTCGCGTTGGTGCGCGGGCCGTTCTGGACCCAGCCCTGGCTCGCGCCGGCGGTGTATGGCTGGCAGCTCAAGCGCAGTTTGATGAGCGTCACCAACGTGATGCACAAGGTCACCGAAGGCGTGCAAGCCAACGACCCGACGGCGATCAAGCTGCTGCGTTTTTACCACTTGGGGCTCACGCAGATGCATGCGCTGGACGCCAACTCCAGTGCCCAGGCGCAATTGCTCGGCGAGATCGACGCCCACCAGGCGAAGATGCAGGCACTGGGCATCGACACCGAGCAAACCCGCCTGGACCCCGCATGGCTGGACAGCCTTAAAAGCGCCTAAGCCAGCACGCCGATGCGCTGTTCATCCAGCACCTGTACGAAGTCTTCTTGAAGGGACACACACCCCCCACCGTGTCAGTTGGAAACCTGGGTGCGCCAGCAAAATACCGCGCTCACCGCGATGGCCGCGCCCGCCAGGCCGAACACCCACGGCGCTGACGCCACCGGCAGCAACAGACCCGCCAGCAACGGCCCGAGGCCCGCGCCGACATCGCGCCACACCGCATTCGAGGCCAGTGCCGAGACGCGCATCGAGCCCGGGTTGCGCTCGGCCACCAGGGTGGTCACCAGCGGCAGTTGCAGCGCGCGCAGCACCAATACCGCCGCCGCGCCGACGATCACCCAATAACTGCCGAACGCCGTCAGGGCCAGAGCACTCAAGAATGAAAACAGCAACAGCATCGACGTGGCGCCAAAGCGCTGCGCCGCCCGGCCGCCCAGGGGGCTCAGGAGCATTTCCGAGGCATACCGCAGGGCCATCAAGCCGCCGGCGATCAGCACCGCATCGCCGCCGAGAATCTTTTGTGCCTGGATCGACAGGCCAAAAATAAACAGCCCGTCCAGCGCCACGCCCTCGATAAACGACCAGGTCGCCACACTGTCGGGCCACTTGAAGCGCCGCCCGGTGCTGTGCAAATCATGCCCGGCGGTGGGCAAGCCACGCGCCACCCACAAGCCCGCCAGGCAGCAGCCGGCAAGCATCACAAAGATCGGACGTGGACCGGCCCATAAGGTCAACCAGCCACCCAGCGGCAGCGCCAGCATCGGCCCGAGGGCGATCATCGCGCGTGAACGCCCCGCGCGGCGGGCTGCGCCAGCGGGCTCGGACGTTGCCAACACTTGGGTCGACAGGTTCAACGCGGCAAAACACAGGCCCCAGATCAGCCGTAGGCCCAGCAGCGCAGCGAACCCTGACAGCAGCGAGTTGCCCAGGGCGCACACCGTCGCCGCGCCGGCAGCAATCATGCACGTCAGCCGGTCACCGTTGCGCGCATAGAAATTGAGCACATGCCGATAGCCAAAAATCCGCACCAGGCGGTTGGCTGCCAACAACACCCCGGCCTGCGCCAGCGTGATGCCAAAGGCCTGGGACTCCATCGGCAACAGCAAGTACAGCAACACATCGCTGGGCAGGCATAACGCGAGGGTCAGCGCGGCGCGTCGGGACGTGGTATCGGCAGTGCGTTGGGCCAGGCTGGACATAAATCTGAAACATCCTGAAATATTCAGGCCGCCACGTTAGCCTTCCCATGGCGGACTTTACAACGCCCAATCACGCCTTTTTCCCATAGGGCAACAAACGCAAACCGCTGGCCACACTGCCCACCAACGCAAACACGCAACCCAGCCACAGCGCGTATTGCGGGCCACTGCCCAGGGACAGGTGAAAACACAACGCCACCAATGACGCCCCCAGCGTTTGTCCCAGCAGCCGCGAGATCGCCACGATGCCGCTGGCCCCGCCGCTGCGGGCCAAGGGTGCGCTGGTCATGATCGCCTTGAGGTTGGGCGATTGAAAAAAGCCAAAACCGGCGCCGCACAGCGCCATGCGCCAGCCGATATCAAAGGCCGACGCGCCGCTGCCCAGGGTGGCCAGCGCCGCCATCCCCGCACTGAGCAGCAACAGGCCGATGCCGCACAACACGCCCAGCGACACGCGGTCTGCCAGGCGCCCTGCGACCAGGGCCATGACCGCAACAACAGCCGGCCACGGCGTCATCAGAAAACCGGTTTCCACCTGGCTATGACCAAGCACCGCCTGCAGCAGAAACGGCAATGACACAAAGGCCAGGCCTTGAGCGCTGAACGCACAGATCGCCGTAAGGGAAGACAGCGCAAACACCGGGCGCTTGAACAGATCCAGGGCCAGCATCGGCGCCGGGTGCCCAGCCTGGCGGCGTAACAATAACGCACCGCAGACCAGCGCCACGGCGATCAGGCCCAGGGTCAATGCGCCCTGAACGCCGTGCACCGCCGTGCCCAGGCCAAGCACCAGCAAGGCGAACAACCCGGCACACAGCAGCGCGGCGAGGCGGTCGAACGCGTGACCGGTCATGGGCAGTGTCGGCAATGACCGCAGGCCCAGCCCCAGGGCCAAAAGGCCCAACGGCACGTTGATCAGGTACAGCCAGTGCCAGCTGGCCACCGACAGAATCGCCGACGCGGCAGTCGGCCCGAGGGTGAACGCCAGCCCCACCACCAGCGAGTTATAGCCAAGGCCGCGCCCGAGCATTTTTGCCGGGTAGATATGCCGCAGCAACGCGGTATTCACGCTCATGACCGCCGCCGCGCCCAGGCCTTGCGCCACACGCGCGGCCGTCAGGGTCAGCAACGACCCGGCCAGCCCGCACAACAGCGACGAGACAATAAACAGCAGCAACCCACCGAGGTACACCCGACGGTGCCCCCACACATCACTCAACGAAGCGAATGGCAGCACCGTGGCGATAATCGCCAGTTGGTAGGCGTTGACCACCCAGATCACCGAGGCCGAGTCGGTGCCGATGCCTTCGACCAATGTGGGCAGCGCGGTGTTGACGATGGCCGTGTCGAGGGTCGCCATGCCGATCCCCAAAGAAAGAGCGATCACGGCCGGCAGGCGTTTATTGAAGTGCAACCCATCGGCAACAGAAGACATGAACAATCCGGCACTGGTAACAAAGGCCCCTAGAGTACGGGCAGATGCGGATTTTTTCAGTGGCCAATTGCCTGGCTGTCAGAGTTTTCATGTTTACCACCGCCTCGTGGCGAGCGGGCTTGCCCCGCGTTGGAGTGCGTACGCTCCCCCTCCAGTCGCCGCGGTGTATCTGACAAACCCGGTAGGCAGCCTTTGGGGCCGCTTCGCAGCCCAACGCGGGGCAAGCCCGCTCGCCACAGGTTATTCACTCGCCACAGCCCCCACTATCAACTCACCGCCCAACCAACCGGCCTAGACCACGCCTGCTTCCTCGCCCAGGCGCGCCATCAAAAATTCACACAACCGGGCACAACGGCCGTCGCCCTGCACATGCAGCAAAGCGTCAAGCTCCAACGCCTGCACCTGCCGCAAGCGCGAGGTGAACTGGCGCCGCCATACACGTCGGGGTTATGCGGGAACACCGTCTTCAACGTCGCGGTGCGTGACCGCCAGCGCCGGCTGGTGAACAGCGTTAACGCCAGGCGTGTATGCGCTCTGTGTCGCAAACACGACAGAACGTCATGCCGGTGTATCAAGGTGGTGCGCGGATACACAGCGATACACAGTGAATAATTAACCGCCAGATAGACGCCAAATTATTCGGCATCCCGAACGACACAATTAGAAATATTCGCCTTTCCGAACGAAGCCCTCCAAGCGGCCTCGATGACCCTAAAAATCACCATAAATTTCATGCGGTTGTTGTCATCTTTGTTACATGCCAACTGGCATACATTCTGCTTTATCCCTGTTTCTGGTAATAAAATGTTTCAGCTTTGAGACAGTCTCATCAACTGAAACACAATCCGTGGCACGCCAATAAAAACGACAACGCCCCAAAGGAGGGCGACCTTTTCGACTTTTTGATCGACATCAACTTTCCAAGACTGCTGCTGCACATCTGTACCCAAAAGGGCGAATGGCCTGATCGCCAATAACAAGCCTGACTATAAAAAGGACGAATTGATGAGCTCGAGCAAGAACCACGCAGTGTCCTTCATGGACGCAGAACCCCTGGCCCCGGCGTGCGCCGAAAGCGCCCTTGGTTTTGGCCCCTTCCTGTTACTCGCACGCCAGCACGTATTGCTGCGAAACGGTGAGCCCGTCACCTTGGGCAGCCGCGCCCTGTGTTTGCTGATTGCCCTGGCCACCCGCGCCGGCGAACTGCTGGAGAAAGCCGAGCTGATCTCGTTCGCCTGGCCCAAGGTGGTGGTGGAGGAATGCAACCTGCGCGCGCAGATCGTCGCGCTGCGCCGAGCCTTGGGCGACGATGGCAACTTCAGCTATATCGTCACGGTGCCGGGCCGCGGCTACCGCTTCGTGGCGCCGGTGACCGTGCAGGCGGCCGGCGAAGACCATCTGCCGGTGCCCCACGCGCGCGTCCATGAGCCCTCTGTCGCGCCGCCGTCCTGCGAGGTGATTGGCCGCGATGAGTTGGTCGACAGCCTTGCCGACCAGGTGCTGACCCAGCGGTTCTTGACCATCACCGGCCCTGGCGGCATCGGCAAGACCACCGTCGCCATGGCCGTGGCCCATCAATTAGCCAACGAACTCAAGCTGGACACCTGCTTCGTCGACCTGGCGCCGGCCACCAGCGGGCAATGGGTCACTGGCATGCTCGCCAGCGCCCTGGGCATCCAGACCGTCAGCGACGAGCCGCTGCGCAGCATCGCCGCCACCCTGGCCGACCGCCGCCTGTTGCTGGTATTGGACAACTGCGAACACGTGTTGCCGGCCACCGCCGATGCCGTGGAAACCCTGTTGCGCAGTGCCCCTCAATGCTACGTGCTGACCACCAGCCGCGAGCCGCTGCGCGCCGAGGGCGAGCGCGTGCACGACCTGGCGCCGCTGCAAGTGCCCGACGAACACAGGACACTCAGCGCCGTCGAAGCCCTGAAATGGTCCGGCGTGCGCCTGTTTGTGGAGCGCGTGCGCGCCCTCGACCCCGACTTTGTTTTCAACGACGCCGACGTGGCGGCCGTCAGCGCCATCTGCCGCAAGCTCGACAGCAATGCGCTGGCCATCGAAATAGCGGCCGCGCGGGTACGCACCTTTGGCATCCAGGACCTGGTCGGCCTGCTGGACGGCAGCTTTCGCCTGCAAATGACCGGCCGGCGCACCGCCCTCGCCCGCCATCGCTCACTGAGCGCGACCCTGGACTGGACCTATTCGATGCTCAGCGGCGACGAGCAGGCGATGCTGCGCCAACTGGCGGTCTTCACCGGCTCCTTCACCCTTGATGCCGTCAAGGCCATGACTGCCAGCAGCGCCCTCGACCCGCGCAATGCCCTGCCCTTGCTCGAAAGCCTGATGGACAAGTCACTGCTGCTCGCCGGCGAATCGCAGTTGCTCAAACGTTATCGCCTGCTGGAAACCACCCGCGCCTACGCCCTGGAAAAGCTCGCCGAACAGGGCGAAACCAACGCCACCGCCGAACGCCATGCGCGCTATGCCCTTGGGGTGTTGCAGGAAGCCGGGCAGACCCTGGATGGCCTGTCACCGCAAACCTGGGTCGCGCTGTATGGCCCCGAGATCAACACGGTGCGCTCGGCACTCGACTGGGCCTACTCAACGACCGGCAACCTGCCATTGGGGGTTGAACTGACGTTGGGCGGCGTGCCGTTATGGCTGCGCCTGTCGCTGGTCAGTGAGTGCCGCAGCTGGGTTGACCAGGGCCTGGCCAGCGACGCCAGCACCCCGTTGCCGGCGCGCCAACGCATGCTGCTGAACACCGCGCTGGCCAGCGCGCTGATGCTCACCGACGGCACGGGCGGCCCGTTGCGGGAAGCGTGGCGCCAGGTGCGCGAGGACGGCCGCGAACTCGGCGATGCCGAGCACAAACTTCGCGCGCTGTGGGGGCTCTGGGGTGACCGTTGCGCGTGTAACCAGTACGCCGAAGCGCTGGAGTTGGCCGAGCGCTACATTGCGTTGAACAACAGCGGGAACCAGCAACTGCTGGGCAAACGCATGCGGGCGGTGGTGCTGTTTCACATGGGCGACCTGGCGGGCGCCCGACAAAATATCGACGAAGCCCTGGGTTCACCGTCGGCCCCGCGCTCGCACATCATCGACGCGCTGTTTGATCAGCGCATCGCCGCACGTTGCCTCAAGGCGAAGGTGCAACTGATGGAAGGCGACGTCGACCCGGCCCTGCGGCTGATCAGCACCTGCGTCGATGAAGCGGTGTCACTCGATCACCCGGCGACCCTCTGGTACACCCTGTGCCTGGGGGCGATCCCCCTGGCGCTGCTGGCGTCCAACCTGCCGAAAATGCGTTATTACCTGGGCCTGCTGCAGGACAGCACCACTCGCCAGGACTTGCATATCTGGCGGCAATTTCGCCTGTGTTTCGAGAGCATCCTGCTGATCCGCCAGGGCTCGCCGGAAGAAGGCGTGCCGCAACTAGGCCAAGCCCTGCAGCACCTGCAGGGCCAGGGCGATGGTCAGCTCTACAGCCTGTTTCGGTGTGAATACGCTTTGGGGTTGGCGCGCCTGGGCCTGGAAAAACTCGCGCTGGAGGTGTTGGAGGAGACGCTGCAATTGGCTATCGGCCGCCATGAGCGCTGGTTTGTGCCGCAGATGCTGCGGATCAAAGCCCAACTGACACTGCGCCAGGGCAACTACGGGTCGGTGGACAAGGCCACGGTGCTGCTGCGCCAGGCGTGGGTGGATGCACAGCTGGCCGGTGCGCACTTCTGGCGGGCGCAGATTGCCACGGACCTGGCGCGGTTGCAGGAGCCCAAGTCACGCATTGCTTCTCTGCCCAGGTTTCAGCATCGCTGAGGGCATCGCCGGTATTTGGGTGATGGCCGCCTTGGGTTGCGCCCTTACGGCGGGTCACTTTGGAAAAGCCCAAAGTAAGCAAAGGGCTCTTGCCCCACCACTCGGCACCTCGCCTAGGCTTTGGAGCGTGGTTTAACGGGGCGCCTAAGATCAAAATCAAAAGCAAAGCACGGCGGCCTGACAGCCGACCTGATTCTGGAAGCTGAACTCAATCAAATGTGGGAGCTGGCTTGCCTGCGATGGCATCAACCCGGTGTACCTGATGGACCGAGGTGCCTGCATCGCAGGCAAGCCAGCTCCTACAGAAGAGCAAAAGCAGTGCAGCGGTGAAGGCTGAACTCGGTCAACTTGTGGGAGCGGGCTTGCTCGCGAAGGCGGTATGCCAGTGACACATGAGCTGACTGAACCACCGCATTCGCGAGCAAGCCCGCTCCCACATTTGGATCTCTGTGCTTCAGATAGAAATGTGTTGCTGTGCTTTTGATCCGCTTTTTTTCTACCAGTGCTTTGCTTTTGATTTTGATCTGACAGGCCCCGTCAACCACGACATCATCTGGCGCGCGGGCGACGGGTATGGCGGTGAGTATCACGATGTAGACAAGCCCTGAGGCATGTCGGATGAGGCCCCCATCGGATGGGGCCCCATTCGCGGGGTGCATTCAGTTGGTGTCGAAACCCAACTGGCGGTACAGCGTTTTCATGTCGTAGTAATCGGTGCATTCGACAATCTTGTTGGCCTCGATCCTGATCACGCAGGTGCCGTCGACATTGATCTTGCGGTGAGTCGCCTGATAGCCGAACAGCTCGCCCTCATGGGTGCCCGTCATATGCCACTGGATCGTCCCGCCGCGCTCGCCGAGGCTGATCAAGTCGCGGATAACCTCGAAATCGGGCAATGCCTTTCTGATCAGGTCGAAAAAGTCGCCCAGCGCCGGGCGCCCTCGCATGATTTGCCCTGCGGCCTTGTCTTCATAGACGGTCGCCTCGGAAAAAATCGCGAGAAACCGCTCTTTGTCGGCGGTAGACCAGCTGTCGGCCCACTCCTGGATCAATGCACGGTGTTGATCTGTCATGGTGAATCTCCTGGGAAAGTTGGAACAGTGCAGCGCCACCCAATTGGTTGACGCCTGCGTCCATCGCCCGTGACAGATACACCTTCAGCTCCTGCTGAGCAGATACTCCCTCCGTACCAAAGCGCCAGACAAGCGTAGTCCGCGCGACGATTAAATCAACCGCGCCGCGACCAGCCAATCCGCTACCGCCTGGAACGAAGCATCCGGCACCGGATCACCGGGCACAGTCTTGCGCGCGATGTCAGCCGCCAGGTTCTTGTCCGGCGCGTGCGGAATACCCAGGTCATAAGCCTCCTGCAACATCAGCAACGCCTCCTCCGGTGAGGCCCGGCACACGATCACCGGCACTGGCGTCTCACCGCGCACATAGCGCACGCCAATCACCCAGCCATCGGTGGTGCCGATCATCATCGACGCCCTGCCCAGCCCCAGCTTGGTCGCCAACGCCTGCATTTCATTGCGCTGGCGCCGCCGCTCGCTCTTGATCAGCGGGTCGCCGTCGATGTCCTTGCGTTCGCGCTTGGTTTCGCTGCGGGTCATTTTCATGTCGCGGCCAAACAGCCAGCGCTGCATGATCACGTCCACCGCACCGACCAGGATGAACGCGCACAACACCGTGAACACCAGCGGCTTGAGCACCAGGAAAAACGTCGACTCCATGCACTCCGCGCCACAGCGTGACGACTCCATCAGCGCCTGCAACGCATGCTTACCGATCACATAAAACGCGATCGCCAGCACATGCACCTTGATCAGCCCCTTGATGAACTCCACCAGGTTGCGCAGGGCAAAAATTTTCTTCAAACCCTCGGCCGGGTTGATGCGTTTGAACTCGGGCTTGATCGGGTCCACCGAGAACACAAAGCCGCGCATGGTGATGATATTGGTGAGGACCACCACGCCGGTGGTCACCGCCATCACCGGCAAGGTAATACCGGTGACCAGTTGCTCGGCATGGTCGAGCACCCGCGGCCATACCGTGGCGAAGGGCTCGATGTAGATTTGCGCGGTGAGGTCGATCAGCGCCGTGACCTGGGCCTTGGCACGCGGCGCCAGGATCGAGATGCACAGCGTGCAAAACAGGATAACCATGCCCGACACCAGGTCCTGGCTCTTGGCGACCTGGCCTTTCTGACGTGCGTCTTTGAGCTTCTTGTCCGTGGCCGGCTGGGATTTTTCTTCGCTGGTATCGGCCATCGGCTACTCCATGCCCGCCAGGGTTTTGAGCAACTCGACAGTGCCGCGAAATTCCGCCAATTGATCGAGCATCAACGGAATCAGAAAGCCGATGTAGATCACCATCAGGATCGAGAAAAACAGGTTTTTTACCGGCAGTGACAAGTCGAACATATGCAGGTTCGGCGCCATCCGCGACAGGTAGGCAAGCATCAGGTCGGTGATCAGCAACGAGATCAGCAAGGGCGAAACCATCAGCACGCCGACGCGCATGATCTGGTCGAGAATCGACAGCACCGCCAGCAACGCGGAGCTGGCAAACACCGGCGTGAATGAAGTCACCGGCCATAGCTGGTAGCTGTGGTAATAGCCGTCGACCATCAGGATAAAGCCGCCGGACATGAAGAACAGCGTGATCAACATCACCGTGAGCAAGGTCGCCATCACGCTGGATTCACCGGATGACAACGGGTCCACCAGCTGCGCCATGGTCGAGCCGCGTTGCAGGTCGATCAACTCCCCCGCCACTTCCGCGGCCCAGAACGGAATGCCGAACAACAGGCCGATGAGGATGCCGATCAGGAACTCCTTGATCAGCAACCCGGCGATGAACACGCTGCCGTGCTCGGGCATTCGGGTCAGCGCGTCGAACACCGGAAAGAACATCGGGATCGAAATGGCCACCGCCACACAGCCGCGAATCATGCCGGTCAGGCCCAGGCGGTTGAACGCCGGGGTGATCACCACCACCCCCATGGCGCGGCAGGCGGCAAGCGAGGCGGCGCTGATCACCGGGTAGGCGACCTCCAGAAACTGCGCGGTAAGGCTGGCATCCATGGGCGGTCAGCGCGTCCACAGCGGGAAGTTATCCAGCACTTGGCTGCCCAGCTCCGCGACTTGGCCAGCGAGTACCGGGCCGAGAAACACGATGGTCAACAGCACCGCCACCAGCTTTACCACCTGTGGCAAGGTCTGGTCCTGAATCTGCGTCAGCGCCTGGAACAGCCCCACGCTCAAGCCCACGATAATCGCCACGCCCAGCGCCGGTGCCGAGAGCATCAGCACGGTCATCAGTGCCTGTTTCATCAATGACAGGAAAACGTCCTGGCCCATGGTTCGTGCCTCAGCCGTAACTCAGAATCAAACCGTGCATCAAGCGCGACCAGCCACTCAGTGACACGAATAAAAAGATCTTCAGCGGGATCGAAATCAGGTTCGGCGAGACCATCGACATGCCCATCGCCATCAGCACGTTGGACACCAGCAAGTCCACCACCAGGAACGGGATGTAGAGCAGAAAGCCGATCTCGAAGGCGCGGGTCAGCTCTGAGCTGACAAACGCCGGAATCAGCACCACCAGGTCATCGTCGCGCAAGTCGGCGCGGGCTTCCGGCGACCAGATGGTCTCGGTGGCCTGCACAAAAAAACCGCGCTCGGACTCATTCGCAAAACGCTTCAAATGCGCCTGCAGTGGCGGGCGCAGCGCATCGCCCAGGTCCTTGAGTTGCTCGACATGCTCGATATTGAGGTCGCGCCCCTCCACCTGGCGGTACATGTCGCCAATCAACGGCGTGGTCACGTACACCGACAGAATCAGCGCGATGCCGTACAGCACCAGGTTAGGCGGCGTCTGCTGCACCCCAAGGGCGTTGCGGATCAGGAACAGCACCACCGAAATCTTCATGAACCCGGTGAGCGTGACCACTGCCAACGGGATCAGCCCGATCGTCGCAACAACCAGGATGATCTCGATCAGGTTCGGCTGATAACCGGTCATGGGGTGGCAAAACTCAGCAAGCGCACGCCCAGGCCGTCACCGATTTTTACCAGTTGGCCCTGGCCGACCCGACGCCCGTTGACCATCAGGTCAACGCTGTCCACGCCCGGCGTGTTGAGCTGCAACAGGCTGCCCGCACCCAGTTCTCGCAATTGCGCCAGGGTCAGTTCCAGGCTGCCGACCTGGCACACCAGTTTGAGCGGCAAGTCATCCAGGGCCGCAGCGGCATCAACATCAGTCATCGTGTTCTCCATGTGCAAAGGGGGTGCTTGTAGTTCTTCCTGCAACCGCAATTCGTCACCCTGGTATTGGCAGCGGGCCTGCAAGCGCCCGTCCAGGTCGAGCAACAAGCCCGAGCCCTGCTCCAGCATCAGCACATCGCCGGGCCGCAGGCTGCGCAATTCGCCCAGGGTCAGCCATTGCCGCCCGGCCACCACCGCCAGGGTCTGGCGCAGCGCGGGCAGCGGGTCGGGTTCGATCTGGCCGTATTGCGCCAGCAGCTGCGCCACCAGCACGGCAGCGCCTTCGCTCAAGTCCAGTTGCGCGCTCATGGCCGGCTGGTTGCCAAAGGTCAATTCGAGCGCCAGGTGCACGGCATACGCGCACTGATCGTCAGTGGCCTCGACTAACTGCACCGGGTGGCCGAGCACCGGTTCCAGGGTCTCGATCAGGTCGAGCACCGCCAATTCCAGCAGCAACGAGCGTGGCAACGATGGCAGCAACTGCGCATCGAACTGCAACGCCAGCGGCACCAGTACTTGCTCCAGCGCGGCCGACGACAGACGCAGGCGCACCGGGGCGCGACCGAGCAGCAAAAACACATCGCGCGAATTGCCCAGGCCTTGTACTTGGGCGGCCCAGCTCACGCGCAACGCTTGCCCGGCGCAACGGCCCTGCCAGGCGCGACGGCGACGGTGCAACTGGTTATGCAGCGCCAACAGCGCCGGGTCGTACTGCGTCAGCCAGGGTGCCAATGGGCCGGCAAGGGCGGTGATCATGTGCCGGTGCCTTCTTCGCGCAACTCACCGACACGGCGTTCATCACTTTCACGCCCTTGCAGCAGGCTTTGCCAGGCTTCGGACTGGCGTTGACGGCTCAGGCGTTCCTGGCGAAACAGGTCACGCTCGCGCTCCTGGCTTTGCAGGGTGGTGGACACGTGGTGAACGTCGTTCTCGAGCAGCTGCTGGTCATCCGACAGGCCGCGCAAACGCTCCTGAGCCGCCTGCCAGCTGGCCACCGACAGGCCCTCGGTCAAGGCTGCATAAACCTGACGGGCTTCCTCGGCAATCGCTTCACGGTGCAGGCGCAGTTGCTCCTTGGCGTCGGTCAACACGTCGTGGGTCTGCGCGCAGCGTTGCTGTTGGGCGGCCAGTTGGTTGGCGGCGCGTTGTTCACGCAGCACCCGCAGGGTTTGCAGGGTGCGCAGTTGGTCGGTTTTCATTGGGCTGTCTCCATGTTCATGCCAATACAAATCTGCGTGGCGAGCAGGCTTGCCCTGCGTTGGGCTGCGTAGCGGCCCCTTGCAAACTCACCGCGTTCTTCCCGAAAAAACTCAGTGCCTGGTTTTGGGGCTGCTTCGCAGCCCAACGCAGGGCAAGCCTGCTCGCCACAACAAATCTGCTTTTCACAAACATTTGCGCCACTCTTTAACAGGCTCATGTCAACACCTGGCGCATGCGGATCAGGGTCTGGTCCAGGCTGCTCGGCTCGCCGGCGTTCTGGCGCAGGAACGCTTCGATGGCCGCATGGCGGTTGATGGCTTCGTCGGCCAGCGGGTCGCTGCCGGCGGAGTACTCGCCGACGCGGATGAGCATTTCGATTTCGCCGTAGCGCGCCATCAGCTCACGTATGCGCATGGCCAGGCGTTTGTGTTCTTCACCGGTGACCTGCTCCATCAAGCGGCTGCGGCTGCGTAACACGTCCACCGCCGGGAAGTAGTTGCGCTGGGCCAATTCCGCGCTGAGGGCGATATGCCCGTCGAGGATTGAACGGGCTTCTTCGGCCACCGGGTCACTGGCCGCATCCCCTTCCGTCAACACGGTGTACAGCGCGGTGATGCTGCCCGTGGGGCCGGGGCCTGCGCGTTCGAGCAGGCGCGGCAAGGCCGAGAAAAACGACGGCGGATAACCGCGACGGGTGGGCGGTTCGCCCACGGCCAGGCCGATTTCGCGCTGGGCGCGGGCAAAGCGCGTCAGGCTGTCCATCAGCAGCAATACATTGCGGCCCTGGTCGCGGTGGTACTCGGCCAGCGTGGTGGCGACAAACGCCGCACGCACGCGCTCGGCCGCCGGGCGGTCCGAAGTCGCAACCACTGCCACGGTGCGCGCGCGGGCCTGGGCGTCGAGTTGCACGTCGAGCAGTTCGCGCACTTCCCTGCCCCGCTCGCCGATCAGGCCGATCACAATCACATCGGCTTCGCTGTTGCGGATGATGCTGGCGAGCAACGACGACTTGCCCACGCCCGGCTCACCAAAAATGCCCATGCGTTGGCCCTGGGCCAGGGTCAGCAGGCCGTCGATGGAGCGAATGCCCAGCGCCATCGAACGCACGATCAGTTGCCGCGAAAACGGTGCGGGCGGCTCGGCATGCAGGGGGTAACGCTGCAAGGCCAGGGTCGGCGGGACGCCATCGCCGTCGAGAAAATCGCCCATGGGGCTGATCACCCGGCCCAGTTGCGCATCGCCCACGGCAACGCCCAGGGTTTCGCCGGTCGCCGTGATTTGCGTGCGGGTCGACAGGCCTTCCATGGAGCCGATCGGCGACAGAATCGCCTCGTCGCCATCAAAGCCGATCACCTCGGCGCTCAAGCTGCGGCCACTGCCGGGGTCGCGCAGTTGACACAGTTCACCGATGCTCGCACCGGCCACACTGGCGCGCAGCAATACACCGCGAATGCTCAACACGGTGCCGTGCATCGGCCGTGGACGGGCCTGGGCCAACCGTTCAGTCAGGCGCGGCAGCAGCTGTTGCAGGTTCATGCCACACCTTCTTCGGCAAAGGGCAGCAGGCTGCGGCGCAGGGTTTGCAACTGCGCTTCCAGGCCCAGTTCGACGGACCCGGCGGGGCTGTTGAGGCGCGCCTGACCGGCGCTCAGCTGCTCGTCGGCGTCCACGGCAATCGCCAGGCCTTCGTGCTTGAGGCGTTGGCGCAAGGCCTCGACGTCGGTCGGCGGCACCCACAGGGTCAGTGCCTGGTCCTGGCGAAATGCACTCAGGGCCTGGCGGGTGCAACGCACGACCCGGTCGGCGTTGTCCAGCTCACCCAACACCTCGCGCACGATGCCCAAAGCCAGGTCGGCCAGCGACGCTTCCAGGCTGCTCAAGTAGTGCTGCACCTGGGATTGGGTCTGCACCAGCAACTGCGCGACTTGTTCGGCGCCTGCCTGGCGCGCGCTTTCAAAACCCTCGGCGCGGGCGGCGTGCAGCCACTGGTCGCTGTCGGCCTTGATCTGTTCGGCCTGTTCCTTGGCGGCTTGCAGAAAGGCAAATCCATCGGTCCACAGCGCTGCTTCTTCAGCACGCAGGATGCGCGCAGTGGGCCGGCTAGGTAATTCACTCATGGGCGTTGTCCTCGGCCGCAAGGCTCGCAGCAGCGGCCTGAACGATTTCCAGGTCGCGGGGCAAGCGTGCGCTGTGGCCCTGGGGGAAGGCGAAACGCAGGCGCAGCCAGCCCTGCAAGTCGGCGTGCTGGGCGTGCAGCCAGGCGGCAACACAGCCTTGGCCGTCGCGGTCGATGGCCTCAATCAGCTCCGATGGCTCGCGCAGCAGGTCTGCGGCGCCGCCAAGTTGGCGCTGCGCCAACGCCTGGCTGAACACCTCGGCACCGAGTCCCTCGCGCAGTTCGTTGACCACCTCACGGCGGATCTCGCGGCTCAGGGTCGAGGCATGCCAGATGGCACCGCACAACCGTGGCAAGCGTGAAAACTGCGCAGGTGACAACAGCAACACCGCCAGGTCGGCGGCGGACGGCGTCACCAGGTGCGCAATTGGCGCCAACTGATAATGGTTGACCAGCAACTGCTCCAGGCGCTGACGAAAACGCGCCTGGCCTTGCATGGCCTGCAGCACTTCATCGGGCAACTCATCGGCGAAACAGGCGCCCAGGCTCGGCCCGCGCACAAACTGCAGCGGCTCGGCGATCAGCCCCTGCCAGCGTTCAACCAGGCTCATTCACCCTCCTTGAGCACATACATCGCCTGGGACTGACGCCGCGCCCAGTGTTGGCGAGCCAATACCCCAAGCGCGCCGAGGGCAATCAGCAGCAAGCCGCCAAACATCACGCGTGCCTGCGCCAGGTTGTCTTCCAGCAACCACAGCCCCATGAAGCGCGCCAACCGCGGTTGCGCCGGGTTCTGGCTGATGGCGACGGCGGCCTTGATCGCCGTCACCGAGACGCCGTCGTAGCTCAGGCCGGAAATGCCGTTGGCGACCAAGGTCTTGATCTGCGGGATCAGCGTATTGATGTCGGTGCCCGGGTCGTAACGCACCAGCACCGAGGCAGACGACGGTGAAATCACGCGCTTGAGCAAGTCGTTGTCGGGCAACACCACGTGCACGCGGGCGGCGACGATGCCGTCGATCTGCGACACCGAGTGCGACAGTTCTTCGCTCAGCGCATAGATCATCTGCGCGCGTTCCTGCACCGGCGACGACACCAGGCCATTGCCCTTGAACACCTCGCCCATGTTGGAAAAGCTCTGTTGCGGCAGGCCGGCGTTGTCGAGCAGCGTCATGGCCTCGGCAAAGCGCTCCTCGTCCACCACCACTTTGAGCTGGCCGTTGTCCTGGGTCTTGCGCTCCGCCGGGATGCCACCGCGCAGCAGCACCGCGACCATGGCGTTGGCATCGCGCTCGCTGAGGTTGGTATAGAGGTCGGTGTTGCACGCCTGCAAGAGGCTGGCGAGCAGGCCGATCAGCAGCAGGCGCAGCGCGCGGTTTGGGCTTGGCATGGCGTTATTGACCCTTGAGCAACGTGTTGGCGGACCCGGAAATCTGCGTCGCACCGCGCACCACCATCTGGGTTTCGATGGAGTAATCGAACATCTTGCCCAGGGAGTGCACGATCTGGTCGACCTGTTGCTCGCCGACTTTTTTACCCGGCTCGCCCTGCGGCGAAGCACTTGCCGTGCGGATGTCCACCGAGGCCGGCGGCGGCGCCGACGGGTTATTGGTGAGCACGTCGGCGCGTTCGGAAAACGCGCGCGTACGGTCGATGAAACTGTTCATGCGCTCCATCAGGCCCGAGCCGATCTGGTGCGGGCTGGCGCCTTCGGGCATGCCCTTGGCGGTATTGGCCATGTGCTCGAACAGGTTCTGCGAGGCCCCGGCGGGCCCCGCACCGGCGGACGGCGGCAAGGCCGTGGCGCCGGCGGCGAGACTGATAGTCATAGGGGCTCCCTACTCTTCGTCGTCATCGGACATGGCGTCGTTCAGCAGTTCCTGCATCTTCGGCATGATGATGAACTGACCGCCGATAGTGACGGCCTGGGTGATCAACGCATCGTTGAATTCGGCGTCGCTGGTCTCCGACGGTTTGTCGGCGGCCTTGGCGTTATCCACCGCGGCGTTGAACTTGGCTTCAGGGCTGGCGCCACCGGGGGCGAGGTTGCTGTCTACGGCCGTTACGGACATGGTGCTGCTCCTTTACTGGGTTGGGGTTTCGGTACTGACTTGCGCGCCACGGAACACCCGCACCCCGCGCTCGCGCGCCACCGGGGCGGCCACGACCGTGGGTTGCAGGTGGTCGACATGCTGTTGCACCAGCGCCAGGTACGGCGGCGGGCCGGAAACAAACACTTCATCGCCCTCGGGGCCGTTGCGCATGGAGAGTTGCTGGCCGAACACGTCGAGGGTGTTCAGGTAGGCCTGCAACTGGTCCAGGTTCAGGGCGCTGGCCTTGAACAGCTTGGTGCTGATTTCATCGCTGGCATTGAGGTACAACAGGTTGCCGTCGAAGTACCAGGTCAGGCCGTTGGTGCTGCACAAGGTCTGCAGGAACTCACCGGCGGTGGCCGCGCGGATGGTGCTGCGCGCCTTGCCGCGTACCTTGTCGGAGAGCACCAGCGGCACGTCGAGGTTGTGACCGAATTCTTCCAACGCGCTGCGAACGTCCTGATCGACCAGCACGTAGGCGTAGGGCTGCGAGAACCATGCGGGCTCCTCGGCCGCGTTGGCAAAACCCGCACCGAACAGGCATAGGAGCGCCATCAAAAATATGCTTACATGGCCTGCGCCTTCGCCCGACGAGTTGTGACGATGACCCACAAATTTCTGCTCGCCAGCACCTTGCTGCTGGCTGCCTGCTCCAGCAAACCTGCGACCGATACCGACAAATCCCTGCAACTGGCCAACGACCTGAGCAAGCGCGGCGACTACAGCAGCGCGGCTGCGTTGTACGAGCGCGCCACCCAGCAACCGGGTGCCGGCATTGAGTTGTGGCTCAAGCTCGGCCAGGCCCGGCTCGACGCCAAGGACGCGCTGGGCGCCGAACGCGCCTTCCAGCAGGCGCTGGGGTTCGATGCCCACAACGCCGACGCCCTGCTCGGCCTTGGCACTGCGCAGTTGCAATTGGGCAAGACCCAACGCGCCGTGACAGCGTTGGGGCAGGCTGCCGAGATCAATCACCTGCCGGTGGCCTACACCCGCCTGGGCATTGCCCACGTGCTGAATGGCCAGGCCGGTGCCGCACAAACCGCCTTCGCCAAAAGCCTGAGCCTGCAGCCCGACGACCTCGACAGCCGTTGCAACCTGGCGCTGGCTTATGCGCTGGGCGGGCAGCCGCAACAGGCGCTGGATACCATTGCGCCCGTCACCCAATCGCCCCGCGCATTGCCACGGCATCAGCGCAATGAGTTGTTGGTGATGGTGTTGGCCGGGTATGAGCAGCGGGTGGCCAGCCTTCCCCTTGATGACATCCCTGCCGCAGAACGTGCGCGATTGGTGGTGGAGGCCAAGCGGATCAAGGCGATCAGTGATCCGGTGGCGCAGGCGAAGGAGTTGGGGTTGGTGGACCCGCGTTGAGCCCGTGGTGATTAAGGGTGTTGTGGTGAGCGGGCTGGTTGAGGTGAACGGCCTTGTTGTGGCTAGTGGGCTTGTTGTGGCGAGCGGGCTTGCCCCGCGTTGGGCTGCGAAGCGGCCCCTTGCAGTCTCGCCGCGTTCTTTCAGATAGCACTCAGGGCCTGGTTTTGGGGCTGCTTCGCAGCCCAACGCGGGGCAAGCCCGCTCGCCACAACAAGCGCGCTCGTCACAGGACTTCGTCAGAACACAGGAAACGTGGCCCTCAACAGTCATTGTTGGCCTCCGGTGGCGCCGGCTTTGGCTTCTTGTTGGTCCTTGCGGCGTTGCAGCTGCTCGCGGTCGAAGCCTTCGATGTAGACCTGCGCGGCGCGGCCAACAGGGGCGGCCATCGCCGGGCCGGTGGTGCGGCCTTGGGTCAGGTCCTGTCTGCGCTCGACCATCTGCATCAAATTCAAATTGTTCGCGCAGCCCAGCGGCAGCGTCGGTTTGAAGTCTTCGTCCAGCCCGATTGCGTCCTTGGCCGCTGGCTGCTGGCACTGGCTCGGCAAGCCATCCGCGCGAAACTCCGGCGCGTAGTACACCGGCGCCAAGTGGGTCTGGCAGCCCATCAGCGCCAGGGGCAAGAGCATCAACACACGCAAAGCAGTCATCGCAGGCCCCCTCATCAATTCATGTAAAAACCGAACGCGCCGCCGCTGCGCGGGCCGCTGGCTGCGGCGGTCGCCGGTTGTGCGTCCAGCGGCGTGGCGAGCGTGCGACTGCGCACCGGCTCGACCAGGTACGGGGTAATCAGAATCACCAGCTCGGTTTCATTGCGCTGGAAACGCTTGGAGCGAAACAGGTTGCCCAGGATCGGCAAGTCGCCAAGCAGCGGCAGCTTTTCAATGTCCTGGCTGCTCTCATGCTGGAACAGCCCGGCAATCGCGAAGGTCTGCCCGCTGCCGACTTCCACCCGCGTGTCCGCGCGGCGCACGCTGAAGGACGGCACATGGAAATTGCCGAAATCGACGGTGCCGCCGCTGACCACGCTGCTGACTTCCGGGCGTACTTGCAGGGCGATGCGACCGTTGGGCAACAGCGTCGGGTTGAACAGCAGCGACACGCCGAACGACTTGTATTCGATGCCCACCAGGTCACGGTTGACCGGCACCGGGATCGCCACTTCGCCACCGGCGAGGAAGCTGGCGGTCTGGCCGGTCATGGCGGTGATATTCGGCTCGGCCAATATCTGCAAAATGCCGTTGGCCTGCAGCGCGTCGAGCATGCCGTCGATGTTCACATTGCCCGAGCCGGTGCCTGCCGTTGCCAGGCCACCGGCCGTTGCCGCTGCCAGGCCGCCGCCGGTGATCAGCCCGAAGGAGAAGGTGCCGTTGCTGAACATCGCGTTCCAGTTCACGCCGTAGTGCAGCAATTCGGAGCGCGAGACTTCGGCAAACCGTACGCGCAGGTTCACCTGGGCCGCGCCTGCGTATTCGGTGGTGTTGATTGCGCTCTGGAAGCCTTGGCCCTGCGGGTTGAGCAGCGCGTTAAGGTCCGTCGCTTCGGCCACCGAACCGACGATGCCCTTGGCAATCAGGCGGTTGCCGGCGCCGCTGATCTGCGCGCCATTGCCGGGGTGCAAGGCCTGCATCGGCGTGGTCACCGCGGCCGTACCGCTGCTGACCGACAAGGTCAGGCTGGCCAGTTGTTTACCGTCATTGCCTAGGGCAATCAGGCTGGTAGTGCCTGGCGCCTTGCCGAAAATATAAATCGTGCCCGGCGACACCACTTGCAGGTCGGCCACATTCGGCTCGGCGACCAGTACCGAATCCACCGGCGCCACAAAATGCAGAATGCGCCCTTCACCGGACGCCAGGTTGATCGAACCTGAGGCCCCGTTGGCAATGTCCTGAGCCTGACTTGCAGTGGTGACCAAAGCCAGCAACAACATACAAAAACGCATCATGAGGCAGACGCCAGGGAGGTGACGGAAGCCGCGGCAGGCGCGCGGCGGTTGGAAATATCGGTGAGGCTGATGGTCACCAGCGCTTGCAGGTTGTACTCGGTGGCCAGCTCGCGGAACGACAGCACCGCCAGCTCCAGTTCACCGCGCAACACCAGACGGCGCAGGCTGCGCCGCAGCTCCGGGTGCACCAGCAATACCGCGCTGTTGACCTCGCGGGTGTTTTCACAGGCCTGGCGCAGTTGCGCGAGCAAGGCGCGGCTGACGTCTTCGGGGATCAATTCGCGCTGCGGTTCCTGGCGACGCAGGGACGCGCGCAACTGGTCTTCCAGGCCCGGCGCCAGCACCAGCGCACCAATTACCCGGTTACGGTCGGCGTACTGATGGCTGATCTGGCGCGCCAATGCCGCGCGCAAATGTTCGGCCAGCCGCCCGGCATCGGTCTCACGGGCGCCCCACTCCACCATGGCTTCGAGCAAGGCGCGCTGATTGCGGATCGATACGCCTTCGCCGACCAACAGGCGCAAGGTCTCGGCAACGCGCTGCAAGGGGACCAGGCGCAAGGCTTCCTTGACCAGTTCGCCGTACGTGGCTTCGGTGCGCTCGAGCAGCAGGCGGGTTTCCTGGATGCCGAGGAAGTCGGCGGCATAGCGGCGCAGGCTGCGTTCCAGCACGCCGCGCAAGACTTCGGCGGGCAGCAGGAAACCGATGCCGGCGTTGCGCAGGGTCTCTTCATGCTGGCGCTCGACCCAGTGGGCATTGCGGCCGTTGAGCGGCGAGTCGGCTTGCACGGTGGCGATGTCCAGCAGTTGCACATGCACCGGGTCGTCCTGCACAAGCAAACAATTGATCGGCAGTTCGCCTTCGCTCACCGGCACGCCTTCCAGCGACACGCGGAAACTGCCCGGCGTGGCCTTGGCCTCCATGTAGATGCCCGGCACCGGCACATCCACGCCCAGGTCAGTACGGATGTCGTGACACAGCGCTTCGACACGCTGGCGCAGCAACTGGCGCGGCGCGCTCTGGGACACGCCGCTGCCCAGGGTGAGCAGCACGCGAGTATCGGGCAGCAGGTTGTCATCCAGTTCGGCCTGCGCCTCGACCACCGGTTCCGGGGTTTCGGCCAAGGCTTCCAGCTCGCCCTGTGGCTGGAGAGTGTGCCGGCGGTACATTACGAACGCTGCGCCGCCAAAGGCTGCGGACAAGCCGAGGAATACCCAGGTCGGAAAACCGGGCAACAGGCTGACGCCGATCATGATCAATGCCGTCAGGCCCAGTGCCCGGTAGCTGGCGCCCAGCTGCTTGATGATCTCGCTGCCCAGGTCGCCGGCTTCACCGTCGCTGTTGACCCGCGTGACCACCGTGCCCGCCGCCACCGAAATCAGCAGCGCCGGGATCTGTGCGATCAGGCCGTCACCCACGGTCAGCAGCGAGTAGGTGTGCACCGCTACACCGAACGGCATGTCACGTTCAATCATGCCGATCAGCATGCCGCCGAGCAGGTTGACCGCCAGAATCACCAGGCCGGCGATGGCGTCGCCTTTGACGAATTTCATCGCGCCGTCCATCGCGCCGAACATCTGGCTTTCGCGCTCCAGGCGCGAACGCCGACGACGCGCTTCGGCCTGGTCGATGTCGCCATTGCGCAGGTCGTTGTCGATGCTCATCTGCTTGCCGGGCATCGCGTCCAGGGTGAAGCGCGCGGCCACTTCCGCTACGCGTTCGGCGCCTTTGGTGATCACCACAAACTGCGCCACGGTGATGATCAAAAACACCACCATGCCGACCACGACCTGGCCGGCGATCACGAAGTCACCGAAGGCCTTGACGATATGGCCGGCATCGCCGTGCAGGAGGATCAAGCGGGTGGTGGTGATCGACAACGACAAGCGAAACAGGGTGCTGAGCAGAATCAGCGGCGGCAGCGCGGAGAATTCCACGGAATGGCCGATGTAGAACGCAACGATCAGGATCAGGATGCTCAGGGCAATGTTGAGGCCGATCAGCATATCCACCAGGTAGGTGGGCAGCGGGATGATCATCATCACAATCGCCATCAGCATGAATGCGACGATGATCACGTCGGTGCGCTGCGCCGCCATGCGCGCCAGGTTGTTCAGGCGGTTGAGGGCACTCATGCGCCGGCCCTGCGCGCAGCCAGGTAGCGTTTAAAGCACTGGCGCGCTTCGTCCTTGCGCTCGCCGTACCACAGCGCGCGGGCGCGCAGCAGCAACAGGCTGGCGGACTCGCCTTCCAGCGCCACCAGACGATCGAGGGCACCCAGGGCACGGCCGGCGTCGCCGCTGTCGGTGAACGCGAGCACCAGCGAGCGCAGCAACACGCCGTCTTCTGGCGCGACGCTGACGGCGATCAGCAGCATCACCAGCGCGCGCTGGGACTGGCCGTTGCGCCGGTACAGCTCGCCAATGCCTTTGAGCAATTGCACGGCGTCGTCGTTATCGCGGGCCATCAGGCATGTACCTCCGAGCGTTGCTGTTCGAGGGTGCGGCGCATCTCGATCTCTTCGCTGATCAGGTCATGGGCCAGTGCCTTGATGTCCGTCTCGGCATCAAGGGACGGCAGGATGTGTTCCATCACGTGTTCCAGCAGCTCCAGGGAGCGGGCGCTGCCGAACAGCAAGGAGTCAACGCCCGCGGCGCTGGTGAGTGCTTCGAGGTCACTGCGCAGCGAGCGGCGGGTTTGGGTCTTGCGGGTGTTGAGCACCGCTTCGAACGCAGTGGCCTGGCGTGAGTTGACCGGGCGAACGGCTTCGACGGGGGCGCTGCGTGCGTCGCTGGGGATGAGCGGGCGGGGTTCGACTTTCATGCGGGGGCCTGCGAACAGCGCTCATGGCTGAATAGGTACTCAGCCCCAAGATCTCTAGCGCCTGACAGATAGCTTTCGCGGGCAAGCCCGCTCCCACATTTGAATTGCGTGGCGGTGGGTAGACTTGGGTTGGCGGGGGGGACGCCATCGCGGGCAAGCCAGCTCCCACGGGTGGGTTGGGTGCGTTCCATGGGGCGACTCATAAGGTGAAGGTGAAGCGCTCTTCGCCACGGGCGAGGATCACTTGGTTGTTCTCGATGCGCTCCAGCACCCAGTTGTCCGCCAGGGCCGCGCCGGGGTACAGGCGTTTGCCGCTGTCGTTGATCACGTAGGGGTTGGTGCCGAACCACACGGCCTGGAAGCGCACACGCGGGCGTGCGGCGTCGGCGCGTACGCTGACGCGAGGGTTGAGGACGATCTGTTGGCCGTAACGCTCATCGAAGGCTTGTTGCAGGGCCAGCCATTGAGGTTTTTGCGACTGTTCGAAGCTGCCGACGGCACTGAGCTGGCCGTTGGCGTCAGTGACCTTTATTGCATCCAGGTGGGCAGCCTGGAGTTGCTGCTCCAGCCAGGTTTTGGCGTGTTCACGCGACGGTTTTTTCAGCGCAGGCACCTGCGCCGCGACCGCGGCCTGGGTGAGCGGCGTGTCGTTGCGCACCGCCAGCGCCCCCGCACATAAAAACAGCAGGACAATCGCGACAATCCAGGGCGTAAATGTGCGTGTGGCGTCCGAAGGTTTTTCCACCCCCTCAGGCGAGGCCAGGCTGACACCTGCCGTGCCGATACGCAGCTGCAACGGCAGTCGCGCGCGATGGCCGCTGCCCTGGGGAATACGGACATTTTTGCCAAGCACCACATCGCCGCCCAACGCTTCGACTGCCACCTGGCCGCCCTCGAACCGCAGGCGCAGGTGCAGGCCGGCGATGCCGGGATCGCTGAGTACCAGGTCGGCCGCGAGGTCCGCGCCGAGGGTGTAGACGGGCTGGTCGAGCACCAGGGAACTGCCCTGATGCAAACCGCTGGTCACAGTCAGGGTCGGTGCGCCAATACCAGCGACCGGACCCAAGGAAATCAAGGCTGTCATGTTCGGGTTTGCCCCCTTGAGCATGTGCAACGGGGTCAACAATCAGAAGGTGAAAACACTCAGCAGGTAAACGGGCAGCGCCGGCGCCGCCCGTTTTGGCGAATCAGTTCTGCGGACGCTGTTTGGTGGCGTCGAGTTCCGCTTTTTTCGCGGTACTGATTTCAGTGATCTTGGCCGACTTCTCGATAGCCATGTTGAAGGTCGCTTCCATCTTCGCGATAGCGTCGTCGGCGCCGCCGGCTTTTACTGGTGGGACATCAGCCATGTTCATCTCCTTGCATCGATAGGGAAGTTATTCAGTTGCGCAACAGCAAGCTGAAAGTATGCAAACCGGTGAATGCCCAAAACGTCAGACAGTGAGCCTTCGAACCGTCGTTGGTTTGCATGGGCCCCATACTACTCACGATCAAAACGCCTTCGCTGTGAAAGCTTGTGAAACGTTTCGCTTACAGGGTGTGAAAGGTTTGGCTCAACCTGGCAGTGAAAAAAACTCATGCAGCTGAGGCCGTTGAACTTTTTTAAAAAAATTCATACACGCAAAAGACCCAGTGTTTACGGGCCTCTGGCGGCATCACTTGAACAGTTTGCGAACTTTCAACCCCTGGTTGAGTGTTCGATTAGGGACGTTCTCACCGCTATTTTCGCGACCACTTCACATTTTTCGCTAATAGCCTTTTGCCCAACTTTGCGGATACTTCCATTTGTAACAAAAGCGACTTGATCATCGCGTTTGATAGCTCGGCGCGAGTGGCCTTAATGCCCGCGGGCAACTAATTGCCTGCGCCGAATTAGTACAGTTGCACTAATAGCCGAAATCGTTAGTGCACAGGCCCTGATATATGAAAGAACTTCCAGGTGAACATTTATGCCAGCGATCCCAAGTAGTCGTGACCCTGTTGACACGCCGGGCACAGACGGCTCGCAGAAAAAATTCGAAACCGCGTTGGGTATGCACAACAGCTGACCGACAGGTGTCGCACCAGCTTTAGTGTGGCAAGCGGTAATTGTTGTGACGGGCGGGCTTGTTGTGGCGAGCGGGCTTGCCCCGCGTTGGGGCGCGAAGCGGCCCCTCCTACAAACACCGCATTCTTTCAGGCAAAACGCGTAACGGGTTTTGGGGCCGCTGCGCAGCCCAACGCGGGGCAAGCCCGCTCGCCACTGCAAGCCCGCTCGCCACAACGGGCCCGCGCCCACAGTTTTATCTCGGCCCAGGAACAACTGACCGACAGGTGTGACAACCAGCGTTATCGTGGCAAGCGGCGTTGCTGTGGCGAGCGGGCTTGCCCCGCGTTGGGGCGCGAAGCGGCCCCTCCAACAAACACCGCATTCTTTCAGGCAAACCGCGTAACGGGTTTTGGGGCCGCTGCGCAGCCCAACGCGGGGCAAGCCCGCTCGCCACTGCAAGCCCGCTCGCCACAACGGGCCCGCGCCAACAGTTTTATCTCGGCCCAGGAACAACTGACTGACAGGTGTGACAACCAGCGTTATCGTGGCAAGCGGTAATTGTTGTGGCGAGCGGGCTTGCCCCGCGTTGGGCGCGAAGCGGCCCCTCGTGCAAACACCGCATTCTTTCAGGCAAACCGCGTAGCCGGTTTTGGGGCCGCTGCGCAGCCCAACGCGGGGCAAGCCCGCTCGCCACTGCAAGCCCGCTCGCCACAACGGGCCAGCTCGCCGCAATAGGCCTGCTCGCCACGACGAGCCCGCGCCTACAGTTTTAGGTTTGCGGCGTACAGCTAATCGCACTCAGGTCCAGGTGCCCGTCCTTCAGCGGTGGGCACCAGTAGTACCCGCCCGTCAACGGCTTACTGATGCGATACAGCCCATCCACTATCCCGTCTTCCAGCCCGCTCATACGCCGCAGCTGCGCTTCAAACGCATCAAAGGAATGCCCAAACGCAAGGAACATCAACCCCGCCTGACCGTTCTCGGCCCAAGGCATCGAGCGGCGCACCACGAAGGCTTCCGGGGTGAAACTTTCCTGCGCGGTGCGTTTGGTGTGCGCGGACTCGGGGGCGTCGTCCAGCTCTTCGTTATCGCCATGGCGGCGGCCGATGATGTGGTCGCGCTCTTGCGCAGGCAACGCGGCAAAACCGTCGAGGTCGTGCTGCCACTGCTGGATCGCGGCAAAGCTGGCGCCGCTGTCGGTCATCGCGGCTTCGACCGCGGCGTCGTCGTGGGGGTTTTCAGTGCCGTCTTCATAGTCGGTCAAATCGAAACCGGTCTTGTAGCGGAAACCTTCGGTCATCTGCACCAGGCGAAAGGCCGGCGCCAGGGCCTTTTCAACACTGCGGCTGCGCAACAGCAGCTCACCGCGATCCACGCCATGCAGCCACACCCACAGCGCCTGCTGGGTGGAGGGGTTATGCGCGCCCGGGCCGCTGACGACAGGGAACGCGCGCAAGCCGTCAATGGTTGCGCCCAGTGCAGTCACCAGCGGCTCACCCAAACCCACCACCGCGGCCGAATCCGTCAACTGCACCAGCGCGTCCAATGCGGTGGGTACGGCTGCCAGGCAATCCACGGCAAAAAACAGATGGCGTGCCTGCAAGGGCACCGGTGCGGCAAGAATGCCCGGCTGGTACTGACTCATGTGAACTCCTTCAAGAAAGCCGCGTAGTTTAACCGCCGCACGCCTGCTTTTGCTCAGGCTTTTCCAGATCAAGCGGGGTCCAGACCCAATTGCGCCTTCAACTGCGTCCAGCCCTTGGGCGTGACCCGTACCGCGCGGGAATCTTTCGAGCGGCGCAACCAACCGGCTTCGCACATCGCGCTGAGCAACTGCACGCCCAACGGCCCGGCCAAATGGTTGTAGCAGCACCGGGCAAAGCGCAGCGCTTGAGCCTCGCGACTTTGAGGTTTGAGCGCTATCGCCGACACAGGCGCAATCGCGCTGAGGCCGGATTCGCCGCCGGCACCCTCAACACCGCGCGACAAATCGGCGCAGCGCTGGGCGTGGCGCTGGCAGGACGCTGCTGTAATGCGTCTGGCGCTTGCCACACAGCCCTTGGATGGGTGACTCTCTAGTCATGTTTTGCAACTATTCCAGGGGTAGCGACATGACCACCAGTAACCTGCTCGCCCAGCTGTTTCCGACCTGCGCCGCCGATATTCCCGAGCAATTTCGCCTGGCGGCGCCCATTGAACAGCGTGATTACCTGGTCGACGGCCAGTTGCAGGTGTGGAACGGCCCATTGGCCCAAGTGCTGAGCCCGGTGCAATTGGGCGATGAGCGCGTGCATATCGGCAGCACGCCACTGCTGGACGCCGACACCGCACTGACCGCCCTCGACGCCGCCGTGCGCGCCTATGACCGAGGCCAGGGCGAATGGCCGACGATGCGCGTGGCCGAGCGCATCCAACATGTGGAAGCCTTTTTGCGGCGCATGCGCGAACAGCGTGACGCGGTGGTCAAGCTACTGATGTGGGAGATCGGCAAGAACCTCAAGGACTCGCAGAAAGAATTCGACCGTACCTGCGACTACATCACCGACACCATCAACGCCCTCAAGGAACTCGACCGCCGCAGCAGCCGCTTCGAGCTGGAACAGGACACGCTTGGGCAAATCCGCCGCGTACCACTGGGCGTGGCGCTGTGCATGGGGCCTTACAACTACCCGCTGAACGAGACCTTCACCACGCTGATCCCGGCGCTGATCATGGGCAACACCGTGGTGTTCAAGCCGGCCAAGCTTGGCGTGCTGTTGATTCGCCCGCTGCTGGAGGCGTTCCGTGACAGCTTTCCGGCCGGGGTGATCAACGTGATCTACGGCAGTGGCCGTGAAACCGTCAGTGCGCTGATGGCCAGCGGCAAGATCGATATCTTCGCGTTCATCGGCACCAACAAGGCCGCCAGCGACTTGAAAAAGCTGCACCCCAAACCACACCGTCTGCGCGCGGCCTTGGGCCTGGACGCGAAAAACCCTGGCATCGTGCTGCCCGAGGTGGACCTGGACAATGCGGTCAACGAGGCCGTCACCGGCTCGCTGTCGTTCAACGGTCAGCGCTGCACTGCGCTGAAAATCCTGTTTGTGCACGAAGATGTCGTCGAGCGCTTTATCGAGAAATTCAACACCAAGCTGGCGACATTGAAGCCCGGCATGCCGTGGGAAGACGGCGTCTCGCTGACGCCGCTGCCGGAAGTCGGCAAGGTCGATTACCTCAACGCGCTGGTGGCCGATGCGGCGCAGCATGGCGCCAAGGTGGTGAATGCCAATGGCGCAACCAGCCGCGGTTCGTTCTTCTACCCGGCGGTGCTGTACCCGGTGAACCCGCAGATGCGCGTGTACCACGAGGAGCAGTTCGGGCCAGTGGTGCCGATCGTGCCTTACCGTGACCTGGGCACGGTGATCGACTACGTGCTGGACTCGGACTTCGGTCAACAACTGAGTATCTTCGGCACCAACGCTGTGGAGGTCGGGCGCCTGGTAGATGTGTTTGCCAACCAGGTGGGCCGTATCAACATCAACGCCCAGTGCCAGCGCGGCCCGGACACGTTCCCGTTCAACGGCCGCAAGAACTCGGCCGAGGGCACGCTGTCGGTACATGACGCGTTGCGCGTGTTCTCGATCCGCACGCTGGTGGCGACCAAGTTCCAGGAGAGCAACAAGGCGCTGGTCAGCGATATCCTGCGCAACCGTGACTCAAGCTTCTTGACCACCGACTACATTTTCTAACGATGGCGCAGTTCACAATGTGGGAGCGGGCTTGCTCGCGAAGGCGCTGGATCAGTCAACGATGTTTCGACTGACACTGCGCACTCGCAAGCCAGCCCGCTCCCACCCTTTAGACCGCGTTCGCACTGACTACTGAGGCCACGTTTATACCGATGAACCTGCATTTGCCCGCGTTCGCCCGGCGCCTGCTGCGCCCCTTGCTCGACCCCTACCGCCGCTATCGCCATGCCAAGCTGATCCACGCCGTGCGCGTGTCCATCGGTTTGCTGGCCACCATTTTGCTCACCACCGGCATCAACCTGCCGCACGGTGAGTGGGCCTCGGTGACCATGCTGATCGTGATCGGCGGTTTGCAGCACCACGGCAATATCGGCAAAAAGGCTGTGGAGCGTGCTTACGGCACCTTGATCGGCGCCAGCGTCGGCTTGTTGCTGGTGGTGCAACAGGCCTATTTCGGCCTGCCGCTGCTGACTTATCTGTTGATGTCGGTGGTGTGCGGGTTCTTTTCCTATCACGCCATCGGCAAGGGCGGTTACATCGCGCTGCTGTCGGCGATCACGGTGTTTATCGTGGCGGGGCACGGGGATAATCCGATATCCGACGGCTTGTGGCGCACCGTCGACATTCTGATCGGCATCGTCTTGGCGCTGGCGTTCTCCTTCGCCCTGCCGCTGTACGCGGTGTACTCGTGGCGCTACAACCTGGCCAGCGCGTTGCGTGACTGCGCGCAAATCTATAGCCGAATCATCAGCGGCCAGTCGGTCACCGATGATGAACACTTGAAGCTGCTCAACCGCTTGAATGCGGCAATGCTGCAGTTGCGCTCGCTGATGCCGTCGGTGTCCAAGGAAGTGCGCATCTCCATGACCGAACTGGATGCGATCCAACGGCATCTGCGCATGTGCATCAGCACCCTGGAGATTCTCGGCAATACCCGGCCCGACCCGCGCGACGAACAGACGATGGCGCGGATGCAGGTGATGTTGAAGGCGGAGCACCGGCAGATTCGGGTGCAGTTAGTGGGCATGGCGCGGGCATTGAAGCTGGGGTTTACCGAGCGGCTGGAACGGCCTGCCACGCATGCAACGGATGACGAGGCGCTGGAAGCGCCGGTACAGAATGCGCTGGACGGGTATCGGTTGTTGACGTTGCAACTGGCGGCGAATGTGGATGCCATGCGCCAGCGGTTGGCCAAGACGGCGAGTCACTGGAAGATTTGACGAGAATGCAAAAGGGACAGCGTACGGTTAAGTAGCGCTGTCCCGACGCACGCTCAAGCATGACGGATGATCAGGTCAGACGGGTGATGCGCACCGAATTGACGATAAAGTCATTGCCACCCTCCGCACCACTGCCGCCCCCTTTGGCCTGGTAGTTATAAAGCACAACTTCCGCACCGCCCATACTGCCGACAAACTCGGCATCCAGCACATACCATTGCTGCCGAGGTATGGAGACTGGGCCTTTGAGGGTTTGCCCAGCCACAAATATAGCCAGGAGCGGGTCGTTATAACCCGACTGATTATAAATAGTTGCATCAACCCGATAACGGTGAGCGCTATTGAAATTACGCACCGCATTGAACAAGACACCCGCGTTCGATGCCGGCCAGAGTGCGGTGACAACTTGAAAGCCTGTGCCTGACATGTAACCACCCGCCGCACCTGCACCGGCACTCCAGGGCCCATAGCTTCCACCCGGAAAGTTGGATACAGCGTCCGTCCACGAATCGTTAATTATGTAGCTCGCTGTTGGAAACACTACGGCTCGCCATTTGTCCGTGCCGCCATCGTAGGCCACTCGAGTCTCAATTTGAAACCTGGAGTTCCTCGGCAGCGCCGTCAAAACATTACGCAGCACTGCCTGATTCACCAGGCCATTTATCGCATCGTGAGTCGTGACCACATAATCCGTCAGCACCTCCTGCGATCGCCCCTCTCCTATCAACGTCATCCAGACACGCTGGCCTGCTTTACTTAACGGCCATTGACTCAACGACAACTGAGCATTGCCCGCGAAGTTGTTCAAGTCGATGACCGTTCCATTGGCTTGATGATTAATTGTGGGTGTCGGCAACAGGGCTGGCGCAATTGCACCGACTGTGACGGTTTGAACGGTTGACTGAGCTGTTCTTCCAGCCCGTTGAATCGAATACTGCAACTGCACCCGGCTATTGACACTGTTATGCAGCACTTGAGCTGCCGTCAGATCGAACACTACGGTGCCACTCGCATGACCACTCAGGGTTGTTTGATATTGACTGCCATCCTGATAAATCCAACTCAGTGTGATGCTGTCCGTGGCGAGCATGCCAGGGTATTTAACCGTCACACCGGTGTTGTATTGAATGGCCAACGGGTCAACTGTCGTCGCTTGCGCAGTGTTTGAAGCGCCGTTGAGTGTTGGGTAGGGCAACACATCGGGAGTCGGTGTGCCTACCACCCTGACCACAGTGGTGCCCGACCGTCCCAGTGGCGAGCCCGTGCCGGTTTGCCACTCGAACCTTAGGCTGACCGTGGCATCCGTCAGCGCGCTGAGCACGTCGTTGCCGATAGGAACGGTCTCCCCTCGCAGGTTTCTGTCGGTGACCGCCGGCAAACGAAGCGTACGGGTTGACTCGCCATACTCGGTCACCTGGGTGATCACCACTGTGAGCACAACGCGGTTGCTCGGGCTCGGTGTCGGCGTCTTGCGCGGCAACGCGACCAGCGCCGCAAACCGTGCCGCGCTGAACTGGTCCAGATCGACGACGGAGGCTTCGACTTCGTTGACCGTGAAGATCGGCGGATCAAGCAGGCTGGGGTCCAGTTCGCTGTTGAGGATGTAGGGTCGGGAATAGGCGTACTTCTCGCCGGAGGTGTTGTTCACCACATCGCGCACCATAAATTGCACACCCACCGGGCCGTACGGGTTGCCCGCCTGGATAACCGAAGGGCTGATGAAAACCCGGATCGGCCCCAGCCCGGCAGCCTCGTCGGGGCTGACCACATGGTCAATGGTCGTGGCGCCGTAGGCGACGGTGATGGTGTCGTTCTTGCGGATGTTTTCGTACTTGGTAATCAGGCACAACAACCCGCCGGTAATGTTGCTGGGATTAAGGATCGAACCCGCCGGGAACCCCTCAACCGACAGGATCAAGCCTCTGTGGAATTGTTCGGATGCCCAGAACGTGAGGCCACCGGGACGCTTGGTCTTCACCAGGTAAGTTTCAGGCATGGAGCGCAGTAATTGCCCGCTGGCAGCGCGCTTGACCTGGCCGAACACCGGGAATTCGCCTTCCGGAATTTTGGTCTTGGGGATGGACAGGTTGTAGCGATCAGTCACTTTGGTGACGATGGCCGAGGCCACCGCAATGCTCGAGTCCCGCCAGTAGATCGCGTAAAGATCGTTGACCGTGGCCGCGTACCAGTTCTCGAAGGTAAAGAGCGCATTGGGGTCGGTTTCGCGCTGACCCAGCCCCCACTTCGCGGTTTCCGGGTACAGGGCCTCAGCCAGTGAAACAGACGGATAGACCGAATACGGCGGCGGTGAGAGTTCTTCAGTGGGGGTGGTCATGGCCATCACCTTGCTGGGTTGGGGCGCGCGCAAATGGCGCGACGGGCAAGGTCGATGAAGCGCCTGGGACAGGCATCGAATCTACTGTCAGAACTGACAGTAGCGACAAATGGTAGAGACCGTTTCACGGCGTCAGCGAGCCGCCAGGCCGGCAAGTCGTTGCAAGCGTTAACGAAAAAGGGACAGCCTGCGTTGACGCAGTGCTGTCCCATGCACGTCCTGTGCGTGTTAGGTGAGGCACCAAAGACTTTAAACCGGGACGAAACTCACACTGTCCGAGCCGTTATTGACGACCAGGGCTACGCCGGCGGCGGGCGAGAAGGCTATGTTTGCAGCGTTGCTGAACCCGGTGAGGCGTTTAGTAACCTGGTTTGTGTTGGTGTTGATGATGTACACCGAATCGCGATTGGACCCAATGCCGCCAGGGCCCACGCCGCCCACCCAGAGTTCCGGAGCATTCGGGTTTCGCGTGATGCCCCACGCCCAATTGATACCCGTGATTTTCTGGATGATGACGTTACTCATAAGGTCCACAACCAGGACGCCATCAACGTCACTGACATAGGCGTAGCGCGCCGGCGTGCCCGCACTGAAGGCTATTTGCACGGGCCGATTGGTACCGCTGATTCTCGCCACGAGCGCATTGCGGGTACCGGCGCTGATGATATCCAACACCGAGGCTGAAGCGACGAGCACCTGTGTTTGTTCCGGATTGACCGCCACGCCGAACGGGTTCACCCCAACGGAGACCCGACCCAGAACGGCGCCCGAGGCGGCATCATGGACGGACACGAAGGAATTTCGGGTGCAGGCAACAAACAATCGCGAGCCATCCGCCGTAATGGCGAGCCCCGAAAGGTCGTTGCCGCCCGCGATCTGAACCGTCGAAAGAATCCTGTACGTGGAGGTATCAATGACGGTGTAACTTGACCCATCAAAATTGCCCACATACAGACGCCGGTTGTCTGGACTGAGCACCGACAGGAACGCCGAGTTCACATTAAAGAGGGTGTAAATGACTTTACGCGCCTTGATATCAATCACTGAAACCGAATGGCTAAACTGACAGGTTACAAAAGCCCGCAGCCCATCGCTGGTGATACTGATCCCGTGGGGGGCCATCCCGACGTCAACCGTCTCGGTCAACCCGCCGCCCTGGGCTTGAAACGTCAGCTCCTGAATAGCCGAAGATTGTGTCTTGGTCCCCGTCGTCACCTCATAAGACAGCTTGATGAGCTGACCTGGGCTTTGCGCGAGGATTTGGGCGCTGATGGAAAACAGCACCAGGCCGCTGCTGACCCCGGCCTGCACAGGAATACTGGCGACAGTGCCATCGGCAAAGGTCCATTTGAGCCTGATGATCTGCGCCTCAGTCATGCCCTGATACGCCACGGCCACAACGGCGCCACTCGGATAGTTGCTGGCGAGGACAATCTGGGGCCCCGTTTTGTTATCGAAAGCAGGCGCCAGCAGCCGCAACGCTGGCGTACCCACCACTTGAACCACACTGGTGCCCGAGCGATTGAGCACCACACCCCCAGCGGTTTGCCACTCAAAGCTCAGGCTGATCTTGGCCTCCATCAACGAGCTGAATACGCCGTTGCCGATGGGAATGCTCTCGCCCCGCAGGTTTCTGTCGGTCACCGCCGGCAAGCGAATTGTTCGGGTTGACTCGCCGTACTCGGTAACCTGGGTGATCACCAATATGAGCACCACACGGTTGCTCGGGCTCGGCGTCGGCGTCTTGCGCGGCAAGGTGACCAGCGCCGCGAAATGTGCCGCGCTGGACAGATCCAGATCAACAATGGAGGCTTCGACGTCGTTGACCGTGAAGATCGGCGGGTCCAGCAGGTTGGGGTCCAGTTCACTGTTGAGGATGTAGGGCCGCGAATAGGCGTACTTCTCGCCGGAGGTGTTGTTCACCACATCGCGCACCATAAACTGCACGCCTACCGCGCCGTACAGGTTGCCCGCCTGGATAACCGACGGGCTGATAAAAACCCGGATCGGCCCCGGCCCGGCAGCCTCGTCGGGGCTGACAACATGGTCGATGGTCGTGGCGCCGTAGGCGACGGTGATGGTGTCGTTCTTGCGGATGTTTTCGTACTTGGTAATCAGGCACCACAACCCGCCGGTAATGTTGCCGGGATTGAGGATCGAACCCGCCGGGAACCCCTCAACCGACAGGATCAAGCCTCTGTGGAATTGCTCCGCAGCCCAGAACGTAAGGCCTCCGGGACGCTTGGTTTTGACCAGGTAGGTCTCAGGAAGGGAGCGCACCAATTGACCGCTGGCAGCGCGCGTGACCTGCCCGAACACCGGGAATTCACCTTCCGGAATCTTGGTCTTGGGGATGGCCAGGTTGTAGCGATCAGCCACTTTGGTGACGACAGCCGAGGCCACCGCAATACTCGAATCGCGCCAGTAAATCGCGTAAAGATCGTTGACGGTGGCCGCGTACCAGTTCTCGAAGGTAAAGAGCGCGTAGGGGTCGGTTTCGCGCTGGCCCAGACCCCAGGTCGCGGTTTCCGGGTAAAGCGCCTCAGCCAATCGGACAGCAGGGTAGACCGAATAAGGGGGTGGAGACAGTTCTTCAGTGGGAGTGGTCATGGCCATACCTTGCTGGTTTAGCGCGCTGAAACGGCGCGACGGGCAAGGTGAATGAGGCGCTTGGGGCAGTCATCGAATCTACTGTCAGAACTGACAGTGGCGACGAATGGTAGGCTTGCAGGAAAAATCCGACAGGCAACAACAGGATCGACAATCTGTTGTTACCCACCCATTTTCTTACATTTTTTTCACGATTTATTCACATCCGCAGACGTAGGGTGAAGCCTCATCCGTTACAAACGTTGCACATCAAGCCCGCCGCCCCAGCGGGCTTTTTTTTGCCCTGAATAAAGGCTTATCGCGCTGCCTTGGTCGCGGGCGCAACCGCTTGTTCACGAATGGCGCGCTGGGTATCCAGCACCTTCGCCAACGCGGTTTCAGCCTCAGCGCTTTGCTGCGGCACACGAATCGCGGCCGACACCAGGGTGATCAACTTGGCCATTACCTCGGCGTCCGTGGCCGGGCGGCCCAGGCTCATGGAGTTCATCAGCAGGCGCAGTTCCGTCCCCGCCATCACCCCGGAAATCGCCTTGAGGGCAAATTGCAGGCGCACGCCAAGCTCATTGCGGGGCAGGTCCGGCAAGGCCAGCGCAAACGCTTCGAAAAAACGCTGGAACACCGGCTGGTAATGAACCTTGAGGTATTCCTGGATAAACGGCGAGGTGTCGCTGTAAACCCGACCCAGGAAGCGAATGAATGAGCGCCCTTCCCCGCTGGCCGGGTCACTGCGCTCCAGGCCCATGGCCGGGGCGAACAGCACGCCAAGCAAGGTATCGCAATCGAGGGGCCCATCGGATTCGGCTTCACAACGCGCGAGCAGCTCCAGGCGCTGCTCGTTGAGCGGCTCCAGGCGCTGCATCAGCAGGGTTTTCATCAGGGAATCCTTGTCCCCGAAGTGGTAGTTCACGGCGGCCAGGTTCACCTGGGCGCGCTCGGTAATCTGCCGGAGCAGAACGGCGTCGTAGCCGTACTTGATGAAGAGAGCCTCTGTCGCATCCAGCAGTCGAGTCTTGGTAACGTTTGGAGCGCTGAGTTTCTTCGCGACCATAGGAGTTCCACGGGGGAAATATTGTTTTAAAAAATAATTTGATTTTTTATACCGGGGCGGCCCTTCGAAAGCAAGTACTGACACTGCGCTATCCATCTAAAAGCCTGTATAACCGGGACTTCTGCGACTTGCAGAGAAGATCGTGAGTCGCCCGAGCGCGTGCGCGATAAAATCGTTTCAAAGGGTAAAACCGCTCTACATCCATGGCTGGCGAAGCGCATGGAACGCGGTTACTATTCAAACAATATTTTAAAAACAAGAAATAAAACCAGTCCGTGACGCGTACCAGGCAGCTCCCGAACTTGTTACAAGGATTTACCGGGCGCAAGCGGCACCGTCGAGACTGCAGGCGTAGTCATGATGACAGAGACCCCCGCGCACCCAGGCTTGATCTCCCTGCAAGGCATCGGCAAACGCTATCAGCTTGCCGGCCAGGAACTGAACATCCTCAATGATGTGTGCCTGTGCATCGCCAGCGGCGACAGTTGCGGCATTCTCGGCGCCTCCGGCTCCGGCAAAAGTACCCTGCTCAATATCCTCGGCCTGCTGGATTTGCCCAACTGCGGCCAATACCACTTCGCCGGCCACGATATTTTCAGCGCCAGCCCCGATGAGCTGGCGGCAATCCGCAACCAGCAGATCGGTTTCGTGTTCCAGAGCTTCAACCTGCTGCCGCGCCTCAGTGCCCTGGACAACGTCGCCCTGCCCTTGAGTTACCGCGGCGTGTCGCGCCACGAGTCGGTGGAGCAAGCGTTGCGCATGCTGGAACAGGTCGGCCTGGCCGAGCGCGCCCACCATCGCCCCGCCGACCTCTCCGGCGGCCAGCGTCAACGCGTGGCAATTGCGCGCGCGCTGGTCGGCAAACCCTCGGTGATTCTTGCCGACGAACCCACCGGCAACCTCGACAGCACCACGGCCCAAGAGATCATGGATCTGCTTCTGGGCCTCAACCGCGAGCAGCAAGTGACGCTGATCATCGTCACCCATGACCCGCATATCGCCGAGCGCCTGGAGCGCAAGATCCTGGTGCGCAATGGCGTGGTGCATGAGGCCGGGCGCCTATGAGCTTGCGGGTCGAGCAGAGCCTGAGCCAACTGCTGCACGAAGCGTTCGTGAGCCTGCGCACCCTGGGCAAGCGCTCGGTCCTGGCGCTGCTGGGCATCGTCATCGGCAGTTCATCGGTGGTGGCCTTGATCAATATCGGCCATAACGCGGCGGTGGATGCCGCGATGATTTTCAAGGACATGGGCACCGACACCCTGGTCGCCCAGTTTCCGCCCAAAGGCAACAGCAGCGCCCCGATGCGCGCCAGCCTCGACCTTGAGGCCGTGCGCGACACCGTGCCGGGCATTGCCCATATCGGTGCCCTCAGTGTGTTCGGTGGCCCCATCGTGTTCCACGGCCGCACGGCTAACGCCAACCTGGTCGGCACCACAGCCGATATCAAGGACGCCATGCGCCTGGTGGTGCGCGACGGGCGATTTCTTTCGCCTTTCGACGCCAGTGAGACCTACGCCGTGATCGGCGACCAGCTCGCTCAAGCCCTGGGTATGCCGGGCGATCCGCTGAAACCGGGCGACCGCATACGCATCAACGACTACCTGTTTCTGGTAGTGGGCATCCTGCACAACCAGGCCCGCGCCATGCTCATGCCAGTGCAGGCCAACGAGTCGCTGTTCATCCCCGCCGAAGGCATGCGCCGCATCTACCCGACGCCGCAGATCGGCAACGTGATTATCCGCGCCACGCCAGGCCAGGACATGGAGCGCATCGCCCGCGACGCCTCCAGCGCCTTGAAACGCCAACTCACCGACCACGATGTCGACATCCAGGTGCCCCAGCAAATGATCGATGGCATGACCCGTCAGAGCCGCACGTTCGCCTATTTGTTGCTGGCGCTGGGTGCGATCTCGCTGGTAGGCGGCGGCGTCGGTGTGATGAACGTGATGCTGATGAATGTCTCGGAGCGCCGCCGTGAGATCGGTATCCGCATGGCCCTGGGTGCGCGTCAGCGTGATATCCGCAACCTGTTCCTGCTCGAAGCCGTGACCCTGACGGCCGTCGGTGCACTTTGCGGCGCGGTGCTGGGCATGAGCGCCGCCTGGCTCTACGCCTGGCTGTCGGGCTGGGCGTTTGCCCTGGCCGCCGCCGCCCTGCCCCTTGGGGTGGGCAGTACATTGCTGGTGGGCTTGTTCTTTGGCATCTACCCGGCGGTGTCCGCCTCGCGGCTGCAGCCGGTGGAGGCCTTGCGTGATGAATAAATGGCCGCTGTTACTGCTGATCGCAAGCCTGCCGGCCATGGCTGGCGACGTGGTGATCAACCCGTCCGCCCCCAGCAGCACCCGCAGCGGTTACGAGCGCGGTGTGTCGTTGAATGCCCAGGTCACCACCCTGACCCTGGGTGATGCGGTGTACCTGGGCTTGCGCAACAACCCGGCGATCCGCAGCGCGTACCTGCAACGGGTGGCGCAGAAGTTCGACCTGCGCGTGGCCGAAGATGTGTTCAACCCCAAGCTCACGCTCAACAGTTATTACCGCCAAAGTCGCGGCACCGCCGATAACTCACGCAATGCCAACCTGGCCCCGAACGCCACCTTGCTCGGCGAATACGGCACGCGGCTGAGCATGGCCTGGACCCAGCAACTGAACAACGCCGATCGCGCCGGCCGCTACCGCAGTGACGGCCTCGACCTGGCGCTCATCCAGCCGCTGGCGCGCGGCGCCGGCTGGGACGCCACCACCGCGCCGTTGCGCCTGTCGCGCCTGTCGGAACAGGCCAACCGGCTCAACCTCAAGGCTACCGTGGCGCAGACCATCAGCCAGATCATCGCCACCTACCGCGAACTGCTGCGCGCCCAGGAGCAGTTGAGCATCGTCCAGGACGCGCTCAAACGCTCCAACACGCTGCTGGAGGTGAACAAGGCATTGATCAGCGCAGGCCGCATGGCCGAGTTCGAAATCGTGCAGACCGAAGCCGACATCGCCACCCAACAACTCGGCGTCGAAGAAGCGCAGAACCAGCTCGATACCAGCCGCCTGGCCCTGCTGCGCCTGTTGGCACTGGATCTGTCGACGCCCATCCGCGCCAGCGAGGCGCTGGAGGCCAGGCCAATGACCATCGACAAGCGCCAGGCCTTCAACCTGGCGCAGACCCAACAGCCGGAATACCTCGCCGCCCTGCTGGGCAGCCAGCAGGCCGACCTCAACCTGGTGATCGCCAAGGATTCCGGGCGCTGGCAGGTCGACCTGGTGGCCGGGGCCAACCAGATCCGCGATGCCTACAGCAACAACGACAACGGCAATGGCATCGGCATCGGCAACGGCAACGGCAACAACCGCACGTGGAACAGCTACGCTGGCGTGCAGGTGCAAATCCCCATCGGTGACATCAGCACGCGACAGGCCGAAGTGCGCGCGCGGGTCAACGTAGAGGACCAGGAGATCCGTATCACCGATGCGCGTCAGGAGCTGGAACGCAACGTCAATGACGTGGTGCGCGACCTCGGCACCCGCTGGCGCCAATATGAAATCTCCCAGCGCGCTGTCGAACTGTCGCGGCGCAAGATCGAAATCGAACGGGAAAAACTCAGTGCCGGGCGCTCCACCAACTTTCAGGTGTTGAGTTTCGAGACCGACCTGCGCAACGCCGAGAACGCGCAGCTCAATGCACTGATCGCTTATTTGAACGCCCAGACCCAGCTCGACCTGACGCTGGGCATGACGCTGGAAAGTTGGGAAATCGCCCTCAATGACTACTGATAAAAAACGCCTGTTGGGCGCTGTATTGGTCGTGCTGCTGACCGGCGCAGGCATTGCCGTGCTCAGCCATCGCAGTGACGCCGGGCAAGCCCAGACGGCCGAGCAATGGCTGGCGGTAAAACCCGACGCACTTGTGCACCAGATCGGCCTGGTGGGCAAGATCGAACCCGAGTCCACCGTCACCCTGACGGCGCCGTTCGACGGCAACGTGCTGGACAACCTGGTCGAGCAAGGCCAGCGTGTCGACGCCGGCCAGGTGCTGCTGCGCATGGACCCGGCCACCCTCGAGGTGCAGCTGCGCGACGCGTTGTCCGCCCAGCTCAAGGCCCGGCGCACCGTGCAAGAAATGCAAGACTGGGACAGCAGCCCCACCGTCAGCCGTGCGCGCCGCAGCCTGCGCACCGCCGAAATGACCGCCGGCAACACCCAGCGCAAACTCACCGAAAGCGAAAACCTGTTCAAGCGCGGCATCATCCCGCGCAACGAACTGGACGACCTCAAACAACAGACTCAGCAGCAGCAACTGGACCTCGCCTCAGCCCGCAGTGAACTGCAGCAGGCGCAGAGCCAGGGCCAGGGCGAATACAAACAGATCGCCGACATGGAACTGACCAATGCCACGGTCAAGTACGACGCCCTGCACAAGCTGCTCGATGGCAAGGAAGTCAAGGCGCCGTTCTCCGGCATCGTAGTGCCCGCCCCCGGCAGCAATACGTCGACGCCAGGCGGTGGCAACAGTAACGCGCCGGTGCAGGCCGGCAGCAAAGTCAGTCAGGGCCAGGTGCTGTTCGGCCTGGCGAACATCGAGCGGCTGAAAATCGTCGCCAAGGTGTCGGAGCTGGACATCAACCAGCTGCACCAGGGCCAGGCGGTGGAAGTGATGGGCGATGGCTTCGACGGTGAGCGGCTGACCGGCTCCGTGAGTGTGGTCAGTGGCTTGGCGATTGCCAGCGACAGCCAGGGCAGCGCGCAGTTTCCGGTGACGTTGTCGATTCCCAAACTGACACCGCAGCAATTGCAACGCGTGCGGCTGGGCATGAGTGCGCGGTTGACCATCGTCACCTACAACAACGCGCAGGCGATTGTGATTCCCAGCCAGGCGATCAACCGCGCTGACATGACCGTGGAGTACCGCGCGACGATGGATCAACCGGTGGAACGGGTGAAGGTCACCACCGGGCAATCAACCGCGCAGGGGGTGGAAGTGTTTGGCCTCAAGCCTGGTTTCGTGAAGATTGGAAGTTGAAACGCCGATCAACTGTGGGAGCGGGCTTGTCGGATCGCCGCACCGCTGCGATGGCATCAACTGCTTATGCCTGATGTACCGAGTTGCCTGCATCGCAGGCAAGCCAGCTCCCACAGAAAAGCAGAGCACAGAAGTCTGCCGGCTGAACTCGCTCCCACATTAGATATTTGTCAGCTTCAACGCCAACGCCTTGGCCTGAATCGCCACGTCGGTCACCGCTGTGCTTTCCCACCACATCCCGCGCAACGGCGGGCCCATGGCGAACAGGCGGCGGCTGACATTGCCCTCGGCATCCAGCACAGCGCCCGACACGTCCGCCGCAATCCCCAACGCCAATGGCCCGGGCTGGATCAACCCACGCTTGAGCAACTGCTGGGGCAACGGCCGGGCCACGCGGCGCCAGTCGTACTCAATGCCACTGGAATTGATCAACGCCGCCCCCGACACCTGCGTCACCTCCTGCTCGCCGCGACGACGCACGCGGACAGTCACACCGCCGTCCGAAGCCACCAGGCCCTTGAACGATGCTGCCTGAATGCGCAACCGCCCTTCGTCCTGCAACCGTGCCACCAATTGCGCGCTCAACGGCGGCGAACGGTGATGATGACTTTCCCACCACGGCCGTACATGGCGCACGAACTGGCGTTTTTCGACGTCGCTGGCCTGGCTCCACAAACGGGCAACATGCGCGCGCACGGTGTCCAGCGGCGCCTGCCAATCGATGCCTTGCTGCAGCGCACTGCGGCATTGGCGGCGCACCTCGCGCAGCAATTGCCTCGGGCTGCGCAGGCGATGGTCCTCGGCGAGAAAATCCACCCAGCCCGGGGGCTGCCGGCGTACATGCGGCAGCAGCCCGTGGCGCGAAAAAATCTCGATCGGGCCACGATGGCCGGCCTGCTCCAGCGACACCACGGCGTCCACCATGGTCAGCCCGGAGCCGATGATCAGTACCGTCGATTGCGGGTCGATCAGGGTCATCGCCTGCACGTCCCACGGGTCCACGGCTGCCGCGTTCAAGCCGCTGGAGTCGGTCTGCGGCGTACGCGCTGCGGGAAACATGCCGGTGGCCAATACCGCGAAGGCGCCGCGCAGTTGCTGGCCGTTATCAAGTGTCAGCACTGTGGCGCTCTCATCCACGTGCAGGTCGATGACCTCGCCACGCACATGCTCCACCGTCGAAGCCGACAACGCCTTGGCTTCGGCCAGCCGCTGCTGCGCGTACAGCCCAAAGATCCCGCGCGGCGGGAACAGCTCACTGATCGGCACCGCTTGCTGGTGCGCCTGCGGCCACCCACCGGCGCCGATGTAGTCGGTGAGCCATTGGGTCAGGTCGTCGGCGTTATCCGGGTCGACGCTCATGCGCGCGGCGTTGCCGTTCAAGGTGTGGCCCAGCTCGACCGCGCTGTAGGCCTCGCCACGGCCCAGTTCGGCGCGGGGCTCAATCACCAGGATGCGACGCTGCCCAGGCAGGCGCAGCAATTGCACGGCCAACATCGTGCCGCTCAGGCCGCCGCCGATGATCAAGACATCAGCGTTGCGGGTGGATTCAGTCATGCACATCGCCCTTACTGTTTACCCAGATAAATATCGTGCAAATCGCCGCGCGCCCGCAGTTCAGCGGCGCTGCCACCCAAGACCACCCGCCCAGTATCCAGCACGTAGCCCTGGGACGCATAGGTGAGCGCGACGTTGATGTTCTGCTCGGCGATCAAAAAGCTCACCTGCTGCTCACGGTTGAGCTGGGCGATGATCGCGAAAATTTCCTGCACGATCATCGGTGCCAGGCCCATCGACGGCTCATCGAGCAACACCAGGGTGGGCCGCGTCATCAACGCGCGGCCGATGGCAACCATCTGCTGTTCGCCGCCGGAGGTCAGCCCGGCACGGGTGTGGCGCTTGGTCTTGAGGCGTGGAAACCAGGAGTAGATGCGTTCCAGGTCATGCTCCATGGCCTTGCGGCTCAGGCGCCGCACAAAGCCGCCACTGCGCAGATTGTCTTCGACCGTCAGCTGGCCGAACACATGCCGGCCCTCCAACACATGGACCATGCCCTCACGCACGCGCTGGCTGGGGTCTATGCCGGCAAGGTCGCGGCCGGCGTATTCGATCACGCCCCGGCTGACCTCGGCCCGTTCGGCACGCACCAGCCCCGAGATCGCCTTGAGCGTGGTGCTTTTGCCCGCGCCATTGGCGCCGAGCAAGGCAACGATGGCGCCCTTGGGCACGCTCAAGGACACCCCGGCCACCGCCAGGATTGCGCCGTCATAGATCACTTCGATGTCATCGACCGTCAACAGCGCTTCGCTGGCGGACTCGGCGGCGGGTTGGCTCATGAGTTATTCATCCCCGGTGCAGGTGCGCCGCGTCAGGCCTTTTTCCTTGGCGAACGCGGCGGATTTTTCGTCAATCAATGGGCGCAGCAACGCGCGGTCGGCGGCGATTCAGTCGCTGATCAGCGTCCAGTTGGCGCCGTCCCATTGCTGCACCCGCGCCGAACCGCCGCCTTCATGGTCGCGGCACGACAGTTTGAGGTTCTGCATCAGGCCCAGGTAGCCCATGTCCTTCAAGCGCGCGTCGTCGATGTTCAAGTGTTCCAGGCCCCAACGGCCTTCTTCGCCGTTGAGCGGGCGCTTGCCGAATTTGGCCTGGCCGGTGCGGATCGCTTCCACGGCCACGGCGGCGTTCACCAGGCCGGAGTTGTAGTAGACGCTGCCGAAGTTTTTCAGGTCCTTGAGGTCACTGTGGCCCTTGTCGAGGACGTACTGCTTGAGGCGTTTGTGGATCTCGAAGTCGGCACCGGCCGGGTATGGCGTCAGCGCCAGATAGCCTTTGGCGGACGCGCCGGCAGGCAGCACGTCTTCGCTGGAGCTGGCCCAGATATCGCCGATGATATGGTCGACCGGGAAGCCAAAACGTGCGGCGGTTTTCACCGCTACCGGCGTGGAGACGCCCCAGGTGCGCAGGAACACCCAGTCCGGGTTCGCCTGACGGACCTGGCGCCATTGCGCCGACTGTTCATTGCCCGGATCGGCCACCGGAATCTGGATATTTTCAAAGCCGTATTTCTCTGCCAGCAACTTCAGCGGGCCAAGGGTTTCGCGCCCATAGGCCGAGTCGTGATAGACCGTGGCGATCTTCTTGCCCTTGAGTTTGTCGAAACCGCCTTCGCGCTGGGCGATGTAGTTCACCAGGGTTGAGGCTTCGCTGTAAAAGGTCAGCATCACCGGGAAGTTGTACGGGAACACCGTGCCGTCGGTGGCTTCGGTACGGCCGTAACCGAGGGTGATCAGCGGGATCTTGTCCACCTCGGCACGCTCACTCAGCGCGTACGCCGCCGGGGCGCCATTGGGTTGATAGACCGCGACCGGCGCGCCATCCAGGCCATTCTTGAAGCGCTCGTAGCACTCGATGCCCTTCTCCGCCGTCCACTCGGTTTCGCATTCCTGCCACACCAGTTTCACGCCGTTGATGCCGCCTTCGACCTCATTGATATAACGCAGGTAGTCGATCATCCCGGCCCACACCTGCACGCCGCTGGAGGCGTACGCGCCCACACGGTAGGTGGCCAGGGGAATGAATTGCTGGTCGGGCGAGGCCATCGCCTGGGGCACAGTGCCCGCCAAGGCGGCCAGCGCAAAGGCGGCGCCGACCAGGGAACGTTTCAAGGTTGCACGCATATTGGATTCTCTTGAGGGAATGTTAGAAGCGCAGCGGCCATTTCCGCAGACGGTCACGCAGGTTGTGCAACAGACGAATCAACCCCTCGGGTTCCTTGATCAGGAACACGATGATCAACACGCCAAAGATGATTTTTTGCAGGTTCTGCAATTGCCCCGCATCCACCGAGCCGCCGAACAAGGCCTGTCCGGCATGGCTGAGCAAAATCGGCAGCAGGCTGATAAACGCCGCGCCGACGAAGTTGCCGGCAATGCTGCCCATGCCGCCGATAATGATGATGAACAGGATCTGGAACGAGCGGTTGATATCAAAGCTGCTGGCGCTGGCCGTGCCCAAGTAAGCGAAGGCCCACAGCGCACCGGCAATGCCTAAGTAGAACGAACTGACGGCGAACGCCAGGCGCTTGTAACGCACCACCGGGATACCGACCACGGCGGCGGCGGTGTCCATGTCGCGGATCGCCATCCAGTTGCGGCCGACCTGGCTGCGCACCAGGTTGACGGCGGTCCAGGTCAGCAGCAACACCGTGACCAGCGTCAGCAGGTAACGCCCCAGCGGCGTGTTGAGGTCATGGCCGAACAGCGCCAGTTGCGGCGCAGAAATGGTGCCGGAGGAGCCGTAGTTGTAGAACCACGGGAATTTGACGAACAGCCACTCCAGAAAAAACTGCGCGGCCAACGTGGTGACCATCAGGTAAAAACCCTTGATCCGCGAACTGGGCAGGCCGAACAACAGCCCCACCAATGCGCTGATCACCCCACCGCCGAGCAGCGCCACCGGCAAACCGAGCGCCGGCAGACGCAGCAAAAACCCGTAGGTGGCGAACGCGCCGACGGCCATGAAACCGGCCGCGCCCACCGAGGTTTGCCCGGTGTAGCCGGTCAGCAGGTTCAAGCCCAGCCCGGCCAGTGACAGCACCAGAAACGGGACGAGGATTGCATTGAGCCAATAGTCATTGCCCCACAGCGGCACGACAACAAAGGCCAGCGCCAACAGGCCGATCAGGCCCCAGGGCACGCGCCGCTGGATCAACACCAACGGTGCGGTTTGTTGAACAACAGGAATCGACATGGGTTCAGACTCGCTCGATGGCGCGCTCGCCGAACAGGCCGGCGGGACGGATATACAGGAAGGCCAGGGCCAGTACGTAGGCGAACCACGGCGTGATGCCGCCGCCGATCAGCGGGCCGATATACACCTCGGCGAGGTTTTCCGCCGCGCCGACAATCAGCCCGCCGACAATCGCCCCGCCAATCGAGGTAAAGCCGCCGATGATCAGCACCGGCAAGGCCTTGAGCACCACCAGCGACAGCGAAAACTGCACACCTTGGCGCGCGCCCCACAGCAGCCCCGCCACCAGCCCGACCACACCGGCCACGGCCCAGACGATCTGCCAGATGCGATTGAGGTTGATGCCGATGGACAGCGCCGCCGTGGTGTCATCCGCCACCGCGCGCAACGACACACCGATGCGGGTCTTGTTGAACAGCAACGCCAACACCGTGACCAGCACCACCGCCGCCGCGGCGGCAATCAGATCAAACTGGCTGAGCATCAGTGGCCCGACAAACAGCGGCACGTCGTCAATGCCCAAATCCAGCGCGCGCACCTGCGAGCCCATCAAGCCCTGGGCCAGGCCTTCGATAATGAACGACAGGCCCAAAGTGGCCATGAACAGAGTGATCTGCGAACGGTTCACCAACGGGCGCAACACCAGCCGCTCGATCAGCAAGGCGCCGACGATCATCACGATCACCGTCAGCAGCAGCGCCAGGGCGAACGGCACCCCTTGGTCATGCAGGCTGACGAAGGTCAGCGCGGCGAACAGCAGCATCGAGCCCTGGGCGAAATTGAACACGCCGCTGGCCTTGTAGATCAGCACGAAGCCGATGGCGACCAGCGAGTACAGGGTGCCGGCGAGCAAGCCGCCGAGCAGGGTTTCGAAAAAGAACGTCATCAGTGTGCGACTCCCAGGTAGGCGCTGATCACTTCGGGGTTGGCCTGAACCTCGGCGGGCGTGCCGTCGCCGACCTTGCGCCCGTAGTCGAGCACCACCACATGGTCGGACAGGCCCATGACCACGCCCATGTCGTGCTCGATCAACACCACGGTGGTGCCCAGGTCGCGGTTCACGTCGGCGACGAAGCGCGCCATTTCGTGTTTTTCTTCGGCGTTCATCCCGGCCATGGGTTCGTCGAGCAGCAGCAGGCTGGGACCTGCGATTAACGCGCGGCCCAACTCCACGCGTTTTTGCAGGCCGTAGGACAGGTTGCCCACCAGCACGTCGCGGTGGGCTTGCAGCTCCAGGAATTCGAGGATGCCCTGGGCACGCAGGCGGAAGGCCTCGGCCTCACGCCGGGCGCGCGGCAAGCCCAAGGCCTGTTCGATAAAGGTGCTGCGCATATGCCGCGACAGGCCGGTGAGGATGTTGTCGAGCACGCTCATCTTTTTGAACAGCGCGTTGTTCTGGAAGGTGCGGCCGATGCCCCGCCGCGCCGCGCCCAATGGGTCGATGCGGTGGAAGTGTTGTTGCTCGAAGACGATCTCGCCGGCGTCAAAGCGGTACACACCGTTAAGCACATTGAGCAACGAACTCTTGCCGGCGCCATTTGGCCCGATCAGCGCGCAAATCTCGCCGCGCTGCACGTCAAACGACAGGGCATTGATCGCCTTGACGCCCTTGAATGACAACGAGATGTCGCGCACCTGGAGAATGGCCTGGCTCATGCGATGTCCCGTTTGAATTCGGCCAGCCATGTCGGCTCGGCTTTGGATTTAAGCGGTTGCCAAATATAGGACAGACGCTGAAAGCCCAGCAGCCTGCGCACGCGGTTTTTCAGCAAGCGGCGCAGGCCACTTTGCGGGTGGGCGATGGCCCAGTCGCACAGGCGTCGGCGCCAGGTACCGTGGGGCGCCAGGCGGCTTTCGATGTCGTCGGCCAGGTGGTGCAAACGCTCAGGTGATAACAGCAGGCCAGTCGGAGCGACTTCACTGCGATCGCGGCGGGCCGAGGCGAGGTTTTCCGGAAACGCCAGGCCATGGCCGCTGTTGAGCCACTGCTCCAGCACCACGGCCAACCCGCCCTGCCAGTGAGTGCCCTCCTCGCTCCACAACGCGCTTTCGCCGGTGGGTTGCCACCAGCGCTGCAAGTGCTGCGCCGGGTCCAGCGGGCCGAGCAACTGGGCGAAATCCAGTCGATTGGCAGACGCCCAGTGCCGCACTTGCCGGCGGTCCTGCACATACGAATGGGTCGGGCGAATACGCCACAGCTGTTGGTACAGGACTTCGGGCTCGAGGTCATCGGCCAGGGTCACCACCTGCCCGCCGACCGATTGCGCAGCCAACGCCAACAACAGCAGGTTCGGCTCGAACGCGCCGCTGAGGGCCAGCCGCGACTGCTCGCCAAAGCCATGCTGGCGCAACCCATCGGCCAGGCGCTCGACGTCGCGCAAGGCGTCAATCCACCGCCAGGCATACCACTGGCCCTGGCGCTTGTGGCGCAGGGCCGGATGCAACGGCGTGATTTGCGCCCAGTGACGCAGGTGTTCCAAAGGCTCGGACAGGTTGCCGAGCAGTTCGGCGGGCCATTCCAGGCCCAGCGGACGTTTGAGTTCGTGCACGCTCATAGGGGTGATGCTCCTATTAAAGTGATGTGCGTGCGGTGGTCCGCTGGCTGAGTTATTTGGATCAATACAGTTCTACTGTGGGAGCTGGCTTGCCTGCGATAACGGTGTGTCAGTCGGCACGTTTCCAGCTGACCCGACGCTATCGCAGGCAAGCCAGCTCCCACATGGATTGGGTTTGTTCAGTTATAGAGCGCTGGCCTTAAGATCCCTGTAACCGGCACCCGGATGATTCGGCGCCAGCCGTGCGCCATCGCCGAACAACTTCTCGCGCAAGGTGCCCTGGGCGTATTCGGTCTTGTACACGCCGCGCTTTTGCAGCTCCGGCACCAACAGGTCCACGGCGTCGATAAAGGTTTCGTGGGTCAGCGCATAGGCCAGATTGAAACCGTCCACGTCAGTCTCCTCGACCCATTCCTGCAGCAGGTCGGCCACGGTTTCAGGGCCACCGACAAACAACGGGCCAAAGCCGCCAATGCCAACCCAGTCGGCCAGTTCGTTGGGCGTCCAGACTTTGTTGGGGTCCGCCGTGGAGAAGGCCTCTACCGCCGACTGAATGGCGTTGGTGTGCACGTGCTTGAGCGGTTCATCGGGTTTGAACTGGCTGAAGTCGATACCGGTCCAGCCAGAGATCAGTGCCATCGCGCCTTCGTAGCTGACGTAGGATTTGTACTCGTCAAACTTGGCCTTGGCCTCGGCGTCCGTCTCGCCGACGATCACCGTCTGCAAGTTGAAAATCAGGATTTTCTTCGGGTCGCGCCCGGCTTCTGCGGCACGGCGGCGGATATCAGCCACGGTCCTTTTCAGCAACACCTTGGACGGCGCCGCGACAAACACGCACTCGGCCTGCTCGGCGGCGAACTGCTTGCCACGGCTGGACGCCCCGGCCTGGTACAGCACCGGCGTGCGCTGCGGCGACGGCTCGCACAGATGAATACCGGGCACCTGGAAGTGTTTGCCGACGTGACGGATTTCGTGAATTTTGCTCGGGTCGCTGAAAATTCGGCGCTCGCGATCACGCAATACCGCGCCCTCTTCCCAGCTGCCTTCCCAAAGCTTGTAGCAAACCTCCAGGTATTCCTCGGCGTAGTCATAGCGTGCGTCGTGTTCGGTCTGGGCTTTCTGGCCGAGGTTCTTGGCGCCGCTTTCCAGGTACGAGGTGACGATGTTCCAACCGACGCGGCCCTTGGTCAGGTGATCGAGGGTGGAAAGCCTGCGGGCAAACGGGTACGGGTGCTCAAACGACAACGAGGCGGTCAAGCCGAAACCCAGGTGTTCGGTGACCAGTGCCATCGGCGCGATCAACGACAGCGGGTCATTGACGGGCACCTGCGCCGCCTGGCGAATCGCCGCGTCACCGTTGCCGTTGTACACGTCGTAAATACCCAGCACGTCGGCGATAAACAACCCGTCGAATTTGCCGCGTTCGAGGATTTTGGCCAGGTCGGTCCAGTATTCAAGGTCTTTGTACTGCCACGAACGGTCACGCGGGTGCGCCCACAGCCCGGGCGATTGGTGGCCGACGCAGTTCATGTCGAAGGCATTCAAGCGGATTTCACGGGACATCAAAGCGCTCCGTTGAGGTGGTAGTTGCCGACAATCTGGTATTTGCTGCGCAACGGATCATCAAGGCTGGGCGGCAGCGCGGTGCGCTGGCCGGTGAGTTCGAACTCGGCATTGCTGGCAAAAATCAGCGCTTCGGCGGCGGCGATCTGCGCTTCGGTGAGGGCCACCGGGCTTGGGTCGGTGGCGGCGCGCTCAAGCAAGGCAGCGGCCACATCGACGCGGATCTGCCAATCGCCGAAACGGCTGATCACGTAGGGGTCATCGCTTCGCTCAACCGTGCGGCGGGTGCTTTCCAGCAGTTGGCGCGCGTGATTCAGTGCGGTCATGGGTCAGGCTCCTCAGTTCCAGGCGTGGCGGGCGGGCTTCACGCCGTTGAGCACGAAGTTGCCGATCAGGTGGTATTTCCAGCGGGCCGGGTCGTGCAGGGTGTGGGTACGCGCATTACGCCAGAAGCGGTCGAGGTTGTGCTTGGCGGTCACCGAGCGAGTGCCGGCGAGTTCGAAGAGTTTGCTGCTGGCGAGCAAGGCGGTTTCGGCCGACAGCACTTTGGCCTGGGCGACGACCAGCGAGGCGTGGGCCACGGTGTCTTCGTTCGGCTCGGCCAGGGCCAGGTCGACCGCCTTGCCGGCTTTGGCAAGAATGGCTTCGGTGCCGTGCACGCGCCATTGCAGGTCGCCAATCGCGGCGATGGTGAATGGGTCTTGCCAGCCGTGTTCCTGTTGGCTGTCGATCCAGGGCCGCGCCTGGCGGGCGTGGATTTTGGCGTGTTCGAGCGCGCCAAGGGCGATGCCGGTGTCGACCGCGGCCTGGATGATCTGCGAGATAGGGCCGTTGGCGGTGGGTTGGTCGAAGGCCAGGTGAGCCGGGATCACTGCGGTGCGCGGTACGCTCACGCCGTCGAGTGTCACCCCGCCGCTGGCGGTGGTGCGTTGGCCAAAGCCGTCCCAGCTATCAACCACCGTGAGCCCCGGCGCATCGCGTTCAACGAACGCAATAAAGGCCTGGCCGTTTTCATTGTTGCCGACGGTGGGCACGATATGCGCGAACAGCGCGCCGGTGCAGTAGAACTTCTCGCCGTTGATTTGCGCGGTGTCGTGCTCAAAACGGATCTGGGTATCGAACGTGCCGGCGTTTTTGCTCTTGGCTTCGGAGAAGGCATTGCCGAACCGATAACCGGCCAGGACCTTGCCGAAGTAATGGCGCTTTTGTTCCTCTGTGGCGGTTTGCAGCAGGATGTCCACCACGCCCAAATGGTTCTGCGGGATTTGCCCCAGCGATGGGTCGGCGGCGGAGATCAACTTGATCACCTCGGCCACCGTCACATAGGACACCTCGGCGCCGCCATAGGCTTTAGGAATGGTGATGCCCCACAAACCGCTGGCAGAAAACTCGTCAAGTTCGGCCACCGGCAAGCGCCGCTCGCGGTCGCGTGCACTGGCGTCGACGGCAAAGCGTGCGGCCAGGCGCGTGGCGACCTCGATGGCCTCGGCGTCCGAGCGAATGATATGGGCAGGTTGTTGAGGGTGGGCTGACATGGGCCGACTCCAGGCTCCGGTGAGATAACCTGGGTGATTGCAGGAGTCGTGCCTGAATCTAATCGCCAATAAAATCAGGGTGTTGCGGCTAAAACCTTGAAAGGCCTGCGTGTGCAGGCGAGCAAAGTGTCCATCCACTGTTGCCTGGCAGACAGTTAGATCACCACGTTGCGCACAAAGCGCACCGCCACCTCTCCGTCATTGCGATAGCCGTGGGCCTGGCGGCTGGCAAACATGAAGAACTCACCGGTGGCCACGTGTTTTTCTTCGTCATCGAGGATCAGGGTCAGGCGGCCTTCGAACACAAACAGCTGCACGCTCCAGCCTTCCGGGTCGGGTTCCGGGCTGTAACGGTCGCCCGGTTCCAGGCGCATCTCCCACAATTCCACTTCGCGCCGGGCAGTGGCCTTGGCCAGCAATACGGCTTTACTGCCGGGAATGTCGCCGGCCCACGCCAGCTCGTTGATGCGGCTGTGATCGCCGGCATCCGGCGCCTGGATCAGGTCGCTGAAGGCCACATCCAGGGCTTCGGCGACGCGGTCCAGGGTGGACAGGCTGACATTCTTCTCGCCCGCCTCGATGGCCACCAGCATGCGCCGGCTGACGCCGGACTTTTCCGATAGCGCGGTCTGGCTCATGTCGGCAGCATGCCGCAAACGACGGACGTTCTGGCTGACGTGTTGCAGGACCGACGCCCGATGTGGATTTTCTTTGTGCACTATATTGCTCAATAGGTAGGGGTGCGCAGTATACTGCCCAGCGTGCGGCGCATTGTGCGGTCCGTGCCTTTCCCTTGCAAGACCGAGCCGCCATGACTGCCCCGAGCCCTTCCTCACGCTTCAACCGTTTCAGCAAAGCCGAATGCATTCTGGTGGTGATCACCATGATCTGGGGCGGCACCTTTTTGTTGGTGCAACATGCGATGACGGTCAGCGGCCCGATGTTTTTCGTGGGTCTGCGGTTTGCCGCAGCGGCCATCGTGGTTGGGTTCTTTTCGTTGCGCACCCTGCGCGGCCTGACCTTGTTTGAGTTGAAAGCCGGCGCCTTCATCGGCACCTCGATCATGTTCGGCTACGGCATGCAGACCATCGGGCTGCAGACTATTCCGAGCAGTCAGTCGGCGTTCATCACCGCGCTGTATGTGCCGTTCGTGCCGCTGCTGCAATGGTTGGTACTGGGGCGCCGCCCGGGGCTGATGCCGGCCATCGGCATCATGCTGGCGTTTACCGGCTTGATGCTACTCACCGGCCCGGCCGGCGCGTCGCTGAACTTCAGCCCCGGCGAAATCGCCACGCTGATCTGTGCCGTGGCGGTGGCCGCCGAAATCATTCTGATCAGCGCGTTTGCCGGGCAGGTGGATGTACGCCGGGTGACCGTGGTGCAACTGGCCACGGCGTCGTTATTGTCGTTTCTGATGGTGGTGCCGATGGGAGAACCCTTGCCAGGTTTCTCGTGGTTGCTGGTATTCAGCGCAGTGGGCCTGGGCTTGACCAGCGCGGTGATCCAGGTCGCGATGAACTGGGCGCAGCAGAGTGTCTCGCCGACACGTGCCACCTTGATCTACGCCGGTGAACCGGTGTGGGCCGGCGTGATCGGGCGGATGGCCGGTGAGCGCTTCCCGCCGATCGCGATGGTGGGGGCGGCGTTGATTGTGGCGGCAGTGATTGTGAGTGAGCTGAAGACTAAAGGGCAGAAGGCCATCGAACTGCAGGATGAAAGGGAACAGGAGCAGCAGGGGTAAGGTCTGACTGCTGTAATGGCTGTCAGATCACCATCGCGGGCGAGCCCGGCTCCCACAGCGAGCGGTGGTGACGGCTGCAATGGCGCCAGCTGAAACAATGCCAAACGGGGGTTTTCAGCCTACCTTGTAGGATCCTGCCACATCTTGGCGTTTGGTGATCGACAAAGCGGCACGTATGATGCATCCCAAACTCCCGCAGATTAGAAGCCTATGTCCCTGATAGTTCTACTGCTTCTGCCTTTTATTGGCAGCTGTCTGGCGGCCTTGCTGCCGCACAATGCACGTAACACCGAATCCCTGTTGGCTGGCCTCGTGGCCCTGGTCGGCACCATTCAAGTCGCCCTGCTCTACCCTCAGATCGCCCACGGTGGCGTGATCCGCGAAGAATTCATGTGGTTGCCCAGCCTTGGGTTGAACTTCGTGCTGCGCATGGATGGGTTCGCCTGGCTGTTCTCGATGCTGGTGCTGAGCATCGGCTCGCTGGTGTCGCTGTATGCGCGCTACTACATGTCGCCGGACGACCCGGTGCCGCGTTTCTTCGCGTTTTTCCTGGCCTTCATGGGCGCCATGCTCGGGCTGGTGATTTCCGGCAACCTGATCCAGATCGTGTTCTTCTGGGAACTGACCAGCCTGTTCTCGTTCCTGTTGATCGGCTATTGGCACCACCGCGCCGATGCCAGGCGCGGCGCCTATATGGCGCTGATGGTCACCGGCGCGGGCGGCCTGTGCCTGTTGGCCGGCGTGATGCTGCTGGGGCATATCGTGGGCAGCTATGACCTGGACCAGGTGCTGGCGGCGGGCGATCAGATTCGCGCGCACTCGCTGTACCCGGTCATGCTCGCCCTGGTGCTGATCGGCGCCCTGAGCAAAAGCGCACAGTTCCCCTTCCACTTCTGGCTGCCCCACGCGATGGCGGCACCGACGCCGGTTTCGGCGTACCTGCACTCGGCGACGATGGTGAAAGCCGGCGTGTTCCTGCTGGCCCGCCTGTGGCCGTCGCTGTCCGGCAGCGAAGAATGGTTCTGGATCGTCGGCGGTGCCGGCGCCATCACCCTCCTCCTCGGCGCTTACTGCGCCATGTTTCAAAACGATCTCAAGGGCCTGCTGGCCTACTCCACCATCAGCCACCTCGGGCTGATCACCCTGCTGCTGGGCCTCAACAGCCCGCTGGCCGCCGTCGCTGCGGTGTTCCACATCCTCAACCACGCCACCTTCAAGGCCTCGCTGTTCATGGCGGCGGGCATCATCGACCACGAAAGCGGCACCCGTGATATTCGCAAGCTCAGCGGTCTGGTGCGCCTGATCCCGTTTACCGCGACCCTGGCGATGGTGGCCAGTGCGTCGATGGCCGGAGTGCCGTTGCTCAATGGCTTCCTGTCCAAAGAGATGTTCTTCGCTGAAACGGTATTTATCTCGGCGACCGCCTGGGTGGAAATCGCCCTGCCGATGATTGCAACCATCGCCGGCACCTTCAGCGTTGCCTATGCGCTGCGCTTTACCGTCGATGTGTTCTTCGGCCCGCCCGCCACCGATTTGCCGCACACGCCCCACGAACCGCCGCGCTGGATGCGTGCGCCGGTGGAACTGCTGGTGTTCACCTGCCTGCTGGTGGGCATCTTCCCGGCCCAGGTGGTCGGCTCGATTCTCGCCGCCGCCGCCCTGCCGGTGGTCGGTGGGGTGCTACCCGAGTACAGCCTGGCGATCTGGCACGGCTGGAACGCGCCGATGATCATGAGCCTGGTGGCGATGTCCGGCGGCGTGGTGCTCTACCTGCTGCTGCGCAAACAGCTCAAGCGAGGCCGCTTCAAGTACCCGCCGGTCATCAGCTACTTCAACGGCAAGCGCATGTTCGAACGCAGCCTGGTGGTGATGATGCGCGGCGTGCGCCGGATCGAAAAACGCATCAGCACCAAACGCCTGCAGACCCAGCTGTTCCTGCTGGTAATGGCAGCGGTGATTGCAGGTTTGATCCCGATGCTCAACAGCGGCCTCAGCTGGGGCGACCGGCCGAAGATCCCGGGCTCCATTGTGTTTGTGACCCTGTGGCTGCTGGCGATTGCCTGCGCCCTCGGCGCCGCGTGGCAAGCCAAGTATCACCGGCTGGCAGCCCTGACCATGGTCAGCGTGTGCGGCTTGATGACCTGCATCACCTTCGTGTGGTTCTCGGCGCCGGACCTGGCGTTGACGCAGCTGGTCGTCGAAGTGGTGACCACCGTGCTTATCCTGCTGGGCCTGCGCTGGCTGCCACGGCGGATCGAAGAAGTGTCGCCATTGCCCAGCTCGCTGCGCAAGGCGCGCATTCGCCGCCTGCGTGACTTCCTGCTGTCCACCGTGGTGGGCGGCGGCATGGCGCTGCTGTCCTACGCGATGCTGACCCGCCAGACGCCCAACGATATCTCCTCGTTCTACCTCAGCCGCGCCCTGCCCGAAGGCGGCGGCAGCAACGTCGTGAACGTGATGCTCGTCGACTTCCGTGGCTTCGACACCCTCGGCGAAATCACCGTGCTCGGCGCCGTGGCGCTGACGGTGTATGCCCTGCTGCGGCGCTTCCGTCCGTCCAAAGAAAGCATGCAACTGCCCGCGCAACAGCGCCAGTTGGCGCCGGACGTGGCCACCGACCTGGTCAACCCGCGCCAGGCCAGCGACACCGCGCTGGGCTTCATGATGGTGCCGGCGGTGCTGGTGCGCCTGCTGCTGCCAATTGCGCTGGTGGTGTCGTTCTACCTGTTCATGCGCGGTCACAATCAGCCGGGCGGCGGCTTTGTCGCAGGCCTTGTGATGTCGGTAGCGTTCATCCTGCAATACATGGTCGCCGGTACGCAGTGGGTTGAGGCGCAGATGAGCCTGCGGCCAATGCGCTGGATGGGTTTTGGCCTGCTTTCGGCCACCCTGACCGGGCTCGGCGCACTGTTTGCCGGTTACCCGTTCCTCACCACCCACACATGGCATTTCAGCGTGCCGGTGCTCGGCGATATCCATATCGCCAGCGCCCTGTTCTTCGACGTCGGCGTGTACGCCATGGTCGTCGGTTCCACGCTGCTGATGCTCACCGCCCTCGGCCACCAGTCCGTGCGGGCCCACAAACCGAGCAACCAGGCGAAAAAAGTGGTTGCCGCAACGCAAGGAGCCGCCTGATGGAAGAAGTCATCGCAATTGCCATTGGGGTCCTGGCGGCCTCCGGCGTCTGGCTGATCCTGCGGCCACGGACGTTCCAAGTGGTGATGGGTCTGTGCCTGCTGTCGTACGGGGTCAACCTGTTCATTTTCAGCATGGGCAGCCTGTTTATCGGCAAGGAGCCGATCATCAAGGACGGCGTGCCGCAAGACCTGCTGCACTACACCGATCCCCTGCCCCAGGCGCTGGTACTGACGGCGATCGTGATCAGCTTCGCCATGACCGCGCTGTTTCTGGTGGTGCTGCTGGCCTCCCGCGGTCTGACCGGCACTGACCATGTAGACGGTCGGGAGCCCAAGGAATGACGTGGATCAATCAACTGATCGTCGCGCCGATCCTGCTGCCGTTGCTGACCGCCGCGCTGATGCTGATGCTCGGCGAAAAACGCCGTCCGCTGAAGGCAAAAATCAACCTGTTCTCCAGCGTCATCGGCCTGGGCATCGCCGTCCTGCTGCTGTACTGGACACAACAAGGCGGCCCCGGCTCCATCGGCGTGTACCTGCCGGGCAACTGGCAGGTACCGTTCGGCATCGTGCTGGTGGTGGACCAACTGTCGGCGATGATGCTGGTGCTCACCGGGATCATCGGCGTGAGCGCGCTGCTGTTCGCCATGGCCCGTTGGGACCGTGCCGGTACCAGCTTCCACGCGCTGTTCCAGATCCAGATGATGGGCCTGTACGGCGCCTTTCTGACGGCGGACCTGTTCAACCTGTTCGTGTTCTTCGAAGTGCTGCTGGCGGCGTCCTACGGTTTGATGCTGCACGGCTCGGGCCGTGCGCGGGTGTCGTCGGGGCTGCATTACATCGCGATCAACCTGCTGGCCTCGTCGCTGTTCCTGATTGGCGCGGCGATGATCTATGGCGTCACCGGCACGCTGAATTTTGCTGACCTGGCACTGAAAATCCCCTTGGTGCCAGAGGCCGATCGCGGCCTGTTGCACGCAGGCGCGGCAATTCTGGCAACAGCGTTCCTGGCCAAAGCCGGCATGTGGCCGCTGAACTTCTGGCTGGCGCCCGCCTACTCCTCGGCCAGCGCGCCGGTGGCGGCGATGTTTGCGATCATGACCAAAGTGGGCGTGTACACCGTGCTGCGCCTGTGGACCTTGCTGTTTTCGGGGCAAGCCGGTGCTTCGGCGCTGTTTGGGGGCGACTGGCTGGTGTACGGCGGCATGGCGACGATCATTTGCGCAGCATTGGCGATGGTCGCGGCGCAGCGGCTGGAACGCATGGCCAGCTTGAGCATTCTGGTGTCGGCCGGGATTCTGCTGTCGGCCGTGGGCTTTGCTCAGCCAAGCCTGACGGCCGGAGCGCTGTTCTATCTGGTCAGCTCGACGCTGGCATTGAGCGCGCTGTTCCTGCTGGCCGAACTGATCGAGCGTTCGCGCTCGGCCAATGACCTGCCGCTGGACGAGGAAATCGATGCGTTGCCCAAGGCCATGGAGTCGTTGCATCCACGGCCCGGCGTGAACCTCGACGATGAACAGAAAGCCGTGGTCGGCCAGGTGATTCCGTGGACCATGGCCTTTCTCGGTTTGAGCTTTGTTGCCTGCGCATTGCTGATTATCGGCATGCCGCCGCTGTCTGGCTTCATCGGCAAGCTCAGCCTGTTGAGCGCGCTGGTCAACCCGCTGGGGCTGGGGAATGCGGTGGATGAACCCATACGCCCCGCCGCCTGGGGCTTGGTGACATTGCTGATCCTGTCGGGCCTGGCGTCGCTGATTGCCTTCGCCCGCCTGGGCATCCAGCGCTTCTGGACGCCGGAAGAGCGCCCCTCGCCGCTGCTGCGCCGCTACGAGTGCCTGCCGATCTTCTTCCTGCTCGGCCTGAGCATTCTCCTGACCTTCAAGGCCGAGCCGTTGATGCGCTACACCCAGGCCACCGCCGAAAGCCTGAACAACCCGGAACACTACGTGATGGCCGTCTTGGCGACGCGTCCGGTGCCGAGCCCTGAAGCCAAGACCGCCGCCCTGGAGGTGCAGCCATGAAGCGTCTGTTCCCTGCCCCCTGGTTATCGCTGGCGTTGTGGCTGTTGTGGCTGGTGCTGAACCTGTCCGTCAGCCCCGGCAACCTGCTGCTCGGCGCGCTGCCGGGCTTTTTTGCCCCGCTGCTGATGGCGCCGCTGCGCCCGTTGCCGATCCGCATCCGCCGCCCTGGGGTGATCCTGCGCCTGTTTCTGGTGGTGGGCCGCGACGTGATCATCTCTAATCTGCAAGTGGCCTGGGGCGTGCTGATCTGCGGCTCGCGTGCGCCGCGTTCGCGCTTTATCAAAATCCCGCTGGACCTGCGCGACGCCAACGGCCTGGCCGTGCTGTCGATGATCACCAGCGTCACACCCGGCACGGTCTGGTCGGAACTGGCGCTGGACCGCAGCATTCTGCTGTTGCACGTGTTCGACCTTGAGGATGAAGCGCCCTTTATCGAGCACTTCAAAACCACCTACGAGCGGCCCCTGATGGAGATCTTCGAATGAGCGCCCTGCTCTCCAACGCGATCCTGATCAGCCTGTTCCTGTTCTCGCTGGCCATGGTGCTGACACTGGCGCGCCTGTTCAAAGGCCCATCGGCACAGGACCGGGTTCTGGCACTGGACTATCTGTACATCCTGGCGATGCTGATGATGCTGGTGCTCGGCATCCGCTACGCCAGTGACACCTACTTTGAAGCAGCGCTGCTGATTGCGCTGTTTGGCTTTGTCGGGTCGTTCGCTTTGGCGAAATTCCTGCTGCGTGGCGAGGTGATTGAATGATGCCGTTATGGGTTGAAGCCAGCGTGGCGGTATTGCTGGTGCTGAGCAGCGTATTCGCACTGATCGGCGCGATCGGCCTGCTGCGCATGAAGGACTTTTTCCAGCGCATGCACCCGCCGGCGCTGGCCTCTACATTGGGTGCGTGGTGTGTGGCGTTGGCGTCGATCATCTACTTTTCGGTGCTCAAGTCCGCGCCGGTGCTGCACGGCTGGTTGATTCCGATTCTGCTGTCGATCACGGTGCCGGTAACCACGCTGCTGCTGGCTCGCACCGCACTGTTCCGCAAGCGCATGGCCGGGGACGATGTGCCCGCAGAGGTCAGCAGCCGCCGCTGATCGGCCAGGCGCACACAGTAAAACATGTGGAAGCGGGCTTGCTCGCGAATGCGGTACATCAGTCACCCATGTATTGACTGACACTGCGCATTCGCGAGCAAGCCCGCTCCCACATTGATTTGCGCTAGGCGAAGGATCTGATTCTGGCCGCCAGCTCTGCCAACTCAGCATCATCCGCCCGTACATGATCGTGGGACGAGATATAGCCCTCATACGCCTCGAAGAACTTGTCCACCTTCGAACTCAACGGCTTGAACGCACTGTCCGAGCCCGTGCCATGCATGGGAAACAGCTTCGCATGCAGGTGATCCACCCCATACCCTTCCAGCATCATCCCGGTGCGCGCCACATCCGGAAACGCCCGGTCAATCTGCAGTGCGGTTTTTTTGGTGGCGACAACAAGGTCGGCCAGCACCTTATCCGACTGCGCAAACGCATAGCTGCCGTAATGTTGCTTGGGGATCACCACGCTGAAACCCGGCGTGTTGGGGAAGATCGACAGGAACGCCATATGGTATTCGTCCTCCCACAGAATGTGGGCTGGAGAGGTCTTTCGGACAATGCTGCAAAAAATACAATCCATTCAAATCACCGCCAGTTTCATCATGAGTTTGGTCGTGGCGATCATCTAAAGCCATGAATGGGCGAGCGTCAAAACAAAAGACAATTTTCCGAAAGCTCTTACGAAATTGAGATCAGAAACGCAACGGTGATGGGCCGCCCTGATCGATGAGCTGATCATCATCCGTATCCCGGTGCTGTTGGGACAAGGGATTCCCTTGTTCAGCCTGATTGGTAGTGAGCGTGAACTGCGCCATGTCGGCACGTATGCGTCGCAGAATGGGTTTGGCAAGGTGCTCTGGGACGGTAAAGGGGCCAATCAACAGCCCCAATCACACGTCAAACCAAGGTCACCGCGTTGGCGTAGATGTCAGTCGGTGGACTCCCGCCTTGCCTACCCCACACTTCCTCTCGCCCATTGATCACTGCAAGCGAATGGCCCACCATTTGACCGTTAACCGGAACGCCGTGAGTCACAAGACCCAGTTGCCCACGCGCCAAGTTTTCAACAGTGGTTTTTTGGATGTGGGCACTCAGGCCCAGGCGCACGAACCCATTGTAATTGTGACCAAAGGGCTCACCGTCATTGATGCTGTATAACGCGCTCTCGAAACCTCGCGCGGCATAACCGTCGTTATTCTCCACTTGCGCCCGTTTAGCACTCACGGCATACAGAAAATTAGCATCTGCCACCATCGCCGGATTATCGCCACTGAACTCAGATCTATAGGTTGCCTGCGCCAGCTCATCTTTGGACAGGTGGTACCAGCGATCATCCCGCATCTGTATGTTCCAGCCGTCACCCGCTGCGATTACCTGCTTGTAAATATCGGTCGGCTTCTGGCCAAACTTCATCATTGCGACCTTTATGGCTGCCACCGTCGTGCAATTGCTTTTATTTGGCCCCTGCTTGAAACCACTCCAGATATTGCCGGGTTCATTACCCACGCCAGGTCTTCTGCCCGGATTACTCCTGTCGGTGTAGAGGTCATCAAGACTCATCCTCTGAGTGGGAGTGTTATGACTTACCTGCCGCGGATGACGAAGCCCAGGTCCGTTATGTGCACGGGGGTGGCCAGTGTCATGCGACCGGCTGGACAGAGACTCTCGCCCCGCATCCGGGAACAGGTGCTGTATAGACTGAAAAACCGCCGCTTGGGAGGCTATGTAGACGTCCAAGGTTTGAATCAGCTTGTGGAGATCGTTCTTGAACGTACCGCTGTCCACCTTTTCCAGAAGCGTCTTCAAACTGAAAGATAACCGTTGAGCCATTTGTGCCTTGGAACCTGTCGCATCAAATAACTCATTGAGCTGCTGTTTGACCGCAACCACTTCGGCCGCAGGCGCAACGGAAACCGCCCTGGGTCGCAACCCATTTGGCGCATACCCGGCGCCCACACCTCCCGTCCCTGCCGCCCCTGAATTCCACATCTGCAACGCTCCCGATTAAGTGAAAAGCCCGTAGGGCTCTCACCCGCTCAGTGGTAAGTCGGATGCGGACAGTTCCATACCCTATGTAGGCACGCTGCCCTGTCCATCGCAGAACTTTCAACGACAATTCGAGGAAGCGCTGGCGTGCCCTTCGATAGCATTGCCTGGGTAACGCTGATGCACCGAGGCGTCTGCATCGCAGGCAAGCCAGCTCCCACAGAAAAGCAAAACCCAGGCGGCATTGCAGCCGACCAAATTGTGGAAGCTTAAATCGGTCGAATTGTGGGAGCGGGCTTGCTCGCGAATGCGGTGCATCAGCCAATGAATCTGTTGACTGACCCACCGCATTCGCGAGCAAGCCCGCTCCCACACTGGATCGAGTGAGCCATTAAAACGATGTGCAAAAAAACGCCCCGAACCAGTCGGGGCGTTTTTCATTCAGCGTTTACCAATCAAGCTTGATCAGCCAACCGCCACGTCGTCCCGCCCTTGCCGTCTTCCAACACCACACCCATCGCGGTCAGTTGGTCACGAATACGGTCGGACTCGGTCCAGTCTTTGTTAGCCCGCGCAGCCAGACGCGCCTGAATCAGCGCATCAACTTCAGACGCATCCACACGCCCTTCAGCGCCGGCTTGCAGGAAGTCATCGGCTTCCATCTGCAGCACACCCAGCACGCTGGCCAGCTCTTTCAAGCGTGCAGCCAGCCCGGCCGCTGCATCCAGATCGGTCTCGCGCAAGCGGTTGATCTCACGCACCATCTCGAACAGCACCGCACAGGCTTCCGGCGTGCCGAAGTCGTCGTTCATCACTTCGGTAAACCGTGCCACGAACGCTTCGCCGCCGGCAGGCGCCACGGCTGGCAGGCCTTTCAACGCGTGGTAGAAACGCTCCAGGGCGCCCTTGGCGTCCTTGAGGTTGTCTTCCGAGTAGTTGATGGCGCTGCGGTAGTGGCTGGACACCAGCAGGTAACGCACCACCTCCGGGTGGTACTTTTCCAGCACGTCGCGAATGGTGAAGAAGTTGTTCAAGGACTTGGACATCTTCTCGCCATTGATGCGGATCATGCCGCAGTGCATCCAGGCGTTGGCGTACGTCTTGCCGGTGGCGGCTTCGCTTTGGGCGATTTCGTTTTCGTGGTGCGGGAACTCAAGATCGCTGCCGCCGCCATGAATGTCGAAAGTCTCGCCCAGGCAGCAGGTGGACATCACCGAGCACTCGATGTGCCAGCCCGGACGCCCGGCGCCCCATGGCGACTCCCAGCTCGGCTCGCCGGGCTTGGTGCCTTTCCACAGCACGAAGTCGAGCGGGTCTTGCTTGGCTTCGTCGACTTCGATGCGCGCGCCAATGCGCAGGTCTTCGATTTTCTTGCGCGACAGCTTGCCGTAGCCCATGAACTTGGCAACACGGTAGTAAACGTCGCCATTGCCGGGGGCGTAGGCATAACCCTTGTCGATCAGGGTCTGGATCATCGCGTGCATGCCCGGGATGTGATCCGTGGCGCGCGGCTCCATGTCCGGCTTGAGGATGTTGAGGCGCGCCTCGTCCTCGTGCATGGCAGCAATCATGCGTTCGGTCAGCGCGTCGAACGACTCGCCGTTTTCGTTGGCACGGTTGATGATCTTGTCGTCGATGTCGGTGATGTTGCGCACATAGGTCAAGTCATAGCCGCTGAAACGCAACCAGCGGGTCACCAGGTCGAAGGCAACCATACTGCGGCCGTGGCCGATGTGGCAGTAGTCGTACACGGTCATGCCGCACACGTACATGCGCACCTTGTTGCCATCCAGCGGCTTGAAGACTTCTTTGGTCTTGCTGAGTGTGTTGTAAATCGTTAACACGACAACTCCCTTAAATCACTGGCCCCACGAATCACGCAAGGTCACGGTACGGTTGAATACCGGCTGACCAGGTTTCGAGTCCTTGATATCTGCGCAGAAGTAACCTTCGCGCTCGAACTGGAAACGGTCTTCCGGCTGTGCGTCGCCAAGCGATGGCTCGGCACGACAACCGGTGAGCACTTGCAGGGAATCAGGGTTGATGTTGTCCAGGAAGCTCGCGCTGTCTTCAGCCTTTTCAGGGTTCGGCGAACGGAACAGACGATCGTACAAACGCACTTCGCACTCGATGCTGGCAGCCGCCGGCACCCAGTGGACCACGCCTTTGACCTTGCGGCCCTCAGGGTTCTTGCCCAGGGTTTCGGGGTCGTAGGAGCAACGCAGTTCGACGATGTTGCCATCGGAGTCCTTGATCGCTTCATCGGCGCGGATCACGTAGCTGCCACGCAGACGCACTTCGCCATTCGGCTCCAGGCGCTTGTAGCCCTTTGGCGGCTCTTCCATGAAGTCATCACGGTCGATGTAGATCTCACGGGCGAACGGCAGCTTGCGCACGCCGAGTTCTTCTTTTTGCGGATGACGCGGCAGTTCGAGGTTCTCGACCTGGTCTTCCGGGTAATTGGTGATCACCACTTTCAACGGACGCAGCACGCACATGGCGCGCGGTGCGTTGGCGTCGAGGTCCTGACGGATGCTGAACTCGAGCATGCCGTAGTCGACCACGCCGTCGGAGCGGTTGGTGCCAACCATCTCGCAGAAATTACGGATCGACGCCGGGGTGTAACCGCGACGACGGAAGCCCGACAGCGTCGACATGCGTGGGTCGTCCCAGCCATGCACGTGCTTTTCATCAACCAGTTGCTTGAGCTTGCGCTTGCTGGTGATGGTGTAGTTCAGGTTCAGGCGGCTGAATTCGTACTGACGCGGGTGCGCCGGCACCGGCAGGCTGTCGAGGAACCACTCGTACAGCGGGCGATGGCTTTCGAACTCCAGGGTGCAGATCGAGTGGGTGATGCCTTCGATAGCGTCCGACTGACCGTGGGTGAAGTCGTAGTTCGGGTAGATGCACCACTTGTCACCGGTCTGGTGGTGGTGGGCGTGGCGGATGCGGTACATGATCGGGTCGCGCAGGTTCATGTTCGGCGAGGCCATGTCGATCTTGGCGCGGAGCACGCGGGCGCCGTCCGGGAACTCACCGGCGCGCATGCGGTTGAACCAGTCCAGGTTCTCTTCGACCGAACGGTCGCGGAACGGGCTGTTCTTGCCCGGCTCGGTCAGGCTGCCACGGTATTCCTTGGCTTGCTCCGGGGTCAGGTCGTCGACGTAAGCCTTGCCGGCCTTGATCAGCTCGACGGCCCAGTCGAACAACTGGTCGAAATACTTGGAGGCGTAGCGCACTTCACCGGACCACTCGAAGCCCAGCCACTTGATGTCGCTTTCGATGGCGTCGATGTATTCCTGGTCTTCCTTGGCCGGGTTGGTGTCGTCGAAACGCAGGTGCGTGACGCCACCGAACTCCTGGGCCAGGCCGAAGTTCACACAGATCGACTTGGCGTGGCCGATGTGCAGGTAACCGTTGGGCTCAGGCGGGAAACGGGTGACGATCTGCGTGTGCTTGCCCGAATCCAGGTCCGCCTGGATGATCGGGCGCAGGAAATTGACCGGGACGGCAGGTCCGGCCTTGGAATTCGAGGTAGGGTCGACAGTGGGCTTGCTCATAGGATCCTTGAACAGACGAAGTGCTTGGCCAGAAGTAGGGGCCGATAAAACAAAGGGCTTATGATAGCCGAAGCTGTCAAGCCGCTGACAGAGCGTGGTCGAAAACTGCTGCATTTAATGCATCGGCGGTAAAAAACCACCTCGAAATTCCTGCAGGTCACGCTAAACTGCGCGCCTTGGCCTCTGTTTAGCCAATCAGGTAAGGCGCTCAGGCGTCCAAACCCACGAATTCCCTGAAAAGAGTAGTGAACATGACTCAAGTCAAACTGACCACCAACCACGGTGACATCGTCATCGAGCTGAACGCCGAGAAAGCGCCGATCACCGTCGCCAACTTCATCGAATACGTTAAAGCCGGCCACTACGAAAACACCGTTTTCCACCGTGTCATCGGCAACTTCATGGTCCAGGGCGGCGGTTTCGAGCCTGGCATGAAAGAAAAGAAAGACAAGCGCCCAAGCATCCAGAACGAAGCGGACAACGGCCTTTCCAACGACAAGTACACCGTCGCCATGGCCCGTACCATGGAGCCGCATTCGGCCTCCGCGCAGTTCTTCATCAACGTCGCCGACAACGCCTTCCTGAACCACAGCGGCAAGAACGTGCAGGGTTGGGGCTACGCGGTATTCGGTAAAGTGACCGAAGGCCAGGACGTCGTCGACAAGATCAAAGCCGTGCAGACCACCGGTAAAGCCGGTCACCAGGACGTTCCGGTAGAAGACGTTATCGTCGAGAAAGCCGAGATCGTTGGGTGATATTGCTGATTTCAGATTTGCATCTGGAAGAGGACCGCCCGGACATCACCCGGGCGTTTCTGAATTTGCTCCACGGGCGCGCCCGTGGCGCCCAGGCGTTGTACATTCTGGGCGACTTCTTTGAAGCCTGGATTGGCGACGATGGCATGACACCGTTCCAGCGTTCGATTTGCGCGGCCCTGCGTGAGCTGAGCGACAGCGGCACCCCGATTTTCATCATGCACGGCAACCGTGACTTCCTGATCGGCAAGGCGTTCTGCAAAGCTGCAGGCGCCACCTTGCTCAAGGATCCGAGTGTCGTGCAGTTCTACGGCGAGCCTGTGCTGTTGATGCACGGCGACAGCCTTTGCACCCGCGACGTTGGCTACATGAAGCTGCGGCGCATCCTGCGTAACCCGATTGTGCTGTTTATCCTGCGGCACCTGCCATTGCGCACCCGCCACAAGCTGGCGCGCAAGCTGCGCAGTGAAAGCCGCGCGCAGACACGCATGAAAGCCAACGACATTGTCGATGTGACGCCCGAGGAAGTGCCGCGGGTGATGCAGCAATTTGGCGTGCGCACCCTGGTCCACGGCCATACGCACCGCCCAGCGATCCATAAGCTGCAGATTGGTGATCAGGCGGCCAAGCGCATTGTGCTGGGGGATTGGGACAAGCAGGGCTGGGCGTTGCAGGTAGACGAGCAAGGGTTTGCGTTGGCGGCGTTTGACTTCGTCAATCCGCAGCTGGCGCTGCCTGGCGCCTGATTCTCAGACACAACACCCATCAAATGTGGGAGCTGGCTTGCCTGCGATAGCATCACCTCGATGTATCTGATGTACCGAGGTGCCTGCATCGCAGGCAAGCCAGCTCCCACATTGACCGAGTTCGGTCTTTCGATCAGTGCCCCGAAGCCTCGGGCCCGGCCTTCGCCGCAAACGGCGGTTTCGCCAGCCACACAATCACGATCAAGCCCATGAACATCCACCCCAGCAGCGTGAAGTAATCCACGGTGGACATCATGTACGCCTGGCTGGTGAGGATCTGGTCCAGCTGCGCATAGGCCTTGTGCCCTGCCCCGCCGAGTGCCTGCAAGGCATCACGGGTTGCCGAGTCGTAGGTGGTCATGTTCTCGCTCATGTACGCATGGTGCTGGTCGGCGCGGCGAATCCAGATCCAGGTGGTCAGCGAGGCCGCAAAACTGCCGCCCAGGGTCCGCAGGAACGTCGCCAGGCCCGCGCCGTCGGCGATTTGCGCCGGCGGCAAGTCGGACATCAGGATGCTCAAGGTCGGCATGAAGAACAGCGCCACGCCAATGCCCATGAACAGCTGCACCAGGGCGATGTGGGTGAAGTCCACTTCATTGGTGAAACCGGCACGCATGAAGCAGCTCAGGCCAATTGCCAAAAATGCCAGGCCCGCCAGCAAGCGCAGGTCGAACTTGTGCGCGTACTTGCCCACAAACGGCGACATCAGCACCGGCAGAATGCCGATCGGTGCCACCGCCAGGCCCGCCCAGGTGGCGGTGTAGCCCATCTGGGTTTGCAGCCATTGCGGCAGGATCAGGTTGATGCCGAAGAACCCCGCATAACCGAGCACCAGCACAATGGTGCCGATGCGGAAGTTGCGGTAGGCAAACAGCCGCAGGTTGACCACCGGGTGCTTGTCGGTCATTTCCCAGATAACGAACACCGCCAGGGCTATCGCCGAAATCACGGCACCAACGATGATGAAGTTGGATTCGAACCAGTCCAGGTCATTGCCCTTGTCGAGGATGATCTGCAGCGCGCCGACACCGACGATCAGGCTCAGCAGCCCGACGTAATCCATCGGCTGGTAACTGGTGACCACCGGACGTTTCTTCAACTGCGAACGCACCACCAGCACCGCAAAGATGCCGATGGGCACGTTGATAAAGAAGATCCACGGCCAGCTGTAGCTGTCGGTAATCCAGCCGCCAAGGATCGGGCCGGCAATTGGCGCCACCACCGTGACCATCGCCAGCAGCGCCAGGGCCATGCCGCGCCTCGCCGGCGGGTAGACCGCGATCAGCAACGTTTGAGTCATCGGGTACAGCGGCCCGGCCACCAGGCCCTGCAGCACCCGAAAGCCGATCAGCTCAGGCATCGAGGTGGAAATACCGCAGAGGAACGAGGCCAGCACAAACAGGATGGTCGCCCACAAAAACAGCTTCACCTCGCCAAAGCGCCGGCTCAACCAGCCGGTCAGCGGCAAGGCAATCGCGTTGCTCACCGCAAACGAGGTGATCACCCAGGTGCCCTGCTCCGAACTCACGCCGAGGTTGCCGGAAATGGTCGGCAAGGCCACGTTGGCGATCGTGGTGTCGAGCACCTGCATAAAGGTCGCCAGCGACAGGCCAATAGTGGCCATCAACAGGCTGGGTGGCGTGAACGAGGCGTTATTGCTCATCAGCGTTGCACAGCCTTGGGCGCGGCGAGGCTGTTGTCATGGATCAGCTGAGTGATCATGGCATCGGCTTCGGCCAATTGGCGGTCATACACGTTGGTGGTGAACGAGGCCTTTTGCGGCGCCTGTTGCGCCAGCACCGGGCCGCTCTTGTCGTGCAGGTCCACGTTGACCACGGTGCTCAAGCCCACACGCAGCGGGTGCTTGGCCAGCTCGTCGGCGTTGATGTGAATACGCACGGGCACCCGTTGCACGATCTTGATCCAGTTACCGGTGGCGTTCTGCGCCGGCAGCAAGGCAAACGCGCTGCCGGTACCGGCGCCCAGGCTGTCCACGGTGCCGCTGTACTTCACGTCACTGCCGTAGATATCCGACTCGATGTCCACCGGCTGGCCGATACGCATATCGCGCAGCTGGGTTTCCTTGAAGTTGGCGTCGATCCACAACTGGTTCAGCGGGATCACCGCCATCAACGCGGTACCCGGCTGCACGCGCTGACCCAATTGCACCGTGCGCTTGGCCACATAGCCGGTTACCGGTGCAATCAAGGTGCTGCGGGCGTTGGTCAAGTACGCCTGGCGCAGTTGCGCGGCGGCGGACTGCACGTCAGGGTGAGACGAAATCACCGTGTCGTCCACCAGCGCGCTGGAGGTCTTGAACTGTTGCTGCACGTTGGCCAGGGCGCTTTGCGCCGAGGTCAGGTCGTCACGGGCGTGGGACAGTTCTTCCTGGGAGATCGCGCCGCCGGCGGCAAGGTTCTTACGACGGTTGTAATTGTCCTGGGCCTTTTGCACGTTGGCTTGCTGCGCCAGCACCTGGGCTTTCATGCCATCAACGTTGCTGTACAAGCCCCGCACCTGGCGCACGGTGCGCGCGAGGTTGGCCTGGGCACTTTGCAGGCCGACAGCGGCGTCATTGGGGTCGAAGTTGATCAGCACTTGGCCTTCGTGGACCAGGTCGCCGTCGTCGGCGCCGATGCTGACCACGGTGCCGGTGACCAGCGGGGTGATTTCCACCACGTTGCCGTTCACATAGGCATCGTCGGTGCTTTCGTTGAAGCGCCCATAAAGCTCATACCAGGCCCACACGCCGATCACGCCAAGAATCACGATCAGCGCCAGGCCGATCAGCATGATTTTGCGTTTGCGTGGGTTGCTGTCTTTTTGCTGCTCTTTGGGTTGCTCTGTTGCGTTGTTGCTTTCGGCAGTGGCCATGACAAATACCTCAAATTATTCCGTGCGTGTAGCTGGGGTGGTTACGGCCACGTTATCGGCGTTGTACCCGCCACCCAGGGCTTGCATCAATTGAATCGACAGATCGATCTGTGCAGCATTCAAGGCCGCCAACTGACGCTGGGCCTGCAGCAATTGCTGCTCGATGCTGAGTACATCCAGGTAATTCCCGATCCCCGAGCTATAGCGCTGAACCCCGGTGTCGTAAGACTGCTGGGCAATGTCCGCGGCGTGTTGCTGGGCCTGGATCTGCCGACCGGTATCGCGCAATTGCGAAAGGGTGTTGCCAATATCGCCCAAGGCTTGCACCAGGGTTTTGTTGTACTGGGCCACCGCCAGGTCGTAATCGGCGTCGCGGGCATCGAGGTCGGCGCGCAGGCGGCCGCCGTCGAAGATAGGCAACGAGACGGTCGGCGCAATGCTGAAGAAACGGCTGGCCGAGCCAAACATCGCGTCGCCCAACAACGACTCGGCCCCGGCGCTCGCGCTCAGGTTGAGGTTGGGGTAGAAGCGGGTCTTGCTGGCGGCGACATTCTTGCTTGCTGCCTCGACGCGCCAGCGTGCGGCGATCAAGTCCGGGCGACGGCCCAGCAACTCGGCCGGCAGCACAGAAGGCACGGCAACGGCGCTGGGTTTGAGCACGTTCGGGCGGGTCAGCTCGCTGCCACGGTCGGGGCCTTTGCCGAGCAATACGGCCAGGGCGATCTTGGCGCTTTGCAGCTGTTTTTCTGCATCGATCAATTGCGACTCAGAGCTGGCTTCCAGGCTTTCGGTCTGCTGGTACTGGTACTGGCTGTCGATGCCGGAACTCAGGCGGCGCTTGCTCAGGTCGAGCATCTGGCGGGTGCGCTTGAGGTCGTCGGCGGCCAGGTCACGCACGATATGCGCCTGGCCCAGGTCGCTGTAGGCCTTGGCCACGTTGGCGGCCAGGGTCAGGCGCGCGGCCTGCTGATCGACTTCGGCGGCACGCGCCTGGCCCAACGCGGCTTCCCAGGCGGCGCGCTGGCCACCCCACAGGTCAAAGTTGTAGTTGAAGCTGGCGCCGATGTTACGCACGGTGGCGTAGGCATCGCCCTGCCCCAGCGGGTCCTGATCCTTGGCCAGGCGCGAACGGCTCACGCCGGCGCTGGCATCCAGGGTTGGCATGCGGGCGGCATCGGCGGCGTAGGCAGCGGCTTGCGCCTGGTGGGCACGGGCGCTGGCGACTTGCATGTCAGGGCTGTTTTGCAGGGCTTCATGGATCAAGCCGTCCAGCTGCGGGTCGCCGAGGCTCTTCCACCAATCGGCCGTCGGCCATGCGGCGCTCGACAAGGTCACGCCACTGAGGGACTTGCCGGTTTGCAACGTATTGGCGTCGAGGCGTTGGCCCTGGGTGTCGAGGCCGCTGAAGTTGGCACAACCGGCCATGCTCATCGCCACCAGCACCAGGCTAAGTGCGCGTGTGTTCATTGATTACCTACCCGCTGGATGACGATGGCGTCACCGGCAGCTATCAGAATTTTCGTGAGGATTTTTTCCAGGGTTTGCAACTCGCCGGGCTGCAGGGCGCCGGCCAGCTCATTCATCGCCTGCGCGCCGATGTGCGGCAGCATGTCTGCCAGGCGCTGGCCGTCTTCGGTCAGTACCAGCTGCACCTGGCGCCGGTCCTGCTCGGAACGCTTGCGCGCCAGCAGGCCCTTTTGCTCCAGGCGGTCGAGCATGCGGGTCATGGAACCGCTGTCCAGCGACAGGTTGCGACACAGCTCGGCGGGCGTGTCGACCTCGTACTGGGCAATGATGATCAACACTTTGAACTGCGCGGCGGTGACGCCATGCGGTTCCATATGCGTGTCGATAATGCGGTCCTTGAGCAGCGCGGCGCGGCCCAGCAACAGGCCGAGGTGGCAGTTGCGAAAGCTGTCAGGGGTGAAGTGGGTCATCGAAAGTCACCTTATTACTGCCTAGGCAGTGAATGTATGACAAGATGTTACTGCTTAGGCAGCGAATGTCAAATGGAATTATTAGCTTGCTTGCTAATTGACCGACAGGTGGGCTGCACCACAAACGAACGTGGGAGCTGGCTTACCGGCGATGACGGTCTGTCAGTCAATGAATCATCGACTGATGGACCGCCATCGCCGGCAAGCCAGCTCCCACAATGTTTCGGCGTTAGCGTTTAGAAATCGCGCTTGTAGAAGATATCCAGTGAACTGGCCACGCCACTGGCCACTTCCAGGTACACCTTTTTGCTCAGCAGGTAGCGCAGGGCAATCGTACTGGCCGGTTCGAACACCCCGACCCCATACCGCAGGCTGAGTTTTTCGGTGATTTTGCCGCTGGCCACCACGGCGGTGTTATTGCCGGTGCCCTGGGTGTCGAGGTCGAAGTCCTGAATACCCAGCTTGTTGGCGATGTCCGAGGTCACCCCGGCGCTGCCCATCAACCCCAGCCCCAAGGCGGCTTCGGCCAGCATGTTGTTGTCTTCGCCGGTGTTGTTGCGCGAACGCCCCAGTACCAGATACGAGAGTGCATCCTCCTGAGGCATGGTCGGCTCGGAGAAGATCTGCGTGGTCGGTTGTTCGGCGCTGCCGCTCAAGCGAATACCGGCCGTCACCGTTCTGGACGGTTCGGTAACGACGCGCACCGCTTCGACATCCAGGAACGGTTGGTCCAGTGGCCCTGCAAACAACAGCCGCGCGCGGCGCACGTCCAGCCGCTGCCCGTAGGCACGGTAGCGGCCATCGTTGAGCCACAGCTCGCCTCGGGTGTCCATGTTGTCGCCGATGTGCACATGGCCCTGCACTTTGGCGGTGAGCCCGAAGCCCGCGAAGTTGAGCTGGTCTTCGCCCACCACCACGTCGATGTCCATGGCCATCGCCATCGGCGCCTTGCCCTCCTCGGTCTGGCTGCCGACGATCACGGTGTCATCGGAGACCTTGACGGTGGACGGCGGCAATTCACGCACGGTGATGTCGCCACGCGGGATGTGCACCTTGCCGGCAATCGCCAGTTTGTCGTTTTTCAGGCTGATTTTCAGGTCCGGCGCCACTTCCAGCTTGGCGTAAGGCTCAACCGTGACCGGCAATTGCGCGCCTTGCAGGCTGAGGTCCACCACCAGCGCCTGGCCCCAGTCGATCTGCCCCTTGAGGCTGCCCTGCCCGGCCTTGCCGCTGTGCCACGCGCCATTCAACTGCACGCTTTCGCCGGCAATCAGGGCCCGCACGTTCAAGCCTTCAAGGCTGATCGGCAACTCCGGCCCGGAGACTTCACCGCCCACCAGATTCACGTTGCCGTTTACCTGCGGTGCCAGCAAACCACCGGAGATACGCCCGTTGCCGTTGAGCTTGCCGGTGAGTTTGTCCACCATCGGCACAAACGGTCGGGCCACGGCGAGGTCCAGGCCGTTGAGGCTGAAATTACCGGTGATCGGCTTGTTCTTCGGCAACGGGTTGATCTGCGCCTGCACCAGCAACTCGCCGAGCTTGCCGCCACGGAAGGTCAGCTGAGTGTCGATGCGTTTAGGGTTGAGGGTGGTTTCCAGCTTCAGAGTGTCGTAGGGGAAATCCACCCACTGAGCCTTGTCCTTGACGCGCAGGGTGCCACCGCTGGCATCCACCGCGATCACGCCTTTAGGCCCGCTGGCGGGCAGGTCGAGCTGCACGTCGGCGTTGAGCTTGCCTTGCCAGGCGAAATCCTTGGGCAGAAAGGCAGCCAGGCTGTCGATAGGGAATTGCTTGAGGTGGTAACGCAACTTCGGCTCAGGCATCAGGCGCTGGTCTTCACCGCACAGGCTGGAAGGGCCGGACACCCAGCAATGCGCCGCAAAGGTCAGCTTGCCGTCCGCCAGGCGCTCGATCCTGGCCGGGGCTTGCAGCTTCCAGTCCTGGCCACCGGCTTGAACGTCACCGCTGGCCAGGCGCCCGCGCCAGTTACCTTTGTCGAGGTTGCCATCGAGCGCCAGGCCCAGCTTGACCAGCGGCCCGGCCAGGTCCAGCTGGACTTTCTGGCTTTTGATATCACCTTGAGCGCTGGCGGTCAGGGTGCCGACCTGGGTGTCGCCGGCCTGAATGCCACTGCCCTTGAGGTCGATCTTCGCGCGCTGGGCGTTGTCGAGTGTGGCGTTGAGAGTGAGGTTTTGCAGTTGATTGTCGGCGAACGCCAGTTGCTGGCCTTTAAGGTCGAGTTTGCCTTGCGGCGCCTTCAACGTACCGGCCACATCGACGCGCCCGTTGATCTGCCCACGCAGTTGCGGCCACAGCTGGGCCAGGCGCGTCAGCTTGATGTCGATCTGCCCGGCCACACGTTGCTGCAGGCTGCCGCTGCCATTGATGCGGTTATCACCCAGGCGGATGTCCAGGTTGGCCAGGGTCCATTGCTCGCCTGCGCCTTCTGCCTTGGCCGCCAGCACGGCAGTCTGACCGCGCAAGCGGCCCTTGAGGTCGAGGTCGGCGTTGAGCTTGAGTTGTTCCTGTTTGAACTCGCCCTTGCTGCGCAGCGGCCCGGCCAACGTGCCCGGCAACTCCGCGACCCAGTACGCCGGGTTCAGCGCCGACAGGTCCAGCGCGGTGTCCCAGGCAATGCCGTCGGCAAACTGCAGGCTCAGGTGGCCTTCAGCCTTGCCTTGGCCGGCCGTCAATTTCAGTTCGGGCAGGAAGAGTTGCTTGAGGTCGCCACTGAACGGCGTGACCACATTGAATTTGCCGGCCGGGCCGTCGAGGTCGGCCTTGAGGTTGCCGAGGTAATTGCCGTCTTTGTAGGAAATCTCGCCGTTGAGCGTATGCAGCGCGAACTGCGGCTCATCAATCAATGGATAGAGGCGGTGCCAGGGAAAATCCAGCCAATCGATCTTGGCGTCGGCGCTGAAGCCTTGTTGCCAGTCCAGATTGGCGCTGAGCTTGAGGCTTTGCTGGTCGCCGGCATTCAAATCCAGGCCGGCGATCTGCGCGCCCTTGGCGTCAACCTTGCCCTGCAGCAGCAGGTCTACCGGGCCTTTTTCCGCAGGCAGCACGGCCTTGCCCAGCAGTTGATAACCGCTGCTCAGGTCACCCTTGGCGGTGAGGTCCAGTTGATTGAGTTGCAGGGTGTCGGGCAAGTCGGCGCTGGGTTTGAAGCCGTCGGCGCTGATGTGCAATTGCGCGGGCAAGTTCTCCACCAGTGGTTGCAGCTCACCGCTGAGTTTGGCAGGCAGGTAGCCACTGCTGTCGGCGTCGAGTTTGAGGGTCTTGAGCAAGTCTCCGTCGAGCTTGAGGGCAACCTTCCACGGCGCGCCGCCGGGCGCGTACGGCAGGCTCAGGTTGCCCGTGGCGCTCAGCGGCCAGTTGCCGGTCGGTTGCAGCAGACCGGCCAGGTCCAGCACCAGGTCATCGCGTTGCAGGTGCACCGAGTCGATCTGCAGGCCCGCGGCGGTCCAGTGCGCCGCGAGCTGCAAGCCCTTGAGCTCTTCGCTGCCATTGAACAGCAGGCTACCGACGCGAACGTCGCCCAACTGGATCGCCACCGGCAGTTTCAACTCCGGCAGCTGGATCGGCCCGCTGCTGCTGTCATCGGTACTGGGTGGGAATTGCAGGCTGACCTGCTCCACGTCCAGCTGGTTGATGCACAGGGTCATGCGCAGCAGGCAGGCCGGTGACCAGTCGAACTTCGCCGCATTCAGCTCGACCCGGCTGGTGTCTTGCTGCCACAACAGGTGGTCGACACGCCACTGGCCACCCAAATGCCCCTGGAAATTCTCAACCGTCAATCCGGGCACCTGGCGCAAGGCCCAGCGGCTGCCCGCTTGGCTGCCGAGTACCGCCCACAGTGCCAGTAACACCACGGCGAAGACTGCCACGATGGCCAGCCCCGCTATTTTCAAACCACGCATCACAGCTCAGGCCCCATGGAAAAGTGCAAACGAATGCCGCCCGGATCTTCCAGGGCATGGGCCAGGTCGAGGCGGATCGGGCCCACCGGCGACACCCAACGCACGCCCACGCCCACACCGGTTTTCAGGCTCGGCATGTCCAGGCTGTTGAAGGAGTTGCCTTGGTCGACAAAGGTCGCGATCCGCCATTTTTCGGCGATGGAATATTGATATTCGGCACTCAGCGCCACCATGTAGCGGCCGCCGATGCGGTCACCGCGATCGTTTTCGGGTGACAACGTCTGGTACTCGTAGCCGCGTACGCTTTGGTCGCCACCGGCAAAGAAGCGCAGCGACGGCGGCACCGATTTGTAGCCATTGGTGGCACTGCCGCCAAACTGCGCACGGCCGAGGAAACGGTGGTTGTCCCACAAGGTGGTCAAGCCCTTGATCGTGGCGGTGCCGTAAAGCAGGTTGGTGTCGGAACCCAGGCCTTCCTTGGCGACCTTGGCGTCGAACATCAGGCGATAGCCATTGTGCGGATCGATGCGGTTGTCGCTGCGCAGGTAGGAATAATTGATCCCCGGCATCACCAGGTTACTCAGGCCCGAGTCATTGCCCAGGCGGTATTCTTCGCGCTGGTATTTGAGCGAGATGACCCGCGTCCAGCCGCTGGGCAATTTGCTGTGCCATTCAGGGCCAAGGGTGAGCAATTTACTCAGGGTGTCGGTATTGGCGATTTCTTCATTCTGGTAGCCGCCGGCAAAACGCAGTTTGTCGGTGAGCGGTGGGTCCAGCGGGATGTCGTACCACAGGCCGACGTTCTGGCGCGGCGCCGACAGCTCGGCTTCCCAGCCATAGCTGTGACCTTGTGGGTTGACCCAGTGACGCGTCCAGTTGGCTTTGCCGCGCGGGCCGACGTCGGTCGAGTACCCCAGGCCCAGGCCCATGGTGCGCGGCTTGCGGGTGTCCAGTTGCACCGCCACCGGGATCACATCGTTGGCCGAGGCTGCGGGGCTTGCGTCTACGCGCACGGCTTCGAAAAAGCCACTCGCCTGCAGGTTCTGGTTGAGTTCTGCGATCAGCTCGGAGTCGTAAGGGTCGCCGCTTTTGAACGGCACCATGCGTTGCAGCAGGTCTTCATCAAACGGCGTGTCGCCGGCGAAGCTGACCTTGCCCATGCTGTAGCGCGGGCCGCTGTCGTAAATGAGTTCGATATCGGCGACGCCGGCTTTGGGGTCAACCGAGAGTTTCTGGCTGGTAAAGCGCCCGCTGAAAAAGCCGTAGCGCGAGGCCTGGTTCTGGATCAGACGCTTGGCGTCTTCGTAGTGGCCGTGGTTGAGCACGGCACCGGATGTGAGGTCGCTGCTGTCGGGCACGCGAAAAGCCTTGAGGCTCGCGGCCTGGCCGTCAACCCGAATGGTCACGTTGCGCAAATGCACCGGCTCGCCGGGGTCGATGGTGAGGATCAGGCGTGGATTCTTGCCGCCTTTTACATCACTGACGATTTGTGGCTGATAGTAGCCCAGCGCCTGGGCCGCCTTGCGGGCCTGCTCTTCGGCGCCGCGGCTGAACCGCAGCAGGGCTTCTTCATCACGATCGCCTACCCCGCCGATATAGCCTTCGATGTTGGCTTTCAACGCGTCGTTTGTAGGCTTGATCCGCACGTCCAATTCGCTTTGCGCCAAGGCGCCGCAGCTTGTGAACAGCAGAATCAAGCCGCTGGTAAATCTTCCTGGAAACTTCATAGGCGCGGATGCTACACGAGCTGGGGAGAGACTTTGAACCCGGAATTATCTGAATAATTCTGCATTAAGCCGTTGCAACATGTAACGACTGCGGATTGGGGTGGAAAAACACGTGCTCCAGGATAGGCCCTATCGCCACTTCGCCGATTTCCTCATAGCCCTGGCGCTTATAAAAATCCAGGTAGCGTGAGTTGCCGGTATCGAGCACTACGCCTGAGGAATGCGGGTCGTCGGCGCACCAGTTGTGCACGGCCTCAAGCAATTGCTCGCCATAGTGCTTGCCCTGAAATTGCGGGTGGATGCCCAACAACGGCAGTACGTGCACCGACTCGGTCGGCAGGCACGCCAGCACCGCGTGATGGTATTCCAGGTAACGGCGAGTGCCGCGCACGCCGGTGCTCAACCACATGCGCAATTGCCACGCCCAGCTTTCGGTAATGCCCAGGCGCCGTTGCGGTGGCGCAATCAGGGCGATGCCGATCAGCCGGTCGTTGACGAACAGGCCGATGGCGGGCAGTTTCTGAAAGAAATGCTGCTTGACCAGCTCACGCACAGTGGCGCGTACCCGCTGTTCATAGCCTGGGCGTTCAGCTTCGAAGATGTAGGCGAACGTCGGCTCATGCCGATAAGCCTGGTAAAGCATGGAGCGCGCTTCGCGCGAATAGCCGCTGTTGAGCAGGCGGATCTCGGCAAGGGCCGTCGAAGTGTCAGGCATACAGTCAATCTCCCTGGGCGCCATTCAGAAGATGGCGTTCTTATGGGTACGAACCTACGCAGCACCAGTCGTTCCCAGACATTAGCAGGGCATCTGCTCGACCGCCACGCTGGCCCCCGTCGGACTTGTCGGCTAGCATCGCCCTTTTGCCAGACTGGACTGCCGACCATGAAAATCGTCTCTTTCAATATCAACGGGCTGCGCGCCCGCCCTCATCAGCTGGCGGCGCTGATTGAAAAGCATCAACCCGACGTGATCGGCCTGCAGGAAACCAAGGTTCATGATGACCAGTTCCCGCTGGCCGAAGTGCAGGCGTTGGGCTACCACGTTTATTACCACGGCCAAAAAGGCCATTACGGGGTGGCCCTGCTCTCGCGCAAAGAAGCGCTGAGCGTGCACAAAGGTTTTGCCAGCGATGAAGAAGACGCCCAGCGCCGCTTCATCTGGGGCACCTTCGCCGACGAGAACGGCAACCCCGTGACCATCATGAACGGCTACTTCCCTCAGGGCGAAAGCCGCGACCACCCGACCAAGTTTCCGGCCAAAAAACGCTTCTACGAAGATTTGCAGCACCTGCTGGAAAGCCAGTTCAGCAATGACCAGGCCTTGGTAGTGATGGGCGACATCAACATCTCCCCGCAAGACTGCGACATCGGTATCGGCGCCGACAACGCCAAACGCTGGCTGAAAACCGGCAAGTGCAGCTTCTTGCCGGAAGAACGCGAGTGGATGGCCCGCCTGAAAAACTGGGGCCTGGTGGACAGCTTCCGCCACCTCAACCCGGACGTGGCCGACCGTTTCAGTTGGTTTGATTACCGCAGCCGTGGGTTCGAAGATGAGCCCAAGCGTGGCCTGCGCATTGACGTGATCATGGCGTCCAACGGCCTGGTGCCGCGGGTCAAGGATGCCGGCGTGGACTACGAGCTTCGGGCGCTGGAAAAGCCGTCCGACCATGCGCCGATCTGGCTGGAATTGAGCTGACGCGACTCAATGTGGGAGCTGGCTTGTGTGGGAGCTGGCTTGCCTGCGATGCAGGCACTTCGGTCTTCCAGCTAAACCGAGTTGATGCTATCGCAGGCAAGCCAGCTCCCACCTTTGGGGTGGTTGTGTGCCAGTCACACCGTTGAAACCTTACTGACTTAATCTCCCGGCACTCCCTTTGGCTTAAGAAGGTGCCGGCATGATGCTGCGCGTTCTGCTCCTGTTGATCCTGCCCCTCTACGCAGTTGCCGCTGCCCTGCCCGTTCCCGACCAAGGCCCCGCGTTGCGCATCCAGGGTTCCAACACCATTGGCGCCGCGCTCGGGCCCGCGCTGGTCATGGGCATGATGCAATACCAGGGCTTGCAGGCGGTGCACAGTGAACCGGGCGACGGCGCCAATGAACAGCGCGTGATCGGCAAGACCCGCCAAGGCAGGACGGTCACCATCGAGGTGGCGGCCCACGGTTCCAGTACCGGGTTCGCCGCGTTGAAAAACCTCAGCGCCGACCTCGCCGCGTCGTCGCGCCCGATCAAGGACAGCGAACTGGTGGACCTTGAACCGTTGGGCGACCTGAAAAGCCCCGAGGCTGAGCAAGTGATCGCCATTGATGGCCTGGCGATTATCCTCAACCCGCAAAACCCGTTGAATACCCTGAACACCGAGCAACTGGCGCAGATTTTCAACGGCGAAGTCGACACGTGGGAGGCACTGGGCGGCATCGGCGGGCCGATTCATTTGTATGCCCGGGATGATCAGTCCGGCACCTACGACACCTTTAAGGAACTGGTGCTACGCCTGCGCGGTAAACCCCTGGCACCTGCCAAGCGTTTTGAGTCCAGTGAGCAACTGTCCGACGCCGTAAGCCGGGACCCTCAGGGCATCGGCTTTATCGGCCTGCCGTATGTGCGCCAGGCCAAGGCCGTGGCAATCGTCGATGGCGACTCACAACCGATGTTGCCGTTGAACAGCCTGATTGCCACCGAGGACTACCCGCTGTCACGCCGACTGTTCTTTTACCTGCCGCCCTCGAGCCGCAACCCGTGGGCCAAGGCGCTCGTGGACTTTACCCAGAGCAGCAAAGGCCAGGCGATTGTCGCAGCCAACGGTTTTATCGCGCAGCAGGTGCAGGCGATCAGCGTGGAGCCGCGCCCGTCGATGCCTGCGGACTATCAAGCCATCGCGCGTGAGGCCCAGCGACTGAGCGTGAACTTTCGCTTCGAAGAGGGCAGCGCCAGCCTCGACAACAAGGCGCGCCAGGATTTGCAGCGGGTGGTGGCGTACCTGAAAAGCCACGACAAGCTCCACAAGCAGGTGACGCTCGTAGGGTTTGGCGACGCCAAGAATGACCCACAGCGCGCCGCGCTACTGTCGAAGTTGCGGGCAATGGCGGTGCGCCGGGAACTGGTGAGGAACGGTGTGGTGCTGCGCGATATTCTCGGCTTCGGCGCGCAGATGCCGGTGGCGGCGAACACGGCGGACGAGGGGCGGATCAAAAACCGGCGAGTGGAGGTTTGGGTGCACTGACCCCTGGCGAGCAAGCCCGCTGTGGCGAGCGGGCTTGCCCCGCTGGCTACATCTACTGCCCGCTGCGCATCAGCTCTTTGGGCACGTACTTGCCGATCTCGAACTTGCCGATCGCCGCACGGTGCACTTCATCCGGGCCGTCGGCCAGGCGCAAGGTGCGTTGCATGGCGTACATGTAGGCCAGCGGGAAGTCGTTGGAAACCCCGGCACCGCCGTGAATCTGGATGGCGCGGTCGATCACTTTCAACGCCACGTTCGGCGCCACCACCTTGATCTGCGCGATTTCGCTTTTCGCAACTTTGTTGCCCACGGTGTCCATCATGTACGCCGCTTTCAAGGTCAGCAGGCGGGCCATGTCGATTTCCATCCGTGAGTCGGCGATCTTGTCGATATTGCCGCCCAGGCGGGCCAATGGTTTACCGAACGCGGTGCGGCTGACGGAGCGTTTGCACATCAGTTCCAGCGCGCGCTCGGCCATGCCGATGGAGCGCATGCAGTGGTGGATACGGCCTGGGCCAAGGCGGCCCTGGGCAATTTCGAAGCCGCGACCTTCGCCGAGCAGTACGTTTTCGTACGGCACGCGCACGTTGTCGAACAGCACTTCGGCGTGGCCGTGCGGGGCGTCGTCGTAACCGAAGACCGGCAATGGGCGCACGATTTTCACCCCGGGGGCATCCACCGGCACCAGGATCATCGAGTGCTGCTGATGACGCGGTGCATCCGGGTTGCTCAGGCCCATGAAGATCAAGATCTTGCAGCGCGGATCGCAGGCGCCGGAGGTCCACCATTTTTTGCCGTTGATCACCCACTCGTCGCCCTGGCGCTCGGCGCGGGCGGCCATATTGGTGGCGTCTGAGGACGCCACGTCCGGTTCGGTCATGGCAAAGGCCGAGCGAATCTCGCCGCGCAGCAACGGCTCGAGCCAGCGTTGTTTTTGCTCTGCGTTGGCGTAGCGCACCAGCACTTCCATGTTGCCGGTGTCGGGGGCTGAGCAGTTGAACGGCTCCGGGCCCAGCAGGGAGCGGCCCATGATCTCGGCCAGTGGTGCGTATTCGAGGTTGGTCAGGCCGGCGCCCAGTTCGGATTCGGGCAGGAACAGGTTCCACAGACCTTCGGCTTTTGCCTTGGCTTTCAACTCTTCCATGATGGCGGTGGGCTGCCAGCGGTCGCCTTCGCTGACCTGGCGTTCGAACACCGGCTCGGCCGGGTAAACGTAAGCGTCCATGAATGCAGTGACGCGTTCACGCAGTTCCTGAACCTTGGGCGAATAGGCGAAATCCATGAGCAGCTCCCTTCTCTGAGAGGTTGTTTAGGTCATGCAATCGATGCTAGAACAGCGCTGATAATTTACCTAGCCTATTCTCGGCGTGTATTAACATTCATCACCGATATATGATCGGCGCCTGAGCACCTGACAAATCGCCACCTAACAATAAGAGCGCAACGAAATGAATCTGAGCAAGGTCGACCTCAACCTCTTTATTGTCTTCGATGCGATCTACACCGAAGCCAACTTGACCCGTGCCGGGCAGATCGTCGGCATCACCCAGCCGGCGGTGTCCAACGCGCTGGCGCGCTTGCGCGAAACCTTCAATGACCCGCTGTTCGTGCGCACGGCCCAGGGCATGGTGCCCACGCCGATGGCGCAGAACATCATCGGCCCGGTGCGCAATGCGTTGTCGTTGCTGCGGGTGTCGGTGCAGGAAAGCCGGATTTTCAACCCGCAGCAGGCGGCCAAGACCTACCGCATCAGCATGACCGACCTCACCGAAGCGGTGATTCTGCCGCTGTTGTTCCAGCGCCTGCGCCGTCTGGCGCCGACGGTGGTGATCGAGAGTTTCCTGTCCAAACGCCGCGAAACCACCAAGGAACTCGCCGCCGGGCGCCTGGATTTTGCCGTGGATGCGCCGCTTAACACCGACCCGCAAGTGCGCCACGTCAAGCTGATGGAAGACCGCTACGTGTGCGCCATGCGCAAGGGCCATCCGATGGCGGGCAAGGACAAATTCACGCTGGATGACTACCTGTCGCTGACGCATATCCATATCTCCAGCCGCCGCAACGGCCTGGGCCATGTGGACCTGGCCCTGGGCAAGATGGGCATCCAGCGCAAGATCGCCCTGCGCTCCCAGCATTACCTGATGGCCTCGCAAGTGTTGCAGCAGACCGACATGGTGATGACCGTGCCCGAGCGCTTTGCCCGGCGCCATGAATTGCACTGGTTCAACCTGCCGGTCAACGATGTGCCGCCTGTGGAAACCCACTTGTACTGGCACGAAAGCACCGACCAGGACCCGGCCAACCGCTGGATGCGCGAGCAAATGATCGAGTTGTGCCAACAGGTGACGGCGCATGAGAAGAAGCTCGATGGCAAGCAAGCCTGACCTGTGGCAAGCAGACCTTTTGTGGTGATCAGGCCCTGTGTGGCGAGCAGGCTTGCCCTGCGTTGAGCTGCGTAGCGGCCCCAATCCCAGGCGCCGCGTTTTACCTGAAAAATTGAGTCAATGTTTATTGCAGGCGCGTCACACCCAACGCAGGGCAAGCCTGCTCGCCACAGCACACCCGCTCATAAGGTTGGAAAGGCAGCTTGACGTTCACGTCAACCTGACATTAGCTTAGCGCCAAGACCTTCTTGAGCGCCCCCATGAGCACGACCTACAGCATCTCCGACCTCGCCCGCGAGCTCGACATCACCACCCGCGCTATTCGCTTTTATGAAGAACAAGGCCTGCTGGCCCCGGAACGCCGGGGCCAGGAGCGCATCTACTCGGCGCGCGACAAGGTCAGCCTCAAACTGATCCTGCGCGGCAAGCGCATCGGTTTCTCCCTGGCCGAGTGCCGCGAGCTGATCGAACTCTACGACCCCAGCAGCGGCAACCACATCCAACTCAACAGCATGCTCGCCAAAATCGCTGAACGCCGTGAGCAGCTTGAGCAACAACTGCTGGATATCGAACAGATGAAGCTGGAACTGGACACCGCCGAAGAGCGCTGCACCCAAGCCCTCGCGCAGACCATGAGCCAGGTTGGCCAATAACGATAAGGTAGCCATCATGCCCCTCCCCTCACACGTACGCCTGGTGGAAGTCGGCCCGCGCGACGGCCTGCAGAACGAAGCCCAGCCCATCAGCGTGGCCGACAAGGTCCAACTGGTGGATGCCCTGACCGGCGCGGGCTTGAGCTATATCGAAGTGGGCAGCTTTGTCTCGCCCAAGTGGGTGCCGCAGATGGCCGGGTCGGCGCAAGTGTTTGCGCAAATACAACGCAAACCCGGCGTGACCTACGGCGCACTCGCACCGAACCTGCGCGGTTTTGAAGATGCCGTGGCCGCGGGCGTAAAGGAAGTCGCCGTGTTTGCGGCCGCGTCCGAGGCGTTTTCCCAACGCAACATCAATTGCTCCATCAGCGAAAGCCTGGAGCGCTTTGCGCCCATCATGGCGGCGGCCAAGCAGCACGGCGTCAGCGTGCGCGGGTATGTGTCGTGTGTATTGGGTTGCCCTTATGAAGGTGACATCGCGCCGGAACAGGTCGCGGCGGTCGCGCGCGAGTTGTATGCCATGGGCTGCTATGAAGTTTCCCTGGGCGACACCATCGGCACTGGCACGGCGGGCGCTACGCGGCGGCTGTTTGAGGTGGTCGGCGCGCAGGTGCCACGGGACAAGTTGGCCGGGCACTTCCATGACACCTACGGCCAGGCGATTGCGAATATCTACGCCAGTGTGCTGGAAGGGATCACGGTGTTCGACAGCTCCATCGCGGGCCTCGGCGGCTGCCCCTACGCCAAGGGCGCCAGCGGTAACGTGGCGACTGAAGACGTGGTGTACCTGCTCAACGGTCTGGGTATCGACACGGGCATCGACCTGCAGGCGCTAATTCTCGCGGGCCAGCAAATCAGCAGCGTGCTCGGCCGGCCCACCGGGTCGCGGGTTGCCAAGGCGCGTAACGCCAGTTGAGTAGAGCGGCTGTGACAATGTGTTACCGCACCGCTACATATCGAGTAACACGGGAACATATTTTGTCGCATTCGCTGTAGGCGATTTCTTATAAAAAATTCAACCTGCTGATTTTAAAGGATTTTTAAAAGTTGGCACGGCTTCTGCTATCTCTATTGCATAACAAGAATAAAAAGCGCCAAACCTAATAAAAATAAGACGAAACGACTCTGACATAACAAAAACAACACGGCAGAGACGCAGCTAACAGATTTTTTTGGAGAAGATGTGCTTCGCAGGGTACGGCATGCCGAAACCCGCAACCGGTTAGAGAAAAATAAAACTACCTCAGGTAGCTGCCACTGGTTGGATCGGTAACGAAGAAGCAGATCAGCGCTCAAAAAAATACGTTTGCTCTTGACCCCGAATGGGGGTCGCCCAAAACAGCGGTAAAGGGTAACGGCTGCCAAAAACAACAACAGGCCGCCCCTCAATAATAAAAAAGAGCACGCAACGACAAATTAAAGGGGACCTTCGGGTCCCCTTTGTGCTTTCCGGGATTCGACAAACGCTCGTCTGGCATCGATCAAAAAACGTGTTCGCGAAGGCGGTGTGTCAGTGACAGATGAGCTGGCTGACCCTGCGCATGCGCGAGCAAGCCCGCTCCCACATGGTTTTTGGGTTGTTAGTTGGACTGGGTTTTCAGCTCCTCGATCGAGATTTCGCGCATGCGAAATTTCTGGATCTTGCCCGTCACCGTCATCGGAAACTCTTCCACGAATTTGAAATGCTTGGGCGTCTTGAAGTGCGCGATGCGGCCCTTGCACCAGGTTTGCAGCTCCAGCTCGTTGGCCATATGGCCCGGATGGAACTTGACCCAGGCGACGATCTCTTCACCGTAACGCTCATCCGGTATGCCAATAACTTGCACATCTGCCACCGCCGGGTGGGTGAAGAAAAACTCTTCGAGCTCGCGCGGGTACACGTTTTCGCCACCGCGAATGATCATGTCCTTGTTGCGCCCGGCGATACACACGTAACCGTGTTCGTCCATGGTCGCCAGGTCGCCGGTGTGCATCCAGCCCGCGTCATCGATGGCGTCACGGGTGCCGTCGGGGTTGTTCCAGTAGCCGAGCATGACGCTGTAGCCGCGCGTGCACAGCTCGCCGATTTCACCGCGCGCGACGGTATTGCCGGCGGTGTCGATGATCTTGTTTTCCAGCTGCGGCTGGGTGCGGCCCACGGTGGTGACGCGGCGCTCCAGGTCATCGTTGGCACCGGTTTGCAATGACACCGGGCTGGTTTCGGTCATGCCATAGGCAATCTGCACTTCACCCATGTGCAGCTCGCTGATGACGCGGCGCATCACCTCGATAGGGCATGTGGCCCCGGCCATGATCCCGGTGCGCAAGCTGGCCAGCTCGAATTCGCCGCGGCGAGGGTGATCGAGGATGGCGATGAACATGGTCGGCACGCCGTAGAGGCCGGTGGCGCGCTCTTCGGCGACGGCGCTGAGGGTCAGCAGCGGATCAAAGCCGTCATTCGGGTAGATCATCGTGGTGCCGTGGGTGATGCAGCCGAGGTTGCCCATGACCATGCCAAAGCAGTGATACAACGGCACCGGGATCACCAGCCGGTCCTGCGCCGTGAGGCCCAGGCTTTCGCCAACCATGTAACCGTTGTTGAGAATGTTGTGATGACTGAGGGTGGCGCCCTTGGGAAACCCGGTGGTGCCGGAGGTGTACTGAATGTTCACGGCCTGGTCGAAGTGCAGGCTGGCCTGGCGCCTGTGCAGCTGTTCGGGCGGGACGCCTGCCCCCAGGGCCGCCAGCTGCGACCAGGGCAGAAACCCCTGCGGTGGGTTGGGGTCGAGGCTGATCATGGCGCCCAGGTTGGGGCTCAGTGCCTGCAGCATGGCGTGGTAATCAGAGGTTTTGAATGACCCGGCGCACACCAGCCATTGGCAACCAGACTGCTTGAGCACGTACTCCAGCTCACTGCTGCGGTAGGCCGGGTTGATGTTGACCAGGATCACACCAAGCTTGGCACTGGCAATCTGGGTGATGCACCACTCTGCACAATTGGGCGCCCAGATGCCCAGGCGGTCGCCGGCTTGCATGCCTAGGGCCAGGAACGCACGGGCGTGCAAATCAACCGTGTGAGCCAGTTGCCGCCAGGTGTAGCGGCGTTGCTGATGGCGCACCACCAACGCTTCACCCTCGGGATAGCGCGAGACCGTGTTATCGAAGGCCTGGCCAATGGTCATGGCCAGCAAGGTCTTGTCCTGAGAGCCACGGCTGTAGCTCTGATTCGGTTGATCCATAACGACCCCTTTTGTCTTTTTTGTAAGGTGGACGGCGGCTGCTTGACGTAAACGTAAACTACGATTGACAGCCTCGCAACGCAAGCTTACGTTAACGTAAAGGTGAGCGCCCTCCCCGGCGCTCAACCACACAACAACAAAGCTCACATTAAGGTGCCTGTCCATGAGTTACCCGTCCCTGAACTTCGCCCTCGGCGAAACCATCGACATGCTGCGCGACCAGGTGCAGTCCTTCGTGGCCAAGGAAATCGCGCCTCGCGCGGCTCAAATCGACAGTGACAACCTGTTCCCCGCCGATATGTGGCGCAAGTTCGGTGACATGGGCCTGCTCGGCATTACGGTGCCGGAAGAGTACGGCGGCGCCGGCCTGGGCTACCTCGCCCACGTGGTGGCCATTGAAGAAATAAGCCGAGGTTCGGCATCAGTCGGCTTGTCCTATGGCGCTCACTCAAACCTGTGCGTCAACCAGATCAACCGTAACGGGAGCCACGAACAAAAGCTCAAATACCTGCCGAAGTTGATCAGCGGCGAGCATATCGGCGCCCTCGCCATGAGCGAACCGAATGCCGGCTCCGACGTGGTCTCGATGAAACTGCGCGCCGAAAAACGCGGCGACCACTATGTGCTCAACGGCAGCAAGACCTGGATCACAAACGGCCCCGATGCCAACACCTTCGTGATCTACGCCAAGACCGACGTGGAAAAAGGTCCTCACGGCATCACCGCGTTTATCGTCGAGCGCGACTGGAAAGGCTTCAGCCGCAGCAACAAGTTCGACAAGCTCGGCATGCGCGGCTCCAATACCTGCGAGCTGTTTTTCGATGACGTGCAAGTGCCCGAAGAAAACATCCTCGGCGCACTCAATGGCGGCGTGAAAGTGCTGATGAGCGGCCTGGACTACGAACGCGTGGTGCTGGCGGGCGGCCCGATCGGCATCATGCAGGCGTGCATGGACCTGATCGTGCCGTACATCCACGACCGCAAGCAGTTTGGCCAGAGCATCGGCGAATTCCAGCTGATCCAAGGCAAGGTCGCCGACATGTACACCCAGCTCAATGCCAGCCGCGCCTATCTCTACGCGGTGGCGCAGGCATGCGAGCGCGGTGAGACCACGCGCAAGGACGCCGCCGGGGTAATCCTGTTCAGCTCCGAGCGCGCCACACACATGGCCCTGGACGCCATTCAGATTCTGGGCGGTAACGGTTACATCAACGAATTCCCCGCCGGGCGCCTGCTGCGTGACGCCAAGCTGTACGAAATCGGCGCCGGCACCAGTGAGATTCGCCGGATGCTGATCGGCCGCGAACTCTTCAACGAAACCCGCTGAAGGAGCGCCCATGGCCACCTTGCACACCCAACTCAACCCGCGCTCGGCAGAATTTGCCGACAACAGCGCAGCCATGCGCCTACAAGTCGACGCCCTGCACAGCCTGCTCGCCCAGGTGCAGCAAGGCGGTGGCGCCAAGGCTCAAGAGCGGCACACGTCGCGCGGCAAACTGCTGCCCCGTGAGCGGATCAATCGTTTGCTCGACCCGGGTTCGCCGTTCCTTGAACTGAGCCAACTGGCGGCCCATCAGGTGTACGGCGAAGACGTGCCGGCGGCCGGGGTGATTGCCGGGATCGGCCGCGTGGAAGGCGTCGAATGCATGATTGTCGCCAACGACGCCACGGTAAAAGGCGGCTCCTACTACCCGCTCACGGTAAAAAAACACCTGCGCGCGCAGACCATCGCCGAGCAGAACCGCCTGCCGTGCATCTACCTGGTGGACTCCGGTGGCGCCAACCTGCCGCGTCAGGATGAAGTCTTCCCGGATCGCGAGCACTTCGGGCGGATCTTCTTCAACCAAGCCAATATGAGCGCCCAGGGCATCCCGCAGATTGCGGTGGTGATGGGCTCGTGCACGGCGGGCGGTGCCTACGTGCCGGCCATGGCCGACGAAGCGATCATGGTGCGTCAGCAGGCGACCATCTTCCTCGCCGGCCCGCCGCTGGTGAAAGCGGCGACCGGCGAAGTGGTCAGCGCTGAAGACTTGGGCGGCGCCGACGTGCACTGCAAGATCTCCGGCGTGGCCGACCACTATGCCGACAGCGATGAACACGCGCTGGCCCTGGCGCGGCGCAGCGTGGCCAACCTCAACTGGCGCAAACAGGGGCAGTTGCTGCAACGCCCGCCGGTGGCGCCGCTGTATAGCAGCGAAGAGCTTTACGGCGTGATCCCGGCCGATGCCAAGCAGCCGTTCGATGTGCGCGAAGTGATCGCGCGGCTGGTCGACGGCTCGGTGTTCGATGAGTTCAAGGCACTGTTTGGCACCACGCTGGTGTGTGGTTTTGCGCACTTGCACGGCTACCCGATGGCGATTTTGGCCAATAACGGGATTCTGTTCGCCGAAGCCGCGCAAAAAGGCGCGCACTTTATCGAACTGGCCTGTCAGCGCGGGATTCCGCTGCTGTTTTTGCAGAACATTACTGGCTTCATGGTCGGCCAGAAGTACGAAGCCGGCGGCATCGCCAAGCACGGCGCCAAGCTGGTGACCGCGGTGGCCTGTGCCAAGGTGCCCAAATTCACGGTGATCATCGGCGGCAGCTTTGGTGCCGGTAACTACGGCATGTGCGGCCGGGCTTACGACCCGCGCTTTTTGTGGATGTGGCCCAATGCACGCATCGGCGTGATGGGCGCCGAACAGGCGGCCGGCGTGCTGGTGCAGGTCAAGCGTGAACAAGCCGAACGCGCTGGCGCAAGCTTCAGCGCCGAAGAGGAAGCCGCGATCAAGCAGCCGATCCTCGACCAGTATGAAACCCAGGGCCACCCCTATTACTCCAGCGCGCGCTTGTGGGATGACGGCGTCATCGACCCGCTGCAGACCCGCGACGTGCTGGCCCTGGCCTTGTCCGCTTCGCTGAACGCCCCCATCGAGCCGAGCCGCTTCGGCGTGTTCCGCATGTAAATGGAGCTGTACCCCATGAGCGATTTCAACACCCTCGAACTGATCACCGACCGCCGTGGTTTTGCCACGCTGTGGCTCAGCCGCGAAGCCAAGAACAACGCGTTCAACGCCGAAATGATCCGCGAACTGATCATCGCACTCGACCAGGTGCAGGGCGATTCGTCGTTGCGCTTTCTAGTGCTGCGTGGGCGCGGCAAGCACTTCAGTGCCGGTGCCGACCTGGCGTGGATGCAGCAATCGGCCGAGCTGGACTACCACACCAACCTGGACGACGCCCGCGAGCTGGCGGAGTTGATGTACAACCTGGCCAAGCTGAAAATTCCGACCCTGGCCGTTGTGCAGGGCGCAGCCTATGGCGGCGCGCTGGGTTTGATCAGTTGCTGCGACATGGCGATCGGCGCCGATGACGCGCAGTTCTGCCTGTCGGAGGCGCGCATCGGCCTGGCTCCGGCGGTGATCAGTCCGTTCGTGGTGCAGGCCATCGGCGAACGTGCGGCGCGGCGTTATGCCCTGACCGCTGAGCGTTTTGGCGGCCAACGGGCACGCGACATTGGCCTGTTGGCAGAAAGTTACCCCGCCGGTGAGCTGGATCAGCACGTCGAACACTGGATCGCCAACCTGCTGCTCAACAGCCCTGCGGCGATGCGCGCCAGCAAGGACTTGTTGCGCGAAGTGGGCAACGGCGCCCTCACCCCGGCGTTGCGCCGCTATTGCGAAAACGCCATCGCGCGGATTCGCGTCAGCGCCGAGGGCCAGGAAGGCTTGCGCGCCTTCCTGCAAAAACGTCCGCCCAGCTGGCAAGCACAGGAGCCGCGTTCATGAGCCCACTGACGACTGTGCTGGTGGCCAACCGCGGCGAAATTGCCTGCCGAGTGATGCGCACCGCCAAGGCCATGGGCCTGACCACCGTGGCGGTACACAGCGCCATCGACCGTGATGCGCGCCACAGCCGCGAGGCGGACATCCGTGTCGACCTCGGTGGCAGCAAGGCCACCGACAGCTACTTGCAAATCGACAAGCTGATTGCCGCCGCCCAAGCCAGCGGCGCCCAGGCGATCCATCCCGGGTATGGGTTTCTATCGGAAAACGCCGGTTTTGCTCGCGCGATTGAAGCGGCCGGGTTGATCTTCCTCGGCCCGCCCGCCTCGGCCATTGATGCAATGGGCAGCAAATCGGCCGCCAAGGCGCTGATGGAAAAAGCCGGCGTGCCGCTGGTGCCGGGTTACCACGGCGAAGCTCAGGACCTGGACACCTTCCGCGCGGCCTGCGAGCGCATCGGCTACCCGGTGCTGCTCAAGGCCACCGCGGGCGGTGGCGGCAAGGGCATGAAAGTGGTCGAGGAGGTCAGCCAACTGGCCGAGGCCCTCGCTTCCGCCCAGCGTGAGGCACTGTCGTCGTTTGGCAACGGGCAGATGCTGGTGGAGAAATACCTGATCAAGCCGCGTCATGTGGAAATCCAGGTCTTTGCCGACCAGCACGGCCACTGTTTGTACCTCAATGAGCGCGACTGCTCGATTCAGCGTCGCCATCAAAAGGTCGTGGAAGAAGCGCCGGCGCCGGGCCTGAGCGTTGCACAGCGCAAAGCCATGGGCGAAGCCGCCGTGCGCGCGGCCCAGGCCATCGGTTATGTGGGCGCGGGCACGGTGGAGTTTTTGCTCGACGCGCGTGGCGAGTTTTTCTTCATGGAAATGAACACACGGCTGCAGGTGGAACATCCGGTGACCGAGGCGATCACCGGCCTCGACCTGGTGGCCTGGCAGATCCGTGTCGCCCAGGGCGAGCCACTGCCGATCACCCAGGACCAGGTGCCCTTGATTGGGCACGCGATTGAAGTGCGCTTGTATGCCGAAGACCCGGCCAATGATTTTCTGCCGGCCACCGGGCACCTCGCGCTGTACCGCGAATCCGCACCCGGCCCGGGCCGTCGCGTGGACAGCGGGGTAGAACAAGGCGACAGCGTTTCGCCGTTCTACGACCCGATGCTGGGCAAGCTGATTGCCTGGGGCGAAGACCGTGAACAGGCGCGGCTGCGCTTGTTGAGCATGCTCAATGAGTTCGCGGTGGGTGGGCTCAAGACCAACCTGGGCTTTTTGCGGCGCATCATCGGCCATCCGGCGTTTGCGGCGGCTGAATTGGATACCGGGTTTATTCCGCGCTATCAGGCTGAGTTGTTGCCGGAGCCGGGCGAGTTCAGTGACGAGTTCTGGCAGGCCGCAGGCTCAGCGCTTATGCAGAGTCTGCCGGCAGGTGATGGGCCGTGGGCGGACACGCGGGGGTTTCGCGCGGGGCTGCCTGCCGAGGTTTCGCTGCATTTGAGCAGCGGCGCGCAGGATCGTCGGGTGACGTTGGGTGGAGGCGCTGCGCAGTTACGCGGCGAGCAGTTGTGGCTCGAGCACAACGGCGTGCGCCGTGCCCATCTGGCGGTGCGCGGCGAAGGGTGCGTGTACCTGCGCTGGGACGGCGAGATGCATGCAGTGAGCCTGTTCGACCCGATTGCAGCGGTCGAGGCCAGCCAATCTCATCAGGGTGGGCTCACGGCGCCCATGAACGGCAGCATCGTGCGGGTGTTGGTGGACGTCGGCCAGGCCGTCGAAGCTGGTACACAATTGGTGGTACTGGAGGCGATGAAGATGGAGCACAGCATTCGCGCGCCGCACGCTGGCGTGGTCAAGGCGCTGTTTTGCCAGGAAGGTGAAATGGTTGCCGAAGGCAGTGCCCTGGTGGCGCTTGAAACAGCGGACTAAAACTTCGCCGTGGCCTGCACGACAACGCCGAGGATTCGGCAGTCGTCGGTGAACAGCTGCTTGGGGTACGTGGGATTGAGCGGCACCAGGTAACGCTGGCCGCTTTCTTCCATTAACTGGCGAAAGGTCGCCTGGGGGCTGTCGGCCCATTGGGCGACCACCAGTTTGCCGGGTTCGGCGTCAATGGCCGGGTCCACCAGAATCAACATGCCAGCGCCAATGCTCAAACCAATGGGGGCAGTCATCGCGTCTCCCGTTACGGGCAGCCAGTAGGCTTCGCCCCGGGCGTGGTAATCGGTCAGTTCAAAACGTGCGGCGCCGTAGGCCGGGCGCTCTTCACGTATTTCGCAGACGCCCTTCCAGTCGCTGACCGGGTAGCGAAAATACGGGTTGTAGTGTTTTTCCAGGGGCGGGGCCTGATCGGCTTTCTGCCGAATTTCCAGCGCAACCTCCAGATACTCCAACCCTAACTCGGCGAGCACCCGGTTCATGTCCGCCAGGCTTGGCACGCGGCGCTTGTTGAGCCAATGGCCCACGCCGCCCTGGGACATGCCCAGGCGTTCAGCCAGTTCATCCTGCGTGACCTTGCGGTCTTTCATGTTGGCTTTGACCAACGCTATCCAGTTATCCATGGGCCGTGACAATACGTTGTGCAGATGCCACGACAATAAACAGTTTGTAGTAATCCATCAAATGACATAAATACGATTCGTATTACTATCAGGCGCAGGTTTTTCGACATTCACTCAGAGTAGCCACCCTCATGACGACCCGCCCGTATCATCTGCCCGGCACCGCTGAAACCGAACAACTGTCGGGGCTGCGCACCAGCGGCGCGGCCCAGCGCGCATTGGATCATTACTTGAAAGAGGATGTGTCGGCACCGCTCCCGGACGAGAGCTTCTTCGACATCAAGCCCAACGTCAGCCACGAGGATGCTCTGGTGCATGCTTCGGAGCTGTTACGCAGCGCGGCAGCGGCGGCCTACGAACTGGCGAGCAGCCGGCAGGGCAACCAGCGGGACCTGGCGTTTTCAGTGGTGTATTTGATTGATATGGCGAAGGTGATGGTGGAGCGGACGTTGCAGTCGCCAGCGGCTCAGGCAAACGCATAACAGACACGAAGCAAAAATATTTCTATCCCACGGATAAAAACATTTGACTTGCAAATGATAATGATTATTATTGGGATCAGCTGATCGCGAGATCAGTCGATAGACCAAGGGACCTTAGGTCGGACTCTTGGAATATCTCCTCATCAGGCTAATCACGGTTTTTGACCCGGCTCTTTGGCCGGGTCTTTTTTTTGCCAGTTTCCCTGGCATGGCTTCAGGCTAATGAAGACTGTGTGTTGCTTGATGGCGCGCATGGTAGCAAAAGACCATCTTCAAAAGAAAGCCGAACGAGCGCTCCAGGCCCGATCTTTCCGAAATAGCGCTTGAGAATCAATCTCATAGATTCTAAGCTGCTGCTGCGTCAGGGATGATGCCCCCCTCCCCCGTGCAAAAATATTGCATCAAGATTTTGCCTGACTCCTGTGTAAGATATCCGCCACAACACTCATATTCAGGCAATCAGACTATGACCGTGGCCTTGACCTCCATCAAGATCAGCACCGACTTCGACAGTGGCAACATCCAGGTTCTGGATGCGAGTGATGCCTATCAGTTATTGCTGGCGATCAAACCCGACACCCGCAGCGCACACTTCCAGTGGTTCCACTTCAAGGCCGAAGGCATGCACGTGGGCCACACCCACACCTTTCGCCTGAGTAACGCGAGTCAGTCCTCTTACAAAAATGCCTGGAGCGGCTACAACGCCGTGGCGTCCTACGACCATATCAACTGGTTTCGCGTCCCCACGCGCTTTGATGGCGAAACATTGCACATCAGCCTGGAAACCCGCGAAAAACAGGCCTGGATCGCCTACTTCGAACCCTACAGCCGCGAGCGTCACGACGCCTTGATCGAGCAGGCCTTGAACCGCGCCGGTACCCAGTTACTCGCCACCGGCAAAAGTGCTGAAGGCCGTGATATCCAACTGCTGCGCCGCGGCAAGGGTGGCGAGGGCCAGCGCAAGGTCTGGATCATCGCCCAGCAACACCCCGGCGAGCACATGGCCGAATGGTTCATGGAAGGCATCATCGAACGCCTGCAACAGGACGGTGACGCCGAGCTGAAAAAGCTGTTGTCCGTGGCTGACCTGTACCTGATCCCCAACATGAACCCCGACGGCGCCTTCCACGGCCACTTGCGCACCAATGCCATGGGCCAGGACCTCAATCGTGCCTGGCAGAGCGCCAGCCAGGAAATCAGCCCTGAAGTGCTGTTCGCCCAGCAGCAGATGGAAAAATACGGCGTCGACCTGTTTCTCGATATCCACGGTGACGAAGAAATCCCCTACGTGTTTACCGCCGGCTGCGAAGGCAACCCAGGCTACACGCCTCGCCTCGAAGCGCTGGAAAAACACTTTCGCAGCCACTTGAGCGCATTGACTCGCGACTTCCAGACCACCCACGGTTACACCCGCGACCTGCCGGGCGAGGCCAACATGACGCTGGCCTGCAATGCCGTCGGAGAGAAATTCGACTGTCTGTCGCTGACCCTGGAGATGCCCTTCAAGGACAACGACGATGCGCCCAACCCGAAAACCGGTTGGTCAGGTGAGCGCTCCAAACAGCTGGGCAAGGACGTATTGAGCACGGTTGCCGATATCGTCACGGCACTGCGCTAAGCCGCCCCGCCTCCGGCATCAGTCCTTGGTGCCGGTCATGCTTTGCAGCACGCCGTCACGGCGAATCAAGCCGTGAAACAGCGCCGCCGCCAGATGCAACAGCACCGTCAGAAACAGCAGATACGCCAGATACCCATGGGCCTTGCGCAACACCGCAAACAACGGCGCATTCGCACCCACCAGCGCCGGCAACTGCACTGAACTGCTGAGCATCACCGGGTCACCGGCCGCCGAAATCATCGCCCAGCCCAGCAGCGGCAACACCAGCATCAACGCGTACAACAGCACATGAGAGGCCTTGGCTGCCAACCTTTGCCACAGCGGCAAATCATCCGGCAGCGGCGGTTGCCGAGTGGAAAAACGCACCACCAGCCGCACGATCACCAGCGCCAGAATCGCAATCCCCAGCGGTTTATGCAGGTGAATCAGCCACTCATGGCGCTCCGACACCGACGCCGCCATGCCCGCACCGATAAACAACATAGCGATGACCATCAGCGCCATCAGCCAATGCAGCACACGCGCCAGCGGCGCGAAATAGCGTGGTTGAACATTCATGGCTTCGACTCCTGAGGGGCGCTGTGCAGCGGGCTGACTTCACCGGCACGACGCACGTACGAGCTGGCGTAGGCTGCCGAACGCGCCGCCAGCAGCGGGTCGTCGGAGGCCTGGATACCACTGGGCAAAATCAGCGGATCAAAGTTGATATCACGGCAATCGCCGTCCGCTTGCGGCTGGCTGCTCTGCAGTACCAGGGTGCCGGCGTTGAGCACCTTGTGTTCGCCGGTCCAGGTTTTGCTCGCATCGTCCAGCGGGTCGCCGGGGTTGGCCAGGGTCATGTTCAACTGCCAGCGCAGCGGGCCGGATGCCAGGCGCTGCACCAGGTCTTTTTCAAGAAAGTCACTGCCTGAAGGCGCGGTATCGCCCGCTGCATCCTGGCTCTGCGGCACGACGCCCCAACGCACTGCCTGGCGCTTGCCGTCAGCGCTGACCAGATAAAACGCATTGATGCCGTTGTAGGTCTCTGTCGCATAGCTGGCCGACGGCTTGGCCGTCTTGACCCACGCCAAGAACGGCGCGGTCTCCGGGTGCGCGGCAAAAAACGCCGGCATGCCCGCCGGGTTCGGCTTGCCGGTGGCCGGGTCTGGCGCGCCCGCCTTGAGCATCTGGTAAAAGGCTTCAGGCGTGCCCACCGGGAACACCGGCATGCTGTTCATCCCCGTGCGCCATTGCTGGCCGTTGGCTTGGCTGAACTGCAAGGCAAAGCTGCGGATCGGCACACTGCTGTCCGGCGCGTAAGGGTTGCCGCTGGGCAAGGCAAATCGACCAATCACTGGCGTTTTCGCTTCGCTGAACACTTGGGCACTCGAATACGCCCGCGCCTCGGGGCTGCTCTCGAAGTAACCCGCCACGCACACGCCCTTGGCATGGTTGCGGCGAAAGCCAGGGTGCAGGCCGTTATTGGTTTCCAGGGCATTAACCAGGGTTTTGGGGCGCAGGCGCTGTGGGTCGAGGGTGCCGTTGACGTAGGCAAACGCCCCGGCAACAACGGCAACCACGGCACCGATACCGGCGAGCCGTGCGATCAGGCTCGCGGTACTCAACGCAGGACGGGGCGGTGATGAGTGATCTACCATGAAGTGACTCCAGGGCCAGAGGCCTAAGCGGTGAAACATAAGGTCGGAGCATTAAGACGAACGCCGATCCGCTCTATTCCCACGCCCTGTGTTTATTTTTCAGGCTTGGGAATAACCTTCAACGTCAGACGTCTCCCTAGTCCCAGCGTAGCGACCAGCCAGATTCCCATGCACGAACTCGACGAACAGTTACGTGAACTGATCCCCAGGATGCGGCGCTTTGCCGTGTCCCTGACCCGTAACACCAGCAGCGCCGACGACCTGGTGCAGTCGACCCTGGAACGCGCAATCACCCGTTGGGCCGATAAACGCATCGAAGGCGACCTGCGCGCGTGGCTGTTCTCGATTCTTTACCGGCAATTCCTCGACGCCCACCGCCGCAGCCGGCGTTACGCGCGCATGCTCGACTTCTTTACCGGCCGTGACGACGCGCAACCTTCGGTGGAGCGCACGGTGATGGCCCAATCGGCCTTGCAGGCTTTCGACCAACTCAACACCGAACAGCGCGCCCTGTTGCTCTGGGTGTCGGTCGAAGGGTTAAGCTACAAGGAGGTTGCCGTCATCCTCGAGGTGCCCGTCGGCACCGTCATGTCGCGCTTGTCCCGGGCGCGCCAGGCCCTGCGCCAACTCAGCGATGGTGAAATTGCCAGCCCTTCCCTGCGGATACTCAAATGATCAGCCTGCCCCCCAGCGAACGCGATTTGCATGCCTACGTCGATCACCAACTGCTGGAGAGCGATCGCCGCGTGCTTGAAACCTACTTGGCGGCCCACCCCGACGTCGCCGCCCAAGTGCATGCCTGGCAACAGGATGCGCAAGCACTGCGCGCGTCATTGAGCGGCGCGTTGCAACAACCGGCCAACCCCGAGCTGGACCCGGCGCTGATTCGCCAACGCATCAAACACCAATCGCGTCGCCACTTCGCCACGGCTGCCGTGCTGTTGATCGCCGTCAGCCTGGGCGGTTTCGGCGGCTGGCACGCCCGCGAAGCGACCCAGCCTGCCCTGTTGCCGATGGCCGACGCGATGCAGGCGTTCCGCCTGTTTGCCCAGGACGGCATCATGCCCGCCGACTACAACGCCCAGGACGGTGGCTCGATGCAGGCCTGGCTGGATCGCTACTTCAACCAGGCGCACCGCCTGCCGGACTTGAGCCAGGCAGGTTTCAAGCCGGTCAGCGGGCGCTTGCTCACCACTGAGCAGGGCGCTGCCGCCATGGTGCTGTACGAAGACCCGCAAGGCCGGCGCATCAGCTTCTACATCCGCCCGCCCGGCCCGGAAAACGGCTTTCTGCCCCGCGGCAGCCGCAGCGCCGATGGCTTGCAGGCCGAGTACTGGTCCGGCAGCGGCTACAACTACGCGATGGTCAGCCCGGTGGGCCAGCCAACCACGCAGATGATGAAGTTCTAAAAGCCCACGTCCAGCACCACATTGTCCAGATAGATGCCGCTCGGCGGCGTGGTCTGGTCGGTATAGACCTTGGCGTTGTAGTTGAACACCTGGCTGCCCGTGCCCAGGCCGTTGCCAGGGTTGACCTCGGCCGTTGAACTGGCCCGACGTGCCGTGCCCACGCTGCCCCAGCGGGTCGTGCTGGCACTCTTGAAGATGTCGTAAGCAAGGAAGTTACCGGCGGACACCATCTGCCGGCGGCCACCCACACTCACCGGGTTCTGCCCGTCACTGAGGCCCACGGTGTAGGCGCTGCCCTTGGTGCAGGCCACGCTGGCCTGCCCGTTGACGGTGGAAAATGCACTGACCACCGGCGCGCTGCCAAAGGCGATGGCGGGCGTAGTGATCTGGCAGTCATTGACCACGGTCATGCTCACATTCAGCGTGGTGGTGCCGTTGTTGATCTCGCGGCCCGCGCAAATCCCACCAATGCCAATGCCCGAACAGTAGTTCCAGTTCCAGGCGATATTCAGGGTTTCGCTGTACACACCTGCAGCCACGTTACTGCCGATGGTGGTGGCGAAATACAGCGGCACAACTTTGGTGCCCGGCCCGAACACCAGGCCAAGGGAGGCGGCAATGCCGCCACTGCCGCCAAAATCGAACGCGGTGCCGCGCGTCATTGGGAACGCGGTGGTGTTGTTGGCGTAGATCGTATAGCTGATGACATCCCCGGTCGGCCCGACCAGGCCGCCTTGCGCGGAGCCGGTGACGGTCGCATAGAAATGGTCACTCGAGGTCAAGACTGACAGCAGCGCTGACGTGCAGCTCAAGCCAGCGTTGGTGGTCGAACTCGGCTGGGAGGTGGTGCGCACGGTCATTGAACTCACCGTGGTGCCGAAACTGGCCGGCACGGTGGCGCCCACCGTGCACACCGCCTGCACCTGCACCGACACTCCCAGGCTTGCCAACAGCAGTAACCGCAACAGCCAATCCTTGACCCGCACACGCACACTCCTTATGTCATTGGCACACCAGTGGCCCAATCAGCGGTACCTGCTCCTGCGTGGTATCCAGTTCGAACGTCGCCTGGCAGGCCTGGCCATCGCCGACGGTGACCTGCAAGGTGTTGTGCGCCGTCAGGTTTTCCAGGTAGACCAGGCCGTCCCACCCCACCACCGCCAGCGCGCCGCTTTGCTCGTGCCGCACCTGGCTGCCCAGGGGCAATTCCTGATGCTGGGCGTCGACCAGGGTGATGCTCGCCGCGAGCACCTGGCGCACCGGAAACTCCAGCAAGTAGCCACTGCCCCGGCGCACGGCCACACGTTGCTCGACGTTGGGCACTTGCATGTTGGCCGGCAGGTTCAGCGGGTCGATCTCGTATTTGGCCCGGTAGTAGGCGCTGGTCCACGGCACCAGCAAGTGCCCGTTGCGGTCGGTTTCACCCACCACTTGGTTCTCGTAGCGCACCGGTACGCTGCCGACGCCACCGGTGCTCACCACCACAAACGCATCGTCGACACGGTTGGCGGCGAACACGTGGTGGTCCATCCACACCAGCGAGCCACTGGCATCCGCCCAACGGGTTTGCGCGTCGCGGTTGCCATACACGCCGGCCTGCAATTGCACCGACTGCAGGCGCCAGGTCAGGTCAGCCTGTCGATAAGCCGGCCCGTCACCGCTGGCGTAACCCAGGTTAAAGCCCACGCCGCCCTCGGCCGGCACTGCCCGGCTGTAGTTGACGCGCTGCTGGCTTTGTCCGGTTTTGCTGCGTTCGCTGCCCACGCTGAGGCTGCCGTAAATGTCGAAGGGCACCACCACTTGGGCCTGCACTGCCCAGCTGCTATCACCGACTTCGTGGTTGGCCGACAGGTAAAAACTGCTGTTGCGCCACAGCGCTTTGCTCCAGGTCATGTTCACCAGGCGGGTACGAGAATCATCCGCCGCCTGCACATCGAAATACCCCACGCCCAAACTGCCGAAATCGTTGAGGTTCAGGCTCAAGGTCGCTTGCTGGCTGCGCTTGCTGAGGCTGGCATAGGGCGTGTCGACCAGGCTCAGGTCGGCGTACTCATCGCGGCGCTCTACCCGTTGATAAGACACGCTGTAACGCTGATTGCTGTACTGGTAGCCCAGGCTCAGTTGCTGGCCTGTGCGCCCGTCGAACTGGCTTTGGCTGACGGCGGTATTGAGCACGCCGAAGTTGCCCATGCGCAGATTGCCGCCGACACCGCCCAAGGCCAGGTCACCCGCGGCTTCGGCGTGGCTTTCCAGGGTAAACGCATCCGACAGCCCGTACCGAAACGTGCCGCTCGCCACGCCGGAGCCGTAGCCAAAATCGCGCACGGTATAGTCGCGGCGCAGGTTACCCGCCGCCACCGAAAAGTCCGACAAGCCCTTTTGCAACAGCGTACTCGTGACGTAGAACGGCACCGTGGTCGAGACCTGCCGGCCCAGGGCGTCGGTGGTCACCACCACCGCCTCACCCGCGCCGTTGATGAACGGCACGTTGGTCAGGGTGTACGGCCCAGGCTGCAGGTCGGCGCTGCTGGTTTTGTAGCCGTTGATAAACAGGTCCACCGACGACGGCACGGCGGCCTCACCGGCAAACTGTGGCAGCGGGTAGGTGACCAAATCCGGACGCACACCAAAATCGCGCGACATCTGTATACCGCCAAGACGCACCGAGGTGCTCCACGGCAAGGCGCCGCTGATCACGTCGCCGGCCTCATAGGTCAGCAGGCGCTCGTCGTCGGAAAACCGCCACGTGGTGTCATAACGCCGATAGCCGTTGTCCAGGCTGCCGCCGGCCGTCTCCCGGCCAAGCGTGGTGCGGTACTGGCCGGTGTTGGACAAGGTGCCCCAGGTGTCGAACATCCTGACTTCGTTGAAGATGCCGAGGTAGGTGCCGGCGTCATCGGTGTCGTTGAGGTAGGCGTCATAGTTGAGCAGCGCGCCAAAGCTGGTCAGCGCCTGGGTGCGTGGGTAATTGTTGCGATTGCCGATAAATTGCTCCGGCAACCAGGCCGGCGGCACGCTGAGCATCAGGCGCTGGCCCTGGCTGTCGTAATCGGTGTGCATGCCTGGCAGGTTTTCCAGCGCAACCTCGGCGGGCACTTCACCCGGCAGCTTCATACCGATTTCCTGCAACACCGACGCCGGCAAGAACAACTGCCCGGCACGCTGATTGACGGCGACCACGCGCCCGGTATCCATCTGATTGACCACCAGTTCCAGAAACAACTGCGCATCGGCAACAGCCTCCATACTGCTGGGAGGAGGCGGCAATGGAGCGGCCACACCCGGCGCCGCAACCACCAGGCCAGACAGGCCACTCACCACCCACACCGATCGCCATAAACCTCTCGCCCGTTCATGGCTCACCAAGGCTTTGTGTCCATCAATGGACATCTCCATCCGTTAACACCAGGGGCTGCTCCATGCCCTACCGCACTGATTTATCGCCCCGGTGCAAGGTTCTCCAATTGCGTCGCACCATTGACTCGCACCTGCAGCGGCTGATCAGCCGGCAGGCCCTCCGGCACCGGCCAGCGCATGGTTGCGCCCGGCAGCACATAGCCCATCAGGCCTTCCACCAGCGGCCGCGGTTGGCCGCCCTGTTTGAACGTAGCGTCGGTCAAGCGTGCATGCACGGCGCCCTGGTTGCGCATTTCGACGTAGTTGCGCCCACCCACTGTGACCTTTTTCCAACTCAGGTCCGGCTTGCCGGCACTTTTGGGGTCGCGCTCGCGGGTGCCATCTACCTTGCTCCAAAGGCCCGGGCCATAGGCGAACAGCGGCACCGAATAGCGCATCTGGAAGCGAATCGCGGCGGCCGTCTTGCCATCAGCCGGGGCCGCAGGCGGCGTGGCCGGGGGGATTTCATCGATGATGATCCGGTAGGCCAGTTCCCGGCCCGGCGGCACCTCTTTGGTCCGGGTCAGGCGCACCAGCTGTTTCTGCCCCGGCTCGATTTTCGCCACCGGCGGGCTGCCGATCACATCGCGCTGGTTCTGGTACTGCTCGTCAAAACCGCTCTGGGTCCAGGCAAACACGCGGATTTGCAGGTTGGCGGTCTCCGTGCCGCGATTTTCCAGCCACAGGGCGCTGGCCTGTTGGTCGGCCTCCAGCACCGGGTCAATCGGCCAGATCAGCACGGAGCTTGCCGCCTGCGCCTGCCCTGCCGTCAACGCCAACAACGCGCTCAAACCTGCTGCCCAAAAGTGCCGGGAAGCTGCATCCATAAGTCTTACTCCTCATTGCCAATCGCCTTACCACGACAGCTGCACCTGCAACGTGTCGCTGTACGTCCCCCCAGGCGTATTACCCGGTAACTGCACTCGCCCATAAATCGGCAAGGTGATGCTGGCTGCGTTGCTGTAGGCCACGCTCACGCTTTGGCTGATGCCCAGGCTCTGGCTGAACGCCGCGTCCCGAAACAGTTGATAAGCCACTTGGGCAGTGCCGCTATTGAGCTGCATCCGCCGACCGCTATTGTTGTGCAAACCGCCATCGACACTCATGCTCAGCGCGACGCCCGGCGTACATTGCAGGGTCACGCCCGCCGTGAGTGCGACAGACGCGGTGCTGGTCGCCAGGGCCGAATAAGTGCCGAAGGCCAGGCTGCCGTAGTTCGTGCCGCCACCCACCACCAGGCATCCAGGGGTGATGGTCGCGCTGACCTGGAAGGACTGACTGGTCACCGCCAGCAGCGACACCGGCATGCCCCAGCCGATGCACACCACACACGCCGCCCACCCTGCCCGACTCATGGCACTCAGAACGTCAGCGTCACGTTGACCGTGTCGGTGTAAGTCCCGGCCGGCAGCCCGGCCTTGCCGTTGGCCTTACCGTAAATATTCACCGCCTGGGCCACGCCCGTGCTGGGTGCCAGGTTGATCACCCCACCGATGGCGAGCAAATTGGAGTGACCACTGTCGGTGAACAGGTCATACGGCACGTAATTGGCCACACCGTCGTACAGCGCGCGGCCACCGCCCACGGACTTGCCGTCGTTGGCGCCGGCAGACACGGTCAGCGTCGGTGAAGTGCCCGCCGAACACAGAATCGACAACGCGCCACCGCCGCCGCCCAGCACCTGGCCGTCGGCTTCAGTGAACAGGCTGTTGGCCGTACCGAAGTTCAAGTTACCGAAGCTCATCCCGCCGGTGGCCGCCGCGCCATTGACCTGGCAGCTGCTGGTCAGCACCAGCGTTGCGGTGACGGTGCCGGCGACCGTGGCCGCCTGCGTACCCGACACCCACACCAGCGCCATCAATGGAAAAACTGCTTTCGATACAAGTGCATGCATGATGTTCATCCTCATGATTTACCAATCCAGAGTCACCGTCAGGGTGTCTGTGTAGATGCCGGCCGGTAGGGCCCTGGTATTCGCCACCACCGAGCCAAATACCGGGATCGGTACTTGCGTGCCCTTGGTCACGACGAAATTGCGTTGTTGGCCAACGCTGTAAGTGCTGTGGCCCAGCGGATCAGCCGACAGCCGATACGGAATGGTCTGACGCCCGTTGCTCAAACGTCGCGTGGTGCCATCGCCGTGCGCGCCGCCGTCGATAGTCACGGTGAAACTGCTGACCACCGACGGGTTGCAGGACACCGACAGCGGCGCCTTGTCGCCATCGGAAACGGCTGCGCCCAGTGGGTTGCTCCAAGTCGGCCCCTGGCTGCCAAAGTCGAGCATTGCCGTGCCGCCCACAGGGCTCACGGGCGCGCTTGCGGCGCCCTTGCTCACCTCACAACTGGCGGTTATCACCAGCCGCGCATGAATCTGCCCGGCCACGGCCGCCTGGGCGTCCTCCGCCAGCAGCAACAGGCCGCCCATGGCCACGAGGGCCCAGCCCCGGCTTACCATGTGACCGTGACCTTGAGCAGGTCGGTGTAGCGGCCGACGGCGGGGATGTCCTTGAGCGGTTCGATGCGGCCATATAAGGGCAAGTCGACGCTGCCCGAGTCCGGCACGCGGCCACTGAGCGGTTCATTCACGGGCAAGGCAATACGTCGCGCGGCGTCGGCGTAAAGGCGATAGGGAATAGGTTTGCTCGAGGGGGTCGCGGCGCTGAGGTAGCGCACTTCGCCGACGCCGCCATGCAGGCCGCCGTCAACGCGCATTTGATAGGGTGTGTCCGGGTTGCATTCCAGGCGCGGCTGGCGCTGGCTGATCAAGGCCGCACTCAACGGGCCGGCCGGGTCATCCAGACGCGGGCCGCTGCCAAAGTCCAACACGCCCAGCTGCTCGATACCCGCATCGCGGGTGATGCCCACCAGCTGGCAGCCCCGTTGCACGTCGATGCGCACTTCTACCTGAAGTTGCGCAGCGTAAACCGTGTTACAGAGTATGGCGCCCATCACTGCCAATACTGCTCGTCCCTTCACAGCCCCAATTCCTTATACAGGGGTGACAACTGTGTATGAGGTTAGCCATTTAAGGAGAAACCGCCAGTTTGCCCAGGATTACCCCCACGCTATGCTTTTTCGAGATAGCTGGCGGCGCGCTTCTCTATTGGTCAAATCGCTTCGGGCGCCCTAAAGTGAGCGACCACCGCACGACAGAGTGACTTGCATTGGCTGTGCTTCCCCTGATTCAGCGTTTGCTGGGCAAAAAAACCGCCGTCCTGGCCCCCTCGCCTATCCCGGCGTTCTTTGAGAACAAAGCCAGGCAACAGGGCTATACCCTGAGCGCAGGCCAAAACCGTGCGATTGCCGCCCTCGCCCGCGAGACCCAGCACCTGCTCGCCAACCTTGCAACGCGCAGCCTGTACCTGCACGGCCCGGTGGGGCGCGGCAAGAGCTGGCTGCTCGATGGGTTCTTCCAGGCGCTGCCGATTGCCGACAAGCAGCGCGTGCACTTCCATGCGTTTTTTGCCCGCCTGCATCGGGGCATGTTTACGCACCGTGAGCACGACGACGCCCTGGGCGTGACCCTCGATGAGCTGCTGGCGGGATGCCGGGTGCTGTGTTTCGACGAATTCCATGTTCACGATATCGGCGATGCCATGCTTATCAGCCGGTTGTTCAAGGCCTTGTTCGAGCGCGGCGTGCTGGTACTGGTGACCTCAAACTATGCACCCGAGGGGCTGCTGCCCAACCCGCTGTACCACGAACGCTTCAAACCGGTGATCGACCTGATTGCCGCGCGGATGGACGTGCTGGAGGTCAGCTCACCCCAGGATTTTCGCAGCTTGCCCCAAGCACATGCCGAGCAGCACTTCAGCGCCGGCCAGTATGTTTGGCCGGGCACGCCCGCCCAGCGTGAAATGCTCGGGCTGCCCGCCACCGATTGCCCTGCGCAACGCCTGACCGTCGGCAACCGCCAGCTGATATGTCGCCACCAACAGGCACCAACCATCGCGTTCACCTTCAACGACCTGTGCGAACAACTCACGGCCGTGATGGATTACTTGCTGCTCTGCGAGGACTTCGACCACTGGATTGTCGACGGGCTGCCCCAGTTGGCAGACTGCCCGATTGCCGTGCAACAGCGGTTTATCAACCTGGTGGACGTGCTGTACGACCAGGACAAAAGCCTGACGCTGATCGGCCAACACCCCTTGGCGCATGCCCTTGAAGGGCAGGCCATCGACCTCGCTCGCACCGCGAGCCGTCTGAACCAATTGCAAACCGTCTGCCCGCAACCGGCGCCTCACCCGGTATCATGAGCGCCTTTTTACGCCCTCTTGCCGAGTGACTGCGCCGTTCATGAATACCCTCGCCCAACTCAAGGCCGGCCAACTGGCTGGCATCACGCGCCTGGACCTGTCCTGCGGGCTGACCGAATTCCCGCGGGAAATCTTCGAACTGGCCGACTCCCTGGAAATCCTCAACCTCACGGGCAACGCCCTGAGCAGCCTGCCCGACGACCTGCATCGCCTGTCGCGCCTACGCGTGCTGTTTTGCTCGGACAACGCCTTCACCGAGCTGCCGGCGTGCCTGGGCCAGTGCGCACAGCTGAGCATGATCGGCTTCAAGGCCAACCAGATCAGCCACGTGCCGGCCGCCGCTCTGCCGCCGCAGTTGCGCTGGCTGATCCTCACCGATAACTGCATCAGCCAATTGCCCAGCGAATTGGGCGAGCGGCCGTTGCTGCAGAAACTGATGCTGGCCGGCAACCAACTGGCGCACCTGCCGCAAAGCCTGGCCAACTGCCACAACCTGGAATTGATCCGCATCGCCGCCAACCGCCTGACGCAACTGCCGCAGTGGCTGCTGACGCTGCCGAGCCTGACCTGGCTGGCCTATGCCGGTAACCCGGTGGAAATGGCCGTGGCTGTGGCGGGCGATGACGCGACTCCGAACATCCCGTGGTCGGAACTCGAACTGGGCGAAGTACTGGGCGAAGGCGCCTCGGGGATTATTCGCAAGGCGGCGTGGCGACCGCGGGGGTTGTCTGTCGCAGTCAAACTGTACAAAGGCACGATCACCAGCGACGGCTCTCCGCTGCACGAAATGCAGGCCTGCATCGCCGCCGGGCTGCACCCCAACCTGATCAAGGTGGAAGGCCGCGTGGTGGGCCATCCCGATGACCAGGCCGCGCTGGTGATGGACCTGATCGATCCGAGCTATCGCAACCTCGCCGCGCTGCCGAGCCTGGCGTCCTGCACGCGCGATATCTACGCGCCCGACACGCGCTTCAGCCCCGAAGTGGCCTTGCGCATGGCGCGCGGCATAGCGTCGGTGGCGGCCCATTTGCACCGCCACGGCATTACCCATGGCGACCTGTATGGCCACAACATTCTGTGGAATGCCGAAGGTGATTGCTTGCTCGGAGATTTTGGCGCGGCGTCGTTCCATGCCACGGCGGACACCGTGGAAACCCAGGCGTTGCAGCGTATTGAAGTGCGGGCGTTTGGGGTACTGCTGGGGGAGTTGCTGGAGCGCGTTGACACGCCGTTCAACGACCAGGCGTTGGTCGCGCTGCAAAAACGCTGCTGCCAGCCTGATGTGTTGGCGCGGCCGAGCTTTGAAGAGATCGAGACCTTGCTGCAATCTCTGCCACGCCACTGATCAAATGTGGGAGCGGGCTTGCTCGCGAATGCTGTGTGTCAGCCACCCAATCAGTGACTGACACTACGCATTCGCGAGCAAGCCCGCTCCCACATTTTTTACCGCGTTCTATTCAGCGATAAATCAGCCAGCCAGGCCGACGAACATATCCTGCACGTCGTCATGGTTGTCCAGGCCTTCCAGGAAGGCTTCGACTTCGGCCATCTGCTCATCGGTCAAACCACTCACCGGGTTCTTCGAGATGTAGCCCAGCTTGGCCGACAACACCGTGAAACCCTGCTCCGGCAGGGCCTTCTGCACGGCATCCAGGTCGGTGGTTTCGGTGATGAACAGGGTGGTGCCCTCTTCTTCGCCGTCTTCAAAATCCTGGGCGCCAGCTTCGATGGCCGCCATTTCCGGATCAGCGTCCGGCGTGTCCGGCGACGCTTCGATCAGGCCGACGTGGTTGAAGTCCCAGGCCACAGAGCCCGAAGCACCCAACTGACCTTTTCGGAACGCCACGCGGATTTCCGCCACGGTGCGGTTGATGTTATCGGTCACGCACTCGACGATCAGCGGCACCTGGTGCGGGGCGAACCCTTCGTAGGTCACGCGGTGGTATTGCACAGTTTCACCCAGCAGGCCGGCGCCTTTCTTGATCGCACGCTCCAGGGTTTCCTTGGGCATCGAAGCCTTTTTGGCTTGCTCAACCACCAGACGCAGGTGGGCGTTGGTCGCGGTGTCGGCTCCGTTGCGGGCGGCGATGGTGATTTCTTTCACCAGCTTGCCGAAGATCTTGCCCTTGGCATTGGATGCCGCTTCTTTATGTTTGACTTTCCACTGTGCGCCCATGACTCACTCTCTTCTGTCCATCGCGCCGAGACGTCTACTGGCCGGCGCTTTGGGGGCAGAGTTTATAGGGCAAAAAAAATTCGTTCCAGCAAAAAACCGTCAACACGCCAACTCGAAAAACGCCTGGATCAGGCGCAGTGAGCGGCGTCGCTGCATGCAACCGAGCATGTGCCGGTTGACCAGCCCGTCGCCCTGCAAGGGAATGGCATGCACGCGCGGATCGCGGCTGACCTCCATTGACGACACGACCCCCACGCCCAGTTCAGCGGCGACGGCTTCGGTCACCGCCTCACGGCTGTCCAGTTCGAGCAAGACTTTGGGCTGCACAGCGGCGCTGGCGCACGCGCTGTCGAAGGTGCGCCGGGTAATCGAGCCGGGCTCGCGAAGCACCATGATCACTTCGTGCAATTGCTCAAGGCGAATGCCCGCCGGGTCGGCCAGCCACGGATGCCCTGCCGGCACCAAGGCGCAGATGCGCGATTCGTTCAGGGCTTGCAGGTGCAGGCCATTGCGCGGTTCCACCTCGGTGAGCACCGCCACATCCGCATGCTCGGACAACAGCGCCGCCAGGGTTTCCTGAGCATTGCCCAAGCGCAGGTTGACGGTGATGCCCGGGTAGCGCGCACGTAACCTGGCGATCATCGGCATCACCAGATGCGGGCCGTCGGCCGCCACCTCCAGGCGCCCGGTGAGCAACTGACGGTTGGCTTCCAGCAGGGTCTGGGCCTCGTCCACCAGGCCGAAGATCGCGCGGGTGATCGCCGCCAGGCGCGTGCCCTCCTCGGTCAACTCCACCCGCCGCGCCGTACGCCGTAACAACGGGATCTGATAGTGCTCCTCCAGAGCCTTGATGTGCCCGGTCACCGCCGGCTGGCTGATAAACAGCCGCGCCGCCGCTCGGGTGAAACTGCCCTCGCGGGCTACGGCATCGAATGCACGCAGTTGGAACAAATTCATAGCTATCGGCCTCACTGATAGCTCGCATAACAACAAACAATTTGATTGATAACAAGCCAAACTGCAATTTAGGCGCCGTAGATTCAACCCCCGAGACTTGCGAGGACTTGAGATGACCACCGCCGCGCCCATTCTGCTCACACCCGGCCCCCTGACCACGTCCGTGCGTACGCGTCAGGCCATGCTGGTGGATTGGGGTTCATGGGACCAGCGATTCAACCAACTCACCGCCAGCGTCTGCGAGCAGTTGCTGGCGATTCTCAACGCTGCCGACAGCCACCACTGCGTGCCCCTGCAAGGCAGCGGCACCTTTGCCGTCGAAGCCGCCATCGGCACTCTGGTGCCGCGCAATGGCAAGGTGCTGGTGTTGATCAACGGCGCCTACGGCAAGCGCCTGGCGAAGATCTGCGAAGTGCTCGGCCGCGATTTCAGCACCTTTGAAACCGCCGAGGATGAACCGACCACAGCGGCCGATGTGGACCGTCTGCTGCCCGCCGACCCGGCCATTACCCACGTGGCGCTGATCCACTGCGAGACCAGCACCGGCATTCTCAACCCGCTGCCGCAGATCGCCGAGGTGGTGAAAAGCCACGGCAAGCGCTTGATCATCGACGCCATGAGTTCCTTCGGTGCGTTGCCAATTGACGCTCGCGAAGTGCCGTTCGACGCGCTGATCGCCGCCTCGGGCAAATGCCTGGAAGGCGTGCCGGGCATGGGTTTCGTGTTTGCCGACAAACAGTCGCTGGCCGCCGCCCAAGGCAACTGCCACTCCCTGGCGATGGACCTGTTCGACCAGCACCGCTACATGGCCAAGACCGGGCAATGGCGCTTCACCCCGCCAACGCACGTGGTCGCCGCCCTGCACGAAGCGCTGCTGCAATACCACGAAGAGGGCGGCCTGCCTGCGCGTCACCAACGCTACGCACGCAACTGTCAGGCGCTGCTGGATGGCATGGCCGAAGTGGGCCTGCGCAGCTTCCTGCCGCCAGCGATCCAGGCGCCGATCATCGTCACCTTTCATGCGCCAAAGGACCCGCGTTACCAGTTCAAGGACTTCTACGAGCGGGTCAAGGCCAAGGGTTTCATCCTTTACCCCGGCAAATTGACTCAAGTGGAAACCTTCCGCGTGGGCTGTATCGGCCACGTCGATGCGGCCGGCATGCGCTCAGCGGTCAAGGCGATCGCGCAGGTGCTGCAAGAAATGGAAGTGCTGGACGTCTGATTGCCCCATTACCCACAGGATTTGAACCATGAACTATCAAAACCCCAACACCCTCCAGGCCGTTATCCTCGATTGGGCCGGCACCGTGGTCGACTTCGGCTCGTTCGCCCCCACGCAAATCTTTGTCGAAGCCTTCGCCAAGTTCGATGTGCAAGTCTCCATCGAAGAGGCCCGTGGCCCGATGGGCATGGGCAAGTGGGACCACATCCGCACCCTTTGCGACCAGCCGCAGGTCGCCGAGCGTTACCGCAAGGCGTTCGGCCGTACGCCGACGGATGATGACGTGACCGCCATCTACCAGCGCTTCATGCCGTTGCAGATCGAGAAAATCGCCGAACACTCGGCGCTGATTCCCGGCGCCCTCGACACCATCGCCCGGCTGCGCGTGCAAGGCATCAAGATCGGTTCCTGCTCCGGCTACCCCAAGCAAGTCATGGACAAGGTCATCGCCCTGGCCGCCACCAATGGCTATTTCGCCGATCACGTGGTCGCCACCGACGAAGTCCCCAACGGCCGCCCATGGCCGGCCCAGGCACTGGCCAACGTGATCGCGCTGGGCATCGATGATGTGGCGGCTTGCGTAAAGGTCGATGACACCGTGCCGGGCATCCTCGAAGGCCGTCGCGCGGGCATGTGGACCGTCGCTCTTACCTGCTCGGGCAATGCGCTGGGCCTGACCTACGAGCAATTTCGTAACCTGGACGCCGCCACCCTGAACAGCGAGCGCAAACGCATCGAGAAACTCTTCGAAGGCGCGCGCCCGCACTACCTGATCGACACTATCAACGACCTGCCTGCAGTGATCACCGATATCAATCAGCGCCTGGCACGCGGTGAAATGCCGCAAAGCCACTGATTGAGGTCAAAACAACGGCATTTACGCCAGGCAAAGCGCTCAAAACCGGCATACAGTTAAAGGACTCCGTCACCAAGAACGGAGGTTTGCCCTGATGAGTGAGGAACACAGCGATGCCGTGGAAAAACTCCGATACACGCTACAGCACCATGTCGATTGCGCTGCACTGGTTGATGGTGGTGCTACTGGCGGTGGTTTACGCCTGCATAGAGTTACGCGGCCAGTTTCCCAAAGGCAGTGGCGCGCGTACGTTGATCGTCGAAATGCACTTCATGTTTGGCCTCACCGTGTTCGTGCTGGTGTGGCTGCGCTTGTTCGCGCGCAGCCTGGGCGTTGCGCCGAAAATCGTGCCGGCACCCCCGCAATGGCAAAGCCTGTTGGCCACGCTGATGCACGTTGCGCTGTATGCGTTGATGATCGGCATGCCGATAGCCGGCTGGCTGATTGTCAGTGCCGAGGGGCATTCGGTGATGTTCTATGGCATTGAGCTGCCGCCGTTGATCGCTGAAAACAAGGCTCTGGCCAAAGAGATTGAGCACTGGCATGTGCTGTTCGGCAAGGTCGGCTACTGGCTGATCGGGCTGCATGCATTGGCCGGGATCATTCACCACTACATCCTGCGCGACAACACGGCGCTGCGGATGATGCCCGGTCGAGTCAAAACCGGCGGCTAAGCCTCTACGCAAACCCACGGCGACCTTGCAGGCCGCCGGTATGCACGAAGATCAGACGAGTGCCGGGAGGAAAACGCCCGGCCTCGATCTGCTGCTTCAGCGCCAGCAAGGCCTTGGCGGTGTAAAGCGGCTCCAGCGGCACACCACTGGCCTGTTCCGTGGCGTACATGAATTCAAGCAATAACGGATCGACCTTGGCGAAACCGCCTCGGCTTGCGTCCATCAATTCATACCCTTGCTGCACGATAGCCTGCACGTTTTGAGCGACGCCGTGGTCGTCCGGCACCGCCATTGCGCCATAGACCGTGCGCGCGCCCGCCTCGGCCAACGTCAACCCGGCCAGGGTCGTACCGGTGCCCGCCGCCAACCACCACGCGTCATAGTCGGCCCAGCCCAGGGCGTTCAATTGCGCGCGCACTTGCTCGACCAATACCGCGCACCCCAAGGCACCGGCGATTCCACCGCCGCCTTCCGGCACGGGGTAAAGTTGCGGGTATTGTGCGTGCCACGGCAACCAGAAATCCGCCGCATGCCGCGCGCGATAGCCGCGGTAACCGAGCCAATGCAGCTGCATGCCGAAGGCTTTCAGGTCGAGCACAGTGGGTGTGTCTTGCGGATCGCCGCGCAACAGGCCTACGGTCGGGAAACCGAAGCGTTTGCCGGCCGCCGCCAGCGCGTGCAGGTGGTTGGAGTGCGCGCCGCCGAGGCTGATGACTCCGCGGGCTCCGGCCGCCTGGGCATCGGCCAGGTGCTGGGTGAGCTTGAACCACTTGTTGCCGCTGATCAGCGGGTCGATGCGGTCCAGGCGCAGCACGGCCACCTCGACGCCGTTCAGCCAATCCAGCTGCAACAGTTCAAGGGGCGCGTGGGGAAGCCAGTCGAAAGGGCCCATCGGGAGGCATCTGAATAGAAAAAGGGGCGGTAGTCTAACACCGCCCCTTTTTTCGTCTTACAGCTCGGCAGCGAGGCGCGAGCCCTGGTTGATGGCGCGCTTGGCATCCAGCTCGGCCGCCACGTCGGCGCCGCCGATCAGGTGCACGTTCTGGCCTGCGGCGACCAGGCCGTCCTGCAGCTCGCGCAGCGGGTCTTGCCCGGCGCAGATGACGATGTTGTCCACCGCCAGCAGCTGCGGCTCGCCTTCGGCGCCGATGCGGATATGCAGACCCTGGTCATCGATGCTCAGGTATTCGACGCTGTTGAGCATCTGCACCTGTTTGTTCTTCAGGCCTGTGCGATGGATCCAGCCGGTGGTCTTGCCCAGGCCGTCGCCGACCTTGGAGGTTTTGCGTTGCAGCAGGAACACTTCACGCGCCGGCGCATGCGGCGCCGGCTTGATGCCGGCCACGCCGCCACGGGCTTGCAGCTGCGTGTCGATGCCCCACTCTTTCCAGAACGCTTCGCGGTCCAGGCTGGTGGACACGCCGGCGTGCACCAGAAATTCAGAGACGTCAAAGCCGATCCCGCCAGCGCCGATCACCGCCACGCGCTTGCCCACCGGCTTGCGCTCAAGAATCACGTCCAGGTAACTCAGCACCTTGGCGTTGTCGATACCCGGGATGGCCGGGGTGCGCGGCGCAATGCCGGTGGCGAGGATAATCTCGTCATACCCGCCCGCCGCCAGTTGCGCGACATCCACACGGGTGTTGAGGCACACCTCGACGTGGGTGGTCTGCAATTTGCGCTTGAAGTAGCGCAGGGTTTCAAAGAACTCCTCTTTGCCCGGCACGCGCTTGGCGATATTGAACTGGCCGCCGATTTCGCTGGCGGAATCGAACAAGGTCACTTGGTGGCCGCGCTCCGCCGCCACGGTAGCCGCTGCCAGGCCTGCAGGACCGGCGCCGACCACGGCGATTTTCTTGATCTGCTTGACCGGCAGGTAGTTCAGCTCGGTTTCGTAGCAGGCGCGCGGGTTGACCAGGCAGGTGGTCAGCTTGCCGCCAAAGGTGTGGTCCAGGCAGGCCTGGTTGCAGCCGATGCAGGTGTTGATTTCATCGGCGCGGCCGGCAGCCGCCTTGTTGACGAACTCCGGGTCAGCCAAAAATGGCCGCGCCATCGAGACCATGTCGGCATCGCCTTCGGCGAGGATCTGCTCGGCAATGTCCGGCGTATTGATACGGTTGGTGGTGATCAGCGGAATCTGCACCGCACCGCGCAGCTTGGCGGTGACTTTGCTAAACGCGCCACGCGGCACTTTGGTGGCGATGGTCGGGATGCGCGCTTCGTGCCAGCCGATACCGGTGTTGATAAGGGTCGCACCGGCCTGCTCGATGGCCTTGGCCAACTGCACGATTTCTTCCCAGCTGCTGCCGCCTTCGACCAGGTCGAGCATCGACAGGCGGAAGATAATAATGAAGTTCGGGCCCACGGCTTCACGCACGCGGCGCACGATGTCCACCGCCAGGCGCATGCGGTTTTCGTAGCTGCCACCCCAACGGTCGGTGCGGTGGTTGGTGTGGGCGGCCAGGAACTGGTTAATGAAGTAGCCTTCGGAACCCATGATTTCCACGCCGTCGTATTCGGCGACCTGGGCCAGCAGCGAGCAAGTGACGAAATCCTGGATCTGCTTTTCGATGCCTTCTTCGTCCAGTTCCTTGGGCTTGAACGGGTTGATCGGCGCCTGGATCGCGCTCGGTGCGACTTGCTTGGGGCTGTAGGCATACCGCCCGGCGTGGAGGATCTGCATGCAGATCTTGCCGCCCGCTTCGTGCACGGCCTGGGTCACGATTTTGTGCTTCTGCGCTTCCTCGTCAGTGGTCAGCTTGGCCGCACCGGCATACACGCCGCCCTCATCGTTCGGGCCAATCCCGCCGGTGACCATCAAGCCGACACCGCCACGGGCGCGCTCGGCAAAGTAGGCGGCCATGCGCTCGAAACCACCTGGCTTTTCTTCAAGGCCTGTGTGCATCGAGCCCATCAGGGTGCGATTGCGCAAGGTGGTAAAACCCAGGTCCAACGGGGCCAGCAGGTGCGGGTAGGCAGCAGCGGTCATGGTACAGCTCCACAACGGATCATCACGGGACGTGGCAGGCTCGAATGGCCTGCCATCGGTTTATGCCCCACAGACTAAGAGGCGATGGACTGCCGCTCAATGACTGAAACTGACAAGTTATTGATCCAAATGCACAGCGCCCCTTGGCAAGCAGGTGCCTGAGCCCTACCCTAGTCGGCGAACCCTGCACACGGTCTGTTGTCTGTTGCCCCATGCGTAAACTTCTAGCGTTCACCCTCGTCATGGCCCTGGTTGCCGCCGTCGCCGCGTATCTGGTCTGGACCCAGGAGCGCCCTGTGGCGCATTACCTGTCGGACCTGCGCATTTCCCTGGCCGTCAATGAAGGCGAGCCTGCCGATCGTGGCAACTTGCTGGGCATTCAGCCGGAGTTGTTCCCCGCCGATTACCAGAGCCTGGAACGCCTGCACCTGAAGCTCGCGGCGTACCTGCAAAAGGCCCGTGATCAGGGGCTGATCAATCAAAAGACCATCGTGGTCCTGCCCGAACATATCGGCACCTGGCTGATGCTCAGCGGCGAAAAAAACGAGTTGTACCAAGCGGTCCATTTAAAAGACGCGATGAACTGGCTGTCGGCCAGCAACCCTCTGCAGTTTGCGCGCGCATGGATCAGCGCCACCGGCGATAACCGCATGGATGACGCCTACCTGCGTATGAAAGCCTCCGCCATGGCGCGCGACTATCAGCTGTTGTTCGGCGGCCTGGCCAAAGAGTTTGGCGTCACGCTGGTGGCCGGCTCCATCACCCTGCCCAACCCGAGTGTCGAACAAGGCCAACTGCATGTCGGCCATGGTCCGCTGTACAACGCCAGCCTGGTGTTCGGTGCCGACGGTTTGCCAGTGGGCCAGCCACAGCGCCAGTTCTACCCCATCTACGATGAGCGCGGTTTCATCCAACCGGGCGATGAAAATATCGTCAACGTGGTCGACACCCCGGCCGGGCGCCTGGGCATCCTGATCGGCAGCGACAGCTGGTACCCGGACAACTACCGCAAACTCAACGAGCAAGGCGCGCAGTTGGTCGCCGTGCCGGCATTTGTGACTGGCCGCGACACATGGGATCGCCCATGGCGCGGGTTTAAAAGTGTGTCGACGCCACCCGAAATCAGCCTCAAGCCCGAGGAACTCAGCGAAGGCGAAGCCTGGCACCGTCTGACTCTGATCAGCCAACAGCCGATCAGCCAGGCAAGCGCCGGCATGAGCGTGTTCCTGCGTGGACAGTTCTGGGACTTGGGCACTGCCGGGCACAGCTTTCTCAGCAGCAACGGGCGAGTCAACGCCGACAGCGGCGCCCGTGGCGCACGTCTGCTGAACATCTGGTTGTAGCGCCTTGAAGCCGGTGCGCCTCGGGGATCTGTCGGTGGGCTTCGTGCACACCCTGGCGGACGCCATTCAAAGCCACGGCCTGGACCCGCAACCGCTGCTGCTGCAATACGGCCTGGACGCCGCGCGCCTCGCCGAAGCCGGTGCGCGTCTGTCGATCCCGCGTTACATGCGCCTGGGCCATGCGGCCATCCAACTGACCGGCGACCCGGGCCTGGGCTTGCGCATGGGCCAGCTCAGCCGCCTGAGTCAGGCGGGCCTGGCAGGCGTCACCGCCGCGCAAGCGCCCAACGTGCGTGAAGCCGCGCGCACATTGACGCGGTTCGAGGCGCTGTACGGCTCCAACTATCGCGGGCAGTCGAGTTTTCACGAAGATGCCGAAGGGGCGTGGCTGCGGTTCTATTCCATCAGCCCCTACAACGCCTACAACCGCTTTGTGGTGGATTCGATCATCGCCGGCTGGCTGCAGCAATTGTCCAGCCTGGCCCAACAACCGGTGCAGGCGCAGCGCATCGACATCGAATTTGAAGCGCCCCCCTATTGTGACCAGTACGCCATGCTGGGAGACGGCCCGGTGCATTTTGGCGCCGACGCCAATCAACTGCGCCTGAGCCAGCAAACCCTGGCGATGCGCAACCCGCAGCATTGCCCCAGTACCTGGCAGCTGTTGTTAAAGTTGTGTGAAGCAGAGCTGGAGCAGTTGACGCGCACCCGCAGCCTGCGCGAGCGCATTACCCGTTTGCTGGGGCCGATGCTCAATGGCGGCCGGGAACCCGACCTGGAAGAAGTGGCGGCACGCTTGAAGCTGCCCACCTGGACCCTGCGCCGCAAACTGGCTGAAGAAGGCACACAGTTTCGCGCGATTCTCAACGACACCCGTCGCGATCTGGCCATGACCTACATTCGTGACACGGAACTGGCGTTCGGCGAAATCGCCTACTTGCTCGGTTTTGCTTCGGCCCAAGCCTTTCAACGGGCGTTCAGGCGGTGGAACAACCAGACTCCAGGGGAATTTCGCCGCAGTCAGCGGCATTCCGCCTGAAGTCGGTATTACAGCTCGGTGGCGTCATCGACCGGATCCAGCGGATCCAATTCAAACGCGTGGTACTCCAGCAGTTCTTCTTGGTAATCGTCCATGATGGACTCCTTGTGGGTTTAAAGCGGCTGCCAATAAATGACCCGCACAGCCAGCCTAAAGTGCCGTGATGACGAAAAAATGTCTGCGCCATGACGTTCCTGCACATCCTGATTAAACGTAGCAGCGCAGGGTTGATTTAGCGCTCGACATTTGACGTGCGATTGCAATCATTGCAAATGCAACCAGATTTCCATTAGGGTACGAACCTCTGTTGCCTGGAGCTTCAACCCATGCCCGCCTCTACCGCTAACGCCGCGCAGCTGTGTATTGACGCACTGAACGCCGCCGAACCATCGCGCAGTTCGCCGCTGTACACGGTGATGACCATGGCCGATACCCTCGAATTCAGCCGGCACGCCTGGGTGATTCGCGGCCAGTCACGCAGCCGGCGTGTGGGTAGCTGGCCCAGCTGGTTCGCGCGTAATACCGGCGAAAAACCACTGCTGTACCTGCACAGCGCAGCGTCGTCGGCGCAGCTGTGTGCGTTGTCGGATGAGACCGCGCAGCGCGGCATCCTGTGCAACGACATCGAGAACCAGCCTTCGCCCTGGCCCAAGGGCGCGCAACCCTCCCTGCCGCTGTGGCTGGCAAACCACCCGCGTTGCACACCGTATGATCCGGCCTCGGGTGAGGAAGCCCGCGCGATTGTGCTGGCGGGTTTGCGCGCGCTGTATGTGGACGGCAAGCCGGGCTTTTATTACCTGGCGCTGCATGACCAAGAGACCGCCGTGACGTTGGATGCGCAAGACCGTGAAGATGCGCTCAAGGGCATGTACCCGATCCAACGTCGCCAAGGGGATGTGCGATTGCTCGGTGCAGGTCGGGCGCTGGTGGAAGCCACTCATGCTGCACAGTTGCTTGAACAGGACTGGAGCATCACGGCGCAGCTGTGGAGCTGCCCCAGCTACACGCGACTGGCCCGCGAGGCTGCGGCCGCTGCGCGCTGGAATCGGCTGCACCCCATGGCGCCCCGGCAGAGCTGCCATTTGCGTGATTGCCTGGCCGGGGATACCACGCCGGTCATCGCCGTCACCGGTTATCCGCAGCCGATTGTCGATCAATTGGCGCCGTATGTTGACGCGCGTTTTGTGGCCTTGGGCGCAGGCTCGGTGCAGGCCGCTGCGCCGAGTCGTTTCTGGATCGTGGTGTGTGCGTTGAGGGCGTTGGCGGATGAAGGGCGTATCGACGCACAACAGGTGGAAATAGCGATGAAACGCTATCCACTTAAATGAATGGGAAACGCGATAAAAAATGTGAGGGCGGGCAAGCCCGCTTCCACATTGGATCTGCACCGTGTCTCAGGTCTTGCGTCGGTTACGGGTTTGCACACCCGCCTCCACCGCCAACCCCGCCGTACGCTCCAGGGTGTCGGCAAACAACTGGCGCTGCTCCGGCTCGATTTGCGACAGGAACAACTCGTCGACGGTGCTTTCGTAGATCGTCCACATTTTTTTGCGCAACACCCGACCCGCGTCGGTGATCGAGGCAAACGCCGCTCGGCCGTCGCCGTCTGAACGCGAACGCACCACCAGGCCGTCCTTCTCCAGACGGTCCACCAGGCGCGTCAGGTTGTAGCGCTCGATCGCCAGCACATCGGCCAGTTCGTGCATACGGCGAGTGCCCTCGGGGCCGCTTTCCAGGCCCCACAGCGCGTCATACCAGGCGTACGGCGGCAGGCCCGCCTCAGCCAGCCGACGCTCGATTTCACGGATGACCGTCCTGTGGGCCCTGACAAAACGGAACCATACATCAGGCTCATTCGACGACATGCAACACCATCCGGGGAATTTCAAGAAGGTTGCAATAGTAGCTCATCCCGCGCTAGATTCAGGCATGTCGTTGCAATTGCAACTAAATTGGCGCCACTCCCACGAGGAGCTCGCTGCTTCAAATCCGCCTACCCTGGAGCTTCACATGACCCCCAATAACGCTGTAAGACTGGACGACGATCCACAGGAAACCCGCGAGTGGCTGGAGTCCATCGAATCGGTGCTGTCCACCGAAGGCCGCCCGCGCGCCCATTACCTGATAGATCAGTTGCTGGATTTCGACGTAGCGCGCCATGGTGACTTCTACGGGCGGGTGACCACGCCCTACGTCAACACCATTCCCGTCGACCGCCAGTTGCCCTACCCCGGCAACCTGGCCATCGAGCGTCGCACCAATGCGTTTATCCGCTGGAACGCCATGGCCATGGTGTTGCGCGCGGGCAAACATTCCGGTGTGGGTGGGCATATCGCGACTTATGCGTCAGCTGCTGTGCTGTACGACGTAGGTTTTGACCACTTCTTCCGTGGGCGTACCGACACGTTCGATGGCGATCTGGTGTACATCCAGGGCCACTCTTCTCCTGGCATCTATGGCCGCGCGTATCTGGAGGGGCGCATCAGCGAAGCGCAGTTGGATAACTTCCGCCGCGAGGCCGGTGGCGAAGGTTTATCGTCCTACCCGCACCCGCGCTTGATGCCGGACTTCTGGCAATTCCCCACCGTGTCCATGGGGCTGGGGCCGATCACTGCGGCTTACCAGGCGCGATTCATGCGTTACCTGGAATTTCGCAACCTCAAGCAACACCAGGGCCGCAAGGTCTGGGCCTTCCTCGGTGATGGCGAAATGGACCAGCCGGAATCCCTCGCCGCCATCTCCCTGGCCGGCCGCGAGAAACTCGACAATCTGATCTTCGTGGTCAACTGCAACCTGCAACGCCTGGATGGCCCGGTGCGCGGCAATGCCAAAGTGATTCAGGAATTCGAAAGCCTGTACCGCGCCGCCGGTTGGAATGTGATCAAAGTGATCTGGGGCGGTGGCTGGGATGCGCTGCTGGAAAAGGATCAGAGCGGCCTGCTGCGCCAGCGCATGATGGAATGCGTGGACGGCGATTATCAGAATTACAAATCGCAGAACGGTGCCTATGTGCGCGAGCATTTCTTCGGTAAATACCCCGAGTTGCTGGCACTGGTTGCGGACATGTCCGACGACGAAATCTGGAAACTCTCACGCGGTGGCCACGACCCGGACAAGGTCTACAACGCCTATGCAGCCGCCGTGCGCCACCAGGGCCAACCGACGGTGATCCTGGCCAAAACCGTCAAGGGCTTCGGCATGGGTGAAGCCGGCGAAGGCCAGAACATCAACCACCAGCTGAAGAAAATGGGCGCCGAGGCGGTAAAAGCCTTCCGCGACCGCTTCGGCCTGGAAGTGGCGGATGACCAGCTCGACGACATCCCCTACCTCAAGCCCGCTGCCGACAGCGAAGAAGCCCGCTACTTCGCCGCACGTCGCCAGGCCTTGGGCGGCTATGTGCCCGCGCGCCACAGTGCCATCGAGTCATTGCAAATCCCCGAACTGAGCGCATTTGCGACCCAACTCAAAGACACGGGCGAGCGCGCCATTTCCACCACCATGGCCTTTGTGCGCATCCTTGGCACGCTGCTCAAGGACCCGCACCTGGGCAAGCTGATCGTGCCAATCGTGCCGGATGAATCGCGCACCTTCGGCATGGAAAGCCTGTTCCGTCAGATCGGCATCCATTCAGCGGTGGGTCAGCTTTACACCCCACAGGATGCCGGGCAACTGAGCTACTACAAGGAGAGCAAGGACGGACAGATTATGCAGGAAGGCCTGAACGAATCCGGCGCCATTTCCTCGTGGATCGCAGCCAGTACGTCCTACAGCAACCACGGCCTGATGACCGTGCCGTTCTACATTTTCTATTCGATGTTCGGTTTCCAGCGCGTCGGCGACCTGGCCTGGGCGGCGGGCGATGCGCGGGCGCGTGGGTTTCTGCTGGGGGCCACGGCGGGGCGCACCACGTTGATGGGCGAAGGCTTGCAGCATGACGACGGCCACAGCCATATCCTGTCGTCGGTGATCCCGTGCTGCGTGTCGTATGACCCGACGTTTGCCTACGAGCTGGCGGTGATCATTCGCGAAGGTATGCGGCGCATGTACGTCGAGCAAGAGGACATTTACTACTACATCACCCTGCTCAACGAGAACTACCCACACCCGGCCATGCCCGATGGCGTGGAGCACGGGATTCTCAAGGGCATGTATCCACTGAGCAGCCACCCGCAAGCGCAGGTGCAATTGATGGGCAGCGGGTCAATTTTGCGCGAAGTGATCGCCGCGGCCGACTTGCTCGAAACGGACTTCGCCGTGCACAGCAACGTGTGGAGCGTCACCAGCCTGACCGAGCTGCGCCGTGACGGGCACGCGGCGCAGCGCTGGAACCTGCTGCACCCGGAAAGCGAGCCACGCGCGAGTTACGTTGAGGAATGCCTCGCCGGGCAAGCCGGGCCGGTGGTGGTGGCCACGGACTACATGAAATTATTCGCCGATCAGGTTCGCCCCTTCGTCCACGGCCGTCGCTTTGTAGCGCTGGGCACCGATGGGTTCGGGCAATCGGACACCCGCGAAACCTTGCGTGAGTTTTTCGAAGTGGACCGGCACTTTATCGTGCTGGCGGCCTTGAAGGCACTGGCCGATGATGGCGTGCTCGGCCGGGACACCATCACTCAGGCCATCAGCCGCTACGGGATCAACGTCGACAAGGCGGATCCCGTAGCAGTCTGAGTTACTGCGCGGGCGTGGGCAGCGGCGGAATCGCCTCTGTTGGCGCCGGCAGGCTCGGATTGGTCGGCGCCGGCGCCGGCTCGCTTGCCGGGGTTGGGGCTGGCTCTTCCTTGGGTGCAATCGGTGCCGTCTCGGCAGGCGGCGTCACCGTTTGCGAAGCAGCTGGCGCTGCCGGTTCTTCCTTCGGTGCCTCGACCTTCTCGGCTACCGGCGCCGCCTTGGGTTCCGGCACACCGAGGTCAGCCTTGGGCTTCTCGGGAATATGCTCGGCCTTCTTCACTTCCTGCGGCAGGAATACATCCACCAGCGCGAAATAACGGTCGTAGAACTTGGGCGCCGAGACCGTCTCGCTCGCCACCTTGACCATCGAGTCATCGGTGGAGCCGATCGGCATCGACACCGAGCCCAACACACCCACACCGAGGCTTGCGGAATTGTTGACCTTCTTCAGCGCATAGCGATCCTGCAAGGCGTTGGCAAACATCGTCGAGTGGTTATTGCCCTTGCCGTCATCGGCACACACCACGTTGAAGCTGATCTGCAGGTGCGTCTCGCCGGTCTGCTGAAAGCTCTTGTTACCCACGACCAGCTTAGGATCGCTGCTGGTGATGATGTAGCCCTGGCTCAGCAGGGCACGCCGCGCCGCTTCGCAGGCCGCCACATCGCTGACCGGGTAATCACGGGAGAATGTACCGGAGTCGTCGAAATTCTCATGTTCATAAATAGCGGTCTTGGGTGACGAGCAGCCCGCGGCGCCCGCCAGCACCAGCGCCAACCCGAGGCTACGCAAGTGAAATGATGTCGACATCGAAAATCCTGAGGAAAACAGTCCGGGCGGTATTGTGCAACAGAACGGGGTCCTGGCGCGCGCATTCCTGTCGGTAAAACGTCACAGGCCTACAGGACGGTGCCTGCAGGAAAAAGCCCGGCGCCCATATGGTCGATAAACACACGCAGTTTGGCTGAAGCATGGCGACTTGCTGGCCATAACATCCAGAAGCTGCCGCGGTGCTCGAGAAAGTCATCCAGCACCCGCTGCAAATGCCCTTGCTGCACCGCATCCCTGACCATGTAATCAGGCAGGCAAGCGATGCCCAAGCCTTCGTGCACCACATGGTTGAGCGATTCAATGGTCGTGCTGACCAACGGTGTGCGCAAAACAGGTTCTGCAGCGCCTGGCACAGGACGCAATGGCCATGGTTCCAATTTGCCGGTGGCGCAGAATTTGTGGCGCAGGCAAGCGTGGCCGCTCAAGTCCCGGGGCTGCTGCGGGGTGCCATGTTGCTCGAAATAGGCTGGCGTCCCCACCAGCACCAGACGGTAATGCCCCAGATGACGCGCCATCAAGCGCGAATCTTCCGGCCGGCCTGTACGAATCACCGCGTCGAAGCCTTCTTCGATCACATCCACCATGCGGTCGGAAAAATCCACATCCAGTTCGATGTCCGGGTACGCGCGCATGAAATCGCTGAGCACCGGCATCAACAGCCCACGCACCTGCGGCACGCTGATCCGCAACTTGCCGCGCGGCGTGAGGGTGGCCTCGGTCAGCTCCTGCTCCGCGGCCTCGACTTCGGCGAGAATCCGTCGCGAACGCTCGAGAAACAACGCCCCCTCGCTGGTCAAGGTGATGCTGCGCGTACTGCGGTGAAACAGGCGCACACCCAGGCGCTCCTCGGTGCGTGCGATGCTTTTGCCCACCGCCGAGGAAGACACGCCAAGCACGCGGCCAGCGGCGGTGAAGCTGCGGGTTTCCGCGACATGCACGAATACCGAGAGACTGCTCAGGCTGTCCATGGGCTTACCTACCAATTGCGGACGTAGGTGTCCGATAAGTTCGGAACCTTAGCCTGTTTTTCCGCAGCTCACAGCCCCCTACCCTGCTTCCTGGCCTTTTTCCATGGATAGCGTGCGATGAGCAACAGCCCTGCAATAACCGATTCGGCCCCCGCCAACCAACGTCAGGCCCTGCCACTGGGTGGCTTGCTGGCGTTGGCTTCGGCCGGGTTTATCACCATTCTCACCGAGGCAATGCCCGCCGGGCTCCTGCCGCAGATGAGCGACGGCCTGGGCGTCTCGCCGGCACTGGTGGGCCAGTTGGTCACCCTGTATGCCCTCGGCTCATTGCTCGCAGCCATTCCTCTCACGCTGCTGACCCGAGGCTGGCGCCGACGGCCATTGCTGCTGATTGCGATCGGCGGCTTTGCCTTGGTCAACAGCGTGACAGCGTTTTCCAGCCATTACGGGGTGACCTTGGTGGCACGTTTCTTCGCCGGTGTTTTCGCCGGGCTGCTCTGGGCGCTGCTGGCGGGATATGCCAGCCGCATGGTTGCGCCGCACCTGCAAGGGCGGGCGATTGCCGTGGCGATGCTCGGCGCGCCCTTGGCCTTGTCTCTGGGTGTGCCGGCGGGCACGTTCCTGGGCACCACCGTTGGCTGGCGCTTGAGTTTCGCAATCATGACCGGGCTGACGCTGTTGCTGCTGATTTGGGCGCGCTGGCAGCTGCCGGATTTTGCAGGCGAACCTGCGGGAAAACGTCTGGGGCTGCGCCAGGTCCTGAATTTGCCAGGCATTCGTCCGGTGCTGTGGGTGACCTTTACCTACGTGCTGGCCCACAACATTCTCTATACCTACGTGGCGCCCCTGCTGGGGCCCGCCGGAATCGCCGCCGAGATTGATCGTGTGCTGCTGGTATTTGGCCTTGCCGCGCTGCTGAGCATCTGGTTGGCGGGCGTACTGATTGATCGATGGTTGCGGGTGTTGCTCGTGGCCAGCTGTGCGCTGTTTGGCTTGATCGCCCTGGCGCTGGCGTTCTGGATCGAGTCGCCAGTGGTTGTCTACGGCGCCGTGGCGTTATGGGGCCTGGCGTTCGGCGGCCTGCCAGCGTTGCTGCAAACCGCACTGGCCAAGGCGGCCGGTGCATCGGCGGATGCAGCGCAGTCGATGCTGGTCACTGTATGGAACCTTGGCATTGCCGGCGGCGGGTTGGTCGGTGGCGTATTACTTCAAGGCTGGGGCGTCGGCACCTTCGCGTGGGCGGTTGTGCTGCTGATGCTATTGGCTGTGATCGCCAGCCTGAAGAGCAGCCAATAAAAAGCCCCCGGTCCTTTCAGAGCGGGGGCTTTTTACTTCAAACCGACATCAGAATTTCTTGATGTCAGCCTTGGTTTCCAACTGCTTGCGGTAGGCAGCAAAGTCTTGCTGGCCGATACGGGAAGCGAGGAAGCGGCGGTATTGCGCCTTTTCTTCGTCCGTAGGCGCAGCGGCTTCGTTGACGCCGTTCAAGCGCACGATCACCAGGCTACCGTCCGCCAGGGTCACGGTAGTGAAGGTCGGCTTGTCCTTGCTTGCAGGCTTGGGCATGCGGAACAGGGCTTGCAGCACGGCCGGGTCGATCGCTTCCTGGCTACGGGTAGCCGCTTCAGTGACTTTCCAGGCCTGGCCGTCGATCGGCTGGTTCAGCGCAGTTTTGCCATCACGCAGGCTGGCGATCAACTCGTCAGCATGAGCCTTGGCAGCCGCGCTGGCGCGCTCCTTGGTCATCTGCGCACGGATAGCGGCAGAGACGCTTTCCAGTGGCAATTGCGTAGGCTTCAGATGCTCTTTGGCCCGCAGCACAATGATGGTTTCCGGGTCCAGCTCAATGGCGGTGCTGTTGGCACCTTCATCCAGCACTTCCGGGCTGAATGCAGCAGTGACCACGGCACGGTTGGCGGCAACACCTTCGCCACCTTCACGGCCAAACGGCGCCGAGGTGTGCACGGTGAGCTTCAGGTCAGACGCCGGCTGAGCCAGGTCGGAGGCTTCGAATGCCGCATCTTCCAATTGCTTGGTAGCCTCGACAAAACGTTGCTCAACCTGCTGAGTTTTGAGCTCGCGCGTCAGCTTGTCTTTCAGGCTGGCGAACGACGGCACTTGCGGTGCTTCAACGCCCAACAGCTTGATCAGGTGCCAACCGAAGGTGGTGCGTACCGGCGCTGACACCTGGTCCTTGTTCAAGGCGTACAGGGCAGTTTCGAAGTCCGGATCGTAGACGCCAGGACCCGCGAAGCCGAGGTCACCGCCATTGGCGGCCGAACCTGGGTCCTGGGAGAACTCCTTGGCCAGGGCGTCAAACTTCTCACCCTTGGCCAGGCGTGCCTGGATTTCTTCGATCTTGGCCTTGGCTTGCGCGTCGGTTGTCTTGTCGTTGACTTCAATCAGGATGTGCGCGGCACGACGCTGTTCAGCGAGGTTGGCGGTTTCTTTCTGATAGGCAGCCTGCAGCTCATCGTCCTTGACAGTGACCTGGTCGAAGAACGAAGACTTCTTCAATTCCAGATAGTCGATAACCACCTGGTCCGGGGTCATGAACTCTTTGGCGTGCTGGTCGTAGTAAGCCTTGACCTCATCGTCGGTGAGCTTCACCGCCGTAGGGTCGGCCTTGATGTTGACGGTGGCGAAGTCGCGGGTCTGTTTTTCCAGACGGGCGAATGCCAGCACTTCAGCGTCGGTGACAAAGCCGCTGCCGGCAAGACCTGCGCGAACCTGGCCGATCAGCATTTCCTGGGTCAGCATCTGACGGAATTGCAGACGGCTGTAGCCCAGTTGACGGATCACCTGGTCAAAGCGTTCGGCGTTGAACTGGCCGTCCACCTGGAATTCCGGCGTCTGCAGGATCACTTGGTCAAGCGCCGCTTCAGAGAAGCCGAACTTGGAATCGGCAGCACCTTGCAGCAGCAGTTTGCGATCGATCAGCCCCTTGAGGGCCGCATCGCGCAGCAGTTTTTCGTCCAGCAGGGAAGCATCGAAATCCTTGCCCAGCTGTTGCATCAGCTGGCGACGTTGCATGTCGACGGCCTGGCTCAATTCGGTTTGGGTGATCTCTTCACCGTTGACCTTGGCCACGTCCTGCTTGTTGTTGGTCGAAGCCTGGAAAATGGCCTCGATACCGGTGAACGCCATCAATGCGACGATGATCCCGATAATGGTCTTGGCAATCCAGCCTTGTGAATTGTCCCTGATATTTTGCAGCATGCGTCCCCCAGAAACGGTTGATCTTCAAAAATTAGGCAACCGTGGAGCGTGGGTAGAGTCCGGATAGAAGAAAGGCGCATCCGAGGATGCGCCTTCTCGTAACTGGCGGAGCGGACGGGGGTTTGAACCAACACCCCAAGCCCTGGCGACCCGATGGATACTTGGGTCAGCTGCCGCTCCGCTGCCAGGCCAGACCTGCGTCTGACCCGGGTAGGTAAGGCTTGAGCGAAGCTTAGTTAACGGCTTCTTTCAGGGCTTTACCGGCTTTGAAACCTGGTTTCTTGGCAGCAGCGATTTGCAGTGCTTTGCCAGTCTGTGGGTTACGGCCAGTGCGAGCTGGGCGGTCGGTCACAGAAAAAGTACCGAAGCCTACCAGTACTACAGAGTCGCCGGCCTTCAGAGCGCCAGTGACGGATTCGATTACTGCGTCCAGCGCACGGCCAGCAGCAGCTTTCGGGATATCAGCGGATGCGGCGATAGCATCAATCAGTTCCGACTTGTTCACTCTAAGTCCCCTTATATATCTATTGAGTATGATTCTAAGTTTTTTGGTGAAAGCAAAAACCAGTGCTGAATGGCCTACAGACACTTAAGAGCCGCTTTATAACAAGGGCTCTAAAAAGCTGTCAAGGAAGCCACCCGGCTTAATCGCATTAATGCGTGCTAATTCTTTCCTTGGAATCAGACTCGCGTTTTTCATCCTTCGAGACTATCTCCGGAGCCACATCCGGCAAGGGCTCCGGCGCGTATTGCAGCGCAATTTGCAGGACCTCGTCAATCCATTTAACCGGTTTAATCTGAAGATCCTGCTTGATATTGTCTGGAATTTCCTTCAAGTCGCGAACATTCTCTTCAGGAATGATCACCGTCTTGATACCACCCCGGTGTGCAGCGAGCAATTTCTCTTTCAGACCACCAATGGCCAATACCTGGCCACGCAGGGTAATTTCCCCTGTCATTGCCACATCGGCTCGCACAGGTATGCCGGTCAATGCCGATACCAGTGCCGTGCACATGCCTACGCCAGCGCTAGGACCGTCTTTGGGCGTCGCCCCTTCCGGCATGTGGATGTGGGTGTCGTGCTTCTCGTGGAAGTCCAGGGGAATCCCCAGGCTCTTGGCGCGGCTGCGCACCACGGTCTGCGCGGCAGTGATGGATTCGACCATCACATCACCCAGCGAACCGGTCTTGATCAACTGGCCTTTGCCCGGAATCACAGCGGCTTCGATGGTCAGCAATTCGCCACCCACCTGAGTCCACGCCAGACCGGTCACCTGCCCTACCTGGTCTTGCTGCTCGGCCAGGCCGTAACGGAATTTCTTCACGCCCAGGAAGTGTTCAAGGGAGTCGGCGACAACCTTCACAGAGAAGCGTTTTTCCAGCGCGTGTTCTTTGACCGCCTTGCGGCAAATCTTCGCAATCTGACGCTCAAGGCCGCGTACACCCGCCTCGCGCGTGTAATAACGCACGATGTCGCGAATCGCTTCGACCTCAAACTCGATCTCGCCTTTTTTCAAGCCGTTGGCTGAAATCTGTTTAGGCGCGAGGTATTTGACGGCGATGTTGATCTTCTCGTCTTCGGTGTAACCCGGCAGACGAATCACCTCCATCCGGTCCAACAGCGCTGGCGGAATATTCATGGAGTTGGAGGTGCACAGGAACATTACATCGGACAGGTCGTAGTCGACTTCCAGGTAATGGTCGTTGAAATTGTGGTTCTGCTCGGGGTCGAGCACTTCGAGCAATGCAGAGGCTGGATCGCCGCGCATGTCGCTGCCCATTTTGTCGATTTCATCGAGCAGGAACAGCGGGTTGCGCACGCCCACCTTTGTCATCTTTTGAATCAATCTTCCTGGCATCGAACCGATGTAAGTACGGCGATGGCCACGAATTTCCGCTTCATCACGCACACCACCGAGGGCCATGCGCACGAATTTGCGGTTGGTAGCGTTGGCGATGGACTCAGCCAGGGACGTTTTACCGACCCCCGGAGGCCCCACCAGGCACAACACCGGACCACGAATTTTCTTCACGCGCTTTTGCACGGCGAGGTATTCGAGGATGCGTTCTTTGACCTCTTCGAGGCCGTAGTGGTCGGCGTCGAGGATGTCTTCAGCGCGCGCCAGGTCCAGACGCACTTTGGTCTGAGCCTTCCACGGCACCTGCACCAGCCAGTCGATGTAGGAACGCACCACGGTGGCTTCGGCAGACATTGGCGACATTTGCTTGAGCTTGTTCAGCTCAGCAGTGGCCTTGGTCAACGCGTCTTTTGGCAGGCCGGCAGCATCGATGCGCTTTTTCAGCTCTTCGATTTCGTTGTGGCCGTCCTCGCTGTCGCCGAGTTCTTTCTGAATGGCCTTCATCTGCTCATTCAGGTAGTACTCGCGCTGGCTGCGCTCCATTTGTTTTTTCACGCGACCGCGAATGCGTTTCTCAACCTGCAGCAGGTCGATCTCGCCATCCAGCAGCGCCAGTACGTGCTCGACACGAGCCGGCAAGTCGATAATTTCGAGGATGTCTTGCTTCTGCTCGATTTTCAGCGCCATGTGCGCGGCCATGGTATCGACCAGGCGGCTTGGCTCATCAATGCTGTTGAGAGAGGACAGGACTTCAGCCGGGACTTTTTTGCCCAACTGCACATACTGCTCGAACTGCGAGAGCAGGCTGCGCACAAACACTTCGGATTCACGCTCAGGGGCTTCGACTTCGTCGATCAGCGCCACTTCGGCGCGCAGGTGGCCGTCCACCTCCATGAAACGCTCGACCGCGCCACGTTGCTCACCTTCCACCAGCACCTTGACGGTGCCATCGGGCAGCTTGAGCAATTGCAGGACGGTAGCAACGGTACCGACGCGATACAGGGCGTCTTCGCCTGGATCATCATCAGCAGGATTTTTCTGGGCCAACAGCAGGATCTGCTTGTCGCCCGTCATCGCGGCCTCGAGGGCTTCGATAGACTTCTCGCGCCCCACGAACAGCGGGATAACCATGTGCGGATAGACGACGACATCACGCAACGGCAGGAGAGGCAATTCGATGGTTGTCTTCATGATTTCGCCTCTATGACAGTTGAAAAGTAAGCTTGAAAACAAGATGGGGGCTGCATGCAAAAAAAACAAGCTCAATGCCAGCAGTTAAACGCATGAATAAACGCGAATTAAAAAAACTGCTGCAAAAAACAGCCCCAAAAAAGAAGGGGCCCCGAAAGGCCCCTTGCTTGTACTGCAACTGCAAAACGCTTAAGCGTCTGGTGCAGCCTTGGCAGCCGGCTCACTGTTTTCGTAGATATACAGTGGCTTGGATTTGCCTTCGATAACGCTTTCGTCGATCACCACTTTACTCACCTCGGACTGCGAGGGGATTTCGTACATGGTGTCGAGCAAAACGCCTTCGAGAATCGAGCGCAAACCACGTGCACCAGTCTTGCGCTCCAGTGCCCGCTTGGCCACTGATTTGAGTGCGTCGGTACGGAACTCGAGGTCTACACCTTCCATCTCGAACAGCTTGGCGTATTGCTTGGTCAGGGCGTTTTTCGGCTCGGTGAGAATCTGAATCAAAGCAGCCTCATCCAGCTCGTCCAACGTGGCCAGGACCGGCAGACGGCCAACGAATTCCGGGATCAGACCGAACTTGACCAGATCGTCAGGCTCGACTTCACGCAGGGACTCGCCCACCTTCTTGCCTTCTTCCTTGCTGCGCACTTCCGCACCGAAACCGATGCCGCCACGCGTGGAACGTTGCTGAATAACCTTTTCCAGACCGGAAAACGCACCGCCACAGATGAACAGGATGTTGCGCGTATCAACCTGAAGGAATTCCTGCTGCGGGTGCTTGCGACCACCTTGAGGCGGAACGGAAGCAACCGTGCCTTCGATCAGTTTCAACAGGGCCTGCTGCACGCCTTCACCGGAAACATCGCGGGTGATCGACGGGTTGTCGGACTTGCGCGAAATCTTGTCGATTTCGTCGATGTAGACAATACCCATCTGGGCCTTCTCTACGTCGTAGTCGCACTTCTGCAGCAGTTTCTGAATGATGTTCTCGACGTCCTCACCCACGTAGCCAGCCTCGGTGAGGGTGGTGGCGTCGGCGATGGTGAACGGAACGTTCAACAGGCGAGCGAGGGTTTCTGCAAGCAAGGTTTTACCCGAGCCTGTAGGGCCGATCAGCAAGATGTTGCTCTTGCCGAGTTCGACTTCGTCACCTTTCTTGTCACGCTGGTTCAAGCGCTTGTAGTGGTTGTACACCGCTACGGCCAGAACCTTCTTTGCACGCTCTTGACCAATCACATACTGATCAAGGATGCCGCTGATTTCTTTAGGCGAAGGCAATTTATGCGCGCTGCTTTCGGCCTGAGCTTCCTGCACCTCCTCGCGGATGATGTCATTGCACAGGTCGACGCACTCGTCGCAGATAAACACCGAGGGGCCGGCAATCAATTTGCGTACTTCATGCTGGCTTTTGCCGCAGAAGGAGCAATAGAGCAGCTTGCCGTTGTCCTCGCCGTTGCGGGTGTCAGTCATTCGTTCGATCCAAATCCGATAGGCTTGCAACACAAGATGAAGGCTTATGCGGGCTTTTTCAAGCCCGCCGGTGGTCGGACATGCCGACCAGCCCTATTTTGAGGTGCTTATATTAAGCGGGGCGCTTTTCGATCACTGCGTCGATCAACCCATAGGCGCGTGCAGCTTCCGCGCTCATGAAGTTGTCGCGATTGGTGTCACGCTCGATTTCTTCCAGGGTGTGCCCGCTGTGCTTGGCCATCAACGTGTTGAGGCGCTCACGAATAAACAGGATTTCCTTGGCGTGAATTTCGATGTCCGACGCCTGGCCCTGGAAGCCGCCCAGCGGCTGGTGAATCATCACGCGCGAGTTAGGCAGGCAGTAGCGCTTGCCCTCGGCACCCGCGGTGAGCAGGAACGCGCCCATGCTGCAGGCCTGACCGATGCAGGTCGTCGACACGTTTGGCTTGATGAACTGCATGGTGTCGTAGATCGACATACCCGCCGTCACCGAACCGCCCGGGGAGTTGATGTAAAGATGGATGTCCTTGTCCGGGTTTTCCGCTTCAAGGAACAGCAGTTGCGCGCAGATCAAGTTGGCCATGTAGTCCTCTACAGGGCCGACCAGAAAGATCACTCGTTCCTTGAGCAGGCGCGAGTAGATGTCATAGGCGCGTTCGCCACGAGCAGATTGCTCGACAACCATCGGGACCAGGCCGCCTGCGGCCTGGATATCAGAGTTCTGCTGAATATAGGAATTACGGAACATGCTCTGCAGTTACTCCCAAATAGTCATGTCTTGAAAACGCATAAGCCAGCGCGAGGCTGGCTTATGGTTGTATTTCGAACGAGTTGGACAATCAGTCGGCTTGTGCTGCTTCCGCCGGTTTGACTGCTTCTTCGTAAGAGACCGCTTTGTCGGTCACCTTAGCCTTCTGCAGAACAGTATCCACAACTTGTTCTTCCAGCACAACCGAACGTACTTCGTTCAGCTGCTGGTCGTTCTTGTAGTACCAAGCCACGACCTGCTCTGGCTCCTGGTAGGCGGAAGCCATTTCCTGGATCATTTCGCGAACGCGATCTTCGTCAGGCTTGAGGTCGAATTGCTTGACCACTTCAGCCACGACCAGACCCAGCACAACGCGGCGCTTGGCTTGCTCTTCGAACAGCTCGGCCGGCAGTTGGTCAGGCTTGATGTTGCCACCGAACTGCTGAACCGCTTGAACGCGCAGGCGATCCACTTCGTTGGACAGCAGGGCCTTAGGCACTTCGATCGGGTTGGCGGCCAGCAGACCGTCCATGACCTGGTTCTTGACCTTGGACTTGATGGCCTGACGCAGTTCACGCTCCATGTTCTTGCGAACTTCGGTGCGGAAGCCGTCGATACCGGTTTCCTTGATACCGAATTGAGCGAAGAACTCTTCGTTCAGCTCTGGCAGCTTAGGCTCGGAAACACTGTTGACGGTCACGGTGAACTCGGCGGCTTTGCCGGCCAGGTCCAGGTTCTGGTAGTCAGCAGGGAACGTCAGGTTCAGAACGCGCTCTTCGCCAGCTTTGGCGCCAACCAGGCCGTCTTCGAAGCCAGGGATCATGCGGTTGGAACCCAGCACCAGCTGAGTGCCCTTGGCGGAGCCGCCAGCGAATACTTCGCCGTCAACCTTGCCAACGAAATCGATGTTCAACTGGTCTTCGTTCTGAGCAGCGCGATCGACCGCTTCGAAACGGGTGTTCTGCTTGCGCAGGATCTCCAGCATGTTGTCCAGGTCGGCATCGGCCACTTCAGCGCTCAGGCGCTCTACGGCGATGTCTTCGAAACCGGCAACGGTGAACTCCGGGAACACTTCGAATACGGCAACGTATTCCAGGTCTTTGCCGGCTTCCAGGGATTTAGGTTCGATCGAAGGCGAGCCAGCCGGGTTCAGCTTGTGCTCGACAACAGCTTCGTAGAACGAAGCCTGGATCACGTCACCTACAGCTTCCTGACGCGCATCGGCGCCAAAACGACGCTTGATTTCGCTCATTGGCACTTTGCCTGGACGGAAACCAGCGATCTTGGCCTTTTGGGCAGTCTGCTGCAGACGCTTGTTGACCGCAGTCTCAATACGCTCTGCCGGCACGGTGATGCTCAGGCGGCGCTCGATAGCAGTAGTATTTTCAACAGAAACTTGCATGGATATTCCTCGTTGCACAGACGTTAGCCGGCCGTTTCCGACCCCAGAATCAAGGGCATGCATTCTAGTGGGTCAAACTCAAGAAGTCACCCTACTGAAAACGGGTAGAAAAACAGCAGGCCATTTATAGGTTCAAGTGCACGCATGCACTTTATCCCGTTAGCAAATACAGCTCATCACGCCAGGGCTCTGCATCAGCCTTCTATATATAGAAGAGCGTAGATGCGCACCCTTGGCGACCGACCTTGCGTGCAAGGCCGAAGGGCGCGGCAGCAGCATCGAGACACACAAATACGACGAAACGCCCCACCCCGGAAACTCAAGACACTTAAACAAAAACGGCACAGCCCTTTTCAGGTACTGCGCCGTTATTCGCTATTAAATAGCTGCACTGACCCTGATATAGCCGGGAATCAGTTCTACACGCTCAAAACCGGCAACGATTCTAACGCCAAGGCATTGAGAATGCTTGCTTTTTCTTGGCGTCAAGACACCGCTCGTGGCAGATGGAAATTTTCGGCGCAAAAAAAAAGCGCCAGATCATTGATCTGGCGCTTTTTCTGAATATGGGGTGGACGAAGGGGATCGAACCCTCGACAACGGGAGTCACAATCCCGTGCTCTACCAACTGAGCTACGCCCACCATATTGCATAAACAAAGAACTCAAACATCTTCTTTGTCGAACCTCGCATCCCCTGACGGCGGTGCAAAGCTTTAATTGGTGCGGATGAAGAGACTCGAACTCTTACGCCTCGCGGCGCTGGAACCTAAATCCAGTGTGTCTACCAATTCCACCACATCCGCGCTTGAAGCTCTTAAAGCAAAGGCGCCAGATGATTAATCTGGCGCCTTTTAAAATATGGGGTGGACGAAGGGGATCGAACCCTCGACAACGGGAGTCACAATCCCGTGCTCTACCAACTGAGCTACGCCCACCATATAGCGCTACTTGTGCCAAAGCTGCCTAATGGCGCACCCGGCAGGACTCGAACCTGCGACCATCCGCTTAGAAGGCGGATGCTCTATCCAGCTGAGCTACGGGCGCCTGATTAATCTGTACTCTTGGAGGATTACAAACTAAATGCTTCCAGCCTTGCACGACAACAATTGTGCTCGACCTTCTTAACCAGTGCTAGGCTGTGCCCGACAAGTGCGACGAATAGTATAGACGCCTCGGAAACCCGTCAAATCTTTTTTGAAAAAAATTCATTTTATTTAAGGGGTTAGGGCAATTTGCAGACCAAGCGCCTTTGCCCTCACGTCTTGGCATGCGAGAATGCGCGCACTTTTCTTCCCCCTCTCGATGGTTAATCACGCGTAATGACTGCACAACTTATCGACGGCAAATCAATCGCCGCCAGCCTGCGCCAGCAGATCGCCAAACGAGTCACCGAGCGTAGCCAGCAAGGCCTGCGCACGCCTGGCCTCGCGGTGATCCTGGTCGGCAGCGATCCTGCCTCTCAGGTTTATGTCTCGCACAAGCGTAAAGACTGTGAAGAGGTCGGCTTTATTTCCAAGGCCTACGACCTGCCGGAAGACACCACCCAGCAGGCCCTGACCGACCTGATCGACAGCCTCAATGACGACCCGGGTATCGACGGCATCCTGCTGCAGCTGCCACTGCCCGAGCACCTGGATGCTTCCAAACTGCTGGAGCGCATCCGTCCCGACAAAGACGTCGACGGTTTCCACCCGTATAACGTCGGCCGCCTGGCCCAGCGTATCCCGCTGCTGCGCCCGTGCACCCCGAAAGGCATCATGACCCTGCTGGAAAGCACCGGTGTAGATCTGTACGGCCTCGATGCCGTCGTCGTCGGCGCGTCCAACATTGTCGGTCGCCCGATGGCCATGGAGTTGCTGCTGGCTGGCTGCACCGTGACCGTCACTCACCGTTTCACCAAAGACCTCGCTGGCCATGTCGGCCGCGCCGACCTGGTAGTCGTGGCTGCCGGCAAACCCGGCCTGGTCAAAGGTGAGTGGATCAAAGAAGGCGCCATCGTCATCGACGTGGGCATCAACCGCCAGGAAGACGGCAAGCTCGTCGGCGATGTGGTGTACGAAACCGCCCTGCCCCGCGCCGGCTGGATTACACCAGTGCCAGGCGGCGTTGGCCCGATGACTCGAGCATGCCTGCTGGAAAACACCTTGTACGCGGCAGAAACACTGCACGACTGATAAGTGACTGCCATGAAAAGCCCCGCCTGACAGCGGGGCTTTTTTATTGGGCGCAATTAACCGAGGACCTGCCGGTGGCTGCGCTACCCGCCTGGCCTGCCTCGTTTACAACACTGAAAGTGGGCTATTTGCCTGTAAGCACCCTGCCCTGACTATGTGGGCAACTTCACCCGGCGCACGCGGGTAAAACCGTCGGCCTAAGCCGCCTTAAAAAAAACCTGGCGCGGTGACCAGGTTTTTTAAAAAATCGGTACAACCCTGACCAATCATCGGCTTACAGCCTTTCTTTAAAGGCTCTCTATCGCTTTCTGATCCATACTCCTAAAATGTAACGGCATTTGTCATATAACCCGTTCCTGAACGGTATTTCCTTACTTTTTAGCGAGTTCACCCGCGTGAAAATTCGTCTCTCTATTGTCAGCCTATTTTTTGCATTTACAGGCACCTTCGCGCACGCAGCCGAAACCACCTTGGCCCCGCGCGACACCTCCAAACTGCAGATCGCTTCCGGCAGCGCCATGCTGGTTGACCTGCAGACCAACAAAGTCATCTATTCCAGCAACCCCGATGTCGTCGTGCCCATCGCCTCCGTCAGCAAACTGATGACCGGCCTGATCGTGCTTGAAGCCAAGCAGAACATGGACGAATACATCGACATCAACATCAAAGACACGCCAGAAATGAAAGGCGTGTTCTCGCGCGTGAAAATCGGCAGCGAAATGCCGCGCAAGGAAATGCTGCTGATTGCCCTGATGTCGTCGGAAAACCGCGCTGCCGCCAGCCTGGCCCACCACTACCCAGGCGGCTACCCAGCCTTTATTGCTGCAATGAACGCCAAGGCCAAGGCCCTGGGCATGACCAGCACGCACTATGTCGAACCCACCGGGCTGTCGATTCACAACGTCTCCACCGCGCGCGACTTGAGCAAGCTGCTGGCCTATGCGCGCAAGTTTCCGATGCTGAGTCAGTTGAGCACCACCAAGGAAAAGACCGTGTCGTTTCGCAAACCCAACTACACCCTGGGTTTCTCCAACACTGACCACCTGATCAACCGCGCCAACTGGGACATCAAATTGACCAAGACCGGTTTCACCAATCAGGCTGGCCACTGCCTGGTGCTGGTCACCAGCATGAGTAACCGCCCAGTGTCGCTGGTGATTCTGGATGCCTTTGGCAAATTCACCCACTTTGCCGATGCCGGCCGCATTCGCAACTGGGTCGAGACTGGCAAGAGCGGTTCGGTGCCGGACGTAGCGCTGCGCTACAAGGCCGACAAGAACCTGAAGAACCGCCCTAACGCCGCAGAAGTGCGTCGCTAAGCACCGCAGTTCCAATGTGGGAGCGGGCTTGCTCGCGAAGGCGGTGGGTCAGTCATGAATGTATCGACTGACACTCGGCTTTCGCGAGCAAGCCCGCTCCCACGTGGGGTTCAGCGTATTTTTACTTCCTTTGCGCCAACACCTTGAGCGCCTGCGCCGCCGCCTGCTCCTGGCCGGCTTGGGCGGTCGCGTTCGCCGCCGCCCGCCAGCGCTGCTCATCCACATTCGCCGGAAGCTGGCTCGGACGCTGAGTCAGGATGGCCCAGTTGCCTGCGCTCTTCCACGCTGACTCAAAGTCGCTGAAGCTCATCACCAAACGCCGGTCCATGCCCGAGCGCAACAGCACCGTGCTCTTCTGTTGGTTGAACCCCACCACCACGACATAGCGTGTGCCGGACCAAAAGCTCGGGTTGATCCGCGCCATCACCGGGTAACCCGCCGCCACCTGCGCCAGCACGGCCGTCAGCTGGTTGTCCAGCGGATACACCATCAGCCCGTATTCACGCGCCAGCACCTGCATGTTGCGCTCCAGGTCCGCCTCGCCGCCTGGCAAGTGCAGGGGCTTATCCAGCAAGCCGGGTGTCATGACAATGCCTTGTTGCGACAGCATGCTGGCTAAAGCCGAGGGGCCACTCAGGTAAGCCTCGCTGCGAAAGGTCGGCACGCCGTTGAGTTCGACACGCTCCGGCAGGCCCGCCAACCTCGACGGGTGCCCGGAACAGGCCGCGAGCCCCAGGGCGCAGGCCAGCAGCAAGGATGTTTTAACGTTCGACCGTAACCGCAATTTTTTACTCTCTTGATCAACTGCCGGTAAGGGCCCTGATCATAGGATGCTCCGCACGGCGGGTATAGCCCGAGGCGTCAGTAAAATGCGCTGGATAGAGCAAACAAGTTGGATGGACTCGACCATTGGTCAATAGCAGGCAACCGTCAGGTAGCTAGACTGTCCATTGAGAAGACTGTGTGTGCCCCCTGCGGGGCGAAAGGAGGCCCGAATGAGCCTTGCAACAACGATTTTCCTGTTGATCTGCGGTTGGCTGGCGGTAGCCAGCGCCATGTTGTGGGGGGTCATGCGCGTGACTCGCCGGCATCATCACCCCCACGTCAAACCCGCTGCACCGGCCAAACACCCCAAGGCCGCGGTGCATCACGCCTAGCCGGGCATGCAATTGAAGTCTTGAGTCGCTGCGACTTCCTTGCCGTGCCCGTCCTTGAGGACGGCACGCACGGTGGTGCCCAGGCTCGATTCAGTCAGGGTGTAGTGCTCACCCGCCTGAAAATGCTTGTACTCGACCCGGCCCTGGCAATCCTGCTGATTGTCATCGCCCGCCTCCTCCTCGAATAAGGTCACATCCAGGCGATGGTCACCCGGTGTCACCTCAAAAAAGCGCCCGTCGTCCACGCGCTTGCCGTCGACACGCTCGGCCATCAGGTCATTCGGCGCCTCTTCTTTCAAACCAATCCAGGCTTCGCTCGGGTCAGCCTTGGGAATCGGGCCGGCGCAGGCCGACAACAACAAAACAGCACCAAGGGCTGGGATCAACAACAATGGTTTAAGTGACATGGCAGGGCTCCAAAGGACATCAGAAAAAAACGTTGGACGGCGTCAAAATGTGTCGCGTCCGATGGGAGACAAGCTTGGAGAGCTGCCCTTTGTAGAACAAATGAATACATATGAAACGATCTTCAGCCGTTAACTAAATGTTCCTTCACCTGGCTGAAAGGTGCGTGTTAGGTGGGTCGGGCAAGACTGCCGGGGTTTGCAATTCTGCTCCCTCGGAGGTTCACGCATGCTCGGGCTGGTAAAGACCGCACTGCAAAAGCCGTACACGTTTATCGTGTTGGCCATATTCATCTGTATCGTCGGGCCGATGGCGGCCCTGAAAACCCCTACGGATGTTTTCCCCGATATCGGCATCCCCGTCGTCGCGGTGGTCTGGCAGTACAACGGCCTGTCGCCGGACGCCATGGCCGGCCGGGTGATCTACACCTACGAACGCTCCCTGAGCACCACCGTCAACGACATCGAACACATAGAATCGCAATCGCTGCCCGGCATGGGCATCGTCAAGATCTTCTTCCAGCCTGGGGTCGACATCCGCACCGCCAACGCGCAAGTGACCGCGGTGTCACAAACCGTGCTCAAGCAGATGCCACCGGGCATCACGCCACCGCTGATCCTCAACTACAGCGCCTCCACGGTGCCGATCCTGCAAATGGCGTTCTCCAGCCCCAGCCTTTCGGAAGCCAAGATCCGTGACCTGGTGCAGAACAACATTCGCCTGCCGCTGAGCGCCCTGCCCGGCCTGGCCATGCCCACGCCAATGGGCGGCAAGCAGCGCCAGATCACCCTCGACCTCGACCCGCAAGCCCTGGCGGCCAAAGGCCTGTCGGCGCAGGACGTGGGCAACGCCCTGGCGCTGCAGAACCAGATCATCCCGGTGGGCACCGCCAAACTCGGGCCCAACGAATACACGATCCTGCTCAACAACAGCCCCAAGGCGATTGATGAACTCAACGATCTGCCGATCAAGACGGTCGATGGCGCGCTGATCACCATCGGCCAAGTGGCCCACGTGCGTGACGGCTCGCCGCCGCAGACCAACATCGTACGCGTCGACGGCCACCGCGCGGTGCTGATGCCGGCGTTGAAAAACGGCAGCATCTCGACCTTGTCGATCATCGACGGCATCCGCCAGATGTTGCCGCGCATCAACGAAACCCTGCCGCCGTCGCTGAAGACCTCGCTGCTGGGCGACGCCTCGGTGTTCGTCAAGCAATCGGTGGGCAGCGTGGCCCAGGAAGGCATTATCGCCGCACTGCTGACCAGCGCGATGATCCTGCTGTTCCTCGGCAGCTGGCGTTCGACGCTGATCATCGCCGCGTCGATTCCCTTGGCCGTGCTGTCGGCGATCGCACTGCTGGCGGTCACCGGGCAAACCCTCAACGTCATGACCCTGGGCGGACTGGCGTTGGCGGTGGGGATTCTGGTGGACGACGCCACGGTCACCATCGAAAACATCAACTGGCACCTGGAACAAGGCAAGGCGGTGAAGACCGCGATCCTCGACGGCGCCGCACAAATCGTCGGCCCGGCGTTCGTCTCGCTGCTGTGTATCTGCATCGTGTTCGTGCCGATGTTCCTGCTGCAAGGCATCGCCGGCTACCTGTTCCGGCCAATGGCGCTGGCGGTGATTTTCGCCATGGCCAGCTCGTTCATCCTTTCGCGCACCCTGGTGCCGACCCTGGCGATGTTCCTGCTCAAGCCGCACACACCGGAACAAGGCGCCGGGCATCACCCCGAAGATGCATTCATCAACCACCACGAAGGCGATCAGCACAAAAAACCGCGCAACGCCGTGCTGCAATCGGTGCTCAATTTTCAGCAAGGCTTCGAGCGCCACTTCTCGAATATCCGCGACACTTACCACGGCTTGCTGATTCTCGCGCTGGGCAACCGCAAGCGCTTTATCGTCGGCTTCCTGGCCTGCGTGCTTGCCTCGTTTCTGCTGCTGCCCAGCCTGGGCCAGGACTTCTTCCCGGCCACCGACGCCGGCGCCCTCGCCCTTCACGTGCGTTTGCCGCTGGGCACGCGGATTGAAGAAAGCGCGGCGGCGTTCGACCGGATTGAAGCGCGGATTCGCGAAGTGATACCCGCCGAAGAACTCGACACCATCGTCGACAACATCGGCATTCCGCTCAGCGGCATCGACATGGCCTACAGCAGCAGCGGCACCATCGGCCCGCAGGATGGCGACATCCAGGTCACGCTGAAAAAAGACCACGCGCCCACCGCCGACTACGTGAAAAAACTGCGTGAAGCCTTGCCGGAAAGCTTCCCCGGCAGCCACTTCGCGTTCCTGCCGGCGGACATCAGCAGCCAAATCCTCAACTTCGGCGCACCGGCCCCGCTGGACGTGAAAATCTCCGGGCGCAGCGATGAAGAAAACCGCACCTACGCGGTCGAACTCGAACGTCGCCTTTCGCACATTCCGGGCATCGCCGACCTGCGCATCCAGCAGTCCACCGGCTATCCGTCGCTGCAAGTCAATGTTGATCGCATGCGCGCCAATGGCCTGGGCATCACCGAGCGTGACGTGACCAACAGCATGGTCGCCTCCCTCGCCGGCAGCTCGCAAACCGCGCCGACCTTCTGGCTCAACCCGGCCAACGGCGTGTCATACTCTATCGTGGCGGCAACGCCGCAATACCGCCTCGACAGCCTGCCGTCCCTGGAAGCCTTGCCGGTCACCGGGGCCGATGGCCAGTCACAAATTCTCGGCGGCGTAGCCACCATCGAACGCGTGCAAAGCCCGGCAGTGGTGACCCACTACAACATCGAACCCACCCTGGACCTGTATGCCAACGTGCAAGGCCGCGACCTCGGCGGCGTGGCGCGCGATGTGCAAAAAGTGCTGGATGACACTGCCTCCATGCGCCCCAAAGGCGCGGTGATCAGCCTGCATGGGCAGATCGATGCGCTGCACGAAGCCTTCAGTGGTTTGAGCTTCGGCCTGCTTGGCGCCGTGGTGCTGATCTACTTGCTGATCGTGGTCAACTTCCAGTCGTGGGCCGACCCGTTCGTGATCATCACCGCCTTGCCGGCCGCGCTGGCGGGCATCGTGTGGATGCTGTTCCTCAGCGGCACTTCGCTGTCGGTGCCGGCGTTGACCGGGGCCATCTTGTGCATGGGCGTGGCCACCGCCAACTCGATCCTGGTGGTGAGCTTCTGCCGTGAACGCCTGGCCGAACATGGCGATGCGTTGAAGGCCGCGATGGAGGCCGGTTACACGCGCTTCCGGCCGGTGTGCATGACGGCTCTGGCGATGATCATCGGCATGTTGCCGCTGGCGTTGTCCGAAGATCAGAACTCGCCCCTTGGCCGGGCGGTGATCGGCGGCTTGATCTTCGCCACCGTCGCCACCCTGTTGTTTGTACCCGTGGTCTTCAGCCTGGTCCACGGTCGTCACCCTACTCGCGCTGCTGCTGGAGAAACTTCACATGTCGTCTGATCACAAACCCTCGCGCAAGCGTCTGATGCTCATGGGTGTCGGCGGCCTGACACTGGCCGCCCTGTTGGTCGCCAACGGCCTGCACGCCCGCACGATACACGAACAATCGGTGAGTGCCTGGACCGAAACCGCCGCCATCCCGGAAGTGATGGTGTTCCAGCCCAAACAAAACGTGGCCGGCGACACCTTGCGCCTGCCCGCGCACCTTGAGGCCTGGAGCAAGGCGCCGATCCATGCACGCGTCAGCGGCTACTTGAAGGACTGGAAAGCCGACATCGGCACCCAGGTCAAAGCCGGGCAAGTGCTCGCCGAAATCGACAGCCCCGACCTCGACCAGCAAATGGCGCAGACCCACGCGCGGCTGGTGCAGGAGCAAGCCAACGCACGCCTGGCCGAAACCACCGCCACGCGCTGGCAGAACCTGTTGGCCAGCCATTCGGTGTCGCGTCAGGAGGCCGATGAAAAAACCTCCAACGCTGCCGCCGCCAAAGCCAACGCCGAGGCGGCCGCCGCCGACTACGCACGCCTGTCGGCACTGGAAAGCTACAAGACCATCCGCGCGCCGTTCGCCGGCACCATCACCGCGCGCAACACCGATATTGGCCAGTTGATCAAGGCTGATACCGACAGCGACCCGGAGCTGTTCAACATTGCCGATACCCATCAACTCAGACTTTACGTGCCCGTGCCGCAGAACTATGCAGCCGTGATTCATCCAGGGTTAGAAGCCGAGCTGACGGTGCCCGAGCACCCCGGCGAGCACTTCAAGGCGCGCCTGATCGGCGACTCCACGGCCATCGACCGCCGCTCCGGCACCCTGCTTGCGCAGTTCGTCGCCGACAACCCCAACGGCGAATTGCTGCCCGGTGATTACGCCGAAGCCACGCTGCCCATTCCGGCGGACACCCACGGCGTGAGCATCCCGGCCAGCGCACTGATCTTCCGCGCCCAAGGTACCCAGGTTGCGGTGCTGGACGCGCAAAATCACGTGCACCTGCAAGGCATCCACATCGGCCTCGACCTCGGCGAACGGCTGGTGATCGACCAAGGTTTGAAACCCGCCGACCGCGTGGTCGACAACCCGCCCGATGCCCTGCGCGAAGGCGACCCCGTGCAACTGGCCGACGCCGGAGGTGCGCATGCGCCCAAGGCTTAAACCCCTGGCGGCGTTGATGCTGCTGCTGTTGCAGGGCTGCTCGATGGCGCCCACCTACCAGGTGCCGTCGGTGGACCTGCCGGCCGGCTATCGCGAACAGACCAGCGATGGCCCGTGGCACAGCGCGCAGCCGTCCGACCAACTGGCGCCCGAGTGGTGGAAGCTCTACAACGACCCGCGCCTGACCGACCTGCAACAGCAACTGCTCAAGGCCAACCCGGATCTGGCGGCGGCATTGGCGCATTTCGATGCGTCCCAGGCGTATGCCAGCCAGTTGCACGCCGGGTTGTTCCCGCAAATTACCGCCAGTGCGCAGCCGCTGCGTCAGCGGCAATCGGACACACGACCACTGCGCGGGGATACGCAGCCGTCGGTGTACAACAGCAATACGGCGGGTTTCTCGCTGAGCTACGACCTGGACCTGTGGGGCAAGATTCGCAACCAGGTCGCGGCCGGCGATGCCCAGGCGCAAGCATCCGGCGATGATTTGGCGGTGGCGCGCCTGAGCCTGCAGCACCAGTTGGCGACGCTGTATGTGCAGCTCAACGGGCTGGATGCGCAGAGCCGGATTCTGAACAGCTCACTGGACGATTTCAGCCAGGCGTTGCAACTCACGCGCAGCCGTTACGAAGGCCAGATTGCCTCGGAGCTGGACCTCACCCGTGCGCAAAACCAACTGGCCGAAGCCAAGGCGCAACTGGACGAAGTGCGCGGGCAACGCAACCTGACCGAACACGCGATTGGCGAATTGGTGGGCGTGGCGGCCAGTAACTTCAGCTTGCCACCCAGCCAGCAATTGATTGCGCTGCCAGGGATTCCATCGCAGTTGCCCAGCCACCTGTTGCAACGGCGCCCGGACATCGCGGCGGCGGAACGCCGAGTGTTTGCTGCCAATGCCAACATCGGCGTGGCGAAGGCCGCGTGGTACCCGGACTTCAGCTTGACCGGGTTGATTGGCGGGCAAACTCAGGGGGTTGGCAACCTGCTGTCCGCCGATAACCGCTACTGGGCGCTGGGGCCGTTGGTGAACTTGCCGATCTTTGATGGCGGACGCTTGAGTGCCAATGAACGTCAGGCCAAAGCCGAGTTTGAAGAGGCGTCGGCGCAATACCGCAGCCATGTGCTCAAAGCCGTGCGCGAGGTGGAAGACAACCTGGCGCAGCTAAGGGATTTGCAGCAGGAAGCGCAGGACGAACAAGCGGCGGCGGATGCGGCAGAGCATACGCAGTCACTGGCGATGAACAGCTATCAGGCGGGAGCCGTGAGTTACCTGGATGTGGTGACGGCGCAGACAGCGGCGTTGCAGGCGCAAAGGACCTTGCAGGCGGTGCAGACGCGGCAGTTGCAGGCGAGTGTGGGGTTGGTGACGGCGCTCGGCGGTGGATGGCAACCGGGCGCCTCAGATCGCTCGTAGGTTCAGCTCGGTTCCAATGTGAGAGGGGGCTTGCCCTCGATGGTGGTGTGCCATAAGGCTTATTTGTATCTGATACACCGCTATCGGGGGCAAGCCCCCTCCCACAGGGGTTCTGCGTCAGATACACAATGTATTAACACCTCAGATCCAATGTGGGTGGGGGCTTGCCCTCTCACAGGGGTTCTGCGCCAGACACACAATGTATGAACACCTCAGATCCAATGTGGGAGGGGGCTTGCCCCCGATGGCGGCCCTCCAGACACATCCTGCCAAAAGCCTGTCGATCACTCCTGGATTACCCGATCTAGCCTCTCAACACCCACCCAGAGAGAGGCCAAGGAATGCCTGACTTACCCGCTTCACACCGCCTGCGTATTGGACGCTTCAGCGAACCCAACCGCATCTACCTCATCACCACCAACACTCACGAACGTCTTCCCATCTTTAGCAACTTCCACCTGGGTCGCCTGGTGGTCTGGCAATTTCGGCTGGCCCAATACCAAGGGCTCGCCAACTCCCTGGCGTGGGTGATCATGCCGGACCATTTCCACTGGATTATCGAACTGCAAAAAGGCTCGCTGGCAGACTTGATGCGGCATGTGAAATCCAAGAGCACGCGGTCGGTCAATGGCGCAAGTGGGCGCAAGGGAAGGCTCTGGCAGGAAAGTTTCCATGACCGCGCGCTGCGCAAGGAGGATGACTTGGTGCAAATGGCCAGGTATGTGGTGGCCAATCCACTGCGGGCCGGGTTGGTGCAACGGATTGGCGACTACCCGTTATGGGACGCAATTTGGGTCTAGCATCCAGCAAACCCGTTCAAATGTGGGAGGGGGCTTGCCCCCGATCGCGGTGTATCAGAGCCAGCTCAGCTAAATGACCCACTGCCATCGGGGGCAAGCCCCTCCCACATTTTTCAACCGCCTGTCAGGCAGCGAGTTTGCCGCTGGCGATCGCTGCCGAAGCGGCCACCATCGCCCTCAACAACACCGCACACCCCGCCGCCAAGTCATCCGGTGCGGCGTTCTCGATTTCGTTATGGCTGATGCCGCCTTCGCACGGCACAAAGATCATCCCGGCCGGGCCGAGTTCGGCGACGAAGATCGCGTCGTGCCCTGCCCCGCTGACGATGTCCATGTTCGACAACCCCAGCCCATTCGCCGCATCCCGCACAGCGTCCACGCAGCCTTTATCGAAATACAACGGCGGGAAATCGGCGGTGGGTTCCAGCTCAAACGTCAGCCCATGCTTGGCACAGGTTTCGTCGATCACCTTGCGCACCTGGGCAATCATCGAATCCAGGCGTGCCGGCTCCAGGTGACGGAAGTCCAGGGTCATGCGCACTTCACCGGGGATGACGTTGCGCGATCCAGGATAAGCCTGCAGGCACCCGACAGTGCCACACGCATGCGGCTGATGCCCCAGCGCCGCCGCATTCACCGCCGCCACCACGGCTGCCGCGCCCACCAACGCATCTTTGCGCAAGTGCATCGGCGTCGGCCCCGCATGCGCCTCCACACCGCGCAGTTTCAGGTCGAACCACTTTTGCCCCAGAGCCCCCAACACCACGCCGATGGTTTTCTTTTCATCCTCAAGAATCGGCCCTTGTTCAATATGCGCCTCGAAGTAAGCCCCGACCTTATGCCCACTGACCGGCCGCGTGCCCGCATAGCCAATTGCATTGAGCGCATCCCCCACACTCACGCCCTCCACATCCACCTTGGCCAAGGTCTCGGCCAGGGTAAATTTCTCGGCAAACACGCCCGAACCCATCATGCACGGTGGAAAGCGCGAGCCTTCTTCGTTGGTCCACACCACCACTTCCAGCGGTGCTTCGGTTTCGATCTTGAGGTCATTGAGGGTGCGCAACACTTCCACGCCCGCCAACACGCCGAAGCAACCGTCGAACTTGCCACCCGTGGGCTGGGTGTCGATATGGCTGCCCGTCATCACTGGCGGCAAGTCGGGATTGCGACCCGGGCGACGGGCGAAGATGTTGCCGATTCCGTCGATGGTCACGGTGCAACCAGCTTCCTCGCACCACTGAACAAACAGGTCACGGGCTTTGCGATCGAGGTCGGTGAGGGCCAGTCGGCACACGCCGCCCTTGGGTGTGGCGCCGAACTTGGCCAGGTCCATCAGCGACTGCCACAAGCGGTCGCGGTTGATGTGCTGATGGGTGGATTGCAGAACGTCGATGGCAGCGTTCATGGGGGTCTCCTCAGGCTACATTTCTTATGAATTGACGCGATTCCAACGGTTGGAAATGGGGTCTGAAAATGTGGGAGCGGGCTTGCTCGCGAAGGGGCCGTGTCAGTCGCTGCAAATGTCGGCTGGAAGACCGCATTCGCGGGCAAGCCCGCTCCCACATATGGATTGCATTTCAACCTTTTACAGGGGTGTTTTTACTGCGAGCGGCAAGGCTCTGCGCTTGGCATTCAGCCCGTAATACAACACGCCGCCCAACGCCGATCCGGTAAACCAGCCATAGCTGTAGAACCAGCTGAACGCATCACTGCCCAGCGACAGCAGGGTCAGCACCACCGGCACGCCGAAGGCGGTAAAACCGCTCCAGTTCCACGCCGGGTACACGTCGTCACGGTACAAACCGGCCAGGTCGAGCTGCTGTTTGCGGGTGATGAAGTAGTCCACCACCATGATCCCGGCGATCGGCCCCAGCAGGCTTGAATAGCCCAGCAACCAGTTCGAATACACGGTTTCCAGGCTCACGTCCGAGACGATCAGCCCGAGTTTTTTCAGCAGCTCGTGGCCCATCAACGCAAGCCCCACCAGGCCAGTGAGGATCACCGCAGTGGTGCGGTTGATCAGCTTGGGCGCGATGTTCTGGAAGTCGTTGGTCGGTGAGACGATGTTCGCCGCGGTGTTGGTGGACAAGGTGGCGATGATGATCAGCAGCATCGCGATGGCCACCCACACCGGGCTTTGGATGTGCCCGATCAAGGTCACCGGGTCGGAGACGCTGACGCCCACCAGTTTCACTGACGCGGCGGTCATGATCACGCCAAGGGCCGCGAACAGGAACATGGTCAGCGGCAGACCGAAAATCTGACCGAGAATCTGGTCCTTCTGACTTTTGGCGTAGCGGCTGAAGTCGGGAATATTCAGCGACAACGTCGCCCAGAAACCCACCATCGCCGTAAGCCCCGCCATGAAGTAACCGGTGAGGCTCGCGCCTTCGGGGCGCTTGGGTGGAATCGCCATCAGCTCGCTGAGTGACACATTCGGCATCGCCCACACCAGCAGGCCGATCCCCACCGCCACCAGCAACGGCGCAGACAGGGTTTCGAGGCGTTTGATCGACTCGGCGCCGCGCAGCACCACCCACAGGTTCAGGCACCAGAAAATCATGAAGCCGATGACTTCACCCGTACCGCCAAGGGATTTCCAGCCCTCGAAAATCGAGCCCAGAAAAAGGTGAATCGCCAGCCCGCCGAACATCGTCTGGATACCAAACCAGCCGCACGCCACCAGCGCGCGAATCAGACACGGCACGTTGGAACCCAGGATGCCAAACGACGAACGCAACAAGACGGGAAACGGAATGCCGTACTTGGTGCCGGGAAACGCGTTAAGGGTCAGCGGGATCAGCACCACGATATTGGCCAGCAAAATCGCCATCAGCGCCTCGCCCACCGACAAGCCGAAGTAGGCGGTGAGCACCCCGCCGAGCGTGTAAGTGGGCACGCAGATCGACATGCCGACCCACAGCGCGGTGATGTGCCACTTGTTCCAGGTGCGTTCGTGCACCTTGGTCGGTGCCATGTCGTGGTTGTAGCGGGGGCTGTCGAGGACGTCGGCGCCGGCGTCGAGTTCGTACAGGCCGTTGCGTTCAATGACTTGCGATCTGTTCTGTTGCATGGCCGCTCCACGGTTTTTTCGAATTATTGTTGCTCACCCAACGCTGAGCGCAGGGTGGCCGGAGTACCTCGTAAACAACATGACATCACGGGTCCGGCCAGCCGCCACTGCACTCAATAACCGTGCCGACCTGCCACCTTGAACCCGCACCGCTTATATAACGTGCTGATGTTAATCAGCTTTCCGATTGCGCCCTCGGAACTTGCCGCATCACTCAGGCTAAATAATGCGAAGTTGCCGAACTGTCAGGACTCAATCTGGTGCAACACAATTATTTTTATTTCCTGTCGCCGTCAAGGGGCATGTCTCAAGCGTCTGATTTGCAATAAGAAATGTTGCTCACATTAAGAACCTGTCAAGTGCGTCAAAATGGTGAACGGCCGCCACATTTTGGTGAATTTATATTTTTATCTTTATAAATCAATTAGTTAAACGCGATATAAGCTTATAAAAAATCTTCTTGCTCATTCGAAAAACTCGGGCTAGTTTCTATTCCTGTCACCGATGACAGGATTTAATTGATCATCGGCAAGCAGCATTACAACACTTAGAACTGGCACAAGCCGGTCAAGCCTGTGAGGAACTCGACATGTCGCTGTTGATCCGTGGCGCCACCGTTATTACCCATGATGAAAGTTACCGCGCCGATGTGTTTTGCGCAGGCGGTCTAATTCGCGCTATTGGCACGGATCTGGATATTCCCGCCGGCACTGAAACACTCGATGGCAGTGGCCAATACTTGATGCCCGGCGGCATCGATCCGCATACGCACATGCAATTGCCCTTCATGGGCACCGTGGCCAGTGAAGACTTTTTCAGTGGCACCGCGGCAGGTCTGGCGGGCGGCACCACCTCGATCATCGACTTTGTGATTCCCAACCCGCAGCAATCCTTGATGGAAGCTTTCCACCAGTGGCGCGGCTGGGCGCAAAAGTCTGCCTCCGACTACGGCTTTCACGTGGCGATCACTTGGTGGAGCGAGCAGGTGCGCGAGGAAATGGCCGAGCTGGTCAGCCACCACGGCATCAACAGCTTCAAGCATTTCATGGCCTACAAGAACGCGATCATGGCGGCTGATGACACCCTGGTCGCCAGCTTCGAGCGCTGCCTGGAACTCGGCGCAGTGCCGACGGTGCACGCAGAAAACGGTGAGCTGGTGTATCACCTGCAACGCAAGCTGATGGCCCAGGGCATCACCGGGCCGGAAGCGCACCCGCTGTCGCGCCCGTCCCAGGTCGAAGGCGAGGCCGCCAGCCGGGCGATTCGTATCGCCGAAACCATCGGCACGCCGCTGTACCTGGTGCACGTATCGACCAAGGAGGCGCTGGATGAAATCACCTACGCCCGTGGCAAGGGCCAGGCGGTGTACGGCGAAGTGCTCGCCGGCCACCTGCTGCTCGACGACAGCGTTTACCAACACCCTGACTGGCAAACCGCCGCCGGCTACGTGATGAGCCCGCCCTTCCGCCCGCGCGGGCATCAAGAGGCGCTGTGGCATGGTCTGCAATCGGGCAACCTGCACACCACCGCCACCGACCATTGCTGCTTCTGCGCCGAGCAAAAAGCCGCCGGCCGTGACGATTTCAGCAAAATCCCCAACGGCACTGCCGGTATCGAAGACCGCATGGCGTTGCTGTGGCACGAAGGCGTCAACACTGGGCGTCTGTCGATGCAGGAGTTTGTCGCGCTGACCTCCACCAACACCGCGAAGATCTTCAATCTTTACCCACGCAAAGGTGCGATTCGCGTGGGTGCCGATGCGGATCTGGTGCTGTGGGACCCGGCGGGTACGCGCACGATTTCGGCGAAGACCCACCATCAGAAAGTCGATTTCAACATCTTCGAAGGCAAGACCGTACGCGGCGTGCCGAGCCACACCATCAGCCAGGGCAAGCTGGTCTGGGCCGATGGCGACCTGCGCGCCGAACGCGGTGCCGGGCGGTATGTAGAACGCCCGGCGTATCCGTCGGTGTTTGAGCAGTTGAGCAAGCGGGCGGAGCATTCCAGGCCTGTAGCTGTGAAACGCTGATACCGCCAATCGCGGGCAAGCCCGCTCCCACATTTGATCGGGTTCACACAATTCAACTGTGGGAGCTGGCTTGCCTGCGATGAGGCCAGTCCAAGCGACAAAAAAATCAATGCCCGCCAGAGGCAAAAAACCGTGAGGCCAATACAGTGATCCAGACCCTGACCCACCTCCCCCATCCCCATGAAGATGGGCCGACACTCGCCAGCCATTTCACCGACCTGGCGCCGCCCCTCAATGCCCGCCAGGCTGCACTTGAAGCCTCGCGCTGCCTGTATTGCTACGACGCGCCGTGCGTAAATGCGTGCCCCAGCGAGATCGACATCCCGTCGTTCATCCGCAATATCCACACTGAAAACGTCCAGGGCGCCGCGCAGAAGATTCTTTCGGCCAACATCCTCGGCGGCAGCTGCGCACGGGTTTGCCCCACCGAAATTCTGTGCCAGCAAGCCTGCGTGCGTAACAACGCCGAAGAATGCGCGCCGGTGCTGATCGGCCTGTTGCAACGCTACGCCATCGACAACGCGCACTTCAGCGAACACCCCTTCCAGCGCGCCGCACCGACCGGCAAGCGCATCGCCGTGGTCGGCGCCGGGCCTGCGGGGTTGGCCTGTGCCCATCGCGCCGCCCTGCACGGCCATGATGTGGTGATTTTCGAAGCGCGAGAAAAGGCCGGCGGCCTGAATGAATACGGGATCGCCAAGTACAAACTGGTGGATGACTTTGCCCAGAAGGAGCTGGATTTCCTGCTCGAGATTGGCGGCATCGAAATCCGCCACGGCCAGCGCCTGGGTGACAACCTGACCTTGAGCGAACTGCACCAGCAATTCGACTCCGTGTTTCTTGGCCTCGGCCTCGCCGCCAGCAAACAGCTCGGCCTGCCACACGAGGACGCTCCGGGCCTGCTTGCCGCCACCGACTACATCCGCGAACTGCGCCAGGCCGACGACCTTAGCCAACTGCCGCTGGCCGACCGCTGCATCGTGCTTGGCGCGGGCAACACCGCCATCGACATGGCCGTGCAAATGGCCCGCCTCGGCGCCCGCGATGTGAACCTGGTGTACCGGCGTGGCTTGGCGGACATGGGCGCCACCCACCATGAGCAGGACATCGCCAAGGCCAATCAGGTGCGCCTGCTGACCTGGGCCCAACCCGAAGAAGTGTTGCTGGATGATCAAGGCCACGTGCGCGGCATGCGCTTCGCTCGCACACGTATGGACAACGGCCGCCTGCACCCTACCGGCGAGACCTTTGAACTGGCTGCCGATGCGATTTTCAAAGCCATCGGTCAGGGCTTCGACAATGAGGCATTGCACGATCCGCTGGCCCAGCAACTGCACCGCGTGGGCGAACGCATCTTTGTTGACGAACACCTGCGCACCAGCATTCCCGGGGTGTACGCCGGCGGCGATTGCGTCAGCCTGGGCCAGGACCTCACCGTGCAGGCGGTACAACACGGCAAGCTGGCGGCTGAAGCCATGCACGCCCAACTCATGCTGAATGTGGAGGCTGCGTAATGGCCGATCTCTCGATTGTGTTCGCCGGTATCAAAGCCCCCAACCCGTTCTGGCTGGCCTCCGCACCGCCCACCGACAAGGCCTACAACGTGGTCCGCGCCTTTGAAGCCGGCTGGGGCGGCGTGGTCTGGAAAACCCTCGGTGAAGACCCGGCGGCGGTCAACGTGTCGTCACGCTATTCCGCGCACTACGGCGCCAACCGTGAAGTATTGGGCATCAACAATATCGAGTTGATCACCGACCGCTCGCTGGAGATCAACCTGCGCGAAATCACCCAGGTGAAAAAGGACTGGCCGGACCGCGCGCTGATTGTGTCGCTGATGGTGCCCTGTGTTGAAGAATCCTGGAAAAACATCCTGCCGCTGGTGGAAGCCACGGGCTGCGACGGCATCGAGCTGAACTTCGGTTGCCCCCACGGCATGCCCGAGCGAGGCATGGGCGCAGCGGTCGGCCAGGTGCCGGAGTACGTGGAACAGGTGACGCGCTGGTGCAAGACGTATTGCTCGCTGCCGGTGATCGTCAAGCTCACGCCAAATATCACCGACATCCGCGTGGCGGCGCGTGCGGCGTATCGCGGCGGTGCGGACGCGGTGTCGCTGATCAATACCATCAACTCCATCACCAGTGTCGACCTTGAGCGCATGGTCGCCCTGCCGGTGGTCGGCACCCAAAGTACCCATGGCGGGTATTGCGGCTCGGCCGTCAAGCCGATCGCGTTGAACATGGTCGCGGAAATCGCCCGCGACCCGCAGACCCAAGGCCTGCCGATTTGCGGGATTGGCGGCATCGGCAACTGGCGCGACGCGGCGGAATTCGTCGCGCTGGGTTGCGGCGCGGTGCAGGTGTGCACGGCGGCCATGTTGCATGGGTTTCGGATTGTGGAAGAGATGAAGGACGGGCTGTCGCGGTGGATGGACAGCCAAGGCTACAAAAGCCTGCAGGAATTTTCCGGGCGCGCGGTGGGCAATACCACCGATTGGAAGTACCTGGATATCAATTATCAGGTGATCGCCAAGATTGACCAGGAAGCCTGCATTGGCTGTGGGCGTTGCCACATTGCCTGTGAGGACACGTCGCACCAGGCTATCGCGAGCTTGAAGCAAGTGGATGGCACGCATAAATACGAGGTGATCGATGATGAGTGCGTGGGCTGCAATCTGTGCCAGATCACCTGCCCGGTGGCCGATTGCATCGAGATGGTGCCGATGGACACGGGCAAGCCGTTTTTGAATTGGACGCAGGACCCACGTAATCCGTATCGGGAGGCTGTGTAGTCCTTTAAACCGCTATCGCAGGCAAGCCAGCTCCCACATTTGATCGGTGAACATATTCAACTGTGGGAGCTGGCTTGCCTGCGATAGGGCCATCAGCCTTCACACAAGCTCAAGGCTCCAACCCAACTGGACCGCCTTACAGCCCACTGCATTCCTTCAGGCAAAATGCGGTCAACTGTGGGAGCTGGCTTGCCTGCGATAGGGCCTTCAGCCTTCGCACAAGGCTTAAGGCTCCAACCCAATCCCGCGCAATATCACCGCGGTCACCGTCTGAATCGCCTTCTCGAACTGCATGTCCGACAACGGCTGGTGATCATTCAGAATCTTCACCTGGTGGTCAAAGTCGGCATAGTGCTGGGTCGATGCCCAGATCATGTACAGCAGGCTCGACGGTTCCACCGGCAGGATGCGTTTGTCCTCCACCCACTGGCGAATTTTCGCTTCTTTCATCTTGGCCCAGTCGTACAGGCTTTCGTCCAGCGCCTCACCGAGCGTCGGCGCGCCGTGGATAATTTCGTTGGCCCAGACTTTCGAGCCATACGGCCGCGTACGCGAGCGCTGCATCTTGGCGCGGATGTAGCTGCTGAGCACCACCCGCGGGTCATCGAAGGTTTCAAAGCTCAGGGCATCCTGCTTCCACACCTCCAGCAGGTCGAACAGCACCGCGCTGTACAGTTCGCTTTTGGTGGTGAAGTAGTAATGCAGGTTGGAGCGTGGCAGTTGCACTTCTTCAGCGATGTCAGCCATGGCGGTGCTGCCGTAGCCTTTTTCAGCGAAGATTTTCTCCGCCGCCAGCAGGATTTTTTCGACGTTGACCCGCCGAATTCCGATCTTGTGATTGCCCATAAGGGCTCCCCGACAACAACATGGCCTCAAGACTACCATCGGCTCTAGATCGCGGCGACAAGGCATAATGAAACTTCTTACGCGAACCTTTCCCCTGCAAAACGGATTGGTTAGGATCGCGATCCCCATGAAGGATCATTGCCATGACTATCCGACCTCGCGTGGCCGCCGACGACCCTGTGCTGGGAGCACTGTGGGAACGCTCGGTGCGGGCCACCCATGACTTCCTCCCCGAGGATGACATCCAGCGTTTACTGCCGCTGGTACGCGACGCTTACCTGCCGATGCCGGCCCTCGACGTTTGGGTCTATGAAGACCAGAACGGCATCGCCGGTTTTATCGGCACCGGCGGGCACAATGTAGAAATGCTGTTTATCGACCCCGATCGCCGTGGCCAGGGTATCGGCCGCCAATTGCTCGACCACGCCCGCGCGCGCCACGACACGCTGACGGTGGATGTAAACGAACAAAACCCGCAGGCCGTGGGCTTCTACCTCCACTATGGTTTCATCCAGGTCGCGCGCTCGCCGCTGGATGGCGAAGGCAAACCCTTTCCCTTGCTGCACATGGCCTTACCGACTCTTTAAACCTGAAGGTATTGAACAATGTTGATCAAGAAAACCCTGACCACCGTCGCCCTGCTCGCCTCCTTGCTGGGCGCCTCGGCGGCCTTTGCCCATGCCCACCTCGAGAGTTCGACACCGGCGGCTGACAGCTCCGTCGCCGCGCCCGCTGACCTGCGCCTGACCTTCACCGAAGGCGTCGAAGCGACGTTCACCAAAGTGTCCCTGAGCAAGGACGGCACCGAAGTCGCGATCAAAGGCCTGGAAACCCCGGACGCCGACAAGAAAGTCCTGGTGGTCACGCCGGCGGCACCGCTGGCCGCCGGCACCTACAAAGTGGAATGGCACGCCGTGTCCGTGGACACCCACAAGAGTGAAGGCAGTTACAGCTTCAAGGTCGGCCAATAACCCATGGCGACCCTGCTGGTGCTGTGCCGCTTCCTGCATTTCATCGTCGTGCTGTTGATGTTCGGGGCCTGTGTGTTCAGGCCCTGGCTGTTGGGCGCTGAACCGCAGCCGGCGCTGGACCGGCAACTGCTGCGCATCACCCGCGCGCTGGCCTGGCTGGGGCTGGGCTCTGGCGTGGCCTGGCTGCTGCTGATCACCGCCAGCATGGCCGGCAGCTGGGACGCGGCCTTGCAACCGGCCACCGTGCAGTTGGTGCTGGGCAAGACCTTTTTCGGCCAGGTGTGGGTCTGGCATCTGTTGCTGAACCTGTTACTGGTGATCGCGCTGATCAAACCCTGGCCGGCCCTGCGCCTGCCATTGACTGCGCTGCTGTTGGCAACGCTGGCGCCGGTCGGCCATGGCGCCATGCTCAATGGCTTGAGCGGGCAATTGCTGATCCTCAACCAGGTGGTGCACCTGGTGTGCGTCGGCGCCTGGCTCGGTGGGCTGCTCGTGCTGGTGCTGATCTTCAGGCAGCCGCAGGGCTATGCGCTGGAGCCGATCCTCAAACGCTTCAGCGGCATGGGTTATGGCCTGGTCGCCGGGTTGCTGGTGACGGGCTTGATCAACGTGCGCGCACTGACCGGGCAACTGTGGCCCACACCGCTGTTCAACGGGTTCGCGCTGATTCTGTTGATCAAAGTGCTGCTGGTGCTGGGCATGTTGGCGCTGGCGTTGCTGAACCGGTTGCGCATTGAGCGCTGCGAAGAACGCCAGGGCAGTTTGAAGGCCAGCGTCATGCTGGAATGGTTACTGGGTGTTTCAGCTGTAGCCGCCGTTTCGCTGCTGGGCACACTGCCGCCGATGGTCATGGCCAACTGAACATCGCTTTTGAAATGCAATCCCTGTGGGCGCTGGCTTGCCTGCGGTGGCATCCACTCGGGGTACCTGATACACCGAGGCGTTTGCATCGAAGGCAAGCCAGCGCCCACATTGACCGTGCCCGCTTTTGATCGGCACACGCGACGTCATCGTACAACTTCCGCTTGACACCCCACGGAAACCCCGTAAATATTCCGCCCAATGTTGTACGACGACGTATAACAAATAATAAAAACAACAAAAGAAAAAGGGAGCTTCTCTGTGAGTCAATTCGCCCGCAATTCCTCCTCGCGTATCGGCCTTATCGGTCTCGGCAGCCTGGCGTTCACCCTGCCCCTCAGCGCACATGCCGATGGTTTTCTCGAAGACGCCAAAGCCTCGCTGAACCTGCGCAACGCCTACTTCAACCGCAACTTCACCAACCCCACTTACCCGCAAGCCAAGGCCGAGGAATGGACGCAAAACTTCATCCTCGATGCCAAATCCGGCTTCACCCAGGGCACCGTGGGCTTTGGGCTCGACGTGCTGGGCCTGTATTCGCAAAAGCTCGATGGCGGCAAAGGCACGGGGGGCACTCAGTTGCTGCCGATCCACAGCGACGGCCGGCCGGCTGACAATTTCGGCCGTCTGGGCGTGGCCCTGAAAACCAAACTGTCGAAGACCGAACTGAAAGTCGGCGAATGGATGCCGGTGCTGCCGATCCTGCGTTCGGACGACGGCCGCTCGCTGCCCCAGACCTTTCGCGGCGGTCAGGTCACGTCCAATGAAATTGCCGGCTTGACGCTCTACGGCGGGCAGTTTCGCGGTAACAGCCCCCGTAATGACGCGAGCATGGAAGACATGTTCATGAACGGTAAGGCCGCGTTCACCTCCGACCGTTTCAACTTTGGCGGCGGCGAGTACAGCTTCAACGACAAGCGCACCCAGGTGGGCGTCTGGTATGCCGAGCTGGCAGATATCTACCAGCAGCAGTATTTCAACCTGACCCACAGCCAGCCGGTAGGCAACTGGACCCTGGGCGCCAACCTCGGTTATTTCACCGGCAAGGAAGACGGCAGCGCCCTGGCCGGCGACCTCGACAACAAGACCGTGTCCGCCCTGCTCTCGGCGCGCTACAACGGCAACACGTTTTATGTCGGCCTGCAAAAACTCACCGGTGACAGCCTGTGGATGCGGGTCAACGGCACCAGCGGCGGCACGCTCGCCAACGACAGTTACAACGCCAGCTACGATAACGCCAAGGAAAAATCCTGGCAGGTGCGCCATGACTTCAACTTTGTGGTGCTCGGCATTCCGGGGCTGACCATGATGAACCGCTATATCAGCGGCAGTAATGTGCACACCGGGGCGATCACCGACGGCAAGGAATGGGGGCGCGAATCGGAACTGGCCTACACCGTGCAGAGCGGCGCACTGAGGGACTTGAACGTGCGGTGGAGGAACTCGACCCTGCGTCGGGACTTCAGCAACAATGAATTCGATGAGAATCGGATTTTTATCAGCTATCCGATTTCGCTGCTGTAAGGCGATGAATGTGGGAGCTGGCTTGCCTGCGATAGCGGTGTATCAGCAAAACATCTGTCAACTGACAGACTGCTATCGCAGGCAAGCCAGTTCCCACGTTTGATCGCACTCGTCAGCAAGGGCGTTGACAAGCCAGGGACGACCTAACGATACTTTTGGCAAGTCATACGACAACCTACAACAACAATGGAACCCTCATGACCACCTCTACCACCACGCCTGTTCCATTCAACCGCCTGTTGCTCACCGGTGCTGCCGGCGGCCTGGGCAAAGTCTTGCGCGAACGCCTGCGCCCTTACGCCCAAGTCCTGCGCCTGTCGGACATCGCCAACATGGCGCCGGCGGCCGACGCATCCGAAGAAGTGCAACCCTGCGACCTTGCCGATAAACAAGCCGTGCACCACCTGGTGGAAGGCGTCGACGCCATCCTGCACTTCGGGGGCGTTTCAGTGGAGCGCTCGTTCGAAGAAGTCCTCGGCGCCAATATCAGCGGCGTGTTCCACATCTACGAAGCCGCTCGCCGCCACGGTGTGAAGCGTGTGATCTTCGCCAGCTCCAACCACGTGATCGGCTTCTACAAGCAAGGCGAAACCCTTGACGCCCGCTCGCCTCGCCGTCCGGACAGTTACTACGGTTTGTCCAAGTCCTATGGCGAAGACATGGCAAGTTTCTACTTCGACCGCTACGGCATCGAGACCGTGAGCATCCGCATCGGCTCCTCGTTCCCCGAACCACAAAACCGCCGGATGATGCACACCTGGCTGAGCTTCGATGACCTCACTCAGTTGCTCGAACGCGCACTGTACACGCCGAACGTCGGTCACACGGTGGTCTACGGCATGTCGGATAACCTCGATACCTGGTGGGACAACCGCTACGCCGCACACTTGGGTTTCACCCCCAAGGACAGCTCCGAAGTGTTCCGCGCGCAAGTCGAAACCCAGCCACCAGTCGCCGCCGATGACCCGGCCAAGGTCTATCAGGGCGGCGCCTTCTGCGCGGCGGGGCCGTTCGGTGACTGACTGCACACCCAAGGGAATGAGTTGCCATGACTGCTGAACTGATTGTTGACGCCCGCAATGCCGTGGGCGAATGCCCGGTGTGGGTGCCTGAGGAAAACGCGCTGTACTGGGTGGACATCCCCAACGGCGGCCTGCAGCGCTGGAGCGCTGCCAGCGGCCACAGTGCCGCCTGGAAAGCCCCGCAGATGCTCGCCTGCATTGCGCGCACCACGGCGGGCAACTGGGTCGCCGGCATGGAAACCGGGTTTTTCCAACTCACGCCACACAATGACGGCAGCCTGGACACCACCGCGCTGGCGAGTGTCGAGCACCCGCGCCCCGACATGCGCCTCAACGACGGCCGCTGTGACCGCCAGGGTCGCTTCTGGGCCGGCAGCATGGTGTTGAACATGGGCCTGAATGCGCCCCAGGGCACGCTCTACCGTTACGCCTGCGGCGCCGCGCCGCATGCCCAGTTGGACGGCTTTATCACCCTCAACGGCCTGGCGTTCAGCCCGGACGGCCGCACGATGTATGCCTCGGACTCACACCCGCTGGTGCAGCAGATCTGGGCCTTCGATTACGACACCGAGACCGGCACGCCCTCCAATCGTCGCGTGTTTGTCGACATGCAGCAGTTTCTCGGTCGCCCCGACGGCGCGGCCGTCGACGCCGACGGCTGCTACTGGATCTGCGCCAACGACGCGGGGCTGATTCATCGCTTTACCCCCGACGGTCGCCTGGACCGTTCCCTCGCCGTGCCGGTGAAAAAACCCACCATGTGCGCCTTTGGCGGCAGCCGCCTGGACACCTTGTTTGTCACCTCGATCCGTGATGACCAGAGTGAACAGTCGCTGTCCGGCGGCGTATTCGCCCTCAACCCCGGCGTCCAAGGACTGCCCGAACCGCGCTTCACCCTCTAGCTGCATTGCTGTGCCTTGAATACAAAAATAACAACACAGGAGTGACATTCCATGGACTTCAAACGCACCTTGCTCGCCGCCACACTCGTTGCCCTCAGCAGCGCCGCCCACGCGCTGGAAATCAAGTTCGCCGACATCCATCCCGCCGGCTACCCCACCGTCGTCGCTGAAGAGAACATGGGCAAAGCCCTGACCCAGCAAAGCAACGGCGAACTGACCTTCAAGTACTTCCCAGGCGGCGTCCTGGGCTCTGAAAAAGAAGTCGTCGAACAGGCCCAGGTCGGCGCGATCCAGATGACCCGGGTCAGCCTCGGCATCGTCGGCCCGGTGGTGCCGGACGTGAACGTGTTCAACCTGCCGTTCGTGTTCCGCGACCAGGCGCACATGCGTAAGGTCATTGATGGCCCGATCGGCGACGAGATCCTCGCCAAGATCACCGACTCCGAATTCGGCCTGGTAGCCTTGGCCTGGATGGACGGCGGCACGCGCAATATCTACACCAAGAAACCGGTGCGTTCGATCGCAGACCTCAAGGGCATGAAGATTCGCGTGCAAGGCAACCCGCTGTTTATCGACGCCTTCAATGAAATGGGCGCCAACGGCATTGCCATGGACACCGGCGAGATTTTCAGCGCATTGCAGACCGGCGTGATTGACGGCGCGGAAAACAACCCGCCAACCCTGCTGGAGCACAACCACTTCCAGAACGCCAAGTTCTACACCCTCACCGAACACCTGATCCTGCCCGAACCCATCGTGATGTCGAAAATCACCTGGAACAAACTCACCCCCGCGCAACAGGACATGGTGAAAAACGCCGCCAAGGTTGCCCAGGCCGATGAGCGCGTGCTGTGGGACGCCAAGTCCGCCAGCAGCGAAACCAAGCTCAAGGCCGCCGGCGTCGAGTTCATCACCGTCGACAAAAAGCCCTTCTATGAGGCCACCGCGCCCGTTCGCGCGAAGTACGGCGCAGCTTACGCCGACATCATCGAGCGCATCGACGCCGTCGAGTAAGCCCCCTCCTCCTCTTAGCTAGGCCCGGCGCGGTCCGCACTGACGTGCCCGGTTACGGTGAACGCCATGAAGAATCGACTGCTGCGCTTCAACGACCGCCTCTACATGACCTGCATCTGGGTCGCCGGCCTCTCGGTATTAGGCGTCGCGCTGATCATCCCCTGGGGCATTTTCGCCCGCTACATTCTCGGCACAGGCGCAAGCTGGCCAGAGCCCAGCGCCATCCTGCTGATGCTGGTGTTTACCTTTATCGGCGCCGCCGCCAGCTACCGCGCCGGGGCGCATATGTCGGTGGCCATGATCACCGACCGCCTGCCGCCGCGCCAACGCCAACTCGTCGGCATCGTCTCGCAACTGTTGATGGCGACCATCTGCCTGTTCATGACCATTTGGGGCAGCAAGTTATGCCTGTCCACCTGGAACCAGTTCATGAGCGCCATCCCCACGCTGCGCGTGGGCATCACCTATATGCCGATCCCGATTGGCGGCTTGCTGACTCTGGTGTTCGTGCTGGAGAAACTCCTGCTCGGCGACCAGAGCCACCGACGCGTGGTGCGCTTTGACCTGGTTGAAGAAAGCGAAGGGGCTGCCTGACATGGACGCATTGATTCTGTTGGGCAGCTTTATCGCGTTGATCCTGATCGGCATGCCGGTCGCTTACGCCCTGGGGCTGTCGGCGCTGATCGGCGCGTGGTGGATCGACATTCCGTTCCAGGCCTTGATGATTCAGGTGGCCGGCGGGGTGAACAAGTTTTCGCTGATGGCGATTCCGTTCTTCGTGCTCGCCGGGGCGATCATGGCCGAAGGCGGCATGTCGCGCCGGCTGGTGGCGTTTGCCGGCGTGCTGGTGGGCTTTGTGCGCGGCGGCCTGTCGTTGGTCAACATCATGGCCTCGACGTTTTTCGGCGCCATTTCCGGCTCATCAGTGGCAGACACCGCCTCGGTCGGGTCGGTGCTGATTCCGGAAATGGAACGGCGCGGATACCCCAGGGAGTTCGCCACGGCAGTGACCATCAGCGGCTCGGTGCAGGCGCTGCTGACCCCGCCCAGCCACAACTCGGTGCTCTATTCCCTGGCGGCCGGCGGCACGGTGTCGATCGCTTCGCTGTTCATGGCCGGCGTGGTCCCGGGCCTGCTGATGAGCGCGTGCCTGATGGTGCTGTGCCTGATCTTCGCGAAGAAACGCGACTACCCCAAAGGTGAAGTCATCCCGCTCAAGCAGGCGCTGAAAATCTGCGCCGACGCGCTGTGGGGCCTGATGGCGATGGTGATCATTCTTGGCGGCATCCTCTCGGGCATTTTCACCGCCACCGAGTCCGCCGCGATTGCCGTGCTGTGGGCGTTTTTCGTGACCATGTTCATTTACCGCGACTACAAATGGCGCGAGCTGCCCAAGCTGATGCACCGCACGGTGCGCACCATCTCCATCGTGATGATCCTGATCGCCTTCGCCGCCAGCTTCGGCTACATCATGACCCTGATGCAGATCCCGGCGAAGATCACCACGATGTTCCTGACCCTGTCGGACAACCGCTACGTGATCCTGATGTGCATCAACATGATGCTGTTGTTGCTCGGCACTGTGATGGACATGGCGCCGCTGATCCTCATCCTTACGCCCATCCTGCTGCCGGTGATTCTGGGCATCGGCGTCGACCCGGTGCACTTCGGCATGATCATGCTGGTGAACCTGGGCATCGGCCTGATTACCCCGCCAGTGGGCGCGGTGCTGTTTGTCGGCGCGGCGGTGGGCAAGGTCAGCATCGAGAAAACCGTGAAGGCCCTGCTGCCGTTTTATGGCGTGCTGTTTCTGGTGCTGATGGCCGTCACCTACATCCCGGCGCTGTCGCTGTGGCTGCCGGCCCTGGTGCTGTAACCCTTTCTCCGAGGCCGAGGTTCAACTGTGGGCGCAGGCTTGCCAGCGTCCACAAATCACCTCTGTGTTGGTTCATTCATGCGGCGGGACACCCATGCCTTCAGACTTGATCGAGCTCAGCGACCCACTCACCCACCTCACCCTGGCCCCGGCCCTGGGTGGCAGCATCGTCAATTGGACAGTGCGCGCCACCGGGCAGCCGTTGTTGCGACACAGTGACGAGCACGCGGTAAATACCGGTTTACCCGGCAAGTTGGGGTGCTACCCGTTGGCGCCCTGGTCCAACCGAATCGCCCAAGGCGGTTTCGATAACCCCGACGGCTGGCTGGCGCTGACAGCCAACAGCCTGACCGATCCGTTGCCGATTCACGGCTCGGCCTGGCAACAGGCGTGGCACGTGGTCAGTCAGGCGGCGGATGAAGTGGTGCTGGCGCTGCGGTGCGACACACCATTCGCTTATCGCGCCGAACAGCGCTTTGCCTTGCGCGACGGTGAGCTGAGCATTGGGTTGCGCGTGACGCATCTGGCCGAACAGGCGGCGTGGCATGGCTTGGGGTTGCACCCTTACTTGCCGCGTACGCCGGGCACGCGGTTGCAGGCCAAGGCTGGGCAGGTGTGGATGAGCGATGCCTCAAAGCTGCCCACAGGATTGGCGCCGGTGCCGCAGGCCTGGGATTTCAGTACATTGAACACCCTGCCCGAAGGCCTGGTGGACAATGGGTTCTGCCAGTGGGACGGGCATTGCCGGATCGAGCAGCCGGCGTTGGGCTATACCCTGGAATGCCGGGCGACCGGGGCGGATTACTTCCTGCTGTATTGCCCGCCGGGGTTGGCATTCTTTTGCATTGAGCCGGTGAGCCATCCGGTGAATGCGCATCACCTGCCCGGCAGGCCGGGGCTGAGGTTATTGGAGCAAGGCCAGTCGACCCAACTCGATTTCACCCTCACATACAGTGCCCATGGGGACGCGGGCTTGCTCGCGAAAGCGGTGGGTCGGTAACCACGCGCTTTTCTGGCACTGCGCTTTTGCGAGCGCGGCCGCGTCCACAGGGTGATCTGTGCTGTGTCAGGGCGGAGTGTTTTTCAGGCGCCCCGCCGTGTCGATACTCACCACCACCGATAACCCCGGCCGCAGGCGCTCGCTCTCGGCCTGACCCGGGTCAACGGTGATCCGCACCGGCACGCGCTGGGCGATCTTCACAAAGTTGCCAGTGGCGTTGTCCGCCTGCAACAGGCTGAATTCCGAGCCGGTCGCCGGGGAAATATGCTGCACCGTGCCGTGAAACTTGCGGTGGTTCAGCGCATCCACCGTGAAGGTTACCGGCTGGCCCACCTGCACATTGTCCATCTGGGTTTCTTTCATGTTGGCGATCACCCACAGCTGGGGCGGCACCAATGCCATCAACTGCGCACCGGAGTTGACGAAGGCGCCCAGGCGCACGCCGATCTGCCCGAGCTGGCCGTCACGCGGCGCGAGGATGCGGGTGTTGGACAGGTCAATGCGCGCCAGCTCCACTGCGGCGTCGGCGCTGGCCACGGCGGCCTCCAGTGAACCGCGGTTGACGATCACGGTTTGCAGGTCCTGCCGGGCGATTTCCAGGCTGGCCTGGGCCTGGGCCACGGCGGCGATGGTCTGCGCGTTGGCGGCGCGCGTCACGTCCAGTTCACGCTTGGACACCGAGCCATCGCTGATCAGCTCCTCGTTACGGCGCAAGTCAGCGGTACTTTTACGCGCCTGGGCCTGGCTGTCGACCAGCGCGGCCTGGCGCAGCTTGATGGTGGCTTCGGCGCTGTTGCGTTGCTGCACCACGTTGGCCAACGAGGCTTTCTGCACCGCCAGTTGCGCCAGCGCCTGGTCGAGGCGCTGCTTGTAGATGCGATCATCCAGGCGCACCAGCAGGTCGCCGGCCTTGACGAACTGGAAGTCCTGCACCGGCACTTCATACACATAGCCGCTCAGTTGCGGGCCGATAATCGTCACCTGGCCGCGCACCAGTGCGTTTTCAGTGCTCTCCACGGCGCTGCTGAAGGGCGGCAATTGCCAGGCATACAACACGATCAGCACGCCGACGATGGCAATCGCGGCAAAGCCCAACGATGAGATGATGCGCACCCGCAGTGAGCGTGGCTCAGTTGCGGTTGCTCCCGGTGGAGCAGTGCCTTCCGGGGTGGAGGCGATGGCGTTGGTGGTGGTCGTGGTTGTTTCGGTCATGAAGTAACGCCGCTGGGTTGAACGGGAGGGGCTGCTGCCTTGGTGGTGCTCATCAGCCACAGACTGCGGATGAAGATCCAGAGCATGGTGAGAATCGCGATGATCGCAATCAACATGAACACATCGTTGTAGGCCATCACATTCGCCTCACGCGTGGCCGCCGTGGCCAGGCTGCGAATGCCCATCAGGTTGCGCAATTGCGGGTCGGCGATGACACCGCCATACGCCGAACCGCCGCTCTGCACCCGCGCAGCCACACGCGGGTCCAGTAAGGTCAGGTGTTCGACGATCATGCTGGAGTGATACTTCTCGCGCACGATCTGGAAAGTGCCCAGCAACGCTGCGCCTATCAGGCCGCCGAGGTTCTGGCAGATGCCGAACATCACCGAAAAACTCACCAGGTTGCGCGGGTTGGTCAGCACGTTGCGCGTGCCCAGTACCATGGTCGGCCCCAGAAAGAAGGTGCCGCCAAAGCCTAGCAGGAACTGGCTGATATACAGGTTCTGTGGACGGGTCAGGTTGCTTGAGAAGCTGTCCATCACCGAGCCGGTGGCCATCAGCGCCAGGGAGATGATCAAGGGCATCAACAAGTGCGCCGGGTTGATCGTCAGCGCACTGACCACCAGCCCGGCAATCGCCCCGGCCAACATCACCACGTACAGCGTGTGCATCTGCTGGTAGCTCATGTTCAACATTTGCATGAAGCCCACGGCGCCAGTGGATTGCTCCGACAACACCATGCGAATCAATACCACGGCCAGGGCCAGGCGAATCATCACCCCACTGCCCAGCCAACGGGTCATCAGCAACGGATTGGTGCGGTTATGCTCGATGGCCAGGCCGGCCATGATCAGCACCAGGGAACAGGCCGACGCCACGCCGATCCACGGGGCTTCCAGCCACCAGTCGATACGCCCCAGCGACAGCACCGCGCACAGCAGCGCCACGCCGGTGGCGAGGATGCCGAAGGTGAGGAAGTCGAGTTTTTCAAAGGTCTTGAAGCGATCGCCCGGCGGCAGTTTGAGCAGGAAGACGCAACCCAGGCAGATCAGCGCCATGCCCAGTTCGAACAGGTACAGCCCGCGCCACTCGGCAATTTGCAGCAGGTCTTCAGAAAACAACCGCGCCAGCGGCAGTGCCAGCTGTGCGGTGCCCAGGCCGAGCACCAGGGCTTTCATGCGCCACTTGGCCGGGAACGCCTGGATCATGTAGTACAAACCCAGCGAACTCAGCGCCGCGCCCACCATACCGTGAGCCGCCCGCACCGCGATGGCGGAGCTGAGGTCGTTGACGAACAAGTGGCCAAAGGTGACCAGCGCATACAGCACCAGAAACACTTCGGTAAACGCGCGCAGGCCGAACTGCTGGCGAAACTTCACCAGCAGCAGGTTCATGCACACGTTGGTCATCACATAGGCGGCGGGCAGCCAGGCCATCTCAGCGGTGGTCGCGCCCAAGGCGCCTTGCAGGTATTGCAGGTTGGCGATCACCAGCGCGTTGCCCAGCCCACCAGTGATTGCCACCAGCACGCCGACCATTGCAAACAGCCAGCGCTTGGGCGTGGAGTGCAGCGGCGTCGACGGCGAGCCGGGCAGGCTCGGTCGCTCGTGGGGCTGCCAGGTGTGGGGGGTGTATTTGTCCATTCGGTGGCCTTGATAAGCCGACGTGCAAGGTCGGTGAATCCATTACTCAGGGAGTAGTAAACCTGAGAGACGTGCATCTTGCCATGTCAGGGCAGCAATTGAACGCTTGAACGGGCACGCTCAAAACGGTGGGAAGCAGGCTTGTTGTGGCGAGCGGGCTTGCCCCGCGTAGGGGCGCGAAGCGGCCCTTGATGCTGACGACGCGATTTTTTTGAGAACTGGGGTGACTTTCTGGGGCTGCTGCGCAGCCCAACGCGGGGCAAGCCCGCTCGCCACGCAGGATTGTGGCGTCTCTGGACAGTTTCAACTTCAGGTCAGAGCGCGGCCTTGAGCAGCATGCCGGCGGCCACTACCACACACAGGCTGGCAAAGCCGACTTGCAGGGTGCGCGCCTTGATCACCGAACACAGGCGCCGCCCAATCAGCATGCCGACGATGCTCGCGCCGATAAACACCCAGCCCACAGGCTCGATGCTCACCCCAGCATGAAACGCACCCGCGACGCCGATCAGCGAGATCAGGCTGATCACCATCAACGAGGTGGCGACGATGCCGCGCATTTGCACATCGGTGAGCTGCTTGAACGCCGGCACGATCAGAAAGCCGCCACCCACGCCGAGCAAACCCGACACGGCACCGGTCACCGCGCCGAGGGCGGCCAACGTGGCGCTGCACTTGGCCGTCCAGGCCAAGCGGCCTGTCTGCTGATCAAGCATGCAGTTCTTCTGGCCCCACGATGCGGCGCCATGATCGCTGGGCCCGGCCTCGACCTTTTCGCGCTGCAACATGCGCCAGGCGACCAGCACCATCAATGCGCTGAACAGCCCCATCAGCACGGGCTCCGGCAGTTGATGGGCGAAAAATACACCCAGGGGCGAAAACACTGCGCCGAGCAAGGCGATCAATAAGGCCGCGCGGTAACGCACCAGACCATGGCGCAAGCCGTCGATTGCGCCGACCGCCGCCGCCGCGCCCACCGCGAGCAATGACACCGGCGCCGCCTGGGTCATCGTCAAGCCCAACCCCAATACCAGCGCCGGCACCCCAAGGATGCCGCCGCCCGCGCCCGTGAGGCCCATGACCAGGCCCATCAACATGCCCAACACGCTTGCCAGCAGCATTTAATCCACCTTGCTCAGACGGGTCAGCCACTCGCGGCCCTTGAGCATGCCGTTCCAGTAGAACCACGGCAGCAGCGTGGCCTTGAGAAACCACATCGAACGGCGCGCCCGGGTCGGGTCCAGTGGGAAGGTCGGCAGCAGTTTGCCGCCGTAGCCGAACTCGGCCAGCACCACCTTGCCCTTCTCCACCGTCAGCGGGCAGGAACCATAGCCGTCGTACTTGAGCGGCAGCGGCGCCTGTTTGCGCAGGGCCAGCAGGTTTTCAGCGACCACCACGATCTGTTTGCGCACAGCGGCAGCGGTCTTGGCATTGGTGGTGCCGCACACATCGCCCAGGCCAAAGACGTGTGGGTAACGCAGGTGTTGCAGGCTGTGGGGGTTCACTTCACACCAGCCGGCGGCGTCGGCCAGCGGGCTTTGGCGGATAAAGTCCGGGGAGACTTGCGGCGGGACCACGTGCAACAGGTCGAAGGATTTCTCTTCAACCGTGAGCGTGCCCGCCGCGTCTTTTACCTCGAACCAGGCCTTGCGTGCCGGGCCATCAACCTTGACCAGGTTGGAGTTGAACGCCAGGCGCGCACGGTATTTTTCGACGTATTTCATCAACGGCGGCACAAAGGTCGCGACGCCAAACAGCGCGGCGCCCGCGAGATCGAATTCGACGTCGATGTTTTTCAGGTGGCCTTGTTTGAGCCAGTGATCGCAGGACAGGTACATCGCCTTTTGCGGCGCCCCCGCGCATTTGATCGGCATGGCCGGCTGGGTAAAGATCGCCTTGCCGCCCTTGAGCTGCTGCACCAGTTGCCAGGTGTAGGCGGCGTGCTCGTAGCTGTAATTGGAGGTCACGCCGTTTTGGCCCAAGGTGTCTTGCAGGCCTTCGATCTTTTCCCAGGCCAGGCGCAGGCCGGGGCACACGATCAGGTTGTTCCAGGTGACGCGCTGGCCGCTGTCGAGCACCAGGGTCTGCGCCTCGGGCAGCAGTTCGGTGACCGCGGCCTGCACCCAGGTGACGCCATTGGGCAGTACGTCGGCGAGTGAGCGCCGGGTCTTTTTGACGTCGTAGGCGCCGCCGCCCACCAGGGTCCAGGCCGGCTGGTAGCAGTGAAATTCGCTCGGTTCGATCAGGGTGATGTTCAGGTGCGGGTCACGTTTGAGCAGGCTGGCCAGCAGGCCGATGCCCGCCGAACCGCCGCCGATGACTACGATATCGCCACTGATGGTAGGGCCACAGTGTTGGTCATTCATGGTCAATCGCCTTTCTTTTACATGCACACAAGGGTCGCTGCCGGATGGCGTCACGCCCAGCTTTTCATGACCGCGCCGCAGTACAGCCCGGACAGGGTTTTCATCACTTGAATCACTTCATGGCTGGCCAGCCCGTAGAAAATGTATTTGCCTTCCCGACGGGTGGCGACCAACCCTTCGTCACGCAGGATGCCCAATTGTTGAGACAGCGTGGGCTGGCGCACGCCGGTCAGCGCTTCCAGTTCACCCACGTTGCGCTCGCCCTGGGTCAACTGGCACAGGATCAACAAACGGTCCTCGTTGGCCAACGCCTTGAGCAAGGAGCAGGCCTTGGACGCCGATGCGCGCAACTGGGCGACTTCGCCCTCACTCAGAGTAGATTCCATTTGCTTCGGGTCCTTTACGTCACTTAAGCTAAAAACATTATGTGTAAACGTAAACTGATTGTAACGACTTTTTTCTTCACCGTTCTTCTTCCTCAACAGGGACAGCCGCCATGCCAGCGTTGATTCACGCTTTTCTGGACGAGGCATCGTCGACCTTCACCTACGTCATCCATGAAACGGACGGCGGCCCGTGTGCCATCGTCGACTCGGTGCTCAATTACGACCCGGCGTCCGGGCGCACCGACACGGCCCAGGCCGACAAAGTCATCGCGTTTGTGCGTGAGCACGGCCTGCAGGTGCAATGGCTGCTAGAAACCCATGCGCATGCCGATCACCTGTCTGCCGCGCCGTACCTGCGCCGCACGCTGGGCGGCAAGATCGCCATTGGTCAGTCGATCAGCAAGGTCCAGGATGTGTTCAAGAACCTGTTCAACCTGGAGCCGGAATTTCGCGTCGATGGCTCGCAGTTCGACCATTTGTTTGCGCCGGATGAAGTCTTTCATATCGGCAACCTGAAAGCGCAGGCGCTGCATGTGCCCGGGCATACCCCCGCGGACATGGCCTACTTGATCGACGACCGCTTGATTCTGGTGGGTGACACGCTGTTCATGCCCGATGTGGGTACGGCACGCTGCGATTTCCCGGGTGGCGATGCGCGGCAGTTGTATGGGTCGATGCGCAAGCTCTTGGCATTTGCACCTGAAACCCAGTTGTACGTCTGTCATGACTACCCGCCTGAGGGGCGGCAGGCGAAATGCCTGACTACGGTGGCCGAGCAGCGCGCGGGCAATATTCATGTGCATGACGGGGTGGATGAGGCGGCGTTTGTAGCGATGCGTACGAAACGTGATGCGGGGTTGGGCATGCCGACGTTGTTGCTGCCGGCGATCCAGGTGAATGTGCGGGCGGGGCATATGCCGCCGGCCGAAGAGAATGGGGTGGTTTATCTGAAGATCCCACTCAACCAACTGTAAGGACGCGAACCCCCTGTGGGAGCTGGCTTGCCTGCGATGGCGGTATTGCTGACACCCATTTGTCAGCTGACCCACCGCTATCGCAGGCAAGCCAGCTCCCACACTTTTACAGCGGCGTGGCTGAGGTTATGTGCCGAGGTTGATGCCATTGGCGGGTAAAGGCAGCGCGGTCTTGTAGCGCACTTGCTTGAGCGCAAAGCTTGAGCGGATATTCGCGACGCCGGGCACTTTGGTCAGAAAGTCCATCATGAAGCGCTCCAGCGACTGGATCGTCGGCACCAGCACGCGGATCAGGTAGTCCGGGTCGCCGGCCATCAGGTAACACTCCATCACTTCCGGGCGGTCCGAGATCGCGCCTTCGAACTGCTGCAGCGCCAGCTCGTTCTGCTTTTCCAGGCTCACATGAATAAACACGTTGACGTGCAGCCCAAGCAAATCGGCATCCAGCAGCGTGACCTGATCGCGAATCAGGCCCAACTCTTCCATCGCCTTGACCCGGTTGAAACACGGTGTGGGTGACAGGTTGACCGAGCGGGCCAGGTCGGCGTTCGTGATGCGCGCGTTCTCCTGCAGGGCGTTGAGAATGCCGATATCGGTACGGTCCAGTTTGCGCATGAGACAAAATCACCTGTTTATTATGTTTATGCAGTTTTTTTATCCGCAAATGATCACGAGCGCAACGAAACAGAGATAAATATTCTTCTACGCCACGCCTATGATTGTTGTAGGACAAGATTTCTCCTACCCGGAGACGGACTGTCAGCTAGCGCGCCCACTACAAGAAATTCACAAGATAGAGCGTAGAAAGCCATGACCCAGCAGTACGAACCACTGCGCCTGCACGTGCCCGAACCCTCGGGTCGCCCAGGCTGCAAGACCGACTTTACCTACCTGCGTCTGACCGACGCCGGCCTGGTGCGCAAACCCGCCATCGACGTAGAACCCGCCGACACCGCCGACCTGGCCAAGGGCCTGATTCGCGTGCTCGACGACCAGGGCCAGGCCCTTGGCCCGTGGGCCGAAGGCGTTCCCGTCGAGATCCTGCGCAAAGGCATGCGCGCCATGCTCAAGACGCGGATCTTCGACAACCGCATGGTCGTCGCCCAGCGCCAGAAAAAAATGTCGTTCTACATGCAAAGCCTTGGCGAAGAAGCCATCGGCAGCGCTCAGGCCCTGGCCTTGAACATCGACGACATGTGCTTCCCCACCTATCGCCAGCAAAGCATCCTGATGGCGCGCGAAGTGCCGCTGGTGGACCTGATCTGCCAACTGCTGTCCAACGAGCGCGACCCGCTCAAGGGCCGCCAGTTGCCCATCATGTACTCGGTCAAGGACGCAGGCTTTTTCACTATTTCCGGCAACCTCGCCACCCAATTCGTACAAGGTGTGGGCTGGGGCATGGCCTCGGCGATCAAGGGCGACACCAAAATTGCCTCGGCCTGGATCGGCGACGGCGCCACCGCCGAATCCGACTTCCACACCGCCCTCACCTTTGCCCACGTCTACCGTGCGCCGGTGATTCTCAACGTGGTCAACAACCAGTGGGCCATCTCCACCTTCCAGGCCATCGCCGGCGGTGAAGCCACCACCTTCGCCGGACGCGGCGTCGGTTGCGGTATCGCCTCCCTGCGCGTGGACGGCAACGACTTTATCGCGGTGTACGCCGCCTCCGCCTGGGCGGCCGAGCGTGCGCGCCGCAACCTGGGGCCAACGCTGATCGAGTGGGTTACCTACCGCGCCGGCCCGCACTCGACTTCCGATGATCCGTCCAAATACCGTCCCGCCGACGACTGGAGCCACTTCCCGCTGGGCGACCCGATTGCCCGCCTCAAGCAGCACCTGATCAAGATTGGCCAGTGGTCCGAAGAGGAGCACGCGGCGGTCAGTGCCGAACTTGAGGCCGAAGTGGTCAAGGCGCAAAAAGAAGCCGAACAGTACGGCACCCTGGCCGGTGGCCAGATTCCAAGCGCCGCGACCATGTTCGAAGACGTTTATAAAGAGATGCCGGAGCACTTGAAGCGCCAGCGTCAAGCGTTGGGGATCTGACCATGAACGATCACAACAACAGTATCGAAGTGGAAACCGCCATGACCACCACCACCATGACCATGATCCAGGCCTTGCGCTCGGCCATGGATGTGATGCTTGAGCGTGACGATAACGTGGTGGTGTTCGGCCAGGACGTCGGTTACTTCGGCGGTGTGTTCCGTTGCACCGAAGGCTTGCAGAACAAGTACGGCAGCTCGCGGGTATTCGACGCGCCGATCTCCGAAAGCGGCATCGTCGGCGTCGCGGTGGGCATGGGGGCCTACGGGCTGCGCCCGGTGGCAGAAATCCAGTTCGCCGACTACGTCTACCCCGCGACCGACCAGATCATCTCCGAAGCTGCACGCCTGCGTTATCGCTCGGCCGGCCAGTTCACTGCGCCGCTGACCATGCGCATGCCCTGCGGCGGCGGCATCTACGGCGGCCAGACCCACAGCCAGAGTATCGAAGCGGTGTTCACCCAGGTCTGCGGCCTGCGCACGGTGATGCCGTCCAACCCGTATGACGCCAAAGGCCTGCTGATTGCCTCGATCGAAAACGACGACCCGGTGATCTTCCTTGAGCCCAAACGCCTGTACAACGGCCCGTTCGACGGCCACCACGACCGCCCGGTAACGCCGTGGTCGAAACACCCGCAAGCGCAGGTCCCGGACGGGTACTACACCGTGCCACTGGACGTGGCCGCCATCGTGCGTCCAGGCTCGGCCGTCACCGTGCTGACCTACGGCACCACCGTGTATGTGTCGCAAGTGGCCGCCGAAGAAACCGGCATCGACGCTGAGGTTATCGACCTGCGCAGCCTGTGGCCGCTGGATTTGGAAACCATCGTCAAGTCGGTGAAAAAGACCGGCCGTTGCGTGGTGGTGCACGAAGCCACCCGCACCTGCGGTTTTGGTGCCGAGCTGGTGTCGCTGGTGCAAGAGCATTGCTTCCATCACCTGGAAGCGCCGATCGAACGCGTCACCGGCTGGGACACCCCCTACCCGCACGCGCAGGAGTGGGCGTATTTCCCAGGGCCGTCCCGCGTGGGCGCGGCGTTGAAACGGGTCATGGAGGTCTGAATGGGCACGCACGTTATCAAGATGCCGGACATCGGCGAAGGCATCGCAGAAGTTGAACTGTCGGTATGGCACGTGAAGGTCGGCGACCTGGTGGTTGAAGACCAGGTGCTGGCGGATGTGATGACCGATAAGGCGATGGTGGACATTCCCTCGCCGGTGCACGGCAAGGTGATTTCCCTCGGCGGCGAGCCGGGTGAAGTCATGGCCGTGGGCAGTATCTTGATCAGCATTGAAGTGGAAGGCGCGGGTAACGCCAAGGATGTACCGGCGGTGGCTGCACCGGCTGACGCTGCACCTGCACCCGCACCTGCGCCGGTTGCTGAAGCCAAACCCGCGCCAGCGCCAAGCAAGCCCGCGCCCGTGGTTGCGGCTCAGGCACACGTGGCCCGTGAAGCTGACGAACGCCCACTGGCCTCGCCTGCCGTGCGCAAACATGCCCTGGATGCTGGCATCCAGCTACGCCTGGTGCAGGGCTCTGGTCCGGCGGGCCGGATTCTGCACGAAGATTTGGAGGCTTTCTTGCTCCAGCGTCCGGCGCAAAATAAAGCCGTTGCCAACCCCTACGCCGAACGCACCGACGAAGAACAAATCCCGGTGATCGGCATGCGCCGCAAGATTGCCCAGCGCATGCAAGACGCCACCCGGCGCGCCGCGCATTTCAGCTACGTGGAAGAAATCGACGTCACCGCCCTCGACGAGCTGCGCGTGCACCTCAACGAGAAGTACGGTGCCACGCGCGGCAAGCTGACCCTGTTGCCGTTTATCGTGCGCGCCATGGTCGTGGCGTTGCGCGATTTTCCGCAGATCAACGCGCGGTATGACGACGAAGCCCAAGTCATCACCCGCCTTGGCGCGGTGCATGTGGGCGTCGCCACCCAGAGCGACGTCGGCCTGATGGTGCCAGTGGTACGTCACGCCGAAGCGCGCAGCCTGTGGGGCAATGCCGAGGAAATCGCGCGTTTGGCCACCGCCGCACGCAATGGCAAGGCCAGTCGTGACGAGCTGTCGGGTTCGACGATCACCCTGACCAGCCTGGGCGCGCTGGGCGGTATCGTCAGCACGCCGGTGCTGAACCTGCCGGAAGTGGCCATCGTCGGCGTCAACCGCATCGTCGAGCGGCCGATGGTGATCAAGGGCCAGATCGTGATTCGCAAGATGATGAACCTCTCCAGCTCCTTTGATCACCGCGTGGTCGACGGCATGGACGCGGCGCAATTCATCCAGGCCATTCGCAGCCTGCTCGAACAACCCGCCAGCCTGTTTTTGGAGTAAGGCATGTCTCAGACATTACACACCACGCTGCTGATCATCGGTGGCGGCCCTGGCGGTTACGTGGCGGCGATTCGCGCGGGCCAGTTGGGCATCCCGACCATTCTGGTCGAAGGCCAGGCGTTGGGCGGCACTTGCCTGAACATCGGCTGCATTCCGTCCAAAGCCTTGATTCACGTGGCTGAGCAATTTCAGCAAACCGTGCACCACAGCCAGGGTTCGCAGTTGGGCATCGAAGTCGACGTGCCGACGCTGGATATTCGCAAGAGCGTGGAATGGAAAGACGGCATTGTCGATCGCCTGACCACGGGCGTCGCCGCGCTGCTGAAAAAGCACAAAGTGCAGGTGATTCACGGCTGGGCCAAGGTGGTCGACGGCAAGACCATTGACGTCGGTGACCAGCGTATCCACTGCGAACACCTGCTGCTGGCCACCGGCTCGAAGAGCGTCAACCTGCCGATGCTGCCGATTGGCGGGCCGATCATCTCCTCCACCGAAGCCCTGGCGCCCACGCATGTGCCCAAGCGCCTGATTGTGGTGGGTGGCGGCTATATCGGTCTGGAGCTGGGCATTGCCTACCGCAAGCTTGGCGCCGAGGTCAGTGTGGTCGAGGCGCAGGAACATATCCTGCCTGCCTATGACGCCGAGCTGACATTGCCAGTGGCCGAATCCCTCAAGCAACTGGGCGTGAAGCTGTACCTCAAGCACAGCGTCACCGGTTTTGAGAACCAGTGCCTGCAAGTGCGCGATCCAAATGGCGACACCTTGTCGCTGGAGACCGATCAGGTGCTGGTGGCTGTGGGCCGCAAACCCAATACCCAGGGCTGGAACCTGGAAGCGCTGAACCTGGACATGAACGGTTCGGCAATCAGGATCGACAGCCGTTGCCAGACCAGCATGCGCAATGTCTGGGCGATCGGCGACCTGAGCGGCGAGCCGATGCTGGCCCACCGCGCCATGGCTCAGGGCGAGATGGTGGCCGAACTGATCAGCGGTAAATCCCGCGAGTTCAACCCGGCGGCGATCCCGGCCGTGTGCTTTACCGACCCGGAACTGGTGGTGGTCGGCAAGACCCCGGATGAAGCCAAGGCCGCGGGCCTGGACTGCATCGTGTCGAGCTTCCCGTTTGCGGCCAATGGCCGGGCGATGACGCTGGAGTCGAAAACCGGCTTTGTGCGTGTGGTCGCGCGGCGTGACAACCACCTGATTGTGGGCTGGCAAGCGGTAGGCGTGGGCGTCTCCGAGCTGTCCACCGCCTTCGGCCTGAGCCTGGAAATGGGCGCGCGTCTGGAAGATGTGGCCGGCACCATCCATGCTCACCCGACGCTCGGCGAAGCTGTACAAGAGGCGGCTTTAAGAGCCTTGGGCCACGCGCTGCACCTGTAAATCCGCGGTGAGGCTATCGCGGGCAAGCCCGGCTCCCACAGGGGAATGCATTCCAAATGTGGGAGCTGGCTTGCCTGCGATAACGGTGGATCAGCCCACACACATGCTGAACAGCCCACCCACCTGCTCCCACACCGGCCAATAATGCAGTATTGTTGCGCCCATCCAGAAAAAAACCGACAAGCCTGCCTTCGACCAGGCGGTTGACCAGAGATAGAGGGTGTCATGGGTAACGAAAGCATCAATTGGGACAAGCTGGGTTTTGACTACATCAAGACCGACAAGCGGTTTCTCCAGGTCTGGAAAAACGGCGAATGGCAAGAAGGCACCCTGACCGACGACAACGTGCTGCACATCAGCGAGGGCTCCACCGCCCTGCACTATGGCCAGCAATGCTTTGAAGGCCTCAAGGCCTATCGTTGCAAGGACGGTTCGATCAACCTGTTCCGCCCTGACCAGAATGCCGCGCGCATGCAGCGCAGCTGTGCACGCCTGCTGATGCCGCACGTGTCGACCGAAGACTTCATCGAAGCGTGCAAACAAGTGGTCAAGGCCAACGAGCGGTTCATCCCGCCGTACGGCAGCGGCGGCGCGCTGTACCTGCGCCCGTTCGTGATCGGTACCGGTGACAACATCGGCGTGCGTACCGCGCCGGAGTTCATCTTCTCGGTCTTCGCGATCCCGGTCGGTGCCTACTTCAAAGGCGGCCTGGTGCCGCACAACTTCCAAATCTCCACTTTCGACCGCGCCGCCCCACAAGGCACCGGCGCCGCCAAAGTAGGTGGCAACTACGCTGCCAGCCTGATGCCGGGTGCCGAAGCGAAAAAATCCGGTTTCGCCGATGCGATCTACCTGGACCCGATGACCCACTCGAAGATCGAAGAAGTCGGCTCGGCCAACTTCTTCGGGATTACCCACGACAACCAGTTCATCACGCCGAAGTCGCCTTCGGTGCTGCCAGGCATTACCCGCCTGTCGCTGATCGAGCTGGCCCAGTCGCGCCTGGGCCTGAAAGTGGTTGAGGGCGAAGTGTTCATCGACAAACTGGATCAGTTCAAGGAAGCCGGTGCCTGCGGCACAGCCGCCGTGATCTCGCCGATCGGCGGCATCCAGTACAACGGCAAGCTGCACGTGTTCCACAGCGAAACCGAAGTCGGCCCGATCACCCAGCGGCTCTACAAAGAGCTGACCGGCGTGCAAACCGGCGACGTCGAGGCGCCAGAAGGCTGGATCGTCAAGGTCTAAGCCCAAAAGCCAGCAACACCACAAAACCCATGTGGGAGCTGGCTTGCCTGCGATAGTGGTCTATCAGTGACTGAATAAGTTGACTGATAGACCGCCATGGCGGGCAAGCCCGCTCCCACATTTGCGTTACGGTGTTTTCAGGATTGCGGCGGAATATTCACGGCGACCTTCTTGCCCATACTGATCCTCGGCTCCACCCCATACCCCAGCGCCTCATAAAACCCCACCACCGCATCATTGCCGCCCGTAATCTGCAAATTGATCTTCATGCACCCCAGTGCAGTCAGCGCCTGTTCGGCATACCGCACCAACGAAGCCCCCAGGCCCTGCCGGCGATAATCGCTGTGCACCGCCACCGAATACAGCCAACCACGATGCCCGTCGTAACCGGCGAGAATGCTGCCGATCACAGCCTTTTTATCCGTGGCCACAAAAAACAATCCATCGTTGACCGCCAGCTTCTTATCAATCGCCAACGTCGGCAGGTTGTGCGCGGTGTCGTACCCGAACGCCTGCTGCCACAAAGCCACCACTTGCGCACGGTGCTGACGGTCGCGATACGGCCCGATGGGGTGGCGGGATAACAATGCTTTCTCCATCACCAGCGTGCGCTCGTTACCGTGGTAGACGTCGCGCACGGTGTGGAAACCCATCTTGGTGTAGAACGGCTCGGCGGTCAGCGAAGACGGCACGCTCAAGACCGTCACACCGGCCTCTCGCGCACGCAGTTCGATCTCAATCATCAGCAACCGGCCAATGCCCTGCCCCTGCAATGCCGGGTTGACGAATACCGAGCGCACCACATTGGCATCCAGCGCCGCAGTGGCGACGATCACCTGCCCCTGCACCGCCACCAGCACAACCCGACGCTGGAGCAAGGCCAGCACGGCGTCAGGGGTAAAATTGCTCGCCACGCGAGCGATCACATCCGCCGGGTAATCCCGCGCATTGCTGCTGTGTAAGGCCGCCAGGATGACCTGGCTGATCCCCTCGGCATCGGCTGCCTGGGCGAGACGAACGGCGGTAGACATGATTGCTCCTGGCTGAAAACAGATTTCATTAGCACCGCCATACTAATGTGGGAGCTGGCTTGCCTGCGATAGCGATCTATCTGTTAGTGCAGTTGGCACTGATACACGGCTATCGCCGGCAAGCCAGCGCCCACGAAATCAACAGTGGGAGGGAGCTTGCTCCCGATAAGGGCGTGTCTGGCGATGCATTCGGTGACTGACACACCGCTATCGGGAACCAGCCCTCTCTGGCATTTTTAACCGTGCCCGCTGGAAATCCGCTTGCCCGGCTTGGTCCCAATCAGCTTTGCCTGCCCATCGCGCTGCTTGCCCGTCCGCGCCTCGCTGATCAACCCTGGAATCAACTTGCCCTCCGGCAGGTTCTTCCAGAATCGACTGGGTAAATGCCCTTCCATCACCTTGGGGTTCAAGCGCGCCGGGTTGAAGATATGGCTGTAGTAGGTCAGCCACATGGCGCTGTGAGGGTCTTCGATCTTTTGCGCCAGTTGCTGCCAGGCTTCAGGGCATTCACGTTGATGAATCAACTGCTGACCGTCGTAATAGACCCCATCCAGCGGCGTGGCGATCATCCAGCGATGGCGGCCCATGCGCCCGATAAAGTGCTGACTGGCTGATTTCAATATGTCATGGGCCGGCTCATGCCAGGCCACGTACTCCGGCAACTCTGGCCCGGCCTCCGGGGGCAGCGCGATAAACCGCACAAATGCGTGCAGGTGGTGAGCTTCGCGACTGACCTGCTTGATCCGCCGTTGCAACTCACTGCCCAGCTTGTCCCCCGCCAGCATGGCGGTACGGTCGCCATGGCTGACACGCCACAGCACTTCGTAGAGCAAGCTCCAACGCTGATCGCCGTGATAGCAGGCGGCCGATTCCAACAGCGCCAACAGCGCCTTGGGAATTCGCGCCTGGAACGGCCCAAGCTGCTCAGGAATCGGCTCGTCGGTGGCAAACAGGTCCGCCACCTCGGCCTCGCCCCAGCTCACCTGACTGGGGTCGACCTGATGGCTGAGCAGCCAGCGCGCCTGTTCGCGCCAGATGCTGAACAAGTTGTCGCATTCCAGGCTGATCATCCCCACAGCCCCATTTGCTGAGGCTGCGGGCGGTCGCGCAGTTGCTCGCGCAACAACACGCTGGTGGTGTCGGCCTGTTGTGGGTGGTAGTCGCTGGTGATGAAAAACGGCTTGGCCTTGGCCAGCACGCAGCGCATGCGCGCCAGGTCTTCAAAACGGATCTTGCGTTCGCGGCGCAGGTCCACCAGGCGCTGGGTGGTGCGCAAGCCGATACCGGGGATGCGCGCAATCAACGTGGGTTCGGCGCGATTCAAGTCCAGCGGAAACACCTCGCGATGCTCCAGCGCCCAGGCCAGCTTGGGGTCGATGTCCAGCGCCAGGTGACCGGGGCCTTCAAACAGCTCGTTGGCGCTGAAACCGTAACTGCGCAACAGAAAATCTGCCTGATACAAACGGTGCTCGCGCATCAGCGGCGGCGCCGCCAGGGGCACGCTTTTCGGGCTGTTGGGAATGGGGCTGAACGCCGAATAATAGACGCGGCGCAACTTGAAGTTTCCGTACAGCGCCTCGGCGCCGTGCAGGATGGTGCTGTCGTCGGTTTCATCGGCGCCGACGATCATCTGCGTGCTCTGCCCGGCCGGCGCGAAACGCGGCGCGCGCGGCTCGTTAAGCACGGTTTGTTCACCGGTGTAGATGGTTTGCATCGCCTGTTTGATCGAAACGATCTGCTTCTCCGGAGCCAGGGTTTGCAGGCTGGCATCGGTGGGCAACTCGATGTTCACGCTGAGCCGATCGGCATAGCGCCCGGCCTCGGCGATCAACGCAGGGTCGGCTTCGGGAATGGTCTTGAGGTGTATATAGCCGCGAAAGTCATGCTCTTCGCGCAACAGCTTGGCGACCCTGACCAGTTGCTCCATGGTGTAGTCGGCCGAGCGAATGATGCCGGAACTGAGAAACAGCCCGCTGACGCAATTGCGCCGGTAGAAATCCAGGGTCAGGGTGACCACCTCCTCCGGGCTGAAACGCGCACGGGGCACGTCGCTGGAGCGGCGGTTGACGCAGTATTGGCAGTCGTACAGACAGAAATTGGTCAGCAACACCTTGAGCAACGACACGCAACGGCCGTCCGGGGTGTAACTGTGGCAGATGCCCATGCCGTCGGTGGAACCCAGCCCGGCCTTGCCCTCGGAACTGCGCTTGGGCGCGCCACTGCTGGCGCAGGAAGCGTCGTACTTTGCGGCGTCGGCGAGGATACTGAGTTTTTCGATCAACTGCATGGAGAGCTACCGATACTGGTTTTTTGTACAGTACCAGTAGCTCAACCTTGGCGCCAGTGCCGTCTGTAGGACTGTGCTCGATCAGCTCGCAGTCGCAAGGAGCAGGTCCTGCACCGAGCGTGCTTTGCCCCGATGGCGATCGTTTTCATACAACGACGCCGCGATCTCGTCCGCCCGAATCGGCAGTACCGACAGCAAGGTATCGCTCAAGCCATGGCTGGCCTGGCTGAAGCCCTGGATATAGATGCCGGCCTTGCAGCGCTCGTCGGTGACGATGCGGTAGTCGCGCGCCACCTCGAAGTCGCCCATATAGGCTTCCAGCGGCGCGAGCAGTTCGCGGTGCATCTGGCGCTCGTAACCGGTGGCCAGGATCACCGCGTCGTAATGGCCGACGCTGGTTTCGCCGCTGGCGTTGTTGCGCAAGGACAGTTCGATGCCCAGCGGGCTGGCGCTGGCTTTCTCGACCACGGTCATGGTGCGGAACGCCTGGCGGGCGACACCGGAGACTTTCTGGCGATAGAAAATGCCATAGATGCGCTCGATCAGGTCCAGGTCAACCACCGAATAGTTGGTGTTCTGGTACTCGGCCACCAGGCGTTCGCGCTCGGCGCCGACCTGCTGGAACACCAGGTCGGTAAACGCCGGTGAGAACACTTCGTTGACGAACGGGCTGTCGTCGGCGGGCTTGAGCGCCGAACCGCGCAGGATCATGTCGACCTGCACCGACGGGAAACTGTCGTTCAAGTCGATAAAGGCTTCAGCCGCGCTTTGCCCACCGCCGATGATCGCAATGCGCATCGCCTTGCCTTCAAGACACGGCTGCTGGGCCATGCGTGCCAGGTATTGGGAGTGGTGGAACACGCGGCCATCATCCTTGAGAGCCTTGAACGCCTCAGGCACACGCGGCGTGCCACCGGCACTGACCACCACCGAACGGGTGGTACGCACATGCTGTTCGCCCAGCGCGTCACGGGAGATCACGCGCAGTGCTTCAACGTGTTGCTGTTGCAGGATCGGCTCGATGGCCAACACTTCCTCGCCGTAGCGCGCCTGGGCCTGGAACTGCCCCGCGACCCAGCGCAGGTAGTCGTTGTACTCCATGCGGCACGGGTAAAAAGTGCCCAGGTTGATGAAGTCCACCAGGCGGTCGTGGGCCTTGAGGTAGTTGACGAAGGAATAGGGGCTGGTGGGGTTGCGCAAGGTCACCAGGTCCTTGAGGAACGAAATCTGCAGTTCGCTCTGGGTCACCAGGGTATTGCCGTGCCAACGGTAATCGGCCTGTTTGTCGAGAAACAGCACGTCCAGTTTGCCCTGGGCTTTTTCGCGCTCCTGCAGGGCGATGGCCAACGCCAGGTTCGAAGGGCCGAAACCGATACCGATCAGGTCGTGAACCGCGGGCGAAGCAATTGCCTGTGTCATTCCAGTGTCCTCTGGATAAGCCCCTTGGCGGTGGGGCGGGAATACCTTCAAGACCTGCACAACAGGTCATGTGTTGATAGGAAACGAGGACAGTGAAATAAAATTTAACTGATCATTGATCAGTGCGCGTCCCACTCGCGCATGCGCACCCGGCAATGCTTCATGGCGTTGACGATGTGTTTTTCCACCAGGCTGCGGGAAATACTCAGGCGTTCAGCGATTTGCGGGTGGGACAGGCCGTCAAGTTTGCGCAGCAGGAAGCTGTCACGGCACGTGGCCGGCAGCTCGGCCAGGGCACGCTCGAGCATTTCCAAGCGCAAGTCCTGATCGTGGCAGGCATGCGGCGAACTGGTGGCGAAACGCTCTTCGGTATCCAGTACGTCCAGGGGTTCGGACTGGCGCAAGGCGTTACGCCGATGACCGTCGATTACCAGGTTCAGCGCGGTGCGATACAAAAACGCACGCGGTTGTTCGATCGGCGTGTCACTGGAGCGCTCCAGCACTCGGACATAAGCGTCATGCACCACATCCTCGGCCACCTGACGGTTGCCCAGCTTGGCGTTGAGGAAACACACCAGCTCGCGATAGTAGTTTTCCACCATGACTCCCGGCCGTCAGGGGCGACGGCATCAAATCCTTGAGTACTAAAGAAGACAGGCCATGGATGATGGCAGTTTGAGTGCGTGCAATTTATAGTAATTCTCATCTACTTTTAAAGAAGTCTTGCATCAATGCGCGAGTTTTTTATTCCATAGAGCTGTTTCCGTGTATGTAAACGCCTAAATCTGCGAGCAATTTTCTCGTATAACACTCAGCCCCCCGCAACTGCGGCCCTCACTTCCTGGCTGGAACCAACGCATGAAACGCCCTCGCCCCGCTCGACGCGCCCTGCTCGTTGTCGCGTGCCTGATCCCCCTCCTTGCGGTGGCCGCCTGGCAGGTGCTGCCGCCCGGCCGCGATACGCTGTCCACTGTCACCGTCACCCGCGGCAATATTGAAAACAGCGTCACGGCGCTGGGTACGCTGCAACCGCGCCGGTATGTCGACGTCGGCGCCCAGGCATCCGGGCAGATCCGCGAGATTCATGTGGAGGCCGGGGATCAGGTCAAGGAAGGCCAGTTGCTGGTGGAAATCGACCCTTCCACGCAACAAGCCAAACTCGACGCCAGCCGTTATTCCATCGAAAACCTCAAGGCCCAGCTGCAGGAACAGAAGGCCCAGCACGAACTCGCGCGCCAGAAATACCAGCGTCAACAGCGCCTGGCCGCCGGCAACGCCACCCGCGAGGAAGACGTGCAAACCGCCAAGGCCGAACTGAGTGCCACCCAGGCCCGGGTCGAGATGTTCCAGGCACAGATCCGCCAGGCCCAGGCCAGCCTGCGCAGCGACGAGGCGGAATTGGGCTATACCCGCATCTACGCGCCCATGAGCGGCACCGTGGTGGCGGTGGACGCACGGGTCGGCCAGACCCTCAACGCCCAGCAACAGACGCCGCTGATCCTGCGCATCGCCAAGTTATCGCCGATGACCGTGTGGGCCGAAGTCTCCGAAGCCGACATAGGTCACGTCAAACCGGGCATGACCGCCTATTTCACCACCCTCGCCGGTGGCAGCCGACGCTGGACCAGCACCGTGCGCCAGATCTTGCCGATACCGCCCAAGCCGCTGAATGAAACCAGCCAGGGCAGTGGCAGTCCCAGCAGCGCCAGCAAAAGCGGCAGTGGCCGCGTGGTGCTCTACACCGTGCTGCTGGATGTGGACAACGCCGACAATGCACTGATGGCCGAAATGACCACCCAGGTGTTTTTCGTTGCCAGTCAGGTCAAGGACGTACTCACCGCCCCCGTGGCGGCCTTGCTGGGCAGCCACGGCCCCGACCGGCCGTTCGCGCGGGTGGTGGCCAAAAACGGCGACATCGAGGAGCGCCCGGTGCGCCTGGGTATCAGCGACCGCCTGCGGGTCGAAGTGCTTGAGGGCTTGAACGAAGGCGATCACCTGCTGATCGGCCCGGTCGATGGCAACGGGGGTTGACTTGACCACGCCGCTGATCGAACTCAAGAACATCCGCAAATCCTACGGCGGCGGCGACAGCCCACAGGTCGACGTGTTGCGCGGGATCGACCTGTCGATCCATGCCGGGGAATTCGTCGCCATCGTCGGCGCGTCGGGCTCCGGCAAATCCACGCTGATGAACATTCTCGGCTGCCTTGATCGCCCCACCGAGGGCGACTATCTGTTCGCCGGCGAAAACGTCGCGCACCTGGACAGCGACGAACTGGCCTGGCTGCGCCGCGAAGCCTTTGGTTTCGTGTTCCAGGGCTACCACCTGATCCCGTCGGGCTCGGCTCAGGAAAACGTCGAAATGCCGGCGATCTATGCCGGCATCAGCGCCGCCGAACGGCACGCCCGCGCCAAGGCGCTGCTGACCCGCCTGGGCCTGGCCGACCGCACCGGCAACCGCCCGCACCAGCTCTCCGGTGGCCAGCAACAACGCGTGTCCATTGCCCGCGCCCTGATGAACGGCGGGCATATCATCCTCGCCGACGAACCCACCGGCGCCCTCGACAGCCACAGCGGCGCCGAGGTGATGGCGCTGCTGGATGAACTGGCGGGCCAGGGCCACGTGGTCATTCTGATTACCCACGACCGCGAAGTGGCGGCGCGTGCCAACCGCATCATCGAGATCCGTGATGGCCTGATCATCAGTGACTCGGCAACCCGCGATACCCACGTGCCCGCCACCGCCCACAGCGGCGCGCTGCAAGCCGTGGACCTGCGCCAGCGCCTGGCCGACGGTGCCGAACACAACGGTGCCTGGAAAGCCGAACTGGTGGACGCCGTGCAAGCGGCCTGGCGGGTGATGTGGATCAACCGCTTCCGCACCGCGCTGACACTGCTGGGCATCATCATCGGCGTGGCGTCGGTGGTGGTGATGCTGGCGGTGGGCGAAGGCAGCAAGCGCCAGGTCATGGCGCAGATGGGCGCGTTCGGCTCCAACATCATCTACCTGAGTGGTTCCTCGCCCAACCCGCGCACGCCGCTGGGCATCGTCACCCTCAACGATGTCGCGGCCCTGGCGGCGCTGCCCCAGGTCAAGCGCATCATGCCGGTCAATGGCAGCGACGCGGGTGTACGCTTCGGCAATCTGGATTACCTCGCCTACGTGGGCGGCAACGACGTCAACTTCCCGGAGATCTTCAACTGGCCGGTGGTCGAGGGCAGCTACTTCACCGAGGCTGACGAGCGCGCCGGGGCCACCGTCGCAGTGATCGGCCACCGTATCCGCGAGAAGCTGTTCAAGAACGTCGCCACCCCGATCGGCCAATACATCCTGATCGAGAACGTGCCTTTCCAGGTCATCGGTGTGCTGGCTGAAAAAGGCTCCAGTTCCGGCAACAAAGACAGCGATGACCGTGTCGCCATTCCCTACACCGCCGCCAGCGTGCGCCTGTTCGGCACCTACAACCCCGAATACGTGGCGATTGCCGCCGCCGATGCGCGCAAGGTGCATGAGGCCGAACTGGCCATCGACCAGTTGATGCTCAAGCTGCACAACGGCAAGCGCGAATACCAGTTGACCAATAACGCGGCAATGATCCAGGCCGAGGCGCGCACGCAGAACACCTTGTCGTTGATGCTCGGCTCGATTGCCGCGATTTCCCTGCTGGTGGGCGGTATCGGCGTGATGAACATCATGCTGATGACCGTGCGCGAACGGACGCGCGAAATTGGTATCCGCATGGCCACCGGTGCGCGCCAGCGCGACATCCTGCGCCAGTTCCTCACCGAGGCGGTGATGCTCTCGGTGGTCGGCGGGCTGTTCGGCATCGCTCTGGCGCTGCTGGTCGGCGGCGTGCTGGTGCTGGCCGAGGTGGCGGTGCAATTTTCCTTGTTGGCGGTGTTTGGCGCGTTTGGCTGTGCGTTGGTCACCGGTGTCGTATTCGGCTTTATGCCGGCCCGTAAAGCTGCCCGGCTCGATCCGGTTAAGGCGTTGACCAGTGAATAAACGATGCATTCCACCGCACCTGTCCTTGCTCAGCCTGTGCCTGCTGCTCAACGCCTGTACCGGCAACCCGCCCCAGGTCGACAGCGGCATCGCGCCGCCCGCCGCGTGGCAATACGCCGAGCGACAGGCCACGCAAGCGACCAACCAGCGCTGGTGGACGCAATTTGGCAGCCCGCAACTCAACCGCCTGATCGACCAGGCCCGGCGTGACAGTTATGACGTGGCGGCCGCGATGGCGCGCGTGCGCCAGGCCCAGGCCAGCGCGGTGATTGCCGGTGCGCCGTTGTTGCCCGAGGTGAATTTCAACCTCTCCGCCAGCCGCGAAAAGCTGCTGCGCGGCAGCGGCAATTCTTCCCTGGACGCTACAGAAAGTAATAAAACCGTCGACAGCTTCGACGCCGACCTCACCGCCAGCTACGAAGTGGATTTCTGGGGCGGCCGTGCTGCCGCCCGTGACAGTGCTCTGCAGAGCCTGCGTGCCAGTGAGTTCGACCAGGCAACAGTGGAGCTGACGCTGCTCAGCAACGTCGCCGACCGCTATGCGCAAACCCTCGCCGCGCGCCAGCGCCAACAGATCGCCGAGCTGAACCTGGCGAACGCGCGCAATGTGCTCGATTTGGTCCAGACCCGCTACGACGCCGGCTCCGCCACGGCCCTGGAACTGGCGCAACAGAAGAGTCTGGTGGCGAGCCAGCAACGGCAACTGCCGCTGATTCAGCAAGTGGCCGAAGAATCGCTGATCACCCTCGCTGCCCTCCTCGGCCAGCCCGTGCAAGCGTTGAACCTGGGCGCCGAGTCGTTCCAGGCGCTGACCTGGCCGACCATTGGCCCGGGCGTGCCCAGCCAACTGCTGAGCCGCCGCCCCGACCTGGCACAGGCCGAAGCGCAGCTTGCGGCGGCCAGTGCCGATGTCACGGTGGCCCGTGCGGCGATGCTGCCCACAGTGACCTTGGGCGCCACGCTGGGCTCGGGGTCCTACAAGGCCGAGGAACTCCTGCGCAGCCCGTACTACAGCCTGACCTCGGGCCTGGTGGCGCCGATCTTCAACAATGGCCGTTTAAGCGCCGAACGCGACAAGGCCCGCGCCCGTCAGGATGAGCTGCTGCAGACTTATCGCGGCGCAATCATCAACGGCTTTGCCGACGTGGAAAAGTCCCTGAGCAACATCACGCGCCTGGATCAGCAGCGCGATTGGCAAAGCGAAGAACTGCAACAGGCCCAGACCGCCTTCCGGATCGCCGAAAGCCGTTACCAGGCCGGTGCGGAGGATTTGCTGACGGTGCTCGAAACCCAACGCACACTGTACGCGGCGCAAGAGTTGACTGTGCAACTGCGGTTATCGCGTCTTCAAGCCAGCATTGCGCTGTACAAGGCATTGGGTGGCGGGTGGAACGCCGGTTTCCGATAACGAAACTCCGTTGTCCTACACAAACCGTTTAACAAACCTACATTCTTTGACCCGAGGTCCTTGGTAAAAAAGCCGTCTTCAAACGGCTGCCCGGACCCTCTTGATGAAACCCAGCGTTGTTGTAAAAAGCCTGGCGTGCGTCTGCCTCTGGCTGATGGCAAGCCGGGCTTTTGCCGAGCCTCTGATCGCACCCACGGCGATCGACTGGCTGCTGGATTGTCCCTTCCCCGCCTTTGAACGGCCGGACCCTGAGGTGCTGGAGCGCACCCAATGCGGCAGCGTCAGCGTGCCCCGTGACCACGCCGCGCCCAAGCGTGGCACTGTGCGCCTGGCCCTGACCCGTGTCGGCGCCCGGCAACCGCTGAGCCGCGAGGGTGTGGTGTTCATTCAGGCCGGCGAGCCGCAAAAGGGCCAGGGCGCAACCTTCGTTCTCAAACTGGTCAGCCGCTGGGAGTCCTACGCCACGGCGGCCTATCGCACCCTGACCAACCGTTATGACGTGATCGAACTGAGCCCCCGCGACCTGAGCCAGGAAACCGGTGTGGAACAGGCCGCACGCGATATGGAGTTTGTGCGCGAACAACTCGGCGAGGCGCGGCTCAACTTCCTCGGCAATGCCCAGGCCACCCGACTTGGCAGTCGGTACGCCGCGCTGTTTACCGAACGCGTCGCGCGCATGGTCTTGGTCAACGCCGGGCACGCGGAACCCGCCACCTCTGGCGTCGAGCAATTGTTGCTCAAGGAGTCATCCCGGTCCGACGCCGTCGCAGCCGGGTGCGTCAACCGCTGGGTCGCGGATTTTCTGGTCAACGGCCAACAGCCGCCTCCCTCTACGCGCTGTCTCGACCCCGGCCGCTGGGAATAATCACTGCGATTACGACCTCTTCGCGCCGAAAACGACACCCTGCGTTGACGCTCTCGACCAATCGTTATTAAGTGCTATTAATCCGCATTAATAGGATCAATAGACGCCCATGCTCAGCCGCCCGTTGCGACGCAAACGCCAGAAGCTCTCCGATGTGATTGTCGAGTCGGTCAAGCGCTCTATCGTCACCGATGCCTTGAAACCCGGCGACCGCCTGCCCACCGAGCGCGAGTTGATGGAAAGCTTCCAGTGCTCCAAAGGCTCGGCCCGTGAAGCGCTCAAAGCGCTGGAAGTGGAAGGCCTGGTGAGTACGCGCACCGGTCCCAGCGGCGGCGCGTATCTGAACCAGGCCGGCACCGAGCCCGCCAGCCGTGCGTTGCGCAACTACCTGCATTTTCAGCACCTGGACGGCGAGCAGGTGTACCAGCTGCGCAAGGTCATCGAAGTGGAACTGGCAGTGTCGGTGCTCGGACGCTTGAGCGAGGACGACTATCAAGCCCTGCAAGACAACGTGGATTTGTGCAGCGCGCCGGAGGACAGCGAGGCCGGCCAGCGCGAACAGCGCCTGGCGGAGCTGGAGTTCCACAACCTGCTGGCCAAGGCCTGCCCCAACCCGTTGCTGAGTTTCATGGCGCAGTTTCTCAACGATTTGCTGCGCGATCTGGTGGTGCTGAAAAAAGCCTACAAGCCCAAGCGCAAGCAGTTCGACGCCGCCAACCTCGACTATCACAAGCAGTTGCTGATTGCCTTTCGTGCCGGCGATGAACGTGCGGTGCGCAGCTTGATGCATGAACACATGTGCGACGCCGAACACCATATGACCGCCCTTGAAGGCGAGGTCAGCCCGCACTTTTTATTGGAGTTCGATCACTCTTAAAAACACCTCAGATCCACCTGTGCAAACCCAATCAAAGTGGGAGCTGGCTTGCCTGCGATGCAGGCACCTCGGTGGATCAGTTGAACTGAGTCGATGCTATCGCAGGCAAGCCAGCGCCCACCGTTGACCGAGTTAAACCCGTTGAAGCCAATCATCCAATAACAGGCCTGCCCACAGGCCCTTGCTCCACCGTATCGCCATTGCCGCTCCTGCCAATAACTAAACCAGGGAGTCACCCCATGCAGCGTCGTACGTTGTTGAAAGCCAGTCTTACCGCAGCCGCCGCCCTCAGCCTTCCGCTGGGCGTGCGTTCTGCATTCGCCGCCGAACCCTTCACCTTTTACGGCCTCAAGTCCATGTCTGGCGCCTTTGCCAGCTATGGCAAGTTTGCCGACATGGGTTCGCGGCTCGCGGTGGAACAACACCCCGAGATCCTCGGCCGCCCGCTCAACTACAAGCTCATCGACACCGAAGGCAACGCCGGCAAGGCGGTGCGCAAGGTCCAAGAGGCGATCCAGCAGGACGGCGCACGGTTCTTCCAGGGCTGCACGCTGTCGTCATCGGCCCTGGCGGTGGCCAAGGAAGTCAGCAAGGTCGGCGGCGTGTTCGTGACCCCGGTGGGCGCCGATGAGGTGACCGGCAAGGACTGCAACAGTGCGACTTTCCGCTGGTCGGTGCCCACCTACGGCGCGATCCGCGAAACCCTGGTGCCGCTGATCAAGCTGCTGCCGGACGCCAAGCGCTGGTACACCATCACCCCGCAGTACGTGTTTGGCGAAGCCTTGCTCGAAGGCGCCAAAAACGTGCTCAAGGAAAACGGCCTGGAACACGTCGGCAACAGCTATCACTCCTTGCAGGAGCAGGAATTCTCCGGCTACCTGACCAACGCCATCGCCGCCAAACCCGACGTGCTGGTGCTGCTCAACTTCGGCAGCCAGTCATCCAACACCCTGCGCCAGGCGGTGAACTTCGGCATCAAGGAGCGCATGAAAGTGCTGCTGGTGTGGTCCGCCGGCCTCGACCAATTCCAGGAACTGGGCAGCGATTTGCTCGAAGGTGTGTACCTCGGCGCGCAGTACTGGCACCAGGTCGACAGCCCGCTCAACCGTGAACTAGTCAAGCTGACCCAGGCCAAATACGACATCAACCCCACCTACCCGCTGGCCGCCGACTACATCAGCACCAAGGTCATGCTCGACACCATCATTGCCACCGGCAGCTTTGACGGGCCGACGGTAGCCAAGGCCATGCAGGGCCTGAGTTTTGAAGGCCCCACCGGTAAGGAATCGATCCGCGCCGGCGACCATCAGGTGATCAAGGATTACTACCTGATGATCGGCAAAGCCGCCGGCGACATGGCCGACAAAGACGACCTGGCCAAAGTGCTCAGTGCCGGCCAGTCGTTCCCGCCGGTGCAAGCCACGGGCTGCGTGCTCGGCTGATCCGCTAAACCATCACCGGTTGTACACGACAGGGCCGCCCGCGCGGCCGCCTGTCCGAGGGTTCCTGCATGCTTAACCTTTACCTGTTCCAGATCCTCAACGGCCTTGGGCTGGGGATGATCTACTTTCTGATCGCGGTCGGGCTGACAATCATTTTCGGCCTGCTCAACTTCGTCAACTTCGCCCACGGCGCGTTCTTCCTGCTGGGCGCCTACATCTGCTACACCGCCGTGAGCCTCACCGGCAACTTCTGGCTGGCGCTGCTGATCGCGCCACTGGTGGTGGCCGCGCTGGCCTGGGTGATCGAGCGACTGTTGATCCAGCGCATTTATCACTTGCCGCACATGTTCCAGATTCTGGTGACCTTAGGGATCGCGCTGATCATCCAGGAAGCCAGCGTGATGATCTGGGGCCCGGTGGGCAAAAGCGTCGCCGTGCCGGAACTGCTGCGCGGCGTGCTGGTGGTCGGCGACTTCGTCTACCCCTACTACCGCCTGTTTCTCATTGTGTTTTCCGGGCTGGTCGGCCTGGGCCTGTGGCTGCTGCTGGAGCGCACACGCTTCGGCGCCCTGGTGCGCGCCGGCAGTGAAAGCACCGAAACCGTGTCGCTGCTGGGCACCAATATCTTCCGCCTGTTCTCGATGACCTTCGCCCTCGGCGTAGCCCTGGCCGGCGTCGCCGGTGTGCTGTTTGCGCCCTTGCGCGGCGCCCAGCCCTTCGTCGGCCCGGAGATTCTCGGCGTGGCGTTCGTCGTGGTGGTGATCGGCGGCATGGGCTCGTTCAGTGGTGCGCTGGTCGGCGGTCTGCTGGTGGGCGTGGTGCAAAGCCTGATGACCACACTTTGGCCCCAAGGCGCGAGCCTGATGATCTACGGCGCGATGGCCGTGGTGATTCTGGTACGCCCTTACGGCCTGTTTGGGAGAGCCTGACATGAGCGAGAAAAATCCCCTGCCGTTTGCCAAGACCCAATCAAAAGCGATGTTGCTGTGGGTTCTGGCGGTACTGATCGGTTTGCCGTTGATATTGCCTTCGGCGACCCTGGCCACCGAGATCCTGATCTTTGCCATGGCCGCCCTGGCCTGCAACCTGCTGCTGGGCTACACCGGGCTGTTGTCGTTCGGCCAAGGCATCTTTTTCGGCGCCGGCGCCTATTGCGCTGCACTGTTGATGATCCACCTGCAACTGGGCCTGTTCCCTGCCCTGCTCGGCGCCGCCGTGGCCGGTGGTTTCCTCGCGCTGCTGGTGGGCGCCCTGGCAATCCGGCGCACCGGCATCTACTTCGTGATGCTGACCCTGGCGTTTAGCCAGATGGCCTACTTCGTCGCCTACACCCTGAGCGACTGGACCGGCGGTGACAACGGTCTGCTCAGCGTGCCGCGCCCGGAAATCCGCCTCGGTGACACCGTGCTGCTGTCGCTGGCCGACGCCCGCGCGTTCTATGGCTTTGTCGCGGTGCTGTTCCTGTTGATCTTCATCGGCGCACGCCGGGTCATCGCCTCGCCGTTCGGCAGCACCTTGATGGCCATCCGCGAAAACGAAACCCGCGCCTCGGCCATCGGCTACGACACGCGCCACTTCAAGATCCTGGTGTTTGTGCTGTCCGGCGCCGTCACCGGCATCGCCGGGGCGCTGTACGCGATGCTGCTGCACTTTGTGCCACTGTCGAACATCGACCTGGCGATGTCCGAGAACATCCTGATCATGACCATCGTCGGCGGCACCGGTTCGCTGTTCGGCTCGTTGCTGGGCGCCGGTTCCATCGTGCTGCTGGGCGACTTTCTCTCCGACCTATGGCCGCGCTGGCTGATGCTGCTGGGCATCATCCTGATTCTGGTGGTGATCTTCATGCGCGGCGGTCTGTGGGGCGGGCTGTCGTCACTGTTCGAACGCGTACGCGGCAGCCGCAAGGCCGACGTTGTGACCAAGGAGAAGCTGTCATGAGCATCCTGCTGGAAACCCAGAACCTGGAACTGGCCTACGGTGCGTTCCACGCGGTGAACGGCGTCAACCTCAAGGTCGAAGCCGGCACCATCCACACCATCATCGGCCCCAACGGCGCCGGCAAGACCAGCCTGTTTCACTGCCTGACCGGCGAACGCCAGGCCACTGGCGGGGCGATTCATTTCGATGGCCAGAACCTGATGCGCAAACCTGCCCACGCCCGCGTCGGCCTGGGCATGGCGCGTTCGTTTCAGCTCACCAGCCTGTTCCAGAACCTCAGCGTGCGCGAGAACCTGCGCCTGGCCGCCCAGGGCCGCGACGGCGCGCGTGCGCTGAACTTCTGGCGCCGCGTCGACAGCAAGCGCGAGCACCTGGAAATGGCCGACCAGGTACTCGAACGCCTGCAACTCACAAGCCGCGCCGACACCCTGGCCGGCGAGTTGTCCCACGGCCAGCAGCGTGTGCTGGAAGTCGGCATGTCGATCTGCTCCAAGCCAAAACTGTTGATGCTCGACGAACCCACCTCGGGCATGGGCATCGATGACATCCCGATCATGACCCAGTTGATCAGCGACCTCGGCCGCGACCACACGGTGCTGTTGATCGAACACAACATGAGCATCGTCATGTCCATCAGCCAACGCATCACCGTGATGAGCCACGGGCAGATCCTGGTGGAAGGCACGCCGGACTTCGTGCGCGCCGATGAACGTGTGCGCACTGCTTACCTGGGAGAGGCCGCCTGATGCTGATCGTCGAGAATATCCATTCCTACTACGACAAAAGCCACGTACTCGAAGGCGTGTCGCTGACCGTCAACCCCGGCGAGCTGGTGACCCTGCTGGGCCGCAATGGCGCCGGCAAGACCACCACGCTGCGCAGCATCCTCGGGATTATCTGCCCGCGCCAGGGCCAGATTCACTTCAACGGCCAGGCGCTGGTGGGCCAGAAGATCTTCGAAATCGCCCGCCAGGGCTTGGCGCTGGTGCCGGAAAACCGCGGGATTTTCCGCCTGCTGAGCGTCGAAGAAAACCTGCGCATCGCCGTGCGCAAGACCAGCCGCTGGCAGCTGGACGACGTGTACGGCATGTTCCCGCGCCTCAAGGAGCGGCGCAAAAACGCCGGCCACGCGTTATCCGGCGGTGAGCAACAGATGCTCGCCATCGCCCGCGCGCTGCTCAACGATCCCAAGCTGCTGATCCTCGATGAACCCACCGAAGGCCTCGCGCCGGTGATCGTCGACGAACTGGTGAAAATCCTGCGCAAGGTCAAGGACGACGGCCTGCCCGTGCTGCTGGTGGAACAGAACCTGATGGTCTGCGACAAGCTCGCCGACCGCCATTACGTGCTCGAACAGGGCCGCGTGGTGTACGAGGGCAGCGCCGCTGCCTTCCGCGCCGACCCAAGCATCAAGAACCGTTATTTGGCCCTGAGTGCCTGACCGGAGAGTGCCCATGAATAGTTTTGCGCAACCGCTCAAGAGCAACGCCCCGCTGATCAACCGCGACCGCCTGTGGCAATCGCTGATGGACCTGGCCCAACTGGGCGCCACCGTCAAAGGCGGCGTGTGCCGCCTGGCGCTCACCGACCTCGACCGCCAGGCCCGCGACCTGTTCGTGCACTGGTGCGAGGCGGCTGGGTGCAGCGTCAGTGTTGACGCCATCGGCAATATTTTTGCCCGGCGTGCCGGGCGCAATCCCGCCCTGCCCCCGGTGATGACCGGCAGCCATATCGACACCCAGCCCACGGGTGGCAAGTTCGACGGCTGCTACGGCGTGATGGCCGGGCTGGAAGTGATCCGCACCTTGAATGACCTTGGCATTGAGACCCAAGCGCCGATCGAGGTGGTGGTGTGGACCAACGAAGAAGGCTCGCGTTTTCCGCCGTGCATGATGGGCTCCGGGGTGTTTGCCGGTCAGTTCGACTTGCAGGAAACCCTCGACAAACAGGACGAGCACGGCCTGTCGGTAGGCGCTGAACTGCAGCGCATCGGCTACGCCGGTTCGCGCGCGGTGCTTGGCCACCCGGTAGGCGCGTATTTCGAGGCGCATATCGAACAAGGCCCGGTGCTGGAAGACCAGGCCACCACCATTGGCGTGGTCATGGGTTGCCTGGGCCAGAAGTGGTTCGACTTGACCCTCACTGGTGTCGAAGCCCACGCCGGCCCCACGCCCATGCACCTGCGCAAGGACGCCCTGGTCGGCGCCGCCGAAGTCGTCAGCGCGATCAACCGTATCGCCCATCAGCAACAGCCACACGCCTGCGGCACGGTCGGTTGCCTGAGCGTGCACCCAGGCTCGCGCAATGTGATTCCCGGCCAGGTGCACATGACCATCGACCTGCGCCACCTGCACGCCGACAGGTTGCAAGCCATGGTCGATGAAGTGCGCGGCGTGATTGAAGCCACGGCTGCACGCCACGGATTGACGTTTGCGCTGACGCCCACCGCCGACTTCCCGCCGCTGGATTTCGCCCCGGCCTGCGTCAACGCCGTGCGTGACGGCGCAACGGCCTTGGGCTTGAGCCATATGGACATCGTCAGCGGCGCCGGGCATGACGCGATTTTCGTCGCCGAACTCGGCCCGGCCGGGATGATTTTTGTGCCGTGCGAAGGCGGCATCAGCCATAACGAAATCGAAAACGCCGCGCCGGATGACCTGGCAGCAGGCTGCGCGGTGCTGCTGCGCGCCATGGTCAACGCGGCGCAGGGGGACCTGGCATGAGTGAGATGGGCCAACTGACAGCGGTGCAACTGCTGCAGCATTTTCGCGACAAAAGCCTGTCGCCGGTGGAGGTCACCGAAGATGCCTTGCTGCGTATCGAGCGCTACAACCCGGTGGTGAACGCCTACTGCCATGTCGACCCGCAGGGTGCCTTGCGCGCCGCGCGCGCCTCGGAACAACGCTGGCTCAAAGGCCAACCCTGCGGCGCGCTGGACGGCGTGCCCGCTTCGATCAAAGACCTGACGCTGACCCTCGGCATGCCCACCCGCAAGGGTTCACGCACCACCTCCGCCGACGGGCCGTGGGACGTGGATGCGCCCTTCTCGGCCCTGATGCGCAAGGCCGGTGCGGTGCTGCTGGGCAAAACCACCACCCCGGAATTCGGCTGGAAAGGCGTCACCGACAACCCGTTGTACGGCATCACCCGCAACCCGTGGGACACCCGCACCACCGCAGGCGGCTCGTCCGGTGGCGCGGGCGCGGCGGCGGCGTTGAACCTGGGCGTGCTGCACCAGGGCAGCGATGCCGGTGGCTCGATCCGCATTCCGTGTGCGTTCACCGGTACCTTTGGCATCAAGCCGACCTTCGGCTACATACCGCAGTGGCCGGCCAGTTCGATGACGATTCTGTCGCACCTGGGGCCGATGACGCGCACGGTGGAAGACACCGTGCTGATGCTGCAAACCGTCGCGCAGCCGGATGCGCGCGATGGCCTGATCGGTGCGCCACGGACCACGCCGTGGCTCAAGCCGGGTGCGGATTTGCAAGGCTTGCGTGTGGCCTACAGCCCGACCTTCGGTTATGTGGATGTCGACCCGCAGGTGGCCAGCGTCGTCGCCCAAGCCGTGCAAGGGTTGGTGCAACTGGGCGCGCATGTCGAGCAGATCGACCCGGGTTTCACTGACCCGCTGGAGGTGTTCAGCACCTTATGGGCCGCCGGCGCCGCCCGCCTGACCAGCACGATGAGCGAGGCGCAAAAACAGCTGCTCGACCCCGGCCTGCTGCGTATCGCGCAACGCGGCGAACAGCTGAGCCTGCGCGACTTCAATGACGCCCTCGAAGCCCGCGCGGCACTGGTGGCGCGGATGGCGGCGTTTCATGAGCATTACGACGTGCTGGTGTCGCCGATGATGCCCATCACTGCGTTCGAGGCGGGGCACAACGTACCACCGGGTTCGGGCCTGAACGAATGGATGGAGTGGACGCCGTTTACCTATCCCTTCAATCTCACCCAGCAACCGGCGGCGTCGGTGCCGTGCGGGTTGGCGGCGAATGGCATGCCGGTGGGGCTGCATGTGGTGGGCGCGCGGTTTGCCGATGAGCAGGTGCTGCGGGTGTGTCAGGCCTATGCCCATGCGTTCCCCACGGAACACCTTGAGGCACCTCGGGTGTTCTGAACTGCGGCGTTCGACCGCGGACTGCGGTGTGCATCGGCGATTGCGCCTGGCTTATAATTCGCGCTTCATTTTTGTTGCGCGGGTTGTTTCAGATGCTATTTACAAGGACCGTTCTGGCGAGTGCAGCGCTCGCCCTCCTGCCCATCGTGGCCCACGCTGCAACGCTGGATTTGACCTACGAAGCGCCCGTCACCGAGGCCGCGCCACAGGCTGCACCGGCGACGGCCAAATCGTTGTTTCCCATCAAGACCCAAGCGCCGGTGACCTTCGACTACCACTGCAAGGGCCCGCGTTGCCAGTATGAAGATGACCTGGAGCCGCGCCACGAGGACCAGACCACACAGAGCTGGTCCATCGGTATTCAATAACGATCAGGCGGCTTTTTGCTGGGATGCTATTAGCGATGGGGGGTTTTGGGGGCGTATCCGTTATTGGGTGATGGCTGATAGGGGTTTCGCCCTTACGGCGAGTCACTTTGGAAAAAAAGCCCCAAGGTAACCAAAGAGCTCTTGCCCCACCACTCGGCCAGCGTGGTTTAAACGGGCGCCTAAGATCAAGATCAAAAGCAGAGCACGGCGGCCTAGTAGCCGACCTGAGTGGTAGAAACAAAACCGAGGCGGCCTGACAGCCGACCTGATCTTTGAAGGCTGAACTCAATCAAATGTGGGAGCTGGCTTGCCTGCGATGGCATCTACTGGTTATGCCTGACACACCGAGGTGCCTGCATCGCAGGCAAGCCAGCTCCCACAGAAAAGCAAAGCAGTGATGTGCTGGCGGTTGAACTCGATCAAATTGTGGGAGCGGGCTTGCTCGCGAAGGCGGTGGGTCAGTTACACATGAGCTGACTGACACACAGCATTCGCGAGCAAGCCCGCTCCCACATTTGGATCTCTGTGCATCAGATAGAGGTGTGTTGCTGTGCTTTTGCTTCTACCACTCAGGTCGGCTTTCAGGCCGCCGTGCTGTTGTTGATCTTGCTTTTGATCTGACAGGCCCCGTCAACCACGCTGGCCGAACGCAGGCTTGAATCCGTGGGTAACCCGGCAGGACGCCGGGTTAGCCGTGTTGGGCCATGGATGGCCCATCGCGGCGGCCCACGGATTCAAGCCTGCGTTCGGGCACACCGAGCCTAGGCGAGGTGCCGAGTGGTGGGGCAAAGACCTTTTGGTTACTTTTGGCTGGGCCGGCATTCCGGGCGTTTGCCAAAAGTGACCCGCTGTAAGAGCGGAACCGCCAGCCGCCGTTACCGCAGCAACGGATATGCCCCCCATCTACCTAAACAAGCCCCACCCCCATCCACTACAATCCCCGCCATTCATCCCCGGGGGCTTCATGGACATCGAACTGGCACGCACCTTCCTCGAAATCACCCGCTGCGGCAGCCTGGCCGCTGCCGCCGAGAAACTGCACGTCACCCAGACCGCCATCACCGCACGCGTGAAAAACCTCGAAAGCCAGCTCGGCAGCACGCTGTTCATCCGCAACCGCGCTGGCGCCCGCCTGACCGCCGACGGTGAGGCCTTCGTGACATACGCCAACCAGCTGCTGCAAACCTGGGAAGCCGCAAAACGCGACCTGCCGTTGCCCGACGGTTACCGCAATGTCCTGCACATCGGCGGCGAAGTCAGCCTGTGCAACCCACTGATGCTCGGCTGGGCCCAAGCCCTGCGCGAACACATCCCGGGGCACGCCCTGCGCACCGAAGTGCGTGAAGGCGAATACCTGCTGCGCCAACTGGAACTGGGCGTACTCGATGCCGCCCTCGTGTTCCAACCCCAGTATTGGCCGGGCCTGCAGGTAGAACAGGTGCTGGAAGAAAAACTGATCCTGGTGCAACTGGTGAGCAAGCCAGACCCTTACGTCTACATCGATTGGGGCCCGGGCTTTCGCCAGCAACATGACACCGCCCTGCCCGATAAGGCCCGCGCCGCGCTGAGCTTCAACCTCGGCCCGCTGGCGCTGCAGTACATCCTGGAAAACGGCGGCGCCGGGTATTTCCGCACGCGTGTGGTGCAAAGCTACCTGGACAGCGGCGTGATGCAGCGCGTGCCGAAAGCGCCGGAGTTCAGCTTTCCAACCTACCTGGTCTATTCACGCGCGCGCGATTCAGCCGTGTTGCAACAGGCCCTGGAATTGCTGCGCGGCGTGGTCAAGGCCGAAAGTGACTGGTCGCAACGCTGGGACCCGCTGATTTGAATCACCCTGAGCCTGCGCGCGTGCTAGCCTGCGGGTGTTTCCTTTTGCAGCCTGACCGATGAACAAGAAAAAGTCCGTCACCATCAGCGACATCGCCAAACAGGTCGGCATGACCACCATCACCGTGTCCCGCGCGCTGAGCAAACCCGACCTGGTCAAACCCGCCACCCTGGCGCGCATCCTCGAGGTGGCGCGGGAGCTGGATTACGTGCCGAACGCTTTCGCCCGTGGGCTCAAGCGCAGTGAAAGCCTGATCATCGGCGTGATCACCGCCTCGGTGGACAACCCGTTCTACAGCGAAATGATCAAGGCGATTTCCCGCGAGGCCAAACAGCACGGCTACACCATCATGCTGGTGGACACCGACGAACTGGAAGAGCTGGAAAGCAAGGCCGTGGACACCCTGCTGGGCTACCGCGTAGCGGGGATCATCCTGTCGCCGGTCTCCGACGAGCCAAGCTACCAGCCCGATTACCTGGAGCGCCTGGGCAATGGCAAAACCCCGGTGGTGCTGCTCGACCGCACGCTCCACGACAGCCCGTTCAGCCGCGTGGTGCTCGACAACTACCACAGCGGCATCCAGGCCGCGCACTACCTGCTGCGCCAGACGCCCGAGCTCAAGCGCCTGCTGGTGCTGACCGGGCCTGCGCATTCACGTATCACCGTGGAACGCCTCAAGGGCCTGCGCGAAGTGCTTGCCGACCATCCACATATTCAAGTTGAAGTGCAGGCCGGCGACTACACGCTGATGCCGTCGTACCTGCACACCCTCGACTACCTGGCCGAACACACGGCGCCGGACGCGATCATGGGCTTCAACCAGTTGATCACCCTCGGCGCATTGCGTGCGTTGCGCATGCACAACATCCCGCACGACAGCCTGACCATCTGCGGCATCGACCGCCTGCCCTTCGCCGATATCTTCGGCGTGCCCATCGCCTGCGTGGCCCATGACGCGTCCCTGGCCGGCAGCAGCGCGGTACGCCTGCTGCTCGACCGCCTGCAAGACCCGTACAAGCCTCGGGACAAAGTGGTGATCGCCGGCGTATTGGAAAACGGCTAGCGGCTGGTGTAGCCGCCATCGATCGGCAGGCTCACGCCGCTGATCATGCTGGCGGCGCTGCTCAGCAGGAACAGCACCGGCAAGGCCACTTCGACGGTTTGAGCAAAACGCCCCAGCGGAATCACCGCCAGCGCCGGGTCGCGCTTGGCTGGTTCGGACCAGGCCATGGTCGCCATGGGCGTGAGCGTGACCGTGGGGTTGACGCTGTTGACGCGAATGCCGAAGCGGCCCCATTCGGCGCATTGCACGCGGGTGATTGCGTCCAGTGCGGCTTTGGAAGCGCAGTAGGCCAGGTGATCGTCCAGCGCGACCAACGAAGCTTGGCTAGAGACGTTGACGATGCTGCCGGCGACTTTCGCCTCGATCATTTTTGCCGCGACACGGCTGGCAACCTGAGCGGCGCCACGCGCGTTGACCTGCATCACCAGATCGAACGCATCGACGCTGATCGCGGCAGCGGGTTCCAGTCGGGAGATGCCGGCGCAATTGACCAGGCCGTGCATGGCCGGCAGGTCTTGCAGGGCCTGGTCGAGGGCGACGCTGTCGGCGATGTCCACGCATACGCTGTGGCAGCCCAGGGCTGCCAGGGCCTCGGCGTCACGCCCAAGCGCAAAGACCTCGGCCCCGCTGGCGATCAGTTGCAGGGCGATTTCGTGGCCGATACCGCTGGTGGCACCGGTGACGAGGATGCGCTGGTGGGTGAAGTTGAAGGTCGTCGTCATGAGTACAAATCTCAAAAACAATGAAGATCCCCTGTGGGAGCTGGCTTGCCTGCGATAGCGGTGGCTCAGTTAACCTATTTGTCACTGATGCACCGTTATCGCAGGCAAGCCAGCTCCCACATTTGGACCGCGTTGAATCAGTTGGCTTGCAGGCTGTGCATGATGGGTTTTAAAGCCGGATACAGCTTCAAGTACTCCCCAAACGCCTGGTCATAAACCGCGACATTTTCGCGCTTGGGCTGCGCCCGCAGCTCCAGTTGCACCCAGCCCTTCTCCATCGCCCCATCACTCACCAACCCCACCGTGTGCGCCGCCAGCAACGCTGCGCCCAGCGCAGCTTCCACCTCTTGCACAATGGTGTAGACCGGGTACCGCGTGACGTCCGCGATGATCTGCATCCACAAATCCGAATGACTCGCCCCACCCACCACAATCAGGCGCGGGTCCAGTGAGTGCGCGCCCTGCGTGCCGGCCTCGATGTTGTGGCGCAGGGCGAAACTCACGCCTTCAAGCACCGCGCGGTACAGGTGGATGCGGCTGTGGTACAGGTTCAGCCCGACAAAACTGCCGCTGGCGCGGTCGTCCCACACCGGGCTGCGCTCGCCCATCAAGTACGGCAGGAACAGCAAGCCTTCGCTGCCTGCCGGAACCTTCATCGCGCTCTGCTCCAGCAGCGCCAGGCTGTCCTGCCCAGTGGCCTTGGCCTGCAGCTCTTCGGCCTGACAGAACTGTTCGCGAAACCAACTGACTGACGCCCCGGCGGTGATCGCGCCGCCAAAGATGTACAGGTCTCGATGGCCGTTGTAGACATGCGGCATGCTCACCAACCCGTGGCGCGCGTCCACTTGCTGGTTCAAGTAGCCCCAGCACATGCTGGTGCCGATCATCGCCACGTGGTTGCCCGGTTGCGTGACACCGGCGGCCAACGTCGCCATGGCAGCGTCCACACCTCCGGCGAGGATCGGCGTACCCGCGTGCAAACCCAGGCGCGCAGCCCACGCGTCCAACAGACCGCCCACGACTTCACCGGAATACACCAGCCGCTCGGGCATCATCGCCAGGGGAATGCCCAATGCCGCGAGCATCTCTTCAGACCAGCCGCGCTGCGCCACATCGTAGACGCCGCCAATGTTGCCAGCGCTGCTGTGGTCCACCGCCAACTCGCCGGTCAAGCACCAGTTGATGTAACTGTTGGGCGGCAGCAGGTAACGCGTTTGCGCCCACACCTGCGGCTGGTGCTGCTTGAGCCAGAGCATCTTGGTGAAGCCGTAGTAACTGTCCACCGAGTTGCCGGTGACCGCGAACAAACGCTGCAAATCCACCTGCTCACGCACCCACGCCACCTGCTCACCGGCGCGGCGGTCCATCCAGATCAGGCACGGGTGCAGCGGTGTGATCTGCGCATCCACGGCAATCCCCGAGCCGCCGTACAGGCTGCTGATGCACAGCGCCTTGACCTGCGCTGGCGCCACGCCGGCCTTGGCCATGCACTGCGCCACGCAGGCTTCAACAGCACCCAGCCACACCTGCGGCCATTGCTCGGCCCAGCGCACTTTCGGGGTATCCACGCGATACCCCTGGCTGTGCTGGGCGATGATCGTACCTTGGCCATCCACCAGCAGCGCCTTGGTGCTCTGGGTTCCTATATCGACTCCTATGACGTACTCCATCGTTCAGACCACCGGCTTCAACAGCACCTTGATCGACTTGGTCGAGTTGGCCAGCTCGAACGCTTCGGCAAAGTTATCCAGCGGGAAGTCATGGGTGACGATGCCTTTGGAGGTGACCAGCCCGCGCTCGAACAGGTCGATGGCAATCGGGTAGCAATACGGGCCCAGGTGCGCGCCGCGTACGTCCAGTTCTTTGCGGTCGCCAATGATCGACCAGTCGACGCTGGTCTCGGCGCCAAACACGCTGAACTCGACAAAGCGCCCGAGCTTGCGAATCAGGTCCAGGCCCTGGGTCACGCCGGCCGGTACGCCGGTGGTTTCGATGTACACGTCGCAACCATAGTTATCGGTGAGGCCGTTGATGATCTCGCGAGCGTTGTCGCGCGATGGGTTGATCACTACGTCGGCGCCGAATTGCTTGGCCAGCTCCAGGCGCGCGTCGACCATGTCGATCACCACCAGTTTTTTCGGCGTCTTCAACGCGGCGACCTGGACCATGCATAGCCCGAGCGTGCCGGCACCGGCAATCACCACCACGTCATCGAGCTGGATTTCACCGCGGTTGACGGTGTGGATCGAGCAGGCCATCGGCTCCACCAGCGCCGAGTCTTCCAGCGACACCGACTCCGGAATCTTGTGCACGATGGCGGTCTTGGGGATGCGCATGTACTGGGCCATGCCGCCTTCGGCCACTTCACGCTGAAAGCCGAAGATGTTGTGCACTTCGCACATCCAGTACTTGCCCGACTTGCAGAAGCGGCACTTGGCGCACGGCACGATCTGCTCGGCAATCACTTTGTCGCCGACGGCGACTTCAAAATGTTCCTCGGCGCCCTCACCCACTTCCTCCACATAGCCGAAAAATTCGTGGCCCGGCACCACCGGCGCCTTGACCCACGGGTTGTCGCCGCCCCAGAACATCGCCGCGCCGGAGTGACATTTGCAGTCACTGGCGCAGATGCCGCACGCGGCAATGCGGATCACCAGTTCATGGGCGCGCGCCTTGGGTTTGCCGATGCGCTCCAGGCGGTAGTCTTTCGGGCCGTGGCAGACGACGGCTTGCATTTGGGTGTGCTTGTCCATGGTGTTCGGTCCTGTCTGGTAGGAAGTTATTTATGCCGCTGACGGCTGATAAAGATCGCCAGCAAAATGATTGCGCCTTTGATCACGCTCTGGACGTAGGGCGAAACGCCGAGCATGTTCAGGCCGTTGTTCAACACGCCCAGGAGCATGGCGCCGAGCAAGGTGCCAACGATGACCCCGCGCCCGCCGGCAATCGACGCGCCGCCGAGTACCACCGCGGCAATCGCATCGAGTTCAAACGACACGCCGGCATTCGGCTGGCCGCTCATCAAGCGTGACGTCAGCACCAGCCCGGCAATCGCGGCGGTCAGGCCGCTGATGCCGTACACCAGCAACTTGAAGCGCGCCGCCCGCACGCCAGACAACCGCACCGCTTCTTCATTGCCGCCGATGGCGTAGATGTAGCGGCCGATGCGCGTGTGTTGCAGCAACACGTAGGCGGCTGCATAGGTCATCAGCATGATCAGGATCGGCACTTCGATGCCGAACAGGCTTTGACGGCCAAAGAAACCGAACCATTCCGGCAACCCGGAAATCGGGTAGCCGTCGGTGTACATCAGGCCCAGGCCACGGGCGATGCCCATGGTTGCCAGGGTGACGATGATCGGCGGCATGTGCAGGTACGCGACGAACAGCCCGTTGCCGATACCAAAGGCCACGCCGATCAGCATCCCCGCGCCTATCGCCAGGCCTGGCGGCAAGCCCGCGACCATCAAGCCGGCGGTCAACGTGCCGGACAGCGCCATCACCGGCCCCACCGACAGGTCGATCCCGCCGGTGAGAATCACGCAGGTCATGCCCACGGCGATGATCGCGTTGATCGACACTTGGCGGGCGATGTTCGACAGGTTGCTGGCGGTCAGGAACGTGTCGCTGGCGAGGATCATCACCAGGGTCACCACCACCAGCCCCACGAACGGATAAAACGCCGGCGAACGCACCAGCCGCGCCAGGTTCAGGCGCAGCCGGCCGGTGTCGCCGGTGTTAATGGACATATTCACTTGTGCCCCCTGTTGCATGGCGCATGACCTCTTGTGGGTTGACGGCGGACGCTTCGAGTACCTTGACGATGGCGCCCTTGTGGAACACGGCGACGCGGTCGCACATGCCGATGACTTCGGGCAGTTCGGAGGAAATCATGATGATTGCGTAGCCCTGCTCGGTGAGGCTGCGCATCAGCGCGTAGATCTGCGCCTTGGCGCCAACGTCGATGCCGCGAGTGGGTTCGTCGAACACCAGCACGTCGCAGTGGTGGTTGATCCAGCGCGCGATCACGACCTTTTGCTGGTTGCCGCCGCTGAGGTTGAACACTCGGCTTTCGCCGCTGGGCGCTTTGATCGACAGTTGGCGCATCAGGTCTTCAACACTGGCGCATTCCCTGGCCTTGTCGATCAGCCCGGAGGCGTTCTGGTACTTGGGCAGGTTGTTCAGGGAGATGTTTTCGCGAATGCTGAAGTCAGTGATCAAGCCTTCGCTCTTGCGGCTTTCGGGCAGCAGGCCGATGCCGTGGGCCAAGGCTTGCGCCGGGTCGTCGAGGGTGATTTTCTCCCCGCGCAACCACACCTCTTTGCTCACCGACGGCAGCGCTCCCATCATGCCCAGCGCCAGTTCGGTACGGCCCGAACCCACCAGCCCGGCAAAGCCGAGGATCTCGCCCTTGTGCAGCTGGAAGTGGTTATGCGGACCGTTGCGCACCAGCTGGATGTCCTTGACCTCCAGTAACAGCGGGCCGCGTGCATCGGTCGGCTTGGGCGGAAAACTGCATTCCAGGCGACGGCCGACCATCATCTCGACGAGCCGATCAATGTCACTGTCGGCCACCTCGGTCACGCCGACATTGCCGCCGTCGCGCAATACGCTGATGCGATCGCACACCTGGAAGATTTCCTCCAGGTGATGGGAGATAAAAATCACCGCCACGCCCTGGCGTTTGAGTTCGCGCATGATCTCGAACAGCAGCTCGGCTTCGCTGGGCGTGAGCGTGGCGGTCGGCTCATCGAGCACCAGCAAACGTGCATCCAGGGCCAGGGCCTTGGCGATTTCGACAAACTGCTGCTCGGCCACGCTCAGGTGCTTGACCGCGCACTGCAGGTCGATGCTCACGCCCAGGCGCTTGAACAATGCTTGCGATGCCTCGACCATCTCGCGCTTGCGCAGCAGGCCGAAGCGGTTACTCAACTCGTGGCCCAGAAAGATATTTTCCACCGCCGTGAGGTAGGGAATCAGGCTGAATTCCTGGAACACAATGCCGATACCAGCAGCGATCGCATCGCGGTAGGTCGCGAACTGCTGCGCCTGGCCGTCGATCAGGATCTGCCCTTCGTCCTGATGCTCGACACCGCCGAGAATCTTCATCAGGGTTGATTTGCCCGCGCCGTTTTCCCCGAGCAAGGCATGAATCTCGCCGCGCTCCACTTGCAGGTTGATGCCCTTGAGGGCCTGCACGCCCGGGTAACGCTTACAGATATTTTCCAGCTTCAGAAGACTGCTCATACCGCCGACCTCGTATTCAGAAGGAGACCTCAAGCCCCACGTGTGACGTGGGGCCCGGGCGATTTACCAGCTGAAGTCCTTGGCCTTGGCCTGATCGATCAGGGTGATGTCCACCGGAATGGTGGCAGGCACTTGCGAGCCCCACTTCTTGGCCAGCGCGATGCCAAGGGCCAAGCGGATCTGATCGCGTGGGTACTGCGCCGAGGTGGCGATGAACTTGCTGCCGGGCTTCTGGATCGCCTTGATCGCTTCCGGCGCGCCGTCGACGCTGACCAGTTTTACGTCCAGGCCACTGGCTTCGATGGCCGACAAGGCGCCGAGCGAGCCGTTGTCGTTGACGCTGAAAATGCCCTTGAGCGTAGGTTGGGCCTGCAGCATGTTTTCGGTGACGGTCAGCGCCTGGTCACGTTCCTGCTTGCCGTTCTGGATGCTCACGATCTTGATGTCCGGGTGCTTGGCCACCGCCTCTTTGCAGCCGCGCACACGCTCGAGGATCGGCACCACGGCGATGCCGTCGAGGATCGCGATGTTGCCTTTGTCGCCGATGTTCTTGGCCAGGTATTCACAGGCCTGGAAACCGGCATCGAAGTTTTTCGAGCCGACAAAGGAATCCAGTGGGCCGTCGGCTTGCGCGTCTACCGCAACCACCACGACACCGGCGGCGTGGGCGGATTTGACCGCCGATTGCACGCCGACCGAGTCGGTGGGGTTGATCAACAGAATGTCGATGCCCTTTTGCAGCATGTCCTCAACGTCGCTGACCTGCTTGGACACGTCGTGACGGGCGTCGGTGATGATCAGTTTTGCACCGATGGTCGCGCCGGCTTCTTCGAGGGCGTTTTTCATGGTGACAAAATAGGGGTTGTTGATCTCCTGGAAGGAGGCGCCGATGCGGATCGGTTTGGCGGCGTCGGCAAAGGCTGGAGCCGCGCTGCCGAGGGTGATGCTGACAGCCAGTAAACACAGGGTTTTGGGGAGCATTTTCATGGCGTGATTCTCTGTTTTGTTTTTATTGTTAGAGCAAATGTTATCGTTAACATTTTGCGAGAAGCTAGCAAGTAAATCAGGGCTGTGCAAGCCCCCACTGGTCGCTTCGGGTTCGCGGTCCATGTGGGAGCTGGCTTGCCTGCGATGCAGACACCTCGGTGTGTCAGGCACACCGAGTGGATGCCCGCGCAGGCAAGCCAGCTCCCACATGGGTTTCCTGCACAGCGCAAAAACTCGCACATTCCCCACCACCAACTAAGCTCAGCCTCCAACAAAAAAATACCGAGCTAACCGCCATGGCCCACCCTACCGAGACCTTCCGCACCCGTTATCGCGCGGCCATAAGCCGCCATTACCACCCATGGCTGCACGCCGGTTTCGTCCTCGGCTATGGCATTTTCTGCATCACCCTCGCCTGGTCCTCCACCGAACGCATCACTCCGCTGCAGTGGCTGACGGTGCCCCTGACCCTGGTGTTCTTCAACCTGTGCATCTACCTCGTGCACCGCCACCTCGGCCATCACAAACACACGCTCGCCCGACTGTTTTATGCGCGGCACACCGGCGACCATCACAGTTTCTTCACGCCCGGCCACATGACCTACGACAGCCCTCGGGACTGGCGCGTGATCCTGTTCCCGGCGTGGCTGATCGTGCTGCACAGCCTGGCCATCACCCTCCCCGCCTGGTTGTTGCTCAAGCACCTGAGCCCCAACATCGCCGGGCTGTTTGCCGGCTGCATGATCCTCGGTTACTTGCTCTACGAGGTGTTCCACGCCTGCGAACACCTGCCTGCCAACCACCGCGTGGCACGCCTGCCGTGGATCCGCCAGATGCACCAATTGCACGCGCTGCACCACCGCCGCGAACTGATGCAAAGGCGTAATTTCAATATCGTCCTGCCGCTGATGGATTACCTGTTCGGCACTCTGCACTGGGAACCGAACGCCCACGACAACCAGGAACAGTCATGAGCCACCGCCGTCAACATCTTCGTCATGGGCTGTTCGTTGTATCGCTTGCGCTGATCGCCTTTCTGCTGTTGATGCCCACCCAGGTACAACCGGTGAACTGGGCCCCGCCCAAGGCGCCCTCGATGACGGACGGCACCTACGCCGAGAATCAGCGGCTCAAGGCGGTGCAAAGAATCGGCGCCTCGGACATCGCCGGGCCCGAGGCCTTGTTGCTGGATGCCCAGGGGTTTCTGATCAGTGGCCTGCAGGACGGGCGCATCATCCGAACATCGCCCGACAGCCACACCCTGGAAGTGTTGGCCAACACCGGCGGACGCCCGCTCGGCCTGGCGTTGCACCCGGATGGGCGCTTGATCATTGCCGATGGGGTCAAGGGCTTGCTCGCGCTGGATACCAATCGCCAACTCACGCTGCTGAGCAACAGCGCGAATGGCTTGCCGTTTGGCTTTACCAATGACGTGACGGTTGACGCCAGCGGGCGCTTTGCCTATTTCAGTGACGCGTCAAGTCGCTGGGGCTATGGCCAGGATGGTGAAGCCGTGATTGAACATGGCGGCGATGGTCGGCTGTTGCGCTATGACTTTGCCACCGGCACCACCGAGGTGTTGCTTGACCAGCTGCAATTTGCCAACGGTGTGGCGCTGGGGCCGGATGAGAACTATGTGCTGGTGAACGAAACCGGCGCCTACCGCATCAGCCGCTACTGGCTCAAGGGTGAGCACGTGGGTAGCCACGACCTGTTTATCGACAATCTGCCAGGCCTGCCGGACAACCTCAGCTTCAACGGCAGCGATCGCTTCTGGGTCGCGCTGTATTCGCCGCGCAACCCGTTGCTGGATGGCTTCGCCGGCTATCCGTTGCTGCGCAAGGTGATGGTACGGGCGTTGATGGTGGTGCCCAAGCCCATCGAGCGTAAGGCTTTTGTGCTGGGGCTGGACACCGACGGCAAGGTCATCGCCAACTTGCAGGATGGCAGCTCGGGCAATTACTCGCCCATCACCACCGCGCGTGAATACGGCGACTGGTTGTACCTGGGCTCGTTGAAGAGCACGAGCATGGCGCGCCTGCCACTGAAGCAGGCACTGGCCCGCGAATGAAAAGGGCAGCCCGGATGGACTGCCCCTTCATGCTTGCGTCAATGGATCAGTGGATGATGTCCTGGGTGCAGATGTGCCCGAAGGTCACGTACGCCACATTGTCACCGCCCACCCCCACACCGGGGAACTCGTCCAGCTCGATACGCCAGCCGCCGAAGTTGAAGGTGGTGTCCCAGTTGTATTTCACGCCGGTGCTGCTGTCCGGGTATTGCACGCGGTAATCGCCGAAGCATTCACCGAGCGCGGCGCTGGCCAGGGAGGTGCCGGCGCTGTTGGTGCTGGCCTTGAAGTCGGTCCAGTGGTACTCGGCGCCCACAAAGCGCTTGTCCACGCGCAGCACTGGCGTCACCCCCAACAGAGGCGCGCCCGTGGAGTCGGACCAGTTGGTGGTCCAGTTCAACGTGCGCGCGGCCTGGGTCGCCATCCAGAATATCGAGGCCGGCACCCGCACGATGTTGTCGCCCTTCACATCCGACGCATTCAACCGTGGCGTAGAGCCAAGGCTCAAGGCGTACTGCTTGGTCGGGTCTTGTGCCACGCCCGGGTTGGCACGTACGCGCACCTTGACGGTGGTGCCCGGCGTGACGCTCGGGTAGGTCGACGTGGAACCGGCCGGCACGGTGACCCAGTTGGCACCGTCGAAACGCTCGAAGAGCCACTGGTTGCGGCTGCCATTTTCATCACCCGCCAGGTACATGCTCACGCTTTGGCCGCGCACCGCCTTGAAGTCGAAGTAATCAACGTCACTGGCGTTGTCGAGGTTGCCGGTCACCTTGTTCATCGAGTCCGGCAGCGCAAAGGCATTTTCCGGTGTGTCGTTGGGCTCAAAGGCGTCGATGTTGGTGTCCACCGCCACGCCAAAACTGAACTGCGCGTTGGTGGCGGTCTTGGCCACCATGAACCAGTAGTAATCACCCGCCGGCAGGATGCCGCCCAGGTATTCATCGGCATTGCCTGGGTTATCGGACGTATCGATCAGTTGCGGGTTGCCCTGGCCGTCATCGCGGAACAGGCTCAGCGACATATCGGCGCCCGCGCTCTGGTTGATCAACTGCACCAATACACGGGCGTTGTGCGGCAGGTTGAAGTGGTACGGAAACTCCTGGCCTGTTTGCACTTGGTCGATGGTGTAGAGGGTGTTGATATCCAGGGTCGGGAACAGCGGCTCAAAGGCGGCGACGGCAGCACTTTTCAGGTTGGCCTGGCTCGGCTTTTTCAACTCGCCGATGGCAGTGTTGAACGGTGCGGACTTGGCCGCCTTGCCAGCGGGTTTTACCTTGGCGTTTTTGGCGTCCAGCAGCTTTTGCAGAAGCTCGTCCGGGATCGGTACGGGCGTCAGCGTGCCACCCGGTTTCAGCGCATCGATCACGCCTTGGTTGACCGTACCGGGGGTGAGTATCGAAAGGGTTGGCTCGGCCAGGGCAGAGGCCGAAATAAAGCAGGAGGCCATCAGGGCCGCGCCCAGCATAAGGGCTTTTGTCGGTTTCATTTTTTATCCATCCATAGTTAAAAAATTGAAGCTCAGGTGATCGGTGACATCCGGTCACCTGGGATGGAATGTAGAACATGACTGTATGCATGTACAGTATTTTTACGGGTTTTTTCACGCTCGGTTTGAACCGATCCAACACAGGCCGTCGGCTTACCAGGCACACCAATACGGCCCGGGCACAAGTCCAGGGGCGCGCACTCACATTGGGAACTTGCCTACCCGGCAGAGAAAAAGCGCCTGCACAAAGGCGCGTCAATACCCCGTCATTTCCAGATACCCCACCCCGCCCTCAAACTGCACCGGCCCTTCCCAGTACGGAATGCTCAGGTTCATCCAGGCCTTCGAGTTGACGGCCTGGGGGGTGATATCCAGGTGCTTGCCGGGGATTTTCAGTGACCAGCGCGTCGGAATGTGGCGCCCGTCGATTGCGGTGGTGGTCAGTGGCGTGAGCTGGATATCGGCGTTGTGCAGCGTCTCGGTGCGGCCCTGTTGATCAATCCAGGTGCCGGTGAGATAGCCCGCGCCGTCTGTTTGCCGAACGCGAAACAGCATCAACTGCTCGCCGCGATCCAGGTGCAGGGAAAACCAGTCCCAGCCGGTCTGACTGGCCGCCAGTGGTTGGCTGCTCCATTCACGGTCGAGCCACGCCGGGCCGCTGACCTGATAGGTGATGCCGTCGATGCTGACAGTGCCGGCCGCGTTGAAAAACGGCTGGCTGTAATAGTACGACGCCTGGCCCTGATCGGATTTGCGGCTGTAGCCGTTGTCACCTTGCAGCACCAGTGGGCGGCTGGAGGTCAGGTGCAGGTCGTAGGCAAATTGCGCGCCGCCGGCCTTGAGTTGCATCTGCGCCAGAGGGCTTGCGGCGCCGGGGCGGGTCGCGAAATTCCAGTCGTCGATCCAGGCGTTGAACGGCACCGCCTGTGCGCCGGCCTGGCCGATCCCGCCACGCGCGTAGCGTTCGGCAGCGTAATGGTGAGTGGCGGAGGTCACGGCGGCGTGGCCGAGCCAGATCGTGGAGTCGTGCCAGCCGGGTTGCGTCGGCCCCGCCTTCAACGCGTTGCGAAACAGCGTCCATTGCACGCCGAACACATTGCCCTGGGCGTCCTTGAGGTTGGCGGTGACGTACCACCATTCAATGCGAAAACCGTCATGGGGGCCGTGGTCCTCGGGAAAACTGAAGACCTTGCCGGGCACCACCTGAGCAAAGTCCGCCGCATCGCTGCCCAGGCCGGCGAAGCTTTCCGGCGGCGCGGGGGCTTTGTCGCACGCGGCCAGCAACAGCAAGGCGGCCCACAACCACGCTTTAATCTTCATTGGCAAACGTCCTCAGCAAATCCGCCGGGCGACTGCGGTACAACTGCCACAACGGCCAGGCCGAGGCCAACAAGGTGGCCAGCAGCGCCAACCCCAACAACTGAGCAAGCTGCCACGGGAACACCTGCAATGGCAGGCGCCAGCCGAATGCCTGCACGTTGATCACCGCGTCCAGGCACCACGCCAGCAGCAGGCCCAGCGGCAACGCCAGCACCAGGGTCAGCACCGCCAACAGCCAGGTCTGGCCCAGGTTGAGCAACATCAATTGGCGACGCGTCACGCCCAGCGCCCACAGGGGCGCGAGTTGGCCCAGTCGGCTCTGGCTCTGGGTGAGCAAGCTGATAAACAGCGCCACGCCGGCCACGCCGAGGGTCAGGCTGTTCAAGGCGGCGGTGGCGGCGAAAGTGCGCTCAAACACCTGGCTCGACCAGCCTTTGAGTTGCTGCTGATCGACGATGCGGCTGTCATCCAGGGCAAACGTGCGCTGCACCTCGCGCACCAGCGGTGGCACCTTTTGCGGCTGCACCCGCAGGTTGAAGCGAGCCGGTGTCAGCGTTGGCCAATGCGCCAGCAGGTGGTGTGAATTGACCAGCAGATGGCCTTTGGGGTTGCCGTAGTCGGCGTAAATCCCCACCACCTTGGGCGACCAGACACCCTGAGGCGTGGGAATCGCGACGGCATCGCCCAACTGCACCTTCAAGCGCCTCGCCAATTGTTCGCTGAGCATGACCGTGTCGCCCCGCAGCAACTGGTCCCAAGGCGTGCTTGCCGCCTCCAGCAACGGCCAGTGCTGGCGGTAGGTCGGGTCGTCGACCACGCCGAACACATCCGCCGGCCAGCCCTGCAGTTGCACGGCAACCTGCCAGGTCGGTAGCACCGCCTGCACCAAGGGTTGCTGCGCCAACCACGTCGCGAGTTGCTCGGCCTGAGCCGGGTTTTGCGGGTTGAGGTACAGCTCCGCCGTTAGGCGCTGCTCCAACCAGTTATTGAAGGTCTGGCGAAAGCCCGAGGTCATGGAACCCGCGCCGATATTCGCCGCCAGAGCCAGCAGCAAAGCCATCAGCGCCAGGCTCAAGGCTGGCAACTGCTGGCGGCAGTCGGCAAGAAACCACTGGCCGAGCACAGACCGGCTACGCCCGAGCACCGCCGTCAGCAGCCCATTGAGCACCACCGGCAAACCGAGTGCCGCGCCCAGCAACAAGGCGGCCATCAACACAAAACCGGCCGCCAGGCTGTCGCCCAACCCTAGCGCCAGCAGTGCGATGACCAGCGCGGTAGCCGCCACCCAACCCTGGCGTCGCAACCAGCGCGCGTGCGCGTCATGCCAGGCCTGGGCATTGGCCAGTGCCAGCAGCGGCAAGCGCGCCGCCCGCCACAGGCTGCTGCCGCCGGCCAGCAGCGCGCCGACGAGGCTCAGGCCCAGCCCGGCCATCCACCACCACGGGCTGAGGCTCAACTGGCCCGGCACCTCGGCGCCGTAAAGCCCACGTAAACTTGCGGCGACATCCGGCAGCAGCAGGCTCGCCAACAGATACCCGCTGGCGACACCGAGCACGCCGCCGAGCAACGACAACACGCCGAGTTCGACGCCCAGGCTGAGGATCAGCATGCGCGCGCTGACCCCGCAGGCGCGCAACGTACGCAATAACCCGCGCCGTTGTTCCAGCGCCAGGCCGATCGCGGCGTGGACAATAAACAGCCCCACCACAAAGGATAAAAAGCCCAGGGCGTCGAGGTTCAAGTGAAAGCTTTCGGTGAGGCGCGCGAGGTTGTTGTCTTCACCCTGCTTGAGTTGCAGCGCAGCCGGTGGCGTGGGATGACCGGCGGCAAAGGCCTTGTCCAGCAGCAGGCGCGACAGTTGCCCCGGCATGCCCAGCAGCGGTTGGGCAAAACCGATATCGGTCAGCAACAGGCCCGGAGCCATGTCCTGCTGAACCTGCAACGGTGGCAAGGCTTGCCCGCTCGCGGTCAGCGGTTGCTCGCCCTCATGCAACCCCAGGGCCGCCAGGGTTTGCGGTGCGATCCAGGTACGCCCCGGCGGGTTGAAAAACGCGATCATTTGCGCCTGGCTCAACCGCTGCCCCGCCACTGCGCCGCCGCCGGGCAACGACAGCGGGTCGATGCCCATCAGTTGCAGGCGCAGGTCCTCATGCCCCTTGAGCTGCAAGCGGCCCTGCACCACGGGTGATACCGGCCACCCGGCACGGCGCAGCTCGGCAAACAGCGCCTGGGGGAAGCTGGCAGCATCCGGCGCACTGAGGCTGGCTTGCGGCTCACCGCCGATCAATTGACTGGCGCGTGCATAACTGTCCCGCGCCTGGCTGTTCAGCGCCTGCACCCCGGTCAACAGTGCGGTGGCCAGCCACAGGCCGGTCAACACGCTAAAAAACTGCACCGGGTGACGCCGCCAATGGCTCAGCAGTGCGCGCAACGTCCAATAAAAAACGCTCATCTCAACGCGCGTCCGCGGGCACGACACGGCCGCGATGCAGTATCACTTGCTGGTCCAGGCGCGCTGCGATGCGCGGGCTGTGGGTGACCATCAACAGGCTGGTGGCGCTGTCACGCAGCAGGTCCAACAGCAACTGCAACACTTCATCGCTGGTGGCTTCGTCCAGATTGCCGGTCGGCTCATCGGCCAGCAGCAAGCCGGGGCGCGAGGCCAGCGCGCGCCCCACCGCCACCCGTTGCTGCTGGCCGCCGGACAGTTGCTCGGGGTAGCGCTTGAGCAAGTCGCCCAGCCCCAGGCGCTCCACCAACTGTGCCTGCCACTGCGGATCAAAGCGCCCTGCCAGCCGCGCCTGGAACGCCAGGTTGTCCTCGACGCGCAAACTGCCGATCAGGTTGAATTGCTGGAACACCAGGCCGATTTCGGTGCGCCGCCAGTGAGCCAGCTGCGCCTCGGTCAGTTGATCCAGGCGCTGTGTGCCAACCTGGATGCTGCCGCCGTCCACGCGGTCGAGCCCGGCCACCAGATGCAGCAGCGTGCTTTTGCCGCTGCCCGACTCGCCCATCAGCGCAAGGCTACTGCGTTCGCCCAGGTGCAAATCGACGCCCGCCAACACCGTCAGCGGGCCCTGTGGGGTGGCGTAGCTTTTAAGGACACCGTGCACCTGCAACATAAGAGCGCTCACGTGAAAGACTGCAAACGAGAATAACGGCTCATAGTCGCGCCCACGCAATTTTTTCACATTGATTTCACCGCCCGCCTACCCTCGCCCCACTAAATTGCCCACCACACGCCAAGGGCCGGCAACTCGTTAGTTGCCGGCCGTGGCCACTTTTAACCGCTGGATGTTCAGCGAAAAGACAGCAGCCCTATGACAGCCTCTTGCTTAACTTCGGGCATCCGTCGAAGCGTTGCGCCTACTTCAATAAAAACAGTGCAGTACAGTGCCCATGGTGAATGATGTGGTTGACCTTACCCTGACCAAACCGCGCTCGCGCCGCGGCTATATCAAGTGGTTGCGAAAGTGGTGGGCGGGCCTTGCAGTCATCGCGCTGCTGCTCGCCGGCTTCCTGCTGTGGCCCTCATCACCGCGTGACCTGAGCGTGGGCAATCGCTTGCTGAGCTCGCAAGTGCTGCCCAGCTGGCGCGATGGTGACCTGATCGTGCTGGTGCGCCATGAAGAGCGCTGCGACCGCTCGACAAACCCCTGTTTCGGCGGCCCCGAAGGCCTGACAATCGTCGGCACCCAACGCGCGCAGGAACTGGGCAAGGCCTTCCTCAAACTGGGCATGGAAGGCAGCGACGTGCTCGCCAGCCCAGCATTGCGCACGGCCCAGACCTCACACTTCATGTTCGGCAATGCAGAGCTGACCTCCGGGCAGCAGGCGATCTGCGGCGCGGCCATTGGCGAAGAACTGCTCAGCCACAAGCAGCCCGGACGCAACCTCGTATTTGTCACCCACAGCGGCTGTATTGCCGACTTCGAAAAGACTCTGGGTTACCCGCGCGCAGCGTTTCCCGAGTACGGCAGTGCCCTGTTCGTTCGGGTCAAGGCCAACGGCAAATTCGAGACCCTGGGCATCATGAACAACTCCGCGTGGCCCGCCGTCCTGAAACAACTCTAGACACTTTTTTACATATACCCACCTGTATGTTCAGCAAACCGACAGCCCTCTTCTGGCATGTTTAACTGCGCCTGTTACTTCAGGACGTCATGAATATTTTCAGTGACTTAGTGAACTTAGTGACTCTTTCTACTATTACTTACATGCCTCAGTACTCCACCGTTAAACGTCAAGGAGCGACGTTTTGATGACCCGTTTGAAACCTCTGCCGCTATTGTTGCTGGCCTTCGCCGTGTTCTACCTGCTGCCCTTGGGCCTGCACGGTTTATGGATCCCGGATGAAACCCGCTACGCCCAGATCAGCCAGGAAATGCTGCTGAGCGGCAACTGGGTGGCGCCTCATTTCATGGGCGTGCGTTACTTCGAAAAGCCTGCCGCCGGCTATTGGCTGATCGCCATCGGCCAGTGGGTGTTTGGCGAAAACCTCTTCGGGGTGCGCACTGCCTCGGCCTTGACCACGGGCCTGAGCGTTCTGCTCGCGTACCTTATCGCCCGCCGCCTGTGGAACGACCAGCGCAAGAGCTTCGCCTGTGCCCTGCTCTACATGAGCTTCGGGCTGGTGGCGGGGCAAGCGGGTTACTCCAACCTCGATCCGCAATTCACCCTGTGGGTCAACCTCAGCCTGGTTGCACTTTGGTTCGCGCTCGACAGCCGTACCCCACGCGGCCGGCTCGGCGCCTGGGCAATGCTGGGCGTGGCCTGCGCCATGGGGTTCATGACCAAGGGCTTTCTGGCCTGGCTGTTGCCGGTGCTGATCGCCGTGCCGTACATGCTTTGGCAGCGACGCCTGGGTGAACTGTTGCGCTATGGCCCGCTGGCGGTTCTGGTGGCGGTGGTGCTGTGCCTGCCGTGGGTGTGGGCGATTCATCTGCAGGAGCCGGACTACTGGCGCTTCTTCTTCTGGCACGAGCACATCCGCCGCTTCTCCTCCAACAATGCCCAGCACGCCAGGGCCTGGTGGTTCTTCCTGCCGATCATGGTGGTGGCGTGCCTGCCATGGGCGGCGCTGTTGCCCGCGACCGTGGTCAACGCCTGGAAAGACAAAGGCCAGCCGGCGATTATTTTTCTGGCCTTGTGGCTGCTGCTGCCGCTGGGTTTTTTCAGCCTGAGCAACGGCAAGCTACCGACCTACATCATGCCGTGCCTGCTGCCGCTGGCGTTGCTGATGGGGCATGCGTTGATCGACCTGATCAACCGCGGCAAAACGCGCAGCCTGCGCATCAACGGCCTGTTCAATTTCGCCATCGGCCTCGGCGCGATGGCGACCCTGATTTACCTGCAAATCGACAAACCGCTGTACAGCAACAGCCACGCCGAGATGTACAGCCTGTCGCTGACCTTCATCGTGTTGCTGGGCTGGATCCTGGCGAATCTGCTGCAAGCCTTCCGCCCGCTGACGCTGTGGGCCATGCCTGCGCTGGCCATCGGCGTGCTGGTGGCGCTGCTGCCTGCCGGCATGCCGCAAGAGATCACCGATACCGAAATGCCCGACCAGTTCGTGCTTGAGCATCTGGATGAACTGCAACAAACCCATGCTTTGATCAGCAATGAACTGGGTTCGGCCTCGGCTTTGTCCTGGCGCTTGCGCCGCCCTGATGTGGCGTTCTACGACACAGAGGGCGAGCTGCGCTATGGCCTCAAATACGCAGATTCGGTGCACCGCAAAGTCAGCTTTGAAAATGTTCAGCCCTGGCTGAGCGAAGCCCGCCAACAAGGCTCGGTCGGCGTATTGATGCGCGTCAGAAGCACCAGTGAACATCGCGAAGAAGGGCAACTGCCACCCGGAGGCCAGCGCTATCGCAAGGGCGCCATGCTGCTGATCATCTATCCCAAACTTCCTTGACGTCATGCCCACCGTGAGAGCCGCCGATGAATTTCTGGAAAACCGATCGCGGCGCGCTGGTGCTGCTGCTGGGCGTCTCGGCGTTACTCCTGCTGCTGGGTCTGGGCAGTCGCGATTTGTGGGGGCCGGAGACCCGTTGGGCCAACATCGCCCTGCAGATGCTGCAAAGCGGTGACTACTTCGACCCCTACCTCAAGGGCGCACCGTATTACGACAAACCGCTGCCCTCTTATTGGCTGATTACCGCGTGCGCCAACCTGATGGGCGGGCTCGGCCCGTGGTCGCTGCGCCTGTCGTCCGTGATCGCGGCCTGGCTGAGCATCTGGCTGGTCTACCTGATCGGCGAGCGCCTGTTTCGTAAAGGCACCGGGCTGATTGCCGGCTGGATGCTGGCGACCACCTTCTACTTTCTGTTCTGGGCCCGCGTGGCCACAGCCGATGTGCTGACCGTGTGTGGCGTGCTGTCGGCGGTCTGGTGGTATTGGCGTGGGCCGGATGACACGCGACAGGGACGCTACACGGTATTTTTCCTGCTGCTGGCGGCAACGTCGTTGTTCAAAGGCTTGATCGGCTTCGTGTTGCCGGGCCTGGTGCTGTTGCCGCACTTGCTTAGCGAACACCGCTACCGGCGCCACCTCAACCTGCGCCTGCTGCTGGCCATGCTGATCGCGGCGGCGTTCTATTCGATTCCCTTCGTGTTGTCCCACTTTTACGGGGCCCCCACCTATGGCGAGAGCGGCCTTGAACTGGTGTTCAAGGAAAACGTGGTGCGCTTTTTCGACCCCTTCGACCACATGGGGCCGATCTATACCTACCTGATCTACCTGCGCGCCTACACCCTGCCCTGGGCGCCGTGCTGGTTGCTTGGCCTGTGGCTGGCGCTGCGCCATTGGCGCCAAACGCCGCCCAACGTGCGCTGGCTGGTGTGGGGCCTGGGCCTGCTGTTTGTGTTCTTTACCGCCAGCGGCAGCCGCCGAAGCTATTACGTGTTGCCCCTGGTGCCTTTCGCCCAGTTGCTGGCCGCCTGGTGGCTGAGTGAGCGCCTGCAGCAACAACCGGCCCGTTGGCCGCGCTGGCAGAAGGCTTTTGGCATCACCGCCGGCGTATTGCTGCTGGTGCTGGGCGTGGTCTACCCCTGGACCACCGGCAACGGCGGCGTCACCCGATTCGCCGAGGATGTGCACGCCCAGGCGGTGAAAAGCGCGCCGTGGAATCAGTGGCAGATGGTGCTGGTGGAAGTCGACAACAAGGTGCCGATGTACCTGCAAAACGGCGGCAAGCCGTTTTACTACGTGAGTGAAACCCAGGACTTCCCACGCCAGGGCGACAGCGCCGCCCTGATGGCCTGGCTGGAAAAAACCAGCGGCCAGGGGTTCGACCCGCAACACACGATCATCGTCGCGCAATACTCAAAGGAAGACCCGACGCCGTTGGCCTACCTGGGCACGGATCATCAGGTGATCACCACGCAGCCGGACAATGGCGAGCGGCTGTTCCAGAAACGTTCGGGCGGCAGCGTGGCGTTTATTCCTGTGCCACGCTGACAGGCCCACTCAGGCGTTGCGGGTCTTCAGCTGTGCGTTGAACATGGACAGGCGACGGGCTTGGTGCGCTTGGTGGTGAGTCAGTGAGTTGGCTGAGCTGGCGTGTATATCCGTTATTGGGTGATGGCTGAGGTTGGTTTCGCCCTTACGGCGAGTCACTTTGGAAAAGCCCCAAAGTAACCAAAGGGCTCTTGCCCCACCACTCGGCACCTCGCCTAGGCTCGGTGTGCCCTCACGCAGGCTTTGGAGCGTGGGCCGCCGCGATGGGCCATCCATGGCCCAACACGGCTAAACCGGCGTCCTGCCGGTTTACCCACGCTCCAAAACCTGCGTTCGGCCAGCGTGGTTTAACGGGGCGCCTAAGATCAAGATCAAGATCTACAGCACGGCGGCCTGACAGCCGACCTGATTCTCGAACCTGAACTCAATCAAATGTGGGAGCTGGCTTGCCTGCGATGGCATCAACCCGGTGTACCTGATGGACCGAGGTGCCTGCATCGCAGGCAAGCCAGCTCCCACAGAAAAGCAAAGCAGTGCGGTGCTGGCAGTTGAACTCGGTCAAATTGTGGGAGCGGGCTTGCTCGCGAATGCGGTGGGTCAGTCAGCTTATGTGTCACTGACACACCGCATTCGCGGGCAAGCCCGCTCCCACATTTGGATCTCAGTGGATCAGATGGATCATGTGTCGCTGTGCTTTTGATCCGCTTTTGCTTCTACCACTCAGGTCGGCTACTAGGCCGCCGTGCTTTGCTTTTGATCTTGCGTGTGATCTGACAGGCCCCGTCAACCACGCTGGCCGAACGCAGGCTTGAATCCGTGGGTAACCCGGCAGGACGCCGGGTTAGCCGCGTTGGGCCATGGATGGCCCGTCGCGGCGGCCCACGGATTCAAGCCGGAGTAAGGGCATGCCGAGCCTAAGCGAGGCACCGAGTGGTGGGGCAAAGACCTTTTGGTTACTTTTGGGGCGTTTGCCAAAAGTGACCCGCTGTAAGAGCGGAACCATACGAAGCCGTTACCGCAGCAACGGATATGTACTCCCCCCCAAAAAAAACCAACCCCTCAAATCCGCCGACGCCGCCCAAGCTGCGGAATAGCCGTCTGCACAACATCCACACACTCCACCCGTGTCGCAGTGCACGCTGCAAGCTGCGCCAAAGTCGGCTGACTGAACAACGTCCGCGCATCCACATCCAACCCCGCCTTGCGCATACGCGCCACCAAACTCACCGCCAGCAACGAATGCCCGCCCAGCTCGAAGAAATGGTCATGCCGCCCTACCCGCTCCAGCTTCAAGACCTGCGCCCAAATCCCCGCCATCAAGGTTTCCACCTCACCCACCGGCGCTTCATACGCACGGCTGACCACCGCCTCCAGCCCCGGCTCAGGCAGCGCCTTGCGGTCAAGCTTACCGGCGGGATTAAGCGGCAATACCTCAAGCTGCACAAAAGCCGCCGGCACCATGTACTCCGGCAATTGCTCCAGCACGTAGGCACGCAAGGCCTCCAGGCTCGGCGCCTGAGCGCGCAGGGTGAAGTAGGCCACCAGCCGCTCATCGCGAATCAGCACCGCCACTTCGCGCAACGCCGGATGCGCCGCCAGGCGTGACTCGATCTCCCCCAGCTCCAGGCGCACCCCGCGCAGCTTGACCTGAAAGTCATTGCGCCCCAGAAATTCCAGATTGCCGTCCGGCAAGTAACGCACCAGATCGCCCGTGCGGTACAGCCGGTCACCCGCCACGAACGGGCTGTCGATAAAGCGCTCGGCCGTCATCTGCTCCAGCCCCAGATAACCCCGCGCTACGCCAACGCCGCCGATATGCAGCTGGCCGCTGACGCCCATCGGCACCGGCGCATCGTGTTCGTCCAGCACATACAGCCGCGTGTTGTTGATCGCACGGCCAATCGGCAACTGCACGGCCGGCACCGGATCGCCGGGTTCCAACGTCCACGCGCTGCTGTCCACCGTGGCTTCGGTGGGCCCGTAGACGTTATGCAAACGCACCTTGGGCAGGCGCGCTTGCACGCCACGGGCCAGGGCTTCGGTGAGTTCGCCACCGCCGCAGAGCACGTCGGTGAGGCTGGCGCACAATGCCGACTCTTCCAGCTCGAGAAACTGCTGCAACATCGCCGGCACGAACTTGATCACCGTGATCTGCTGCTCGCGAATCACTTGCGCCAGATAAGCCGGTTCACGGTGGCCGTCGGGCCGCGCAAGTACCAGGCGCATGCCGTTGGCCAGCGGCCAGAACAACTCCCACACCGAGCCGTCGAAGCTGAACGGCGCACGTTGCAGCAACGCGCCGCCTTCGGTATTCGGGCACAGCCGGGAGCCCCAGTGCATCAGGTTGCCCAGGCCGCGATGTTCGATCATCACGCCTTTGGGCGTGCCGGTGGAACCCGAGGTGTACATCACGTAGGCCAGGTTGGCGACGCTCAAGCCGGGCACCGACGGATTGCCGCTGGGCGCCTGGCTCCAGGCGTTCTGGTCAAAGTCGATCACCGGGACAGACACCGCGCCCGGCAAGTCGCGGGTGGCGGCGTGCACCAGCAGGGCCACCGGTTGGCTGTCGTTGAGCATGTAGGCCAGGCGCTCGCGCGGATAGCCCGGGTCGAGTGGCACATAGGCGCCGCCCGCCTTGAGAATCGCCAGCAAACCCACCACCAGGTCCAGCCCGCGCTCGACACACAGCGCCACCCGCGAATCCGGCTCAACCCCGCGTTCACGCAGGTGGAAGGCCAGCTGATTCGCGCGCTCATTGAGCTCGCGGTAGGTCAGTTGCCGCTCGCCGGCCTGTACCGCGATGGCATGGGGAATGTGCCGCGCGTGGGCTTCAAACAGCGCCTGCACGGTAAGGGTTTCGGGGTAGCCGGTTTCGGTGGCGTTGAGGTCCACCAACAGCCGGTGCAGCTCGCTGGCAGGCAGCACCGGCACCGTGCGCAATGGCGTGGCCGGTGCGTGTTCGAGTGCGTCGGCCAAGCCGTGCAGGGTCGTGTCGAGGTATGCCAACAGCCGCTGGGCGCCGACCTTGCGCGGCGCCTTGGCCTTGAGCCGAAAGCCGCTGGCAACGTCGTCAACGGTGAGCATCAACGGGTAACTGAGGATGTCTTCACTGCTGAGCAACGCAATGCCCGGCACCAGGTTCAGGCGTGGGTCAGCGTCGGTGTGACGGTAGTTGAGCAGGCTGTTGAACAGCGGCGACGCACTGCTGCAACGCTGGGCCAAGGCGAGCGAGGCCTGTTCATGGGCCAACAAGGCGCTGAGCTGGGTGTGGGTGTCATTGAGCGCATCGAGCACGGTTTGCCCGGCCAGGCGCACGCGCAACGGCAAGGTATTGATGAACATGCCCAGCGCGCGATCGGCGCCCTCGCCGGCTTGCAAACGGCCGAGCAGCACGGTGCCGAACACCACGTCATCGCGGCCCGCGACACGGCTGAGCACATGCGCCCAAGCCAGATGAAACAGGCTGGCAGCGCTGACGCCAAGGGCACGCGCCTGGGCCCGCAGGCGTTGGTTGAGCGCGTCGCCGAGGGGCTGTTCGGACTCCTCGATTTCAGCGCGGTCTGCCTGCCGCTCCTGCAAGCCGAACGCCAGGGTCGGCTCGTCGACATCCGCCAGGCGCTCGCCGAAGAACGCCTCGTGGGCGGCCTGTCGTTCCGGCGCCCGGGTCTGTGCGACCACATTGCGATACGGCACCGGCACCGGCAGTTGCGCCTGCTCCCCAAGCAGGTGCGCGCGGATTTCGTCCACCAGCACGGTGGTCGAGGTGGCGTCGTTGACCAAGTGATGGAAACGCAGCTTGGCCACCCAGCGCCGGTTATGCGGCTCTTCGGCGTAATCCAGGGCCATCAGCGGCGCCTGGCGCAAGTCCAGCGGCTGATGCTGTTCGCGCAGGGGTTGAACCCGCAATTGTGCGTCGCGCCACACCACTTGCATGGGCTGTTCCAGGGCATCCCAAGCCAGGCTGGTACGCAGGATATCGTGACGGTTGATCACCTGTTGCAACGCCTGGGCAAACGCGTCGAGCTGCGCGCGACTGGCGAAACTGAACAGCGCATGTTGCTGATAGGGATCGCGTTCGTCGGTGAGGTGGTGGTAAAGCAAGCCTTCCTGCAACGGCGCCAGCGGGTAGATTTCCTGCACATTGGCCGCCCCTCCAGGAATGCCGGCGACGATGCGATCAATGCCGGGCTGATCCAGATCGGCCAGCGCGAGCATGTCTGGCGTGATGTGCGTGCAGCCCGACGGGATGCGGTTAGCCGGCACCTGTCTGTCGCTGCCGGCACTGGCCGCCGCCAACGCTGCCAGGGTGGGTTGGCCGAACAACACCTGCACGTCGGCGCGCAACCCGGCATCGCGCATGCGTTGCACCAGTTGCACCGCCAGCAGCGAGTGCCCGCCCAACTCGAAGAAATGATCATGGCGCCCTACCTGCTGCACATGCAGCAATTGCGTCCAGATCTGCGCCAGGGTGGTTTCCACGCCCTCGCGTGGCGCCTCAAACAACCGCGTCACGAAAGCCGCGTGTGTGGGCGCCGGCAAAGCCTTGCGGTCGAGCTTGCCGTTGGCGGTAAGCGGGAAAACCTCCAGCTTCACGTAGGCCGCCGGCAGCATGTAGTCAGGCAGCGACGCTTGCAAATGGGCGCGCAGCGATTCGACAGTGACGCTGGCGCGTTCGACATACCACGCCAGCAGTTGCCCCTCACGGAACAGCACCGCGGCTTCCATCACGGCCGGGTGCGTGGCCAGCGCGGATTCGATTTCCCCCAGCTCGATACGCACGCCGCGGATTTTCACCTGATCGTCATTGCGGCCCAGGTACTCGAGATTGCCGTCGGGCAGCCAACGGGCCAGGTCGCCAGTGCGGTACATCCGGCCGTTGCTGAAGGGGTCATCGAGAAAGCGTTCGGCAGTCAGTTGCGGACGGTTGAGATAACCGCGCGCCACGCCCTTGCCGCCGACGTACAACTCCCCCGCCACACCGATGGGCACCGCGCGTTGCTGCTCATCAAGCAAGTAAACGCAGGCGTTGGCGACCGGTGCGCCGATATGCAGTGGCCGGCCCACTTCGACACGCCCGGAGGTGGCGACCACCGTGGCTTCGGTGGGCCCGTAGTTGTTGATCACCTCGAAAGTCTGCGTTCGGCTGAACGAGCGCAGCCGGTCGCCGCCGATCAGCAATGTACGCAATGTAGGGTGTTCCAGGCGCTGACTGAAGGCGTACTCGGCCACCGGCGTCGGCAAAAAGCACACCTGCAACGGCTGCGCGCGCCACCAGTTGAGCAACGCATCGATGTCCTGCGCGTCATCCTGTGCCGGCGGCAAGTGCAGCGTCGCGCCCACACACAGCGCGGGCCAGACTTCCCAGGCCATCGCATCAAACCCGAAGCCGGCCACGCTGGCCGTGTGGCTGCCGGCGCGCAGGTCGAACGCCCGGCAATGCCAGTCCACCAGGTTCGCCACCGTATGGTGCTCGACCATTACGCCCTTGGGCTGCCCGGTGGAGCCGGAGGTGTAAATCACGTAGGCCAGGTTCGAAGGCGTGACGGCGACCCGCGGACTGTCGCCCAGGTGCACGGCCGGGTGCTCCAGGCGGATGACCGGCACGTCCAGCAAAGGCAGGCGATGCAGCAAATCCTGCTGAGTCAGCACCGCCACGGGCGCACTGTCGTGCAACAGGTAGTTCAGGCGTTCGGCAGGATGGGCCGGGTCCACGGGGACATAACAGGCGCCGGATTTGAGGATCGCCAACAACCCCACCAGGGTGTCCAGGCCACGCCGGGCCACAATCGCCACGCGATCGTCCAACTGCACACCGTGTTCGAGCAACTGCCAGGCCAGCGCATTGGCCTGTTGATCGAGCTGGGCGTAAGTCAGCTGCTGGCCCTGGTGCACCGCCGCGATGGCCTGCGGTGTGCGTGCGGCTTGCGCCTCTATGCGCGCGTGCAGGGTTTGCGGCTCGGTGGCGGGTTGTGCGGTGGCATTCCAACGCAGTAATTGGGCCTGTTCGGCCGGCGTGACCAGCGACAACTCACCCACGCTCAGCGCGGTGTCTTCCAGGCCTTGTTCCAGCAGCCAGGTAAAGCGCTGCGCCATCGCTTTCACGTCGTCGTGCTGGAAATACGCCTCGTTGTAAACGCAGTGCAGGCACGCGGTGTCCTGGTAACGGTTGCTGCGCAGGTGGATGGCAATCGGCAGCGGCTCATGATGGTTGGAAACCTTGACCGCGCGGGCCTGGACCTGACCGTAACGCAGGTCGTGGTCGTCCTGCTCGAAGGACACCGACAGGTCGAACAACTGGCCGCGATCTGTACGCCGCAGGCCCAGCTCACGGTTCATCTCGCTCAAGGGGAAGCGTTGATGGCGGAAATCCTGCTTGAGCTGGTCACGTATGCCACGCACCAAGGCGCTGAATGGCAATTGCTCGCTGAACTGAAAACGCACCGCACTCACCTGGGTGAACAAACCCACGGTAGACCGAAAACGCGCGTTGGAGCGGTTGAGAATCGGCAACCCCACTACCCACTCTTCGCGTTGGCTGGTGCGGGTGAAATACACGTACATCGCCGCCAGCAACACATGAAAGGCCGAGGCCTGATAGCGGTTGGCCACTTGTTCCATGCGGTTGAGCAGCGCCACCGGAAACGCTTGCACCAGCGTATTGCTCGGCGCCTGCGCGTTATGCCGAGGCGTCAACAGCGGCGCGGGCAGCACCTGGTATTTGTCCAGCCAATAGGCACGGTCACGGGCATAACGCGCCGATTGCAGGTAGCGCTGGTCGGTGTCGATAAAGTCGATATAGGACGGCGCAAGTGGCTCCGGTTGCCGACCTTGCTCCAGGTCGCTGTACAGCCGCGCCAGGGATTGCAGCATCTGGCCAAAGCCCCAGCCGTCGAGGATCAGGTGGTGAGCCTGGGTTCCCAGGCGGTAGTGATCATCGTCGAGTTTGACCAGGAAAAAACGAAACAACGGTTCACCGCTCATGGCATACGGGCGGGCCATTTGCGCCTGCATCAATGCCTGGGTCGCGGCCTGCGGGTCGGGCAGCGCAGAGTAATCGTACTGGCCCACTTCCACGGCCATCGCAGGGACGAAGATTTGCCGAGGCAGACCCTGGTCGTCGCTATGCAGCTGGGTGCGCAATGCATCGTGTTTGGTCACCAGCCGCTCGACGGCGCGCTGGATCAACTCGGGGACCACCGGCCCGGCGAAATCGACATAGCCGCCGATGTTGTACAGCGGTGAGTCGCCCACACGCAGTTGGTCGAGCCAAATGTCTTGTTGGGCAGCGGTGAGGGGGAAGCTGGCCGGCTGGCGGGTGAGATGCGTCATAAGATCCTTCTCATGGGAGGTCAGGCACTGGCCGCGCGAGGGCCCATTTCGCCGAAATTGCCGGATTTGAGCATGGGGGTTCGGGCCTGTCTGTCACCCGAAACCCGGACACCACAAAGGCGCAAAACGGCCTTGACTGAGGGTTCATTGCTGAATCGATTAAACGCTTGTAGGAAATTGGCTATTTGTGACCGCTACCAATGCTTAAAAAAATCTTTTAAATAAACATATTTTCCATATAAATCAGCACGTTAATTAAATCTAAAAAGCGTAGGCGGTTTTTCGTGGGCGGAATGCGCTGTCAGAAACGTCGAATTAATGACGTGGTTTTTATGGCAGGTTGTGTCCCTCGTTTCCGCTGCATACGTAGGACAAATCCCTATGGCTAAATAAAATCTCGAACGCCGAATTACGTTCAAGGAGCACGGACCGCGCCTCACAAACCCAGGGCGCCCCGTCGACGGTTTTCGACATCAAGGATGAGATGGCTATGAGTCTGACCCGCAGTATTGGCGACACACAGAGCCCGCATTTCTACGCCGAAATGGGTGAGTTGATTTCAAGCAGCGGCCACCAGCACTTCGCCGCCAACATGTTGCACCTCGTGGACAAGTGGGTGCCGATTCATCTGGTGGACCTCAGTGAATGGACCCTCGACGAGCTGCGCGACAGCGTGCGCGAGATCAAACTCTTGGGCAGCGCCGGCGTTAAAAATGACCTGTCTGCGCCGCAGACGCTGCACCCCATCAAGGACCACCCGCTGCTGCGGCAAATGCTGCGCATGCAAGACCCGCTGCTGATTCAAATGAAGGCCAAGGCCAACAGCGCGCACCCACGCGGCAGCTCACACCAGTGCAACCTGGTGTCGCGCCAGGGCAATCGACGCTGCGTGATTTCGTTCTATCGCCCGCCGACGCAGCCGGGGTTTTCCCTGGCGCAGTTGTCGTTTCTCAAATGCCTGTCGGACACCCTGCTGCCGTTGATGGAACGGCACGCGCAGATCCTGCGCCAGGCACCGCACACCGAGATCGAGCCGGCGCACAACCCGCAGGAGCAGTCGCAGCTGCAGCGCGAGTTCTACAAGCGTTTGTCCTTAAGCGATATCACCCTCTCGGCGCGTGAGCAGGAAGTGTGCCTGGGCCTGTTGACCGGCGGCACCGTGCCGCAAATGGCGGAAAAACTCAGCGTGAAAAACAGCTCGATCGAAACCTACCTCAAACGCGCCGCTGCCAAGTTGGGCGTCAGTGGCCGGCATGGCCTGGCCAAATGGATGGTTGGCGCCTGATGAACAAAGGGATGCTCACAACGCTAGGCGTGGCCTGGATGCTCGGCGGTTGCTCGCTGATCCCCGAGTACCAGCGGCCAGCGCCGCCTGTGCCTGCGCAGTACCCGCAAAGCGGGGTTTACCGCCTGGCGCACTCGGGCACGGTGGCGATAACCCAGGACTGGCTGCACGTGTTCCACGACCCGGCCTTGCAGCAGTTGATCGCCAATGCGCTGCTCAACAACCGCGACCTGCGCGTTGCGGCGCTGAATGTCGAGGCGTTCCAGGCGCAGTACCGCATCCAGCGTGCGGACCTGTTCCCGGCCCTATCCGCCACAGCCGCCGGCAAACGCCAAAAGTTGCCGGGCGATGTGACCGGCACCGGCAAGTCTGCGATTACTTCCAATTATTCCGCCACGTTGGGGCTCAGCGCTTATGAACTGGATTTGTTCGGCCGTGTGCGCAGCCTCAGCGAACAGGCGATGCTCACGTACCTGGGCACCGAAGAGGCGCGACGCAGCGCGCAGTTGAGCCTGGTGGCCAACGTCGCCAATGCGTACCTGACCTGGCGCGCCGACCAGGAACTGCTGGCCCTGGCCCAGCAAACCCTGGAAGCCGACGACCACAGCTGGCAGCTCACCAGCCGCAGCAAAAGTGCGGGCAAGGCCTCGGCGCTGGACGTGGTGCAAGCGCGCACCGCAGTGCAAAGCACGCGCGCGAGCGTGGCCCGTTATGAACGCCAGGTTGCCCAGGACCTGAACAACCTCGCCCTGCTGGTGGGCGCGCCGGTGGATGAGCGTTTGCCCGCGCGGCCACTCGCCGATGAGCTGGTGGCGCGCGTGCCCGCCGGGTTGCCGTCCGACTTGCTGCAGCGGCGCCCGGATATCCTCCAGGCCGAATATCAGTTGCAGGCCGCCAACGCCAATATCGGCGCGGCGCGCGCGGCGTTCTTTCCATCGGTGACCCTCACGGCCAACGCCGGTAGCACCAGCACGCAGCTGTCGGGGTTGTTCAAGGGCGGCTCGGGCACCTGGACCTTCCAGCCGCAGATCAACCTGCCGATCTTCAACGCCGGCAGCCTGCGCGCCAGTCTCGACTACGCAAAACTGCAAAAGGACATCACCGTGGCCCAATACGAAAAGTCGATCCAGACGGCTTTTCAGGAAGTCGCCGACGGCCTCGCCGCCCGCCAGACCTTTAATGACCAGCTGGATGCACAACGCGATTTCGTAGCGTCCAACCAGGCCTATTACGACCTGGCCCAACACCGCTACCGCAGCGGCGTGGACAGCAACCTGACGTTTCTCGATGCACAGCGCTCGTTGTTCAGTTCGCAACAAGCGCTGATTGTCGACCGGCTGGCACAGTTGGTGGCGGAGGTAAATCTGTATACGGCGCTGGGTGGCGCGTGGGGGGATACGCCGGTGCTGGCGACGGCAAAATAAAGCGGGTTTGGATGTGGGCTAGCCACATCCTTTGTGCAGCGTTCAAGGGGTGCGCTGTGCCACCCGCCACACCTTGTTGCCCACATCGTCTGCCACCAGCAACGCGCCTTGTAACCGGCCTACGGGTTGCGGTTCCACGAATCCTGTTCACCGACAAACACGCCATCGGCGAACGCCGTTGGTAATCGGGCACCTGGTGGCTGCCGATTTCGTCACGCTCGTTGACCACTGTCCACAGTTGGGTGGAGCCAGGCTTCCAGATGGCGGCGCGGCCTTCTTCGGCGTCGAGGCCGTTTTCACCGACATTGTTGTTGGAGCCCACCGTCACATAGAGCCGCGTGCCGTCCGGGTTGGCCAGCAGGTTTTTGGTCCAGTAATGGTTGATCCCGGCCGGCAGCCCGGTGACCTTTACCGGCGTGGCGTCTATGTGGGTCTGGCCCGAGGTAACGCCACCTTGACCACCGCGTCAGCGTTGCCGATGTACAGCTCATCACCCACCAGCGCCATGCCGAAGCATGCGCTTGGCCGGCTTGTGACAACCACTCCGGCCGCGCTGCAAATCACGGCCAACGGCCCATCGCCAGGCTGAACGGCGAGAACTCGGCAAACTGCCAGCGCAACGCCAGCGCTGCCGGGCGCCGTACCGCATGCTCCACGGTCAGCGTCCATAAACGCTGCGCACCGTCGAACATGGCCACTTCGGGGCCGCTGAGGATCAGCGCGGTGCGCCCGGCAATCTGCAGCACGTCGCCCGATTCGAAGTCGATAAACAACAGCCCCGCCACCGGGTTGGCCGACAGGTTGCCCAAGGTGTTGAAGAACAGATTGCCGGCGAAGTCGGGAATGGTCAGCACATTGCCGTCGACGCGCACGAAGCCGGTGTTGCCGCCGCGATGGGAGACGTCTACCGAGCGTGCGCCCTCCTCGTCAACGTAGCTTGCGACAAAGAAGGTGTCAGCGTTGCGGATCAGGTGTTGCGCGGCGTCATCCAGCCCGTCCAGAGGCTCGACCAAGGTGCCGGGTTGGCGCGCGATGCCCTCGACCGGGCGTTGTTGAATGTACTTGGGGCAGTTGCCGAACGTGTGCACCACCTCGACCGAAAAGCCAGCGTGACCAAGGCTGCCCACGCGCCCGTTCATGCGGTTGCGGCGGCGGGTTGTGAGGTCGATGCCCAGCAGGCCCACGGACGCACCGCGGTGTAACGCAGCCAGCGCCGGGTCGCCCTTGGACGGCAAGCTGTCGATCTGCAAGGTGTGCGGGTCGGGTGAATGGGCAAACCCCGGCGCGCCTTCGAGCAGCGTCGCCCAAGGGATGCCTTGCGCATCCACCACCGCGAGCATCAAGTAGGGCAACAGCGGATAAAAATCCCGATGCTGCTCCGGCAAATGGTCGCGGATCACCTTGGGCCCCACGACTGCCATGCGCTCGGCAACGCCGGCGCTTTGCTGCATCTGCCGTTCGCCGGCATGCCAGGGGGAGGGTTCGATCAGGTTCATGGCGCACACCTCAGTGTTGGATGGGTGAATGCTGCGCTCTGTCGCCCATCGAGAGAATGCCCACGCTTGGCAATCCAGCATTACGCCAACTGAAACGCCGGATGGTCACGCAGCGCTGCCACGCAGTGATCGACAAAACTGCGCACGCGCATCGGCGCGTTGCGGCCTTCGCGGTACACCACGTGCACCGCCAGCGCCGGCGGTTCAAAGGCCGGTAGCAGGCGACGCAACTGGCCGCTCGCCAACTGGTCATGCACCGGGTAGCTGAGGCAGCGAATCAGCCCCGCACCGTGTACAGCGGCATTGATCGCGCCTTGCACCGTGGTGCAACTCAAGCGTGCGCGCGCCTTCAATGAGCCGCCTTTGAAGCCCCAGTCAACCTGATCGGCACTGGCGATCAGGCGATGCTGCTTGAGGTCGTCGGGATGCGCCGGCTCGCCGTGAGCGGCCAGGTAGTCGGGGCTGGCGCAGAGAATCGGGCGCACCTGCCCTACCCTGCGGGCGATCAGTGACGAACTGGGCAGTTCACCGACCAGGATTGCCACGTCCAGCCCCTCTTCATGCAGGTTGGGGTAATAGTCGTGATAGCGGGCAACGAGACGCACGTCGGGGTAACGCTCCATATAGCCAGCCAACACCGGCGCCATGACGTAGCGGCTGAACAGAAACGGCAGAAAAACTTGCAGGTTGCCCTGAGGCTGCGCGTGCAAACCCTGGGCCGAGGCTTCGGCGGCGTCCACCGCGGCCAGCAGGCGCAGGCAGTCGGCCAGGTAGGCGCTGCCCGCGTCGGTCAGGCTCACACCTCGCGTACTGCGTTGCAGCAACTGCGCGTGCAGGCGCGCCTCCACACGCGCAATCGCACGCATCAGGGTCGGGCTGGAGACGTGTGCGTGACGGGCCGCCGAGGCCAGGCTCGGTTGCCCGGCCAGCGCCGCAAACAGCTGCATGTCGCGATAACGCTGCATCAGCTGCGCCGCTTCAGCGCCGGGTTCAGGGCCGCGTCCTGCCCGAGGCGCTGAGTGAGAAAGTCGACAAAGGTATGAATTTTGGCCGGTACCCGCGCGCTCTTCTGGAACACCACCTGGATCGGCAGCGGCGCCGGCTCGAAATCCTCCAGCACTATCTCCAGTTCTCCCGCCGCCACCGCCGCTGCGACTTGATAGGACAGCACCCGCGTCATGCCCCAACCCAACCGCGCCAGGTTGATCGCCGCGTTATTGGCCGTGACCACCAGACGCGGCTCGATAGGCACGGTCAGCGGTTGGCCGCCCTCGATAAACCGCCACTCGCTCACCAACTGGCTGGAGGACGACGTGACAATCTTCGCTTCACGCAGTTGCTCTGGCCGCGCCGGCCTGCCGTGCTGGTCGAGATACCCTGGCGCAGCACACACTACGCGGCGCACTTCACCCACCTTGATTGCCTGCTGCCCCGGCTCGTGCAGATGGCCGATGCGCACGGCCACCTCCACGCCTTCATCGACCATGTTCACCACGCGGTCGACCAGCAAGGCGTTGATGCTCACCTGCGGAAAACGGTCCAGGTAATCGCCCAGCACCGGCGCCACATACAACTCGCCAAACAGCACGGGCGCGGTGAGCGTCAGGTGACCGCGCGGGATGGAATAACTGCCTGCCGCCGCGTCCTCGGCCTCGTTCAGTTCGGCGAGGATGCGTCGGCAATCTTCCAGGTAGCGCTGGCCGGCTTCGGTCAGGTGCAGGCTGCGCGTGGTGCGCGCCAGCAGTTGCGTGCCGATGCGTTGCTCCATGGCGGCAATGGCCCGGGTCACGCTGGGCGGCGAGGTTTTCAGGCGGCGTGCGGCAGCGGCGAAGCCCGCCTCCTCGGCGACCGCGAGAAATACCTGCATTTCATGAAATCGGTCCATCGGCGCTCACTCTTCTGGCCACAGATCATTTACGGCGCTTGCAGCCCCACTGCCGTGCGCGGCATGCCGACAAAGCCTGGCAAGGCCTCGATGCTGGCGAGCCAGGCGCGTACCTGAGGGTAGTCGGCCAGCGACACATTGCCTTCCGGCGCGTGGGCGACGTAGGTGTAGAAGGCAATATCGGCAATACTCGGCTGCTCGCTGGCCAGGAAGCGGCTCTGGCCCAGTTGCTGCTCCACCAGCCTCAGCAGGGCGTGCGAGCGACTGATGGCGCTGACGGTGTCGACCTCGGCGCCAAACACCACGGCCAGTCGCGCGGCCGCCGGCCCGGCGTGAAGTTGACCGGCGGCGGCCGACAGCCAGCGCTGCACGCGCGCCTGGCCGGCAGGATCACTCGGCAGCCATTGCCCGTCGCCGTAGGTGTTGGCGAGGTAAACCAGGATCGCATTGGAATCGGCCAACACCGTGCCACTGTCATCGATCACCGGCACCTGGCCGAAGTGGTTGAGGCGGGCCATAAAGTCCGGGGCTTTCTGCGCGCCTTGCTTGAGGTCAACCAGAATAAATTCATGGCGCAGCCCCAACAGCGACAACATCAGCTCCACTCGGTGGGAGTGGCCGGACAGTGGGAAACCATACAGTTTGATTGCAGGCTGGGACATGAAAGGCTCCAAGGATGAGGTATCGACGCCCCGCATGTTCCACCGCTGCGCTGATCGAGGCAATCATCAGGATTTACAATCCAGCATTTCAGCGGACGAAACAATCACTGCGCGAATAATTCCAGGATCAGGCTGAACAGCGTGATCTTCACCGCGCTGTCCAGCTCGGTCCAGGCCAGTCCGGTGCTGGCCTCATACGCCCCCAGCTCGAGGTGACGCGACACGCAATTGGCCGGCAGCGCGCGCGCCGCCTGTTGTGGCAACACCCCCACGCCCAACCCGGCAGACACCAGCGCGAGCATGGTGGTGAACTCGCCCAGCTCCGAGGCGATGTTCTCCCACACCGTGCCGTTCGGTGATGCGGTGCAAGCATTTGAGCTGGCGGCGGACAAGACCCAGGCGATGAAGGTGGTGCTGGACTTTGGTGTGGCGGATCTGGATTGAGGCCTTCCCGCCAAACACTGTGGGCGCTGTCGGGCTTCAGCGAGGCTGTGATAGCGGTGGTTCAGTCAGCTTATTCGGCGACTGATACACCGTTATCGCAGGCAAGCCAGCGCCCACATTTGGGCGGTGCTGGCTGCTGTGTCAGCGCTCTTGCAGCCGGTCGCGCAAAAACCGGTGGTGGGTGGAAAACAGCCGCCTATAGGTGAGCAACACCGCACCTACCGTGCCCAGCGCCGACGACGCGGCAATCAGAAACATGATCACGATCTGATACCGCACCGCGTCCACCGGGCTCTCTCCCGCCAGTACCTGGCCGGTCATCATGCCGGGCAGGCTGACGATGCCAACCACCGTCATCTGGTTCAGCGTCGGGATCATCCCGGCGCGTATTGCCTGGCGGATGGCTTCCTGCGCGGCTTCCCAGCGCGAACCGCCCAACGCCAGGATCATCTCGATGGTGTTGCGCCCCGAGGTCAGTTCCTGAGTCATGCGCTCGATGCCCAGCGACACGCCGGTCAGGGTATTGCCAAGGATCATCCCCAGAATCGGGATCGCATACTGCGGCTCGTACCACGGGTGGATGCGGATCACCGCAAACAAACCCACCGCCGTGACCAGCCAGGAGCTGCCCCACACCGACAGGATGCTGTCGACCCGTTGCCCGCGATAGGTTCTGCGCCCACGCCCGGCCGCCGACAGGCCGGCGATCAAGGTCATCGCGCACATCAGCGGCAGCACCACGTACCAGTAGGCAAACTCGAACACCCAGCCCAGCAGATAACCGATGGCCAACAACTGCACCACCGTGCGCACCGCCGCCCACAGCAACTGGCGACCCAGGCCCAGGCGCAACAGCAAAGACAGCGCGCCGTTGATCAGGATCAGCGAGGCGGCGATGCCCATGTCCAGCGCGGTGAGGTTTTGATAATTCATGGTTGGGCCACTGCGCTCAGCACGCCGGCGCTCATCTGCAGGTGGATGGCGCTCATGCGTTGGGCCTGGTCAAGGTCGTGGGACACCCAGATGAAAGCACGCGAGGTGTCGCCGGCAAACCAGGCGTCGATCAGCGCTTCCACATCACGGGAAGACGTGGGATCGAGGGCCGCTGTGGGTTCGTCGAGCAACAGCACCTCGGGGTTGAGTTGCAGCGTGCGGATCAACGCGACCACCTGGGCTTCACCGCCCGACAGGTCACCGGCATTTTTGTGCAGAAAGTCCGCCGTCTTCCCGGCATGCCCGAGCAGCGTGGTGACCGCCTGCAGGTCAAAGCGGCGCTTGCGCAACGTCTTGAGGCTGAACGGGAAACGCAGGTTGTCTTGCACGGTGCCCTCAAGCAGCGCAGGGCGTTGCGACAGGTAGCTGATGTGGCTGCGGTAGTGGGGAATTTCGGCATTGGCAACGGGCTGGCCATTCCACAGAATCTGCCCTGAGGTGGGCGCATCCAGCAGCGCCAGCGCACGCAGGAACACACTTTTGCCGGAGCCGGAAGAACCGGTGATCGACACGCGGTCGGCGCTGTTCAGGGTGAAGTCTGTCGGCTCAAGCAAGGCCACTTGGCGACGCTCGTCCACGCGCGTGAGGGCGCGGGTTTCTATCAGTGCGCTCATGGACGCGGTGTTCCTCTTAAATCCTGTTGGGCGCAATGGTGCGGCAGGTGCACGAAGATTTCATGAAAAAATTCAAACTATCGCCGTTCATGTCGTTCACACCTTCACGTGCAATGTAAACAGGAGGCGACATGCAATACCGACAACTGGGCCATTCAGGCCTGCTGGTGTCCGAAATCATCCTGGGCACCGTGCCCTTCGGCGGCCGCGCCGAGTTTGAAAAGTGCGGCGCGGTGGACGTGCCGCAGGCCAAGCGCATGTTCGACATCGCGTTCGACGCCGGCGTGAATATGGTCGACACCGCCGACCTCTACTCCCACGGCCTGGCCGAAGAAGTGGTGGGCAAGGCCTTGGGCGACAAGCGCCACGACATCCTGTTGGCCACCAAGGGCCGCAGCCCGGTGGACAAGAACCCGAACAACTCCGGTTCCTCGCGCTACCACTTGATCCGCGCCTGCGAAGCCAGCTTGAAGCGCCTGGGCACCGACCACATCGACCTGTACCAATTGCACAATTGGGACGGCATGACGCCCATCGAGGAAACCCTCGAAGCGCTGCGACTGCTGGTCGGTTCGGGGAAGATCCGCTACTTCGGCACCAGCAACTTCACGGCCTGGCAAATGATGAAAACCCTGGGCAAGGCCGAGCTGCACGGCATGCTCAAGCCCATCACCCAGCAGATTTACTACACGCCGGAATCGCGCGAAGCCGAATATGAACTGCTGCCGCTGGCGCTCGACCAGTCCGTCGGCACGCTGGTATGGGGCCCGATGGGCGAAGGCCTGCTGACCGGTTCGACGCGGCGCGGGCACAAACCACCGGCCACTACCCGCCAAGGCAGTGACTGGCCGGAACCCTATGTGCATGACCAGGAACGCGCGCTGGATATCATCGAAACCCTCGCCGCCGTAGGCGACGAGCACGGTGTATCGGTGGCGCGCACTTGCCTTGCGTGGCTCAAGGATCGCCCGGGCATTACCTCGCTGATCGTCGGCGCCCGCACCGAAGCACACTTGCGCGACAACCTGGCGGCGACCGAACTGAAACTCACCGAAGAACAGTCTTCACGCATCGAGGCGGTGACGCGGCGACAGCCGTTGTATCCGTACTGGCATCGCTTCACCGCCGGGATCGACCGTTTTGACCCGGCGGAGCAGCCGTTCCTGGCCGAGCATCAAAAGACCATGGATGCGCGTAAGGACAAGTAAGAGCAACCCAACAAAATGTGGGAGCGGGCTTGCCCGCGAAAGCGGTGGTTCGGTCAGCACATTGGCTGACTGACACCGCGCTGTCGCGGGCAGGCCCGTTCCCACGCGTGCAGGGTTGCACTGAGCGCCAATGCTGCCTATATTTCCCGCCTGGCGCTCTCTACGCCACCTTCCGCGGAAAGGGCTGCGCCCAAGACACTCACGCTGCATTTCATTTCTACGACTCCCAACCTTAAAGCGGAAAAGGTATGTGCAAGGAGATCGTATGTCGCAACGCCCTGTATCCTCCAACACCGATGGCCGTCTTAACCTTGAGCAGCAGCGCAAGCGCGCCAAGGAACTGTTGCCGCGCCTGAAAAGCCAGGACCCCACCGCCACGTTGTCCCAGGCCCAATGGCACGTCGCCCGGCAACTGGGGTTCAGCAGTTGGCCCAAGCTCAAGGCGCACGTCGACGACCTCGACTTCGCCGCCCGCCACCCCGCGTTTGAGGCCAGTGATGAAGCCCGCAGCACCCACTGGCGTTGCGGCAGCGACATTGCCCACACCCTGCAGGTGGCGGGGTTCAAAGGCCAGTTCCAGATGCTCACCGACCCGCTGTGCATGGGGCCGGTGCGCGACCTCCCCGGCGACGCCTTCCGCGCGATGCGCAGCGCGTTTATCAGCCAGGCCTTTGCCATGGACCCCACCGAAGTCGCGCGGCGCAGCAGTGATGAATACCACCAGCTTGAGGCCTTGGCCGATGCCGAACACAGCGTGCTGTGGTGCGAGGCGGATGCCTATGACCAGCTGTTCCTGATCCGTGCGTTGGCCGGGCTTGAGCAGGCACCGCGCAAGCTTGAGCTGATCGAAGTGCACCGCATTCCCGGCGTCGAGCGGTTTATCGGCATTGGGCAACTGGCACCCGACGTCCTCGCGTGGTTATGGCCACAGCGCCGGTTGATCGACGATAAGGCCGTACAGCTGGCAAAGCAGGCCTGGTCGGCTTATTGCAATCCCTCGCCGGTCGACTGGGCGCAACTGGCTCACGGCAACCACCGCGCCCTGCCCTTGCTCGCGCCCGCGCTGACGCGCCAATTGCAGGAGCTGCCAGGCACACGCGATGGTTTGTCACTCACCGAACGCTTGTCCCTGCAGTACATCGCCGAAGCCGGGCCCGTGCCCTTTGGCCGGGTGTTCGCAGAACTAATGGCCAAGCGTGAGCCGCTGCCGTTTCTGGGCGACATGATGTTCCATGCGTTGTTGCGACCGTTGATCGATGGTGACGCGCCATTACTGGTTGAAACTGCAACCGAGCACGATTGGCCGCGTCGCCCACTCGCACTGACCCCACTGGGGCAAGCGGTGCTGAACGCCGACGCCTATTGGCTGGACCATGCCAGCCATACGCGTTGGGTTGGCGGGGTGTGTCTGGAACCCCGCCAACCCCATTGGACGCTGGATGACGACCACCAACCTTTATGGCGTGATTGACGGCCGCGGTTCGTGGATCGGGCACCTGTTGTGCTCGGCCCTGAACCCGGACGACATCTCGTAAGCCGGTTTACGCACGCGCATTACTCCGCCCAACGGGCGATGCGCCGCCAGCCCGTGCCACGGGCTGAAGGCCATGCCGTCGTCGATTTTCTGGACGTTTTCAGGGCTCCAGGCCGCCTGGGGTTCGAGGTCGATGCGCGCCACGGTCACGTATGGGCTGAGGTCCTCGGGCCATTGCACGGAAGCATCCTCGATGGGCATTTTTTCCAGGTCAGTGGCCAATTGCACGCGCACCTCCCAGGTGCCGCCGCTCTGGGCAAAATAAGCCTCGACGGCTGCGCGCAGGCCGTCGGGGTTGTCGCCAAAGTCCACGTGCAAGTCGGTCAATGCCGTCAGGTTGGACGACACCGGCACCACAGCGATTTTGGCGTAGTAAGGGCCATAGAGCATCGGCACCACGCTGGAAAAGCTCTCGCCAAGAATATGGGTCTGCGGATGGCCGCCGAGGCTTTTCAGCGTGCCGCTTTCGCCGCCCATGGATTCAAGGGTGGCTTCCACGCCTCGCAGCAGCGCCGAGAAGGCTTTTTTCATGCCCGGCGCTTTGTCAGTGGTCTTGGCCAACAATTTCAGGGTTTTCAAAAAAGCCTTTGGCGTCGCGGCCGTGAAGGCCTTGGCGTTTTGCATGACGAAATCCTGGGTGACCTCGCCATCACTGCCCGGCAATCGCGGGCCGTCCACGCCGACGATCTTGATTGCCAGACCACGGGGCGTGGACACCTTGTCATCGAGAATATCGCCAGGGTTGGTCGAAAAGCGCAGGTACACCGGCAACCGCACCGGTTTGGCAAACGCGCCCTGGGCCAGTGTGGCGGGCAGGTTTTCCAGCACGCTGATGTGCCCGCGCAGCAGGCCGTGGGCCTTGGCGTGGACACTGCGAGTGGCGTGGCCACTGTCGCGAAAGGTCGTTTCCATGATGCCGTGCAGCGCTTCGGCCAGCTCCTTGCTGGTCTGCGCTTCATCATCGGGAATCTGTTCGAAGGACGGCTCAAAAGCCAAAGGCTGAATCGCTGGGTTGACTACAGGTAGGTCGTTCATCAGGCGTCTCTCCGCTCAGCAAGGTATTCACGGCAGGCTTTTTTTAATAGGCAGCGACGACTGAATAAATGCGGCCGTCTTGATTGATAGGGCCGAGGCAGAGAAACGGATGTTCAACAAATCCGCACGGCGTCGGACGAGCGGTTAGCCTGCCGCCCGGAAGCCCGCTCGAACCTTTTGCCAAGCGTACTCGTCGTAACGTTATCCCTCACCGATAAAGCCCTCAGGTGCAGCCCATGCTCATCTATCCAAAAGCCCACTTTCAACCCTACACCCACGCGAGCGGCGGCTGGGGCTCGGCGCAGTCGGTGATGAAAATCCTCTGGCGCGAGCAAGCCTTTGCCAAGGCCACCAAAGCGCTGCTCAAACAGAACAAGCCCGATGGCTTCGCCTGCGTCAGTTGCGCCTGGGCCAAACCCGGCAAGCCGCATGCCCTGGAGTTCTGCGAAAACGGCGCCAAGGCCACGGCCTGGGAACTGACCTCGCTCAAGACCTCACCTGCGTTCTTCGCCGAACACTCGCTCAGTGAACTGCGCAAATGGTCTGACTACGCACTGGAGCAACACGGTCGACTGACCCATCCGATGCGCTACGACGCGGCCACCGACCGCTACCGCGAAACGTCATGGGAGGAGGCTTACCGCGAGATCGGCGCGCAATTGCAAACGCTGCAACCCGACAGCGTGGTGTTTTACGCCTCGGGCCGCGCCTCGCTGGAAACCTCGTTCATGTACCAGCTGTTCGCCCGGGCCTATGGCACCAACAACCTGCCCGACAGTTCGAACATGTGCCACGAAAGCACCTCGGTCGGCCTGCAGGAAAGTATCGGCATCCCGGTCGGCAGCGTGACGCTGGAAGATTTCGAGCACACCGACTGCCTGTTTTTCTTCGGCCAGAATGTCGGCAGTAATGCCCCGCGCATGCTTCACCAGTTGCAGGATGCGCGCAAACGCGACGTGCCGATCATCACCTTCAACCCCTTGCGCGAACGTGGCCTGGAACGCTTCGTCAATCCGCAATCACCGGTAGAAATGCTCACCCCCGAATCCACCGTGATCAGTACCCAGTATCACCAGGTGGCGATCGGTGGCGACACGGCCGCCCTGCTCGGCCTGGCTAAAGTGCTGCTGGAGCTGGACGACCAGGCGCAGCGCGACGGGCGTGCGCCGGTACTCGACTACGCCTTTATCGCCGAACACACCGAAGGCTTCGACGCGTTTGCGGCGATGGTTCGCGCCGCGCAGTGGCCGACCATCGAGCGCCGCTCCGGCCTGAGCCGCGGCGCCCTGGAAGCGGCCGCGCAGGTGTACGCGCGCAGTAACCGCGTCATGATGATCTACGGCATGGGCCTGACCCAGCATCGGCACGGGGTGCAAAACGTGCAGATGCTGGTGAACCTGTTGCTGATGCGCGGCAATTTCGGCAAGCCGGGCGCAGGCATCTGCCCGGTGCGCGGCCACTCCAATGTGCAGGGCCAACGCACGGTGGGCATTACCGAAGACCCGAAAAAAATCCCGATCAAGCTGATCGAGCAGCAGTTCGGCTTCAAGGTGCCGGAGCAAATGGGCCTGTGCACAGTGGACGCCTGCGAAGGCATTCTGGCCGGGCGTGTGCGCGGCTTCATCGGCTTGGGCGGCAACTTCCTGCGCGCGATTCCCGACACCTCGCGCATGGAGCCCGCTTGGCAAACCTTGCAACTCAACGTGCAGATCGCGACCAAACTCAATCGCACGCACTTGCTGCCCGCGCAACACCAGTGGCTGCTGCCGTGCCTGGGGCGTATCGAAATCGACCGGCAGCAGGGTGTCGAGCAAACCTGGGCCACCGAGGACAGCACCGGCTGCATCCACGGCTGGCATGGCAGCGCCGAACCGGTCAGCGCCCACGTGCGCGCCGAGGCCAGCATCGTCGCCGGCCTGGCCCAGGCCACGCTGCCAGCGGGCAGCTCGATTGACTGGCAGGGCTGGAGCGCGGACTACTCAAAGGTGCGCAGCGCTATTGCCGCCATCTACCCGCAGATCTTCCACGACATGGAAACCCGCATGGCCGAACCGGGAGGTTTTCACCGCCCCATCGCCGTTGCGCAGCGCGAATGGCTGACTGAAAGCGGCAAGGCACAGTTCGTGCTGCCCGCCACGCTCAATGAAGACGATGACGTCAACACCCCGGTGCTGGCGCGTGATGTGCTGCAACTGATGACGCTGCGCAGCAACGACCAGTTCAACACCACGATCTACGGCTACGAGGATCGCTTTCGCGGCATCAGTGGCACGCGCGAGGTGATCTTCATGCACCGTAACGATATCGCGCGGCTGGGTTTCGAGAACGGTCAGGGGGTGATGTTGACCACCGCCATAGAGCCTGAGGTCAAGCGCCAGGTCGGCCCGCTGGAAATCGTTGCGTATGACATCCCCGAAGGCTGCGCCGCGGCGTATTACCCCGAATGCAACCCGCTGGTGCCGCTCTGGCACCACGCCGAGCGCAGCAAGGTGCCGGCGGCCAAATCGGTGCCGATACGCCTGAGCCTGCCGATTGATCAACGCTTGGGCGAGAGCCCGACCGCGCAGGCCACCACCGCCGGATCGCCCTGGTAGATCGCGCGTGGCACCGCTGACGGCACGCTGGTCCGGCTGTCAACGGCGCGCAGCACCGGGCGTTCGACGGTTGGCAGGCTATGGTCCGGATCGACCACTTCCATGCAGCGACGCAGCGAGTTGAAATCCGGCGATTGCGACAGCGACAAGTGCAGGGTCTGGCTGACCGATACCGACACCACCGAGCTTTGCGCACATTGCCCGTCGTAGATCAGCGTGTGGCGAATCAGCGGGTTGTCATTGCAATACTTCAACAGGTTGACCTGCCGCGAGTGCACCAGCGCGGTGTTGATGATCAACAGGTCGAACGCCACGACGCCCGAACGTGTCAATACCTGCAGTTCGTCGAACGAGCTCAAGGGGACGATACGGTGATAGCCCAGCTGGTTGAGCATTTTCTCGATCTTGATCCGTTGCAGAATGTCTGCATCGGCAATCAGAAGGCGTAACGCTTTATTGGACATAGGTAAACCTGACAGTTGGGCATCCGCGTCGATCATTCAACGCTGACCACGTTACCTGTCAGGGGTGAAACCTGACTTTAAGGCGATTCTGAAACGGTAACCGGGTACAGCCGCGCACTTTTAAGAATCGCCTGAAAGCCCCCGCTGCGCCCTGCCCCTACCATGGGCCGCGTTCCCCCACGCTCCCATGGATTCATCTGTGCTCATGTTTTTACTCAGAATGATGATTTTAGCCTGCGGATTGCTGGCCCTTGCACCGCCGCCTGCCGGCGCAGCGCTGAAGGTCGAAGGCACGCGCCTGATCTATTTCGGCCATGACCGCGAAGCCAACATCGGCGTGGTCAACCAGGCTGCACGGGAAGTGGTGGTGCAAACCTGGATCAGCGGCGAGGACGAAGCCAGCAGCCACAGCGTGCCGTTTGCCGCCACCGAGCCGTTGGTGCAACTGGGCGCCGGCGAGCATCATCAGTTACGCATCCTGTATGCCGGTGAAGGGTTGCCCAGCGACCGTGAATCGCTGTTCTGGCTGAACATCATGGAGATCCCGCTCAAGCCGGAAGACCCCAACAGCGTGCAATTTGCGATACGCCAGCGGCTCAAGCTGTTCTATCGGCCACCCGCGCTCAAAGGCGGTTCGGCCGACGCGGTGCAGCAGCTGCAATGGCGCAGCAACGATGGGCGCACCGTCACGGTCAGCAATCCCAGCGCCTTTCACCTGTCGCTGGTGAACCTGCAAACCGACGGCCAGGTGCTCAGTGATTACCTGCTGCTCAAGCCTTTCGAGCGCAAAACCCTGACCGCGCCAGGCCCGTTGCCCAAAGGCACCACCCTCCACTTCACCGAAATCACCGATATCGGTTTGCAAGCCCGCCACAGCGCGGCGCTCAACTGATGGTTCGCGGGGTATTTGCACCAATGTCACTCACCAAACGAATGCTACCCATGCTGCTGTGGGCCTGCGCAGTCCTGCCCGCCACCAGCCATGCGCTGGCCTGCCGTGAGGACGGCAGCGACTCGATCATTACCAAGGAAGCCTTGGGCACCGCCCTGGCGGTGGCGGCCGATGCGCCAAACGGCAGCATTATCTGGGAGTCCGGCCCACGCTCCACCAATGTGATTTGCAAAGATGACTACTACTACGGCCGCGAGGAAATCTACTTCTACGTCAACCCGGCCAACGTCAGCATCGGCACGGGTATCCGCGTGGGTATTCGCTATAACAACCAGCCGATCACCCAAAGTACCGGCAAGGTCGGCACCGGGTTCTTTTCCGACCGCGGCTGCAACCTGACCAACTGCAAAGGCTGGGAAAAGGCGCGCTTCACCCTCAACTTCAGCGTATTCATCGAGAAATACGACCCGACGCCTCCCAGTGGCCAGGCCAGTACCCTGACCGAGTATCGGGTGTTCCAGCTGGACGGCGTGCGCGGGCTGAACTCAAGGCCCAACAGCAACTTCAACTACGTGGTCACCGGCATGAACGGCATCCGCTTCGTGCCCTGTACCCCCGAGCTGACCATCAGCCCCAGCGTGGTCAGCTTCCCGATGCCCTCACGCAAGTTTGCAATCGGCGAAGTCGCCAGCACCGCAAACTTCAGCTTGAACCTGCGCAAAGGCTGCGACACGCCTTATACCGTCAGCGCGCGCTTCGCCACCACGCCGGGTGGCGGCAGTGTGATCAATGGGTTGCTGGTACCGGACAACAATAAATCGGTGGGCATCGCCCTGTCCCGCGCCGAGAGCCAACAACAATTGCCGTTCGACAATTGGTTCACGCTGCAGAACCTCATGGGCCTGGGCCAGAGCCACGACGAATTCCGCGCCGATTTGAAATGGCGCACCCTGCCGATTCCCGGCGCATTCGACGCCGCGGTGGTGGTGGATATGTATTACAAATAGCTGATTTTTAAGGATCGTCTTATGCCACGCGACACGGCCGACGCTTAAAGTCCGCCGATGCGATTGAAAAGTTATCTGCTCCAGATCAACCCCGTCCTCTCCCGACCCGAAGCAGCCAGAAGGCTGCTTCGTATTTTCGCGACCGTGCTGCTCATCGGCATCCTCAGCGGCGTTTACACCTTTCTGCTGTCCACCTTCAACAACGATATTTCCCAACGCCGTGGCTACATGAGCAGCGCCATCGCCGAAGCCCATACGTTTTTCACCAACCGCGAGGCGCTGCTTGAAAGCCTCAGCCTCTCGGCGGTGCGCAAGCAGTCGAGGATTTACCCCTCCTCTCCCGAAGAGGAGCATGTGCAGCTGGGCGACACGCCGGGCAACCAGTGGAGCATCTGGCTGACGGCCCGCCTGCGCGACTACCTCAAGGCCAAGCAACTCAACCTGCTGTACGTGAACGCCGGCCCTACCCCGCAGGTGACACGGGTGTATGACGCGACCGCGCAAGTCCTGCCGATTTCCAAGTGCATGCTCAACCGCCTCAAGGCCTTGCAGCACAGCGATCCGTCCACCCTCAACGAGTTGTGGCTGAGCGACCGCACCGAACACCATTCGCACCTGTACATATTCATCCGTCTGGATCGCCAAGACCCCACTTCCGGCTGGCTGGGTCTGGAAATGGAAAGCCGTGAAGTGTCCTCGACCCTCAGCGACCAGAGCGCCGGCGAGTTCATGATGCTCAACTCCCAGGGCATGCTGGTCTTTACCAACAGCGACGACACGCAGATGCGCCAGCAACACCTCAGGCCCAAGGAAGAAAGCTTTTTCGGCTTTGTCGGCAACGGCTTGCTGCCCGATCACCTGGTGATCCGCAAGCACCTGAAATCCTCGGACTGGCAGTTGATGTATTCCATCGACCTGCGCGCGGTGGTCACCGGCTTGTGGAAACAGCTACTGGGTTCGCTGCTGTTCTGCCTGTTCAGCCTGACGCTGATCTGGCTGGTGATGCGCCGCGTCGATCAGCGCTTCATCATTCCCTCGATCCATCGCATCCAGGCGCTGATCGAAAGCGAGGCGTTCGGCCGCGATGTGATCCAGACCGCGCCTGTCGCCCTGTGCGTACTGCGCCGCACCGACGGCCAAGTGGTGCTGGAAAACACCCTCGCCCAGCAATGGCTGGGCCACGGCCCGGAGCGCGAGGCGTTGCGCGCCGGGTGGATCGCGCAGGCCTACGCCGGTGAGCCGTCCGAACGCAGCGATTACTTTGAAACCATCGACGGCCGTCACCTGTACCTGAGCAGCGCGCCGACCCGCTACAGGGGCGAGGACGTGCTGTTTTGCGCCTTCAGCGATATCAGCGCACGCAAACAAGTGGAAGCGGCGCTGGAAGAAGCGCGGCAGTCGGCAGACGCCGCCAACGCCGCCAAGACCTTGTTCCTGGCGACCATGAGCCATGAAATCCGCACGCCGCTGTACGGCGTGCTCGGCACCCTGGAATTGCTGGCGCGCACACAACTGGACGCCCAGCAGAAAGACTATCTGCAGGCCATCGAAGGGTCTTCCTCGACCTTGCTGCAACTGATCTGCGACGTGCTCGATGTGTCGAAGATCGAAGCCGGGCAGCTGGCTCTTGAAATGAGCGAGTTTTCGCCGCTGGACCTGGTCCACGAAATCATTCAGGGCTACGCCGCGGCCGCCCAGGGCAAAGGTTTGCAGCTGTATGCCTGCTTCGACCCGAAGCTGCCGGAACGGCTGATCGGCGACGTGACACGCATCCGCCAGATCCTCAACAACCTGCTCAACAACGCCGTGAAGTTCACCGACTATGGGCGCGTGGTGCTGCGCGTCAAAGTGCTTGGCCGCGATGGCGAGCGCTCCAGTGTGTTGTGGCAAGTCTCGGACACCGGCAAAGGCATCGCCCAGGAAGACCAGGCGATGATTTTCGAGCCCTTCTACCAGAGCGAAGGCAACACTAACGTGGTTGCCGGCACCGGCCTGGGCCTGCCGATCTGCCAGCGCCTCACCGAATTGATGAACGGCAATATCCGCATGGTCAGCGAACTGGGCCTGGGCAGCAGCTTCAGCCTGATCCTGCCGCTGGAAGAAGCGCCGACTCCACCGATGACACCGCTGCTGGCCGAGACGATCTACGTGGTGTCGCCCATCCCGGAACTGGCGCATTCGATCAGCGGCTGGCTGCGCCGCTGGGGTGCCCGCGCTCAGACCGGGCTGCCGACGCTGCCGGAAAGCCATCTGCTGCTGCAAGTGCATCCCGGCAGCGTCGATCCATCGCTGGCGCCCGAGTGGCCGGGCCCGGTGATTCACGTCAGCAGCCATGCCTGCACCGCGCTGGAGGCCGAGGCCGGCGCCTGGCACGTCAACCTCAACCACTTGGGCGCTGTTCATCAGGCCGTGAGCCAGGCCCAGGGGCTGTGGGTGGCCCGCGCCGGTGAGCAGACGCGTCAGCGTGACTTGAACAAACTCAACCTGCACCTGCTGGTGGCCGAGGACAACATCATCAACCAGCTGATTTTGCGTGACCAACTCGAAGAACTCGGCTGCACCGTGGAGCTGGCGGCCGATGGTCAGGAAGCGTTGCAGCTGTACACCGCCGGCAACTTCGACGTGGTGCTGACGGACGTGAACATGCCCCACATCAACGGCTATGAACTGGCGCGCGAACTGCGTCGTCAGGGCTGTCCGTTGCCGATTATCGGGGCCACCGCCAACGCCATGCGCGGCGAGGCCGACCTGTGCCTGGCCGCCGGCATGAACCATTGCCTGGTCAAACCCTTTGCGTTGCGGGCTCTATCCAACTCCCTGGCGCCTTATGCACGGATCACCCATGAAGCCCCTTAGTATTTTGATTGTTGAGGACCATCCCCTGCAGCACATCTACCTGCAGCACCTGCTCAGTGAGTTGGGGGATTTCATGCTCGAAACCGCCGAGGACGGTAAAGAAGCGCTGGAGCGTCTGCGCCAGCGCGATTTTGACCTGGTACTGACCGACCTGCTGATGCCCGGCATGGACGGCGTGCAGTTTATCCAGTGCCTGGCCAGCCTGCGCTGCAAGCCGGCGCTGGCGATCATGAGCGCGGCGTCGCGGCGCATGCTGATGGCGGCCAGCCTGGTGGCGAAAAACCTCGATGTGGAAGTGATCGGGCTGATCTCCAAACCGGTCGCCGCCGACGCCCTGCGCAGCCTCGTCGACCAACTCAGGAACACGGTGCGCAAACCCTCCCCCGAATTGCCCGAGCACCTGGACATCGACCGCCACACCCTGGTGCACGCCATGAGCAGCGGCCAGTTGCAGGCCTGGTTCCAACCGAAAAAGTCCCTCGCCAACGGCCGTATCGTCGCCGCCGAAGCCCTGGTGCGCTGGATGCACCCCGAGCAAGGCGTGATGCTGCCCGCCGCGTTCCTGCCGGCGATCAAGGCATTCGAGCTGGAGGAGCGATTGTTGTGGGTGGTGCTCAAACAGGCGATCCACGCCCAGGAACGCTGGCGCCAGCGTGGCTACGAAATACCGGTGTCGATCAACTTGCCCACGCACCTGCTCAACAGCCATGACCTGGCCGACCGCTTGCTGGAATTCGTGCTGCACCACGACGGCATTCCGGGAATGATCTGCTTCGAACTGATGGAATGCTCGGTGCCCCAGGACATCAGCAACTTCTACGCCGGCGCCTGCCGCCTGCGCATCAAGGGCTTCGGCCTGTCCCAGGATGATTTCGGCAAGGGCTACAGCTCGTACTTGAACCTGGTCTCCACGCCGTTTACCGAATTGAAGATCGACCAGGCACTGGTGCAGGGCTGCCACGACAACGAGGGCATGGCGCAGGCCCTGGCAAGCATCATCGCGCTGGGCCGCAAACTTGGCCTCACGGTGGTGGCCGAAGGGGTGGAAACCCCGCAGCAACTGGCTCTGCTGCGCAAGGTCGACTGCAATCAGGTGCAGGGTTTCCTGATTTCACACGCGGTCTCTTCAGAACAATTTCAACAACTTCTGAACAATGATGGCCCCGCGACATCTCACTAGCTGGCGGCCGCGGATTATCTGTTCGATAGTAAGGAGTCAGCTCCATCCTGTGCCGATTTATCCTGCGCCTGCGGAAACCCCTGATGAAGCACAACAACGCGGTCCTCGAAGCCTTCACCCGCAGCTCGTCGCGCCTGAACAAAGGCCTGATGGTGCTGCTCGGGATCGCGTTGCTGTTGGTGCTGACCAACTACTGGTCACTGCAACGCGGGGTCGAAACCCGTTACGGCGCCACGCGTTTTCATTTTGCGCGCCTGATGGAGAACCTGGCGGAGCAGGAGTCGTACCTCAAAAGTCTGACGCACCCGGGCATCCAGGCCGAACTGTTGCGCGCCACCAACGTTCAGGTCAGCCTCAAAAGCCGCATGGTCGACAACCACCGCACGCTGTACGAAGGCCAGAAATATTCGTTTTCGGTACCGTTCAGCGTCAAGTTTGACGAGCAGCAGATCAGCGCTGCCGCCCGGTCGCAGATTTTTGCCCTGGGCGCGCACCTCACCAGCTATTACAGCGCCTTCTGGTCGTCATCGCCCTATGAAGCGCCACAAACCTTTCTGCTCAATCGCCAGACGCCTTACGCCATCACCGTTCCGTCGGTGGGCTACCAGCGTCGAGAAAGTAGCGAGGAAACCGGCAACCTGGTGGCGCTGGTCAACGCGGTGCAACAGACCCTCGAGCAGACGCCGCAGCCGCTGGAACAGAACCGCGTGTACTGGCAGGCCGGTCCCGCACCTGCGCACCTGCTGGCCTATATCGGCCTGCCCCTCGACGGCCAGGGCCAGGCGGTGGTCGGCACTTTGCTCGACGTGGCTCAGGTTGACGATGTGCAGCGCGCCCTGGACCACTCGGCCTTTGACCGCTTCACCCTGATTGCCCCCGACGGCAGCCGGCTGGTCGGGCCAGACGTCGGTGTGCCGCTCAGCGATGGCGTGCACTTCAGGGCCGACGGCTTCGAATTCAAGATTACCCAACGCGGCGACCAGCCCTGGAGCGCAATCTATGGGCTGAACTACTCGCACTTTTTCCATTCGGCCTTGTGGCCGCTGAGCAGCCTGGCCCTGTTGCTGGGCATCCTGATTACGCTGTGCTGGGGCGGTAGCCGCTGGTACCGGCGCCAGGTGATCAACCCCGCGCGCCTGGCGCACGAACGCATCGCCGAAAGCGTGGCGTTCAGCCGCGTGATCATCGACACCGCGCCCACTGGCCTGTGCGTGGTGCGGCGCAGTGACGGCAAGGTGTTGATCGAGAACCAGCGGGCCCAGCAATGGCCAGGCACCGCGCGGCTGGTCTCCGCATTGACCGGTGTGCATGACAGCGCCGACAGCGGCGAGACGCACCTGGAGATCGAAGGCCGCCACCTGCAGATCGGCTTCGTCTCCACCCGTTACCAGGCCGAAGACGTGCGCCTGTATGCATTCAACGACATCACCCGGCATATCGAAGATGCCCAGTCGTTAGAGGACGCCCGCCACGCCGCCGATGCCGCCAACGAGGCCAAGACGCTGTTCCTGGCGACCATGAGCCATGAAATTCGCACGCCGTTGTATGGCGTGCTCGGCACTCTGGAACTGCTCGGCCTGACCGACCTGGACCCGCACCAGAAAACCTACCTGCAGACCATACAGCGTTCGTCCGCGACGCTGTTCCAACTGATCAGCGACGTGCTCGACGTGTCGAAAATCGAGTCCGGGCAAATGGCGATTGAGGCCGTGGAGTTCTGCCCGCTGGACATGCTCGAAGACACCCTGCACACCTACGCCGCCTTCGCCCAGCGCAAGGGTTTGCAGCTTTACAGTTGCATCGACCCGCAGCTGCCCGACAGCGTACTGGGCGACCCGATGCGCATTCGCCAGATTCTCAACAACCTGGTGAGCAACGCGCTCAAGTTCACCGACATCGGGCGCGTGGTGATCCGCGCCCGGGTCACGGCGTGCGACGCCGAGTACGTCAATCTGGAATGGCAGGTCACCGACTCTGGCGTGGGCATCCCCGAGGCGCAGCAGGCCAAGCTGTTCGATGTGTTTTACCAGGCTCCCGACACCGCCGGCGAAGGCGGCGCCGGGCTGGGGCTGCCGATTTGCCGCTGGCTGGCGCAAATGATGGACGGCGAGATCAAAGTGGTCAGCGAGCCCGGCCTGGGTAGCAGCTTCACCCTGAAAATACGCTTGCCGCTGAGCAGCGGTGCGCTGACCAACCCGCCGCTGATCGAACCCAGCGCGACGCCTGTGTATGTGCAGGCGCCGGTGCGCGAGCTGGCGCAGTCGCTGTGTGACTGGCTCAATCGCCTGGGCATTGCCGCGGCCCTGGCGGCGCCCACGCCGGAACAGGACAGCCGCCAGGCGGTGCTGGTCGATCTGCTGCCCAGCGAGCCCGCCCGCTACTGGGCCGGGCAACGCGTGCTGTGCCTGCCCGGCGCGCACAGCCCGCCGCTGCACACGGCACAGGGCTGGGTCGTGGACGTGCACGACGTACGGGCTATCGCCACCACCGTATCGCTGGCCCAGCATGGCAAGCATGAGCAACCGCCGGCGGCCCTGCCACAAAGCGCCGGGCAGCTTGGGTTGCGCATCCTGGTGGCCGAGGACAACCCGATCAATCAGGCGATCATCAAGGAACAACTGGAGGCGCTCGGCTGCTCGGTGACCCTGGCCGCCAACGGCGAGCAGGCGCTGCAGTTGTGGCAACCGCACGCCTTCGACCTGGTGTTGACCGACGTGAACATGCCCTTGATGAATGGTTATGAGCTGGCCCGCACGCTCAGGGCGCATGACCCGCAATTGCCGATCATCGGCGTGACCGCCAACGCCATGCGCGAGGAAGGCGTGCGTTGCCTGGCGGTCGGCATGAACGCCTGGATCGTCAAACCCCTGAGCCTGCAAACCCTGCGCGCGCAGTTGGTCAAGCTGTGCCAGGTCAAGGCGCCGGTCGAACCGCCGCCCGCGCCATTCGACGACCACGTGCAACTGTCGGACAAGATGCGCCCGCTGTTCATCAGCAGCGTGCAGCAAGATTTGCAGCGACTCGGCGCGGCACTGGAGCAGCGTGATGCGCGCGCGCTCGCCCAACTGCTGCATTCGGCCGCCGGCGCACTGGGCGCCGTGCAGGCGCTCCCTCTGGCCCAGGCCTGCATCGAGCTGGAAAACGCACTGAACCGCGGCAGCCTCGACACCACGCTTGAGCTCAAGGTGAAGGCGGTGATGCAACGACTGTCGGCCGTCCTGGACACTCTCCAGCCCGGGCACACTTCCCTCACTTGAACTGGCACTACGGACGGCCCTTTATGAAAAAATTCAACGTGGTTATCGCGGACGATCACCCGATCGTGCTGCTCGGGGTACGCGAACTGGTGGAGCGCGACACGCGCTTTCAAGTCGTGGGCGAAGCGGTGTGTTCGGCGGGCCTGATCGAGCTGTTGCAGCGCCAGGGCGCCGACATCGTGATCACCGATTACAACATGCCCGGCGACTCGCCCTACGGCGATGGGCTGAAGCTGGTGGAGTACCTGAAACGGCATTTTCCGCAGGTGCAGATTTTGATCCTGACCATGATTTCCAACCACCTGATCCTCACGCGTCTGCAAGAGTTGGGCGTGGTCGGCATCATCCAAAAAAGCCAGTTGCACACCGAGATTCAACTGGCGCTCAAGGCCATTGCACAACAGAGCGCCTACCGCAGCCTGGAGCCGCCCAAGACCTCGGTGATCGAGACCCTCACGGCCATCGACGAGCGCTTTACCAGCTTGTCGCCCAAAGAGTTCGAGATCTTGCGTTTGTTTATTTCCGGCATGAGCGTGAGTGATATTGCGCGCAGCCAGAACCGCAGTTCAAAGACCATCAGCGCACAAAAAATATCGGCCATGCGCAAACTTGAAGTGAGCAGCGACCAGGACCTTCTCGCCTATTGCCTGGCGCGCAATATCTTCAACTAAGCACACCGTGCAAGCCATTCCCGGGCAATGGCTTGGCCCCCTGTTTGCGGGCTCCAAAACTGCCTTGCGGTGCAACTAACCCGTCTATTGCGCGGCTTATAAGAATCGTCTTATTCGCTCGCAGCGCCTGCCCTCTTATTCTTTCCTCGCAGTTCAACAACCGCATTTTCCAACTAACACTTACGGACATCATCATGAAGAAGTTTTCCCTGGCTGTTATCGCCTCGGCCATTATCGCCGCCTCCGGCAGTGCATTTGCCGATGATCCGGCACCGACGCCTACCCTGGGCGGCAGCGGTAAAATTACCTTCACCGGCGTGATCAACAACGACGCCTGCTCGGTAGACGGCGCCAACTCCGATCGCAGTATTTCGGTGGACATGGGCAACGTTTCGATCAAAGACATGGGCACCGCGGAAAACCCAACCGCCGGCCGTGTGACTGCCAAAGACTTCAACCTGAACGTCAACTGCAACCAGGGCACCAAAGTCGCGATGATCTTTGACGCCAACAACGGCGGTTCGGGCCTGGTGACCGGCAAGAACGTACTGGCGCTGAATGCCGGTTCCGCTTCGGCTAAAAACGTCGGTATCGCCCTGCTCGACAGCAATGGCAGCTTGATCGACCTCAGCTCGCAGGCCACTGCGCGCATCGAAAGCACCATGCACGGCACCGGCACTGCCGGCGGCGACGCCACCCTGAGCTTCGCGGCTGCCTACGTCACCACCGGCGCTGCCGGTGCATCCACCGCCGGTCGCGGTGATGCCACCCTGCCGTTCATCCTGCAATACGAGTAACCCCGGCGCCCCGTGCACCGAACGCGCGAGGCCACACGGCCTCGCCATTCTCTTTTTTGATTACACCGGATAACCCTCATGCTGCCTCGTTCTCTTGCCGCATGCCTGGGGCTGCTGGGCATGCTTATGGCTACCCAGGCCGCCGCCAGCATTTCATTGAATGCCACCCGCATCGTGTTCGATGGCGACCACAAAGAAGCCAATATCACCGTGCGCAACGGTAACCAGGATGTGTTGATTCAGTCCTGGGTCGACATGAATGACTCCAGCGGCAGCCGTGCTCCGTTTGCCGTCACCCCGCCACTGGCCCGGGTGTTCGCCAAGGAACAGCAACTGCTGCGCATCTTGTATGAAGGCACGGGCATGCCCACGGACCGCGAGTCGGTGGTGTGGTTGAACGTGCAGGAAATTCCCAAGGCCAGCGAGACCGAGAACACCTTGCAGTTGGCCATTCGCCAACGCATCAAGATTTTTTTCCGCCCTGCCGGCCTGACCGGCAGTGCGTTGCAGGCGCCTGCACAGCTGGAGTGGGCATTGGTCAAGCACGGCGCGCAAACGCTGTTGCAGGTGAAAAACCCGACGCTGTACCACGTGTCCATGGCCGACGTTAAGGTGCAGGCACAACTGGCGAGCGACTCGACCATGATCGCGCCCGGCGAGCAAAGACAGTTCGCGCTCAAGACGGCGCCAGCGCCCGGCCCGGTGCAACTGTCGTTTTCCAGCATCAATGACTACGGCGCACAGAACCATTACACCGCGCCACTTTCGGGCATCGCTGCACACGCCACCGAAGCACGCCTCAACCCCTAAGCACTTTCTCTAACCCACAGGCTCACGTTGCGTGCGTGTTCGCGTGCCCGCCTGTTCGCCAATCAGGGATGTCACAGGTCTTCGCATGTCTTTTCTTTCCAGTAACAGGCCCGCGCGTGGCGCACTGAAGTTGAAGACGCTGTCGTTCGCGATTGCCGCCGGCCTGCCGGCCTGGGCGATGGCCGAGGACACTGCGCAAACCTTCAACACCACGTTCCTGCAAGGCTCGCAGTCAACGGTCGACCTGCAGCAATTGCTCTCGGCCAACAGCGTGCTGCCGGGCAATTACCGCGTCGACCTGTACAGCAACGAAGTGCTGGTGGGCCGGCGCGACATCGACTTCAAGCGCAACCCGAAAAACGACCGGGTCGAAGCCTGCCTGACCCTCGATCTGCTCAAGCAGCTGGGCATCGACATGCACCGCCTCCAGGCCGAAGGCAAAATCGACCCGCAGCAGCCGCAGGAATGCTATGCCCTCGCCGAGATGATCGAGGAGGCCAGCGTGCGTTACGACAGCAGCCGCCTGCGCCTGATGGCGAGCATTCCGCAGGTGGCCATGCAGCGCGGCATGCGCGGTTACGTCGACCCGCAACTATGGGATGACGGCGTGCCCGCAGCGTTTATCAACTACCAGCTCAACAGCAGCCGCACCGCCGGCGACTACAAAACGCGCCTCTCCAATAACCTCGGCCTGCGCAACGGTATCAACCTGGGCGCGTGGCGCCTGCGCAATGAATCGAACTTGAGCGGCGGCACCGGGCGCTCGAACACTTACACCAGCAACCGTACTTACCTGCAGCACGACGTGACGGCGATCAAGGGCCAGTTCAGCGCCGGTGAGATTTTCTCCGACACCGACCTGTTCGACAGCGTGCGTTATCGCGGCCTCAAGCTGGCCTCCGATGACGGCATGCGTGCCGACAGCGAGCGCGGTTATGCGCCGGTGATCCGTGGCGTGGCGCAGACCAATGCGACGGTGGAAATTCGCCAGAACGACTACATCCTCTACACCGCCAACGTCGCGCCGGGGCCATTCGAGATCAACGACATCTACCCCAGCGGCTCCAACGGCGATCTGCAAATCACCGTGATCGAAGCCGACGGCACGCGCCGCGTGACGATGCAGGCGTTTTCCAGCTTGCCGATCATGGTGCGTGAAGGCCAGGTCAAGTACAGCCTCTCGGCGGGTACCTTCAAGAGCAACGCCGACGGCCTGGCGAGCCCGCGTTTTCTCAGCGGTACCCTGGCGTACGGCCTGACCAGCAACCTCAGCGCGATTGTCGGGTTGCAGGCCAGCGAGGACTACAACGCACTGTCCATTGGCGCCGGCCAGAACACCTCGTTCGGCGCCTTCTCGCTGGACACGACGCACTCCTCCAGCAAGGCGCAGGGCAAAACTACCCAGGGCAGCAGCGTGCGGGCGCTGTATGCAAAAACTTTCACTGGCACCGACACCAACTTCACCCTGGCCGCCTACCGCTACTCCACCGAGGGCTACCGCACCCTCAGCGACCATGTCGAAGACAACAGCCAGGACGTGCGTGTGCGCACCGGCCACTCTAAAACCCGCACCGACCTGACCATCAACCAGAGCATCGGGCGCAACAACGAATTTGGCAGCGTGTACGTGAATGCCAGTGACCAGCGCTACTGGAACCGCGGCGGCTCGCAGAGCTTTTCGGCCGGCTACACCAGCAACTGGGGCGAGCTGAGCTACAACCTCGGCGTAACGCGCACCAAGCAGATCGTCACCTGGGGCCAGCCGAGCAGCGACACGCAGTTGAACCTGTCGATTTCGTTCCCGCTTGGCAGCCAGGCCCGCGCGCCGCGTGCGTTTGTCACCACCAGCCGGCAGCACGGCGACACCACCACGCAGGCGGGCATCAATGGCTACGTCGCCGATACCAGCGACACGTTTTATTCGGTGCAGGCTGGCCACAGCGACACCAGCGGCGATTCCGGCTCGGTGAACATCAACAGCCGGACGTCCGTGGCCGATGTGAGCCTGGGCTACAGCCAGGGCCAGGGTTACAACTCGCAGAACCTCAACCTCGCCGGCTCCGTGGTCGCGCACGCAGGCGGTATCAACCTGGGGCAGACGGTCAGTGAGACCTTCGCACTGGCCGAAGTGCCGGGCATTGCCGGCGCGAAGATCAGCAGCTACAGCGGCGTAGAGACCGGCTACAACGGCTATGCAGTGATCCCCAATGCCCAGCCTTACCGGGTGAACTGGGTGAGCCTGGACACCCGCGACCTGGGCGGCAATGTGGAAATCACCAACGCCACCCAACAAGTGGTGCCACGCCGTGGCGCGATCGTGGTGGCGCACTACAGCGGTACCACCGGGCGCCGGGTGTTGTTCGAGTTGTTTGATGCGCAGCACAAGCCTCTGTCGTTCGGGGCTTCGCTGGAAGATTCGACCGGCAAGCAACTGGCGATTGCAGACCCGAATGGCAATGCGCTGGCGTTGGTGGAAGAGGATCAGGGCACGTTGATCATCAAGTGGGGCGATCAGCAGTGCAGCGCAAGCTATGCGTTGGCGCCGCAGAACAAGGCGCTGAACTATGAGCGCCAGGCGTTGGTGTGTAGGCCTTGAAGGGGCAATCCACATCCTTGCTGTCTGATTCTCGAAGATCCAAATGTGGGAGCGGGCTTGCTCGCGAACGCAATGTGTCAGTCACCAGATACATCAACTGACACTCCGCCTTCGCGAGCAAGCCCGCTCCCACATTTCGGTTGAGGTACAGCTTAAGGTCAGCGTTTAGGCTAAGGTGCTGCCGATGCGCCCTCCTCTTCGAGACTTGCCCATGCGTAACCTGATTTTCGCCGGCGTTTGCCTGCTGACCACCGCCCTGGCGGGCTGCCAGCAAACCCCACCGGCCAACGACCAACTCGACGCCGTGCTCTGGACCCAGACCTCCATCGGTATCATTTGAACCGTTCGTTTTTGCCCATTTCTCGGGCAACCCACGCCGTAAACAGGGTCAGCGCAATTAAAAACGTTTCAATAGCTGCCAACCAACTAAGGGTGAACCAATAGTGTTTCGGCTGCCCCGCCAGCGTGTAAGTGATGGAAGGCCCGACGCGACTGAAGGACACCACTACACCTCGAATCAACCCATCAATAATCTGGTAGCCGGAAAGCCCTACAATGACGGTCAATAGCGCAGTGATGTACCAGAACGACCGACTGTCTGAACGCTTCATAAAACTTCTCTTAATCTCCTAGATTGCGGGGGCAAATGAATCCGCCGCAAATTCTGGCGGCCGCGTGTGCTGTCTATTTTGATGAAGACGCAGTATCCGGGCACGTGATGGGGGCTCAGGCTTTCACGTTCTGGCGGATGTTCCAGCCAAACTTCACCGGCCCACCGTCCTTGCCGCCATCGGCTTTCTGCGGTTGGTAACTGACGTCGACGGTGGCGAAATTCAAGGCGAAACTGTCGTGCAGCACATCGGCGCCGTTTTCAGCACTGGTGCTGTAGGACACCACCATGACCTCCTTCAGGGTGATCACCAGATACTCCACCGGGCTCGCGCCTCCCGCCTTGCGCACCACCAGTTTCGCTTCCGGATAATGCTTGCCGCTGGCGCAGGCCATCATCAGGTTAGGGCTGGATTTATCCAGCGGCTTTGTCAGGTTCAAGTTGGCAATATTGACCTTGCCCGCACCGCCACCCGTGCCGCTGTGCATCGAACCCGACTGCGACATTCCCCACGCCCAGTGGGTAATATCGATCTCGTCGCGATGGGCTTGATCCCTTGACTCACCCTTGATGTCGCCCAGCTTCAAAAACATATCGACGGCCATGTTTGCTCCCTGCCTTGGTGTGCGTTGGTAGTGACGTGGGGGCGCACTTTTCCTTAGCCCCCACGTTGCACGCAAGACGCCAAAGCGGGATAGAGACGCACCCCACTTGAATTGGCGAACCTTCCGACATTCATAGGTGCCTGCGGGTCTTTACGCTCTCGACTCCCGCAAAAACAAGGCGTTAAGGATGACTGCGTCCCTGTTGAAAGATGGTTTCCCCTCGGCTCACCGCACCACGCGTCAGCGGATTGAAAGCAGTATTGATGTGCGTCGGCTGTTTTTTGCCATTGATACCGACCCGGGGCTGATTGGCGCGGGCGTGGTGTACATCGATGAGGCGTTCAACGTGGTGACACTGCGTGAGTTTCAGGCGGTATGCAGCGTGGTGCCGAAGAAGCTGGTGCTGCGCGAGGCGCCTCGCTATGTCGGGCCTGCGGAGTTCAAGCGGATGCTGGAGCATGAGCCGCGGGAGTCGAAGTTAGTGGCGGAGGCGCTTGGCACGGCGGTGACGTGTGCGGGGGCAATACTGAGTTGGATAGTTGTGACGAGTGGAGTGATGTTGTTGCCCTTTACGGCGGGCACGAGTGCGGTGATTACATTTATCGGCCAGGCCGCCCTAGCTGCCAGCGTTACACAATGCATCGTCGGGCTAGGTCGAACCGGCGCCGAGGCGTTTGCTCCGCAACGCCTTGATCGGTTGGATAGCGAAGCCTGGTATCAGGCCGTCGACGCAACGCTGAATGCCATTGCATTACTGGGTGTTGCCACTTCCGCCTTGACCACGATCAAAACAGTAAACACAGCAACGAGAGTCACCGGCAAGCCGCTCAAACAAGTACTCAAAGGCCTGAACCGCCAAGAGCGAGCGAAACTGAATGATGAGCTGCTCAAGCTTCGTGACCCCCGATTGACGTCCAAACTGCTCAAGGTAAAACAAGCCAATGGGGTATTACCAAAACGAATCAGCGCCACACAAATGCAACTTTCTACCGTCAACCATATTAGAGATGCCTTCGCTGCAACCTTGGGTTTCGCTAGCAGCTCACTACCAGGAAACATCAGGACGCTGGCGATTGGTATCTACGAGGAAGCCAGCCAATGAGCAAGCGCGAAACATTAAAAGACCTAGGCGAATCCGCAATGGATGAAAAATGTAAAGATTGGAAATCTTTGCCTTCCGACGAACGCGCTTACGCATACTTCTACTTTGAAAACCCACGAAAGTTCAGGAGACGCTATGCGCTAGTGATTGGAGCCGATCTACTTGCCGGCTGTTTCACGATTGCGATGACTGCCGTCCTATTGTTGGTGACCCTTCTCTCAGGACTTCCGGAAGACCTTGCAATCAAAATCTTCTTTTTCGGCAGTGTTGCGACAGGCCTTGTCCTCTTTTTTTCCAAGGCTCAAGTCACCTATGGTCGAATCCGCTTGGTATGGGTCAGTGTCGGCATTTACGTAATCTGCTTACTGATATCGCTGCCCACGATAGCGTACCGTCCGCCGCCTTTTCTCTACGCCATATCCCTGCTTAGCCCGCTGACCGGCCTATTGATCCTCAACAGCCACCGCTACCGCGAACTCCGTCACAAGATGGTAGAAATCCGCCATAAACGCGAAGCCGTCATCGCGACCCTGAAAAAACAGGGTCGCTGGAAATGGTGGTAATCCCTTATCCGACTGCCTGCAACACCTCAGGCGCAGGCTCAGCGCGCGCCGCGGTGTGCCGATTTACCGGCACCGGTAAGCCCAAGTGCCCGCGCAAGGTGCTGTGGCTGTACTCACTGCGAAACAACCCGCGATCACGCAACAACGGCAGCACTTGATCGGTGAAGCGCGCGAAGTCGTCCGGCGCGCCCACGTGGATATTGAAACCGTCCACCGCATCTTCGACAAACCAGCGTTCGATCTCGTCCGCCACGGTCTTGGGTGAGCCGACAAAACTGGAGAACGGCTTGGCGAAGCGCAGCGCCGCCTGGCGCAAGGTCAGCCCTTGATCGCGGGCGACTTGCTTTATGTTCTCGGCATGCCCGCGATAGCCATTGCTGCCCAGGTCACCCAGGTCAGGGAACGGCTCATCCAGCGCGTACTGCGTGAAGTCGTGGTAGTTGAACGGCCGACCCAGTTGCACCAGCGCCTTGTGCAAGTCCAGCTCGCCGTTGCGTTCACGGTCGATGGCCTGGGCCTGTTCGTCGGTGTCGGCAATAATCGGCGAGATACCGGGCAGGATGGTCACGTGGTCGGGGTTGCGCCCGGCGGCGGCAGTACGTTGTTTGATGTCGCGGTAGTAAGCCTGGGCGTCTTCAAAATTGCCCACGCCGGCGAAAATCCCTTCGGCGTAGTTCGCCGCCAGGCTGCGCCCGGACTCGGAGATCCCGGCCTGGAAGATCACCGGTTGGCCTTGGGCCGAACGGGCAATATTCAGCGGCCCGGTGACTGAGAAAAACTCACCGTGGTGGTCCAGGCGATGCTGACGTTGGGGGTCGAGAAACACCTTGCTGACTTTGTCGCGCACGAAGGCGTCGTCCTCGTAGGAATCCCACAGCCCTTGCACCACTTCCAAGTGCTCGGCCGCGCGGCGATAGCGCTCGGTGTGGTCGATATGCTGCTCACGGCCAAAGTTGCCGGCGGCGCCTTCCAGGCCGGTGGTCACCACGTTCCAGCCGGCGCGGCCGCCGCTGATCAAGTCCAGGGAGGCGAACTGCCGCGCCACGTTGAAAGGTTCGGTGTAGGACGTGGTCAGTGTGGCGACCAAGCCGATTTTCGAGGTCGCACCGGCCACTGCCGAGAGCAGGGTCAGCGGCTCCAGGCGGTTGAGAAAGTGCGGCGCCGAATCCTGGGTGATGTAGGGGCTGTCGACGATGAACACCAGGTCGAACTTCGCCGCTTCGGCCTGCTGCGCCTGGGCGCGATACCAGTCGATGTCGACACTGGCATCGCCGGGGATTTGCGGGTGCAGCCATTCGTTTTGCGCCGTGCCGACGCCAGTGAGAATGGCGCCGAACTTGAGTTTCCGGGGGAATGTGGACATTTTGATGCTCCTCCGTGGATAAACATGAATCACTGTGGCCAGCGCGCTTGTTGTGGCGAGCGGGCTTGCCCCGCGTTGGGCTGCGCAGCAGCCCCAAAACCTGACGACGCGGTTTACCCGTTATACCGCGGCGGTTGGATTGGGAGCGCTTCGCACTCCAACGCGGGGCAAGCCCGCTCGCCACAGTAAGCCCGCTTGCCACAACAGCCCCGCTTGCCACAATTAACCTGCTCACTGCAAAAAATTACGCCGTACGGGCCGCGATAGCTTCGACTTCCACCAACGCCCCCGGCAAGGGCAACGCCACCACTTGCAACGCCGTACGCGCCGGTTTGTTCGGCTGCTCTGGCGTGCCGAAGAACTGCGTATAACCACGCTGCAACCCGGCAAAGTCCAGCTTGCCACCGGTTTCTTCAGCGCCGACCAGAAACACCCGCAACTGCACGATATCGCCCAGGTCCAGGTCTTGTTGTTGAAGGATCTTGCGCAGCTTGTTGAACACCGACACCGTCTGCACTTCGGTGCTGCCGTACGCGGCTGGCGTGCCTGCCGGTGCCTGCGCGTCGGCAAGATCCGGTAAGGTGCCGCTGACGAAAATCAGGCTGGCAGACGCCGGCACAGTCACGGTTTGCGAGATTGGAAAATCACCGACGCTGGTACGTTGAATGCTGTCGCTCATGAGGATGCTCCTTAAGACGCGGCCAATGCCGCACGCTGTGTTTGTTGCGTCACGCGGTCAGCCAGTTGCGCAACCACATGGCGCGCCGAGTTGGCCGCCGATTCCTGCCAGATGCCCACGCCGCTTTGCACCAGACCGTCTCCGGCGAAATACACGCGGCCATGGGCCTGTTCAAGCAAGGCACTGGCGTGGGCGGGGAAGTGTTCGCGTTGCAGCCACGGGCCTTCGCTGTAGGGAATCTGTTCCCAGGACACGGCCAGCGGGTTGCGCAGGTGTTTGGCGTAACCCGGATGCAACAGCTCCACGGCCTCCCTGGAGGTGGCGTGCTGCTTATCGAACGGCTGCGCGCCAAACACGTCGGCGCCCTCCCCGGTCACGTATCCGGCCACCAGCAAGCCTTCGCGGGTGTTGAGGTCGTTGCTCGGGTACCAGAGCAGGCGCGCCGGGTGTTCGATCCAGGACAGGCCGCCGTAGGTGCGGTAGTCGGTTTCCCAGAAGCGCGGCGATTGCCACGCCACTTTGGTGGCCTGATCGCTGCGGGTGCTGAGCAACGCGGCCTTGATCGGGTCGCTGAAATCAGTATCGAGTTTGGCCAGCAGCGGCAGCGGCAACGTCGAGACCAGATAGTCGGCGCGCACCACCTGTTCGCGGCCACTGTGCTGGTCGTGATAAGTCACTGCCACGCCGTGTTCCAGCTGGCGGATCTGCCTGACCTGCGCGCCCAATTGCACGTGTTCGCTGACGCGCTGGTAAAAGGCATCGGTGATGCGGTCCATGCCTCCCACCGGTTGGAACATGGTCGCCGAAAACTCAGGGAATTCCGTGTGCAATAACGCGCCCCACAGCTCGGGATGCAGCAGCCGATCCAGTGCCAGCGGGCTTCGCGTGGCGGGCAATGCGCCGGGGTGCGCAGGCGATTCCAGGTGACCGGCGCGCAGGCTGCCTGCATAGGCCAGTTCTTGCGACAGGTCGCCGTACACCTGCAAAAACGCCAGCAAGCGCGTGCGCTCTTCGCTGCTCAACACATCATCAAGCGCATCGCGCTGCACGGCCTTGGCCAGCAAGCCGGACAAGTGCCCGCGCGTATCGTTGATCGCCTGGCCAACGGTGAATGCCGGCTGTTGCAGGTCCGGGCGCACCTGGGCGCCATGGCTGCTGTTGACCAGCACTTCGAGCCGTACGCCCAGCTCGCTGCAATAGTCGAGAATCGTACGGTGCTGGCTGGGAATCCTGGCCGGGCCGGCGTTGAAATACAGGCCCTGATCGAATGCCACGGTTTGCGTGCGGCCGTCCTTGTAGTCCACGCGGTCGCCATGGCGCAGGGTCCAGGTGCGCCCGCCGACGCGATCGCGCGCCTCCAGCACTTGCACACTGAACCCGGCGCGGGTCAGTTCCAACGCAGTGACCAGCCCGGCAATGCCGGCGCCCAGCACCAGCACGCGGGTGCCCTGCCCCAGGCCGGGCTTGAGTTTCAGCGGCTGTGGGCGCCGGTGCGACGACGGCCCCAGGCCCAATGCCGCGAGTGCATCCTTGACGGCCGGCTCGCCGCCGACTGCGGCGATGCTCGACAGCGCTTCACGTCGTGTCAGTCCCATGATCGATGCTCCTAGTCCGGCAGGCCCGGTGGGTTGATCAGCGACGTGTCGACGCGCTCGATGTCCAGGCCCCAACGCTGCAGCACCTGTTCGTATTGGCCACCGGCAATCGCGCCTTCAAGTGCCGTGTGAATCGGCTGGACCAGGCCGTTGTCCTTGCGGGTGGTCACGGCGATATCCGCCTTCAACGGCCAGCCACCATTCACCGTGCCGACCAGCTTGATGCCGCCGGTGATGGCCGCCGAATAGGCGTACACCGAGTTGGGCCCGAACAGCGCATCGCTGCGCCCCGATTGCACCGCCAGCTGCGCGGCGGCCTGGTCGTCGAAGTACTGCAACAGCGCAGGTTTGATGCCAGCCTTTTCATTCGCCTCGTTCCACGCCAGCAGAACTTTTTCCTGGTTGGTGCCGGAGCCGACGATGATCTTCAGCCCGGCAATGTCCGCGGCTTGTTTGATCTCGGTGATCTTGCTGGTGCTCTTGACGTAAAACCCCAGCACATCCTGGCGATACGTGGCGAAGTCAAAACGCTTCTTGCGCGCCTCGGTCACGGTGACGTTGCTGATCACCGCGTCGTATTTGCCCGAGCTGACACCCAGCGGCCAATCTTCCCAACTGGTCTGCACCACGTTGAGTTGCAGGCCAAGACTGTCGGCGACCAGCTGCGCGGTGTCGGCCTCGCTGCCGATGGTGGTCTTGTCGTCATTGGCCAGCAGCGCCAGCGGTGGCCCGGCCACGCCGGACACGGCCACGGTGAACTTGCCCGGCTGGGCAAACTTGAAGCCCGGCGGAATCTGCGCGATGGCCGCTTCGTTGCGCGGCACATGAATGCGCACGCGGTCAGGGCTGAGGTCGACCTGTTGCACGGCGAAAGCGGTTTGCGCGGTGCTGACGGCTAGCGCCAGCAAGGCTACGCGAGCGGTATGGATGAACATGGCAGTCACTCCTTGAACTAAAGCACCTTGCCGAGAAAGGCCACGGTGCGGGGATGTCGGGGTTGGCGGAAAATCTGTTCGGGCGGGCCCTCTTCGATCAATTGGCCGTCGCACAGAAATACCACGTGGTCGGCCACCTCGCGGGCGAAACCGATCTCGTGGGTGACGATCACCAGAGTCACGCCCAGTTGGGTCAGGCCCTTGATCACATCGAGCACCTCGCCCACCAGTTCCGGGTCGAGGGCTGAAGTGGGTTCGTCAAACAGCAGCACCTTGGGGTCCAGCGCCAAGGCACGGGCGATGGCCACGCGCTGTTGCTGGCCGCCGGAGAGCTGGCGCGGGTAGGCATCGACCTTGTCCGCCAGGCCAACCTTGGCCAGCAACTCGGCGGCCTTGAAGTGGGCTTCGGCTTTACGCCAGCGCTTGTGGGCCAGCGGCGCTTCGGCGATGTTTTCCCAGGCGGTGAGGTGCGGGAACAGGTTGAAGTTCTGGAACACGAAACCCACGTCGATGCGCCGTTTAAGAATCTCGCGCTCTTTCAATTCGTAGAGCAGGTCACCCTTGCGCCGATAGCCGACGTATTCACCGTCGATGGTGATGTGCCCGCTGTCGATCTTCTCCAGGTGGTTGATGGTGCGCAGCAAGGTGGATTTGCCCGAGCCGGATGGCCCGAGAATCACCGTGACCTTGCCCGGGTCAATGGTCAGGTCGATGTCGTTGAGCACCTGCTGGTTGCCAAAGCGCTTGCCCACGCCCTGGATCTGGATGCGCCCGGCGCGTGCGTCACTCATGGGTTTTCTCCTTGAGCCAACGGCGGATGCGTTGCAGCGGCGTCGGCGGCAGCACGCGCGCGGTGCCACGCGCAAAGTGGCGCTCGACGTAATACTGGGCGCTGGTCAGCACGGTGGTGATGATCAGGTACCACACGGTGGCCACGATCAGCAGCGGGATCACTGCCTGGGTGCGGTTGTAGATTACCTGCACGGTGTAGAACAGCTCCGGCAAAGCCAGCACGTAGACGATGGACGTGCCCTTGACCAGGCCGATGATTTCGTTGAAACCCGAGGGCAGAATCGAGCGCAAGGCCTGGGGCAGAATGATGCGGAAGATACGGCGCGAGGCCGGCAAGCCCAAGGCCGCCGCCGCTTCATGCTGGCCGGCGTCCACGCCGATCAGGCCGCCGCGAATGATCTCTGCCGCGTAGGCCGCTTGCATCAGGCTCAGGCCCAACACCGCCACGGTGAATTGACTGAGCACATCCACCGTCGACCATTCAGCGAACACCACGCCGGTGAACGGCACGCCGAGCACGATGTGGTCATACAGGTAGGCAAAGTTGTAGAGGATGATCAGCACCAGCAGCGCCGGCATCGAGCGGAAAAACCAGATGTAGCCCCAGGCCAACGCCGCCAGCAGCGGCGAGCCCGACAGCCGCGCCAGGGCCAAGGCAGTGCCGAGGATGATGCTGAACACGGTGCTGAGCAATGTCAGCAACAGCGTCTGGCCCAGGCCACGCAGCACCGACGGCGAAAAGAACCACTGGCCGAACACGCCCCACTCCCAACGCGGGTTGGTGGCCAGCGAATGCACGATGGCCAGCAGCACCAGCGCGGCGAAAATCGACCCGGCCCAGCGCCACGGGTGTCGGGCCGGCACCACGTGCAAGGCTTTGATCGGCGTTGCGACACGCGCCTGGCGAACCGGGTAGTCGGTGACCTCATCGATCAGGTCATAGGTTTTGGCGACAATGGGCATGGTCTATTCCTCGCGAGTTGCGGCCTTAGAAGGCGTAAGTCAGCCGGGTGTAGTAGTACCCGCCGGTAAAACCGTAGGGCGAATACGTGCCGTAGCTGGCGAGCATGGTGCTGCTCGGCACGCCTTGTTTTTTGGGGTATTGGTCGAACAGGTTCTTGGCGCCGACGGCGACGTTCAGGTCTTTGGTGAGGTTGTAGCCAAGGTCGAGGTCGGTGATCCACTTGGCGCTGTAGACCCGGTCGAGGCTGCGGTCGGCGGAAACGTTGACCTCTTTGTAAGAACCGTAACGGGTCAAGGCCAGGTTGAGGCTGAAGCGATCGATGCTCCAGTCACCGCCCAGGATCAGCTTGGTCTTGGGCTGCACATCGGTGATCAGGCCGCGGGCCTGGCGGTCCATCAGGTCATAGGAGGTGCCGAGGATGTCGGTGGACGCCTTGTAGTTGAGGATCTTGGTCTGGTTCCAGTTGAACGCGGCCGTCCACTTCAGCGAGCCGTACGGGCCGATGTCCTGGTTGTAGTTGCTGACCAGGTCCACGCCTTTGGTGCGGGTGTCGGCGCCGTTGATGAAGTACTGGCCGCCGGAGGTGGAGTTGATGCCGTTGTTCTGCAACACCTGGGTGACGTCCGGGCCGAGCAGGGTGCCGGTCAGGGTGATGCGGTCACGCAGGTTTATCACGTAGGCGTCGGCGGTGAAATTCAAGCGGTCGGTGGGCGTGAGGGTGAAACCGAGGCTGAAGTTGGTCGAACGCTCGGGTTTCAAGCCCTCGGCGCCCAAGGCCTTGGCCGCCGCCGACCCCACGGGCAACACGCCGTAGTTGATCGATTGATACACGCCGTCGACCACGCCATAGGTCGTGGAGCGCGCGCTGAACAGGCTGTTGGCCAGGGACGGCGCGCGAAAGCCATTGCTGACCGTGGCACGCACGGCGAACTGCGGGGTGAAATCGTAGCGCGTGGTCAGCTTGCCGCTGCGGGTCGCGCCGACGCCTTCGTTGTAATGCTCATAGCGCAACGCGGTGCCCACGTACCAGTCCGGCAGCGGGTTGAAGCCCACATCGACATAACTGGCGAGGCTGTTGCGCGAGGCGCTGCTCTCTTCCGCCGGTGAAATGCCGTTGGTGACCTGCGCCCCGGACGACGCGCAATTGCCCGGCGCCACGCAGTAACCGCCATTGGCATACGAGGCGTAGTCACCGGCCTGCACCTCATAGGTGTCGCGCCGATGCTCGAAGCCGTAAGACAGGTCTAGCGGCTTTTGCAGGCCAATGTCGAAGCCGCGCTTGAAGTCGAGGTTGGTGGTCAGCTCGGTGGAAATCCAGGTGCCGGAGGTGAAGCTGTTGGGCGTGTACTCGCCCAGCGACGGGTTCTGGTTGTGGGTGGTGCCCTGCTCCGCTTCGTTGCGCCCGTAGGTGGTGGACAGGTCCCAGTTCCACTCGCCGACCGTGCCCTTGCCGCCGAACGCGGCCTGGAGATCGTCCTCGTCGATGTACCAGGTCGGCGTGTAGCCGGCCGGGTAACCATTGGGCCCGGTGGTGATGGTGTTGGTGATGGTCGGCAGGCGGAAGTTCTGGCCTTGCTCGGCCTTGCGCCGCGAGTAGGTGGTGAAGGAATACAGGCTCAAACTGTCATCAATCGGCAGCTCGGCGTTGTAGCCCAGGGTCAGCAGGTTGGTCTTGGGCGTGCCGTAGCCGCCATAAGTGGACTTGCCCGCCAGGCCATAGGCTTGCTCGTAGGTGTAACCGTTGGCGCTGGCCTTGTTGTCGTCATTCTGGCTGCGTGCGTCCAGGGCCAACTGCACGATGCCGCCGTTGCCGATTTCGAAACCCTTGTTGAGGCTTTGCTGCACGGTCTGTTTCTTGCCGTCGTAGCCCTGGCCGATGTTGGTCACAGCGGTGCCGCTGGTGTCGGCTTTGAGGATCACGTTGATCACCCCGGCAATGGCGTCCGAGCCGTATTGGGCGGCAGCGCCGTCGCGCAGCACTTCAACGTGGTCGATGACGCTGATCGGGATCAGGTCCAAGTCAGCCGGCGCCGCGCCGGTGTTGATGCCGTTGATGTTCAGGGTGGCGCTGGTGTGACGGCGCTTGCCGTTGACCAGCACCAGCACTTCGGCGGCACTCAGGCCGCGCAGGTTCGGGGCGCGGGCAATACCGCTGGCGTCCCAACCGGTTTTTTCCGGCAGGGTCAGCGACGGGATCACCGCGCTCAAGGCTTCCATCAAACCGGGCTTGCCGGTGCTTTGCAGTTGCTTGGCGCTGACGACATCGATTGGCACCGGGCTACTGGTGACGGTGCGCTGCTCGGCGCCACGGTTGCCGGTGACCACCACGGTGGACAGGGTGCTGTCGTCCTGGGCCTGAGCTGCACTCGCCAGCAGGGCCAGCGCCAGGGCGGTGGTGGGGTGTAAAACGTGCTTCATGGCCACTCCAGACTTTCCAGATCGCGAAGTCGGGCGCTCGCGCGGTCGGGCGCGGTGCTCGGATTTTTCGAGGGTGTTTCGGCGATTGGAAACTAGGTGTGGGGCGAGCGAGGGGTTTGAATGGGCAACATACGTTGAACTCCGTTCCAACGATTCTGCCGCAGGGTCTTTACCCGGTTATGGCGCGCAGAATCTGAATCACGCTGGGTACCATCCGAGGTCAGGGGTAGGCTGTTGCGATCAAACATAACGGAATGGATTTTAAAAATATAATGCTATTTGGGTATAAGCTAATATTCTGCAATTTCATTATTTATGAATAATTTTATTCCTATTGGTAATGTCTTCTTGAGATCAAGCGCGGGTCGCCAGCGTGGTTTAACTGAGCACCCAGGATCAAAATCTACAGCTCGGCGGGCTGACAGCCGACCTGATCCTGGAGACTGCAATCAATCAAATGTGGGAGCTGGCTTGCCTGCGATGCAGACAACTCGGTGTATCAGGCATACCCGGTTGATGCCATCGCGGGCAAGCCCGCTCCCACATTTGGATCTCTGTGAATCAGATAGATGTGTTGCTGTGCTTTTGCTTCTACCACTCAGGTCGGCTACCAGGCCGCCGTGCTCTGCTTTTCCAAAGCCTGCGTGAGGGCACACCGAGCCCAGGCGAGGTGCCGAGTGGTGGGGCGAGGACCTTTTGGTTACTTTTGGGTCCGTACAGGTCCTTCCAAAAGTGACCCGCTGTAAGAGCGGAACCCATAGCGGCCGTTACCGCAGCAACGGATATGTACACGAGCTACCACCATCCCAGGCAACCCAGCCCCAACATTTTCCACCCCATTGCTTCACTTCATCTCGCCGGCCGCAGCAACTGCATCTGCTGGCGATAATCATCCGTCACCTGCCGCGCCTGGCTGCTGCTGGTAATCACCCGAGGCGTAATCAACACAATCAACTCCGTGCGATCCTTGGACTTGCTGGTGTTACCAAACAACCACCGCAACCCAGGAATTTTGCCCAGATACGGCACAGCACTGACACTCTGCGCGTTGTCCTGCTTGATCAACCCGCCCAACAACACCGTCTGCCCACTTTGCACCGCCACCTGCGTCGACACCGAGCGCGTCGATATCCGCGGATTCACCGGCGTATCACTGGTACCACTCTGAGTTTCGGCATCACTGACCTGCTGCTGAATATCCATGTACACCAACCCGCCCGGATTAATGCGCGGCACCACATCCAGAATCACCCCGGTCTGCACGTACTCGACGCTGCTCAAGGTGGAATCGGCGTTGCCGGTATTCACCGTGGTCTGACTGATAGGAATGTTATCCCCCACCTGAATCTGCGCCGGCTGGTTATTCATCACCACCAACGACGGCGCCGACAGCACCTGAGTGCGCCCATTGGTCTCCAACGCATGCAACGCCACCTGCAAATTGGCGCTGACAAACGAATAAAACAACGAATCCGACGCCCCCAGCCCTGCCCCGCCGCCCCCGAGCGCCCCCTGGCTGCCCGAGGCATTCGCCACCGTATTACTTCCGGAATTCCCCGCCAGGCGCCCCAGATACCACTGCACCCCGAGATCCAATTCCCCGGTCAACTTGACCTCAAGAATGCGCGTCTCGATCTGCACCTGAAGCGGCGGATTATCGAGGCGTTTGATCGCCGCTTCGATCTCCTTCCACTGCGCCGGACGCGTGCGCACCAGCAGTTGGTTACTGCTCTTCTGCGCAGTAATCCGAGTTCCGGCTTCAAGACTTTTATCCGCCGCAGGCACAGCAACGTCCGGTGCTTGCTCAGGTTCCTCGGCAGGTGGCGGCGCATCTTGCAACCCGCCGGAATTGCTGTTGAGCGACGACAACGTCGCCGTGCGCAACCCCGGCGCAACCTTCGCCGGCGCGTCGTCCTTGATCGCGTCATTGCCATAGATCTGGCGCAGGTACCTGGCCAGGTCCGAAGCCTTCATATTGCGCACATCGTAGACATACATCTGCGGCTCGTTACCGCCGCCCTCGTCGATGGTGCGGATCCAGTCACCCACCTCGCTGAGGTACTGCGGCTGTGAAGAAATCGCCATCACCGAATTGGTGCGCTCAATCGGCAAAAACCGCAGCATGCCCGCCAACGGCATGCCACTGTCCGGGCCGAACATGGCTTGCAGCTCGGGCATCAACTCGGCCACTGACGCGCGTTGCAGGCCGAACACGCCCACCGACATGCCCTTGAGCCAGTCCACATCAAAGGTGTCGATGGTTTCCTGATAATTGGCCAGTTCCTCCGCGGTGCCGGCCAGGCTGAGGATATTGCGCGCCGGGTCCACCAGCAAAAACGCGTTCTCGCGGGCAAACGGCTTGAGCAGCTTTTGCATCTCGGTGGCGGAGATATACCGCAGTGGGAACAACCGCGCAGAGAGGCCGCTGGACGGCGCCGCCACGTGCATTTGTGGCACCAGCTTGCCGGCCACGGCCTGGTCGGCGGGCAGGATCACATAGCGCTGGCCCTGGCGGATCATCGCGTTGTCGGTCCAGGACAGCAGGGTTTCCAGAATCGACAACGCCTGCTGCTTGTCCACCGGTTTGGAGGTGGAAAAGCTGACGTTACCCTTCACGCCCTGGGCGATGCTGTAGTTCTCGTGCAGCAGGTCGCCCATCACGCTGTTGATCACCGCTTCGATGGGCTGGTCGGCGAAGTTGAACACAATGTCGCCGCCCTGCTCCTTCGCGCTCGGTGATGCGGTGGGCGGGCGCACGAATTGCTGGTTGCCACGGATCACCTGGCTCTGTGGCGCTGACCTGGCTGCAAGCGGTGGGCTTTCAGGCGCAGGCGCCGCAGTCGGCGGCCGTTGTGAACCGGTGCCCTGCATGGCTTCGTGCAGCAGGTCGTCGTCCGCGTCGGGGCGGTCGGGGAAGGCGCCGCAGCCGCCCAGTGCGAGGGCGGTGGCCAGGCAAAATGTTGAAGTGCGCATGTCGATCAAGGGAGGGGCTCGCGGGGAAGAGTAATCGGGGGCCGGGTGGACGGCGGCGGCAGGCGCTTGGCATAGAGGTTCAAGGTTTGCGTGCGGCCATCCAGGGCAAAACGGGCGTATTGCGGCGTCAGGTGTTCCAGGCGCCAGCCGTTGGGCAGCGTCTGGCCCAGGCGCACGGTCAGCGGGCGGCCGTCGGCCTGCTTGAGCATCGCCATTTGCAGGTTGCCGGTGATCATGATGCCGCTGAGGGTCAGGTTGGCCAGGCTCGAGACTCGGGCTTTGCCCACCACGCTGTCGGGGCTGCGATCAGGGCTGAACAGCGGCGTTTGCCACGTGGCGGCGAGGCTATCGAGTGTCACGCTTGGCGCCACGCGCGCACTGACCGCAGGGTGCGCACGCGCGACGGGTTCGGGCAGCCACTGCGGTTGATCGCCGATGCTGCTGAGGATGACCGCCATCAGCACGCCGAGTAACCCGGCCAAGCCGAGCAAGCCCCATTCCAGGGGGCGCAGGGCGCCGATCATCGCGCCACCTGCGGTTGCAGATAGCCGCGCACCAACAGGTGCACCAGCAGTTTTCCCGCCCCGCCGCTGGCTGGCGCCTGCTGGCCACGGCGGATGCGCAGCTCATCCACAAACAAAAACGGCGGCTGGTACTCCAGCTCATGCAGCACGGCTTCCAAGGGCTCGATGGCGCAGTTCAGGGTCAGGCTGACTTTGACCTGACGATACGGCTCGCCCTCGTCCTGCTCGGGGGTGATGGGCTTGCGTTGGGTCAGGCTGCAGCCGCCGCCGAGCGTGGCGTGGCTGTTGATCAGGTCGGCAAGGCGCTGCATCAGGTCGGCGGCCACCACGTCAGGGTCATCGCCCGGCAACAGGCTGGTGCTGCTGGCCGGGTCCTGGCGGGCCTGTTGAAGTTGCTGGCGCAGCGCATCGCCCTGGCGCACCACGCCGGCGTAGCGTTGCTGCTGCTCGCGCAACTGCTCGGCCTGTTCGCCCATGTCACGCAAGGGGCCGGCGAACCAGCTGTCGATCAACAGCCAGTAGGCCGCGCCGACGACCACGGCCAGCAGCAGCAAGGCCGCGCCGCGACGTTCACGGGGTGTGAGGGGTCGGCGCATCGGCGGCCTCCTGACGTAGGTGGGCACGCAAGGCAAACTGGTCCTTGCCGGTGCGCGCATCGGGTTGAATCACCCCTTCGAACTGGGCGTTTTCCAGGCTGTGGCAACCCTTGATGCGGGTGATCAGCGCGCTGGCCTTGGCGCTTTGCCCGGAGATGGAAATCTCGCCGTCCTTGACGTCCAGCTGGTCGAGCCAGGTGTCGGCGGGCAGGCAGGTGGTGAGGTCATTGAGCAACGCGGCCAAGGGCGGCTGCGCCAGTTTGCGCCGGGTCAGGTATTGCGCCGCGCCACGGGTATTGAGCAGTTGCTGGCGCAAGGCGTGCACCTCGGCAACCTGGGCTTTTTGCTGCTGCACGCTGGCGCGCATGGCGTCGAGCACGCGCTGGCGGTCGTTGAGCCACAGCAACATCGCCGCAATCAGCAAGGCACCGCACAGCCACGGCAGGCTGCGTTGCAGGCCTTTGCCGGTGGGGCGTTGGCGCGGGCGCAGTGGCGCGGGGAGCAAGTCGATGCCCAGGTGGTCCACATCCACCCGATGAGGGTGCACGCCGAGGGCGGCGCAGTCGGTGAGGATCTGGTCCAGCTGTTCGCGCAGGATCGCCACCAGCGTGACCTGCAGGTGCGTGGCGGTGCGTTGCTCCTGGCGCGCGACGAAGTACAGCTGGTCAGCCTCGAAGGGCGTGTAGCGATCCAGCTCGTACCCGACCACGGCGGTCAGGTTGCGCGCGGCGGCCAGCGGCAGCTGCACGGTTTGCAGCAGCACCGCGTCGGGCGCGAGCATCAGCACCTGGCGCGCGCTGGCGAGTGTGACCGGTTCGCTCAGTGGCCAGTGGCAGACCTGCTCAGGCGGCTCGCTCAGGGCCAGCCATTTCGGGACACAGGCGCGCAACTCCGCGAGCCACAGGCGCCAGCCCTGTTGCAGCAGGCTGCCGCGCCAGTGCCGGGCGATGGGTTCCAGTCGATTCATTCTTGCCAACGCAGCACCCGGTAGGGTTGCGCGCTGTCCTCCGAGGGGCTCAGTAAAACGGTGAGTTGCAGGCGTGCCTGGTAGCCGCCGGGACGCTGTGCGTGGCTGTCGACCACCAGCACCACACCCGGGTCGGCGCCTTCGGCGTTCTGACGCGGCAAGTTCAGCGCCTTGCGCATCAGCGGGCTGGCGAAGGCCGGATCGGGTCGATCCAGGTCACTCCACAGGGTGATTTCCGGCAGCAATTGGCTGTACAGCGTTTGTGTCATGCCGGGCAGCTGGCGCACTTCTTCCAGCACCCGAAACGGCGGCAGGCCTTGCTTGCGGCGCGCCTCAAAGGCTTTGATCAATTGGTCGGCCTGGGCTTGGGTGGCGCCGCAGGCCAGGGCCAGGCGCATCAAGTCATCGGCCTCGGCGTTGATCAGGTAGAGCTTGCCGCGCTCGCTGCGCAGGCTGACGTGCAACTGGGCATCGTCGAAGGTCAGCGGGATGTCACGGCCGTCGGCAATCCAGCGCCGATCGGCCATGACCAGGGCGATGCCGGCTTCGGCAGCCAGCACGGTCTGGGTGTGCTGGCGCAACCACAGGGCCTGGCGGCTTTGCAGCTGTACCCAACCGGCCAGGCCGCCGAGCAACACACTGAGCAAGGCCAGCGCCCACAGCACCAGCAGCAGCGCAGCGCCGCGTTGGCGCCTCATTCCTCCAGCGCTCCGCTGGCGAGGTTAAGACGCAGGGCAATCACTTGGGTAACCCACGGCAGCGGGCCGTCGATGCGCGCGGCAATGCGCACCGCAGCGGGCAAACGCTTGGGCCACGGCCATTGGTTGACCCATCCGGTGGCTTGGCCCAAAGGCGATACGCCGCGGTAACTGAACTGCACGTCCTGGACGTTTTTGAGCAGCACTTGCGGCTCACTGCGGGCGACGTTGGCGTGCGATTCGAGCTGAGCAAAAGACACCTGCAATGCCTGTTTTTGCGCTTGCAGTGTGAATCGCTGAATGCCGCCGCCGAGCACACCCGGCAGCGTCGCCACAAACTGCAATCGCTGGGACGTGCCGACAAAAAAACCATCGGTCTGGCTGTCATCTTCGGTGACGTCCAGGGGCAGCGCTTCACTGATCGCCGTGCGTAAAAACTGCTGGGCGGCGCGCATCTCATCCAGGCTGGTGGTGTAGCGCTGGGCCTTGGACACAGCGCGATTGGCGCCCAGCAACGCCCCGCCCACCAGCACCAGCAGTACCGCGAGCAGGCTGAGCACCACGAGGATTTCCAGCAAGGTGAAGCCCTGCTCGCGGCGCTTCACAGGCGCGCCTTCAAGGTACTGAAACGGGCCTGGTGCGGCCCTTCGCTGACGGTCAGGTCGAGGCGAAAAAGGTGCGGCTGTTGTCGGGTCTGGGTCAGTTGCCAGTGGATGCCCTGCAAGTCACCTTCACTGACACCTTCAGCCAGCGGCCCCGCCGCTTCCTGGTCGAATACCGTCAGCGCCGCATGGGTGAGGCGGTCGCTGTGGGCGACTTGCGACAACGAGCGCGCGCTTTGGCCAAAGGCGACCAGCAACACTGTGCCGCACACCGCCATCAAGGTCAGCGCGGCGAGCATTTCAAGCAAGGTGAAGCCTGTCTGGTATTTCATGGCAGCGCCTTGGACTGCACGCTGCCGGTCAGCCAGCCCACGTCGATGCGCCAGCGCCGGCTGCCATTGGCCAACAACAGATGGCCGCCGGTTGAGCTGCCGTCGGGGTAAAACTCGACAGCCGAACCGGCCTGTTCGGCAGTGTGCAAGCTCACCTGCAGCTCAGCCGGCCAGCGTTGCAGCGCGCGGCCCGGCGCCTGGAAGGTCATTTTCTGCAGATCGAATTCAGTGCGCGCCGCCGTGCCGCTGACAACCGCCCCGGCCCGCGTGGTGCGCAGCGCATCGACCATCTGCCCGACCACGCGACGCTCTTGCGCCGCCTGCAAACCCTGGCGCACGCCCAGCCCCAGCAACCCGGCGGCGAGGCCGATCAACAGGATGACCACCAGCATCTCCAGCAGGGTAAAGCCGCGCTGGGCCATGGCGAGGTTATTCCCAGTTGCCCAGGTCGGCGCTGTAGCCATCGCCGCCCGGCTGGCCGTCCTGACCGTAGAAAATGAGGTCGAAGGCGCCGTGCTCGCCGGGGTAGCGATAGCCGAAGGCATGGCCGAACGGGTCCTTGAGGTCTGAGGGCTTGGCGTAGGGGCCGGCCCAGCTGGATGCGTTGGCGGGCTTGTCCACCAGCTGTCGCAGGCTGTTGGGCGGCGCGCCTACGTCGAGGGCATAGCTGTCGATTTTCATGCTCAGGCCGGCCAGTTGCGCCTTGCCTGCGCCGTATTTGCCCTTGTCCACGTTGCCGCCGACCTGGCGCACCACAATGGTCGCGACAATGCCCAGCAACACGATCACCGCGAGCATTTCGAGCAGGGTGAAACCGCTTTGGCGGCGTGTCGATCCGAGTTGGAGGTGTCGCATGGGAGTGGCTCCTTGAAGGTTCATATATTGCTGGTCAGGCTCATCAGCGGCAGCATGATCGCCAGCATGATCACCGCCACCAGCACGGCCATGACCACGGTCAGCGACGGCACCAGCGCGGCGAGCAGGCGGTCGATGCCGCGTTTGGCTTCGACGTCGAACACCTCGGCGACCTTGAGCAGCATGCTGTCCAGCTCACCGGCCTGTTCGCCGACTTCAATCATTTGCAGGGCCAGGTCTGGCAGCAGCGGTTGCGCGCCGAACGCGCTGGCGAGGGTGCCGCCGCCTTTTACCGATTCCGCCGCGTCCGCCACTTGGGCCTGCAGCGCCCGGTTGGTGCAGACTTGGCGGGCAATCACGAGTGCCTGCAGCAGGGCCACGCCGTTGCTGAGCAGGGTGCCGAGGGTGCGCGTCAGTCGGGCGGCTTCGACGCGTTGCAGCAGCGGGCCGATCACGCGAATGCCGAGCAGGCGGCGGTCGTAGCGCTGCCTGCGCAGCGGATCACGCAGGCGTGCCGCCACGATCCAGATGACCGCCACCAGAGCGCCCAGGACCCACACGCCATAGGCGCCGAGGAACTGGCCAAGCGCGAGAATGACCTCGGTGATCAGCGGAATCGGCACGCCCAGGTCCTGGAAAATCGGCACGAATTGCGGCACCACGTACGCCAGCAAAAGCGCCAGCGAACCCACCACGCCGACCACCAGGAACGCCGGGTAGATCAGCGCATTGATGACGTCGCCGCGCAGCAACTGGCTGCGTTCCAGATAGTCGCCCAACTGATGCAAGGTGCTTTCCAGCGCGCCACCGGCCTCACCGGCGCGCACCATGCTCACGTACAGCACCGAGAACGTGTCGCCCTCCTCCTCCAGCGCGGCGGATAACGGCTTGCCCGCCTTGACGTGGTCGCGGATACGCTCGATCAGCGCGCGCACCTGGGGTTGGCCGGGTGGCTTGAGCAGCAGGCCCAACGCGCGCTCAAGCGGCTGACCGGCGCCGAGCAACGTAGCCAGTTGCTGGGTAAAGCTCACCAGGGCCGCGCCCTTCAACGGCCCGCGCACAGTGCGCAGCAGCGGGCTGCCGGCCACTTCGATGTGCAACAGCAGTAAACCGCGTTTGTGCAGGACGGCGATGGCAGCCGCCTGGTCTTGGGCTTGCAGCGTACCGTTGTGGGCCACGCCCTGGCTGTCCAGCGCGCGAAACTTGAACAGGCTCACGCGCCCTCTCCACGGGTGACGCGCAGCACTTCTTCCAGCGAGGTGACGCCCGCCAGCGCCTGGCGCAGGCCTTCTTCATGCAAGGTGCGCAGACCGGCGCGGCGCGCGGCCTGCTCCAGCGTGGTGGCGTCGGCGTGGCGCATCAACAGGCTGCGCAGTTCGTCGTTCATCACCAGCAATTCGGTGATTGCACTGCGACCGCGATAAGTGCCCTTGTAGAGCAGGATCGGGCGCTGGTCGGTCAAGCGATCCAGGCCATGTTCTTCGATCAGTTCCGGCGCGGCTTCGAATGCCACGCGGGTCGCCGGGTCCAGGCGCCGGACCAGGCGCTGGGCGAGAATGCCGCTGACCGTCGAGGCGATCAGGTAGCTTTCCACGCCCATGTCCAGCAAGCGCGTGATGCTCGCGGCAGCGCTGTTGGTGTGCAGGGTGGAGAGCACAAGGTGGCCGGTGAGCGAGGACTGGATGGCGATGCGGCAGGTCTCCAGGTCGCGGATTTCGCCGACCATGATCACGTCCGGGTCCTGGCGCACGATGGAGCGCAGCGCGCCGGCGAAGTCCAGGCCAATGGCGGGCTTGACCTGGATCTGATTGATGCCTTCGAGCTGGTATTCCACCGGGTCTTCAACGGTGATGATCTTGCGTTCAGCGGTGTTGAGCCGCGACAACGCGGTGTAGAGGGTGGTGGTTTTGCCCGAGCCGGTGGGCCCGGTGACCAGCAGGATGCCGTGCGGGCGTTCGAGCAGGTCGAGAAATGCCGCCAGGCGTTGGCCGTCAAAGCCCAGGCTCTGGAAGTCGAACTGCACGGTTTGCCGGTCGAGCAGGCGCATCACTACCGATTCACCGAAGCTGGTGGGCACCGTGGACACGCGCAGGTCCAGCGCCTTGCCCTGGACGCGCAGCATGATCCGCCCGTCCTGAGGCAGGCGCCGTTCGGCGATGTCCAGGCGCGCCATGATCTTGACCCGCGAGATCACCGCCGCCGACGAACTGGCCGGCGGCGCTTCGGCGTCGTGCAGCACACCGTCGATGCGGTAACGCACCTTGAGCTGGTTTTCGAAGGGTTCGATGTGGATATCCGACGCGCGCTGTTCCACCGCACGCTGCAGGATCAGGTTGACCAGGCGAATCACCGGCGCTTCGGAGGCCATGTCCTTGAGGTGTTCGATATCTTCCAGCGCCCCGCCCTGCTCATCGAGGTTTTCAATCAGGGTGCCCATGGCGGAGCGGCCCTGGCCGTAGTAGCGCTCGACCAGCGTGTCAACTTCAGTACGCGGGCCGATGGCCAGCCACACCGGCACCTGGCAGGCGTAGGCCAGGGCTTGAAAGGGATAGAGGTGCGCCGGGTTGGCCGCCAATACGCGCAGGCCACCTTGGGCCCAGCCCATGGGTACAACCTGGTAGTGGCGCATAAAGCGCTCAGTGAGGGCGGGCAACGGGTCGAGCAGCGGCGGCGCGGCATCGGCCAGCAACAGCGGCGCGCCAAGCAGGTCCGCCCAGGCGCGGGCCAGTTCGATTTCGGAGACCAGCCCCAGACGCGCGAGCAGGCCGAGCAGGTCGCCGGCGTCCGTAGACAGGCGCCGGGCGCGCTCCAGGTCGACCGTTTTCAGCCCGGCGTGCCGCATCAGCCACGCGCACACGTGGTCGGTGTGCGGGATCTGCAGAGTGCAGGCGTCGGTGGGCATTGACGACATAGTGTGGGGTGTCTAGTTGCGAGAAAGTATGGCTATTTGGAACTACTGGCCAATACCGGAGAAGTGCCATTAGTTCGCCACGCCGCAGTCGGGGTTAACCGGGTTAATCGACTGAAAGTTGTAAATCTAGTTCCTGATGGCTGGAAACAAACTGAAAAGAATACGCATTGGCTGTCCCGGATTTCCGGTACAGCCCTTGATTTAGGGCCTTTGGAGTGAATCAGCAGAAGTGAGCTAGTTGCAATTAGCCACTTCACTAGTTATTCAAGTGCTCTCACGCTCAATCAAGCGACACTCCAGAAGATTCAATCGCACAACTTCATCCTCCACTGGCAGAACACCCAAACTTTCAAGTACCCGCGTGGCGGCTAATATTCCGATGTCCAGGGCTGGCGGTTTTATCGTGCTCAGACTTGGCAAAAGCATTTCGGCAAAGGGGTAATCACCAAAACCGAGCACGGCGCAGTCTTGCGGGATGTTCAATCCGGCCCGCTGGCCTGCCAGCAAACCACCGGCGGCCAGGTTGTCGTTGGCGAAGAAAATCGCATCCGGCGGCGTGGCGTGGCTCATCAGCACCTGCATTGCCTGCTTGCCGGCTTCGAAAGGCGCCAGGTCCGCATCCGGGGCAAACACCCAGGGCTGCACACCCAGTTGGGCGGCGGTGGCGGCATAACCGTCGCGCCGCTCAAGCGCACTGAAGTCGCCGGGCGCGCTGTTCTGCACGAAGGCGATGCGCCGATAACCCTTGGCATACAGGTAGCGCGCAGCACTGACGCCCACCTCGTAATGGGAGAAGCCAATCTGCAAGGGTTCGCGCGTGGGCACGTAATCCCAGGTTTCCACCACCGGAATGTCTGCCTCGGCGATCATTTTTTCAGTGCCCGCGCTGTGGAAACGACTGGTCAGTACCAACGCCGCCGGCGACCACCCGAGAAACGCGCGCACCGCGCTTTCTTCCTGGTCGGCGCTGAAGTAGCTGGACGCCAATAGCAGCTGATAACCATGGCGGCTGAGCGTGTCACTGAAGCCCTGGATGGTGTTGGCAAAGATCGGCCCGGAGATGTTGGGAATCACCATGGCCACGATCCGCCCGCGCGCCGAGGCCAACCCACCGGCCACCAGATTCGGCACATAACCCAACTCGGCCACCACCGCTGCGATACGCTCCCGGCGCTCTGGTGAGACCTGCTCTGGCTGATTGAAATAGCGCGACACGGTGATCGCCGACACCCCGGCCTGGCGCGCCACGGTATTAAGAGTGACGCGCCCGGCGCCACGGCGTTTGCGCGGTTTTTCTTCGCTCAAGAGGCAATCCTGTTAGAAACGAAAAAGCATATAGGACTAATTTTTTAGTATTTGACGCTCTAAACCAGCCCCAACAATAATGCCGATGTTAGCGCTACCAAAGCGCTTTGTCTGCTACTCGCTCGAGCGAATGCCCAAGACACGACACAGGCGCTGACGGTCGCAGAACCGCAGCGGTTCAGGGCATTTTTGGAGCGGGCACAGCATGCACAACTTTCCACGTCACACTCATTTATTGTTTCTCGCCGGGCTGACCGCCCTCCCCGCGCCGGGCGTATGTGCCGCCGATGAGCAAGAACCCACGCTCAAATCCGTCACGGTTACCGCGACGCGGCGTGAAGAGTCGCTGCAAAAAGTCCCGGTGGCGGTCTCGGTACTCGATGGCGAACAACTGGAGCGCGACAACCGCAACGGCGTGGCGAGCATCGTGCAGCAAGTGCCGTCGCTGAACTTTCGCACCGGCGCGTCGAACAAGGACACCTCGTTGTTCGTGCGCGGCGTGGGCACCATTTCCACCTCCCCAGGCGTTGAACCGACCGTGGCCACAGTGATCGACGGCGTGGTGTATGCGCGTCCAGGCCAGGCCACCCTCGACCTGCTGGACCTTGAGCGCATCGAAGTGCTGCGCGGCCCGCAAGGCACCTTGTTCGGCAAGAACGCCTCGGCCGGCGTACTGAACATCACCAGCAAGGCACCCACCGCCGAGACCCACGGCTATATCGACCAGTCGTATTACAGCGGCAACGAAAGCCGCACACGTTTCGGTATTGGTGGCAGCCTGGTGCCCGGGGTACTCAAGGGCTCGATCAGCACGCTGCTGGGCAGTTACGACGGTAATGTGGATAACAAAAACAACGGCCAGGAGGTCAACGGCTACAACCACAAAGGTATTCGCGGCAAGCTGGAATTCACCCCCAGTGACGAGGTGAAACTGACCTTGATCGCCGACTATATGCAGGCCCATGACGACGGCCCGAATGGCGTGGTGAGCAAGTCGCTGACACCCGCGTTTGCCAATGCGTTGAGCCCGGTGCGCGCGTCCAGCGACAACCGCGATATCAACACCGACACGCGCAGCCATGTCGAAGACACCAACAAAGGGTTGTCGGCGCAGCTGGACTGGAACCTGGGCGACTACACCCTGACCTCGATCACCGCCTGGCGCGGCTGGGACAACACCCAATACCAGGATGGCGACCGCCTCGGCACCGTAACCGCCGCCTTCCCCGGCACCGCCGACAAGGGCGAGCTGGCCTTCGACCAGTACTCCCAGGAACTGCGCCTGGCCTCGCCCAAGGGTGAGTTCCTGGAGTACGTCGGTGGCCTGTTCTACATGCATGGCAAGAACGAAGAGACCTACCAGCGCACGCTGACCACCCCGGCGCGCACCGACCGCGGCATTGCCGACTACACCACCACCAGCGACAGCTACGCGGCATTCGGTGAAACCACGCTGAATTTCACCTCACGCTTTCGCGGCATCGCCGGCCTGCGCTACACCCACGACGAGCTGAAATACGATCACCGCCGCGTGTCGACCTCCGCTACCACGGTGAGTGGCATTCAACCGGCCACCCGCAGTGCCGGTTCGGTAGACGAGGACGGCTGGTCCGGGCGGCTGGGCGTGCAATTCGACATCAGCGACAGCATCACCAGCTACCTGACCTACTCACGTGGCTACAAAGGCCCGGCGTACAACGTGTTTTTCAACATGCAGCCGCGCGACACCAACGCCCTCAAGCCGGAAACCTCCAACACCTGGGAAGCCGGGATCAAGGCCACCAGCTGGAACAATCGCCTGACCACCAACCTTGCGGTCTTCCACAGCGACTACGACAACTACCAGGCCAACTTTTTCGACACGGTCGCAGGCCAAGTCGTGACGCGCCTGATCAACGCCGGCAGCGTCAGCACCGAAGGTGTCGAACTCGATTACGCCTTGCAGGCCACCCAGCAACTCAAGTTGTCCGGGGCCCTGGCTTACACCCATGCGCGTATTGACGAATTCGCCTGCCCCGCCGGTGCGGCGGCAACGTGCAACGTGAATGGCAAACCACTGCCGTTCAGCCCGGACTGGAAAAGCTACGTGCGCGCCGACTACAGCATCCCGCTGGAGAACGGCCTGGACGTCGAACTGGGCACCGACTACAGCTGGCAGAGCGAAGTGCAGTACGACATCAGCCAGAACGTCGACACCAAACAAGGCGCCTACGGCATCTGGAACGCCAGCGTGGCCCTGGCCGATTACAGCAATGGCTGGCGCGTGGCGCTGCTGGCCAAGAACCTCGCCGACAAGGCCTACTCGCCGCTGCTGGCCAGCGGCGGCAACTACATCTACCGCGCCGTGCCCCGTGACGATGAACGTTACTTCGGCGTGCAACTGCGCAAGGATTTTTAAGCATGAGTCGTCAATTGAAACTCGGCGCCTTTCTCATGGCCACCGGGCACCACGTCGCCGCCTGGCGCCACCCGGACGTGCCGGCCAACGCCGGGCTGGATTTCGCCCAGTACAAACGCCTGGCGCAGATCGCCGAGGCGGCCAAGTTCGACGCGCTGTTCGTGGCCGACAGCATTGCCGCCGCCACGGGTGAGATCGCCAGCCAGATGGCGCGTTCGGATCACTTCGAGCCGCTGACGTTGCTCTCGGCGTTGAGTGCGGTAACGGCGCATATCGGCCTGATCGCCACGGCGACCACCAGCTACAACGAGCCCTACCACGTGGCCCGCAAATTCGCCTCGCTGGACCACCTCTCCGGCGGGCGCGCGGGCTGGAACCTGGTGACCTCGGACAATGCCGCCGAGGCGCAGAACTTTGGCCGGGATGAGCACCTGGGCCATCGCGAGCGTTACAGCCGGGCGCGGGAATTTCATCAGGTGGTGACTGGCTTATGGGACAGTTGGGAAGACGACGCTTTTGTGCGCGACAAAGCCAGCGGCCACTACTATGACCCGGCGAAACTGCATGTGCTGGACCACGTCGGCGAGCATTTCCGGGTCAAGGGCCCGTTGAACGTGGCCCGCTCGCCACAGGGCCAGCCGGTGGTCGTGCAGGCGGGTTCTTCCGAAGCCGGCCGGGAGCTGGCTGCGCAGACCGCCGACGTGGTGTTCACCGCGCAAACGTCGCTGGCCAATGCGCAGGCGTTTTATGCCGACCTCAAAGGGCGCCTGGGCGGCTACGGACGTGAGGCCGACGCGCTGAAAATCATGCCCGGCGTGTTTGTGGTGGTGGGGCCAACCGAGGCTGAGGCACAGGCGAAATTCGAGGCGTTCCAGGCGTTGGTCGAGCCCGAGGTGGGCGTGGCCTTGCTGGGGCGCATGCTGGGTAATTTCGACCTGTCCAAGTACCCGTTGGACGGGCCGTTGCCGTCGCTGCCATTGACCGACAGTGGGCAACGCAGCCGCCAGCAATTGCTCAGTGACCTGGCGAATCAGGAGCAACTGACGCTGGCGCAACTGGGCCGGCGGATTGCCGGTGGTCGCGGGCATTACAGCCTGATCGGCACGCCGCTGCAGATTGCCGATGAGCTGCAACGCTGGTTCGAAAACGCTGCGGCCGATGGTTTCAATATCCTGGTGCCGCATTTGCCGGGAGGGCTTGAGGACTTTGCCCAATGGGTGGTGCCCGAACTGCAGCGGCGCGGCCTGTTCCGGACCGACTACACCGGCAGCACACTCAGGGAACACCTCGGTTTGGTGCGCCCGGCGAATCGTTTCAAGGCGGCTCAGGCATGAAAATCCCTTTGCTGTTGCTGGCCCTGCTGGCCGTCACCCACACCGCGCTGGCGGCCGACCCCGCCACCCTGCGCATCGGCTACCAGAAAGGCTCTATCGCCCTGGTACTCGCCAAGGAACATGGCTTGCTGGAACAGCGCTTTGCACACACCGCGGTGAAATGGATCGAGTTTCCCGCCGGCCCGCAGATGCTTGAGGCACTGAACGTGGGCGCACTGGATGTAGGCTCTACCGGCGATATCCCGCCGCTGTTCGCGCAAGCGGCCGGTGCCGACCTGGTCTACATCGGCGCCGAACCGCCCAAGCCAACCGCCGAAACCGTCCTGGTGCGCAACGACAGCCCACTGCACTCGGTTGCCGACCTCAAGGGCAAAAAAGTGGCGTTCCAGAAGGGCTCCAGCTCCCATAACCTGATCCTGCGTGCCTTGAATAAAGCCGGCCTGCGCTATCAGGATATTCAACCGGTGTACTTGCCCCCAGCCGACGCCCGCGCGGCGTTCGAGCAAGGCAGCGTGGACGCCTGGGCGATCTGGGAACCCTATTCGTCATTGGCTTTGAGCCAGAGCCCGAGCCATGTGCTGGCCAACGGCGAGGGCCTGGGTTTGTCGGGGCCGGTGTACACCGCGCGGCGTGAGTATGCACAGGCGAACGGCGCGTTTATCCAAGCGCTGCTGGGTGAACTCAGTGCCGCCGAAGCGCTCACCCGCAGCGAGCGTGAAGACAGCTTGAAGGTGCTGACCGCCTTTATGGGCCTGCCTGCCAAGGTGATTGCCCGCTATATGGATAACCGCCCGCCTTCGCCGATCCTGCCGATTGACGAGACGGTCATCCAGGCGCAGCAAGCGACGGCGGATCTGTTTTATCAGAACCGTTTGTTGCCCAAGGCCATTGAAGTGAAGAAAGCCGTGTGGAGCGCTGAAGCCAACTGAGGCCAGGCATTGTGGGAGCGGGATTGCTCGCGAATAGAGCGTGTCAGCCAACACATCAGGTGGCTGACCCACCGCATTCGCGAGCAAGCCCGCTCCCACAGTTTTAACTGCATTTCACATCAAGCCGCGCAGGGCACGGTGGTCAGTAGCAGGTTGAGTGGCGTCAGGCTTGATTTCGGGTGCTTTTTTCCACGAGGCACATCGGTGTGCCGGCCACCGGCTCGCGCATGATCTGCACCTGCACATCGAATACTTGACGCATCAGTTCGGCGCTGATCACTTCGGCGGGCGCGCCGTGCGCGACCAGTTTGCCGCCGTGCATCACCGCCAGGTGGTCGGCATAGCGGCAGGCCTGGTTGATGTCGTGGAGCACGGTGATCACGGTCTTGCCTTCGGCGGCCAGTTCGCCCATCAAGTCGAGCAGTTCGACCTGGTGACTGATGTCGAGGTAGGTAGTGGGTTCGTCGAGCAGCACCACCGGCGCGTTCTGCGCCAGCACCATCGCCAGCCACGCGCGTTGGCGCTGGCCTCCGGACAAGTCCGCCAGGGCGCGGTCGGCCAGGGCGTCGAGTTCCAGGCGCTGCATGGCTTGGGTCACGTGGGCCTGATCGTGGCCGCTCAGGCGCCCCCACAGCGAGTTATGCGGGCTGCGGCCATAAGCGATGAGTTGGCGCACGCTGACGCCTTCCGGCACCGGCAGCACCTGGGGCAAAAATGCGATCTGTTGTGCCAACTGACGAGCGGACAGGCTGGCGTAGGCTTGATCCCCCAACGTCAACTCGCCCTGGCTTGGCTTGAGGATGCGCGCGAAGGCCTTGAGCAAGGTGGACTTGCCGCAGCCATTGGGCCCGATCAACGCAGTGACACGCCCCGGTGGCGGCGCGAACGACAAACCCTGCACGATGCGCGTGGCGCCGTAGCCGATATCGAGTTGATGTGCTTTTAAAATGCTCATGTCATCAGCCCTTGAACCGTGCCAGCAACCAAAGAAAATACGGCGCGCCAATCACCGCCGTCAGCACCCCCGCAGGGATTTCGCTGGGCGCGATCAACGTGCGCCCGAGGGTGTCGGCCAGCACCAGCAACAGCGCGCCGATCAGCATCGCCGCCGGCAGCAGATACAGGTGATGCCCGCCCACCAGGCGCCGCGCCATGTGCGGCGCGACCAGGCCGATAAACCCAATCGGCCCGATCACCCCCACGCCGAGGCTGGTCAGGACCACCGCGCACGCCATCGCCAACCAGCGCGCGCGGGTCAGTGCGGTGCCCAGGCTGTGGGCGGCTTCGTCACCCAGGGCGATCAGGTTCAGCGGTTTGGCCAGGCACAGGCCCAACGGAATCAGCAGCAGAAACGGCAACACCAGCGCCACGTGGTGCCAGTTGCGGCTCCACAAACTGCCGGTCAATGCGAGCAAGGCGGTGTTGATATCCAGCGGATGGGAGAGGATCAGAAACTCGGTAACGCTGGACAACGTGACCGCAATCGCCACACCCGACAGTGCGAAACGCACCCCGGAAAAACTCACGCCGGTGTTGTACAGCGCCAGCAGCAAGGCGCCACCCGCACCGCCGAGGCAGGCCACCAGGGGCAACCAGGCAATCGGCATGTGCGGCCAGCCGATGATCGCCACCGTCAGTGCCAGCCCGGCGCCCTGAGTGACGCCGAGGATTTCCGGCGAGGCCAGCGGGTTGCGAATCACACCCTGGACAATCGCCCCGGCCAGGCCGAACGCGCAGCCGGCGAGGATGGCGATCAGGCTGCGTGGCAGGCGATGGTTCCACACTTCGAAGTCGAGGGCGTTGTGGGCCAGCAGACGGTCCAGCACCGTTTCCGGGGTGAGCCACACCGTGCCGGCACTGAGGCTGACACCGGTCGCCACCAGCAACATGCCGAGCAGCAGCCATAGGCGCAATCGGGGTTGGGTCATAGCGCGCGCCTGGCAAGAAAGAGGAAGAACGGCGCACCGATCAGCGCGGTCACCACACCCGCCGGGGTTTCCACCGGAAAGGCCACAGCGCGGCTGAGCAAGTCGGCGCCGAGCACGATCGCCGCGCCCAGGGCTGCACTCATAGGGATCAGCCAGCGGTAGTCATTGCCGAGAAATTGCCGAATGATATTCGGCGCGATCAGCCCGACAAAACCGATGGGGCCGGCGGCGCAGACGCTGGCCCCCACCAGCAACAGGCTGGCGAAAAATACCTGCAGACGCAGGCTGGCGATGCCCACGCCCAGCGAGCGTGCAGCGTCTTCGCCCAGGTTGATCAGGTTCAGGCGCGGCGCGCACCACAGCGCCCACAGGCCGCCGATCAAGGTGCAAGGCCAGAGTAATTGCACCTGGGCCGCGCCGACGTTCGCCAGGGAGCCGGCCAGCCAGTTCAGCACGCTTTGTGCCTGAGCCTCGACCAGAATCACCGTGAGCCGCGTCAATGCTGCGCACAGCGCCGCCACGGCTACGCCGGCCAATACCAGCCGGCCTTGGGCGGTGGCGGGCGACCACGCACCGCCCAGACTGAACACGGTAATCCAGGCCAATGCGCCGCCCACGCAGGTCATCAACAATGCGCCGCCGGCAAAGGGTGGCGCGACCAAGCCGGTCGAGAACAATGCCAACCCCAGCGCCGCACCCGCCGTTACACCAAACAGCGACGGCGATGCCAACCGGTTGCGGGTAATGCCCTGCATCAGCGCACCGGCCAGGCCCAGGCAGGCACCGACCAAGGCCGCGCATACCGCTCGCGGCACCCGCAACTGGGCGACGATATAGGCCATATTGCCGCCCACGCTGCCCTGGTGAACCAAGCCATTCCAGGCATCCGCCGCCGTGAGGGTGAACGGCGACCAGCTGTACAAAGAGAGCCAGAACAATAAAGCGCCCAGCAGCACGATACTCGCTGCCGCGAGACTTCGGCCCATGCTTATTGGCTCAGTACGGCTTTGCCGCCTTTGAGAATGGCCAGGGCGTCTTCGGCGATTTGCTCCGAGGCCAACACACCGCGATTGCGCGCCCAGCTGTCGCCGTCGACTTCGGCCACATGGTGGTTACGCACCGCACCGAGCACTTGCCACAGCGGCTGCTTGCTCCAGGTGTCGACGATGCTTGGGCGGCGGTAGTGACCGACCAGCAACCAGCCCGGATCCAGCGCGAGCAATTGCTCCAGGCTGACAAACTCGGTGGGGGCGGCGTTGGCGCGCACCGAAGGTACTTTCAGGCCAATGGCTTGCAGCACGCTGCCGGCATAGGAGTCCGGGCCGTGCACGGAAAAGCTGTCTTCCCGGGCGACGCCGAACAGTACGCTGGCACCGGCGGGTATCTGCTTGGCAATCGCCTGCAAATGCTCGCGGTTCTGCGCGATACGCGCCTCCATCTGCGGGCTTTTACCCAGGGCCTTGCCGATCAGCTCGGCGGACTTGAGGCTGCCCTCGTAATCCTCACCACGCGAAGGCAACAGCAAGGTGGGCGCGATGCTCGACAGGTCGCTGTACAGCGCCTGGTGGCGATTGAGGTCGGCGACGATCAGGTCCGGCTTGAGCCGGGCGATTTCCTCGATGCTCGGCTGCGAGCGCAGGCCCACCGATTTCCATTGGCCGATGGCCTGGCGCACGCGTGGCAGCACTCGGTTGGCGTCACCATCATCGGCAGCGCCTACGGGCGTAATGTCAACAGCGGCGAGGCTGTCGAGAAAGGAAAACTCCAGCACCACCACGCGCTTGGGCGCATCCGGCAAGTGCACTGCGTGCTGGCCATCATTGAGGTCGATGGGCGCAGCGCTTAACACGCTGGAAGAGAACGCCAGGAGGCAGGCGGCAAGGGTCGGGATGGAGCGCAGCATTCGCATGACAGGGACCTCGGCGTTGGAACACCCCGGCTGGACAGGCTGGGGAAAACGGCGGGTACTATTCCATATCAGGGCGATGCAATCAAAAAACATTCTTATTAACGCTTTTTCATTTACAGGCGCTGTACATCCTGTTGGCAGCTGGGCTGCTGTGGCGAGCGGGCTTGTTGTGGCGAGCGGGCTTGCCCCGCGTTGGGCTGCGCAGCAGCCTCTATTCAGTCACCGCAGTTTTTTCAGTCAGAACTCATTGGCAGGTTTTGGGGCCGCTTCGCAGCCCAACGCGGGGCAAGCCCGCTCGCCACATCAATCACGCTTGCCTCGACAAGCCCGCTTGCCCTCAAGTTGCGCAGTTAGAAGTCGACGGTGGCCGAGAGCAAGTAGGTACGCGGTGTCGACAGGGTTAATCCCGGTTCGCTGTCATCCGAGGCCCCGGCCGAGCTCCAGTAGCGTTTATCGGCGACGTTCTCGATATTGGCGCGCAAGGTGATGTGTTTGTCATCCACCTTGAAGGCGTAACGCGCGCCGACGTCGATGCGGTTCCAGGCATCAATTTCTTTCACGTTGGACTGATCCAGGTACTGCGAGCTGGAATAAATGCCCCGGCTGGTCAGGGTCAAACCCTCGAGCGTCGGCACATCCCATTCCGCCCCCAGGTTCACGTTGTACTTGGGCGTGGCCGGCGCGCGGTTGCCGTCGTAGGTGCCGTTGGTGGTATGGGTCAGCTCGCTGTCGATGTACATCACGCCACCGAGCAGGCGAAAGCCCTTGAGCGGCTCGCCAAACACACTCAGCTCCACCCCGTCGTTCTGGCGTTTGCCGTTGGGGCCGAACACCCGCGTGGTGGCGTTGGTTTCATAGGCTGGCTGTTTGATGCGGAACACGGCGGCGGTGACGGCAAAGGCGCCCGCGTCGTATTTGGCACCGACTTCGACCTGCCGGCTGATAAACGGCGGGAAGATTTCGTCTTCGTTGATTGAGGTAGAAGGTGCGATTTTGCCCTGGCTCAGGCCTTCCATGTAGTTGGCATACAGCGACAACGTGTCGGTGGCCTTGAAGAGGATGCCACCCGACGGCGAGACTTTTTCCTCGTCATAGGCGGTGTCACCTTTGACGTTGTCGGTCCAGTCATCCACCTTCACCCGCTGCCAGCGCGCGCCGAGGGTCAGCAGCAATCGGTCGTCGAAGAAACCCAGGGTGTCGGACAGCGCGACACCGCTGAACTTATTCTCTGTGTAGACCTTGGAATCGAAGCGCGTCGGCCGCGAGGGGGTCGGGATTTGCACGGGGTCGTAGAGGTTACTTGGCGCCGCCGCATACCGCGCCCCGCCGTTTTCAAAGTCCATATAGAAGTAGCTGGCAGCCAGGTTGAGCTCATGGCTGACGGGGCCGGTGTGCAACCAACTGCGCACGCCCGCCGTGGCGGTGCGCACGTTTTCGTCACGGGTGAAATCACGCGGCTGCACGCTGAAATCCCCGGCGTTGTTGGTGACGGACACCGCGTGGCGCAGGAAGTCGTGATTACTTTTCCGCGCGCCAACACCGCCGTAGAGCATCACGCTATCAGTGAGGTCGAACTCGCCGTTGACGGTGCCGAACGTATCGTTGGTGCTGGCCTTGCTCCAGGGTTGCGCGTAGTTACGGCGCACATCGCCGGCACTCGGCACGCGGGCATTCGGGCCGATCTGGACACGCTCCTGCGGGGCATCGGTGTCACGCTCGGTGTGACCGATGTCAGTGGAAAGGCGCAGGCGATCGCCACGAAAATCCAGGCCCAGAACGGCCATCTCACGGTCGACACTCTGGTGGTCCCACTCGGTGTCGCCAGACTGCTTCACGCCGTTGAAACGGATGCCGAATTTGTTGTCCTCACCAAAGCGCCGGCCCACGTCCACCGCACCGCCAGCCTGGCTGCCGGAAGCCCAGGTGCCGGTAAACGAACTGATGTCTTTGTCGGTGGCGCGCTTGGGCACCACGTTAATTCCGCCGCCGACGCTGCCGCGTGGTGAGATGCCGTTGATCAACTGGCTCGGGCCTTTGAGGATATCGACGCGCTCGGCCATTTCCATGTCGATGGTGTACGTCGGCAACACGCCGTACAGGCCGTTGTAGGCCACATCACTGTTGAACAGACTGAATCCGCGAATGGTGAACTGCTCATAGCGCCCGCCGGCCGGGTTGGTGGCGCGCACTGAGGGGTCGCTGGCGATCAGGTCGCCGAGGGTGCGCGCCTGCTGGTTCTTCACCGCTTCCTCGGTGTAGGTGGTCATGCTGAACGGCGTTTCCATGAAGTCCCGCGAACCGAGCAAGCCCTGCGAGCCACGACGCGCCACTTGCCCACCAGCGTAGGTATCGCCGCCCTCCTGCCCCGCGCTGCCGATGATTGACGTCGGCGCCAATTGCAGGCTGCTGCCTTCGGGCACCGGCACCAGCCTGTACGCCTGCTCACCCATCGGTTGCAACTGCAGGCCGGAGCCTTGCAACAGGTAAGCAAAGCCCTCCTCCACGCCATATTCGCCGGCCAGGCCACTGCTGCTGCGACCGCTGACCAACGCAGGATCTACCGACAGATTAACCCCCGACAACCCGGCGAAACGGGTCAGCGCCGCGCTCAGGCTGCCAGCCGGCACCTGGTAGCTGCGCCGAGCACTGCTGTCTTCGGCGTAGCTGATCGGGACGAATAATGGGCTGGCACTGAGGCTCAGCATCAGGCTCAAGTTCAGTAACGGGCGCAGGCGCAAAGGTGGGACGGCGGGCATTGGCGGAAGCTCTCGATTTGATTCACTTGCCATGAATGACAGGCGAGGTGAAAAAAAGGGACAGGCAGCGGCCATTTTTTTTCAGACAATGAAGCGCTCAACTGACCGGCACTTTTAGCCCTACCTTGACCCGGTCCAGCGCCTGGTATTCCCGCAGGCTGGCGACATTCAGTATCAGCACGAAACCCACTTCGCCGGTGACGGGGTAGCAATGGTGCACCTGGGGCAGGATCGACCCGTCGAAACCGTCCAGGACGTGCCTGATTAACCCTGCTGGTGGCACTGATGGGACTGTTGCTGCTGGCGGTGGTTGGCAGTTAAACGCTTATGTGCCAGGGTTCTCCCGGCCATTACCCTGAGCATTTTCGTCTTGCATAGAAGCCACCCATTGCTCAGGATGGCGGCCTGATTTCAACCTCTGCAAGAAGGCTCGACGCATGAAACTATTGCGTAAATGGCGCGAACACCAAGCGCGCAAGGCATTGCGCGCGCTCTCCCCCCTGGAGCGTTCGACGCAGAAACTGCGCAACCGTTACCCCGACTACAGCTTTGGCATCGGCACCTACGGAGACCTGAAGGTTCACGACTGGCATGAAGGCACGACCTTGCGCGTGGGTGCCTACACGTCCATTGCCGGCAATGTCGAAGTGTACCTGGGGGGCCATCATCGCACCGATTGGCTCAGTTGCTATCCCTTCCCGGCCAAGGTCAAAAGCCTCGCGCACATCACTGATTTTGGTGGCAGCAAGGGCGACGTGATCATTGGCAATGATTGCTGGATCAGCTCGCACGCGAAGATTCTGTCCGGCGTCACCATCGGCAATGGCGCGGTCGTCGCGGCCGGCTCCATTGTGACCAAGGACGTTGCCCCTTACGCCATCGTGGGCGGCAACCCCGCCAAACATATCCGCTGGCGCTTCGATGAGCCCACCCGCCAGATCCTCGAACAGTCCGCCTGGTGGGAATGGCCGGAAACCGAGGTGCGCGCGATCGCTCATTTGCTGTGCAGCACGGATATCGACCCGTTTGTGGATTACCTCAAGCAGCGCGCCACTGGCGCCTGACGGGTGCCAACAGGCAGCCCACGGAAAAAATAGCGCGCATGAAAAAGCCCAACCTTTGCAGGTTGGGCTTGATCAAGAATATGGTTTCTGCCACTCCATTACAGACGAAACCGACCTACTTCCTGTTTAAGTCCTATCGCCAACTGATTCAAATCGTTGCTGGTGCGCAGAAGATCTTGCACAGACTGATTATTTTGCTCAGCCATCTGTGCAGATCGTTCGACGTTACGTGCGACGTCCTGACTTGCAGCTGTTTGCTCACGCAAGGCCAAAGAAATCTGTTCGACCACCTCGAGCACTTGGCCAGAGCTTTGACTAATTTCGGTAATAGCCTTGCCAGCTGACTCCGCCATTTCCACACCCTGGCTAACTTCCATCACGCCGCTGCGCATACTCTCCACAGTCTCACGGACTCCGAGCTGGATCTTGTCGATCATGCCGGCAATTTCCTTGGTAGATTTACCGGTGTTCTGCGCGAGCAACCGTACCTCGTCGGCGACTACTGCAAAGCCGCGGCCTTGTTCACCCGCTCGAGCAGCCTCAATGGCAGCGTTGAGGGCGAGGAGATTGGTTTGATCTGCGATGCCTTGAATAACACTGATAATGGTAGATATCTGCTCGGAATGGTGGCCCAACTCTGACACTTTGGTTGAGGCATGCTGCACGGTCTTCGCGATACCATTCATGCTGGTCAGTGTGTTCTGGATGACGGTGGATCCATCTATTGATTGCTGACCAGAGCGATGAGCAAGTCCGCCGGCCTCGCCTGCGTTGTTGGATACATGGTTGATACTTACCGTAAGTTCTTCAACCGTGGCCGCCATCGCGGATGCCGAGTTTGATTGTTCGTTTACCGCGCTGGAAAGCTGCTCCGAAGCTCCTGAAATCTTCTGTACGGATTCAATCAATTGACTGGCAGCTTGATTGATCTGCTGAATCATTTCCCGCAGGCGCGTTTGCATGCGATCAAATGCCCTGGGCAGTTCATCGCTGCTGCTGGTATCAATCACGGTGTCCAATCTACCTTCGGCAACCGCTGTCGCCGCGTCTATAGCCACTTGCAGGCGGGCGCGCGTGGTGCGGCCTAAAGCATAGGCGAGGATGACCGCCAAAAAGGCCGCAATCAAACCACCGGCCACCAGAATCGTAATCGCGCGATCCTTGGCGTTGTTCATCTCTTGAGTGCGGCTTGCCAACAGAACGTCTTCTGCCTGCGATAGCTCTGCAATAATGCCGCGCATGCCATCCATTTTGGCTTTGTCTGCGCCGCTGCTTATGCGCTGATTCAGCGAATCACCGGAGGTGCCGCTTTGCGTCAGCTCACGCCGTTGCGCGATGATCGAATGAACGTCTTCGTCCAGCCACCGCTTTTGTAGCTGCTCCAATGAGGCAAGCCGTTTCTGCTGCTCGGCGTTATCAATCGTCAGTTCTTTGAGCGTCGCAAGACTGCTAGAGAATGTACTTTCACCGGCAATCTGGGGCTCAAGAAAGTTGTCCTTGCCGGTGATGACGAAGCCGCGCATACCGGTCTCGATATTGATCAACTGTTCAAGGGCTATCTTGGACTGACTTAACACGCGATAACTGTGGACGTTGCTGCTGATCGCACTGTCGACCTGTCCAAACCCACGGTATGCGCTGATGACAAGGATGCCCAACAGAAACACGATGGCGGCAAAGCTGAGGTAGAGCTTTTGGGAAATAC
>NZ_JAKNQP010000050.1:0-280 GCF_022662455.1 Pseudomonas sp. TREG-RG-20F-10-E-6-01 | reverse complement strand
TACCTACACCGCTACGCTGACAAACCCGGCGCAAACTCCGGTCACCGTGACGCTGAGCAATGGCCAGACCATCGTCATCGAAGCCGGTAAATCTGCAGGCTCGGTGGTGTTTGAAACCCCGGCTAACGACGTCTACAACAACGGTTCGACCGTCAACACGACGATCACCAACGCTACCGGCGGTAATTTCGAAAACCTGGCGACTAACCCAGCACCAGCGACTACCACCATTACCGACTCGATCGACACCACCACCGTCACGCTGACGGCGGACCCATCG